>CAVTIS010000015.1:0-114175 GCA_963734845.1 uncultured delta proteobacterium | reverse complement strand
GCAGAGTTCGCTCGGGCCGAGGGGGAGGCTCGCTTGTGGGAGTCTTAGAGAACGCCGGGTTCTGACACAGAAGTGACACACTAGACGACCCGGTCAGTAATGTATGTGAAACGAAACGCTTAATTCAGGCGGGAAATTTGGTGGACGCACCTGGACTCGAACCTGGGACCTCTTGCATGTGAGTAGTGGAATAGCCCTTTTCGCCGATATGACTTGATAGCGCTCAGTGTGCATCAAACGCCTGTCCCGCAAGAGCGCTGTCCCTTTCGGCACCGGGCCGCGATTGCTACTGAGCGATTCCGTATTTGTGGAGACTCCCCACAAAAGTCCCCACAGTCCGCCGCCGCTCTGATGGCGCGGCGCGGCGCGGAAAGGTGGATCGGGGGGGTGGCTCCCGCGCCCGCTTTCTGATCTAGCCCTAGTGCGAAGTCGATTGTTGCGGCAATCGCGACGTTCATGTTCTGAGCCAGTTTTTCCCCGACCCTCGCGCCGACGCCAGACTAAACAGCTCTTCTACGTTCTCCACATCAAGGGGAGTGCGATATGCGGCCCCAGCCGCCCGATGCCTGAAAACGAGCACTTCCTCGATTGCATTTACCTCCGTGTCGCGACCGCCCTGCTCCGCAAGCCACGCTGCGGCATCTCTCATCCTTTCCATAAAATCATAAATGAGCGGTAGGCCCGCATCGGCCGCAAAACCAGCGCCCAGGATGTAAACGTTATGGTCGTTGTGTGCCTTTTTTGTCTCTGCGTGGTCCATCGGATCCCTCGTGCTTGACTGTCACTTCAGCACACCCGTTCTGAAAGGACGAGAACCCGAGAAGGGCGCCCCAGAGGATGTTAATATCCGCGGCCCGATTTGTGCTCTCTCGGAACTTTCCGGTGGACCTTGGTGGTGAAGCAGTCGGCTGAAAAGCAGCAGAGCAGATTCGTCGAATGTATTGCCTCCGACGACCGGCGCCTCAGGGAAAAATAGCGCGCCACTGCATTGCTACGACCGCAATAGCCGATTTCGGCGAAGGGTACACTAATACAAATACAGGGCCCTCGTGGACTAATGTTGTTAAGCGTCAAAAACATTTTCCGCAACTTGCTAGACAAAACGAAGCAAAGTATATAGCTTCAATCAAGTGAGAAATGGAATCGGCGACGAAGATGCACATTCGCGCTCGTGAATCCGTGATTTGCACCATACGCGGCCAGTCGCTGACCGAGTACTCGCTAATCTTTGCGTCAATCGCGGTCGTGGCCTATGAGTCTACGCGACGATGGGCAACGACATCATCCCGCTCGCCAGCGGCATCGGTTCCACTCTGGCCGATGTGTGCGGTCGCGTTTTGCGCCATCGATGGGTGCATGGCCGAGAGGCCGCCGCCAATGCCGATATGAGCCACGCCGCGAGATCCCCCAAGTACTCCCGGCCCGCATGACGAGCTACCGCATTGCTCGCCGGCTTGGCTGGAAGGGCTAGGCACCTGCTTATAAAGCGGAAGAGATCCGAGGGCGGGGGAGCCAACGGGCCTTGGAAGGAAGTGCCGAACGCGCTGGGAGTACGCGCTCGACGATTCGATACGTACCACCGCGCCGGCTTTTCCGTCCACCCCGAAGCACAAGCTTCACAATCTTGTTATGAAACTCGCCCTGATGTCTGCCGCCCCGTGATCAAATAATGGGTACGGTTTCGCCGAGCAGCGCCAGCATCGCCGCCGGATCGCGCCGGGCAGCGCGTCGAATCGGTTCACGGTGTACAGGCGGCAGACATTACGGATGGCGCGCTCGCGATCACCCGCAGCCTTCTCGACGGCGTGGCGCAGGCGCCTGAACTCGTCGGATTCGCCGAGCATCCGGCCCCTGTCACCTTTCTGCTGATAGGTCTTGTTCGCGCCCATGTGTAGGGCTTCCTTTCTCCATGACGGCGGCTAGGTATTCGTAATCGACCCCTGCAAGTGCGTATGTGCGAACTCGCGAGAAAATCATCAGCGCGCTTCACGCGCGTGTTGACAGCGCCCGAGCTTCGGTTTTTGGGTCGCTGCTAGATGGCAGCCATGAAGCCCCCCAACGCCGCCGCGCTCGTCCTGGTGGGCTGGTATCTGCTGATAGCTCCCACGTTCCGCAACCCACAAACCGATTCCTTCACGGTAGATCTGAATGCGCCGCTATCGGCTTGGGATTTTGTTAGCAACTACTACGGCGCCTCCGATTATGAACTCGTCGAAAGAGACTTGCTGGACACGGCACGCCTCTACCCCAACGTTATCGCCTTCTACACCCTATGCGTTCCCAGCGATGACCCACGCCTGATGAGAGAGATAGGCACGGAACAACAGTGCGTGACCGTCGAGATTCAACTGCGCGCGTGACGGCTATTCGGCACAGTGCACCGTCCGCGGTTGCCGCGCTTGCGCCGACGATGCTCGCCAGGTACACCGATCGCCAAGGCCGGCCGCTTAGTCAGCGCGAACTGTGCGACCGACATGCGGATTGGCTCAAGGCAACTCGCCCGAACGTCGACGACATGAGGAGCGCGCCCGATGCCTGAGAAAACCGCCCATGAAGCCGATTTCTCGACTGACACCCGAGATTACGTATGGATCAGCATCGTGTTGATCGCGGCAGCCGCAGGAATACTATGGCAGCTTCACCGTCTGGCTCGCCGAGTCGTTCATGGTCGGATTCCTCGCTGGCGTGTTCTACGGGCATGTCCTGTGGGATAAATAATCCATAGGAGCCATTTTAAGCCGTCGACAAAATCATCGATGAGATTCTGACGATGGAGCACGAAATGCAGGAGGCCATCGCGCCGCCCACCGTAGACAAGGCCGCTGCCTGACTCGCACAGTTTCGAAGACTGCCGCGAGGCGGCTCGGCGCCGTCGCTGGGCCGCCCTCAACCCATGCCCACACCAAGGGCTGACGGCTATTCTTTGGATTCGGATGTCTTTGGAGTTCACCACGGCGCTCCCCAGGCCCGAAGAGGATGCACGCGTGTTGTGTGTTCGGTCCCGTCTTTCGACTTGACGGTCACTTCAACCGTCTTTCGGGTTTGATGTTCGATAAATCTGCGGTATCTACCATTCCCAGGTTTCTTCCGCGCGGGGGCTATTTGGCTGCCCGGCCGTCAGGCGCCCTTCCCACGCTGCCGAATCATATACACATACAGTGCGTCTGCAAACGCGGCGCCCAAGTCAAAGTCATAGCGCCTGTGGAAAACGTTTCGAGCTCTTGAATCCACGCACAAAAATCCTAAAAGGTCTGGTTCAAGGCCACCGTTCTTCCGCTGCATTTTTCGGATAGGCCACGCGATGGCGCTACGATATGCAAGGGGCCAGTCGTCCTTATTGTTATCATACTCGGCGCGCCGTGCTCACAATACTGGCGAGCTGTACCATTACGCGCTTAGGCCCGTGATTGAGGAATTCGGAGGCCGGCTGGTATGCGATATCTCGCCCGAGGACATTACTGCATACCAAACGAAGCGCCTAGGCGCGGGGCTGTCGCCGCGCACGGTCAATCTAGAGGTCGGCGCGCTACGAACCGTGCTGAAGACACACCGATTGTGGGGTCCGATTTCCGATGCGGTCGAAATGCTCCATGAGCGAAAAGACGTTGGCCGCGCTCTCAGTTACGAAGACGAGAAAGGGCTGATCGACGCGGCGGGAAAAAGCCGATCTCCCGGTCTGCTTCCACTCCTCGTCCTGACTCTCGATTCTGGGCTCCGCGCGGCCGAGATTCGCGCCCTCCGTCACAAGGACCTACATCTCGCCTCGAAGGACGGCGTTATCGAGAGCGGAGTTCTGACTGTTCCGAAGTCGAAGACTGAGGCGGGCACCGGGCGCGCGATTCCTTTGACGCGCCGCGCGTGCGCTATGAGAGAAATTTTGGTGGACGCACCAGGACTTGAACCTGGGACCTCTTGCATGTGAGGCAAGCGCTCTAACCGGGCTGAGCTATGCGTCCACCGGAAGAGGAATTATCGCGCCCGTCGCATCGTGTCGCAAGAGCTTTAGCAATGAGATTGCCCGGAGCCGCCTCTTAGTCGACGGTGTCCATCAACCGAATCAGCTCGGCGCGGACCCATTCGATCTCGTGGCGATGGCGGTTGGCCATCCTTTGCAGGCACTCGCGAATCGGACCGTCCTCCGGCGCGAGCGCGAGGGTCTCTTCGATCTTTCGCGCGACCCATTCCTGGCCGTGAATCAGCAACGCGAGCTGCCCGCGCGTGTTGCCGATAGCGGCGACTTTGGCCGCGAACGGCCCGGTCGCCCCCGACGGCGTGCCGCCGCCTTCCCGGACCAGCCGTTCCAGCGCGGCGGCGTTATGGCTTTCGTCCTCGCGCGCGTCGAGCAGCAGTTCCTTGAGCTCGGGATGTTTGACCTCGGCCGCAAGCGCGTCGAGCACGGTCACGCCGGCGCGCTCGGATTCGAGCAGCAGATTGAGCATCCGCTCGAGCGCGGCGTCCATGTCGGGACTGTAATACGCGGGTCAGAATTCTGGCAACGGCTCTTAGCAGGGTGGATGCGACGCGCCAGAGCGGGGACGGCGTTTCAACAAGCATTCAGAACCGCCGCTCGACCCCCACCCTAACCCTCCCCCAAAACACGGGGGAGGGAAAAAAGATCGCCAGGCGATGGCGGACGTTGGAGTCAGTCGGCAGGGGAAGTCGTCGGAGTCACCCGGCGGTGGCGAGGCGGTCGCCCAGCAATTCGGCGAGGCGCTCGGCGGGCGCGCGCTTTAGCTCGGGAGTCGCGAAACCGGCGGCTGCCGCGTGCCCACCGCCGCCATACATCCGCGCAAGCGCCGAGAGGTCGATCTCGCAGTCGGCGCTCCGCCGCAGGCTCACGCCTTGGCTGCGCAAGTCGAACAGCGCGATCACCGTTCGCGTCTGACCCTCGTAAAGCGCGGCCGCAACCTCGCTGCTGTAACCGAAGCAGCAGGCGCTACGCACCTTGATTCCGTTCTCCAGCATCCGGTCGACTATCGTCGAGCGCGCCAACTCGAGCGACTTCGCCATCGCCTCGCGCCCGTTCTCCAGGGCCGTACGCATCCGCCGCGAGAGCTTGGGTTCGCGCAGACGCAGAATGTCGCGGTACGACTCGATCCCGCCGAGCGTCTGCACGGCGAGCGCCCAGTCGTTGGATTCGGCGATGCGATGGACCCAGCGGTCGTGATCGTCGGCGATGGCGGCGAAGACGGCGAACTCCTCGAAAGCGCGCGCGCGGGCGGCCGGGAGCGCGGCGACGCGCTTGCGCAGGTAGTTGAAAGTCAGCCGCGCGGCCGAGTACTGCTCGGAAAGCACGCGGCCGGCGAACGGCACCTTGAACTCGGGCGCGTCGGCGCGGCCGACGGCGGTGCGATGGTGGTCGATCCAGTAGATGCGCGCGCCCTTTTTCGCGAGATCGGTCAGGTGCTCGCCGGTTGCGGCCGAGTTCCACGAAAGATCGGTGATCCAGATCTCCTCGTCCTCGCCGCCGGCGCGGAGTTCGAGGTTCTGGAGTACCTCGTCGCTGTCATTGTTAGCGACCAGCCGGGTGATTACGCGCTGTCCCTCGTAAAAGCGCGCGACCGCCGCCGCCGCCATCACTCCGTCGAGGCAGTTCGGACCGTGGCTGATGACCTGGATCGCGCGGCGCGTGACGGACTTGCTCATCGTGGTTGAAATCGTATGGCATCGCGCGAGCGGGAGCGATACCCGCGCCGCCCGGGGATCGCCGATGCACCCCGATGAAGCGGCGCGGCGCGCGTGCTAGATTGGGCCGAACCCTGATGATTGATTCCGGCCACGACGATTTGGAGGCTCACACCGAGCCGCGCATCCTGGAGCGCTCCGAGCATCCGGTCTCCCGCCGCGATATCGACCCGCGCGTCCTCAAGGTGCTGTACCGGCTGATCGACGCCGGCCACGCCGCCTACCTGGTCGGCGGCGGCGTGCGCGACCTGATGATCGGGCGGCGGCCCAAGGACTTCGACGTCGCAACCTCGGCGCATCCGCAGGAGGTGCGCGACCTGTTCCGCAACTCGCGGCTTATCGGGCGGCGCTTCCGCCTGGTCCACGTCTTTTTCGGCCAGCACAATATCGAGGTCGCGACCTTCCGCCGCCGCGCCGAGGACGTGCCCGAATCCGAGGATCCGCTGATTCGCCACGACAACACTTTCGGCACGCCCGAGGAAGACGCCTTTCGTCGCGATTTCACGATCAACTCGCTGTTCTACAATCCGCGCTCGTTCCAGGTGATCGACTACGCCGGAGGGGTCGCCGACCTCGAGGCGCGGCTCATCCGCACGATCGGCGATCCCGAGGTCCGGATGCGTGAGGACCCGGTCCGGATGCTCCGCGCGGTGCGCTTCGCGGCCAAGCTCGGTTTTGAAATCGAGCCCGCCACGCGCGCCGCCATCGAACGCCATCGCGAGGACCTGCTGAACGCCTCAGTGCCGCGCGTGGTCGAGGAGATTTACCGCGCCCTGGGGATCGCGGCGGCGGCGCGCGCGTTCGAGCTGATGCATGAGCTGGCGCTGTTCGACCTTCTGCTGGCGCCGCTCGCGCGTTTCCTGCGTGCCGACGAGGGGCCGGTGCTCGAGAGTGCGACCGGGAGGAATCTGGCCGCGATGGGCCGGCGGATTGCGGCCGGAACGGAGCCCGCGCACTCGTTCGTGCTGGCCTGCCTGTTCGCGGACCTTTGCAAGCGTGGGATGCCGAGCGGCGAGTCGCTGGACCTGTTGGCGGAGCTTCGATCGCGCGGCTTTGCCCGCGGCGATACGGAGCGGATGCGGCTCGTGCTGGAAGCCCTGCCGCATTTAGTTGCGCCCTCGCGCCGCACGCGCCGGCTCATCCAGCGCCCGTATTTCGACGAGGCGCGCAAGGTGTTCGAAATCACTGCGCCTGCCGGCGGCGGCGATCCTGAGATGCTCGCGAGCTTCCTCAGGGATCCGGAGGCGTGGCTCGAAAGCCTAAGCGACGAGCGTCGGCGCGTCGAGCCGCCGCGTGAGCCGGACGGCAGTCCGGGGGGTGGCGGCGGCGGACGGCGGCGCCGGCGTGGCCGGCGCGGCGGCCGCTCGCGCAGAAGGCGCCGCGGCGGCGGGGCCGCGGCGCATCCGCTCGACGCCTCGCACAACGGTGAGCCGCGCGCGTACGGCGAGGGCGAAGAAACGGCTAAGGCGCTTCATGCAGAGGCGGCAGATTCGGCGGATGCGCGCGGGCCGTTTGAGGAATCCTCCGGCCCGTTCGATCCGTCGAACCGTTTCCGCGGCTAGGCCCATGCGCGCGCGGGGTCGCGGTCCGTCATCGCAGGCAAATCACCGCTTGTCCGGGTCACCCGGTTTCGACTAGCCTGAACCTCCGCCCGTGGGGGCGAGCGCGGCGAATAGCGGACGGGTCCCCATCAATTGAGCGAAGCATCTATATAACGAGGTCGGTTTTGGCAGCGAACGGTTTACGCACGGACAAAATCTGGATCGACGGCGCGCTGATTCCCTACGACGAGGCCAACATCCATGTCCTCAGCCACAGCCTGCACTACGGCTTGGCCGTGTTCGAGGGGATGCGCTGCTACAAGTCCGACAACGGCCGCTCGGCAATTTTCCGCGGCCCCGAGCATATCCGCCGCCTATTCGACTCCGCGCACATCGTCGAAATGCAGATTCCGTTCAGCCAGGAGGAGTTGCTCAAGGCCTGCTGCGACGTGGTGCGGGTCAACCGGCTTGAGGAATGTTACCTGCGCCCGATCGCATTTTATGGCGAGGGCGAAATGGGGCTGTCGGCGCGCGGCAACAAGGTGCGGGTGGCGATCGCGGGATGGCCATGGGGCGCCTATCTCGGCGAGGACGGCGCCAAAAAGGGCGTCCGGCTCAAGACCTCGTCCTTCGTGCGGTTCCATCACAACTCACTGATGCCGCTCGCCAAGGCCTCGGGCCATTACGTCAACTCGATCCTCGCCGGCTACGAGGCGCGCCGCAACGGCTACGATGAGGCGCTCCTGCTCGACGTCCATGGCTACGTGGCCGAGGGCAGCGGCGAGAACTTCTTCATCGTGCGCGACGGCGTGGTGAAGACGCCGCCGCTCAACTCGGTGCTGCCTGGTATCACGCGCGCCGCGGTGATGAAAATTCTGCAGGACGCTTCTATCGAAGTGGTCGAGCAGACTTTCTCGCGCGACGCGGTGTATGTCGCCGACGAAGCCTTCATGACCGGCACCGCGGCCGAAGTCACGCCGGTGCGCGAGCTCGACGATCGCATGATCGGATCGGGCGTGCCGGGTCCCGTGACGATCAAAGTGCAGGAAGTCTTCCGCAACGCCCTGCACGGCCGCGATGCGCGCTACCGCGACTGGCTGCACTACGTCTAGCCCGAGCGCTGGCATGATCGCGCCGGCAGCGGCATCAACAGCGAAACGGGGAGGGCGCGCCGATGCGATTCATCATGATGGTGGCGATCGTGCTCGCGGCGGCCGGATTGGCGGCGATCGCATTTCGTCCGCGGATCGCGCGCGCCGCGATGCTCCCGGTGGGAGCGGCGGCGCCGGATTTCCATAGCCAGGCGGTCAACGGCGACCAAGTCGCGCCGGTTAGCCTCGCCGACTTTCGTGGCCACAAGCTGGTGCTGTACTTTTATCCCAAGGACAGCACGCCCGGATGCACCAGGGAGGCGTGTGCGTTTCGCGACGGCTACGCGCGCTTCCAGGCCGCGGGCATTTCGGTACTCGGATGCAGTATTGATTCGGCTGACTCGCACAAGGCCTTCATCAAGAAATACGGCCTGCCGTTCTCGCTGCTGCTCGATCCCGACCGCAGCATCGCGCGCGCCTATGGCGCCGACAATGGCATTCCGATTCTCGGCCTCGACCGCCGCGTAACTTACGTGATCGGCGAAAACGGACTCATCCTGAAGGTCTATCCGTCGGTCGACCCCGGCGTCCACGCCAATCAGATCATCCATGACCTGGGCGCGGATCGTCCGCCGAGCCCGACCCCGGCCGCTTCACCCGCCGCGTCGGCCGAGGCGCCGTCCTCCGGTGGTGTGGGCGGCAAGGCCGGCCGACAGGCGCCGGCAAAGGCCACCACGCCGGATGAAGGGAGCGAGGTGGAGTGAACCCCGGACGATGAATCCGCGGGCGGCCATCGCGATCGCGGAAGGTCGTCACGCGAATGCGGGGCGCGAGCCTACGCGCCGGAGGGCGCGCCTGGGACAAGGGGGCGCTGCCCGCGGCGCGGGCGAAACCGGGGGCCGGGGCTTCGAGGCGCGTTCGCGATGAAGCGCTCGGATCGGGCCTACGATCGTGCTGGACAAACCAATCCTTACTTCGGCGTGGTTACGCTGAACCGCTTCTTGAGTGCCAACCTGGACACGGCCGGCTTGCGCGAATTCTTCGCGTCCGGCGAGGAGCATGTAGCGCGCGTGCTCGCCGCAATTCGGGCCCACCTGGCCGCCGATTTCAAACCGCGGCGCGCGCTCGATTTCGGCTGCGGAGTCGGCCGTATCCTGATTCCGCTCGCCCGCGAGGCCGGCCAGGCGGTGGGCGTCGACGTCTCGGACGCGATGCTGGCCGAGGCGAAGCGCAACTGTCGCGAGCGCAACCTTGACTACGTCTCGTTCGTCAAGTCCGACGACCGTCTCTCGTGCCTGGAAGGCACCTTTGACCTGATTCACTCGCTCATCGTTTTCCAGCATATTGCGCCGCGCCGGGTCGAAGCACTGGTGCGCGGCCTGCTGGCCCACCTGGAGCCCGGCGGCGTCGGCGCACTGCACTTCACGACCCGGCTGCGGTTGCACAGACGGATCGCTAACCGGCTTAAGAAGACGCTGCCGCCGGTCAATATTGCGGTCAACCTCTACCGTCGCCGGCCTTGGAACCTTGGTCTGATCGAGATGAACTCCTTCCCGCTCCATCGCGTCATCGGTCTGCTGGCCGAAGCGGGCATTCTTTCAATCTACGCGGATTTCACCGGGCTCTGCAGCGGACCCCACGATGATCAGGGCGCGATGGTTTATTTCCAGCGTCCCGGTTAGCGCAGTGCGCGCCGGCCCGGCATTGAACGATGCATGATGACCGCGGCGCCTTCGCTATTTTGAGCCAGGAGTTGCGCTAACGCGCCATCCGCGTTGGACCGCCGTCATCGGTGGGATAAACTCCTGCCCGATGCGCCGGGATCACGCGAGCGGTTTCTTGGGAGCCGCCGCATCCGGCACGGCTTGTTACGTCAAGCCCGATACAAAGCCGGGCACGGCGCATCGAACTATGGCGATCGCCCGGACGCCCGCGCAACTCAACCGCTGCGGCCAGACGGACGCGGAGTCCCCCGGAAGAGGAGGCGCCCGGCGCACGAGCTTACAGGAGAGCGATGCCCATCGGTCGCGTGCTGTGTGCGGAGACGACCTCATGCGCGTGCTTCACGTGAGCGCGGGCAATCTTTATGGGGGCGTAGAAACCGTGCTGGTGACGCTCGCGCGCTGCCGCGCGCTGTGCCCCACGCTCCACCACGAGTTCGCGCTGTGCTATGCCGGGCGGGCGGAGGACGAACTGCGCGCGGCTGGCGCGACGGTACATCGGCTAGATGAAGTGCGAGTTCGATGGCCGCTGACTATCCCTCGGGCGCGCCGCGCGTTGCGCGGGTTAATCGAACAGCGCGGGATCAACGCGGTCATCTGCCATTCGGCGTGGCCTCAGGCGATCTTCGGCCCCGCCGTGCGCGCCGCGGGCGTGGCTTCGGTTTTTTGGCTGCACGACGTGACAACGGGACGCCACTGGCTGGAGCGCTGGGCGGCCCGCGCTGTCCCGGATCTGGCAATTTGCAACAGCCGCTTCACCGCCGCGACGCTGCCGCTCATATACCCGCGGGTTCCGTGTGAGGTCTGTTTTACTCCCGTCGCTCCCCCGCCCTACAGCTCGCAGGCCGATCGCGAGGCAGTGCGCGCCGAGTTTGGGACCGCTCCCGACGCGGTCGTGGTAATCCAGGTGAGCCGGATGGAGGAATGGAAGGGTCACCGGCTACATTTGAATGCGCTCGCGCGCCTTAACAGTGTGCCTGGCTGGACCTGCTGGATGGTGGGCGGGGCACAACGGCCGCACGAGGCGCGCTACCTCGAAGGCCTGCGCGCCGAAGCCGTCGCACTGGGAATCGGCTCGCGCGTGTGCTTTCTCGGACAGCGCAATGACGTCCCCCGGCTGCTGGCCGCGGCCGACATCCATTGCCAGCCCAACACTGGTCCAGAGCCCTTCGGCATCACCTTCATCGAGGCCCTGTACGCCGGATTGCCGGTGGTCACGACGGCGATTGGCGGAGCGCTGGAGATTGTAGACGGCTCGTGCGGGATGCTAGTCCAGCCGGACGACCCAGCCACGCTGGCCGTAGCCCTTAGAGAGCTAATCGAGAACTGTGAATTGCGCGCGCGCCTGGGGGCGGCCGGCCCCGTGCGGGCCGCCGCGCTGTGCGACCCGGGCCGTCAGATGGCGCGCCTGGAGGAGGCGCTGAGCAGACTCACTTCTGCGCCCCACACGACCCTCGTCACGGGCCAGTGTATAAATAATGGGGGGCCATGAAAGGCCCTCAAAACCAAATGACTTCGTTGAGCATGCTGCGCTACCTGGCGTGGCGCGCTGAGCGGTCTGGGAGGAGTCAACTGGCGGCGCTTGCGATTCCTCGGGAACCGGCGCATGCGGCACGGCCGTTAGGCCAAGCTCGGTCAGCGGCGCCGGGCCCGGATCATTGAACTATGGCGATCGCCAAGACACCCCCTCAGCAAGCGAGCTATCCCGCCGCCTCTGCTGCCCGCCAGCCAAAACCGAGCAGGCTGCTCGAGTATTTCGTGGTCTTCGAGATCATCTGCCAGTTGGCCCTGCTCTCCTCCACGCTGGCGCCCTTCCGAATTGTCTTCCGCACCGCCGTATTCGCGGTCAGCCTGGCGCTCTTGTTCGTGCTGCCGGGCTACGGCAAGCAGCATTCCTCCGCCAAGGCGGCTTTCTTCGTGATGGTGGTGCTTGCGCTTTCGATGCTGAACCCTGGAATCAACAGCGCGGTCGCTGCGGCAGCCGAGTTCGGGCTATACCTGGCCGTGCTGGCGCCGCTCTTCTGGGTTTCGCGAATCCGGATCGACCTCCCGGAGATGCGCCGGGTGTTGTTCCTTGTGTGGGGCTTTCAAGTGGTCAGCTCCGTCTTCGGAGTTTTACAGGTCTACTTTCCCGCGCGCTTTCAGTTCGCCTTATCGACCGTGGTGCAGGGCCAGGGAGCCGGCTACGTGGCGATGATGCATTACCAGAATGCTTACGGAGAGGCGGTTTTTCGCCCGATGGGTCTGACGGATACGCCCGGCGGCGCCGCGGCCGCCGGCTTCATCGCGGTGCTGTTTGCGGCGGCCTTCTTTCTGCTCGAGCGGCGCAGATGGATGCAGGTCGGTTGTGCGGGCGCGATGCTGGTGGGGATGGTGGCGATCTATCTCTCGCAGGTGCGCGTTATGTTGGTGATGGAAGTGGCCTGCATGCTGGCCTTCCTTACCCTGATGAGCTGGCGCGCCGCTCGAGTTTCGAGTCTTATGCTCGGCCGCCGCATAGGCAGCAAGCGGCTCGCATCCCTGACCGGACTGATGGCCCTTGCGGCGGTTGGCGGATTCACCTGGGCGGTGGCGGTCGGCGGCACCGCCATCACCGAACGTGTGAATAGCTTGACTGCGGCGAATCCCGGCGAGGTTTATCAAAAGAATCGTGGCCAGTTCCTGATCTATACCATCGAAGAAGTCTTGCCCGAATATCCGCTCGGCGCTGGCCCGGGCCGCTGGGGCATGATGTTCTACTACTTCGGCGACGCGGGTAACACGAAAAATCCGGGCCTGTGGGCGGAGATCCAATGGACCGGATGGCTTTACGACGGCGGGGTCGCGTTGGTGCTGCTCTATACTTTAGCGATTGCGCTCGCTTTCCGTGTGACTTACAAGATCGCGCTCAACCAACGCTCGGCCGAGCTTGCCACGCTGGCCGCGTTGATTTTTGCCTACGACGTCGGTGTACTGGCGGCGACCTTCGATAGTTGCATCTTCATCGGCGGCGGCGGGCTGGATTTCTGGATCCTCAACGCGATGCTCTTCAACGCGGCCTACCATACCTTGCGCGGGCCAGCACACGGACGGGCAGAGGTTGCGCGCGCGTGAAGACTCCCTATCTGATCGTCAGCGGCGACTTCGTCAAGGCTGGCGGCATGAATCAGCCCAACTACGAGCTCGCGCGCTATCTCGCCGACGAGGGCTTCCAGACGCACCTGGTCGGCTACCGCGTGGCCGAAGATCTCGCCAGCCACCCCGGCATAACTTTCCATCGCGTGCCCAAGCCGGGCGGCTCATACTTTCTGTCGCAACCGCTGCTCAGCAGGCTCGGCCGGCGCTGGGCGCGGGCGATTACGGCGAACGAAGGACGGGTGATCGTCAATGGCGGCTGCTGCGATTGGGATGACATCAACTGGGTACATCACGTGCAGGCGGTCTTTGGGCCACAGGTCGGAACGGGATGGGCTCGCCGGCTGAAAAATCGTGCGCAGCGTCGCATCGACCTCACCGCCGAGCGTAGGATCGTGCCGCGCGCAAAGCTGGCGATCACTGACACTGAGCGCATGAAGCGGGACATCATCGAGCGGCTGGGCTCCCCGCTCGAACGCGTCCACGCCATCTATCTTGGTATCGATTCCACGGTCTTCCGTCCGCCCACCGTCGATGAACGTGCCGCGGCCCGCCATACACTCGGCGCCGGCGGCGCCGATTCGGCGCGCCCGCTGGTCGCCTTCGTCGGCGCGCTCGGCGATTCTCGCAAGGGCTTCGACACGCTCTTCAGCGCCTGGGCCACGCTTTGCGCGGAGCCGGCCTGGGACGCGGACCTGGTGGTGGTGGCGACGGGTGCCGAGTTAGCGGCGTGGAGGAAGCGTGCGGCCAGCGCCGGGCTTGCTTCGCGCATGCGCTTTCTCGGCTTCGACCGCAGCGAAACGTTCGTCGCGCGCGTGCTGTGGGGATGCGATGCGCTGGTGCTGCCCTCGCGCTACGAGGGTTATGGACGGCCGGTGCAGGAGGCGCTCTGCTGCGGAGTGCCGGCGCTGGTCAGCCGCGCCTCGGGAATCGCCGAACAGTATCCTGCCGAACTCGCCGACCTAATCATCCCCGACGCCGAAGACGTGGCGGACCTGGCCGCGCGGCTCAGGCGCTGGCGCATGGCGGCGACGGCGTGGCGCGAGCAAATTCGCCCGTTCGCGGCAGCGCTGCGCGATCACACCTGGCGCAGGATGGCCGAACAGATAGTGGGGCTGGCCGAGCGCCATCGTCGCCAGCCGGACGCCGTGAGCGAGCGCCGCCGCTCCGGGTTTGCCGCGTAACGGGGCGGGGTCGGGCTACTTAAGAGCGCTGCCTTGAAAGCATTGCCGCACAGGACCGAAGCCTCCGCCTGCGAGCCAGCGGCCGCCGCGCCGGCGGCGGCCCCCGTACCGCACTTCGTCATCGAGGCCGGGCGTGGATCGCTATGGGACGCACTAGGCGAGCTGTGGCAGCATCGCGAGCTGCTCTACTTCCTGGCCTGGCGCGACGTCAAGCTGCGCTACAAGCAGACCGCGCTGGGCGCGCTGTGGGCGGTGCTTCAACCGCTGCTGATGATGGTGGTTTTCACCCTGCTGTTTGGCAAGCTCGCCCACGTGCCCTCCGACGGCCTGCCCTATCCGATCTTTGCTTTCGCCGGCCTGGTGCCCTGGCAATTCTTTCAGAGCGCGGTAAGCCAGGGCGGCGCCAGCGTGATCGGCAACGCGCAGCTCATAACCAAGGTCTATTTTCCGCGCATGGCGATTCCGGCCGCCGCGGTCGGCGCCGCGCTGGTCGATTTCGCGATCGCCTCAATAATCCTCTTCGCGATGATGGTCTGCTATGGGATCGCGCCCGGCGCGGGGATCGCGATGTTTCCGGTACTCGTGGCGCTGCTCGCGATCTTCGCCGGCGCGGTCGGAATGTGGATGGCTGGGATGAACGTCAAGTACCGCGACATCAAGTACGTCCTGCCCTTCATGCTTCAACTATGGATGTTCGCGACCCCGGTCATCTACCCCTCGAGTTTCGTGCCGGCCAGCTGGCGCTGGATACTCGTGCTCAATCCGCTGACCGGGATCATCGGCGGTCTTCGCGCGGCCGTCCTGAACAAGCCTTTCGACTGGCCCGCGATGGCGGTCGCCGCGGCGCTCACGCTGGGAAGTGCGGCCTACGCGGTATGGTCGTTCAGGCGCATGGAGCGCAGCTTCGCCGACGTCATCTGACGCTGGCGGCGTCGAGACTATGCAGCCGATAATCCGGGTCCGCAACCTCTCCAAGCGCTATCGCATCGGCCGGGTCGAGCCCTACCGCACGCTGCGCGAGAGCATCGTGCGTTCCGTCACTGCGCCCGCGCGGGCCGCGCGCGTGGTGTTCGGTGCCGGGGCGCGCGACGGCGACGTGCGCGACGGTGAGCGCCACGTGTGGGCGCTCTGCGATGTAAGCTTCGACGTGATGCCGGGCGAAGTGCTCGGCCTCATCGGGCGCAACGGCGCCGGCAAGTCGACCCTGCTCAAGCTGCTCTCGCGCATCACCGAGCCGAGCACCGGGCGGGCCGAGATTTACGGCCGCGTCGGCAGCCTGCTCGAAGTCGGCACCGGCTTCCATCTGGAGCTGACGGGGCGCGAAAACATCTACCTGAGCGGCGCCATTCTGGGCATGCGCCGCGCCGAGATTCAGCGCAAGTTTGACGAAATCGTCGCCTTTGCCGAGGTCGAGAACTTTGTCGATACTCCGGTCAAGCACTACTCCAGCGGCATGCACGTGCGGCTCGGTTTCGCCGTCGCCGCTCATCTCG
The DNA here is from genome assembly GCA_963734845.1 of uncultured delta proteobacterium. Classification (GTDB taxonomy): domain Bacteria; phylum Desulfobacterota; class Binatia; order Binatales; family Binataceae; genus JAKAVN01. The sequence goes on along the minus strand of CAVTIS010000015.1, from coordinate 98,346 downwards.
AACCCGAAATCCTGCTGGTGGACGAGGTGCTGGCGGTCGGCGATGCCGCCTTCCAGAAAAAATGCATGGGCAAGATGGGCGACGTGGCGCGCGCCGGCCGCACCATAATTTTCGTCAGCCACAACATGGCCTCGATCGAATCGCTATGCAGCTCCTGCCTGCTGGTCAGCGCGGGCCGGCTCGAGGCCAAAGGCGAACCGGCGCAGATCGCGATGCGCTACCTGGCCTCCGAGCTGCGCGGAAGTGGCGGGGTGCGCTCGCTGATCGAACACCCGGGCCGCCGCGGCGATTCAATGCCGATCGCCACGTCGATCAGCCTGCGCTCCGAGGGCGACACGCCGACCGGTGTCGTGCGGATGGGCGCGCCCTTTGAGACGACCGTCGACTTCAACGCCCCGCATCCCATCAGACCCATCCTTGGGCTCACCTTGAAGACCGTCGATGGGATGCCGCTGTTTGGCGTCAGCAACCGATGGACCAATCAGGGCCTCGAAACTCGGCGCGTGGCGAGCGGCAGTGTGACGTGCAAGTTCGAACGCTTGCCGCTGATGCCAGGCACTTATTTGCTGGATCTGTACTTTGGAGACTTTGGCGATCAGTCGCGCGACCTCGATATCGTCCGCGATGCCATCTCGTTCGAGATGGTGCCCGCCGATCTATTGGGCACCGGGATGCTGCCGCGGCCGACCGATGGCCCGGTTTTCTGGTCCGCGACGTGGACCTTTGCTTAGGCGCGAGAGAACGAGCGCCGAATGTGGGACGCGCGGAGGCCCGCGCGAGACCTTCGACTTCGGCGGCCTTCGCGCGGGATGATCGAGGAACGCAGCTCGCGCGCCGGACGATCCCCAAGAAAGAATTGGTCGGGATGAAAGCAAAAGCGGCCCCGTTCTGTCATCCTTGAGTGTCAGCGAGGATCTCCCCGAAGCGATGGATTTATCTCCAAGGATCTTTAACTCCCCCGCCACGCGGCGCGCCCCGCGCCGGCTCCGCTAACCGATGGCGCGCACCAAAGCCCGCCGTTGGGAGACGCTCAAGAGCGAGCGTGTTTATGCAACGCCGATCTTCGACCTGCATCGCCACCAGCGATCGCATCCGCATCGCGGCGAACATGACTTCTTCGTGATCGAGGCCCCAGCCTGGATCAACATCATCCCGATTACGCCCGCAGGCGAAGTGGTGATGGTGCGGCAGTTCCGCCACGGGACGGGCGACTTCACCCTTGAGATTCCGGGCGGAATGGTCGATCCGGAGGATTCCAGTCCGCTCGCGGCGGCACGGCGCGAGATGCGCGAGGAGTGCGGCTACGACTCCGAAGATGTTGCCGAGCTGGGCAGGGTGCATCCCAATCCCGCGATTCAGCCCAACTACTGCTACTCCTTCGTGGCGCGCAACGTGCGCCGGGTCACGCGTCCACGCCTGGGTGGCGCGGAGGAGACGGAGGTGGTGAAGGTGCCGTTGAAGGATATCAAGCGGCTGATTGCGACCGAGAAGATCACGCATGCCTTGGTCATCGCGGCATTTTCGTTCTTCCACGTGTACAATCCGCCGCGGGTCCGGCATAAGCGCTGAAACCGGTAACTTCTACTGTAAAAATTTCCAATGCTTTTCGGCGATACTGCGATGTCCGGCGCGGTCCTAGCCACAAAACAGCGCGAGGACGGCACCTTAGTAGCTTTTGAGAGCTCGAATTCGTTCAAGCTCGCATGGCATACCTTTTGCCAATTAGAGACTGATTCATTGATGTTCTGGCGTTCCAAAGCTGACCATGGTGTTTTGATGGGTGTACCCAGCGCGATAGTCTCTGCCCCGCCAATCCCTAACTGGTCCGACGAACCCACGGCTTTGGCGGTGACGATCGACCTCGGTCCACGCTATCTTTTCTATCGTTATATCTATGGCGAGAACGCGGATAGCCAGCGCGTCGGGGACCAGAGCGCGCATCAAACGATCAATAACGACAACGCCCGCGAGCAGCCAAGCCAACATCTCGCCGCTGGCGTCTTACCTGGTTCATATTCGTGGACGACATGGCGGCCGCGAATATGGCCTGCGCTGCCGCGCGGATTGTCAAGCCTTAAACTAAAGCTGAGGTTCCTCTTTCGCTGGGCCTTGTATCGGGCGCATCTGTTCGGCGGCTCGGAGTGCGGTGCTTTGCTGGCTTACGAGGGCGAGCGATTGGCGCATTATTCAAGCTATACTCCGAGGTACTGGCGCTTTCCGTTCCTTGCCGACGACGATCTCCAGATTGGCGATACCTGGACCGATCCTGCGTATCGCGGCAGAGGGCTCGCGCTTTTCGCGCTCCAGACGCTGGAAGCAAGCCTCGAGCGGCCAAACCGTCGCCTTTGGTACGTGGTCGGGGAACTCAATCAGCCGTCGATCCGGGTCGCGGAAAAAGCCCACTTCACGCTTGCGGCCGAAGGCACTCGGGTTAGGCCGTGGAGACTCAAACTGGCCGAGGCCTACGTCATGCGCAGGCCCTGCGGGGCAACTGCGCAGGACCGCGAAGCAGCCGTAAAGTGCGAACCAATCGAAAAAAAAGAGGCGCACAAAGGCTGCGCACCATGACGCGAATGACTATCCTGTTCCGCAGAGCGACGGAGAACGATTGAAGTATGGCGGTCATCAGAAATAATTTCGGCGCGCACGCCTTGGGGCCGGAGATCGGCGACGCGGATGGATTCGGCGCCGCCGCGGCGGCCGCCGACGGCGCCGGCGAGGCCGCTGAACCGCCGCCGGCTGTGACGATCCGCCCGCTCGCCCAGGCGCTCGAGCAATGGCGGCAGCTTGGCCAAGCGAGCGGCCAGGCCGAGTTGTTTCACACGCCGCAGTGGGCGGAGGCGCTGCGCCGCGCCTACGGGTTTCGGGTTTTGGCGGCGACGATGGAGCGCCAGGGCAAAGTCGTCGCCGGATGCCTGCTGTCGCGGACCAAGAATCCGTTCGCCCGCCACCTCGTGGCTCTGCCATTTTCCGATTCATGCCCGCCGCTGGGCGTCGACGAGGCCGCGACGGCAGCGCTGATGCGCGGGCTTGCGGCTGAACCCCACCTCGGCGCGAACCTGGAGATCCGGGGAATTCGAGCGCCGGCGCCATGGCAGACGGTCGATTGTTTCGAACGATGGTCGCTCAATCTCGAGCGCCCGTTCGCGGAGATCCAGCGCAAAGTGGATCGAAACTTCCGCCGCCAGGCGCGGCGCGCTGCCGAAACGCTAAAGGTTGAAACCGGCGACAGCGAGGCGATGCTGCGCCGCTTTTACGCAATCCAGCTTGAAACCCGCCGGCGGCTCGCTGTGCCGCCGCAACCGCTGCGCTTTTTCGCGATCGTGCGCGAGGTCTTCGTACGGGACCACGCGATCGAGGTCTGGCTCGCGTCGAGCGAGGGACGCGACCAGGCTGCCGTTGTTCTGCTGCGCGAAGGCTCCCGACTATATGTGAAGTGGTCGGCGCGCGCGGCGGAGAGCGCCGCCGGCGCCTCGCACCTTCTGTTTTACAACCTGCTGGAGCATCACGCGGGCAAGGCGGGGGAACTCGACCTTGGACGCACGGATGCGCGCAACGTCGGACTAGCGCGCTTCAAGGCCGAGATGGGAGCGTCGTCCGAGCCGCTCCCCTACAGCTACTTTCCCCAAGTGCCGCACCGCACCAGCGCCGAGGCTCCGGAGCATTCCACCAGCGCGCTGGCGCGCACCTGGCGCCGGCTGCCGCTGCCGGTCACGCGGGCAATCGGCGCGGTCGCGTACCGTTACCTCGCATGAGGCGGGGCGTCCGGTGAGCGCTGGATTCCGGATGGGCTGAGATCGCGTATCAGGCGAGATTCGGATTCGCCGCCTCAATCGTCTATTGGCATTCGGCGCTTACTATCGGACACGATAGTCAGTGTCGGGCGTACGCCACGAAACCGCTTACAAGTTATTGACTCACTACCGCTATGCGCGTGTAGCATCATTTACTATTGAACCGACAAAGCGCCGATCGGACCGGCGCAGGGGTGTGCCGGCCGAGGATGAGCGTGCGAACGCAAATCGCGCTTGCGCTATGGATCGTGGTCGGCGTCGCCGCGCTGACGGTCTTCCAGGCTTTGCCCGCAAAGGTCACCGACTATCAGGATTTCAGATACTACTACGGCGGATCGCTGGCGCTGCGGCGCGGTATCAATCCGTACGGCGGGGATTTCGAGACGATCTTCGCGCAGATCGGCACTCCGGTGGGCAGCGCCTCGGCGTGGGAGCGCGCTGAGATTCAGCTTGATACGCCGGCCTGGCTGATTTTCTTCGAGCCGTTTACCTTCCTTGAGCCGGGCGCTGCGTACTGGGCGTGGACCGCGTTCAACCTGCTTGCGCTGGGCGCGGCGCTGTTCGGGCTGATTGGCGAACTTGGGCCGCCCGGCGCCGAGGGCTGGACGGTGGCGGCGCTGATGCTGCTCTATCCGCCGATCGCGATAAATTTCTGGCTGGCCCAGAGCGAAATTGTTCTGTTGGCGATCTTCGTGCTGGCGCTGGCGGCGCTGAGGCGGGGCTATCACGGACGGGCCGGCGTGATACTCGCGGCCGCGGCGTTGTTGCGTGCCTATCCGCTGGGGATGCTGGGATACCTGGTCGCGCGGCGCAATTGGCGCGCAAGCGGATATTTCCTGGCCGCATGCGTAATCGGATGCGCCTTGGCGGTCGGGTTTGCTGGGTTCGAACCAGTGGCGAGCTTCGCGGGCTTGGCCGCGACCACCTCGGCGACGCATGCGCGCGGAGTGCCGGCGGGACTGTTGCGACATCCGGCAAATCTCAACCTCGGTGCGTTCGTGCAACTGGTGCTCGGCGAGCGCGCGGGGGCTTCCGCGGCGGCGCTGACAATCGAATTAATCGCGGCGGGAATCGCATTTGCCGCCACCGCCGCGCTCGAAGATGACCGCTGTGGATTCGGTTTCGCGTTGTGGCTGGTGGTGATCACGATGCTCTCGCCGGTGGCGTGGCCGCAGTTCCTGGTGTGCCTGGTGCCGCTCTATGTGGGAATCGCGGCGGCGGCGCGTCATGCGGCCAGCGAAGAAAGACGGCTGCCGCGGCACGTGCTCAACCTTACCGGCGCGAGTTACGTCGCGGCGTTGTTCATGGGCGGCCCGCTGAGGTTCCTGGGCCGCGCCGTGGCGCGCTCGATTTCCGGGCACTTGCGCGTATCGTACATATTGCCGGCGGAGGCGGCGTTCATTTCGCTCGGGTGCGCCTATTTCGCGGCGCTGTGCGCGACGCACTGGGCGACGAGTCGCGAAGTTCGGCCGCAAACGGACGCCGTCCCGATACAACCCGCGGCAAAAGAGGCGGCGGCGATGAGCCTTCGCGCGCGTCTCGAATTAGAACGCGATCTGTAGGACGATGGGGTCGAACGCTTCAAAGCGGCAAGGAGGGCGTAATCGATGGCGACAAAAGACTTTTCGGGTATCAACGATGTGATTCGCAAGGCCAGCGAGGCGTTGGCCGAAACGCTCTCGGCGGTGAACAAGGCGGTCAAGGATCTCGCCTCGCAGGTGGGCGCGGGAGTCGACCGCGACCAGATGGTCGAGAACTGGCTCCGCGCCGCGCGCATGAGCAAGGACGGCATGATAACCGCGCTGGAGCAGGGCTTCCAGTGGTGGGAACGCCAGGTGCGCGAGCAGGTGCGCCGGACCGCGTCGGAGGCCACGGGCGCAGGCGCGGAGAAGAAGTCCAATCCGATGGAGGCGTGGGCCGAAAACTGGCGCAAGGCGACGGAGGCGTTCGGCGCGTCGGGCAAGTGGACCGAGGACGCGCGCAAGCAGGCCGAGTCGGTACAGAAGACGCTGCAGGACGGGCTCCGCGCATGGCAGCGGATGTGGGAGCCGGAGAAAAAAACCAAGGAGTGAGCGATCCCGAGGCCGCGCGCATCTCGCGGATTAGAGATTGTTCTTGTAGTCGAGTTCGACGAAGCGGTCGATTTTGGCCGCCGCGTCCTCGCCGTCGCTTTTCACGGCCAGGTATTTTCCCCAGGAAAAAGGAATGCGCGCGCTCCAGCTCTCGGGCTTCCACAGTTGCGAGCGCAACAGGGCCTTTGCGCAGTGGAAGAAACACTCGCGCACGGTAATTCGAATCGCGAGCTGGGCCGGCGAGCCGTTGGCCGAGAAGTGCGCCAGCGCGGCCGGGTCCATGCTCAGCTCAGCCGTGCCGTTGACCCGCAGCGTTTCGTCGGTGCCGGGCACCATGACGATCAAACCGACATGCGGATTCGCCAGGATGTTCTGCAGGCCGAAGAGCAGCTTGTTGCCCTTGCTGTCGGGAATCAGCAGAGTGCTCGGATTCTCGGCCACGACGAAGCCCGGCGCGCCGCCCTTGGGTGAGACGTCCTGATTGCCCGCGGCGTCGGCCGTCCCGAGGACCAGGAAGGGCGAGCGGGCGATGAAGTCGAGAGCGGTCTGGTCGAGCGCGCCGAGGAGTTTGCGCGGGGTGGCCGGATGCGGTTCGCCGATAAGCGTTCGCAACTGTTCGATTGTAGTGATTCGGTTGGCGCTTCGACGATCGCCGGAATTTTCCATTTTTGACCCTCCGCCTGCGCCCGCGAGCGCATCGATCAGGCTGTAGCATTTGGTGCGCCGGCGAGCGAGCGCATCGCTTCGCCCAGCAACTCGACCTCTTCGTCGGTGGTCCAGGGCGAGAAGGTCACGCGGAAGCCATTGGGCTCATACGGCGGACGCAGCGGTTTGACCGCGACGCCGAAGCGAGCCAGTGCCGCGTCGGCCAACTCCTCTGATCGCACCGACGGCGGCAGCGCGTACGCGAGGATGCCGGGAGCGTGCGGCCCGTCCCACTTCGAGGCGGTATTTTCGTAGAGCCGATCGAGCAGCCCGCCGATTCTCGCGTGCAGGCGGGTTAGGGTTTCGACGCGCGCGGAGAATTCCTCGGCGCAGGTGCGCAGCGCCTCGGTCATCCCGGCGCAGGCCGCGTAGTTGAGCGTACCGCTTTCGAGTTCGCCGCCGCCCTTGCGAATGATACCTACCGGCCCGGTCCAGGCGAGAGTGTTGGCGCGCAAAAATCGCTCGCTGGCCCATAGGCCACCGGTGCCCATCGGACCGAACAGCCATTTGTGGCCGACGAACGTATAGGCCCAGGCTTCGATCTGCGCCACGTCGACCCCGACTTGTCCGAGCGCCTGTGCACCGTCGACGATGTAGGGGATTTCCTGCTGCGCGAGGATGGCTCCCGCCTCCTCGACCGGCAGCACGCGGCCGTCTTTGCACGAGACGTGCGAGAACACGGCGAAGCCGGGACGCCGGCGGCGCGCCAGCACGCGCAAGTTTTCGAGAAACTCGGCTGGCGAGTCGGCTGCGATCGTTGTGACTTCGATTCCGCGCGCGGCGAGCCGCGCGAGCGGCCAGGTGACGCATGGATGCTCCTGGTCGGTGGTCAGCGCGACTTCGCCGGAATGGAGCGTCGCGCCGAGAATGCTAATCGCGAGGTTGAGCGCGGTCGAGGAGTTGGCCAGCAGCGAGACGCCGCCGCTTTCGCCCGCGCCGATTAGCGCGCACGCGGCCAGGCGCGCCTGCTCCAGTCCGGCGTCGAGCCTGCGCACGCCGTCCTCGCTATAGAGCAGGCCCGCGAACTCGCGATCGGCGGCTCTCACGCGCCGGGCCACGCGTTCGTACGGCCGCGCCAGCCCACCATGATTGAAGTAGGCCTTTACCGCCGCCCTCACCGAACGCTTGGCCATAAAATCTCTGCCCTCAAGCCGCCGCCCGCGCCGCGCCGGCGCTCGCTCAGGGTGCCTCGATAGGACCTATGAGCGTCTCGAAGAGGCTCTCTCCGCGCGGTGGGCCGCCCCACCGTCTGCGGCATATTACGTAAGCGGGATAGCTCGTCGCCGCCAGCACGATCGCGACGGTGAAGTCCTCCTGGATGCCCCCTTGGGCAAGGGCCAGGCCAAAGGTGGCGCACCACGTCAGCATCGGGAGTCCCGCGACCAGATAGAGCCCGGCCCTGCCGCCGCCGATCATGAATAGGCCGTCGCGCACCGGGCGGCGCCGGCGCATCACCACCAGCGCGCTCAATTCAAGTACCAGTGCGCCCATGTAAAAAAATACGTCGAGAATCACCAGGGTGACGAAGCCCATCGGCACCAGCAGCGTGAAGATCACGCAGCAGGCGAGGATGGATTTGCCCGGCGTCTCGGTGGTGCGCCAGACCTCGGCCAGCCATTGCGGCAGATAGCTCTCGCGCGCCAGCACGAACGGCATTCGCGACACCCACAGCATCGCGGCCGCGAAGATCGAAAACGCTGAGACCATCCCGCCGAGCGCGAGTGCCGCGCCGAGCGCCGGACCGCCGACCTGGCGGCCGATTTCCGAGTACCATCCGGTCTCCCACCTCGCGCCGCTACTTACGCCCGAGAGCGCCACGCCGAGCGGCAGCAGGTAGCCGAGCACCACCATCGGCAGCGCGATCGCGAGCGCGCGCGGGTAAGTGCGGCCTGGATCGTGCATCTCGCCCGCGACTACGCTCGCGTTTTCCCACCCGCTGAAATTCCAGATGATGATCGTGAGTCCGCCGCCGAGCGCGAGCGCGAAGTCCGGCCCGAAAATCTGCCCGCCCGGCGGATGCCAGTGCAGAAGGTGGCCGAAGCCAAACACGACCAGCGCCGCGAATGGCGCCAGCAGGAGCGTGGTCAGCAGGATCGCGCTGTCGCCCGCCGGCCGCACGCCGAGAAAGTTGAGCAGCCCGGCGAGCCATACCAGCGCGGTGCCGACTACGAGCTGGCCGCCAGTGCCGAGCGGGTGCAGGAAGGCGAGGTATGCGCTGAAAAGCACCGGGTAGATCGCCATGTCCACCGCGGTGTAGAGCAGTGTCAGGTACGCCTCGGTGAAGCCCCAAAACGGCCCGAGCGCCTCCTTGACCCAGAAATAGAAGCCGCCCTCCACCGGCATCAGCGCGTTGAGTTCGGCCGCCATCAAGGCCGTCGGCACGCTGAGCGTCAGCGGCACGAGCAGGCATAGCAGCAGCGTGAGGCGCGGGCCGGCGATGTGCACCGCGTCCTCGGTTCCGTAAGCGCCCCCGCTGACGACCAGGTAGATGACGCAGGTTAGCGAGAGCAGGCCGAGCTTGCCGCCTTGCATCGCGATCGCGGCGCGCGCGCTGAGCGGCGCGGCGGCGGTCGCGGGCGCCATGCGGAGCGCCGCATCGGCGGAATCCGGGCTCGGCCGTTTCATCAGGGCTAGGCTCTAGCCGAGCATGCGCGTCGGCACAAGGGAGTGGGGATTGCGCGAAGGCGGGCGCGCGAGCAACACTTATAAATGATGTCGATTCGACGTATAGTAGCGGAGCCTCGCCTGAACGATTAGGCCGGCGCTGACGGTCAACCTGAGAGTTTGCTTTGATCTTTTTTACTTCGATTTTACTTCGAGCCTCTTGCTCGCGAGTCCATTGCCTTTGTGTTAACTGCAAACCAATCTGTTCCGTGCGAGCGCTCCCGCTTGCCTAAATTATCGCTAAATACGCTGACGGCAGCGCTCGCCGCGGCCGCGATGCTGCTCGGCGCCGCCTGCGGTCAGCAGGCGCGAGGCCCCAGGTTTCAGCCTTCCGGCGCCGCGTCCGCGGGATCTCAGGAGGAGACCGAGGCGCAACAGTCGCCATTCGGCGGCAAGCCGGCGGTCGACATTCCGCCCCAGGCCAAAGCGATGGGCGCGTTTTTGCAAGCCGAGGTTGCGACCGAAGAGGGCGACCGCACCGAGGCGTTGAAAGCGCTCGAGGAGGCAGTGCGATACGACCCGGACAACGCCACGCTGCGCGTCACGCTGGCCACGCTCTACGTGCGTGACGGCCGTCTGGCGGAGGCGCGAACGCAGGCCGACAAGGCGGTGAAACTCGATCCCGGCTCATCGCGCGCGCTGTTGCTCGCGGCAGGTATCGACTCCGCGCTGGGCGATGAGACCAGTGCCGAGCGGGATTACAAGGAAGTTATCCGGATCGCGCCGAAGAACCAGGAGGCCTACCTGTTCCTGGGCACGCTGTACGCCAAGCGCGGCGACTACGAGCAGGGGCGCAAGGTCTTCGAGCAGCTGATCGCGCTCGATCCCCAATCGTTCCTGGGCTACTACTACGCCGGGCGCACGATGCTAGCGGCGGGCAACTACTCCGCGGCCGAGCGCTACTACAACAAGGCGTTAGATCTTAATCCGCAGTCCGAGCTTGCGCTGCTCGACCTCGCGGCGCTGCGTGAGGACCAGGGCCGGCGCGACGACGCGGTCGCAATCTACAAGAAAATCCTGCAGATCAACCCTAACGACGATCGCGCGCACAAGCGCCTGGCCGAACTCTACTTTGCCGCGCACGCCTCGGCCGAGGGCCCGGTGAAACCGGCGCCGCCGCCCGAAAAGATCGACATCAGTCCCAGCGACACCCGCACCAAGATTGGGTTGCTGTACTTCGAGCGCGGCGACTTCGACCGCGCGGCGACCGAGTTCAACCTGGTGCTCGGCGCCGAGCCCGACAACTATCGCGTCCACTATTATCTCGGCACCGCCTATAGCGAGCTCACCGACTACGAGAAGGCGGCGAAGGAGTTTGAGCGGATTCCCGAAGGCAGCGAGAATTACGTCGAATCGCGCCTGCAGCTCGCCTACATCTACGACAAGCAAAAGGAGTACGACCGAGCGCTTACCGCGCTCAACCAGGCGCTAACGAAGAAGCCCGACGACGCCGAGATTCTCGGCTTCACGGTCGGCGTTTACCAGGAAAAGAAGGACTATCCGACCGCGATCAAACTGGCGCAGCGGATGGTCGCGCTGGCGCCGAAGAATGACAAGTACCATTTCACGCTCGGCGCCCTTTATGACGAGAACAAGCAGCGTCCCGCCAGTATCGAGGAGATGCGCAAGACCATCGAGCTGAATCCGAAAAACGCTCAGGCGCTCAACTACCTCGGCTACACTTACGCCGAAGACGGCAACCACCTCGACGAGGCCGAGAGGCTGGTCAAGCGCGCGCTTGCGATCGAGCCCGAGGACGGCTTCTATGTCGACAGTCTCGGCTGGGTCTATTACCGCAAGGGCGAGTACGGCAAAGCGGCCGAGCAGCTCGAAAAAGCGGTCAACCTGACCGGCGATGACCCGACTATCACCGAGCATCTCGGCGACGCCTACGCCAAGCTGGGCCGCGCCGAGCAGGCCGGGCAACAGTACGAAGACGCGCTCCGGCGGTCCACCGACCAGGAGCAGGTGGCGCGGCTGAAGGGAAAATTGCAAGCCCTGCGCAATGTCGGCAGCGCCAGTCATTGATCCGTTGCGCCCGGATCCGTTGCATCTGAAGCCGTCCGGCCGGAGATTGCGCGGGGTTGCGGGCATAGCCGCCCTGGCAATAGCGGTCTGCCAGCTTTCGGCTTGCGCGCTTATCTCGGGCGCGCCATCGAAGCCTCCCGCGGTCACACCGGCCACCACCGAGACGCTCGCGGCGCTCGCCGATCGCGAGCGTTCGCTTCACTCGATCCAGACCGGGGCGATAATGGAGTACAGCGCCGCCGACGGTCATCACTTCCGCACTCACGAAGAGATCGCGCTTGCGCGCCCGGCCAGCATGCGGGTCGAGGCGGTCGCGCCGTTCGGCGCCACGATGGTGCTGGCGGCGAATGACGCCGGGCGGCTGATGATTTTCGATCCGTCGAAAAATGTTCTGATGAGCGGCAGCGCGAATGCCGCGACCCTCGAGCGCTTCGTGCGTATCCCGCTCGAGCCGCCGGCAGCGGTCGATCTGCTTATGGGCCTCGCACCCGATCCGGCTCAACTGTCGACGCCGCCCGACTCCGTCAGCGATAGCGAGGGGATGACGGTTGCGCTGTGGCACATCGGCGATGGCGGCACGCGCGAACTGGGCTTTGTCGGCGGGCAGTTGGCGATGGTGCGTGAGCACGACAAGGCCGGCGCCCAGCGCTATGCGGTTCGCTACAGCGACTGGCGCGACGCGGGCGGCACCAGCTTTCCGCACAAGCTCGAAGCCGACTTTCCCACAAGCCGGATCACGCTGCGCTACGAGGCGCCCGCGCTCAATCCCACCCTCGTGCCCGCGCTCTTCGTGCTGACGCCGGCGCCGGGCACCAAAGAGATCTCGATCGACGCCGGCGCAAGCCCCGCGCCGGGAACGTCGGGCTGAACGCGCCCGATGAGCCTGCGCCGCGCGCTCTCAATCCTTCTCTGCTCCATGCTCGCCGTTGCCGCGGCGGTCGGATGCCGCGTGCAGCAGCCGCCGAACCAGCACGAGCGCGAGCAGATTCTCTACCAATCGACGATCAGCGACCCCCGCACCTTCAATCCCATCCTGGTCACCGACTCCGCTTCGGGTGAGGTGGTTGGCGATCTTTTTGAAGGGCTGGTCAGGATCAATCCGATCACGACCCTGCCCGAGCCGGGCCTCGCCGAGAGCTGGGAGCTTGGCTACGGCGGCAAGTCGATCGTTTTCCATCTGCGCCACGGGGTGAAATGGTTCGACGGAGAGCCATTCACGGCGCGCGACGTCGCCTTTACGATGCGCGTGATCTATGAACCGCGCGTGCCCAATATCGAAGAGCCCAGCCTCACCGTTGACGGCAAGCCGCTGAAGGTCGAGGCCCTGGATGATTACACGGTGCGGATGACGATGCCGCGGGTGTTCGCGCCGTTGCTCTATGCGATTGGCGTTCCGATCGTGCCCGCGCATCTGCTCGAGACTGCGCTAGAGGCCGGCAGGTTCAACCATACCTGGGGCATCAACACGCCGCCGGAAAAGATTGTCGGCCTGGGCCAGTTCGAGATGGCGCGTTACGTGCAAGCGCAGTTCGTCCATTTCATTCGCAATCCGGGCTACTGGATGCACGACGAAAAGGGCGAGCGGTTGCCGCGGCTGCACGGCGAGACACTGCAAATCGTGCCCGACGGCAACGCGCAGTACCTGCGCTTTCTCGCCGGGCAAATCGACGTTTATACGCCGCGCCCCGAGGAGGTCGTCGATCTGCGCGAAAAGCGAAAACAACTCGGCATCACGCTCAAGGAAATCGGTATCGACACCGGCTCGCTGTTCTTCGCCTTCAACCGCAACCCCAAACATTACGTCCATAACGGCGTGACCGATCCGAAGTATCGATGGTTCACCGACCTGCGCTTCATGCGCGCGATCGCGCACGCGGTCGACAAGCAGGGGATGATCAATCTCTGCTTTCACGGCCTCGCCGTGCCGGCCGTCTCCGACGTCTCGCCCGCCAACAAGGTTTTCCACAATCCCAACCTCAAGGACTACGATTACAGTCTCAAGCAAGCGGGCGACCTGCTCGAGCAGGCGGGATACCATCTGCGCAATGGCGTGCGCTACGATCCGGAGGGCCATCGGCTGGAGTTCAACCTTGCGACCAACACCGGCGTGAACGTGCGCGACGAGATGTGCGTCATCCTGCAGCAGGACCTTTCGCGCCTCGGCATCAAGGTGAATTACCGGCCGCTGGAATTCACCACACTGGTCGACAAACTCGACTCCACCTATGACTGGGACGTGGTGCTGATCGGCTTTACCGGCGGAATCGAGCCCAACAATGGTGCCGACTTCCTGCGCTCGTCGGGCGCGCTGCACCTGTGGTATCCGAAAGAACCGAAGCCGGCCACGCCGTGGGAGGCCGAGATTGACCGGTTGCTAGAGCAGGGCACGATGGTGATGGATCCGCTCAAGCGCGCGCCCTACTACTGGCGCATCCAGGAAATCCTCTACCAGCAACTGCCGATCATCGAGACGGTGCGCCAGGTGCGCTACGAGGCGTGGAAGAACACGCTGGAGAATTTCCAGCCGACCGTGTGGGGCAACTACAAGCCAGAGTGGATCGAGTTCCGGCCCGAGTAGCCGCGCGTCGCGCAGCCGATGACCAGGTTCCTTATAAAGCGCCTGCTCAATATGGTCCCGCTGATCATCGGGATCACTTTCCTGTCGTTCCTGGTGATGTCGCTTGCGCCGGGCAACTTTCTCACCAACTTGAAGCTCAACCCGGCCATCTCGCCGCAGGTCATTCACCAGTTGGAGGCGCAGTTCGGCCTCGATCAGCCGCTGCTGGTGCGCTACGCGAAGTGGCTCTGGCAGATGATGCATCTCAACCTTGGGCTCTCGATGAGCTATCGGGTCAACGTGGCCTCGCTCATCGCCGCGCGCGCCTTCAATACCGTCATCCTGGCGCTGGCGAGCATGATCTTTGCGTGGGCCGTGGCGATTCCGATCGGAATTGTGGTTGCGGTCAAGCAGAACTCGATCTGGGACCGCGTGCTGTCGTTCGCAGCGTTCTTCGGGATGTCGGTGCCGAACTTTTTTCTCGCCTTCCTGATGATGTACCTGGCGCTGCGCACCGGATGGTTCCCGGTCGGCGGCACGTTTTCGCCCTACTACGAGAGCCTCGACACCTGGGGCCGCATCGCCGACCGTATCAACCATCTCATCCTGCCGGTGTTCGTGCTGGGGGTGGCGGGGATGGCGTCGCTGATGCGCCTGATGCGCTCGCAAATTCTCGAAATCAAGAATTTCGAATTCGTGCGCACGGCGCGCGCCAAGGGCCTGCCGGAGCGGGTCGTGATGTACAAGCACGTGCTGCGCAACGCCCTCAATCCCTTCGTCACGCTCGCCGGCTACGGCCTGGCCGATCTGCTGGGCGGCGCGGCGCTGATCGAGGCGGTGATGAACTTGCAGGGGTTGGGCCTGCTGCTGCTCGACGCGGTGCGCTCGCTCGATATCTACCTGGTGATGGGCTCGGTGCTGATGGGCACGGTGCTGCTGTTGGTGGGCAATCTGCTGGCCGATATCGCGCTGGTAATGGTGGACCCGCGGGTTGATTTCTCCTCGTTGAGTGCGGACTGAACATGCCGGCATCGCACGCGACAGTTCCCGACTATAGCGCGGCGGCCCACACGCTGCAGACGCGAGCATCACGCGCCCGCGCGCTGTTCGATGGGTTGGGCCGCGAGTGGCGGCGCGCCTCGTGGGTGGTGCGGCTCTCGGTCATCTGTCTGCTGACGTTCTATTTCCTCGCCGCCGCGTCGCCCATCGTCGCGCCCTACGATCCGATTCGCCAGTATCGCAACCTGCCCGATTGCCCGCCGATGAGTCTTCAAGTGGCGCGGCCGGCCGAGTGGGTGCACGGATTTTTTTACGCCCATCCGATGCGCTTGCGCGACCCGGCGGCGCGCGTCTTCGCGCCCGACCTCGCGCGCAAGACCTACGTGCGGTTTTTCCACGACGGCCATCTCTTCACCACCGAGTCGGCCGACGAGCCGTACTTCTTGATGGGCAGCGATGGGCTGGGCCGCGACCTCTTCTCGCGCATCGTGTACGGCGCGCGCGTCAGCATGTGTGTGGGCCTTATCGGCGTACTGATCACTTTCTCACTCGGCATCGTGGTGGGCGCGTTCTCGGGCTACGTCGGCGGGCTTACCGACAATCTGATCATGCGCTGGTCGGAGATCGAGATGTCGCTGCCGTCGTTTTATTTCCTGCTCGCGCTGGCGGCGGTGATTCCTTCGGGCGTGAGCCCGGTGATGACGTTTTTCACGATCGTCGCGATCATGAGTTTCATCAGCTGGGCCGGCTTCGCGCGGATCATTCGCGGGATGGCGGCCTCGGTGCGGTCGCGTCCCTACGTAGAGGCGGCGCGCGCGCTGGGCGCCTCGCGCACACGGGTCATTTTTCTCCACGTCATCCCGTCGGTGCTCGGCTACGCGATCGTCGCCGCGACGCTGTCGATCCCGGGGTTCATCCTGGGCGAGAGCGCGCTTTCGCTGCTCGGCCTGGGCATCCAGGAGCCGGCCGCGAGCTGGGGCAATCTGCTGGCGCAGGCGCAGGACGTGCAGAATCTCGCGCGCTACCCGTGGATTCTCATCCCCGGCATTTTCATTTTCCTGACCGTGATGTCATTCAACTTTCTTGGCGACCATCTGCGTGACCGCCTTGACCCAGGAAACCTGCGTTAGGCGGCGAGCTTGATTAGCGCCTGCAACATCGGAATCATCGAAAACCTGTCAAAATCCTCGCAAGGGGGACTCTCAAGATGAGCAACAACGGTGAACTTACCTGGCTCGATGCGACCGCGCAGGTTGAACTCGTCGCCAGGGGCGCGGTGACGCCGGCCGAATTGACCGAGGCCGCGATCGCGCGAATCGAAATGCTCAATCCGCAACTAAATTGCGTCATCTTCGCACGCTACGACCGGGCGAGGGCCGAGGCGCGCGACCGCAACGCCATCCCCGACGGCGTTTTTCGCGGCGTGCCGTTCCTGATGAAGGACTTGCTCCAGAGCGTCGAGGGCGAACCGTTTAGCTGGGGATGGAAACCGTTCAAGGACTCAAAAATGGCCGCACCGTTGACTTCATACGTGGCGGCGAAATTTCGCGCGGCCGGCCTGATAACGCTCGCGCAGAGCACGGTGCCCGAATGGGGCGCGACACTGTCGACCGAGAGCCGCGCGTGGGGCGCAACACGCAATCCCTGGAACACGGCGCGGATCGCCGGTGGATCGAGCGGCGGCGCGGCCGCCGCGGTCGCTTCGGGCATAGTGCCGATCGCGCATGGCAACGACGCCGGCGGATCGGTGCGGATTCCGGCTTCGTTCTGCGGACTGGTGGGGCTCAAAGGCTCGCGCGGCCGGACCTCGCTCGGGCCGGCGTACGCCGAGTCCTGGCATGGACTGTGTGAGGAGGGCGCGCTGGTACGCACGGTGCGCGACGCCGCGGCCGCGCTGGACGCGATCGCGGGCTACATGCCGGGCGATCCGTGGATGGCGCCGCCGCCCGCGCGCCGGTTTCGCGACGAGGTCGGTCAAGCGCCGGGCCGCCTGCGAATCGGTTTCATGGATCGCGCGCCGCTCTATCATGCGGGGCTCCATCCGGAGTGCGCGGCGGCCGTGCGCGGCGCGGCGAAATTGCTCGAGTCGCTCGGGCATAAGGTCGAGCAGAATTCTCCCGCGGCGCTCGACGAGGCCACACTGCCTTCCGCCTTCGGCCGCGTCGTTGCCGGCGGGGTGGCGCGGCAGGCCGCGATGGTCGAGCCGATGCTCGCGCGTGCGGTTGGCCCCGATGATTTCGACGAGTGGACCTGGTTCCTGGTCGAGCGCGGGCGGCGCCTGAAGCTGGTCGATTACCTGGCTGCGTGCGACTGGTTCAACCATTTCTCGCGCGCGGCGGCGGGATGGTGGAGCGGCGGATTCGACGTGCTGCTGACGCCGACGATGGCCCAGCCGGCGCCGGAGCTGGGAATCTTCAAAACCCGCCCCGGCGAGCATCCGCGCAACGTCGGCGTGCGCTTGAACGAAGTCAGCCCGTTTACTGCGCCGTGGAACATCGCGGGCCAGCCGGCGATCTCGCTGCCGCTGCACATGACACCCGACGGATTGCCGGTCGGCGTGCAGTTGGTCGCAGCTTACGGACGCGAGGATCTGTTGCTCAGGCTCGCGTCGCAGATCGAGCAGGCCGCACCCTGGGCGAATCGCCATCCGACCGTGCACGCATAGGCGATTGACCACGGCGCACGTAGGCGGTCGGCCGGAGATGATGAAAAATCGGCGCCCCGGATGATAGGTTAGAGCCCGCGTGCAGCCGCTCCTGGAAGTCAAAGATCTGCGGACCTCGTTTTTCACCGATGCCGGCGAGGTGCGCGCCGTCGACGGCGTGAGCTTCGCGGTCGAGCCGGGCAAGCTGATGGGCCTGGTCGGCGAATCCGGCTCCGGCAAAACGGCGAGCGTGCTCTCGGTGATGCGGCTTTTGCCGGAGCGCGCGCGCGTGATGGGCGGTGCGGTGCTGTTCGAGGGACGTGACCTGATAAAGCTTAGCGAGCCCGAGATGCGCGCGGTGCGCGGCGCGAAAATCGCTATGATCTTTCAGGAGCCGATGACCTCGCTCAACCCGGTGTTCACCATCGGCAGCCAGATTGGCGAAGCCGTGCGGCTCCATCAGCATACCGCGCGGCGCGAAACGCTGGACCGCACGATCGAGGCGCTGCGCCTGGTCGGAATCGCCGACCCCGATCGCCGCGTCAACGATTATCCGCATCAGCTCTCTGGCGGGATGCGCCAGCGGGTGATGATCGCGATGGCGCTAGCGTGCGAGCCGAAATTGCTCATCGCCGACGAGCCGACCACCGCGCTCGACGTGACGATTCAGGCGCAGATTCTCGACTTGATTCGCGAGCTTCAGGTTCGCCTCAAGCTCGCGGTAATCCTGGTCACGCACGACCTCGGCGTGGTCGCCCAGTATGCCGACGACGTGACGATCCTGTACGCCGCGCGAGTGATGGAGCAAGCGCCTTCCGGGGAGCTGTTCAACAATCCGCTCAATCCCTACACGCGCGGACTGCTCGAATCGATTCCCGGCGCCGACGGCCATCGCCATCATCGCCTGCGCGCGATCGCCGGCACCATCCCCAACGCGCTCCATCCGCCGTCCGGATGCCGGTTTCATCCGCGCTGCCCGATGGCGATCGACGAGTGCGCGCGAGTCGATCCGCCGCTTGAGTCCAAGGCCCCGCAACATCTGGTCGCCTGCATCCGTGTCTAATCCGGTATCAAATCTTGCGCCCTCCGAGGATCGCACTGCCGCCGTATCCGCGGCTCCGGGCGCGCTGGTGAGGACCGAGCGCCTGAGCAAGGAATTTCCCGCCGGCTCGCTCGACCTGTTGGGGCGCAAGCGCCTGGTGGTGCACGCGGTCGACGGCGTCGACCTGGCGATCATGCCGGGCGAGACGCTTGGCCTGGTGGGCGAGTCGGGGTCGGGCAAGTCGACACTGGGGCGTCTGGTGCTGAAACTGCTCGAGCCGACGGCCGGCCGGGTGCTGTTTGACGGGCGCGACCTGGCGGAACTTTCGCGCCGCGATCTGCGCGCGCTGCGCCGCCAGATGCAGCTCGTTTTCCAGGACCCCTACGCCTCGCTCAACCCGCGCATGCGCGTACGCTCGATCGTCGGCGAGGGAATCGAAATTCACAAACTCGCGCGCGGACGCGAGAAAGAGGAGCGGATCGTCAGCCTGCTCGAGATGGTGGGGATGGGCGCCGACGCGCTCGAGCGCTACCCGCACGAGTTCTCCGGCGGCCAGCGCCAGCGGATCGGAATCGCGCGCGCGCTGGCCGTGACCCCGCGCTTCCTGGTGCTCGACGAGCCGGTCTCCGCGCTCGACGTCTCGATCCAGGCGCAGATCATCAACCTGCTGCAGGACCTGCAGGAGCGGCTCCATCTCACCTACCTCTTCATCGCGCACGACCTCCGGGTGGTCGAGCACATCAGCCAGCGCACGGCGATCATGTACCTGGGCAAAATCGTGGAGCTGGCCGACCGCGACGAAATCTACGCCAACCCGCGCCATCCCTACACACGCGCGCTGCTCTCGGCGATTCCGGCACTGCATGGTGCCGTCGCCTCCGAACGGATCAAGCTGCCGGGCGAGATGCCGAGCCCGCTCAATCCGCCGCCCGGCTGCAGCTTCCATCCGCGATGCCCTTATGCGAAAGATATCTGCCGGACCGTCGAACCACCGCTCGAGACGGGCCGCGGCGGGCATGCGGTCGCCTGCCACGTTTTTCCCGCGCCGTAAGCCTGGATTCGGCGCCGCTCAATGGCCAAATTGGGTACCTCGGAATACACTCACGCCGGCGCCGACGCGGCGGACTTTGCCGCGCAGCCGACGACCGCCATTCCGCCGATGCCCGGTGCGGCCTGGGTCGAGGAACGGACGCGGGTCGCCGTGGCCCGCAATATCAATGTCTCGGGGCGCCTCGTGTTCCAGGAGCCCGTGCGAATCGAGGGCAACTTTCGCGGCGAGATCAGTTCCAGCGATTTGGTGGTGATCTCCGATCACGGCAAGGTCGAGGGCCGCGTGCGCACTCCGCGTCTACTGGTGCTGGGCGAACTGCGCGGCGACATCACTGATTCGCGTCTGGTCGTGCTCGGTCCCCGGGCGCGGGTCTTCGGCCGAATCGAGACCGACAGCCTGCGCGTGTGCGAAGGCGCGCTGCTTGAGGGCGATGTGCGAGTGCCACGCGGCGGGGCGGCGTCGCGCTGAGCCGCGCCGAACGGCCGCGGCGGGGCGCATCTGCAAAAAAAAGCGCCGGAGCGATTCGCTCCGGCGTACATCATTCAAATATTAGCCAAATATTAGCGTTGCAGGTTGCTGCGCATTTCAGGCCGAGGCGACGCGGGCGGCCTTGCCCGAGAGTTCGCGCAGGTAGTACAGCCGCGCGCGACGGACGCGGCCATGGCTCAGGACCTGGATCTTTTCAATTCGGGGCGAGTGCAGCGGGAAAATGCGCTCGACGCCGATGCCGTAGGAAACCTTGCGCACGGTGAAGGCGGCGCGGTTACCCCCGCGGTTGATCTTGATGACGATGCCCTCGAAGGACTGGATACGCTCTTTTTCGCCCTCGACCACTTTGACCTGGAGGCGCAGTGTGTCGCCGACGCGGAAGACAGGGAGGTCCTTGCGCAGCTCGCGATCTTCAAGCTTCTGGATGATTGCATTCATGACGGGCTGGTTCCTTCAGCAGAGCAGGGAAGCTTATCGCAATCGCCTGCACGACTCAATCTCGCGCGAGGCGGGCCGCTCACGGAAAAATGCTTGGAAATGGAACGAATTCAGACGCCCTCAAAAGCGAGAAGCCGCGGTGCCCGAGCGGCGCCGCGGCCTCTCCCATGCGAAGAACCTCTGGATTATTGAAGCTTTATCGTGCCGATTATGCTGCCGAGAATGGCGATGTTGCTGTCCCGGCTGCCGGAAACGTTTCCTGAGCCGGTCGCGTTGTGGAATATTCCCGATGAGCTAGCCCCATCAATGAAGTAAATGGCGTTTACGACATTGGCGGGATTGACTGTCACGCTTGAGGGGGTGGAGCAAAGAGTACCGCTGAAATTGAGGACCACCTGGTCCGATGGATTCACCAGCGATACCAGTGTAGCGGTTCCGAAGGATCCGGCACAGCCGCCCGCACTTATCGAGATATCGGTCGCGACCGTTGCGGTATAAGAGATGGGCCCGCCCATCGCGGCGCAAGTGCCTTTTCCTGCGATCGGTGTGCACGTACAACTATCGCCACTGGGACAAAGCTTATTGCCGGTGGCAAAACTGCAGTCGGGTGTGGTTGACGGCTCATGGCCCTGTCCAAAGGCGCGGAAGTTCGCCGGAGGCGCCGCGGAGACGGGTGTCGCTGAGGCGGCGAAGGCCAGAAGGGCGACGGCGGCCACGACTAATGCATAGCAGGCATTGCGAGCGACTATTGATGTCATAGACTCTTTTCCCCCTTAAGAATGTTTTTTTGACGGACAAACGGTAGCGAGCGACGAGACCCTACATCGCGAGAAGCTTTTGCGCAAGGCATCCAGGCATCTCGTATTGCGCCCAGACTTTCCTTGGCCCCAGGCAGATTTAGCAAAGATCTCGCACGGTCAGGTTTATTTTGACTCGAAATCTCACATCAGGTCTTCGACTATCCTCCGCCTATCAACAGCTAGGGATTACTATTATGGCTGACGTCTCGGCGAGAGCCGCTTTCATCCACTCGGAGTTAACACGGCGGAACCCGACGCGATGTTCACGGAAGTCAGGACATTGCCCGGGCACGCACAATCAGAAATTCGCAAATCCCACGCGGGATTTATCCACGACGCTCGGCGGCCGATCCGCCGGCGCATCGCGGCTCCGTTGGCGTTGATCGTTTCGTTTGCGATTGGCGTACCCGGCCTCGCGCGCGCGATGAGCGCCTGCGCCAACCCGATCGCCGCCTGCCCGTGCGCGATAAAATTGGCGGGCGACTACACGATCTCCGGCCCCGGACTGGTCGCGACGCCGCCCGGCGATTGCATCCACATCAACGTGCCCGGCGTCACGCTGGATCTGGCAAGCACGATCATTTCTTCGTCCCCATCGAGTGTTCCGAACGTCGGCGTGCTCGTTACGGCCGGCGCGGCGGGTGCGGTCGTGACCGGAACCTTGAACGCGCCCGCGATGATCACGGGTTTTAGCACCGGAATAGTGGTCGACGCGCCGAGCGTGACGCTGGAAAACCTGGTTGCGCAAGCCAACGGCGTGGGGATCCAGATTCAAGGCGGATCGGCGTATGGCAGCGCGCTCGCCGTGCATAACAGTTCGCGCACGGGGATCCTGATCAACGGCCCTGCTCCGGGTCCCTACCTGACCGGCGTCAGCGTGGACAGCACGCTGGGCTTTGCGGGTGTCGAGTTGAGCGGGGTGCACGGGGCGTTCCTGAACAACCTGACGGTTACCGGGAGCGCGACCTATGGCGTGTGGCTGCGGGCCTCTTCGCGCAACGTGATCGCCAACTTCAGCGTCTCGCACAACACCACTGCCGGGATCTACCTGGGATGCTTTCGCAGCGGCGGCCTGCTGGGCAATCTCTGCACGGCCGTGCCGCCGGTGCCGCCGAGCAACGGCAACATTCTTACTTCGGTGGGCGACCCGAGCAGCGCCGACGGGCCGAGCCAGCCCGACCAGGCCTACGGCGTGGTGATCGCCGCCGGCAATGTCGGCAACCGCATCGTTGGTATAGAAGGCTCGGGCAACGGCAACGGCAGCTTCGGAGTCGACGCGCTCGACGGCAATGCCAATTGCGCGGGCAACCTATGGACCGCGAACCAGTTCGCGGTCACGAGCCCGCCCGGCTGCATCCACTAGCAATTTGCTCACGGCGTCCGGCAATCGCTGCCACGATGACGTAATTCGACGCGCGCCTGAAAACGAGCAGGGCGGCTCGCTGCCGAGCCGCCCTCAATTCACGCGTGGCTAGTTGGTGCTCTTGGAGGACGACTTCTCGGTGGTTGTGCTGCTGCCCGTTCCCGGCACGTCGTTGGAGCTGGTCGTGGTCGTGGACTTCTCGGATTTCTCGGACATCGCAGGATTAGCGGGCGCAGCCTCGCCTTGCGAACCCTGAACTCCGGGGGCCCCATTCGCCCCAGCCGCTCCCGGAGCGCCAGCCGGTCCCTGAACGGTGTCTCTTTCGCACCCGACAACGGCGGTACCCATCAATAGTGCGAGAGTCCCGATAGCGGTATAGCCGGCGACAGTTCTAAAAATGTTTTTCATAGCTACAAGTTATCAGGGTCGCTCCCCCGTCCTGCCTCGCGGATCGCCCGGATTGGTTATTCGGATAACCAAGAGCCGCAACACAGTCTCACTTTCGAGACTCAGGATGGGTGCGCGCGCCGATAGATGATGACGTCGAATCGCAGGATGACGCGCAATACTAATCGGAATTCGAAGCCGGCGGGCGGGACGTCTCGCGCTGGATTCGGCGGCGGCGATTTATCAGTAGCCCGCTCACCAGCACCGCCGCTCCGATCATCGAGACCAGCACTCCGAGCGGCGCACCCACCGTCGCCGGTGCACTTGCCGAACTGATCACCAGGTCGGTCCCGAACGTCAGCAGGATAGCGCCAATCAGTATCATCAGGTCGGCTACCAGGCTCATCGTTTGAATCCTACTTCTTGTGATTCGCTCAACGGCCGCGCAAGCGGTCGAGAATGATGCTCGCGGCCGCCCGCACCGAGAGATGATTGTAATCTCCAGTCCCGCGAATCGCCTCCAATGCGAGGTCGGCGCGCTCGCGCGCTGCTGGCGCGAGCCCGAAACCGGTGCCGAGCATAATCAAAATCGGCGCCGCGTCCTCGGCTGCCATCCGCTCGCGCATCGCGGCGAAGCTCATCCCCTGCGCTTCGCGCGCGGAGGTGTGAACGAGCTCCGGCCGCTGGCCCGCGGCGCGCTCGGCCGCAGCCACTGCCGCGTCGAGGTCGGGCACCACTTCGATCAGATCGAGCGCCTCGACCCGGCGCGAGTCGAAATTGCGGCCATAGCCGATATGCCAGTGGTCGATCACGCTGCGCGCGAACTCGCGCTGATCGGGAATCGGATGAACGACATAGAGCGCGCGCATGCCGTAGGTGCGCGAGGAGCGCGCGATGTCGTGGAGGTCGAGCGAAGTGATAGCCGAGGTGATGAGGCGGCCGTTGCGATCGACGACCGGATGATGAAGCAGGGCGAGGAAGATGTCAGCCAAGGTGCGGGCCAGATGGGTCAGGGACGGCGGCGCTTGAGCAGGTCGGGACGCCGGCGCGCGGTGCGCTTGAGCGCTTCGGCCTTGCGCCACTCGCGGATTTTCTGATGGTCGCCGCTCAGCAGCACCTCGGGCACGCGCATCCCGCGAAACTCCTCGGGGCGCGTGTAGTGCGGATACTCGAGCAGGCCGTCGGCGAAAGATTCTTCATCGAGCGACTCGGGATTGCCGAGCACGCCGGGCACCAGCCGCGCGACCGCCTCGATCAGCACCATCGCGGGCAATTCGCCGCCGCTCAGCACATAATCGCCGATCGAGATTTCCTGGTCGACGGCGCTGCGCACGCGCTCGTCAACGCCTTCGTAGCGTCCGGTTACCAGCAGCAGCCCCGGCCGGCGCGCGCTCAGCTCCCGGACCGTCGACTGGCTAAGCGGCTCGCCCTGCGGCGTCAGCAGCACGCGCCATAATCCCGGATGCGCGCCGAGCGCGCTTTCGATCGCGGCGAACATCGGCTCCGGCCGCAGTACCATACCGCTGCCTCCGCCGTACGGCGTATCGTCGACCTGGCGGTAGTTGCCGAGCCCATGATCGCGGAGCGCGTGCGCCTCGATTTTGACCAGGTCCGCCTTGAGCGCCCGCCCGACCATCCCCGGCCAGTTGGCGGCGGCGAACAGTTCCGGGAACAGTGTAATGACGTGGAACTCCATCGTTAGCGAATCCGCCGCCGATCCTAGTCCAGCAGTCCCGGTACCGCTTCGATCGTAACCCGTCTCGTCACCAGGTCCATCGCCTTGACCACGTCGCTAATCACCGGCACCAGCACCTCGCGCGCGCCGTCGCGCACCACCCATACGTCGTGCGCGCCGGTGGACATGATGTCCTCGATAGTGCCGAGGCGCCGCCCGTCGGTCAGCATCACTTCTGCGCCGACGAGTTGGAAGTAATAGAACTCACCCTCTTTAAGTGGCGGCAGGTCGCCCGCGGCGACCATCACGGCGCCTCCGCGGAGCGCCTCGGCCGCCTCCGCGTCGTTGATTCCCTCGAGCATGACTCTCTGATTGCCAGCGCTGAGCGCGCTTGCGCCCAGCACTTTGAATTCGCGCCGGCCGACCGCGGTCTCGATGAACATCCGCTTCAGTGTTCCAATCGTGGTCGAGCCGGGGTCTTCGGTGCGCACGCGGAGAGCACCTTGGAGGCCGTGGCTGCCGGCGACATAGCCGATGCGCAGGAGCCCGTCGGGAGTTGGTCCGACGAGCGGACGCCGCCGCTCCGTAGGCGCCGCCGCAAGCGCCGTCGAGCGCCGGTCGTTTAGCGAGCGCGCGCGGCGACTGGCCATCGTGGATTTTTTGGGCGGCTACGTATCTTCCGGCTACTTGTCTTCGATGATTTCGAGGACAACCTTACGATTGGTCCGCGAGGCTACGGCGTTGAGGATCGTGCGGATCGATTTGGCCGTGCGCCCCTGCTTGCCGATCACCCGCCCCAAGTCTTCCTTCGCCACCCGCAGCTCAAGCACTGAGGCAGTATCGCCCTGGGTTTCCTTGACTTCGACCGCTTCCGGATTGTTGACCAACTGCTGCGCCAGGAACTGTACGAGCTCCTTCATGGCTGGCTCCTAGAGCGAGGGGTTAGGCAGTGCTGGCTACTTGCAACATGAGCTTCCTTACCGTCGGAGAGGGCAGGGCGCCGGAACCAATCCATCTCTCAGCCTGGTCTTTTTGCAGCGAGACCTTGGGCGGATCGAAAGACGGATCATAGGTGCCTATCTGAGCAACACAACGGCCATCGCGCGGCGAGCGGCTGTCCGCGACCACGATACGGTAGAAAGGTCTTTTGCGGCTGCCGTGACGGCGCAGGCGAATCACAAGTGCCATAAGCGATAAAATCTCCTAGAACTATTCTATCTCCCAATGCCCAGCCCGCGCATCATGCCCTGGGCCGACCCACGGGTGAATTTTTTCATCATTTTGCGGGTCTGCTCGAACTGTTTGACGAAGCGGTTGACGTCCTGGACCGAGGTTCCGCTGCCGGTCGCGATACGCGCGCGTCGCCGTCCGTTGAGCACCAGGTGATTATTGCGCTCCTGCACGGTCATCGAGTCGATGATCGCCTGGATGCGGACCAGCTCGCGCTTGGCCTCTTCGGAGTCGGCCTGGCCGGCGATTTTCTTGAGTCCCGGAATCATCCCCAACAGATCGCCGAGCGAGCCCATCTTGCGTAGCGTGCGCAACTGTTCGGCGAAGTCACTGATCGTGAATTCGTTCTTTTTGAACTTGCGCTCGAGTTCCTTCGCCTTGGTCTGGTCGTAGCTCTGCTGGGCCTTTTCGATCAGCGTAAGCACGTCGCCCATCCCCAGGATGCGCGAGGCCAGGCGGTCGGGATGGAAAACCTCGAGCGCCGCGAGCTTCTCGCCGGTCCCGGCGAACAGGATCGGCGCGCCCGTGACCGCGCGCACCGAGAGCGCTGCGCCGCCGCGCGCGTCGCTGTCGAGCTTGGTCAGGACCACGCCCGAAATCTTGAGCTGATCGTGAAAGCCCTGGGCGACGTTGACTGCGTCCTGGCCGGTCATCGCGTCGGCGACCAGCAGGATCTGATGCGGCTGGACGGCGCTGCGCAGGCGCCCCAGCTCGTCCATCAATTCCTCGTCGATCTGGAGGCGCCCGGCGGTGTCGAAGATGATCGCGTCGTAGCCGGCGGTCTCGGCGCGGGCCAAGGCGCGGCTGCCGATTTCGATCGGGTCCTCGGTCTCGCGAGTCTCTAGCACCGGCACACCGATCTGGGCGCCGAGCACGCGCAACTGTTCCATCGCGGCCGGCCGCCGCACGTCAGTCGAGACCAGCAGCGGATGGCGCTTGCGTTCATCCTTGAGAAACCGCGCTAGCTTCGCCGACGAAGTGGTTTTGCCCGAGCCCTGCAGCCCGACCAGCATGATCTTGACCGGCGGCTTGACCTTGAGGTCCAACTCGCGCGCGCTGCCACCCATCATCTCGCGCAGTTCGATCGCAACGAAGCGGATGAAGTGCTGCTCCGGCGTCAGCGACGCCATCACTTCCTGGCCGAGAGCCTTGTGCTTGACGTGCTCGATGAAGTCGCGGACGACCCGGATATTTACGTCGGCCTCGAGCAAAGCGAGGCGGACCTCGCGCAGCGCCTCTTCAATATTGCGCTCGCTGACCCGGCCCTGGCCCTTGAGTTTTTTGAAAACGCCTTCGAGGCGGTCGCTTAACGTGTCAAACATGGAGCAGGATGATGAGGTGCCGTCAGCGGAATTGGTTTGTGACGATTAGTCGGCCCAGATAGAGAAAGTTAGGCCACCATCCGGTTGAAGTCAACAAAAGCGCCAAAAGCATGCCTCTGCATGGCCTTTTTGCGCGCGCGGCATCCAGGAGAGGGACGGCGCGCACGGAAACCGCGATTGGATTCGCCGCCCCGGCGCGCCGTAACAAGTTCGCGCGCGTTTCAGTTCTGCCCGGTCGCCCACAATCGCTGCCACCACGGCTGCGGGCGATCCTCGGGATTGAGGCCGGCCTCCTTGAGCACGCTCGGAAGGTCCCATCCGGTAAGGTCGGCGAGCGTCACAGCGTCGGCTTCATGGCGACGGCGGAGGTCGGTGAAATAAGCGGGCGCGGCCGCGCATGCGTCGGGAGATCCGGCCCAGGGATGGCGGATGACGTAGCGGGCCTGGAAAGGTTCCTGGTCCTGCGTTTGCTGGAAGGCCAGGTCCTCCGGAAAAGTCGCGGCCGAGTAGCGCACGTGGAGACGAGTCAGGATCACCTGCGTCGGACCTTGGGAAGGCATTGGAAAAATTCGCTGGTTCATCATCGGCATCCCAGGCTGCGCATCGCCTTGAGGACTATTGTCCAGCCAGAATACGCCCAGCTGACGCAGTTCGTCGGCGCTCAGCGGCGGTGCGGCGCATGGGTCGCACGACGCCATGTTCCACACGTATTCGGTGAACACTGTGCGCATCTCGTCGCGTTTGACCTGCTGGTCGAACGCCGCCTGGTAGAACTTGTCGAACTTGTTCTGCACGAACTCCGGTACGTCCATCCCGCTCGGCATCTTCACCGTGCGATAGTCGGTGGTTTCGACCCGGCCCTCGCGCGAGAGCACGTACACGACCAGGTCCTGCGGCCCGTTCGCGTTAATCATTCCCAGCCGAATCGGCAGCATGAACTTCGGCGACTCGAAGGCGAACTGGATCGGCCGCAGATAGCTGAGCCCGGTGCGCTGATGCTCTTTGAGGTTGACGCGCGCGACGAAAAACTTCATCCCCTGGCGGATGTAGGGTGCGAGCGCCGCGCCAAGGCCTTGCGCAATGTGGTAGCCGGTTTGCTGTAGCCAGGTCTCGAGGCCATCGGACTGCGTGGCCGAGAGAATCACGATGTCATACTCGCCGACGGTGTATTGCGACTCGATCGTCACGCCGAGCGCCTTCGCGTCCTTGCGCGCGGCCAGGTCAAAAGCCCCTGCGGTCGCCGCTTGCATATTCATCTCCCGCTCCATCTTCGACATCGGCAGCGGACACGGACTGGGGTCGTAGTATTCGACCAGGCGCGGCGCGCTGTAGCTGTCGATGTGCTGGAACAGTTCGCGATTGCCGATATGGATCTGGCCCTGTTGCAGAACCACCGGCACCGGTATCACCAGTGCGAACTGCTCGGGCTCGCCCTGGTAGTCGTTCATCATGCTGAGCACGGTGCGATCGCCGTCGCGCACCATCACGACCTGGGAGGCATGGTTGTAAAGCTGCGCGCCGGCGCGGCCCACGTAAAAGCCGCAGAACGCTTCGGCCTCAGCCGGCGGCCACAAGATCAGTGCCGCAGCGAGCAGCGCGCCCAACGCCAGGCTCAGCGACGCGGATCTCGCGGCGGTATGTCGAAGCCTCTGTCGAAGCGTCGGCCGAATTGGGGATGTCATCGATACCATTGATGTCTCCTTGTCTACTGATCTTTCCTTGGGTGATCTTTCCTCGCGTGTGATGCTTCCCTGCATGGCCGTCCAGTCGAAATTGGGCGCCGGCCATAAGACGTCCCACACCGCCACCATCGGGGCGGCGATAAACAGCGCCCACAGCACCGCGTTGGTGCGGAACAGTCCGAAACCCCACGCGTAGGCGATTGCCGCAATCATCGCGGCGTGCACGGCGCGGCCCTTGGGATGGCTCGGCGTGGTCATCGGATCTGAAATCATGAAGAATGCGAACAGCAGCAGCGCGCCGCTGCTTAGCTGATGAGTCCACACAGCCCATCGCTGACCTAGCCAGGCCACGCGCGCAGCCAGCGCGCCGAGATAGAAGATCAGGAAGAGCCAGCTGATGTCCGCGCGCCGCGCGCGCCTGGCGACCGTGGCGCCCAACACGACCAGCCATCCCGCGAGCGCGACGTCGTTGCCCCACTGGCCGGGCGAAATCCAGGTGCCGGGCAGAATCAGCAGCGCCGCGCCGACGCCGAAATTGGCCGGGTTGAACAGATGCTTGCCGCGTATGCGCAGCGCGAACTTTGACGCGATCGCAAAAACGGCAGCCGCGGGCAGCGCCCACAGGCTGTCCGCGCGCAAGAGCAACGTCAGGCTGAGCGCGGTGATCGAGGCGCTCAACAGACTGGGCGCGGGCTTTCGGGTCAGCCGGTCGAGCAGGCGCTGCGTGCTGAGCGCCGCGACGAAGGTCAGCACGATTTGTTCGGGGCGCAGGCTGAAATCGCGAAAGTATGCGCCGGCGGCGAGCAGCGATCCTAAAAACGCGATCTGCAGAATCCGCGGGTCGCGCGGAATCTTCGCGCTTGCGCGCGCGGCCGGCGCGGCGCGCCGCGACGATGCGGCGGGAAGTGAGTCAACCGAAATGCCGATCGCGCCAGGCTCCATGCTTGCGTTCCTCGGTACTTGGAACGAACGAGCACGCGATTGTTTGCAGGATTTGTTGGGGTGGGATTTTGGGCGGCGGGCTGCTCAAGCCGCGAGCGCCGGCGGAATCGGCGAACGGTGGTTCAGTGGGCCTGCTCCCAGTTGCTGCCGCCGTCGAAAGTGCTGTAATTTGTGCCGCTCGCGGTGAAGATGGTCGCGACGTCCTTGCTGGCGGCGGTGATCCCGATGACGTCAGAGGCGGTAGGCGATTTGATCCGCTCCCAATGCACGCCGTCCTCGGTCAGCAGGATGACGCCGTCGCGGCCGACCGCCCAGCAGACGGTGTCCGAGGGCGCCGTCCCGGCTAACAGTTCGGCCTGCACGGCGGTGGACTGCGGAGTCCAGCTTTTGCGATCGTTGCTGCGATAAATCAATCCGGAACTTACCAACGACCAATAGACGGAATGGTCCGGCGACGAGACCAGGACGGCATGCGGTGCGACCGGGATGCCGGGTGCGATCGCCGCAACCGCCGGCGCGCTCGGGCGCTCGGCCATCGCGATATCGCCCCCCGCGATGGTGTTGCCGGCCTCCAACCCTGGCCGAGGCTGCGTGGACGTGGTCTGCGCGCCGAGCGGAGCCGTCGATTGCGGCGGGGGTGCGGTAGCGGCGGAGGAAGCCGTCGCGGCTTTCGCCTGCGCCTCGCGCCGCGCCTGGTCGGTCCGGCGTTTGAGGTCCGCGTCGCGCTTCGCCTGCTCCGTCTTCCGGGTGAGTTCCGCGCGCCTGGCCAAATCCACTTTCCTCGCTAGTTCCGCTTTTCGCGCGACTTCCGCTTTCCGCGCGACTTCCGCCTTCCGGGCTAGCTCCGCTTGCCGAGCCGCCGCGGCTTGTTGAGTCGCTTCTGCTTGTCGAGTAGCTTCCGCCTTCCGCGCTACTTCTGCTTGGCGGGCGATGTCTGCCTGGCGCTTTTCCTCTGCGAGTTTGGCCTTTGCCAATTGTTGCTGGGCGAGTTGGTCTTGCGCGAGCCGCTGTTGGGCGATCCGTTCTTTGGCTAGTTGGTCCTGTTGTTCTTGCGCCTGTTGCCTGGCCATTAAGGCTGACGCATCGCTATTATCAGGCCGCTCACCAGCGCTCCCTGACGTGGCCGGATTTCCGCGTGTAGCGCTCTGGGATGTTTGCGCCTGGAGCTGGGTCGCGGTCCCCTTCTGGAACTGCTTCAGTCGCGCAGGCGGCGGCGCCAGCACGGCAATCTCATCCTGTTTCTGCGCGTTCTGCTTCTGGTGGACCCCGGCCGGCGCTGCGGCGGTATCCTTCGATCCGGCCGCTGGCGCGTTGTCCGACGTTGAAGGGCTCGTAGGAGATGTAGCCGGCGCGGGCGTCGCGGCTAATGCGCCCAGTGCGGCAGCCGCCTGATCGGCCGTTGCGGGACCAGCCCCATTTTGATCGTTATTTGTCGGCGCTACCGGCGGCGCAGTTTCCTCGGCGGGAGCGGCGGTCTCAGCAGGTGCGTTGGCAGGTGTGTTGGAACGTACTGACTTTGAATTCTCTGTCTTTAGAGATCCCGCGTTAGTCCCAGTGGTACTGCCGGGAGCGCCGCCAATCGCGCCGCCGTCCCTCGACTCGGGAGATCCCTCGCCGGCTGCGGCCGGCGGGACCGCGGCCGGGGGCGCGATAGCCGGCTTCGGCTCGGAGGGCTCGGCCGGCACCACCGATTTCTTATCCAGCGCGTTGTCATTGAGCGCCAAATTGGCGTCGGCTGGAGGCGAAGAAGCGGGAGGCGCTTTGTGAGGATAATGCCGCTGCGGCGACGAGCTCAGGGCGGCCAGCTGTTCGTTCTGCCGCCCAAAGCTGCCCTGGTATACCTGCATGCCGGCGACGACCACGGCCGCGAGCATCGCGGTGGCTGCCATGGAGACCCCGGCAATCCGCCATGCAGGCCTGATTTCGCGCCAGCGCTCGCGGAAGCCCGCCGAGTCGGCCGCCGCCCTGCGTGTCGCGGCGGCAGAGAGGCCGCCCGCTTCGATGGCGGCATCGAGGACCGGAGCCGCGCGCAGCAGTGCCGCCAGCGTGCCCTGGCATCGCGCGCATCTGGAGAAGTGCGTCTCCAGACTGACGCGCTCGACCCGGCCGAGCCCGTGTTCGTAGTACGACGCAATCACGTCGGCGGAGGGACACTCGGAACCCTCTGCAGTATCCGACTCATCGTTTCGGGGACCGCGTGCGCCGCCAAGCGCGACTTTGACCGCGGCCGCGAAACGGTCATCTAAATCATCGAGAGCCAAACCAGAACTCCCCTTCTTGCCGCAAAGTCCCGTGAATGAACTTCCTGTGATTGGAACGGACCCACCGCCAAAACGTGCACGGTGCGCGCTTCACTTACTCCGACTCCGAAAGCGCGCGCCCCAAATCGAACGGCCATTGCTCGGATGCATAATCATAACACAAGCGAATTTGTTCTTCGCTCAAATGCTGCTCGCGGCGCAGCCATCGTTCGACTCGGCGCTTGAGGTCGCCGCGGGTTTGCTGGAGCCTGCGCGACACGCTAGAGGGATGCTCGTCGAGAAGCCGGGCGATCTCTCTTAGCGTGAGGTTTTCCAGATAGTAGTAGCCCAGGCGCAGCCGGTCGCGCGGCTCGAGTGCACCGAGCGCTTCGGTAAGTGCAGCGCTGAGCGCGCTCACGTAGCGAAAACGATCGGGGTCGGCCGGATCTCCCTCCGTCGCAGGTTCGTTCGGACGGTTCTCCAGCGGCTTAGTCCGGGCCGCCGCGCGTGTCAAGTCAATAAAGCGCCGCGCAAGCACGGCGTGTAGCCAGGTTCCGAGCGCACTGCGTCCGCCATAGTAGCCGAGCAGCGGGCGGCGCGCCTCGGAGCGCGAGGCGATCCCATAAAGATCCGCCCATAGCGAATCCGCAAGGTCCCGCGCGCCGGCTTCGTCATGAAGCAAAGCATGCGCCGCCGCGTATAGCACCGGCCGGTACTTCTCGATGAAGACTTCCCAGGCGCGCCCGTGGCCCTGCGTGCAGGCGAGCGCGAGGACTAAATCGTCGGCGCGCAGCGAATCGAGATATTCGTCGATCGCGCCCGGCTTGGCCTCGGCGTTCCACGACAGCACGCTGCGATGCAGTGTCGTGCCGAGGTCGGCTGGGGATAGACCGAAAGCCTCGGCGTTGCCGCGCCGATGCAGGCGCACGATCGCCTGCGCGTGTGAGACGAGGAATTCGGCTAACGGGTCGGTCGGCATCGTGGGACGCCGCGTCGCGCTCGGTCGGCGCCTCGCGGGGGCCTAAGCAGGTATACCGAAAAGCCCACGATAGCGAAAAGCCGATCTCCGGAAATAACGAAAAGCCGGATCAACGAAAAGCCGGATCAGGGCAGGGCGCCACTTTATGGGGCGGGGCGGTCGAGTGAACGATACTGGATTGCTTCGCTTACGTGGCGCGCCTCGATCGGGCCGCCACCGTCGAGGTCGGCGCAGGTTCGCGCGACTTTCAGAATGCGCGTGTAGGCGCGCGCGCTCAGGCCTAGCCGGTTGATCGCGAGTTCGAGCAGCCGCTCGCCGCCGGCCTCGACGTGGCAATGGCTCTGCAGTTCGCGCGCACCCATTTGCGCGTTGCAAAATACCCGCGCGCCAGCAAAACGCTCGAGCTGGATTCCGCGCGCGCGGTTGGCTCGCTCACGTATAGCCTCCGAGGTCTCGCCGGGCGTGCGCGCGGTCAGCTCGCGATACTTGACCGCCGGGACCTCGACGTGGATGTCGATGCGGTCGAGCAGCGGCCCCGAGATACGCGATCGGTAGCGCTGGATCATCAACGGCAGGCAGGTGCATTCGTGCTGGCTGTCGGTGTAGAAGCCGCATGGACATGGATTCATCGCGGCGACCAGCATCACGCTCGCCGGAAAGGTCATCGTGCCCATCACGCGCGCGATGGTGATGCGGTTGTCCTCCAGCGGCTGGCGCAGGACCTCGATCACGTTCTTGCGGAATTCGGGCAATTCGTCGAGGAAGAGCACGCCGTTGTGCGCGAGGCTGACTTCGCCCGGGCGTGGCACCGTGCCGCCGCCGATTAGACCGGCGTCCGAGATCGTGTGATGCGGCGCGCGGAAGGGCCGCGTCGCGATCAGCGCGCGCCCGTCCATCAGGCCCGCCACGCTGTGCACCTTGGAGGTTTCGATCGCTTCCTCGAAAGTCATCGCCGGCAGGATAGTCGGCAGCCGCTTGGCCAGCATCGTCTTGCCCGAGCCCGGCGGCCCGACCATCAGGACGTTATGGCCGCCCGCGGCGGCGACCTCGAGCGCGCGCTTGGCCTGCTCCTGGCCGCGCACTTCGCTGAAGTCGACTTCGTAGTGGCTCGCGGCGGTGAACAAATCGCCGACGTTGGTGGCGTACGGTTCGATCTCGCGCAGCCCCTCGAGGAAATCCACCGTGTCGCGCAGCGTCTCGACGCCCAGCACTGCCGTGCCGTTGCTTGCGACCGAGGCCTCGGCGGCGTTTTCGCGCGGCAGGATGATCCCGGCGTAATGTTTCGAGCGCGCCAGCAACGCACTCGGCAGCGCTCCGCGGATTCCCTTGATCCGGCCGTCGAGCGCGAGTTCGCCCTGGATCAGATAGTTGCGCATCCGTTCGGCGCTGAGCGCGCCAGTGTTGGCGGCCAGGATGGCGAGCGCAATCGGCAGGTCGAACGACGAGCCTTCCTTTCGGGTGTCGGCCGGCGCGAGGTTGATGGTTATCTTGCGGTTAGGAAACTCGTAGCCGGAATTCTTGATCGCTGCTTTGACCCGCTCCTGGGCCTCGCGCACAGCGCCCTCGGCGAGGCCGACAGTCTTGAGCTGCGGCATTCCGCCCGAGATATCAACCTCGACTTCGACCGGGAAGGCATCCACCCCGGCAAGCGCGCTTGAGAGAACGCTGGCTGACACTCGCTGCTTCCCACCCCGATTGCTCCACTGTTTTACCGTTTTCCACAGTGGCGACGATGATGCCTAAGTACATGCCGATGGCGGTGCGGGCGCAATAGCGCTTTTGGCAACGGCGCGAATGAGTTGGTGAATTTGCACTGATTGACTGATTCGTCGCCTCAACCTCGCGCATGACGGTCCAGGCGACACAGATTCAGCCCCAGACCACGCCTTCGGCGATCAGTTCCGCGCGCTCGGCGCGGCCCAGCTCCAATAGCTCGCCCAGGATATAGTCGTTATCTTCGCCGACTTCGGGCGCCACGGTGCGAATCGATCCCGGGGTCTCCGACAGGCGCATCGGCACGCCCGTGACGCGGGTGGAGCTGTCATCGGGAAGTTTGACTGGCGCGAAGAAGCCGCGCTCGGCCAGATGCGGATCGGATGCGAGGTCGGCGCCGTTAAGCGCGACACCGGCGGCGACGTCCGCGCTTTGCAGGAGTGCCATCGCGGCCTCCGCGTCCTGAGTCGCGGCCCATTGCGCAACCCACGCGTCGAGTTCCGCATGATTGCGCATCCGGAGGTAGAGCGTGCGAAACTTCGGCTCCGCAGCCCATTTCGGATTGCCGATAGCGCGGACAAAGCGTTCCCATTCGGCCCGCGAGCGCACCGCGATCACGATCCAGCGGTCGTCGTCGCTGCCGCGCGGGCGGCATCGGTATATCCCGTGCGGCGCCGCGGGCGCCTCCTGCGAGCGCCATCGGGGCGCCTCTTGCGCGCGGTCGTTGACCGCGATATCGAGCAGCGCCGGGCCGGCCAGGCTCGCGAGCGCCTCGAACTGCGAAAGGTCGACGAACTGGCCGTGACCGGTGCGCTTGCGATGCCATAGCGCGATCAGCGCCGCCAGCGCGCCGCTATAGCCGCCAGCCATGTCGGCGTAGGAGTAGCCATAGCCGACCGGCTCGCCGCGCGCGTCGGCCATCATGTGTGTGAATCCCGCCAGTGCCTGCAGGGTCGGCCCGTAGCTGACGTAGTTGGATCGCGGCCCGGTATGTCCCAGCCCCGACATGCTGATGCTGATGATGTCGGGTTTGATTTTCGCCAGGCTCGCGTAATCCATCCCCCACATCCGCATCACGCGCGCCGAGAAGTTGTCCATCACCAGGTCGCTCGTCGCGGCCAGCCGGCGCGCGAGTTCGACGCCGCGCGGCTTGGTCATATTGATCGCGGCCGAGCGCTTGTTGCGATGCAGTTCGCCCTGCAGTCCAATTCGCCGCGGGCCGAGCACGCTCATCGTGCCTTCGTCGCCGCGCTCGATCTTGATCACTTCGGCGCCCTGGTCGGCAAGGATGCGCGTCGCCACCGGCCCGGCGACAACCCAGGTGAAGTCGAGGATCCTCACGCCCGCAAGCGCCATCCGCGCGGTCGTCTCCGGAGCCATCGTCAGATCACACCCTCGGCGGCCAACGCGGCGAGTTCGTCCGTGCCAAGGCCAAGCTCGCCGCCGAGGATTTCGCCGGTATGCTCGCCGACGAGCGGCGGCCGGCGCGTCACGCGCCACGGCGAACCGGTGAAAAGGTAGGGTGCGCCGGGATAGCGGAACGTGCGGCCGAGTTCGGGATGCTCGACTTCGTGGAAGTAGCCACGCGCTAGGAGTTGCTCGTCGTCGAAGAGATCTTCGGGTTTGCGCACCGAGGCATACGGCAGGCGCAGAAGCTGCGCGCGTTCCAGCAATTCGTCGCGCGAGTAGTCTTTGACCCACTCGTCCAGGACGTCGAACAGCTGCTCGGCATCCGCGCGCCGCTTGGCCACGTCTTCCCATTCGGGCGCGGTAAGGTCGGTGGTAAGATTTCGTGCCTTGCCGTCGCCCTTGACCCACTCGACCAGCGAGGTCCAGTCGCCCAGCGTGCAATGCATCACGTGCCCGTCGCGGCATCGCCCGACTCGGAAAAAGCGGCTCCAGTGGAGCGTGCCGCGCCGCCGTTCGATCTCGCCGGTGCCGAAGAAGCCGGCCGCGACGTGCTCGACCGCGGACGCCGTCGCTTCCTGCATACTCAGGTCGATCCACTGACCTTGCCACTGATCTTCGCCCGAGGAGTCGCGGGCCAGAAGCGCGCACATGGTGGCGATCGCGCCGTAGTATGACGCCGAGTGGTAGGCCTGCAAGCCAAACGGGCGCACGGGCGCGCTGTCCGGGAAGCCATTGACGTAGAGCATCCCCGAAAGCGCGGTCAGCACGCTGTCGTCAGCCGCGTAGCCGCTGTACAGTCCGCTCTGCCCGAACGGCGCGATCGAGCACAAGACCAGGGCGGGATTGAGCGCGTGCAGGACCTCCCATCCGAGCCCCATCCGCGCCATCTCGCCCGGCTTGAAACTTTCGATCACGACGTCGGCGCCCTCCGCGAGCCGGCGCAGTACCGCTGCGCCCTCGGGATGGCGAAGGTCGAGCGTTATTGATCGCTTGTTGAGATTGTAGAACCAGAAGAAGAGGCTGCGGTCGCGATGCGGCCGGTCATCGACGAACGGTCCGACATTCCGCGCCCCGTCGCCGCCCGGCGGCTCAATCTTGATCACGTCAGCGCCCATGTCAGCCAGCAGGCGGGCGCACAGATGCCCCTTGAGGTCGGTCAGGTCGAGGACGCGCAGGCCGGCCAGCGCGCTGGGTTCGCTAAGTGCCATAGCTCCGGAAAAGAGCCTCTGAGGAAGCTGTGCGAGGAGCGATGATAGGTGAGCGGAAATTCGTTTTCAAACTATGAAATCGCTTTAGCCTAACCGAGCTTGACCGCGCGCTGGTTAGCGATAGTTGACCAGAAGCGCGGATATCCAAGCCTGTCATAATAAGACGCCTCAAAGCCACAAATACCTAGGAAGCTCATCTCGATCCCGTCATACGCGATGTATAGGATATCTTCCCCGGGGGATACGCGCAAAAAACCACTGACCGGGTCGAGAGGTGGGGAAAATGGCCGAAGATTCAGGTTTCAGAGTCGACAGACTCGGCAGCATCGACGCCAGGACCGGCGGCAAGGGCGTCGATCGCATTTTCACGATTCTCGATTATCCATGGATCGCGATCTGGATGAGCCCGCGCGAGACGATCAGGAAGATCGTCAATCGGGACCCGACTCATCAGGTGATCATGCTCGCCGCGCTGGCGGGGGCCTTGGTGATGCTCAATTCCCTGCTGAGCGCGGCACTCGGCTTCACCCCTACTCCGCTGCCCAAGAACCTGGTCGCGTATTTGCCGATCCTGACTTTCGCGAGTCCATTCATTGGCGCGGCGTTCGGGGTCCTGGGGCTTTACCTGACCTCGTTCATGATGGATTGGACCGGTCGCGTGCTCGGCGGCGTCGGAAACGCGGTCACAGTGCGGGCGGCAGTGGCATGGTCCGAGGTCCCGCAGATATGTCTGTCGATCGTGATGCTGCTAATCCTCCTCGGCACCGGAGTTTGGAAGGCGCTGGACCTCTCGATGCCCGATCCCAATGCGGCAGCAGAGGCGGCCGCAGCTGCGGCGAACCCGTTCACGCTGACGCGCGGGATCGAAGCGATCATTTCGATCTGGTCGTTCATCTTGATGCTGCATTGCGTGGCCGAGGTGCATCGTTTTTCGGCCTGGCGCGCGTTTGGCGCGTTCGTGTTGCCGGGCTTGATCTTTGCCGCGATCGTGATCGTGGTCAAAGTCGCGATGGTCTGAAGATGGCTTGAGTCGCGCACCTCTTACTCGGCTGCGCGCGGTTGTTCGCATTCGATTTGCGCGAGCTTGCGGTCCTCAAGCAGCCTCGCAGCGCCACCCTCGCACGAGGCCATCGGTTTGCGTTACTCTCTCTGCGCTGACCCTGGCGCGGCACGCAACCAGAGACGGACAATCAAATACGACAATTACGATATGATGATACGCGGAGGAGCCGGCGCGCGCCTATTTGACGCCGGCCGTTTTGCCTGTGGCCGAGACCGAGCACAAAACGACTGATTACAAAACAACCCTGAAACTTCCCAAAACGGACTTCCCGATGAAGGCGAATCTGCCCAAACGGGAGCCCGAGATGCTCAAGCATTGGGAGGAAGTCCGACTGTACGAAACCCTGCTCGCCGCCCGCAAGGAGGCGGTCGCCTGGGTCCTGCATGATGGACCTCCCTATGCCAACGGCCGCGTGCACATGGGCACCGCGCTCAACAAAGTGTTGAAGGACTTCGTCGTGCGCTCGCGCGCGATGATGGGGTTCCGCACGCCGTTCGTGCCCGGATGGGACTGCCACGGAATGCCGATCGAGTTCAAGGTCTCGCGCGACCTCGGCGAGAAGGCGCGCGCGATGCCCAAGCTCGAGCTTCGGCGCCTGTGCCGCATCGAGGCCGAGAAGTGGATCGATCTCCAGCGCAAGGATTTCATGCGCCTCGGATGTATCGGCGATTGGTTTCATCCCTACATCACGATGGATCCGGCGTACGACGCGGCCGAGATCGGCGTGCTGCGGAACCTGGTCGAGCGCGGCTACGTCTATCGCGGCCTGCGCCCGGTGCATTGGTGCTTTTCCGATCGCACGGCGCTGGCCGAAGCCGAGGTCGAATATCGCGAGCACGTGTCGCCCTCGATTTACGTCGCGTTCGCGCTCAACGCGCATCTGCGCGACGCGGGCGCACTCGCCGCGGGCGCCTCCGACCGCGCGGAACTCGCCGCCGCGCACAAGGCCGGAAAGCTCTTCGCCGTAATCTGGACCACCACGCCGTGGACGCTGCCCGCCAACCTGGGAATCAGCCTCAACCCGACGTTCGATTACGTTGCGCTGAAGGCAGGCGACCGCTACTACGTCGTCGCCGCGCGCCTGGCCGAAGCGGTCGAGAAGGAATGCGGGCTCGCGGTCGAAAAAAGAATCGCGCTCGATCGCGAGGCGCTCAAATCGCTCGACGGGCAGGATATTTTCCGCCATCCGTTTGCTGCCCGCGACGTCAAGCTGATGTACGGCGATCACGTCACCGCGGACGCCGGCACCGGCCTCGTGCATACCGCGCCCGGGCACGGCTACGAAGATTTCGTGGTCGGCTCGCAATACGGGCTCAAGCCGTTTACGCCGGTCGACACGGCTGGCAAGTTCACCGCCGATGGCGGCGAATGGGCGGGGCAGAACGTTTTCAAGGCCAACGATTCGATCGTCGAGAAACTGGGCGCAGTCGGCGCGTTGCTCCACATGCACAAGTTCTCGCACAGCTACCCGCATTGCTGGCGCTGCAAGAATCCGCTGATTTTTCTTGCCGCCGAGCAGTGGTTCATGCGTATCGATCATGACGGATTGCGCCGGCGCGTAATCGAGGAAATCGACGCCGTGCAATGGATTCCGCTGTGGTCGCGCGACCGTATCCGCAACATGACCGAAACCCGGCCCGACTGGTGCCTCTCGCGCCAGCGCGCGTGGGGCGTGCCGATTCCGGCACTCAAGTGCGGCGCCTGCGGTCACGTCGGTTTGTACGACGAAGTGATGGCCGCGGCGGAACGAATCTTCGAAAGCGAAGGATCGGATGCCTGGTTCAATCGTCCGGCGGGCGACTTCGTCACGCCGAACCTTCGGTGCGAGAAGTGCCAGGGCATGTCGTTCGAGAAAGAAGAGGACGTGCTCGACGTGTGGTTCGATTCGGGGTCCTCACAAGCCGCAGTGCTGGGCAAGCGCCCCGAGCTTAGCTGGCCGGCCGACGCCTACCTTGAAGCGGTCGAGCAGGCGCGCGGATGGTTCGGGTCGTCGCTCGCATGCGCGGTCGCCGAGCGTGGTCATGCGCCGTTTCGCACCGTGATAAGCCACGGGCTAACGGTCGACGAGCAAGGGCGCAAGATGTCGAAGTCGCTCGGCAACTCCGAAGACGCGGCCGACGCCGTCAATCGGATCGGCGCCGACGTGCTGCGCCTGGTGTACGCCTCGCTCGACTACACCACGGAAATCGCGCTGGGCGACACCGTCTACACGGCAGTCGCCGAGGCCTACCGCAAGATTCGCAACACCTGCCGCTACATCCTGGGCAACCTGGCCGACTTCGATCCGGCCCGTAACGCTGCGTCGCTCGGCCAGATGACCGAGTTCGACCGCTACATCCTGGCCCGCCTCGAGCGCCTGAAGGACGACGTGCGCCGCGCGTTTAACGAGTACGATTTCCAGGGCGCCTACCACGCGATCATCAACTTCGTCGTGGTCGACCTGAGCTCGCTCTATATCGACGTCGCGCGCGACCGGCTGTATTGCGCGGCCGCCGCCTCGCCCGAGCGCCGCTCGGTGCAGACCGCGCTCTACCATGTGATCGACGTACTGGTGCGGATGCTCGCGACGCTGATTCCATTCACC
This sequence comes from uncultured delta proteobacterium, assembly GCA_963734845.1. Taxonomy (GTDB): domain Bacteria; phylum Desulfobacterota; class Binatia; order Binatales; family Binataceae; genus JAKAVN01. The sequence continues at coordinate 57,265 of CAVTIS010000015.1, read as the reverse complement.
GCCGACGAGATTTACTCGCACATGCCGGGCGAGCGCGCGGCGAGCGTCCATCTGCTGACGCTCGCGCCTGCCAATCCCGCGTGGCGCGACGCGGAACTGGAAGCCCATTGGGAACGCCTGCTCAGGGTGCGGGCCGAAGCGCTCAAGCTGCTCGAGACGATGCGCCAGGCGGGGACGATCGGTGCGCCGCTTGAAGCCGCGGTGGAAATCGGCGCGGTTGGCGCGGATAACAGCGCTCTGGCCGAGACGCTCGCGCGCCATCGCGGCGCGCTCAAGGAACTGTTCATCGTTTCGGAGGTCGCGCCGCTCGACGCCCGCGCGGCCGAGGATCTGCGCCGCAAAGCCAACGGCGCTGAGGCGTTCAGCTTCGACGGAGTTTATGGGCGCGTTTCAACAGACCCGCCGCTGGTGGTGGTGGGTCGACGTGCGCCGGGGCGCAAGTGCCTGCGCTGCTGGATGTACTTCGAGGACGATTCCGGCTCCGATCTGGATCCGCGATGCCGCGCGGTCGTGCAGGCGTTGAGCGCGTGAGCGTGGTCGGGCCCCAGGCGTTGGCGCAAACCGAGGCCGGAGCGAGCGCGGTGACCGACTGGCGCCGGTTCGCGACGATGCTGGGTTTCGTCGCGCTGCCGGTCTTCGCGTTCGATCAGTTAGTCAAGCTCTACATCGTCGGACATCTCAGACTATTCGAGCAAATCGACGTCGTGCCGCATTGGCTCGCGATCACCTACACGTTGAATTCGGGCGCCGCCTTTAGCCTCTTTGCGACCTTGGGACCCGCCGTGCGAGCCTTGATGCTCGGCGGGCTCGCCGGCGCCGCGGTGATAGTGCTTGGGTTTCTGCTCGCGCGCGGCGCGCGTCCGCCGGTGGTGACGGCCGCCTTTGCGCTGATCATGGGGGGCGCGGCGGGCAACCTGCTCGATCGGATTGTGCGCGGCCGCGTCGTTGATTTCATCTACGTCCACTACTACTCCTGGAGCTATCCGGTCTTTAATATCGCCGACAGCGCAATCACGATCGGGGTTGCGATCATCCTTATCCACTCCGTGTTCTCACACGACACTGAAGCCTGACCCGGCTCGCCCGAGGCGGTCACGCTGTCGCGTTTGACCCAGGCGGGACCCTGACGCTAATTTTGCGATACTCCATCCGGCCGGCGCGCCGCGACGGAGCGAGAGGTGCGATCCATGAAGACGATCAACACCGTTACGGGAACGATTACCGCCGACAAGCTAGGCACCACGCTGATGCACGAGCATCTGATGGTCGGATGGGGCGGATGGGAGCTGGACTGCACGGCGCCGCGCTTCGAGCGCAAGGAGGCCCTCAAGTTCGCCACCGACCGGCTCAAGGAATTGCGCGACCTCGGTCTCGGCACCTTTCTCGACCCATGTCCGATGGACATCGGACGCGACGTGAACTTCATGGCGGAAGCGGCCGGAGCGGCCGACATCCAGCTAATCTGCGCGACCGGCCTCTACAAGGAAGACCTCGGTAACACGGCCTACTTCAAGCAGCGCCCGGTCGGCGAGATAGCCGACGTTTATGTGGCCGAGCTTACCGAGGGAATCGCCCGCACCGGCGTGAAGGCCGGGGTGATCAAGTGCGCGACCTCCAAGGACAAGGTAACCGAGTACGAAGAGAAGTGCCTGCGCGCCGCCGCCCGCGCGCATCTCAAGACCGGCGCGCCGATCACCACCCATACCGACGACGGCACGATGGGCCGCGAGCAGCTCGACATCTTTGCCGCCGAGGGCGTTGACCTCCAGCACGTGATCGTCGGCCATAGCTGCGGCGCGTCGGACCTGCGCTACCACACCGACATGCTTGACCGCGGATGCTACCTGGGGTTCGATCGCTTCGGGCTCGACTTCCTGCATCCCGACCGCCTGCGGCTGGCGGCGTTGATCGGACTTTTAGGCGTCGGTTTCGAGAAGCAGATCGTGTTGTCGCACGACTCGGTTGCGTGCTGGCTCGGTCGCGGCCTGGACCTGACGCCTGAGATCGAGCAGGGAATCCGCAACTGGGAGCCGACTCACATCTTCAAGAACATCCTGCCCGCGTTGCGCAAGGCGGGCGTGAGCGAGGAAAAAATCCAGACCCTGATGGTCGAGAATCCGCGCAACTACTTCGAGCAGTAGCTCAAGTGCGATGCGAGCGGCCGATCCGCCCGGTCCGCTTGCGCCGGAACCCTTGTTGCCGCCTGAGGCGTTATTTGTCGAGCACGCTCGCGCCCGCTTCCATCTGCGATCGCCAACGATCGATCGCTTCGACGTTGAAGCGCCAGTCGCTGCCGACTCGGAAGGCTGGCAACTCGTTGCGCTTGAGCAGGCGGTAGACGGTCGATGGATGTACGCGCAGGTAGGCCGAAACGTCCTGCACGGTCATCACGCGCTGCGCTACCGCGGCGTCGAAATCCGACTCCGACATCGGCGCTCGATTGAATTCGCGACTGTTCATCTCTACCCCCTAGGTTAGGACTTTAGGCCCGAGCCGGCGACCTAGATGAAAAGAGTTCGAAGTAAAACCCTGAAGAAAACATCCCGCCCCGCGATCCGCCGCTCCGCCTTTTAAGCTGACGCGCGCTATTCTATGCATTGTTTTTCCAATGTTAACATTTCAGCTGATTATGAATATCAACAGTTATCGAAAACCTGTGCACAACTTCGCACGCGGGGTGTGGGTTGCGCCGCTACTACTGACGGCGAAGGCGTCCAACTTGACTTGACCACCCTCGGTCTGGTCGGATGGCACGCTCGCCGCTAAGGAATCGCTGGTTTTACTATGCTGTCGATGGGTCAGAGGACTGCCGATTTTTTAATCCACTGGCGATGGCAGGTCATCGTCGTGTATCTGGCGCTGACGGCTTTTTTTTCCGTCGGCGTCGTGCGTATCGCCCACAGTTTTCAGGCCCAGACTTCGGTGGCCGATCTGATCCCGGCGCACAATCGCGTGACCGACGTCTTCAAGCGCTACCAGAGCTTCAGCAAGCCGGCCACGGTCGAAATCCTGCTCAAGGTCAAGCACGGCACGATCTATACACCGCAGACGCTGGCCAGGATCTGGCGCATCACGCGCGAACTTGACCTGGTGCCGGGGATTGACCACGTCACCCTGACTTCAATTGCGAGCGAGAAAGTTCGCGTGATCCGGCCGACGCCGCCCGGTCTCAGCTCCGAGCCGGTGATGACCAACAAAATTCCGGCCACCCAACCCGAGGCGACGGCCGTACAGGAGCGCGCCCGCCACGCCGCTGGCGTCACCGGTATCCTGGTCTCGCCCGACGAGAAGGCGACGCTGATCGAGGCCGCCTTCTTTGAACACGGGCTCGACTACGCCGGCGTCTTCGAGCACGTGCACAAGATGCTCGCGGCCGAGAGCGATCCGAATATCGAGTACTACACCGCCGGGCGCGTGATGCTGATCGCGTGGGTTTACCGCTACGGCCGTCAGGCGCTGTGGATTTTCCTGCTCTCGCTCGCGCTTATCATCCTGGCCCACATCGACTACATGCGCAGCCTCGCCGGCGCGCTCACGCCGATCATTGCCGCCGCCGTTTCGACCATATGGGGCCTGGGAGCGGGCGGATGGCTGGGGCTTAACCTCGAACCGCTCACCGTCGTGGTGCCGGTGCTGCTGATGGCGCGCGCGCTCAGCCACTCGCTGCAGATCACGCGCCGCTACTACGAAATCCTCTACGAGACCCACGAACGGGTGGCCGGTGCTGCGGGGGCGCTGGCCTCGATGTTCGCGCCGGCCTTCCTCGGCATCATGTGCGACGTCGCCGGGCTCTACATGATTTGCCTCGCCCCGATTCCGATAATCCAGAAGCTCGGCGTGCTGTGCGGCACCTGGTCGCTGCTGATCATTCCTTCCGCGGTATTGCTCACGCCGGTGCTGCTGGCGATTCTGCCTCCGCCCAAGGACGTTAGCGTCTTCATCACCCACGAGGTTCCCTCACTCAGCACGCGCCTAATCGAGCCAGTGCAGCGGATGCTCGCCGGGTTGCTGACGCCGCGGATGCGGATCGTCACGACTGTGATTGCGGTCCCGGTGGCGGCGCTGATGGCGTTTCTGGCAATAAGCCGGCCGGTCGGAAACGTTGCGATCGGCAGTCCGCTCCTTTGGCCCAACAATGAGTTCAACGTCGCCGAGCGCGAGATCAACGCCAACCTCGCCGGCACCGCGACGCTCAACGTGGTCTGGGAAGGTAAGATTCCGCGCGCGCTCTACCGTCCCGAGGTTTACGACTCGATGCTCCGCTTCCAGAAGGCGATCGAGCGCAACCACGGCGCGATCGCCACGCTCTCGCTCGCCGACTACATTCCATACACCGGACTGATCCTGCGCGGCGGCAATCCCAAGTGGCTGCCGATCGATCTCACCGGCCATGACGTGGGCGCGTACCTGTTCTGGACCCGCACCGGCCATTCGCTGGAAAACTTCAGCAACATAATCCAGCCCAACGGCACCAACGGCGACGTCGTGCTCTGGTACAAAGACCTCCGCGCCAGCACCGTGGATGAGGCGATGGCGCAGGCCGAGCGCGCGATCACCGAGGTGCAGCCCCATCCCTCGCCGACCTATCGCATCCGGCTCGCCACCGGCGCGGTCGCGCTGCAATACGCGCTCGACCACGTCGTGCGTGCGGCCGATCTGAAAATCCTCCTCTACTTGCTCGCGACCATCTTCGTGATGTGCGTGCTGACGTACCATTCGGGCGTGGCGGCGGCGATGCTCCTGGTGCCGCTGTTGCTCGCGCAGTTCGCCACCGATTCCGTGATGTACCTGCGCGGCGTCGGGCTCGACGTCAACACGCTACCGGTGGTGGCGGTCGGACTCGGCGTTGGCATCGACTATGGAATCTACCTGCTAAGCCGCATCTGCGAGGAGTTCCAGGGCGTGGCCGACGGCGACGTACAGGCCGCGGTGACGCGCGCGGTCTTCACCACCGGCGAGGCAACTTTCTTCGTCGCTTTCACGATGGTGCTGGGCGTCCTGCCCTGGTATTTCCTCTCCGAGTTGCGCTTTCTGGCCGAGATGGGGCTGATGCTGGCGCTGGTGATGGCGTTCAACGGTCTGCTCGCGATGAGCGTGCTGCCGCTGGAGACGGTGCTCATCCGCCCCAGGTTCCTCGGCCGCGTGAAACTGATGGAACGTAAGCGGTGACCGGGTAACGGCGCGAACGAGAGATTGCGAACGGGGCCGGAGGGTTCGCTACTCGAGGTGGGCGAGAATCTCGGCGAAGGTCAGCTTGCGGGTCAGCGCGTGGCCCAGCCGATCTAGCAGCACGAACTCGACTCCGTCGCCCGCGCGCTTCTTATCCAGCCGCATCGCACGCACGAACTCCTCGCCGCGCCATCCCGCCGGCATTGCGGTCGGCAAACCCGCCCGCGCGATCAGCCGCTCCAGCCGTTCGGCCTCCGCGACGCTAAGACCTGCCAGCGCTTGCGAGAGCTTTCCCGCCGCGACCATCCCGATCGCCACCGCCTCGCCGTGCAGAAAATTGCCGTAGCCCGACGACGCCTCGAGCGCATGGCCGGCCGTGTGGCCGTAGTTGAGAATTTTGCGCAGGCCGCCTTCGCGGGTGTCGCTCGCCACAATTGTCGCCTTGTGATGCAGCGATCGGGCGACCATCTGCTCCAGCGCCACCGGGTCGCGGCGCATGATCGCGGTGAGGCCGTGCTCCAGCTCCTCGACCATCGGCGCATCCATGATCGCCCCATATTTGATGACTTCGGCGAGGCCCTCGCGGAACTCGCGCTCGGGCAGGCTCTGGAGCGTTGCGACGTCGGCCACGACCAGGCGCGGCTGGTAGAAGGCGCCGATCAGGTTTTTCGCCCGCGGATGGTTGATTGCGGTCTTCCCGCCCAGCGCCGAATCGACCTGCGCGACCATCGTGGTCGGAATTTGCACCAGCGCCACGCCGCGCATGTAGGTCGCCGCAGCATAGCCGGCCAGGTCGCCAACCACGCCGCCGCCCAGCGCGAACACGGCGCCGCTCCGATCGAGTTCCGCCGCGATAATCGCGTCGTAAACGCGCTCCAGCGTAGCGAAAGATTTGCTCTGCTCGCCCGGCGCGACCTCCAGGGTTCGCGGCGCGAAGCCCACCGACTCGAGCGCGGCGACCGCGCGCTCGCCATAGAGGCGCGCGACGTTGGAATCGGTGACGATCAATACGCGTCCGGCAGCGATACCGGCTTCGCGCGCGAGTCGCCCTGTCAGGTCGAGCGCGCCGGCGCCGACATGCACCGGATGCGCGTCGGTGCCGAGTTCTACGCGGAAGGTGCGCATCGATGAGCGCTCCGGCCGTGGTGGCCGAAGATTTCCAGCACGCGCTCCGCCGACTCGGCGACCGAAAGGTCGGAAGTGTCCACGGTAAAATCGGCGCGCGCGTAAGCGGCGCGCCGCTCTTCCATCAGCTCGCCGATACGCGCTTCCAGCGGCTTGCCGCCTTCGAGCAGTTTGGGCCGCTTGTGCGGCGAGCGTCGCACGCGCGCCGCGATTACTTCGGGCCGCGCGCTGAGGCAGATGATCACGCCCGCGCGCTTGAGCGCGAGGTAGTTGCGCTCGTCGACCAACGCGCCGCCGCCGGTCGAGATAACCGCCGGGCGCGGTTCGCCGCACTGCGGGCAGAGGGCGCGATCGTCCGCCAGGGCGGCGATCACCTCGCGCTCGAGCGCCCGGAAATGCGCCTCGCCGTGCTCGCTGAAGATCGCCGGAATCGGCTTGCCCGCACGCGCCGCCAGTGCGGCGTCGCTATCGACCAGGCGCCATCCCAGCCGTGCCGCGGCTGCGCGGCCCACCGCGCTTTTGCCGGTCGCCATGAAGCCCGTGAGGATCAACTTCGGAGCCATCGTGCTGTTAGGCCCCTGCGGCGTCAAAAATTTCGCACCTGCTCGAGATAGCCTTCATAGTTGCGCGCGATCTCGGCCCGCGAATCGCCGCCGAACTTTTCCACGAACGCGTTGGCCAGTTCGAACGCGACCACCGCCTCGGCGATGACCGCGGCCGCCGGAATCGCGCACACGTCGGAGCGTTCGGTGTTCCCGACCGACTCGGCCTTGGTGCGGATGTCGGCCGAGCGCAGCGGACGCATCAGAGTCGAGAGCGGTTTGAACGCGACCCGCACGCGCAATGGCTCGCCGGTGGTCATCCCGCCCTCGGTGCCGCCGGAATTGTTGGAGTGGCGGACGAAACGGCGGGCAGCGGTGTCGTAAGCGATTTCGTCATGCAGCGCCGAGCCGCGCGTCGCCGCGGCACGAAAGCCCATTCCAAGTTCGACGCCCTTGACCGCCTGCAAACTCAGGAGCACGTGCGCAAGGCGGCCGTCGAGCTTGCGGTCCCATTGCACATGGCTGCCCAGCCCGACCGGCAATCCGGTCGCTACCACCTCGACCACGCCGCCGAGCGTGTCGCCGGTCTTTTTGCATTCGTCGATCTCGGCGATTATCGCGCGCTCCGCTTCGGGGTCGGCGACGCGCACCTGTGAGGCCTCGGTGATGCGGGTCAAGTCCTTGATACTGAGATCGGCGGGCGTCCGCGCTTCGGTTGAGCCGATACTCGCAACGTAGCCGAGCGTGGTGATGCCGAAGGGCTCCAGGATGCGCTTGGCGAGCGAGCCGGCCGCGACCCGCATCGTGGTCTCGCGGGCCGAAGCGCGTTCGAGTACGTCGCGGACATCGTCGAGGTTGTACTTGAGCACGCCTGCGAGGTCGGCATGGCCGGGACGCGGCCGCGTGACCGGCTCGGCCTCGCCGCGGTCGGCGGGATCGACCGACATCCGCTTGAGCCAGTTCTTGAAATCGAGATTCTCTACGATGAGCGTGATCGGACTGCCCATCGAGCGTCCGAAGCGGATGCCCGAGACCACGCGCACCTCGTCGCGCTCGATCGCCATCCGTCCGCCTCGCCCGTAACCCTTCTGGCGCCGCGCGAGGTCATAGTTGATCTTCGCGAGATCGATCTCGAAGCCGGCCGGGTAGCCTTCCACCACCGCGACCAGTTCGGGGCCGTGCGATTCACCGGCTGTGAGAAAACGTAGCATCCTGGGACCGTCCGTCAGCGCAAGCGGCAGGTCGCCGCGATCGCGTCAATCGATTCAACCAGAGTTGGCGCGGCGGGGAAAGCCGGTGTCCTGGTGACGCAAAGCAGCTGGGATGTCACCCTGGCGGAAAGGAGCCGCTCATTTTCCCACGGTAGGTTTGAGCGCCCCTCCGTCTGCCGATGAGTGCTACGCGTTCGACCAGTGAATATCGGAGAAATGTCCGTTGCGGCCCGTGTTTTCGAAGCTTAGCCCCTGGTCCTTGAAATGGCTCACCGTCGCCTTGGCCGCGGCCAGCCGTTTGGAGGCGAAATGCGCGACGTTGTCGAACCATACCTGTTCGCCGTTGGCTCCCGCTACGCCCTGCACGGTGACTTCGGTGACGCCCTTGATCGAAAGCTTTCGGGTGTTACCCTCGCTGGCGAAACTGATCGCGGCGGGCCGCGCCGGCAGGCGATGCGCGACGAGCGGCGCGAAACGGGAGAGCGGGCCGCCCGCCTGCGCCGTGAAAATCTTCTCGAGCGCCGCGCGCTGGGCGTCGTTAGCCCGTTCGTCGACGTACGAGCCCATCGTCCATTTGCCCTCGGTCATGATTCCCGGCGTGAAGATGACGGTGACGGCGCTGAGGCCCGAGAGGTCCGTGCTACCGTATTTGCCCGACTTGATGTGGAAGGCGACCACGACGTCGCAATGGCCCTCAGTGGGCTTCGAGCCCTTCACCAGCAAACAGGGACATAGCAGTTCGCAGTTGCAGGACTCGAAATATTCGCCATCCAATTGCCAGCTGTCGCTCATGACATCTCCATCCGATCTCTTTGTATCGACTCAAGCTCGTAACATATCCGCCATCGCGCCGCCATGATCGCGGAGCGAATCAGCCGAAGCCGGGCTTTGACCCAACCATCATTAAGGTGAATCAATAGGCGCTGGAAATATGAGCTGTTGAGCGACACCCCGTTTGGGAGCCCGACATGGCGGACGAAGCTATTCAGTATCGCGAACCCGAAGCGTTGATGCAGACCGATTGGCTGGCGGCTCATCTTGGAGACCCGGCCCTGCGCATCTTCGATTGCACGACCTACTTGAAGCCTGCGGAGCCAGGAAGCGATCTGCCGTATCTGATCGTCAGCGGCAGGGCGGACTACGATGCCGGGCATATTCCGGGCGCGGGATTTCTCGATATTCAAGGCGAACTCTCGGACAACACCACCAGGCTGCGGTTCGCGATGCCGTCGGCTGACCACTTCGCTGCGGCCATGTCGCGCCACGGCGTGGGCGCAGCGACTCGGGTCGTTCTCTACAGCGCAGGCAACATCATGTGGGCTACGCGAGTCTGGTGGATGCTTCGCGCATTTGGATTCGACCACGCCGCGGTTCTGGACGGAGGCTGGGATAAATGGCGCGCGGAAGGACGCCCGGTCTCGACCGAACCGTGCGCATACCAGGCGGCCAAATTCATCGCGCGACCGCGCCCGGAGATGGTCGTCGGAAGTCAGCAGGTGTTGGCGGCGCTCGACGACTCCGGCACGGTTATAGTCAACGCATTGCCGCCGGATTTGCACAGCGGCAAGAGCCCCAGTCGCTACGGTCGTCCGGGGCGAGTCCCTGGCAGTGCTAACGTACCCGCCGGGACGCTTCTCGATTCCAACACCAAGGCGTTTGTGCCGCTGGCGCAAGCGCGGGCGAAGTTCGATGCCGTTCGGGCTGAAAAGTCCACGAACGTGATCTGTTACTGTGGCGGTGGTATTTCAGCGACGGTTGATCTCTTCATGCTATATCAGCTCGGCCACGACCGTATCACCCTATACGACGGCTCGATGGGAGAATGGGCGAAAGATCCCGCCCTTCCGATTGAAACGGACTGAACACGCGAAGCCACATCGTTCGGTCGACGCACAGGTCCTCTAGGAGGTTAAGGCCATGACCCCGTTGGTGTTGAATACCGGAATCGAGGAAGTTCGCAAACATTCGACGTGGTTCCTGGTAATTGGAATCGCGCTGGTTATCCTCGGCATGATCGCGATCGGCTACGCGGTCGAGATGACTATCGTCTCGGTGATATTTCTCGGATGGCTGCTGATCCTCGGCGGGCTGTTCGAGATTATTCACGGCTTCTCGCGCCGGCCGTGGGGTGGCTTTTTCATTAACCTGCTGGCCGGGGTGCTATACGCTGTCGCCGGTTTCGTGATGGTCTCAAATCCTGCGGCGGCGGCGGTCACCCTGACGCTGCTCATCGCCATAGTATTGTTCGTCGCGGGCGTGTTCCGCCTCTTCATCGCATTTTCGACCCCATTGCATCATCGCGGATGGCTCATCCTCAACGGCGCGATTTCTATCTTGCTGGGTTTCATGATCTGGGACTCGTGGCCGGTCTCGGGGCTGTGGGTGATCGGGATGTTTATCGGCATCGACATGGTCTTCGACGGTTGGACTGAAATCATGCTCGCACTGAGCGCGCGCCGCCTGCCGGCGTCGAGTCCGGTTGCGGCGTAGATCGTCAAGTCCTGCTCAAAATGCCTCACATGAAGTTGAAGAGCTTGAGCCGTGCGGTCACTATCTCCTTGATAGCCCCGACTCCCGCCGGGAGAATCTTGTAGGGCGCGACTTCCTTGGGATGGGTTTTGAAAGCTGCCTCGACTCCGCGCCGCCACGCGATGCGAATCTCCGTGTTGACGTGAACGATCGAAATTCCATTTTTGATCGCGGTCCGAAAATCGTTGTCATTGGTTCCCGAGCCGCCGTGCAGCGTCATCAATGCTCCAGTGGCCTTGGCCAACTGCGCGATGAGCCCGAGGTCGAGCCGCTTTTTCGCGTCGCCTCTGACCATGCTCTCGAGCATCCCGTGCATGTTGCCGACCGCGGGCGCGAGCACGTCGACCTTGGTCGCCTCGACGAATTGCCTGGCCTCCTCGGGAGTCGACAGAGCGCTCATTCCTTCGGGCTTCTGCTCGAGAATCGCCGAGGCCGAACCGATATAGCCGATTTCGCCCTCGACGACGATCCCCGGGTTGATCGACTTGAGTGTCTCGACCGCGCGCCGGGTTTCCTCGACGTTTTTGTCGAACGGCAGCGCAGAACCGTCGAAGATGATTTCATCGAAACCCGCCTTCGCCGCTTCGACCGCTTTGGCCAGCGAATGCGTGTGGTCGGCATTGAGGAAGATCGGCAAGCCGTGCCGCTCGCGCGCCGTCTTCACGAGGGCGGCCGACTCTGCGACGCCAATAAACTCGCGCTCGCCTTCAGAAACGCCAACCATCACGGGCAGCTTGAGCTCCACCGCTGACTCGACGATCGCCTTGAACGCTGTGAGATCGGAAAAATTGAAATGCCCAACCCCGACTTGACGCCGTCGCGCGTCGGCGAGAGTCTCGATCAGCGACTTCATCCGAAATTGCCCCTTTCGCTTGCCAGACAAGCGACACTTAGCTCCGTGCCGAATCCATCGTCAAGTGACGATCGTGGCAGTTGCTCGCGCTTCTCCGCCATGTAAATTGCCAGTGGCAATTGCGATGCAGGCAAAGGTGATCCTTATCGGCGCGGCACGGGGCGTGGGGCAACTGACCTATACGATCCCGCCGGCGCTGGAAGGCCGCGTGGAGTGCGGCCATCGGGTGATCGTGCCGCTGCGCTCGCGCCGCTTGACCGGCATCGTCACCGAAGTCGGCGACGGGTTGGAGGCCGGCGCTGGCGCGCTCAAATCGATCCTCGAGCTTCCCGAAGCGCGCCCGCTCTACGACCGCGCCCATCTCGGCCTCATCGAATTCATGGCGTCGTATTACATGGTGCCGCTGGGCGACGCGATGCAAAGCGTGGTCCCGGCCGCCGCGCGAATCGAATCGCGCCGGGTGTTCCGGATCGCCGCTCCGCCCGACGCCCTGCGCGAGGCGACGCTCGCGCCGATGGAACGCGCGATCATCGAGGCGCTTGGACGCCGCGCGATGACCTCGCGCGAGCTCGCCCGGCTGGGCGATCAGCGCGAAATCGCCTCCGCGCTCGCCCTGCTCGTGGCCGAGCGAATCGTCGAGACCGCGGAGGCCACCCGCGGCCGCCATCGAAGCGCGAGCGCCGTGCGGCTCACGCCCGGCGGCCTGGCGGCGGTGAAACTTCGCGGCGCCAACCAGCGTGAAATCGTGCGCCTGCTCGGCGAGGCCGCGCCTGAACCGCTCGCGCTCGAAGAATTGGAAGAGCGGATTCCGGGCGCGCGAGCCGCGGTGCGCGCGCTGGCGGAGCGCGGAATCGTCGAAGTCGAGGCGGCGCCGCGAGCCGGCGCGCCGCCGTATCCGCGGGTCGAAGCTGTATCCGGCGGCGCGCAGCGGCCGGATGCGTTTGACGGCGGCGATTTCGATTTGATGCCAGAGCAGACGGCCGCAATCGAAACCGTCATGCCCGCCGTCATCAACGCGCGGGAGGAAACTTTTCTCCTGTGGGGTGTCACCGCCAGCGGTAAGACCGAGGTTTACCTGAAGCTCGCGGCGGCGGCTCTGGAAGCGGGCCGGCAGGTGCTGTTGCTGGTGCCCGAGATAGCCCTCGCGGATCAAATCGTCCGGTCGTTTCGCGCCCGCTTCGGCCCCCTGGTCGCGATCGCGCATAGCGCGCAGAACGTAGCCGAGCGATGGGCCAGCTGGATGGCGGCGCTGGGCGGACAGGCGCGAATCATGATCGGGCCGCGCTCCGCCATCTTCGCGCCGCTAAGCGGGCTGGGGCTGATCGTGGTCGATGAGGAGCACGACCCCGCCTACAAACAGGAAGAAGGAATTCGCTACAACGCGCGCGATCTGGCCGTGATGCTGGGGCGGCTCGCGCCATGCCCGGTCGTGCTGGGCTCGGCGACTCCGTCATCCGAATCGTTCCACAACGCGCGGCGCGGGCGTTACCGACTGCTGCGGATGGCGCGGCGGGTGATGGAGCGGCCGCTGGCCGAGGTGGAGATAGTCGACCTGCGCGCGGAATTCAAAAAAGATCCGGCGCGCGACAAGAACGGCGCAGCCACCGGCGGCGCCAAAAAACTCGACGAGCCGCGCGCGGTGCCGCTTTCGGCGCCGCTGCTCGACGCGCTCCGTGCCAATCTTGCCGCCGGCGGGCAGAGTGTGGTGTTTCTCAACCGCCGCGGCTTTCACAACTTCCTGCAATGCCATCTCTGCGGCGTCGTGATCTCGTGCGGCAACTGCAGCGTCAGCATGACCTTTCACCTGCGCGACCGTTCACTGCGATGCCATTGGTGCGGCTCGCGCGCGTCGGCTCCCGAAGCGTGTCCTGAGTGCAATGGCTTCGGACTGGTAGGCCAGGGCTTCGGCACCGAGCGGCTGACGGAGGCGCTGACCACAGCGCTCCCGCAGGCGCGTATCGAGCGAATGGACAGCGACACCAGCGGGCGGCGCGGGATGCGCCTGGAGTTGGTCGAACGCCTGCGCCGCGGCGAGATCGACGTGATGGTCGGCACGCAAATGATCACCAAGGGCTTCGATTTGCCCGGCGTGACGATGGTCGGCGTGGTGCTGGCCGACCTTGGGCTCAATTTGCCCGACTTCCGCGCCGCGGAGCGCACCTTTCAACTGCTGACGCAGGTGGCCGGGCGCGCGGGACGCGGCGAGCGACTCGGGCGCGTGCTAATCCAGACCTACGCGCCGCATCACTATAGTATTCGCGCGGCGCGCGATCAGGACTACGATCGCTTCATCCGGCGCGAGCTGCGATTGCGCCAGGAACTCGGATGGCCGCCATACTCGCGGATGGCGCTGGTGCGAATCGAGGGTGCAGACGCTGGCGCGGTTGCCGCGATGGCGGAGCGGGCGGCCAAGGCGCTGCGCAGCCAGGTTGGGGACGCGAAGGTCGATGCGATGCGCGTGCTCGGGCCTGCGCCGGCGCCGATCGAGCGGTTGCGCGGGCGCTATCGATGGCAGGTCGTAGTGAGATCGGCCGAGGCGGCCGCGATGCGCGCGGCTCTCGCGTCGATGCAGAGGCAACTAGGCGACCGCGACGCGCGCGACGGGGTCTTCGTCGGCATCGATCTCGACCCGGTCAACATGCTCTGAGCCTTCGGCTCGCGCGCGGCGGCTGGTAGAAACCGAAGCACGTTTGATAGGATGTAAGGTTCTTACTTACGTTCCAAGGAGAATTCCATGATTGACCATGCCAGCATCGAGAGCCTGACCGCCGCCGTGCAGCGCTATTTCGACCTCATGTATGACGGCGATACGTCGCGCTTCGATCGCGTTTTTCGCACGACCGCCCAACTCCACGGGCTTCGCGACGGCAAGATGGCGATGTTCACCGCCCAGGGATACAAGGAACTGACGGCCGGCCGGCCCTCACCGAAATCTCTGAACGCTCCTCGTGAAGAAGAGATTTTGCTGATGGACTTCGCATCGCCCACGCAAGCGCTCGTGAAGGTACGGGTCAGGATCAACAAGACCGTATACGTCGATCATCTCACCTATCATCGGGTCGACGGTGAATGGCTGATCAGCTCGAAGGGCTACCACGTCGAGCGCACCGATTAGCTCACCCGCCCGGCAAATCGAAGGCGAAACTGTAGCGTACGGGCGCGCCGCTCAGAGCTTTTCGATCCGCACCGCCGTGCCGTAGGCCGCTATTTCGCTCATGATGTCGCCGATCTCGTTGCAATCGAAGCGCATGGCGATCACGGCGTTGCCCCCTTTCTCCATCGCGGCCAGGCGCAGTCGGTCGATGGCTTGTTGACGGCTGTCAGAGAGCAACTGGGTATAGCCGGCGACTTCGCCGCCAAAAATCGTGCGCAGGCCCGCGCCGAAGTTGGAGAACGCGTTGCGCGCCCGGCAGATGAGGCCGAAAACTTCGCCATAGACGGCCACGATCTTGAAACCGGGGACATCGTTCATAGTGGTGACTAAAACGGCGTCGTTGTCCATAGACATACGATAACCACGATAGACGCCGCTGACAACGTCAAAACATGGAATTACTATAATGAGTCCGACTCAGAGATCGCAGCGAAAAAAATTGCCCGGCAAATTGCTAAGATAGCTTCGCGATGACTGAACCGAGACGAGCGAATATCCCGCCGCCGCATGCGGCTTTCGACGCGGTAATGGAGGACGGTGCGGTAATCCGGGTGCGACGCCATGGGATTGCCGGCGCTCCGCGCTTGGTGTTGAGCCATGGCAACGCGCTCGCCATCGATGGCTACTTTTCGTTCTGGGGACGGCTGCTCGATCGCTACGACGTGATCGTTTATGACTTTCGCAATCACGGCCACAACCCGCCGCATCACCCCGCGCATCATCAGTGGAAAAGATTTATCCAGGACGACGAACGCATCTGGCACGCGATCCGCGAGCAGTGGGGCGCCCGGCCGATGGCTGGGGTGTTTCATTCGCTCTCCGCGGTCACTGCGGTAATGCATACGCTGGAGATGGGCCGGCGTTGGGACCCGCTGGTGCTCTTCGATCCGCCCATCCATCCACGCGAAGGCCATCCGTTGCAGGCGGTCCAGATATTTCACGAAGGCGAGATCGCGGCGCGCGCCCGCCGCCGCACCGAGCGCTACAAGAGCCCGGATGCCCTGGCTCAGCTTTTCGCCCACGTGCCGCAGTTCAAGCTCTGGCGCCCGGAGGCCTACGAGTTGATGGCGCGTGCGACGCTGCGCCGCGACGAGGCCGCAGGCGACTGGGTGCTGGCATGTCCGCGCGAGCTCGAGGCGCACGTCTTCGAGAGCAATCGCGACGCGACGATATGGCCGCGGATGAAAAATCTGCGGGTGCCATGCAAGCTGATTTGCGGCGATCCCGCAAGCGAGCACAAGCAGCCTCCGGCGCTCATCGGGCGGGCGATCGCCGAGGAGACCGCGCTAGCATACGAAGCGATCCCGCATACCACGCACTTTCTTCAAATCGAGCGCCCCGACGAATGTATCCGCGCGATGGAATCGTTCCTGCGCGAGCATGGGTTTATCAATTAGCGCGCCGCTTCGCGCGCTTTCGGCACTCGGGATGCTCTGATAAATTTTTCAATGACGGATTTGTCTTAAAAAGAACCCACGATGGCTCTGCTTAACATCCGCAAATTTCCCGACCCTGCGCTCAAGGATCCGGCCAGGCCGGTCGCTAATATCGACGGCGGCCTCGCGAGTTTTATCGAGAGCATGGTGCAGACGATGTACGCTGCGCCGGGCGTGGGGCTGGCCGCGCCCCAGGTCGGCGATTCGCGCCGCGTGGTGGTGCTCGACACCGACCATCAGAACCCCGGCAAGAAACTGCTGCGGCTGATCAATCCGAAAGTCGTCGAGGCCGAGGGCTCCGTGATTTGGGAGGAGGGCTGCCTCTCGGTGATCGATTACACGGCCGACGTCAAACGGGCTGCGCGCGTGTTGGTGCGGGCGTGGACGCCGGAGGAGAAGGAAATCGAGATCGAGGCGGACGACCTGCTGGCGGTGGCGCTGCAGCATGAGATCGACCATCTCGACGGCAAGCTCTTCATCGATCGGATCAGCCGGATCAAGCGCGAACTGTACCGGCGCAAACTCGCCAAACTGATAAAGGAGGGCAAGGCCGATGGCCAGCGGCCCTCCAGCGTCCGGATCTGAAATCGCCACGTCCACGAAACCATTGAGAATCGTGTTCATGGGCACGCCTGCGCTGGCGGCTCATATCCTGGAGCGGCTGGCCGATGCTTGCGGGACTGCCGCTCGCGCTGGCTCCGTGAATAGCGGCTTCGAAATCGCCGGCGTGGTCACGCGTCCTGACCAGCCGCGCGGGCGCGGGCTAAGGCTCGCGCCGAGCGAGGTCGGAGTGGTGGCGGCGCAGCGCGGACTGTCAGTGCTCAAGCCGGCGAAAATCCGTACCGCGGAATTTCTCGCCGAGTTGAGCGCGTTGAATCCCGATTTGCTGGTGGTCGCGGCTTATGGCCGAATCCTGCCTGACCCGGTGCTCGCGGCGGCGCGTATCATGCCGATCAACGTTCACGCCTCGCTCCTGCCGCGCCATCGTGGCGCGTCGCCGATCGAGGGCGCGATCCTCGCCGGCGACATCGAAAGCGGCGTCACGATCATGCGCGTGACCAGCAAGATGGATGCGGGACCGATGCTACTCACGTGCGCCACACCGATCGCGCCGCGCGAGACTCAGGGAACGCTCAAGGAGAAACTCGCGGAGCTAGGTGCGGCGGCGCTGCTCGAAGTATTGGAGAAACTCCGGCATGGACCACTGGTTGAGACGCCGCAGGACGAGAGCCGCGCAACTTACACCTCGCCCGTGAGTAAGGCCGACGCGGTTATCGATTGGAACGCTGATGCGACGCGGATCGAACGCATGGTACGTGCATACGATCCGTGGCCGGTCGCGCGCACGCGGCTTGGCGACGACGAGTTGCTGGTCTGGCGCGCCGCGCTCGATGACCCCGCCGCGCCGGGGGCGACCGAGACGCCGGCCGCGGCCGGCGTCTCGGTCGCCCCCGGCATCGTCGTGCGGACGAAGCCGGACGTAGCCGTCCAGTGCGGGCGCGGAAGAATCGTGCTCGCCGAGGTGCAAGCGGCGGGACGCAAACGGATGGGCGCGGCGGAGTTTCTGCGCGGGCGGCGTGTCATCCCAGGGGCCCGACTGGGATGACGCGCCGCCCGCCTATCGTTCCGTCTATACGCCGCCAGGGCGGAATCGCGGGGACGGGTGCGAGCACGCCCGGCTCCGCGATGCCGGCTGGGGGCGCGGCGAGAAGGCCGGAGCGCGGCGCGGCGGGCCTGGCGACCCGCCGCGCCGC
Source organism: uncultured delta proteobacterium (assembly GCA_963734845.1). GTDB lineage: Bacteria > Desulfobacterota > Binatia > Binatales > Binataceae > JAKAVN01. Next base: position 39,492 of record CAVTIS010000015.1, on the reverse strand, counting down.
GCTTGAAATCCTCGTCCGCGTGGAAAGCCACTCGGCCTTCGCCGACGTGATGCTCGGCCATCGCCTTGCCGCTTTTGCGCCGCCAGACCGCCGCCTGCTGACGCGGCTGGTGCTAGGCACCCTCGCCTGGCGCGGACGGCTGGACTATGAACTGGCGCAACTATGTTCGCAGCCGCTCGAAAAGCTCGAGCTTGCGGTGCTGAACGCGCTCAGACTGGGACTTTTCCAGCTACGCCACCTTAGCCGCATGCCGCCGCATGCCGCGGTCGACACTGCGGTGTCGCTCGCGCGCGAGGCGGCGGGGCGCGGCGCCGGCGGCCTGGTCAATGCCGTGCTGCGGCGCGCCGCGCGCGACGTGGCCGCGATGCCGGATCGGGCGGCAGACGAGATTGGGTATCTCGCGGTCGCGTATTCGCATCCGCGATGGCTGGTGGCGTGCTTCATCGAATGGTTCGGGGTGGCGCGGGCGCAGGCGTTGATGGCGGCCAACAACGAAGCTGCGCCCAACGTGGTGCGGCTTAATCTGGCGCGCGGCTCGCGCGAAGAGATCGTCGCGCGGATGACAGCCGAGGGAATCGGCATACGTGTCGGCGACCACTTGCCCGAGACCGCCGTGCTCGAGAACGCCGCGGATTTTGACTCCGATTCGTACCGCGCCGGATTATTTCATCCGCAATCCGAGGCCTCGCAACTGGTGGCGCAGATGCTGGCGCCGTCGGCGGGCGGCATGGTGATCGATTGCACCGCCGCGCCGGGTGGCAAGGCGACCCATCTTGCGGAACTTGCCGATGCGCGTGGACGCGTCGTCGCGCTCGACCTGAATTTGCACGGGCTCAAGTCGGCGCGCGACCTCGCGCGGCGCCTGGGCCATCGGAACATTGCATTCGTCAACGCGGACATCGCCGCGGCGCCTCCGCTGCACGTCGGATCGGCTGGCTTCGTCCTGCTTGACGCGCCGTGTACCGGCACAGGCACGCTGCGGGAGCATCCGGAGATTCGATGGCGCCTGGCTGCGGAGGACTTTCCCCGCATGGCCGAGTTGCAGCGCGCGATGCTCGAGAATGCGGCCGCGCTCGTCCGGCCGGACGGCGTGATCGTGTACGCAGTATGCAGTCTAGCGCCGCAGGAAGGGCAGGGCGTGGTGCGCGGCTTTCTCGCGGAGCATCCGGAATTTGCCATAGAGCGCCCGGCGGCGGCGGAGCTCGCGTCCTGGCTTCAAAGCGACGGGACGATGGCGACCAGCCCTGAGCGCGGCGGCCTCGACGGTTTCTTCGCTGCCCGGATGCGCCGGCGGTGAGCGCGCCTTTTGCCGAGCGACAGCCGAGCAGGTAGTCTTTGCGCATGGGCCTCGAGCATAAAATCGCGCCCTCGATCCTGTCAGCCGATTTCGCGCGCCTGGGCGACGAGGTGCGCCGGGTCGAGGAGGCCGGCGCCGACCTGATTCATTTCGATGTGATGGACGGCCATTTTGTGCCGAATCTGTCGATCGGTGTGCCGGTGCTGAAATCGCTCCGCAAGATAACTCGCCTGCCGCTCGATGCGCATCTGATGATTTCGGAGCCCGCCCGCTACCTAAAAGCGTTCGTCGAGGCCGGCGCCAATTCAATTTCCGTGCATGCCGAGGTGTGCGACGATTTGCCCATGATCGCTGCGCGCATCCACGAACTCGGCGCGCGCGCCTCGGTCGCGATCAATCCCGAGACGCCGGTCGAGCGCGTGCTCGCCGCGGCCGAGCATCTCGACATGATCCTGGTGATGAGCGTGCATCCGGGCTTCGGCGGACAGGGCTTCATCGCAGCGAGCCTCGAGAAGCTGCGCGCGGTCAGGCGTGAGATCGAACGCCGCGGTCTCAAGGTCGACGTCGAGGTCGACGGCGGGGTCAAAATCGATAACATCGCTGCGGTGGCCGAGGCCGGAGCTAACGTATTCGTCTCCGGCTCGGGAATTTTCGGCCATGAGCACTACCGCCAGATAATCGCCGAGATGCGCACGCGGGTGGCGCGCGTCTGAGAAAGCGGCTGCTCGCAATGCCGCGCGCGGCGGTGCTATAAGTGATGACCGGTTCGGAACTCTTGGCGTGCGGGGTGTAGCTCAGCCTGGCTAGAGCGCTGCGTTCGGGACGCAGAAGTCGCTGGTTCAAATCCAGTCACCCCGACCATTTCTCTTTCGCGCGAAAGGCCGCACTTGTTGAGCATCGCGCTACTCTTCATCGCCGCATACCTGTTCGGATCGATCCCGGTGGGAGTGCTGGTCGGCCGCGCCTTCGGCTTCGATCCGCGCGGCGTCGGCTCGGGCAACATTGGAATGACCAATGTGACGAGGGCGGGTGGCAAGGGCGCCGGCGCGATCACGTTCGCAGGCGACTTGCTCAAGGGGATGATCCCGGTGCTGGTGGCGCGGATGGCGGGCCTGCCGCCGGCAGTCGTCGCCGTGGTGGGCCTAGGCGCTTTCCTCGGCGCTATATGTTCCGTGTTCTTGCGCTTTGAGGGCGGCAAGGGAGTCTCGGCGTCGCTGGGGATATGGCTTGGGGTCTCGCCGCCGCCGGTCCTGATTGCGCTAGCGGTGTTCTCTCTCGTGCTCGCGCTGTCCCGGATCGTATCGCTGGCTTCGATTTGCGCGGCGATCGTCCTGCCGCCCGCCGCTGCGATATTGGGTCTGCCGCGTCCATATGTCGGTCTGGCGATCGTGATGACGGCGCTGGTGCTGCTGCGCCATCGCGAGAATATCGCCCGTCTGATGAGCGCAGAGGAACGGTCGGTGGGCCGCAAGGACGCTGGCGGGGGCGCCGCGGGCGTTTAGACCGCCAGTCAGCGAGCGAATCCTCGAACCTGTCCGACGTCCTGGGGCCTTCACAACGGACGTCAAGGACAACAAACATAACCAAACAGACATCGAGCGATAGACATCCAGATGGACACGTGGCTGCCGCTTCGGGCAGCAGGTGAGGAGATGCCGGCCCCACCGGCCCGTATTTTCTCGTTTCTTCACTTGATGATTGCGGCCAATTCTTTGCATCACACAAGGCGCGAAGCTTGCTCATGGACTCCGCGATGCCCACCGGGAGCTCACCACGTCGCGCCGAGCCGGGGTCTTGCGCAAGCCGACGCGTATCTGGAACAGATAAGCTTGTCCGAAAGGGGGAGGGAGTGTCCGTCCGGCTGCGCGCCGGGAGGGGTCATATGAAGAAGGTTGAGGCGATCATCAAGCCGTTCAAGCTCGACGAGGTCAAAGAGGCGCTCTCGAGTATCGGGGTCCAAGGGCTCACGGTCAGCGAAGTGAAGGGTTTCGGCCGCCAGAAGGGCCATACTGAACTTTACCGCGGCGCCGAATACGTGGTCGATTTTCTGCCCAAGGTAAAACTGGAGATAATCGTCGCGGACGAATTGACGGCCCAGGTCGTCGAGACCATCGAGCGTGCCGCCCGCACCGGCCGCATCGGCGACGGAAAAATTTTCGTCATGCCGATGGAAGAAGTGGTGCGGATTCGCACCGGTGAACGGGGTTCTGCGGCGCTGTAAGCGCCGGCGAAACAAGCCATTATCAGAATCAGTTCACGTTCTGCCGCGGGACAAACCCCGTGACGCCCTTAAACGGCCCATCGGTCACTTCGACCACGCTGCCTTCGTCGTTGCTGGTAACGATCCGCACCGGCGTCTGGTCATCAATCTCTTTGGCCGCCAGGTTCGCGCCGATCCCGCCCAGCATTCCCATCGCGCCGCCCTGGGATTTCATCTTCGCCACCTTGTCGTAGGTCGCCTGGTCGGGAAAAACCTTGACCGTATGCTCGCCTGGATTGGCGACCACGCGATGGCTGCATCCGGCGGCCACGATCGCCATCACGAGTGCAGCGAGTATCAAAGAAGATCGCGCGCGGACACGGAATTTCGCTCTCTGGTTTCGCATAGGTTGTCGTCTCTCCGGTGCGCGGCAGTGCCGCCGCTTCTCCATAGTCTTGAGCGATATTACAGCGACCATAATACAGGCCAATATCCACGCCAATAATACAGGCTCGGCGATATTACAGGCTTTCCGAGCGAGCGACGATGCGTTTGCATGCGCAGTTGCGGGCGGGGCAGGAGCAAATTTGCCGGGGCCGTCACTGCATGGTACGTTTTTAAGCTCGCGCGACGTATACATAGCGCCCGGCGCAACGCGTCGGCGGGCTGCGTTGGCGAAATGGTCGCGGATCGGCCGCTTTGCGAAGGGGGTTCGTTTGTCCGAACTGAAAATCGAGGAAACATCGCCCGCGAGCACCAAGCGCGCGGTTACGATGGAAAAGCTGGTTAACCTCTGCAAGCGCCGCGGAATCGTTTTTCCCGCCAGCGAGATTTACGGCGGACTCGGTTCGACCTGGGACTATGGCCCGCTCGGCATCGAACTCAAGCGCAACGTCAAGGAGGCCTGGTGGCGCGCGATGGTGACGACCCGCAGCGACGTCGTCGGCCTCGACAGCGCCATCCTGCAGCATCCGCGCACCTGGGAAGCTTCGGGCCATCTGCAGAATTTCACCGATCCGCTGGTCGACTGCAAAAGCTGCAAGCAGCGCTTCCGCGCCGACCACGTCCAGGGCCCTCGATGCCCCGAGTGCGGCGGCGAACTCACCGAGGCGCGCAGCTTCAACCTTATGTTCAAGACCTTCATGGGCCCGGTCGAGGACAGCGCGAACGTGATCTACCTGCGCCCCGAAACCGCGCAGGGCATTTTTCTAAACTTCGCCAATATCGTCGACACGCAACGGGTAAAGCTGCCGTTCGGAGTCGCGCAGACCGGCAAGTCGTTCCGTAACGAAATCACGCCCGGCAACTTCATCTTTCGCACCCGCGAATTCGAGCAGATGGAGATGGAATTTTTCGTCAAGCCCGATGCGGCCGAGGAGGCGCGATGGTTTGACTACTGGGTCGCGCAGCGTTTCGACTGGTACGCGAATTACGGCGTGCGGCGCGAGCATCTGAAGCTGCGCCCGCACGAGAAGGACGAGCTTTCGCACTATTCGCGCGGCACCACCGACGTCGAATATCTTTACCCGTTCGGATGGGGCGAGCTGGAAGGGATCGCCAAGCGCGGCAGCTTCGACCTCGACCAGCACGCGCAATTTAGCGGCAAGGACCTGACCTACTTCGATGAGGAAGCCAAGGCGCGCTACCGGCCGTGGGTGATTGAACCGGCCGCGGGAGTAGACCGCGCGATGCTTGCGTTCATGCTCGACGCATACGATGAAGACGTGGTCGAGAACGAGGAAAGGATCGTGCTCCGCCTCGATCCACGGCTCGCCCCGGTCAAGGTCGCCGTCTATCCGCTGCTGCGCAAGGCCGGGCAGCCCGAGAAGGCGCAGGAAGTGTTGCGGATGCTCAAGCGGCAATTCACCGCCGCTTACGATCAGGCTGGCTCGATCGGGCGGCGCTATCGTCGCCAGGACGAGGTGGGTACGCCGTTCGGCATTACGATCGATCATCAGACCATGGAAGACGACACGGTAACGCTGCGCGACCGCGATTCGACCGAGCAGGTGCGATTCAAGATCGCGGCGTTGCCGGCGGAGTTGACCGAGCGCATCGGCTGGCATCGCTAGGCGCGCTGCGTCCCAAGAACGCCGCAAGTTGCAATTCGCCGCTGCGGTGCAATTCTGTTTTGACGATTCCCGCGCGTGCGGGGAAGGGAGAATCATTTCCTACAATGGCGCGTGTTCATCCTGAAATCTACTTTTTCGGCGCGGACGTGGCCGAGGGCCGCGGCACGATGCGTGAGCTTCTGGGCGGCAAGGGCGCGGGCCTGCATGAGATGGCCTCGCTCAAACTGCCGGTGCCGCCCGGCTTCACCATCAGCACGCGCGTGTGCACTTACTTCTATACCCACGGCGGCAAATATCCGGCCGGGCTCAAGGAGGGCGTCGCCAAAAGCGTCGCGCGAATCGAAAAGGCGATGGGCCGGCGGTTCGGCGATGCGCATAATCCGCTGCTGGTCTCGGTGCGCTCGGGCGCGCGCGTCTCAATGCCGGGTATGATGGACACGGTGCTCAACCTGGGACTCACCGACGAGACCGTCAAGGGCCTCGAGGCGGCGAGCCAGAACGCGCGCTTCGCCTGGGACTCCTACCGGCGGTTTTGCCAGATGTACGGCGATGTCGTACTGAAGCTGAAGCCCGAGAACAAGAATGATCCCGATCCGTTCGAAGAGCTGATCGATCGAAAGAAGGCGCTGCGCGGCGTAATTCAGGACGTCGACCTCACCGCCGACGATCTGAAGGAATTGGTCGGCGAATTCCGCGATCTAATCCGCGCGCGTACTGGACAGGACGTGCCCCAGGATCCGCGGCAGCAGTTGTGGGCGGCGATCGGCGCGGTGTTCGAGTCGTGGAACAACGATCGTGCTGTGACCTACCGCAAGCTGAACAACATCCCGGGCGACTGGGGCACGGCGGTGACCGTGCAATCGATGGTCTTCGGCAACCTCGGCGCCGACTGCGCAACCGGCGTCGCCTTCACGCGCGATCCGTCCACTGGCGCAAAGGGCATCTACGGCGAGTTTCTCCCCAATGCTCAGGGCGAGGACGTGGTCGCCGGAATTCGCACGCCGCGCCAGATTAGCCTCGCCGCCGGGCGAGAATGGGCCAAGCGCGGCGGCATCAGCGAAGACGAGCGCCGCGCGAAGCACGCCACGCTGGAGGAAAGCTTTCCTGCGGCGTACCGAGAGCTGGTGAAAGTTGCGGCTCGGCTGGAGCGCCATTTCCGCGACATGCAGGACCTCGAATTCACGATCGAGCGCGGCAAACTCTTCATGCTTCAGACTCGCAACGGCAAACGCACAGCCGAGGCCGCGGTTCGTGCGGCGGTCGAGATGACCCGGGAAAAGCTCATCGATCGCGGCACCGCGCTGCTGCGCGTCGAGCCGGTGCAACTAGAACAATTGCTCCACCCGCGACTCGATCCGCGCGCGCCCAAAAAAGTGCTGGCGCGCGGCCTGCCGGCGTCGCCCGGCGCTGTGGCAGGCGAAGCCGTGTTCAGCGCCGACGAGGCAGTCGCGGTGACTCAGGCTGGGCGCAAGGTAATCCTGGTTCGCATCGAGACTTCGCCCGAGGACATCCACGGGATGCAGGTGGCGGAGGGAATTCTGACCGCGCGTGGCGGGATGACCAGCCATGCCGCGGTAGTGGCGCGCGGGATGGGCAAGTGCTGCGTGGCCGGATGCTCGGAAATCGAGATCAACTACGCGGCCGGCACGCTCAGCGCCGCCGGCAAGGTGATTCATCGCGGCGAATACCTGACGCTCGACGGCACCGCCGGCGAGGTTATCGAGGGACGCGTGCCGACCGTCGAGCCGGTGATGTCGCCCTTTTTTAAGAAATTTCTGGGATGGGCCGACGCCGAACGGCGCCTCGGCGTTCGCGCCAATGCCGACACGCCGCACGACGCCAAAACCGCGCGCGAATTCGGCGCCGAAGGTATCGGGCTGTGCCGCACCGAGCATATGTTCTTCGCACCCGAGCGAATCGAGGCGGTACGCGAGATGATTCTGGCTGAGAACGGCGAGCAGCGCGCCCGCGCGTTGGCCAAGATTCTACCGATGCAGCGCGAGGATTTTGTGGGCATCCTGCGCGAGATGAAGGGCTTGCCCGTGACCATCCGTCTGCTCGATCCGCCGCTGCACGAGTTCCTGCCCAGGGAGGAGGCCGAGATTCGCGAACTCGCGGCCAAAATTGGCGTTACCACGGATCATCTCAAACAGGTGCGCGACAACCTGTTCGAGTTCAACCCGATGCTGGGCCATCGCGGCTCGCGCCTGGGTATCAGCTACCCGGAGATATATAAGGCGCAGGTCCGCGCGATCCTGGAGGCTGCCACCCAGTTGCATTCCGAGGGCGTGCGCGTGATTCCCGAAATCATGCTGCCGCTCATCGGTGAGCGCCGCGAATATGAAATACTGGCCTCCGAGATTCGCGAGGTCGCCAAGCAACTCGGAACGCGAGTCAAATATTCGATCGGCACGATGATCGAGGTGCCCCGCGCCTGTATTGAGGCCGGTGAAATCGGCGCGGTCGCTGAATTCTTTTCCTTCGGCACCAATGACCTCACGCAGATGGCGTACGGGCTCTCGCGCGACGACTCGGGCAAATTCCTCGGCGACTACATCGAGCGCGGCATCTACAAGAGCGACCCATTCGCGCAACTCGATCCCGACGGTGTCGGCGGCCTGATGCGAATCGCCATCGAGCGCGGCCGCAAGGCCAACCCGAAGCTCAAGCTAGGCATCTGCGGCGAGCATGGCGGCGATCCCGAGAGCGTGAAACTCTGCCATCGCCTCGGGCTCGACTACGTTTCGTGTTCGCCATTTCGGGTTCCGATCGCTCGCCTGGCCGCCGCGCAGGCCGCAATCGAGGAACGTCGCACCAAGCGCGCTTTCAAGGATGTTTAGCGAAGGGGGGTTGCGGGCGGCTCGTGGCCGCCGCTAGCCCAGGTAGTCTTCGACGCGAACCGCCGTGACAGGAATTTGGCGGACCCGATTGTCGCGCAGAATCTTCAGCTTGACGATCTCGCCCGCGTGATGACTGTTAATCGTGTCGTACAACGTGCGCCGGTCGTGGATCTCGTTTTCGTCGGCGGCCAGCACCACGTCGCCCTGCTTGAGGCCGGCCTTCTCGCTCGGGCTCCCAGGCATCACGCTCGCGATCACCACGTGCTCCCGCAACGTGTACGACATTATGCCCAGCCACAGCCGCGACGGCACGCTGACGCGGCGGCCGTGGCGCACCAGTTCATCGCGGCCCAGGATGAAACATTCGCCGGGGATGGCCAGGATCGCGCGGCTTAGATCGGCGAAGTTCAGATACGAGACTCCGACGATCTGTCCGCGCGAGTTGCAAATCGGTCCGCCGTTGAGCCCGATGTTGAGCGCCGAGGCGGTCACGCAGATGCAGCGCTCGAGCACGAATTCCCACGCCGCATCGAACGGGCCGAGATAGGTGATGTGCCCGACATCGGCGCATCGCTTTTCGCCTCCGATGCTCGAGACCATCAGAACTTCCTGGCCGGCCGAACAGGTCAGCGACGAGATCGCCTGCAGGAAGGGAAGCCCGCGGCCGTCGACCTTGAGCAGCGCGAGATTGGTCGTGAAATCCTGCGCCACGATAGCCGCCGGCAGCTCCTGTCCGTTGTTCAGTGTGACCGAGACGTTTTGCGCACCCATCAGCATGTAATTGACCGTGATGATGAGTCCGTCTGCGCTGACCAGCGTGCCGGTCCCGTTGCGGTCGGTGCCGAGACCGATGCTGGCCGACGGATGCGAAGCTGGTATCACCGAATGGATACCGACGGTCGCGTTCGCGACCTTCTCGAGCAGATACAACGTTGCGTTCAAAGATGCGCTCCGTAAAATTCGCAGCCGGACCGCCGGTCACTGCGCGACCCATGCGTAAAATGATTTGAGCATAGTGGCGCGCCGTTTCAAGCTCCGCGAAACACGCGGATCAACACGTTGTGAACGCCCGAGTCCGCGGGCCACGCGAAAACCTCGCTTGACTTTTAAGGCCTGCAGGGCTTACGCACATTTCTGTAGGGCCTGAGCGGTCACGGAAGGTTTCACCGGACGGATGGCAATCGCATGAATGGCAATTTGTACAATGGCTGTTGAGCGAAGCGCGATCGAACGTTTTCTCTATCACGAGGCGCGCCTGATGGATAACCACCGGTACGACGATTGGCTTGCGCTGTGGGCCGAAGACGGCCAGGTGACCTACTGGGTTCCCTGCAACGGCGACGACGTCGATCCCAAGGTCAACGTTTCGATCATTTACGATACTCGCACGCAGCTGCGTAACCGCATCACGCGGCTGCGCGAAACGCTGTGGCTCCGCGAGCAGGCGCCGCGCCTGCGCCGAGTGGTTTCGAACGTCGAACTCGAGGACGAGACGGCCGCCGAGGTGACGGCCAGCTCCAACTTTATCCTTGCCCAACTGCATCGCCATGAGCAGTACTTGTGGGCGGGAACCTCGATTCACAAGCTGGTCCCGGCCGGCGGCGGCTTCAGGATTCGTTCGAAGAAGGTCATGCTGATAAACAACGATGAACCGATGCCCAACCTGATGTTTCTGATTTAGCCATGTCCGCCAACAACGACGGACGCAACACGATATTTCGGCTGGCCAGCGAATTCGCTGCGGTCGAAGTCGGGCGAGACGACCGCGGCAATGGGCCGCGGCTCATGATCCGTGACACGCAGAGCGGACGCAGCGTATTTCTCGATCCGCTCGAGCTTGCCGCGTTGGCCTGGATCCGGCACGAAGATCTGTCGCCGTTTCTCGACCCCGCGCGGCAGGAAAATGTTCGAAACTCGTGACTAGGGCGGTGGCGAGATGACGAATATGCTTTCCACGCAAGCCGACTACAACCATCTGGTTCAGGACGAGCGCGTGAACGGCCGAGTCTACTACGATCCCGCCGTCTTCGAAGAAGAGCTGGAGAAGATATGGTATCGCGACTGGATATATGTCGCTCATGAAAGTGAGATTCCAGAGCCGGGCGACTACGTAACGCGTAAGATCGGATTGCAGCCGGTTATTGTCTCGCGCGACGAGGACCGTGCGATACATCTGCTGCTCAACCGCTGCATGCATCGAGGCAATACCGTGTGTCAGAGCGAGCGCGGCAACGCGCATGCGTTCCGCTGCGCCTACCATGGATGGACCTACAACAACCGGGGCGCACTGGTCGGAGTGCCGTACGCCGCCGGATATGATGGCTCTTTCTCTCGCGAGCAATACCCGTTGGCGCGGGTCGCGCGCATGGAGACCTATCGCGGGCTCATCTTCGGCAGCATGAGCGTGACGGGGCCAAGCCTCAAGGAGCGGTTGGGCAAGGCCGCTGAACTAATCGATCAGTTCGTTGATCTCTCGCCCGAGGGCGAAGTGGTGCTGCGCTCGGGCGTGCTCAAGCACTCGTTCAAGGGCAACTGGAAAATGGCGCTGGAGAACTCGGTCGACGGTTACCATCCAAACATCCTGCATCACGCGGCCATGATGCTCATCACCAAGGGGCGCAAGGTCGACATGGAGTCGGTCTTCGGCGAGCATACCGACGCACTCGCGCGCGACCTCGGCAACGGCAGCGCACAACTCGACCTGACCGCGGTGAACCGCGAGCGCGGCGGGCGGGTGGTGCCGCACGGGTGGAGCGCCCAAGCGTGGCAGCAATACCAGGATGCGATGGAACAGCGCTATGGAGCGGACCGCGCTCGCGAGATAATCCAGGTTGGTGGGCCGCACTTCTGCGTGTTCCCGAATATCATTTTTATACTTAACCAGTTCCGCATCATTCAGCCGGTGAGCGTCAATGAAACGGTCGTCTACTACTATCCGACGATGCTCAAAGGGGCGCCCGACGAGATGAACCATCGCCGCCTCGCCGAGACCTACCTGATTCACGGGCCGGCGGGACGCGTGGCGCCAGACGATTTCGAAGCCTACGAGCGCAACCAGGAGGGTTTCCGCGCGCGGACCGACGAATGGCTGGTGTTGCGCCGGGGACTCCATCGCGAGCAGCACGAACGCTCGGGCACGATCGCGGGTCATGAGACCGACGAGACCACGCAGCGTGGCATTTGGCGCCACTACCGCGACGTGATGCGTTCGTAGCTCCGCGTCAGCGCTGGTCGCGATGGATCAACGCGGCTCGCGATGCAGCACGCCGGCGCTTTCAAGTTCGCCAACCCGCTCGCGCGAATAGCCGAGATAGCCGGTGAGAATTTCCTCGTTATGCTGCCCTAGCATCGGTGCGCCGTCGCCAGCCGGCTCGGGGAAGCTCGAGAAGTGAAGCGGAAAGCCGGGCAGATCGAAGCTCCCCAGGATCGGATCTTTGACAGTGGCGACCGTGCCGCGCTGGCGCAGATGCGGAAGTTTGAGCGCCTCGTCCGGCGAGAGCACGGGCGCAGCCGGCACGCGATACTCGGCCAGGCGCTCGATCGCGGCTTGGTCGCTCGGCATCGTGGCCAGCCATCCTTCGATGATTCGAATCAACTCGGGCAGGTTATCGAGCCGCCGGGAGTTGCTCTTGAAGCGATCGTCGCTCGCCAACTCGGGCTGCTTCATCGCGTCGCACAACTGCGCGAACTGATGATCGATGCCCGCGATGATGAAGATATAACGCTCGCGCCCTTTGAACATCCCGCAAGGCGCGGCGTAGGAAATATGATGGCCGCTGCGCTCCGGCTTAATCGCGCCGCCGCTCAGGCTATACATCTCGATCGCCGTGTGATGACAGTGGAAGTAGGCGTCGAGCAACGCGATGTCGAGAAACTGGCCCTCGCCGGTGCGCTCGCGATGCAGGAGCGCCGCGACCACGGCCAACGCCGCGTGCACGCCGGTGCTGACGTCGCCGAGCGCCGCGGCCGGAAAATAAGGCGGACCATCCGCTTCGCCGATCATGTAGGTAATCCCGGAATACGCCTGCGCGATGAAGTCGTAGCCCGGCAGATGCGCGAGCGGGCCCTGCTGGCCGAAGGTCGAGACCGAACACATCACGCTGCGCGGGTTGAGCGAGCGCACGGTCTCATAGTCCAGACCCATCCTCGCGATCACGCCGGGCGCGAAATTCTCCACCACCACGTCGACCTTGGCGACGAGTTCCTTGAGTATCGCCAGCGCGGCCGGATTTTTGACGTTGAGGCAGAGGCTGCGTTTACCCAGATTCTGCTGGACGAAATAGCCGCTCCGGTGATCGCGGACCAGAGGCAGCAGGCGGGTGCGGTCGCCGTCGGGCGCGATCTCAACTTTGATAACATCGGCGCCCATCTGCGCCATCATCCTGGTGACCGTGGGCCCCGCGATGAACTGGGTGAAGTCGAGGACTTTGTAGCCGTCGAGTACGTGGGTCGGGCGGTTTGCGCTCATGCAGTTGTCCGGGAGCGGAGACGGGCGCGCGGCGCGTTCACGCGTGCAGCGTATGGAAACTTGCGCTTAGCAGTAAGACAAGCGCCTTCAGCTTGTCAAGTTTGATCGCTTTAAGGCAGTCTCGGCATCGTTAAGAGATCGCGGCGAAAGGAGAAGGCGCAATGGCGGGAAGTTTCTTACTTGAGAAAAGCGGGCGGGTTGCGACACTGATTTTCAACCGGCCCGAAAAACGCAATCCGCTCAACGAAGAAGTGGTGCTGGAGTTCGAAGGACTGTTGCACCAGGTGCGCGACGACCGCGACGTCCGAGTGTTGATCGTCACCGGCAGCGGCAACACCTTTTCGGCCGGCGCTGACCTCTCCACGCTGAAGGAAGTGACCGACCCCGCGGAGCGCCAACGTCTATTCGCGCCGCTCTCCAAGCGGCGTTCGCGTCTTATCGGCCGCGCGCTCGGCGTGCTCGCCAACCTGGAGATACTGACTATCGCCGCGATCAATGGCTACGCGATCGGCGGCGGATGGGGCATCGCGCTCGGCTGCGACATCCGAATCGCAGTCGCCGGCGCGCAGTTCTGGTTTCCCGAAGTCGATCTCGGTGTGCCGCTTAGCCCTGAGGCGACCACGCTGCTGGCGGCGCAAAGCGGTCCCGCGATCGCCAAAGAGGTCATCATCACATGCCGCCGCTATACCGCCGAAGAACTGCTGCCGATGGGATTGGTGAACCGGGTGGTGAAGAAGGAGGAGCTTTACGCGACGGTGCGTGAGATGGCGCGGGCGATTGCGGCAAAGAATCCAGTCGCAGTGATGGGCGTCAAAGCGACCGTCAACGCGGTGACCAGCGGCGGCCGCGCGCTCCGGCTCGATCTTCTGCTCGACCGCACCTGACGATATTTCAGTAGAGCGGCCGGGTTCCGATGATCTTGTCCGCTTCCAGGCGCGCAATCTCGGCGTCGCTGAGTCCCAGGATTTTCGTGAGCACGTAGTGGTTGTCCGCGCCGAGGATCGGGCCAACCCTTTTGATCGGCGGATGTTCTCCGTCGATTTGCGCGGGAAAGGAGGGGTACGGATGACGCCCGGCGACGGGATGGTCGACGTACTGAAAAAAATCGGCGGCCTTGAGGCCGGGATCGTTGATTAGGTCCGAAGGCGCGAGCACCGGCGCCGCAGGAACTCCGCGGGCTTGCAGGTCGCGCGCGAGTTCGTAGCGATCGAAGCGCGCGGTCCACTCGGCGACGAGTTTGTTGAGTGCTACGCGGTTGCGCCGGCGAAGCAGCGGCGTGGCGAAACGCGCGTCGGACGCCCATCCGGGAGTTTCCATCGCCCCGAGCAGCGCACACCACTGCTCCTCGGTCGCGACGCTCAGCGCGATCCACGCATCGTCGCCGCGCGTGGGAAACGCGCCATGCGGCGCCATCGCCGAGTCGTCGCTGGTGGCGCGCGCACGCGGACGTCCGGTGAACTCGAGCTGGACCAGCGCATCCGCGATGTACTGCATGCTCGCTTCCAGTTGCGAGACGTCAACGTGCTGCCCTTCGCCCGTGGCCCGCGCGTGATGCACAGCGGCGAGCGTGCTGAACGCCGCGAGGTAGCCGGCGTACGGATCGGAAACGCCCACGCCATGAATGAGCGCGCCCTCGCCGGTATAGCCGCTCAGCCCCGAGATTCCTGAGAGGGCCTCGCCGATGGCGGCGAACGAAACGTAGTCGCGCCACGGACCTTCCTGGCCGAAGCCCGACACGGAGGTCATCACGATCGCCGGATTGACCTCGCGCAGAGTCTCGTAAGAAAGCCCAAGCTGCGGCATCACGCGCGGCGAGTAATTCTGCACCACTGCGTCGCTGTGCTTTACCAGTTCCTTGAACAGCCGCACGCCTTCGGGCTGCGCGAGATCGAGCGTCAGGTCCAGCTTGTTGCGGTTGGTGGCGTTAAACGGCGGCGACAGTTCGTAAACTTCCGCCGGGTCGCCCGGGATCGCGACGATACGGAATTGATCGGGCCGCTGAATCGATTCGACCTTGATCACTTCCGCGCCGAGGTCGGCCATGATCGCGGTCGGCAGCGGTCCCGCCCAATAGGCGGTAAAGTCGACGATACGGATTCCGTCCAGCGGCAGGAGCGGGGCGTTCATATAACTCCCATCTCGGCGAGTGTCGCGATGTCTGCGGCTGGATATTTCAACTCGCCGGTCAGAATTTCCACCGTATGCTCGCCGAGCAGCGGCGCGCGGCGCGGCGACGGCCATTGGCCGCCGAATTTGGCCGGCCCTCCGGGAAAGCGGCGGTGCCCGGCAACGGGATGATCTATCTCTTCGAAAAACCCGCGCGCCTTGACCTGCTCCATCGTTGCAATTTCGTCGATTCGATTGACCTTGCCCATCGGGATGCGAGCTTCCTGGCAGCGCTTGAAAATTTCGTCGCGGCTGTGCCTGACGGTCCATCGGCTGACAGCGATTCCGAAGTCGTCAACGCGCGCTTCGCGGTCTTTACGCGTTTTAAAGCGCGGATCGTCGATTCCTGCCACCTCCATCAGCTTTTCGATCTGCGCGTCAGTGGCGGCGGCCGCGGTAACGTCTCCGTCGGCGGCCTTAAAGGTGCGGTAGGCGGCCCACGCGGGGTAACGGTCGCCCGCGCGCTTAATTTCGGTGCCGGTATAGGAGAGGAAGGTCTCGTTGAAGCGCGTGGTGAAAACCAGGGCTTCCTGCGCGGCGACGTCGATACGCCGGCCGCGCCCGTTGAGGCGCGCGCCGCGTACGGCCGCCAGCGCCGCGATCGCGCCGATCACGCCCGGCACGAACGCCGTCATCGTGCGGCTGTTGCTGATGAGCGGCGTGCGCCGCGGTTCGCCGAGTTGCGCCATCCATCCGCCGAGCGCGGCGAGTTGAAGCTCGGTGGCGAGCCATTTCTCATACGGTCCGCCCGCGGTGAAGTTGCGAAACACGAGGCGCACGAGCCGAGGATTGGCGGGGTCGACAGAATCCGCGTCTGACGCGGAAGCGGGCGCGCCTTGGGCGGAGACGCCGCGATCGTCGATCAGAACGTCGGCGCGCTCGAGCAAGCGTCGCAGAATAGCCGCGCCGTCGGGCTTTTCCGCGTCGAGCGTGAGGCTGCGCTTGCCCGACGCGGTAAACATGAAGAGCCCGCTGCGCTCGACGCCAGCGCGATCGTCGAGGAACGGCGGCAGCCATCGCACCGCGCTACCGGTGCGCGGCCGTTCGACCAGCACCACGTCGGCGCCCATCCGCGCGAAGAGCCGGCCGCAGAAGGCGGCCGAGCATCCGTCGCTGAATTCGACGACGCGGATATCTTTTAATACGTCAGCCATCTAATACGTCAGTCGTCGCAGCAGGTCGGTAATTGCAGGCGCCGTCAACAATTGCCGCAGCGCAGCACCATCCCGGGCCGCGCCTCGGTTGCTTTGCCTTCGCGATAGAGCACCCGCCCGTTGACGATGGTGCAGTACATGCCGCGCGCTTCCATCACCAGGCGCCGCCCCCCGCCCGGCAAGTCGTTGCGCATCGTGCCGCGCAGCGCCGAGCCCACCGTGTTGGGATCGAAGATCGCGACGTCGGCCGCCATCCCCGGCTTTAGCCGCCCGCGCGTGCGCATGCCGAAGAAATCCGCGGGCTCCGAGGTGATGCGCTTGATTGCGTGCTCCAGCGTGAGGGCCTGGCGCTCGCGCACCCAGGTGCCGAGCAGGTAGGTCGTGTAGCCGGCGTCGATCAGCATGTCGACATGGGCGCCCCCGTCGGACAGCCCGAGCATCGTGCGCGGGTCGCGCAGCAGTTCGGGAATCCGATCCTCGTTGGCGTTGAACACGGCGTAGCTGAATTCCATTCGCAGGTCGTCTTCGAGTCCGAGGTCGAGGAAGGTGTCGAGGCCGTCGCGGGCGCGCTCGCGCGCGACTTCAGCGACCGTGCGGCCCTCGAGCGTGCGCAGCGCGGGATTTCCGACTTCCTTGATTTCCATCCGTTCCCAGCGGCCGGAGAAAATTCCCGGGCGCTCGAGTTCGCGGCGAAAGCTCTCGCGAAAGCCGGGGTCGCGGTAGAACTTTTTCTGGACTTCGGGCGGCTGGTTGAAGACCGGATTCCACGTGCGCATCGCCGCCATGATGAATGGCTCGCGCAGGTTGAGCTGTACGATCAGCGGGCGGCACGTGACCTGCGGCACGCCGCCGCGGCGCACCAGCGGCTCCGCGCGGTCGAGCGATTTGAGACAGGCGTCGGGATCGTCGTCGCGGCCGAGCAGGGCTAGCCAGGTGGCGGGCCGGCGGCTCGCGCTCAGCAGCATGTCGAGGAATTCGTACTCGTCTTCGGCGAGGATTCCGGGCGCTTTGGTGAGCGAGACTTCCATCGCGCCGCGGCCCAGTTCGCCGAGCACGCCGGCGTACGCGATCAATTCATCGCGGCTGGCGTTGCGGCAGGCGAGCGGGCGCCCCTTGTAGCCGATATGCTGCGCCGAGATGGTGGTGGAGAAGCCCATCGCGCCCGCGCTCACGGCCTCGCGCAGCAGCGCCGCGATTTGCGCGGTCTCGGCCGGCGTCGCCGCGCGTTCCATCGATTCCTCGCCCATCGCGAAATGACGAAACGGCGTCAGCGGAGCGAAGAAGCCGAGGTTGATGCCCGAACCGCGGCGCGCGGCGGCGTCCATGAATTGCGGAAAGCTTTCCCAGTCCCAGGTGATACCTTTGCTCAGGACGTCGAACGGAATCGCCTCGACGTTGACCAGGTCCCACGTCGCTATTTCCCGCACTTCGGGCCTGCACGGCGCGATTCCCACGCCGCAGTTGCCCATCACGACCGAAGTCACGCCATGCCATGACGACGAGGTTATCAGGGGGTCCCAGCAGATCTGCGCGTCGTAGTGAGTATGCGGATCGACGAAGCCGGGCGCGACGACCAGGCCGCGAGCGTCGATAATTTCCGCGGCGCTCTCGGTCACGCGGCCAATCTCGGCGATTTTGCCGTTGGCGAGCGCGAGGTCCGCGCCGAAGCGCGCGGCGCCGGTGCCATCGACGACAGTGCCGCCTTTTATAATGATGTCATACGTCATGATCTGGCCTCGCTGACATTGAGATGCTAAGACCTACCCGCTAGCTAATCGCACGGACTGTGCGGCCGGACAAGAGGCTCAATTTTTCTAAGGTAATTATCCCGCCACTGTAGAAATTCGCCCACGTCCTGCGCTATGCTCCACAGTATGCGCAACCTATGGAGTTCGTTCCCTGAGAGAATTTTACAAGCGGCTGTCGATAACGCTTTCGCTGCATTTTTCGGGATGGTCGGAAGCATTCTATGGGCCGCATGCGGTGGTGCTGTGATAGCCGCCGCGCTCACAACCATAGGCACTCTAAGGGGCGTGGATCGCAAATGGACCGGTATGGCATTGGGGGCGCTTATAGCTTTCGCGCTTATTGCCATCGCTGGGATTTTACAAATGGTAGCACGAAGGCGACGGTTACACCCTCGCCCCCTTCCTCAACTTGTTTCGCAAGACAATGCGTTTCTCAAATTTCCTCCGCATACTTCGCTCGGGCAGTTAAGTGGGCACTGGGCGGATATGGAGCACGGTTGGACTCTCACGAGCGAGGCGTACCAAGATTTGATTGAAACCTGGAATGCAGCAATTCAGTCCATTCTTGAAACGCACTCAAAGCACAGCGGTCGAGCGGATCGGGCAACGTTGGTAGAGCAAGTAAAGAAAGCCGCAGTAGACAAGCTTTGGAGATCCGCTCGTGCGTTAAAAGATCGCGCGCACGCGTTCGCTCACCTGATGGAATATTTTGAGGATGTGTAAGGTCATGGGTTTTCGCACTGAGAGTTCGGAATTTGATGAATCATTTCTTAAGCTGCCTGATCGCAGCGATTTTAGCCCTCATCTCGTCCAACAGAAGCGTATTGAACTCTTCAAGCACATTAGTAACCTGCGTTTGGATTTCCTTAAGCGTCTCTATGATCGACATTCCATCGGGGAACGTTACCTCATGCTCGGTGAAGCAATACATCTGCACATGCTCTTCCCCATCGGTGGTTTCTGTATCGACTGTTCCTGCCCACTCGTTCAAAGCGAGATTGACTCTGATGAAATTGTAGTGTTTATCCGTCTTGGAGAAATCGGCAAGGAACTTCATCCAGTGGCATCCACTGTACGGCTGAAACCGCTCGAACACTGCGATATGTTTATCGCTAATGCCTTTCATTCGGGTCGGCCTGTGCTCCGAAAAGAGCTTTTGGGTGCTTTCGATAGGAAATTGAAATGTTGTCGGGATTTTTATCTCCGGAGAATCATGTCGCCAGATAGTGACCGCGATATAATTCAGGGCAGATCGAAGGTTGTGGATAAAATCACCAATAATAATTTGGATCTCACCGCTTTCAAGCTCTCCTATCTCCGTGTGGTCAACAAACCCATCACGATCGACCTCATCAATGGGCTGGGGGTTAAGGTCGTCTCCATACCATTTAAGAACGTCTTCCAACTCAGTCAGGTGTTTATGTGCCCGGTCTATCCGCAGTTTAGCTTCGAAGAATTCCCGATAGCGCCATTGCGAGTGCCACCCCATGAAAAACGACAAGAATACTAAGTCGGATTGTCCTACGCAAAAAACTTCTAAGGGTCACGAAATCCCTTGCCCGAAGCGCAGAGATTTCTTTGATAATTTAAAGAAAGCGGCCAAGCCATCACGGCCTAGCCGCCCGTAACGTATCGAATTGCGCACGACGGTCATTGCGATGGTTATAGCGCCAAGCATACTCGCTCACGTAGGACTGCAAGTGCCTAGCGGATACGGAATGGTACACTCCCCCGATTCCGCGCTTGAGCAGCGACCAGCATCCTTCAAGCGAGTTTACGTGCACGTTGCCTTCAACGTAAATCTTGGCTGCGTGATGGACGCGCTTGTGCTGAAAGCCCAGCCCCTTAACTGGATCGTAGGCGTAGGCTTCATCCGAATATACAGTCGAGCGAGGCATTACGCGCTCGATCACATGCGGGAGCAGCGTCGCCTTTTTGGTATCAGGAACGACTACCGCAACGACACGACCGCCGCGCTCCATCGCTCCCCACACAGGTTGTTTGCCGATAGTGCCGCGACCATCATTGAGACGCTTGCCGGCGTTCTTATTTCCCTCTTTGCAGCCGATGAATGTTTCGTCAGTCTCGACGGTCCCCGACAAATCGCGGATCTCCTCGTCAAGCAGCGACCGGATTTTATTGAAGATGCGCCAAGCGGTTTTGTAGGTGACGCCAAGTTCCCGCTCAAGCTGCTTCGCGGAGATACCGCAGCGGGTGCTTGTCATCAAGTACATGGCATAGAACCAGAGACGCAGCGACGTGGACGATTTGTGATAGATCGTTCCCGCTGTCGGATGCAGATGATGGCCGCACGCGGTACACGTCCACGACTGCCGTTGCTGCTTCGTCCCGTACCGATGGAACGGGCGCACGGCTTCGCACTTAGGGCAATGCGCGTTGGTTCCGTCCGCCGAATAACGGTCGCGCCAGAGCCGTTGCAGGCAAGCCTCATCGTCAGCAAACTCGGCCATGAACTCCATGAGCGAGTAGCGTGATTCAGAAGATGCACGCCGCGAAGACGCTTTGCGATCTTTCATCTGCATGACAGGAACTTTAGCAAATGGCGTTTATACAGTCAAGGGATAGTTGCCTTTTTCTAACCTTGCTTATCGAGTATGAAGTCTCAAGCCCGTTCAAGTATCGCGCGGTCGGCGGCGCGACCAGAGCGCCGTTTTGAGCATAGTCCGCAGAACGGCTTTTTTTTCACTTCGCAGGAGGCCACTCAGATCAAATGAAACGCGCGGGAATCAAGCGATGGATTATCATACTCGCGGCGGTGTTCGCCGCGATAGCGGCGCAGACGGGACGGGCCGCCGCACAGGTCTGCGGCACCACGCCGTTGCTCACGTGTCCCACCGGCCGCGCGGACATCAAAATCACTACCCACGTATGCCTGCAGCAAGACTGCGATTTCGGAAAGATCACGATCCAGAGCGGGGGCCAGCTTGACATCCCCGACCAGACGAGATCGATCAAGGTCAAGGAGATAATCGTCGGGGGAAGCCTGCAGATCGGGACTTCGACCACTCCAGTCGGAACCTCGAGCCTCAGCAATCGGATCACGATGACTTTCACCGGGGAGCGTCCCTGTCCGTCGCCGCAGAAGTGTGGAGAATTCCGCAAGGGGATCGAGGTAATGTCGGGCGGCGCGCTCGGCCTCTACGGACTCAAGGGCGTTCCGTCGAACCAGATAAGCTGGACTTACCTTGGCGCGGCGGCGGGGCCGCCGGGACGCTATGGTTCGGGCGCGGGCGTCGGCAATCCAACAGCCGCCAACGGCGATACGGTAATCCAGTTAGCGGATGACGTCAGCACCAAGGGCTGGGAAATCGGCGACTGGATAGTCGTCGCGACCACCAGCTTCAATCCTTTCGAAACCGAGTTCGTGCAGATCGACTCGTTTCCCGGGCCGAACATGGTCAAGCTGGTGCAGCCGCTGAAGTATTACCACTTCGGCTTCGGCGGCCCAGCGCCCAACGCCTGCACCGGCGGCGCGACGACCGCGGCGTGCAATTACGGCGTCGATGAACGCGCCGAAGTCGGCCTCATCACTCGCAGCATCAAGCTGACCGCAACGATTCCGGCGGAGGATATGAACAGCCGGCACTGGGGCGGCGACATCATGATCCACAACGGCTTCGACGAAGCCAATACGCGGATCCAGGGAGTCGAGATCGAAAAGTTCGGCAAGGACCAGCTCGGCAGCTATCCGATTCATTTTCACCGGGACGGCCCGCTCACCAATGCGACGCCGCTGGTCAACGCCAACAGCATCCATCACAGCTTCAACAAATGCATGGTCGTTCATTCGACCAGCAACGTGACATTGCAGAATAACGTCTGCGCCCGAGTCGTGGGCCACATCTTTTACGAAGAATGGGGTAATGAAACCGGGGTCACGCTCGACCACAACCTCGGGCTGGGCGCGATGAGCAACAGCTTCAATATCAATGCGCCGACGCCGGAGTTGAGAAAAAGGCTGATCGATAACTACTGGTGGACAGGCGACAACCTGGTCAAGCAGACTGACTATAACTACAACGGCTTCAACATCCCCGACACCGACAAGCAACAGAATCCGACCCGCGGCGGATGCGCGATCGCGCAGGGCGACGGCACCCTGAAACTGCTGGATCCCAAGGAGATCGAAACCAGCGTGGGCGGTCAACCTGGATGGAAGGATTGCCCGGCGGGCCAGATCTATTTCGAGCCGCCGAGCGGCTTCTGGATCGTCAATCCGACCACCGTGATGACCAACAACTCGATCGGCGGATGCCAGGGGACGGGCCGCGCGTATTGGTATGTCCCGCCCAAGATCAACGTGACCAATCCGTCCGATCCGCTGGAAAAGGAAGTTGACGTCAAGTTTCAGCCCGAAGGACTATTCCAGAACAACCGCGCACACGGGTGCTATTCGGGATTGTACGCAGAAGGCGAAGACGGCGTGTTGTCCGATCAGCTTTTCCCGCACAAGCCGGCGTCCAACAGCGTGCCGGCGACGGCTGACGACCCGCCACTGTTCAGCTTCTTCGACGGGATCACGGCGACCCGCAATCGCGACCGCGGCGTGTGGCTGCGACCCGATTGGTTCGTGGTCAGGAATGCGCGGCTGGCCACCAACCGCGACAGCGTTTCGCTGGTGAGCGCCGGCGGCTTCGACGGCGCCGCGCCGGGAAGCTGGGCAATGCTGGAAAATTCGATCGTGGTCGGGCTGAGCCAGAATAATGTCGACCGCTTCGGCCCCTGTCCTTATCCCGACCAGGCGCTGGGGCTGCCGAACACCGGGCGTATCACCGGCTGTATCGACATCACGCCGATAACCTTCAACAACGGCAAGCCGGCGCTGCCGAATCCGGGCTACGACGTGGTGGCGCGGGGATATCCCACGCCGAACTGGAATTTCGCGGGCTTCATGATCTATGACGGGCCGGCGCTGATCTTCAACGACACCTTCGTCAACTTCAACGTCGACCCGCGCAAGTACATGACCGGCGAGGACCGCGCGGCGCTGGAATATTTCACCAACAATAACGAATTCACCAATCACATAAGGGCTTACGAGGGCGACGCCGCGCTGGGCTGGTTCCAGTCCAACCAGAGCAGCTATCCGAACGCGCAGGCGAGCGAGGGACTGACCTTCGACCACGTCGACCTGCGCCATCAGATTTACACCGACAAGGTCAACCTGGGGCCGTTCAACGACGGCGACAAGAACACCCTGATCGTCGACCTGGACGGCACCTTGACCGGCTTCGAGGTCGTCAATGGCAGCACCACGAAGGTCGATAACGCGATCTCGCTCAACAATCTGCCGTTCAACGCGACCGCGATGCGGGCCCAGCCCGGCGATGCGCAGTTGACGCAAACCTCGGCGGATGAGTGCCTGGCGGAGGGCGCGCAGGACCACCTGGCGGAGCAGCGGCCGACGTCGCTAATCGAGCCGGGAAGCCTGGGCACGTTGGAGTTCGAAGCCGAGACGCCGCAGACCTGCGAGCCGGCTCCCAACAAGACGCCGCTCTGCGACTGCAATCTGGAACCGGGCCAGCCGGGCGCCTGCACCACATCGCAACAGGCAGACCTGTGCAGCTGTCACAAGAATTGGCAACATATAACCTTCACCAAGGACTCCACCGATTACGACTCGCTGTTCCCGCAGGACAGGCCCAAACACTGGCATATGACGCTGCACGGCCGGAACTTCCTGGGCGTATGGGAGCCAAAAGTTCTCAACCGTTATGGCTATACGCTCGGAGCGAGTTCGGGCAAGAGCAACGGAGATCCCGCGACCGTGGGGATTCCAGCAACAATCGATCTGACCCTCGCCGATCTGAACATGCCCAAGATCGCGCCGGCTAATCCTTTCTATACTCGAGTAGGTATTTGCTATAGCAACAAGGACGGGACCCATCCGCCGAAAGATTTCACAATCGTGCGCGGTTATAAATCCTTCGGAGCGGGAAACGTCAGCCCCAAGGACGCCGAGCTGAAAAAGTACTGGAACAAGCTTCCGTGCGATCAGCTCGACAGCCAGCATCCGCCAAACGCCACCACCTGCCCGAGCAAGGGCGCAGTGGTCGACGGCGCCTGCCCGGACGGACAGACACCGAACGCAGACGGGATGTGTCCAAAGAAAGCGCTGGATGATGTCGGCATCACCAAGGTCGACGACCTTTTGGATCCAAATACGCACTTGCCGGTGCCCGACAAGTTTTTCTATGACAAGAAAGCGGGGCTGCTGTTTTTCTACATGGTGCAGACGGCGCCGAACGCGGTAGGCCCGTCGCCGCTCGGAAGTTGCGGCGCGAACGCGCAACTGCCGCTGCCGCCCGAATGTCCGAAGGCGCCGGAGACTTACTATACCTGCCCAGCCGGAGGATGCACTTCGTACCGGGTCAGAATGCTTGACGGGTCATACGTTCCCGGACCGTCGACCTGCAAACCCTATCCGCCCAATAACGACAACCACGACTATACGCAGGACCCCCCGGCGAACCAGAATACTCTGGCATACGTGGTGCCGAGTCCGGCTCCCAGCCCGGCGCCGCCTTTCAACACTGGAGACCCGGTGAGCGTGACGATAGCCGGCAATCAGACTTATCCGCACGCGGTGGCGACTAAGCCTCCGTTTTGCCAGGTCGCCGCGGGGAGCAATACGGACCCGGGACCGCCATGGTCCTCGGGGTCTGAATACGCTTATTACCAAATCGGAATTCAGACTGGCACGGTGATAACTATCGACAATGTTTCCCTGGCGAAGCGGTCGGCCAACCAGTATATCGCGCCGCTGCAGATCGGCCAGACCTATACGCTGACGGCAAAGCACGATGCCTCGATGTGCAGTTCCAGCTTCACGACCAACGGTACGCCCGATAACCCCGGAGCCAAGGTCGGCACGCCGGACGACTGTCATCTGAGTCCGAACGGAAGAATCTTCGGTCTGCCGCCGCCGTTTTAGGAGAGGCTGCATCGAGGGAAGCATGACACGCATAGCTCTGAAACCGCGTCACTTTCCCTGGTACGACTACTCGCGTTACACGTTCTCGCTCGGCCTCAGCGTCGGCGCGCGCACGATGCTTTCGGGCCATTCGGCCTCCGAGTACGATAGCGGGGCGCGCGAGATGGTGATCAGGGGCGGGATGCGCGAGCAGGCGCGCACGGCGTGGGCGAAGATCGCGGCGATCCTCGAAGCGGGCAAGCAGAGCCTGGCCGACGTCGTCCGCGTCGTCGAGTACGTCACCCCGGAAGGAATCGAGCGCTACGCCGAGGCCGCGGCGGTGCGCGGCGAGTTGTTCGGCGACAACCGGCCAGCATTCAGCACGGTGGTGGTGAATCGCCTGTTGCGTCCGCAGGCGCTTATCGAAATCGAAGTAGAGGCGGAACGCGCACAAGCGCCGCCGCCGTGGCGCGCAGAGCGCGGATGGCCCCCCGCGTGGGCGCCGGCGCGAGTGGCCGACGGGTTGGTTTATCTTTCTTCGATCCTGCCGCTCGACGACGCGGGTGCGGTGATAGCGCCGGGCGATCCGGTCGCGCAGACGCGCACAATATACAAACGCGCCGCGAGCGTGCTGGACAGACTTGGTCTGGGGATGGATCGCGTGGTCAAGACCGTCGATTATCTGACGCCAGAGGCGTTGCCGAATTACAGACACACGGGCGGCGTGCGCCGCGAATTCCTCGGACCGGTTTATCCCGCCGCGACCGGAATAATAATGAAGCGCGTGGCCCATCGCGACGCGCTGATCCAGGTCGACTTCATCGCGTCGCGCCGTCAGCCGGCGGCAGTGAATCCCGGATGGGCGCGCTACGCGGACTTGACCTACAGTCCGGCGGTGCGCGCCGGAGATATGCTCTTTATCGCCGGGCACACGGCGCTCGATCAAAATAGCGCCACGCCGATATATCCGGGCGACGTCGCCGCACAGGCCGCCTATGTTTACGAGAACATCCTGCGCGTGGTCGCGGCCGCGGGCGGCGGCCCCGAGCATCTGGCGAAAACCGTCGAGTACATCACGCCCGCCGCGCTTGAGCGCTATCGCGAGGTGGCCGGCGTGCGATCGCGAATCCTGCGTGCGCCATTTCCGGCCTCCACCGGATGCGTGTGCGAGAGGCTGCTGCGTCCGGAGTATCTGATCGAAGTCGACTCGCTAGCGATAATTCCCATGGGCTCGAGTTCAACGGAGTGACGGCCAATCGATGCGCTGCTGACAGAGGAGCTTCGGGGATGGATCGGGCGCGAGGTCAGCTACGCGGCGCCCGAAGAGATCGGGCGCGCCTCGATCCGCTACTTCGCGCTGGCGGTGGGCGACGACAATCCGCTCTACGTCGACGAGGCCTTCGCGCGCGCGGCCGGCTATCAATCGATAATCGCGCCGCCGACCTTCGTCTGTGAGACCTCGCAGTACGCGCATCGGCCGCCCGACCACGACGGCTACCTCGGGCACACCTGGGAGCTGCCGATCGAAGGCTGCCGGATGATCCGCGGCGGTCACGACTACGAATTTTTTCGTCCGCTGCTGCCGGAGGATCGCGTCAACGTGACCTGGCGGCTCGAGGATATTTCCGAGCACCGCTCCTCGCGCGGGGGATCGATGCTGATCGTGATCTCGGCCGCCACCTACAGCAACCAGCGCGGCGAACTGCTGGCGCGCAATCGCGAGACGCTGGTCTTCCAGCCGCTGGAGGCCGCGCGATGAGCCCGCGAAGGCCTGACGCAATCGCGCTCGAAATCGGCGCGCCCATCCCGCCGCTGGAGCGCGTGCTCACCCAGATGCGGCTGGTAGCGTATGGCGCTGCCACCTGGGACTGGCATCGTTTGCACTACGAGCCGGAGTACGCCGCCGCGCGCAATATTCCGGGGCCTATCGTGGATGGGCAGATGTTTGGCGCGCTGCTCGCCGAAGCGCTGATCGATTGGCTCGGGCCGCGTGCGTTCATCCGGCGGATGAGCTTTCGCTTGCGTGCGATGGTCTTTGCGGGCGAGACCGTGCGCTGCGAGGGCGAGGTCGCGTCGATTCTTGCAGAGGCGGATTGCGACGTCGTCCGGGTGACCCAGCGCGTGCGCGTGGGCGAGCGAATCGCGGTCGAGCCGGCGAGCGCGGAGATAGTGCTCGCCAGGTAGTCAGGCGGAGTTACGACTTCGGCTCCGGGGGCGGGGGAAAGCACGGCAGCTTATGCACGAGTGCGTATCGGAAGGAGCGCTCGTTCCACGTGAAAGTCCCATTGGCGGCGCCGAAACCAATCTCGAGGGCGTTCAACTGATCCTGTTCGGTCACGTCGTGCGCGTCGGCCGGCGCATAAGCCACGAAAGAGATCGAATCGGCGGTGAGCTCGCCCTGAATCGAAGGCTGAAAATTCATCTTGGTGAAGTTGCTCGCGACCTTCCATCCGCCGTCCTTCGTAGCCTGGTTCGGCATCGCCGCCCATTCCGGGTCGAGGTCGGAGCCGACTAGACTCAACTCGCGATAGCGCGTGGTGCCGGACTTGTCGGTCTTGAGTTCGACCAGCATCGGGACCTCCTGCGACAACTCGTCGCAGACCTCGCTGTCCGGCGGCGGCATGTTCTTGTCCTGATGCGATTGATGCGCGGCTGCCAGGCCACCCACGGCAAGATTGGCCACGCCTCCGCCGATCGCCTCGACCGCCTGGATCGCCACCGGCGCCAGTTGCATCGCGGCCATCCAGCATCCGCTGGTGCCGATCGCGAGCGCGAGCGCCCCGCAGGTCAGGGCGGCGCGCTTCAGCGAGACGCGATGAAGCACGCGGCTGCTGTGAAACTGGTCTGTCGATCCCGCCCCGGCCTGCCCGCCGGCGCGAGACTTAAGATCCCCCTTCATCGCGCGCCACTGTAGCATTAGCGCGACTGCTCCGCACGCGACTCTAGGTGCGGCAAGGCCGCCTGGTCCTGGCGGTCAAGCTTGAGCGATCAGCCTCGAGAGGGTCCTGGATGATGCGCGAGAGCAGACGCGCGAATTTTTGCGTCGCGCAGTCGGTCGGCTGGCGCGCCGCAGGGCCGCTAAGCGGCGATCGTGTGCAATCCGCCGGATCTTCGGCCGCCCGCGTCTCGATTCTTGATCGCACGGCCGGCAACATGTCTTATAACGCGATGCCGCAGACCGATCTTCATGGCCGCAAGCGTTCACGTCTTCATGGCCGCAAGCGTTCACGCCAACTATTGGTGAGGGCCGGCCTGGTGCTGGCGTTGTGCGTCGCCCAGGCCTGCGCGTTCGTGGCGAAAACCGTCTCTACCGGCGGAGAGCAGCCGGTTCGTGTGCCGGTCGTAACCCCGGCGAAGGCTCCGCCGAACCAGGGCACGCGAGTGATCGTGTTTTGTCTGGACGGCGCCGGCTACCCGCAGTTCATGGAAGCGATTCGATCGGGCAAGGCTCCGCATATAGCAGCGCTGCTCGGCAAGGAGCAAGGCAACGGCGTGTTCGAGCACGGATACTCGGCGCCGGGCGTGCTCAGCGTACTGCCCTCGAGCACGGTTGCCGACTGGGCCGCGACCTTCACCGGCAAGCCGCCGGCAGAAAACGGCTGGCCAGGCGATGAATGGTTTGACCGGCAGCATCAACGCTTCTACGCGCCAGTGCCGATCACGATCGACGATACGGCCGACTTTTCTGCGATGCTCAACGACGACTTGATCGGCAAGCAACTCAAAGCGCCCACGCTATACGAGCAGCTTAAACGCCGCTCCTACGTCTCGATGTTGATGGTCTACCGGGGCTCGACACTGTTCACCACGGTGCCGCCCACGACTTTCGCCGGAATCGTTGGCGGCCTGGTCGAAGGCAAGCTCAGCGGAGAGACCTCACTGGAGGCCATCAGTAAATCGCTCGACCTGGCTTCGACCACCAAGCTGCTGCAGGCTATCGACGAGCATGGATTGCCACGGCTGCAGGTGATTTATTTTCCCGGGATCGATCTGTTCACCCACGCCTCGCCCGATCCGTTGCACGCACAAGTTGGCTACCTCGAGAACTACATCGACAAGGCGGTGGGCCAGGTGCTCGACGCGTACCGTAAAATGGGCGCGCTATCCAACACCTACGTAATTTTTGTCGCGGACCACGGTCACACGCCGACCATGGACGACGATCAGCACCGGCTCGGTCCGGGTGACAAGGGATCGCCGTTTGCGATTCTCAATGCCGCAGGGTTTCGCGTCCGCAAGCCGAAGCTCAATCTGAGCAAGAGCGAGCAGGACTTCCAGGCGGTGATCGCGTCGCAGGGTTTCATGGCCTACGTCTATCTCGCCGATCGCTCGACCTGCCAGGCGGCCGGGCAGACCTGCGACTGGCGCCGGCCGCCGCGCTTTCACGCGGACGTGATGGCAGCGGTTCGCTCATTATACTCGGAGAATCAGACCGGGCTGCCGATTCCGCAAGGCAAGGGAACTGTTGACCTGATCTTTGCGCGCGAGGCCGCCGAAGCGGACGAGGAGGCAGAGGCCTTCAAGGTTTTCGACGGCAGAAGGCTAGTTCCGATACGGCGCTACCTACGGAGACATCCCCGACCCGACCTGGCCGATCTGGAAGAGCGGATGAAATGGCTCGGCGACGGGCCCTATGGCGGACGGGCGGGCGATATAGTGATACTCACAAAGGCCAGCTCATTGATTCCGATCAAGGACCGGTACTATGTCGCTGCTACGGATCATTACTCATGGCATGGCAGCCCGGACCTCTCGGATAGCAACGTAACATTCGCTTTAGCGCTCGACGGCGGCTCGGGCACGGTCCTGCAGGACATCGTAAACCGTGTCAGTCGCGGCGGGACATTCTCGCAGATGGATCTTACGCCGTTGGTGCTCGCCCTGATTGGCCGCTGAGTGGGCGCACGAGTCTGATTCAACTAAAATTGCCGGGCAGCAACGTTTTTCGCTGACGATCGCGATGAATAATTCAAACACCGCTGTATGGCGCGGGCAACCGCAGCCGCTCGGCGCGAGCTGGGACGGCGAGGGGGTGAATTTTGCGCTCTTCTCCGAGTGCGCGGACCGCGTCGAACTTTGTCTGTTTGACTCGAGGACGCGGCGGGAGACCGAACGGATCGCGATGCGCTGGCGGACCAACCAGGTCTGGCACTGCTATCTGCCGGAGGCGCGGCCAGGATTGCTCTACGGCTACCGAGTGCATGGGCCTTACGATCCGAAACAGGGACTGCGTTTCAATCCGAACAAGCTGCTGCTCGATCCCTATGCGAAGCAGATCGACGGCGGGATCAAGTGGAGTGACGCACTATTCGGCTATCGCGTCGGCGGCGCGCGCGAAGATCTTACCATGGACCGGCGCGACGACGCGCCCGGGATGCCCAAGTGCCGCGTGGTCGATACGGCCTTCACCTGGGGCGACGACCGGGCGCCGCGGGCTGCGTGGCACGACACGATCATCTATGAGCTGCACGTGAAGGGCTTCACTCAACTGCATCCCGATATTCCGCCGCATCTGCGCGGAACCTACGCGGGACTCGCGACCGATCCCGCGATCGAACATCTCAAGCGTCTCGGCATCACCGCCGTCGAACTGATGCCGGTGCACGCTTTCGTCGATGAACGGCAGCTTATCGAAAAGAAGCTCAAAAATTACTGGGGCTATAATTCGATCGGCTTCTTCGCGCCCGACATGCGCTATTCGGCCACCGGCTCCGTCAATGAATTCAAATCGATGGTGAAGCGGCTGCACTCGGCCGGAATCGAGGTCATTCTCGACGTCGTTTACAACCATAGTGCGGAGGGAAATCATCTCGGCCCGACGCTGAGCTTCCGCGGGATCGACAATACCGCCTACTACCGCCTGATACCGGATCAGCCACGGCTGTACATGGATTTCACCGGCTGCGGAAACACCCTGAACATGATGCATCCGCGGGTGCTGCAGCTGCTGATGGACAGCCTGCGCTACTGGGTGGTCGAGATGCACGTCGACGGGTTTCGCTTCGACCTTGCCGCGGCGCTCGCGCGCGAACTCTATGAAGTCAACCGGCTGAGCGCCTTCTTCGACGTGGTCCATCAGGATCCCGTGCTCTCACAGGTAAAGCTCATCGCCGAGCCGTGGGATATTGGCGAGGGCGGCTACCAGGTAGGAAATTTCCCGGTCCTGTGGACCGAATGGAACGGCAGGTATCGCGACGCCGTGCGCTCGTACTGGAAAGGCGAGGACGGTCTTATCGGAGAGCTCGCGTACCGGCTGACCGGCTCCAGCGACCTGTACGAACTGAGCGGCCGGCGCCCCTACGCCAGCATCAATTTCATCACCTGCCACGACGGCTTCACGCTCGAGGACCTGGTGAGCTACAACGGCAAACACAACGACGCCAATGGCGAGGAAAACCGCGACGGCAGCGACGACAACCGCAGCTGGAACTGTGGCGACGAAGGGCCGACGAGCGATCCTGGCGTTTTGACCCTTCGCGCGCGGCAAAAACGCAACTTCTTTGCGACCCTGCTCTTGTCGCAGGGCGTGCCGATGCTGCTGGCGGGCGACGAAACCGGCCACACCCAGCACGGCAACAACAATGCCTACTGCCAGGACAACGAAATCAGCTGGCTGCCCTGGAATCCGGACACCGAGGATCGCGAACTGCGGTCCTTCGTCATCGAGCTAATCAAGTTCCGCAAGTCGCACGCGTGTTTCCGCCGGCGCAGTTTCTTTCAGGGTCCGCGCGTCAAGGGCACCGGCGTGAAGGACATAGTCTGGCTGACGCCCGACGGCCGCGAGATGACCGACGAGCAATGGCGTCAGTCGGACGCGCGATGCCTCGGACTTTGCCTGCAGGGCGACGCGACCAATGAAGACGATGACCGGGGGCGCCCGGTAGTGGATGACGACTTCATCCTGCTACTCAACAGCAATCATGAACCGGCTCCGTTTCTACTGCCCCGGCTTGAGACGCGAGATGCATGGCAAGTGGTTCTCGATACGGCTCGCGCGGATGGCGAAGCGCTCTATCAAGGCGCCCAGCAATTCCCGCTTCAGGCGAGGTCGCTCGCGCTGCTGACCAAGGTGAAGGTTGGCGCGGTCGCCGGCAAAATCGCCGCAGGCGTAAGGCTGGTCGCCTCGGCGCTGAACCCGGACGAGCGCTAGACCAGACGCGACCTGCAACGCCGCTGGGGTTGTTTGACTACTCGGGAAACCTGGGAGCTTAGATGCTCGCGCGGCGCTTTGTGCGCGCTCGCGTCCGCGACTTGTGGCAGCGGCATAAGCACACGCTGTTAGCGCATCGTCCGTGCCCACCCGTAGCGCATTCGATCACGTTCGTCGCGCTGTTCAGCAGTCCCTGGACTTCAGAGGTCAATGGCTCTTCAGGAAGAAGCGCCATCGGCGTCGCGGACTTGACCGAAAAGAGTGAGCCCGCAACCTTGGCCACCGCTTTCGCCGATCGTGTATAGGACAGCCACGAAGGAGCTATGGGTTGGCCTGACCGCAGGAGGCTGACAGCTTTTGGTGACTTCTTTTTATTCAATGTCATGACAACCCAATGTTGCGGAACAGCTTAGAGACCGTCCCCCCGATAACCAGAGCTTAGCAAGGTCACGCGCGACGAAGGAAGCGAAATACTCCTCGAAGCGTCGAAAAAGATTCGTTCACGAGTCGAGAGCGCGGAAATTATCCTCAGGCTGGCCAAGAACGCTGACAAGTTAAAACAGAGCATGCGAATCAAAGCCTAAAGTATGGCGCATCTTGATGTAATTTCTTGTCGCTCGAAAATCTGCCGCCTGTGGACAATCGATCGACGGCACGGTTCCGACCGTCGCCGGTTCGCAGTGCCCGCTCATTGCACGCGCGGAGCCTTCGAGGCTCAGCGATGGAACTGTTCGAGTTTGCTGATGTCGAAGATCTTGCCCACCTGTTCGAGGTTCGCGGTCGGATAGCCAGTTCCGAAATCGGCAAAAATTGTGGCGCGCTGATTGATGTAGTCGGTGGCCGTAATGCCCTGGATCTGGGTCGATTCCACGCCATGATTGATCTCGGCCCATTCCTTGTAATCCTCGGTCCAGCGCCCCGAGTAGACGATGGTCTTCCACAGCTTGTGCTGGCGGTTGAACGTGGCTGCCATCCAGGGATGCCAGTTCTCCGAGTCCCAGAACATGATGACGCCACTATACGGATGATCGGGCTTTTTGGAGATGCGCTCAACCACCGCCATGCGGCGGACTGACCAGACGTCATCGGGAAGATTGCCGTTGGGGCCATAAAAGTGTCCGTAGTCGTTCTTGCCGTCCATCACGACCAGCATGTCCTTCCATCCGAGAAACTTGAAGTTCCATTGCGCGATGCGATCGGAGAATGTGTAGAAGTCCTCGTTGGTCTGGTCGCTGCCGCCGAGCGAGTCCTCCTTGACCTCGACCGAGACGCGCCGCACGCGCCGCGATTGCGGATCGTAGGCCCAGGCGTCGTCGGCGCGATGCGGATCGTTGTAGCGGTAAGTGATGAAGACCTGGCCGCGGACGTCGAAGGGCGAGAAGAAGCCCGAGAACTCCTTATAGTAAATGTCCTTCGCCTCGGGCAGCGGCAGCAGGCCGCCCGAAGCGGCGCGCGGCACCAGATGGCTGAAGTAGACGCGCTCGTAAAGGATGTTTGCGGTTTTGACGAAGGTGCCGCCGCCCCCGAAGAACCTGGGAGCGTCGCTTGGCAGCTTGCTCTTGTAGTCCACGCCGCTTATCCAGCCTGCCGGCGGCGCCTCGATGACGTTGGGCACTTGCCCCTGATGGCCGCCGCCGAAGCGGTCATAGAGGAAGAGCACGCTCATGATGATCGGTCCGTAGTTCCACCATCGGGACTCGAAGTTCCACGCCGCCTTGTAGCCCGATAGCGGGTCGGCGGCGCTTAGCGACGCGTCCGAGAAAGGCTGTCCGCAGAAGTAATTGTCCATCGAACCGTCGGAATTGATCCTGACCTGCGCCTGGTACTTCTCCGTGCACTCCATGTAGTCCTTGCGCGGCGTGTGATTACGGGTCCCGATGATCTCCATGCGCATCCCGGGAAATTTATACTGCTCGACGTACCCGGGCATCATGAACGGACGGATTCGCTCGAAGTCCTTGACCGTCAGCACGTCGCCCGGCTTGAATTCGGGCTTGGCGTCGCGGTATTTCGCCATCCACTGATCGATGTCGGCGCGGGTCGTGTTGCGGGGATCCTGCGCGCGTGCCAGCGTTGCGCACGCCGTGACCAGCGCCAGGGCGAGGCTCAGGATGCCGCCCGCACGCCTCAGGCGCGCGCGCGAGACAGAAGTTGCCGCCGTCATTGAAGAGTCATTGCTCACGAGATGTCTCCCTGATGGGTTCCAGGCAATCTCGATCGCCCGCGCGGATCGAAAGATTCGCGCGCCTGCGCTCGAAAATTGACGATGGAACCGCTCGTTCCTGAAATCGCTTGTTTCGAAACCGCTCCCGAAATCGTTCCGTCAATGCCGCAGGCTTTAGCCTGCGCGCCGGACGCCTTCAAAGAGCATAGGAAACACCGGAGCTTGTTCGCAAACGGATCGAGCGCGGCCGGGCGCTCTTTTAGTGCTCGGCGGGACCTCCGCCACCGGGCTCACCGTGGAGTTCCGCCGCACGGGAACCCGTTGCGGGTACCCCGGAAATATCCTGTACTGAACGCCGGGGGATTCTGTGTATGCGTACCGTCGGTGCTTCACCTCAGACTCAGCCGGAATTCAAAATGAGAATTTCGGCCTCCGTGAAAGCCTTTCTCGCAGCCGCCGCGTTGACCGTCCTGCGACCGATACCGACCGCGCCGGCGCTCGCTCAAAGCACCTGCAGCGGGATGACCGTGGGGCAACTGACCAGTCTCAACGGATTCGTGCCTTTCCCCCCCGATAGTCTGTGGAACACGGACATTTCCGCTGCGACCGTGGATCCGAACTCGGCCAACATCATCAATTTCATCGGCTCCGGCGTCACCCTTCATCCGGATTTTGGATCCGGCACCTACGCAGGCCAGTCAATCGGCATACCATACCAGATCGTGGGCGGAGCACAGCCGAAAGTGGCTATACGATTGGACGCCTATGCTGGCGAGAGCGATCACCGGCCGATGCCGATTCCATATGACGCGTTGATTGAGGGCTATCCCAAACCGGGCAGCGGCGATCGCCATGTGCTGGTACTCGACCGGCACGGCTGCTGGCTATACGAACTGTATAACAGCCATCGGCTGAGCAAACCGCAGTGGAGCGCCGACTCAGCCGCCATCTGGGATATGACGGCCAATGAGCAGCGGCCCTTTACCTGGACTTCGGCCGACGCCGCGGGCCTGCCGATTTTTCCAGGACTGGCGCGTTACGATGAGGTCGCCGCCGGCGCAATCAATCATGCGCTGCGCTTCACCGTGCCCATAACGCGCCAGGCGTTTACGCCGCCCGCCTCGCATTGGGCTTCTTCGAATACCCACCCCGACGCGCCGCCGATGGGCCTGCGGCTGCGGTTGAAGGCGAGTTTCGACATCTCCGGATTTTCGCCCACCAATCAGGTGATTCTGACGACGCTGAAGAAGTACGGCATGATCCTCGCCGATAATGGAAGCGCCATCTATATCAGCGGCGCACCGGATCCTCGATGGGATAACAGCGATCTCGGCAATCTTAAGACCGTCAGCGCCTCGAACTTCGAAGTTGTGCTGATGGATCCGGTCTACACCAGTTCCAGCGTGCCTAGCGGTCCGCCGCCCGTGATTAACAGTTTCACGGCGAATCGCACCTCGATCTTCGCTGGACATGCCGTGACCCTCAGCTGGAGCACCAGCGACGCGAGTTACAACGTGATCTCGCCCTTGGTCGGACCAGTGCGCGGCGCGAGCGTTTCTGTCACCCCGTCAGCGACAACCACCTTCGTCCTGCGCTCGACCAACCAGTATGGCCGGACCAGCGCAAGCGTGACGGTCACTGTGCGCTGAGAACGCGGGCCGGAAGCGGTTACTTGCGCGATTCCTCGGGCGGTCTATTTCAGTATCGGCCAATTCTTTTAAGGCCGGAGCCCGCAATGAGATTCATACGCAGATTGCTTTGGTGGATAGAATCTGGAGGCAAAATCTCTTGGCCTCGCCTGGCGTTTGTGGATGCGTTGACTGATGAAGTGAGTGATGTTGGCGGCACACTCAGTATGGACATAACCGCACGAGGCCCGGTGGGGAACCTTAACTCCAGTGGTTTCCTTACGTTGAACGATCGGAAATTCAAGATCGTGCCGCTGAACGTCCCTGTCCGAAACGTTACGTCGGCCGCGCAAGTCGAAATAAAAGGAGCTACGGACATCGAGCATCATTAGGTTACTACATAACGCCGCACCTCGAACTCGAAACATCCGCTTCGACCACGCAGGGCAACCAAATTACGCTCTAATGGTCGAAAGAATATTGAACCTAGTTCGTTGCTAATTGATGAACCGAGGTTCAATCACATAATAAAGGGTTCATGGGTCCGAACCTCGTTGAGGGGACCAACGGATGCTAAACTCCCTTAGGAATGGCGCCGCTCGCGGATTCAAAGTGCGTAGCCATGGGTCATTCTGGATTTTCACGCGCGCTTTTCTTTAGAAATCGACAATGACAACGGCGACGCGGAGGCCTAGCCCACAAAGCCATGCCGGTCGTTTTGAAAAATCCGGGGTTCAGCACAAGGGCCGCGTTGAGGACTTCGAGCGTTGATTTGGAGGCCCAGAGGACGGACGTTTCCCGGGGTGAGTATGAACCGCAGATTGCGGAGAGCTTATTGGACGATAAAAACTCAGATGCGACGCTGCCTCGCGAATTGACGAGAGCGTTTGCACGGTGTTCCCATGAACATATCTCGAAGCTTGCTTCTCACATCGGCGGCAATATTTCTCACGTTTGGAAACGCGCACGCAGGGTGCGGCCGCCTCAGCACAAGTTTCCAGTCCCCGTCGTCTAGCTCGGCCTAGGACACCGGCCTTTCACGTCGGTAACACGGGTTCAAATCCCGTCGGGGACACCAACTAAATCGACCATTTAGGCGCCTCGAGGTTTTGGCAGATTTCTCCAGCGCCAAATAGATGCCATTTCGCGCACCTCTGCTATCAAGATTGAGTCCATTGATCGCATCTCGAAGGTGGACCTCCGCGGCGCTGGTTTCGTGCGACGCGCTGGTCAGGCGCACCAGTAGGCGGTTAAGGGTTAATTGGCAAAGGGGGTTTCTGAGGCGCTCGTCTTGAATCGCGGGCCTCCTTTCCTTACATAATTAAGGAGACCTTCATTGTGAAGACAGCCCGACCGTGCGGAAATACATAACTCCAGGGTCAGTGCGGATTTTCGGTCTCCCGAACACAGACCGCACCTTCGGTGTACGGGACAATGGCTCCGGTCAGATGTGGTCCGAGACCAGGCAAATTGGTTCCATCAACTATTGGACCGGTGATGTGGTTCTGGCCAAGGAGTACGTTCCGAAGGTTAGGTTCTGGCATGAACTGCGAATGTTGCTCGGACTTAACAGTGAAGCGTTGAACGTCCGGTACGAATATGAATGTAAATACAAAGTGTCGTTTTTGGATATCGAGCCCATACCGCAGCTACGCACAACGGACTCAGGTTGGACCGGGGATTTGAGTTTGACCGTGCGCCGACGCAAAAGATAGCCGTCCCTTGGACAGCGCAAAACACCGATCTAATTCCTGACGGCGTCTTGACGAAGCTCAGTAGCGCCCTGGTTCGTAATCCAAGTTACCGAGGGTCCCGCACGCGCGATTTGCCAAGTTCCCTGACGGCCAACGCGGCCAAACAGCTTTGGCCGCCGGAGCTATGCGTCCGACACGCGTTTTAACGCCAGCAGACCGACCGTCCTAGGTCCAGGTGCCGAGGGCAGGCGCCTCGGGCTCGTACGAGAAACGTGGAGCACGCTGTCCGTATGGCGAGCGAACCATCCGAATAGACGAAGACCAAGCTATCGTGCGGCCGAACCAGTAGGAAGTCGGTACGAGGATTTCGGCGCAGAGTTGTGTAACCAGCTGCGACTTATCGGGGCGTGAGTAACAGGAATTGCAGATCTTCAGCCTGACAGCGATCACTCCACGGTCCGGCATGGGACCGCCCTCCGCCTCAAGCACGTGAACATCATTGGAAAGGGACTTGCAGAGGTCACATTTAACGGACCTCACCGTGAGCGACCGCTTTCGCAGCTCAAGCTTTAGATTCATCGTCCACGTCCTCCCGATTTTGCTATGTCTTCATGCTCGCAACCTCCCCACCGCTACCGCTTCCAACGGCTCAACCAATAGCGCGCAATGTGGCGCAATACAAGATAGTAAGTCGATGAATAAGCAATTATGACTAAA
This sequence comes from uncultured delta proteobacterium, assembly GCA_963734845.1. GTDB lineage: Bacteria > Desulfobacterota > Binatia > Binatales > Binataceae > JAKAVN01. The sequence goes on along the minus strand of CAVTIS010000015.1, from coordinate 1,260 downwards.
TCTACGACAAATTAGATAAGGACAATAGGCGACAAACGGACGAATTGAGGCACTATGAGGTCAAGGTATCGACTTGTAGGTTTATTAAGGATCGGTCCACCGATCAGTGCGGAGGAGCCATTGGTTCGCTGACTCGCCACTAACTAAGAAACGAAGTAGTAAAGGCAAAACGATATCGGTTCGGATGCCGACCTTATTCTGCAGGCGGACTTAGTTGTCGCGGCCCTAACCGGAGTTAGGCTTTACTGACCGTATTCGAACAAGGGACGACAAAGCCTGACGCCCGCATTTTGAGTCTCCAGTGGGCGTTGGCGTGTTGCGCCGCTGCAACTGCGGATCGGCATCAGTCTGATATGGCTAGATTCCGCAACTGAAAGAATTTAATAGCCTTCGCATGCGCTTTGGCACGTTGAATGCTTCCGGCAGTACGCAGGCTGGTAGAAACGATATGATAATCGAGAACCGAATCCGGTCCGCGATCGACCGCGTACGCGAGCAGTCGTCGAGCATCCCCGACATCGATCGCCTGTTTCTCTCGCTGAAAAACGATTTCTCAGAAATGGGCATCGCTGCTGACGACCCTGAGGGCGAACGGGCCTGCCTCGGGCTCATGCTCATGGCACTGAAGATGCTGATGCCGGAATGCAAAGCAATTATGGAGACGCTGGCCAAAAAGCGGAACCCAAAGATCGCAAATGAAGCGACCAAAGAGTCGCGAGTAATTTCCCTACACCGGACGGCAAACGGAACCTGGAATCGCAGGCCGTTTAATGAACAACAGAGGCGCGCCGCCGAGTTGATCAGCCTGTACAAGAAAACTGTCGCACCCGCGAAGGATGAGGATCGATTTCTGGTGCGAACCGGCTTGGCGACGCGGGCCGACCTTATCGAGGCGTTGGCGTGCGAGCCCGATTCGGCGTGCCTCGCCGATTTGAAACTTTGGCTGGATCGGCTGGAGCCTTACTGGCGCAACCAGCCGAAAATGACCCTCGTCGAAGCGCAAGCATTGTGGGAGACAGACCTGCGTCAGCTTGATGGAGAATCCGGCGTCATCGCGGGGAGCCATGCGCCAACGCGGGTTGCGCCGCAACTCACCGGCGTGGCAGCGGAACGGGTGGAGGCCCCCAAAGCGCGCGTGAGGCAGGAAAACAAAGGGAGCGCGCACCATGCTGTGCTCGTCTCCCTGGGCGGATAGTATTTGCTCAGCCCCAGGCCGGGCATGGGCAAGTGTCCTCTCTCATAGAGCGTTGCCATCGGATG
>CAVTIS010000014.1:0-22707 GCA_963734845.1 uncultured delta proteobacterium | reverse complement strand
CGGCCACGGCGTGACAATCTTACCACGGCGCGGCGCGATGTCCTTCCGCTGACGTGGTTGAACCGAAAATGGAACGAAGCAGGTGCCTCCGGCGTCCCGCCGTAGCGTGAAGCCAACGAAACGTGGCAAAGAAGCCGAATAGCGCTTTATTCGTACCCATTTGCAGTCGCCACAAGGAAGACTATAGATTCATGCTCAATTCGACCGCCGAGGTTGGGCTCTGGCAGGGTGCGGCGGCGCAAACTTTATGCTCAAGCGCGGAAATATTGCTGGCAAGTGCGCCCTGCTGTTGGCCAGTTGTTTTCTTCTTCTTACTGTCGGTCAGACGGTTCGTCCCCTCCAATCCATTGCACTTCATTCACGCGCTGGAATTGCTCACCGGCACCAGAAACTTACGCGCCACATCTTGAAGGAAGTCGGTACTAGAGTCGCCGACCTCTCTGTACAGTCAAGGGCCGAATTCGGATACCTGCGCGTGGAAACTCCGTTTTGGAGCGCGCGCACGAGCCAGGCCGACCTGCCGGGATGGCCCGCCCACAAGGTAGTTCACCGACGAATTCCGCCACCCGCGCTCGACGACACTCACTAACATTATCTCCACCGATTTGCGTGCGTGGACGGAGCGCAGATTCGCGATCCGTCCTGTTCACGGACCCGTCGCGTCTGAAGCGGCACGGCGCGGTCACTTACCAGACAGGCGAAGGGTGTTGCGAAAACACGAGACAGAAAATGCTCAGAAAATATACACGGGCGAACAGCAAACTTTTCGGGCTGAAATTCCATCAGCCGTTGTTCAGCCTGAGAACTTCTTCTAGCTGGGAGCTTGAGGCCACGGTCGTTTCCTCTGACACGACGGAGCGCGCACTCGTTGATGAAAGTCGCTGCGCGCAGTCAAAACTCGATTTCGGATCGGCGCGCCGGTTGCGCCGGCGCAGGCGCGAAACGAACTAGTAGGCGGAGGCTGCAATCATGCCGAAATTCCGCAAAATCCTGTGCACCATAGCGTTCGACAACAGTTCCAAGGCTGCCCTGGAAATTGCGTGCGAACTCGCCGAGGCCAGAGGCGCCACCGTTCATCTGCTTCACGTGGCCAAGGTGCCAACGCCAGACATGGATGTTCCGCTGCCCTTTAACGCCGACCCAAGATGGGAGCGATCCGCGAGGATCAAGCTCGAACGGATCGCCCGTGACAAGTTAGAGGGAAAAGTTCGTTACCAGCTTCACGTGGTCAGCGGCACCCCCGACGATGACGTGGTGCGCATGGCCAACGAAATTGGTGCCGATCTGATCGTGATGGCGACACACGGGCGGAAGGGACTGAGCCATTTCATCCTGGGTAGTGTAGCGGAGCGTGTGATGCGCGAGGCTGATTGTCCGGTGCTCACCATGCGAACCAAGGTGAAGTCCGCGTAGCAGGCAACGCCGAACCCCACCACGCGGCCTGTTTGCGCGGCAGCCGTATTACGGGGACGTTAAGAGTGCTGGTTGCCGGAAAGGCGAAGGCTTAATAGAATCTCGCTCCGATGACGGGTCTGTCCAATTTCCGCAACGCTCGGGCTCTGTGGGTAATCGGGATGACCCTCGCCCTCAGCCTGACCGTGGTAGTGCCGATTCACCTCGGCCATTCCTTCTTACCCGCATGTCATACCGCGCGCACGGGCTTGCATGCGGCGCATCACACGCTCGACGACCAACTGGCCGGCCGCCTCGAAGCCCAAATTGACCGCGCCGGGCGGGTAGCGGCGCCAGACAGGATCGCTGCAGCGATTCTCGCGCCGGCCGCGCCGAGCGTGTTGCCGCGCGCGACCTCCGGCCCGCCGCGGAATCGAATGTTAAGACGTCTCCGAATCGCCCCAGCCCATGCGGACGACGAGGACCCGTTCAGCCACACCGCATTCTCACGCGTCTGATTCGCGCTGCGGCGCATTAAGCCCCGCCGCAGCATGAGATGGACCGCGGCCCTCGTGAACGCGAGGCGAGGGCGCCAAGGCCGGTTGAGGTTGTGCGATGCCGTCTTTCTCACTGCGCAATCCCCACACGATAATCGTGGGAGCGCTAATTATCGTTATCCTGGGGTTCAACGCGTTCGCCCGGATGCCGGTCGACGTTTTTCCCCCGCTCCATATTCCGGCGGTGATCGTCGCCACGTTCTATCCCGGGATGCCACCGCAAGAGATGGAGCGCGACATCACCACGCGCTTCGAGCGCTTCTTCACCATGGGCAGCGAAATCGAGCACATCGAGTCGCGCTCGCTGCCCGGCGTCAGCATCATCAAGGTGTTCTTCCACCCCGGGATAAACCTCGGCGCGGCGGCGGCCGGGTTGGGTGACCTGGCGATGGCGGACCTGCGCCACCTGCCGCCCGGCACGTTGCCACCTCTGGTGCTGCCCTCGGGTGCCTCCTCGTTGCCGGTAGTGTTGGTGACGGTCTCGGGCAAGGGCTTCGGCCAGGCTCAGTTACGCGACCAGGCGCAATACAACATCCGTAACTTTCTCGCCACGGTCGAAGGCGCCTCGGTGCCGCCGCCGTTTGGCGGCAAGTACCGCCAGATCATGGTCTACCTCGACCGCGATTCGTTGGAGGCGCGTGGGCTGACGCCGATGGACGTGGTGCACGCGCTCAACCGCGCCAACCTGATCATTCCGGCCGGCGACGCCAAGATCGGCACGCAGGATTACTTCGTCTACACCAACTCGATGATCGACAACCCGGCCAATATCAACGACGTGCCGGTCAAGGTCGGGCAGGGCCAGGCGCCGGTTTATGTGCGCGACATCGGACACGCCGAGGACGCCGCCGCGATCCAGCAGAACATCGTGCGCATTGACGGCCAGCGCTCAGTCTACATACCGGTGCTCAAGCAAAGCGGCGCGAACACCATTTCGATCGTCAACGGCATCGAGCAGGTGCTGCCGAAAATCACCGGCATGCCTAAGGGGATGAAGCTGCATGCGATTTTCAGCCAGTCCACTTACATCATGGACGCGATCGACGCACTCGAGCACGAAGCGGTCATGGGCGCGGTGCTCGCTTCGCTCATGATCCTGATCTTCCTCGGCAGCTTCCGTTCGACCTTTGCGATTTTTCTCTCGATCCCGCTCTCGATCCTGGCCGGCGCGTTCGGCCTGATGATGGGCGGATCGACCATCAACATCATGACGCTCGGCGGCTTCGCGCTCGCAATTGGCCGGCTGGTCGACGACTCGACGGTCGTGCTCGAGAACATCAACCGTCATCTGGCCGAGGGCAAGCAACCGAAAGATGCGGCGCGCGACGGCGCCGAGGAGGTCGCGTTGCCGGTGCTGGCCTCAACCATCACGACCATCATCGTGTTCTTTCCGGTAATGTTCCTGTTCGGGGTGGCGAAATATCTGTTCAGCGCGCTGGCGCTGGCGGTGGTGCTATCGATGATCGCGTCGTACCTGGTCGCGATGAGCGTCATCCCGATTTATTGCGCGCGCTTTCTGACTGCGGAGACCGCACGCGAATCCGAGGAGGGTGCCACGCGCGGTCCGTTGGGCGCCTTCATGCGGGTCTACGAGCGGCTGGCCGCACGCTACGAGAGAATCCTGGATAACGCGCTTGATCACAAGTTCGCGGTGATTGGCGCGGTCGCAGTGGTGTTTGTTCTCAGCATGCTGATCTATCCGCTGATCGGCACCGAGCTTTTTCCGCAAACCGACGCCGGACAGTTTATCATCGACTACCGCGCCCCCGTCGGCACGCGTATCGAGATCACCGAAGAGCTGACGGAGCGGATGGAGAACCTGGTGCGCCAGGTCATCCCGGCCAATGAGCTTTTGACCATCGTGTCCAATCTCGGACTGGCGCCCGGGTTCTCTTCGATCTACTCGTCCAACGCCGCTCCCGATTCGGGCTTCATGATGGTGGCGCTCAAGTCTACGCATAAAGTCTCGACCTTCGTATACATACATCGCCTAAAGAAACTCCTTCCACAGGCCGTGCCCGAGATGCGGACCTTCTTCACCTCCGGCAGCATCATCGACTCAGTGCTCAACTTCGGCTTGGCGGCGCCAATTGACGTGCAGCTCACCGCCCCTACCTACCGGGCGCTGTTCCCGGTCGCGCGCGCGGTCGAAGAGGCGCTCCGCAGCGTGCCCGAGGTGGCCAACACTTTCATTCCGCAGGAGGCGGATTACCCGACACTGAGGGTCAAAGTCGACCGGGTCAAGGCGGCGCGCCTGGGCCTTAACCAGTATGACGTGGTCGCCAACGTGATCACGGCGCTGACTTCGAACCAGATGATCGCGCCCTCGATCTGGATCGATCCCAAGTCGGGCAATGACTACTTCCTGACCGCCCAGTATTCCGAACCGGATATAACGTCGTTCGAGACCCTGCTGAACATCCCGGTGTCCGTCGCGCCCGCCGGGCATGCGCGCACAGATGCGCTGACCCTGCGCGACGTCGCCACCATCGTGCCCGAACGCCATGCTGCTGAAGCCGATCACTACAATATCCAGCGGGTGGTCGACGTGCTGGTCGCACCGCGCACCCAGGACCTGGGCGGAACGCAGAGCGCGGTGATCGCGGCGCTTAAGCACGTCAAGATGCCCGACGACATGAGCTACCAGCTGCGCGGTTCGGTCGCCTCGATGCAGAAGTCATTTTCGAGCTTCGGCTTCGGCCTGGGGATGGCTGTAATTCTGCTGTATCTGGTCATGGTCGCGCAGTTCCGTTCGTTCCTGGACCCGGTGATCATCATGTTCGCGGTGCCGATGGGCATGATCGGCGTAATGTGGACGCTGTACCTGACCAACACTACGCTCAACATCGAATCCTTCATGGGCATCATCGTGATGGTGGGTATCGTGGTCTCCAATTCGATCCTGCTGGTGGATTTCGCCAATCAGCGCCGCCGCGAGGGCCATCCACTGCGCCGCGCGGTGGTCGAATCTGCCCGGATTCGCATGCGGCCGATCCTGATGACCGCGCTCGCCACCATCGTGGGTCTGATGCCGCTCGCGCTTGAGCTGGGTGCGGGCTCCGAGGCCTCGGCGCCGCTGGCGCGCGCGGCGGTCGGCGGCTTGGCCGTGTCGACCGTCTTTACCCTGATCCTGGTGCCCGCGGTATACGAGGCGTTCTATTCGCGGCGCGGGGCGGAGGAGGTTCGATGAGGCGGTCGGAGATGATGACACGGCCAAACATTTTGGGAGCCGCGCTGGCAATCCTCGTGATGGCCGCCGCGCTTCTTACCGGATGCCATCGCGAAGAGGTCGACACACCCACGGTGAAACCGCGGGTGGTTGTCATCCGGCCGCAGCGCGGCGAGGCGACGCGCTCGATAATACTGCCCGGCGACGTGGTCGGTTATTACCAATCGGCGCTCTACGCCAAGGTCACTGGCTATTTGAAGGACATCCTCGTCGACAAGGGCGACCGCGTGAAAAAGGGCCAGGTACTGGCGAACATCGAGGTTCCCGAATTGCGCCAGCGTCTGGATCGCGCGCGCTCCAATCTACAAATTCAGCGCTTGAGCTATGAGCGGCTTGACCGAGTCTGGAAAGACGACTCACGGCTTGTCGCGCGCCAGGACGTCGACATGGCCTACAGCAAGTTCCAGCAGGCGCAGGCCGAGGCCAACGAACTTGCCGCGATGGTCGCGTACACGCAGATCGTGGCGCCCTTCGACGGAATCGTAACCGAGCGCTTCGTCGATCCAGGTGCTCTGATCAGAGCCGGCGGTCAGGACAGCGCGACGGCGCCGATGGAAGGGACCGCGAACGCGGGCGGCAGCGCGGCGCCAGTGGTGAGCGTGGCCGATATCGCAAAGCTGCGCGTGTACGTCTATGTGCCGCAAGATGCGGTCGGCTATATCCGGGTCGGGATGCCGGTGCGGGTTGAGTTTCGAGAGCTGCCCGGACATCCGTACGCAGCAAGCGTCGCCCGCTTCGCCCATTCGCTGGATTTGGCCACACGCACGATGCTTACCGAGATCGATATCGACAACTCCCGGCGCGAAATTTATCCCGGCATGTATGCCAACGCGACGCTCGAACTCGAGCGCCATCACGGCGCACTCGAGCTACCGAACAGTGCCGTTGCTGAGGCCGCGGGCGGCGGCCATTTCGTGCTGGTCGCGCGCGGTGGCCGCCTTGAGGAGATTCCGGTCACTGTCGGGATCAATACCGGCATCTACATGGAGATCACTTCGGGGCTCAGTGGCAACGAAGAGGTCGTGCGCTCGCTCACCGCGGCCCTGAGTAATGGCGAGCCCGTGCGCACGGTGCTCGACGAGCATTACCACTTGGGCTTTCATCCCGAGCTGGCCAAAGCAAATCACAACTGACCGGAGAGGAAAGATGATGCTGCTCAAGCTTGGGCGCGCGCTCGGCGTTGCGCTGTCTTGCCTGTTCCTCACACGGACGCCCGCACTGTGGGCCGTCTCGATGCCCACGCCGGGCCAACCTCTGACACTCGGCGACGCGATCGCTTTCACCCTGGAGAATCATCCGCGGCGCATGGCCGCGAGTTCCGAAGCGGGGGCGGCCGAGCAGCAGGTTGGCGAGGCGAAGTCCGCGATGCTACCGCAAATCTACGGCGCCGCCGATTATCTCGGCTCGACCCAAAACGGCATCGGGGTGACGAACTATCTCAACCCCGGCTTCGTCCCGCGCCACAACGGCGCAACGGGCCACCCGCAGGCCTGGTCGCTGGAAAACAACTACCTTGGCGCCGTGGGCGCGTCGCAGTACCTGTTCGATTTCGGCCGCGTCCGGGGCGAGATAGCCGAGCGCAGCGCCCAAGCCGACGCCGCCGGCGCTCAGCTCAAACTCATCGAGCTTGACTTGATCTTTCAAACCTCCCAGCGCTACTTCGCGCTGCTCGCGGCCAGACAGCTGGTCACCGTGTATGAGGAAGCGACCGCTCAGCGCCAGCAGCAGGTCCACGAATCTAAGGTGAGGGCAGCAGCCGCGTTGGCTCCGCAAATCGACGTCTACACCGCCCAGGCGCAGCTCGCGCGCGCGGAGACCCAGTTGCTCGCCGAGCGCAACGAGGTTCTCAAGGCCAAGGCGGCGCTGGACAACGCGATGGGCCTGGGGACCGAGGCGCCCGATTACGAACCTTCACAGACTCTCAGCCCCAGCGACGTCGTTGGAGCGGCACCGGACTATATCGGCGCCGCGATGAAGCTGCGTCCCGATCTGCTTGCGCTCGAAGATCAGGCGCGGGCGGCCGGCGCGAAAGTGCGCGAATACCGCAGCGACCTGTTCCCGACGGTGAACGCCGCGGCAGGATATAACGCCGTCGGTACCGGACTCCCGGCGGCCAACAACTACAACATCGGATTGCTGATTAGTTGGCCAATCTTCAACGGGATGTTGACCACCCATCAAATCGAGGAGGCGCGGCTGCGGCGGGACGCGGTCGAACATTCGATCGCCGATATGCGCCAACGCATTGTGCTCGAGGTCAAGACCGCTTTTCTCGATTGGCAAAATGCGCATCAGGAGATTCATGAGGCTTTGATAACCCTCGACGCCTCGCGCGTCGAGTTGATCCTGGCCCAGAAGCGCTACGCCGCGGGTCTCGGCAACATCATCGAGTTGACCGACGCGGAGCGCGACTTCATCCAGGACAAGGCCAGCTACGTCAACACGCTGTATGCGTTTGCGGTGGCTCGCGCGGGACTGGAGCGGGCGGCGGGGCAATCGCTCGAGGGTCGCTGAGCGCCCGGCGGCCGGCTCGGCACGCCGCGTCAGTATACGATGAACGGGCCGGGCCACAGCATCATGTTCATCTGTTCCTGCTGAGCCGCGTCCTCGTTCATCTCCGCCGCCTCGGCTTCCTGCTGAGCGGCCTGCTGGTTCAGCTTTATCTGCTCGTACTGCTGGTAGTTCTTTTCGCCGCCAACGTAGACGCAGTGACAATCAACCGGGTCGTTGAACCAGTAATGCGGCTTGCCGTTGTCGATGTAATAGCGAACCTTGAGCGGGGTCAGGCGCTGGGTCTCAGCGATCCGCTCGGGGGTGTCAGCCGGCAGCATATGGAAGCCGGCCGCCGCCAGCATCGGCTCGATTCGTTTTGCCCGCTCCTGCGGCGTCTCTTGTACCAGGGAACATCCGGCCATCAGCCCGGCGACGGCGATTGCGCAGACGCCTGAAAAAATGCGGCGGCGGCCGCAGATGAGCCGGGGAGGACTCATCCAGCGCCGCCGCCGCGCCCGGGGTATGGGGACTATCTCAGTAGCTGAACTCCACGTTAGCGAAGATCGAGTGCGTGTCACGTTGCACCATGTCCGGAATGCTGCCGGTCTTCGGCAGCGTCTGGCCGTTCAAAGTACCGCCCGGCGAATAGCCGAACGGTTTCAGCACCGAAATCGGAATCGACTGCTGGCTATGATAGTACGAGATGTTCTGCGAATCGATCGCGAAGCGCAGATATTCGTTGTACTGGTAGCTCAGGCCGAAAACCCAGCGATAAAAATCCAGCGGATTGCTGACGAAATTGGTGTTCGGCTGCAGCCATTGGAACATACCGAACAGCGTGACCGGCGTTTCCGGAATGTGAAAGTGGCCGAAGAAATCGAAGCCCTGCTGATCCGCCTGGCCATTGTTCAGAATCGCCGTCTGCGCCGCCGACTGCGGTCCGTAGGTGTTGAACACCCCATAGCAAGGGTTCACAACCGTAGGTTTGCCATTCACAGTGATGGTGGTTTTCCCGTCGCCGCAACTGTTGCCGGCAAAGGTTCCCGACGTAATCGCCTTGCCGGTCGGGAAACCGAAGGCATCCGCCGGACCGCTGCCCGACCACAGGTTAGAGGCCTGGAATGCGTTGCGGCCCGCATCGTACTCGCCCGCCACACCCCAATTGTAGCCGGTGTAATGAAGTAGCGCTGCGATCCTCTGGATGTGCGCGTCGCCACCCTTAAGCGCCGTCGGCAGATCCGCCGTGTCAGGCGCCGTGTTGCCGTAACCGTAGTTGTAGAAGCCGGTTATGCCGAGTCCGTCGTAGCGCCAGTTCGCGCCAAAGGGATAGACAGTTCCTCGTACCATGAACTGCTTGGTGTCGGTCTGCTCGAAGGCGTGAAAGCTCGCGTTGTCGAAGGCGCCGATGTCGTAGTCTAAATACATCTTATCGTTGAACTTGACCGGTCCTTGCATCGACACGCCGACCTGCGTCGAGGACAGGCTCAGCCAGTTCCACGGCGTCAGGTTAACAAAGCGGAATCCGTAGAGTTGCTCTTCCCAATCGACCAGCGGGTTGGGAATTTCACCAAGCGAAACCGTCCCCCCCTTGAGCATCGGAACATGGTCCCACAGCCCACTATACGCCAACGAGGCGTACTTGATACGAACGCCGAGGTTGCCGTCCAAGTTGCTGCCGAATCCTGTCGTCTGGCCGACCTTTATGTTGGACGAGCCGATAGTCTTGTACATATTCGGCGTTATGCGCAGCGTCCAATCCTTGGTCGGGAAGAAGAAGAAATTCAGGTAGGTGCGGGTGATATCGAACGAATTGTAGTTGTTATTGCCGGGACCCGGATTAGTCAGTTGGGTCATCTCCTGCGGCTGGAATCCGGTGTTGGTATAGAACCGGTAGTCGCCATAGAAAACCGCACCCAACCGGAACTTGTCATGGAAATCATCCATGTAGCTCTTCCAGGCCGGTTCCATCTGTTCGACCTGAGTTGCCAATACCTGGTTCTGCTCCTGTAGCTGTGCGGCGCTCTGCTGGACCTGCGCCTTTATCTGCGCATCGGTCCTGGCCTGGACCTTCTGCTCGACCTGCTGCTCGATCGCGCCCTCATCCGCGGTGGTCAGCGACAGCGGCACGCGCCCTTTGCCGGGCCGCACGAAAACCTGGCCGGTGCGCTGGTCGACCCATAATTTCACTCCGCCGCCGCCGGAATCCTGCGCGGCCGCACGTGGTGCTCCGGCCGCCGCAACTCCCGCCACGATTACGATCGCGAGCGCTAGAGTAGACAACCTGTTACGTTTCATTGACCCTCTCTCCTCTCTCCTCGGCTGTTCGGCCGGTGTGCCGACTGACTCCCGTCGCCGTGAGGCGACCTGCTTACCGCCATCCTGCGGCGGCTCGATGTGGTTGCGCTGCCTGGGCGATCTCGCTGACCCGGCCTAACTGCCGGACCGGGACTGGTAGAGCTCGGTGCCCGTGTAGACCTTGCCGTCGGGGCAGGCGTAGCGGCTCGGAGTCGAGATCGCCACGATTGCGCAGTCCTGCACCCGTATCCACGGCGGCGGCTTCGCGGCCTCTTGCTTGTCGGTCAGATGCATCGTGGTCGTCTCGGCGAACCGTGGTGCGCCTTGCTGCGCCGCAACTGGAGCGCCAGTGTTCGGCGGCGCCGGACCCCATCCTGCCCTCGATACGTTTATCGATGAGCATCCGGCGGCCAAACCCAGCGTCGCGCCGGCGATCACTGCCAACCCGAATCGAACAACTCGTCCGCTCTTCATTTGACCCCCTGCGTGCGATGACCGGAACGGACTTTGCCCGCTTACTGTGGGACTCCCATGATGAACACCCGCCCGCCGCGCTGGTTCGGCACCAGTTCGACCCTGCGGTTCTGGGCGCGTCCTTCCTCCGTGCTGTTACTGGCGACGAAGTCCGTCTTGCCGAAGCCATGCGGGCTCAGGCGGCTTTCCGCTACGCCGTGGTCGGCGAGGTAATGCACGACGGCATCGGCCCGGCGCTGAGAAAGCCTCAGGTTGTATGCGACGCCGCCGATCGAGTCGCAGTAGCCATTTGCGGCAACCGCCACGTCCGGATGTGCCTTCAGAGTTTCCGCGGCCTCGTCCAGAACGGCCGCGTCCTGGGCACGAATATCTGCCTTGTTAAAGTCAAAGTGCACGCCGCGCAGAACCATCTTCTCAACAGGCGCGGATGGCTGCTCCGGATATGCGGTCAGGACAATCGGCGCTGGCGGCGGCAGCGGCGGAAGTTCATACTCGCGGGTCCGCGCCCGGGCTAGATCAAAACTGGTGTAAACCTTCCCGTCGGGGCAGGCCCAGCGATCGGGCGAAGAAATCGCAACGATCGCGCAGTCCTGCACGCGGACCCACGGCGGCACTTCGGTCTCTCGCCAGGTGAAGGCCCCCAGTCCCGATGTCTCTGCGAATCGAGGGGCCCCGTGCCCCGCCGTTGCGGACGGAGCCGTCACCGGCGGCGCCGCACCCCATCCTGCATAAGACGCGCACCCAGTAGCTATCGCTAGCGCCGCGCCCGCGACTACCCCGACTGCGAATCGACCAACTGCTCCTCTCTCCATTTGACCCCCTGCGTCGCCGCCGGTTTGCTCAGGCGCGACCACTCGCTTCGGTTGCTTGCTTGTAGCGGGGCTAACCGCACCCGCTACACGTAACCTTGTGGCGGAAGCTCGAATGAAAGTCCTCATCGGTTCGGCCAATCTACTTGGGCGCGACCGCTATCTGCTTCAGTTGCTTTTCCTCGAGCGCTATAACCTGGGGCGGCAACGGCGCGTAATACAACGGCGGCGCGTACTTTTGTCCGTCGTGCAAAGCCCAGTTGAGAAACTTGACCAGCGCGGTCCCGCGCGCATGATCGGTTTGCTTGGTGTAAACCAACAGCCAGGTGAACGAGGACAGCGGATAAGACTCCGCCCCCGGCGCGTTGGTTATCGAGACCCGGAAATCCGCCGGCATGTTGGCCGCTGCGCCCGCCGCCGCCGCCGTCACACCTTCCAGCGACGGCTTGGTCCACTTGCCATCGCTGTTCTGAATCTCGGCGAAGGCCAGCTTGTTGGCTAATGCATATGTTAGTTCCACGTAGGCGATTGCACCCGTAGTTTGTTCGGCGAGTGCAGTCGCCCCCTCACTACCCTTGCCGCCAAGCCCGCCTGGCCACTTGACCGAAGTCGCTTTGCCGGGGCCGGACTGCCAGTCCGGGCTGACTTTGCTCAGATAGTCAGTGAAGATGTAGGTAGTACCGCTGCCATCGGAACGATGGCATGTCACGATCTGAGTATCGGGAAGACTTACGCCCGGGTTGAGCGCCACGATCGCCGGATCGTTCCACTTCGTGACTTTGCCCAGGTAGATGTTCGCGATGAGTGAGCCGGTCAAACGAAGTGGCTGCTTGACCGTCGGCAGATTGTAAGTAAGCACGACCGCGCCCATCACGGACGGGAACTCCAGTATCGGGCCGGGGGCGCGTTTGATCTGTTCGTCGTTGAGCGGCGCATCGCTCGCGCCCATGTCGACCGTACGATTGATAAGAAGGTTGATGCCGCCGCCGGAACCGATGGACTGGTAATTGAAGCGCACGCTGGGATCGACTCTTGCGTAGGCATCAAACCACTTGGAATAAATCGGATATCCGAAAGTCGAGCCCGCTCCGTTGATCAGCATCTGGCTTTGCGCGCGGTTGCAGCCAATCAGGGCAAAGCCAATCGCCAGAAATGCTGAGGCCAGTTTCTTGCTCATCTCTCCCTCTTTTTGGACGTAGCGACAGCGGTCCCGCGTAGGGATACTGCGCACGCCCGGTGTTTTAAAGTGCAAACGTTACGCGCCGGTTACGCCATCATTATGCGCGGTTGAATTCACCGGCGGGAAGTTCCGGTCCAGTGAACGAAAGCCCCTATCATTTGAGCGTTTGTGAGCGCTTGCGCGGCCTGGCCGCCTCGTGAGAATTTCGATCGTTTGCTTCAAGTGAAGCCATTTTCGCGCCGGGCTGACATCGATGAATAAAGCTCTCGACGGCATCAACCTGGTCGAATTCGACTCCAACCTCGGCGCCTCCTACGCCGCGATGCTGCTCGCTGAGCAGGGCGCGCGCGCCGTCAAGGTGGAACCGCCGGGCGGCGCGCGCGCCCGCGGCACGGCGCATTTCCATGCGCTCAATCGCAGCAAGCGCGCGCTCTTCTTCGACGTTCAAGCCGAGCGGGCTCGGGTCGAGCGGCTGCTCCGATGGGCCAGCGTCGCGATATTCGGATGGACCGGGGCGAGGATGCGCGAGCTCCAGCTTGATTACGCGGATCTTTGCCGTATCAATCCGTATCTGGTGGTGTTGCACGTTCCGCCGCTCGGAAACCGCGGGCCACTCGCCAATTTCGACGCCAGCGACGAACTGGTCTCCGCGCTCGGCGGCATCTACGGCAGCCAGTGGGCGCTCAGCGGAAATCCGGTGGCCTTGCATTTCCCCGCCGCCAGCTATTCGGCGGGCGTGCTCGGCGCGACCGCGACGGTCGCGGCGCTCTGCGCCCGCGACTGGGACAGCAGCGGACAATCGCGGGGACAGTTGGTCGAGGTCTCTCTATTGGCCGGGGCGTTTTCGCTTCAGACCGGCGGCATCATGCGCCACGAAAAGATGACCCGCATGTATGAAGGGCCGCTCGACCCGCTCGGTCCGATTCCGTGCTACCGGCTGTTTCGTGCCGCCGACGGCGAATATCTGTTCGTTGCCTGCGGCAACGTGACGTTCTGGAACAAGCTCGCGCTCGCGATCGAGCGGCCCGAGCTGGTTTCCGACGCCCGCTTCGAGGGCGCACCGTGGGGCGTTCCGAGCGCGCATCGACAGGCGCTGAAGGATTTGCTCCAGGGAATATTCGCGACGCGGCCGCGCGAGGAATGGATCCGCATCCTGCGCGAGAATGATATCCCGTGCGCACCCGTGCTCTCGCGCATGGAATTCATCGACCATCCGCAGGTCGACGCGCTCGCGATGCGCCGCGCGATCGACGATCCCACACTCGGCGCGACGATCCAGCCTGGCATCGCGGTCGGACTCGAACTCACGCCCGGCGAGATCGCCGGTCCTGCGCCGGCAATTAAAGATGACCCCGACGTCGAAAGATGGCTCGCCGAGCCCCCGACGCGGGCGCAAAGCGACGCGCCGCGCGAGGGCAAATTCTCTCGCGGCCCGCTCAATGGCCTGCTGATACTGGATTTCTGCAGCTACATCGCCGGCTCGTACGGACCAATGATCCTGGGCCAGATGGGCGCCGACGTGATCAAGATCGAAAGCCTCGAGGGCGACGCGTTCCGCCACTTCGGCTTCGGCTTTCTCGGCTGGAACCAGGGCAAGCGCGCGCTTTCGCTCGACCTTGGATCTCCCGAGGGGCGCGAGATGATCCACGGCTTGGTGCGCCGCGCGGATATCGTGGTCGAAAACTTGCGCCCGGGCCGGATGCGCCGTTTCGGCCTGGACTACCAATCGCTCGCGGCGATCAATCCGCACCTCATCTATATGTCGGTCAACGGCTTCGGCAACCGCGGCCCCGAACATAACCAGCCCGGCTTCGATCCGCTGTTGCAGGCGCGCTCGGGCCTGATGGCGGCAGAGGGCGGACACCATCATCCGCCGCTTTATCTCACCTGCGCGATCTGCGACTACGGGGCCGCGATGCTTTCGGCCTTCGGATGCGTGCTCGCGCTACGCGCGCGCGAGCGACTGGGCCGCGGTCAACTCTGCGAGACCTCGCTGCTTCAGTCCGCGATGGCCTTCCAGCAGGGCGAGTTCATTTTTTTCGACGGCCGCCCCGACCTGGAAAACGGCCGCCCCGAAGCGCGTGGCCGCTCGGCGCTCTGCCGCGCCTACCAGTGCCGCGATGGCGCGTGGATGTTTGTCCACGCCGCGGCACCGGCGCAGTGGGAAGCGATGCGCCGCGTGTGCAAGCTCGCCGCCGTCGCGCCCTATGCGGTGGCCGCCCGCGAGCCGGAGGATGGCGCACTCGCGCGGGCAATCGCCGCGGGCTTCGCGAGCGTCGACCGTGCGCAGGCGCTGGCGGCGCTTGGCGCGGCCGGAGTACCTGCGCTCAGCACGCATCGCACGGCTGATCTCTTCGACGATCCCCAGGTCAAGGCCAACGATCTGCTGGCTGAACTGCGCCATTCGCAATGGGGAACCGTCGTGCAGACCGGCACATTGGCGAAGTTCTCCGCGATGCCTGGCAAGGTCGAGCACGCCGCGCCGCTTCTGGGCGAGCACACCGACGAGATTCTCGCGCGCTACCTCGGCTATGGCCGCGAACGGATCGAAGATCTCCGCCGCCGCGGGATCGTGAGGTAGTTTCCCGGGGGCCCGGTACAGCGCTCACCCCTTCGCCGAAAATTGCGCTAGGGTAGCGCGCGTGGACGGCGGAAGGCCCGCAGCCGCGCCTGCCCGTCCTCCAAGATCCATCCGCCCCCGAGGTGACCGATGGCCAATCCAAGCCCACTGCTCGATTTCGACGTCGCCGCGTTGTCGCAAAAACTGCGCGCGAAGGAAATTTCGCCGGTCGAACTGACCCAGGCCTATCTCGATCGCATCGAGGCGGTCGACGAGCGCATCATCTCCTACATCACCGTGACCGCCGAGGCCGCGCGCACGATGGCGCGTGCGGCGGAAAAGGAAATCACGGCCGGCCGATGGCGCGGGCCGTTTCACGGCGTGCCGATCGGGCTCAAGGATCTCTGCTACACCAAGGGTATCCTGACCACCGGCGGCTCGAAAATTCTTGGCGAGTTCGTTCCCAACCACGACTCAACCGTATGGACGCGGCTCAGCGAAGCAGGCGCAGTGCTGCTCGGCAAGCTCAACCTGCACGAGTTCGCTTATGGCGCGAGCACCAACAATCCGCATTGGGGCACCTGCCGCAATCCTTACGACCTCGACCGCATACCCGGCGGTTCCAGCGGCGGCTCCGGCGCAGCGATCGTCGCGCGTACCGCGGCGGCGACGATCGGGACCGACACCGGCGGCTCAATCCGGATTCCCGCGGCGTGCTGCGGATGCGTCGGACTCAAACAAACCTGGAGCCGCGTCAGCCGCTACGGCGTCATGCCGCTCTCGGACTCGCTCGACCACACCGGGCCGATCACCCGCACCGCGCGCGACGCCGCGCTGATGCTCAACGTCATCGCGGGATACGACCCCAACGACGCGACCTCCAGCCGCGAGGCGGTGCCCGACTACACCAGCCGTCTCGGCGGGGACCTCAAGGGGATGCGCGTTGGCGTGATCCGCGAGCTCAATAGCGGCGTGTCGGATCCAGTGGCGCGGGCGTTCGCCGCGGCGCTGAAGCAACTCGGCGCGCTGGGGGCGGCCGTCGAAGAGGTTTCGATCCCATCGTTGGTCGAGGGCTCACTGGTGACAATGGTAGTCCTGATGGCCGAGGCGCTGGAGTTTCACGAACAGTGGATACGCGAGCGGCCGGGGGACTACGGCGCCGACGTCCGCTCGCTCATCGAGACCTCGATGACGATTACCGCGGTCAACTACATCCGCGCGCAGCGCGAGCGCAACCTGATGCTGGCCGAGGCGCTCGCGGCGCTGCAGGACCATGCCGTCCTGCTCGCACCTTCGCAGGCGACCGCCGCGCCGAAAATCGGCGACCGGTCCTACGACATGATCGCCAACATGGTGCGCTTTACCGGACCATTCAACGCTACTGGGCAGCCGGTGGTTTCGATTCCTACTGGGCTCTCGAGTGAAGGCCTGCCGCTCTCGATGCAAATCATCGGCAAGCCGTTCGACGAGCTCACGGTGTTGCAGGTGGCCGATGCATACGAGCACGCGCGCGGCCCGTTGCCGCTGCCCAAGATCTAAAAAACTATGGATGAACCGCGGGAGGAATGGCAATGGCAAAACTGACGGCGAAGACAGCCAAGGCGATGGCGCGCGAGTTGTACGGATATGAGCTGAGCGATGAATCCGCGGAGGAGGTCGCCAGCGCAGCCGGCGCGATGATCACGCGCTCGCGCCGCCTCGGCAATCTCGACTTGAGCGGTGTTCAGCCGCCGTTCGGCTATCCGACGCTGCTGGCCGAGGCCGAGCGTATCCGCAAACGCGGTTGAGCAGGGTTTGTTTCACCTCTGGGGAGGGCGGTGGATCGGATCGACCCAGAAAACCGCCTCTGGACGTTCGACAGGCTCGATGTCGAGATTGATCACCACCGCCTCCTGGCCGCTGCGCACGACCACGCATGAGAGTGGCGCGTCGGTCGAAGCGTTGATCTCCTGATGCGGCATGAACGGCGGAATAAAGATGAAGTCGCCCGGCCCGGCTTCGGCGACGTATTCGAGGTTTTCGCCCCAGCGCATCCGCGCGCGCCCTTCAACGACGTAGATCACGCTCTCCAGCTCGCCATGATGATGCGCGCCGGTTTTCGCGTTCGCTTCGATCCTGACCGTGCCCGCCCAGATTTTCTGCGCTCCCACGCGAGCCTTGTTGATCGCCGCCGCCCGGGACATGCCGGGCGTCTGTGCAGTATCGGGGTCAAGCCGATCGCCGGGAATTACACAGACGCCGTGGTCGCGCCAATGATCGGCTGAATTGCCGGGCGCAGGATGCGAATCACTCATCGGGCAGTCGCTCCTCAAACAAATTGGCGTCGAAAACGAACTTTCGATTCTACCGCGCGGCCGCTATGCGGACGAACCGGTCGTCAGGGGCGGAATTCGCACAGCACGAAATCGTGATCGGAAACCCGCCGCCCGAAGATCGAAGTGCGCGCGGGCACCACCGCAGCCGACCCGTTCACCGGCTGGATTCCACGCGCCGCGATCCAATCGAGTTTCGGACGCCATCGCAGTGGCACCATCCGGCTGAAGGTGAACGTCGGCGCCGCCGGCACGTTGGCCCCTTCGATCGACAATCCGTGCTCTCTTAGCCGCTCGAACAGGGGCTCATACGGCTGCGGCTCTCGAAACCGCTGCGGGTGCGAGACAATCTCCGCCAATGTCTCAAGCAGCAACCACGGCCGGTCCATGTCCATCGTGGTCGTGTTGAGGTCGCCGCCAATAATGACCGGCGCTGCGTCGCCGATCGCGCGGAGGAAATCTTCCATCTGACGCCCGCGCCCCTCCGGATCCCAGCGCCGTTCCAGATGCACGACTCCTATCGTGACGCGCCGGCCATCGACCCTGACGCTGGCGAGGACGCCCTGATGCGCGCCGACCAGCGGATGCCGATAAGACCGAAACGGCGGCCTGGCCAACGCAACGGCGCGGAAATCCTCGAGCGGCTGCGAACATAGGATCGCATTGCCGATCGTGCGCAATTCGCCGGACGCGCCGACCCGGCCGAACGACGGCACGAACACGAAACTCAGCTTGAGCGCCGCAGCGAGCCTGGGCGCAAATTCGACCAACCCATGCCGCGGCATCCGCCAGCTCGCCTCACACAACAGCAAGGTGCCGGCGTCGGCGAGAGGTGGACGCGTCAAACAACCAAGGATCGCGTCGAAGTCCGCGCCGCCGGCTGCGTTCAAGACCGCGACCTTGAGCGCAGAGCGCCCGGCGACCGCCGTCCGGTTGAGCGCCATCGGCGCATACGCCGGTCCGGAAGCTGTGACCGTTGCGGCTAGTCGTGCCGCGTCCGCGCTCAACCTCGGAGCTCTCCCCTCAGCGCGTCGAACGACGTAATCGGCGCCGAGCAAGCCCGCTGGCGGCAGACGTAGGCCGTCAACTTGCCGTCGACCTGCGATTTGCCCCGCACCGCCTCGGGCACGAAGCCGCTCTGCGCGGAGCGCGGGTCGGCCAGGAACAACGCGCGGTTGGGCAGGTAGAGCAGGCCCAGCCGCTCGATCCATTCCTGCGCGCCGCTGGTACCGCGATCGCCCACGATCACGATTTCGACCGCGCCGCGCTGATAGAGATCGATCGCTTCGAGCATGTGCGAGAACGCGAACGGTTGCTGCTCGACGAAGCTGCGGAGCAGGCTGAGCGTCCGCCGCGCTTCGGCGAAGTAGCGCTCCTCGCCGGTGTAGCCGTGGAGCCTAAGCAATGCGATCACCGCCGCACTGTTGCCTGAAGGCGTCGAGCCGTCGAAGACCGCCTTCGATCGCGTGATCAGCCGCTCATGGTCGGCCGAGGTGAAGAAGAAGCCGCCTTTTTCCGCATCCAGGAAACGCGCGAGGATCGCGTCGGCCATCGTGCGGGCCAATTCCAGGTAGCGGCCGTCTAGCGACGCTTCATAAAGATCGATCAGGCTGCCTGCAAACAGCGCGTAATCCTCAAGGTAGCCATTGAAGCGGGCGACGCCGTCCTTGTACGAGCGCTTGAGCGCGTGCCCGTCCCACAGCCGCGTCATCACGAACTCCGCGCCGCCCGCGGCCGCCTTCAAGTAGCGCTCGTCGCCAAGCGCCCGGTAGCCCTCGGCCAGCGCACCGATCATCATCCCGTTCCACGCGGCGAGGATCTTTTCGTCGCGCGCCGGCTTGACCCGCCGCTCGCGTGCCTCGAACAGCCGGCGCCGAATCTCGACGATCGCGCGCTCCATCTCCTCCGGGCTTTTTTTGAACAGCCGGGCCGCGTCGTCGGCGCCGATCGTGCGATGCAGGATGTTGGCGCCCTCGAAGTTGCCCTCTGCGCTGATGTCGAAGTAGCGCTCCGCGATCGCGCTCAGCTCTTCGCCCGGCACCCCGCGCGCCTCCTCGGGCGTCCAGACGAAGAACTTGCCCTCTTCGCCCTCGCTGTCGGCGTCCTGGGTCGAGTAGAAACCGCCCTCGGGACTGGTCATCTCGCGCAGCACGTAATCCAGAATCTCGCGCGCCACGCTCAAGAACTCGGGCTCCCCCAACGCGCGCCCGGCGTCGAGGTAAAGCCGCGCCAACAACGCGTTGTCGTAGAGCATCTTTTCGAAGTGCGGCACCAGCCATCGATCGTCCACGCTATAGCGATGGAACCCGCCGCCGAGCTGGTCGTAGATCCCGCCCTTGGCCATTTTGGTCAGGGTCTCGCGCACCATGTGCCCGAATTCCAAGTCGCCGGTCGCCTGATGCATCCGGAGAAAAAGCGAAAACACGAAACTGTTGGGAAACTTGGGCGCGTGTCCCAGGCCGCCGTTGATCCGATCGTAATGCTCGGCCAGCGCGCGCGCGCCGGCCTCCGCCATGTCGGTTCTTAACTCGCCGCTGTCGGGATTGAAGTCCGCCAGCCCTGAAAGCCCCTTGCCCAACCGCTCGACGTTTTGGCGGATGTCGTCGGGCTTGGTCTGATAAGCAGTGGCGATCGCGGTCAACACGCGCGGAAAGCCGGGCATCCCCTGGCGATCCTCCGGCGGAAAGTAGGTGCCGCCGTAAAACGGCTCGCCCGCCGGCGTCAGGAAAACAGTAAGCGGCCATCCTCCGCGCCCGGTCAGAAGCTGAACGGCGTCCATGTAAATCTGGTCGAGATCGGGACGCTCTTCGCGATCGACTTTGATTGAAACGAAATTTTCATTCATCAATTGCGCGATCTGTTCGTTCTCGAACGACTCGCGCTCCATCACGTGGCACCAATGACACGCCGAGTAACCGATCGAGAGCAGGACGGGCTTGTTCTCGGCCCGCGCTCGCCCCAGAGCCTCGTCGCCCCACGCGTACCAATCCACCGGATTGTGCGCGTGCTGACGTAGGTACGGACTCTGCTCATTGATGAGGCGGTTGGGCTTGCGGCCCGAGGCCGCGTGGCCGTGCTCGTCGCTCATTGCGATCACTACTCCCGGAACTTCTCGGCGGCGGAGGCCGGATGTTTTTGACGGTAGCATGCGCCGGAGCAGCCTTTCTATCGAGGAGCGATTCCGAGGACGATCGCGAGCGCCTGAAAAGGCCCGCGCGCACGATTCCAGGCGGGTCCCGAGCACGCGCCGGCACTCGCAAGGCACTTGAACCTCGGATAACAGGCTGCGAACCTGATCGCCAAATGGAAAGTACCGCTGACCCGCGCCGTGACGACGAGCCTATCGGCGCAGAGCGCACCCCTGCCGACCGCAGCTCGCGAGCGGCTGCCGCCAACCCAACGATCGAGATTCTCGGATACGCCGTCTCATGGCGTGCCGCTGCAGCCGCCGTCCTGACGCTGGCGGCCGTGATGTTCTTCGTCCGCCTGGGGGCGCGCGCGTTGTGGTCCTCGGAGTTTCGATGGGCCGAAATTGCGCGCGAGATGCATCTTACGGGGCGTTATTTCTGGCCGACCATCAACGGACGCGTTTACTACGACAAGCCGCTCGGTTCCTACTGGCTGGTGATGGCGGCCACATGGCTGACCGGAGGACTCGACGAGACTTCGGCGCGGCTCCCATGCGCGATCGCCGGAGTGCTCGGCGTGTGGCTGGTGATGCTGGTCGGGCGGCGGCTCTACGGTGACCGCGTCGCGTTACTCGCCGGACTTATCTTGGCGACCAGCTTCAGCTTCGTGTTTTTTTCCCGTCATGCCTCGGCCGACGTAGAAACCGTCACGGGCGAGCTGGCGGCCTTCGCGCTTTTCCTGCGTAATGAGCGGCGGCAGAACGGATGGTGGGTGGTTGGGCTCTGGCTGGTGATGGCGGCGACGTCACTCACCAAGGGACTGCTCGGATACGTGCTGCCGCTGATGGTGCTCGGAGTGTACTCGTGTCTGGCAGACGGATGGGCCGAGTTGGGACGACGGCTTTCTCGCGAACCGGTCTTGCTCCGAATCGGATGGCTCA
Organism: uncultured delta proteobacterium; assembly: GCA_963734845.1. GTDB lineage: Bacteria > Desulfobacterota > Binatia > Binatales > Binataceae > JAKAVN01. The sequence continues at coordinate 1,337 of CAVTIS010000014.1, read as the reverse complement.
TCGAGCGCAATCGATGGCTGTTCAACTGGAAATCCCTAGTCGCGATACCGCTTGGCGCGGCGGTTTACTATGTGCCGTTTGCGATTTCCGCCGCACGCACCGGTTCCGGGAAGGGCCTGGAGATGGTCTATCGCGAAAACGTCGTGCGTTTTTTCCATCCGTTCGACCACCGCGGACCCATCTATCTTTATTGCTACGTGATCTTCGCCCTGATGATGCCGTGGTCGGCATTCCTGCCCGCGGCGCTGGCGGAGGCTCATCGGAAGCCCGATGCGGGCCCGCAAGGCGATGCCGACCGCGCAGCCGCCGCCTCGCGCGGCCATCGTTTCGCACTGGTCTATTTCTGGGCGACCTTCATCTTCTTCACGCTTTCCGGATCGCGCCGAAGCTACTACCTGCTGCCGATCCTGCCCGCCGCGGCACTGTTGGTCGCGCGAACGCTGGCGACCCCGACCGCGGCGCTGTCACTGCTGGCGCGCCGCATGCTCAGCATTGGCTACGCGGTGATCGCGATTGCGGTCGCCGGCGGTGCGATCGTGATGCTTCCGCCCGGCTGGATCATGAGCGGTGCGATGGCCGCGCTGCCCCCGGCGCCCGACCGCGCGCTCTATGCGATTTGCTGGGCGATCTCGCTGTTCGCGGTGATCTACACCTTGAAAAAATTCGACACGCGGCGAGTTGCGTTCTCCACGGCCGCAATTGGGACGCTTTTAATGGCCTACCTGTTCATCTTTGCGATGCCCGCTGCCGATCAATGGCGCGGCGAGAAAAAATTTGCCGAAGATATCCGTCGCCAGATGGGCCCAGCGACCACCGGTGTGGTGCTGTACAAAACAGTGGGTCCGCTCTACTACCTCGATCTCCCGCAACCGCTGCCGTCCTATGATGACGCGGGCAAATTGCGGCACGACGCGCTCGACAACAAAGTGCACTGGGTGATCGTTCGAAGGCGCGACCGGAGCGACCTTCTCGATCAGCTTGGCGGTGCGAGCAAGGAAGTCGCCAGTGAGCAGGTCTTTCCGTTCGAGGCGCGCCAGCACGTGCTCAACAAGGAAGTTCTAATCTTCGTCCCGCCGGCCCTTCCACAAACCGTCGTGCCACCGCTCAACTCGCCTTCGACCGCCAGGGAAAAGGCTGTACGCTAAAGAAGGCGTGTCGATTCCTGTCATCAATTGCAGATAGCCACTTGAAAGCAGGAAACGGATGGGAAGCATGCGATAGACAATCTCTGAGTACTGAAGGCCGAACGATTGGTGGGCGCAGTAGGGCTGATAACAACTGGCGCACCCAATTACTGAAGCTGCTTATCTTCAGCAGATTCGCTTGTAGTTAGAATT
>CAVTIS010000013.1:0-29430 GCA_963734845.1 uncultured delta proteobacterium | reverse complement strand
TCTCTCCCTCTTTTTGGACGTAGCGACAGCGGTCCCGCGTAGGGATACTGCGCACGCCCGGTGTTTTAAAGTGCAAACGTTACGCGCCGGTTACGCCATCATTATGCGCGGTTGAATTCACCGGCGGGAATTCCGGTCCAGTGAACCAAAGCCCCTATCATTTGAGCGTTTGTGAGCCCTGCGCGGCCTGGCCGCCTCGTGAGAATTTCGATCGTTTGCTTCAAGCGAAGCCATTTTCGCACCGGGCTGACATCGATGAATAAAGCTCTCGACGGCATCAATCTGGTCGAATTCGACTCCAACCTGGGCGCCGCCTACGCCGCAATGCTTCTCGCGGAACAGGGCGCACGCGCTATCCGGGTGGAGCCTCCGGGCGGCGCTCGCGAACGCGGCACCGCACATTTTCATGCGCTGAATCGAGCAAGCGCGCGCTCTTCTTCGACGTTCAAGCCGAGCGAGCTCGGGTCGAGCGGCTGTCCGATGGGCCAGCGTCGCGGTATTCGGATGGACCGGGGCGAGGATGCGCGAGCTCCAGCTTGATTACGCGGATCTTGCCGTATCAATCCGTATCTGGTGGTGTTGCAGGTTCCGCCGCTCGGAAACCGCGGGCCACTCGCCAATTTCGACGCCAGCGACGAACTGGTCTCCGCGCTCGGCGGCATCTACGGCAGCCAGTGGGCGCTCAGCGGAAATCCGGTGGCCTTGCATTTCCCCGCCGCCAGCTATTCGGCGGGCGTGCTCGGCGCGACCGCGACGGTCGCGGCGCTCTGCGCCCGCGACTGGGACAGCAGCGGACAATCGCGGGGACAGTTGGTCGAGGTCTCTCTATTGGCCGGCGCGTTTTCGCTTCAGACCGGCGGCATCATGCGCCACGAAAAGATGACCCGCATGTATGAAGGGCCGCTCGACCCGCTGGGTCCGATTCCGTGCTACCGGCTGTTTCGCGCCGCCGACGGCGAATATCTGTTCGTTGCCTGCGGCAACGTGACGTTCTGGAACAAGCTCGCGCTCGCGATCGAGCGGCCCGAGCTGGTTTCCGACGCCCGCTTCGAGGGCGCACCGTGGGGCGTTCCGAGCGCGCATCGACAGGCGCTGAAGGATTTGCTCCAGGGAATATTCGCGACGCGGCCGCGCGAGGAATGGATCCGCATCCTGCGCGAGAATGATATCCCGTGCGCACCCGTGCTCTCGCGCATGGAATTCATCGACCATCCGCAGGTCGACGCGCTCGCGATGCGCCGCGCGATCGACGATCCCACACTCGGCGCGACGATCCAGCCTGGCATCGCGGTCGGACTCGAACTCACGCCCGGCGAGATCGCCGGTCCTGCGCCGGCAATTAAAGATGACCCCGACGTCGAAAGATGGCTCGCCGAGCCCCCGACGCGGGCGCGAAGCTACGCGCCGCGCGAGGGCAAATTCTCCGCGGCCCGCTCGATGGCCTGCTGATACTGGATTTCTGCAGCTACATTGCCGCTCGTACGGACCAATGATCCTCGGCCAGATGGGCGCCGACGTGATCAAGATCGAAAGCCTCGAGGGCGACGCGTTCCGCCACTTCGGCTTCGGCTTTCTCGGCTGGAACCAGGGCAAGCGCGCGCTTTCGCTCGACCTTGGATCGCCCGAGGGGCGCGAGATGATCCACGGCTTGGTGCGCCGCGCGGATATCGTGGTGGAAAACTTGCGCCCGGGCCGGATGCGCCGTTTCGGCCTGGACTACCAATCGATCGCGGCGATCAATCCGCACCTCATCTATATGTCGGTCAACGGCTTCGGCAACCGCGGCCCCGAACATAACCAGCCAGGCTTCGATCCGCTGTTGCAGGCGCGCTCGGGCCTGATGGCGGCAGAGGGCGGACACCATCATCCGCCGCTTTATCTCACCTGCGCGATTTGCGACTACGGGGCCGCGATGCTTTCGGCCTTCGGATGCGTGCTCGCGCTACGCGCGCGCGAGCGACTGGGCCGCGGTCAACTCTGCGAGACCTCGCTGCTTCAGTCCGCGATGGCCTTCCAGCAGGGCGAGTTCATTTTTTTCGACGGCCGCCCCGACCTGGAAAACGGCCGCCCCGAAGCGCGTGGCCGCTCGGCGCTCTGCCGCGCCTACCAGTGCCGCGATGGCGCGTGGATGTTTGTCCACGCCGCGGCACCGGCGGAGTGGGATGCGATGCGCTGCGTGTGCAAGCTCGCCGCCGTCGCGCCCTATGCGGTGGCCGCCCGCGAGCCGGAGGATGGCGCACTCGCGCGGGCAATCGCCGCGGCCTTCGCGAGCGTCGACCGTGCGCAGGCGCTGGCGGCGCTTGGCGCGGCCGGAGTACCTGCGCTCAGCACGCATCGCACGGCTGATCTCTTCGACGATCCCCAGGTCAAGGCCAACGATCTGCTGGCTGAACTGCGCCATTCGCAATGGGGAACCGTCGTGCAGACCGGCACATTGGCGAAGTTCTCCGCGATGCCTGGCAAGGTCGAGCACGCCGCGCCGCTTCTGGGCGAGCACACCGACGAGATTCTCGCGCGCTACCTCGGCTATGGCCGCGAACGGATCGAAGATCTCCGCCGCCGCGGGATCGTGAGGTAGTTTCCCGGGGGCCCGGTACAGCGCTCACCCCTTCGCCGAAAATTGCGCTAGGGTAGCGCGCGTGGACGGCGGAAGGCCCGCAGCCGCGCCTGCCCGTCCTCCAAGATCCATCCGCACCCGAGGTGACCGATGGCCAATCCAAGCCCACTGCTCGATTTCGACGTCGCCGCGTTGTCGCAAAAACTGCGCGCGAAGGAAATTTCGCCGGTCGAACTGACCCAGGCCTATCTCGATCGCATCGAGGCGGTCGACGAGCGCATCATCTCCTACATCACCGTGACCGCCGAGGCCGCGCGCACGATGGCGCGTGCGGCCGAAAAGGAAATCACGGCCGGCCGATGGCGCGGGCCGTTTCACGGCGTGCCGATCGGGCTCAAGGATCTCTGCTACACCAAGGGTATCCTGACCACCGGCGGCTCGAAAATTCTTGGCGAGTTCGTTCCCAACCACGACTCAACCGTATGGACGCGGCTCAGCGAAGCAGGCGCAGTGCTGCTCGGCAAGCTCAACCTGCACGAGTTCGCTTATGGCGCGAGCACCAACAATCCGCATTGGGGCACCTGCCGCAATCCTTACGACCTCGACCGCATACCCGGCGGTTCCAGCGGCGGCTCCGGCGCAGCGATCGTCGCGCGTACCGCGGCGGCGACGATCGGGACCGACACCGGCGGCTCAATCCGGATTCCCGCGGCGTGCTGCGGATGCGTCGGACTCAAACAAACCTGGAGCCGCGTCAGCCGCTACGGCGTCATGCCGCTCTCGGACTCGCTCGACCACACCGGGCCGATCACCCGCACCGCGCGCGACGCCGCGCTGATGCTCAACGTCATCGCGGGATACGACCCCAACGACGCGACCTCCAGCCGCGAGGCGGTGCCCGACTACACCAGCCGTCTCGGCGGGGACCTCAAGGGGATGCGCGTTGGCGTGATCCGCGAGCTCAATAGCGGCGTGTCGGATCCAGTGGCGCGGGCGTTCGCCGCGGCGCTGAAGCAACTCGGCGCGCTGGGGGCGGCCGTCGAAGAGGTTTCGATCCCATCGTTGGTCGAGGGCTCACTGGTGACAATGGTAGTCCTGATGGCCGAGGCGCTGGAGTTTCACGAACAGTGGATACGCGAGCGGCCGGGGGACTACGGCGCCGACGTCCGCTCGCTCATCGAGACCTCGATGACGATTACCGCGGTCAACTACATCCGCGCGCAGCGCGAGCGCAACCTGATGCTGGCCGAGGCGCTCGCGGCGCTGCAGGACCATGCCGTCCTGCTCGCACCTTCGCAGGCGACCGCCGCGCCGAAAATCGGCGACCGGTCCTACGACATGATCGCCAACATGGTGCGCTTTACCGGACCATTCAACGCTACTGGGCAGCCGGTGGTTTCGATTCCTACCGGGCTCTCGAGTGAAGGCCTGCCGCTCTCGATGCAAATCATCGGCAAGCCGTTCGACGAGCTCACGGTGTTGCAGGTGGCCGATGCATACGAGCACGCGCGCGGCCCGTTGCCGCTGCCCAAGATCTAAAAAACTATGGATGAACCGCGGGAGGAATGGCAATGGCAAAACTGACGGCGAAGACAGCCAAGGCGATGGCGCGCGAGTTGTACGGATATGAGCTGAGCGATGAATCCGCGGAGGAGGTCGCCAGCGCAGCCGGCGCGATGATCACGCGCTCGCGCCGCCTCGGCAATCTCGACTTGAGCGGTGTTCAGCCGCCGTTCGGCTATCCGACGCTGCTGGCCGAGGCCGAGCGTATCCGCAAACGCGGTTGAGCAGGGTTTGTTTCACCTCTGGGGAGGGCGGTGGATCGGATCGACCCAGAAAACCGCCTCTGGACGTTCGACAGGCTCGATGTCGAGATTGATCACCACCGCCTCCTGGCCGCTGCGCACGACCACGCATGAGAGTGGCGCGTCGGTCGAAGCGTTGATCTCCTGATGCGGCATGAACGGCGGAATAAAGATGAAGTCGCCCGGCCCGGCTTCGGCGACGTATTCGAGGTTTTCGCCCCAGCGCATCCGCGCGCGCCCTTCAACGACGTAGATCACGCTCTCCAGCTCGCCATGATGATGCGCGCCGGTTTTCGCGTTCGCTTCGATCCTGACCGTGCCCGCCCAGATTTTCTGCGCTCCCACGCGAGCCTTGTTGATCGCCGCCGCCCGGGACATGCCGGGCGTCTGTGCAGTATCGGGGTCAAGCCGATCGCCGGGAATTACACAGACGCCGTGGTCGCGCCAATGATCGGCTGAATTGCCGGGCGCAGGATGCGAATCACTCATCGGGCAGTCGCTCCTCAAACAAATTGGCGTCGAAAACGAACTTTCGATTCTACCGCGCGGCCGCTATGCGGACGAACCGGTCGTCAGGGGCGGAATTCGCACAGCACGAAATCGTGATCGGAAACCCGCCGCCCGAAGATCGAAGTGCGCGCGGGCACCACCGCAGCCGACCCGTTCACCGGCTGGATTCCACGCGCCGCGATCCAATCGAGTTTCGGACGCCATCGCAGTGGCACCATCCGGCTGAAGGTGAACGTCGGCGCCGCCGGCACGTTGGCCCCTTCGATCGACAATCCGTGCTCTCTTAGCCGCTCGAACAGGGGCTCATACGGCTGCGGCTCTCGAAACCGCTGCGGGTGCGAGACAATCTCCGCCAATGTCTCAAGCAGCAACCACGGCCGGTCCATGTCCATCGTGGTCGTGTTGAGGTCGCCGCCAATAATGACCGGCGCTGCGTCGCCGATCGCGCGGAGGAAATCTTCCATCTGACGCCCGCGCCCCTCCGGATCCCAGCGCCGTTCCAGATGCACGACTCCTATCGTGACGCGCCGGCCATCGACCCTGACGCTGGCGAGGACGCCCTGATGCGCGCCGACCAGCGGATGCCGATAAGACCGAAACGGCGGCCTGGCCAACGCAACGGCGCGGAAATCCTCGAGCGGCTGCGAACATAGGATCGCATTGCCGATCGTGCGCAATTCGCCGGACGCGCCGACCCGGCCGAACGACGGCACGAACACGAAACTCAGCTTGAGCGCCGCAGCGAGCCTGGGCGCAAATTCGACCAACCCATGCCGCGGCATCCGCCAGCTCGCCTCACACAACAGCAAGGTGCCGGCGTCGGCGAGAGGTGGACGCGTCAAACAACCAAGGATCGCGTCGAAGTCCGCGCCGCCGGCTGCGTTCAAGACCGCGACCTTGAGCGCAGAGCGCCCGGCGACCGCCGTCCGGTTGAGCGCCATCGGCGCATACGCCGGTCCGGAAGCTATGACCGTTGCGGCTAGTCGTGCCGCGTCCGCGCTCAACCTCGGAGCTCTCCCCTCAGCGCGTCGAACGACGTAATCGGCGCCGAGCAAGCCCGCTGGCGGCAGACGTAGGCCGTCAACTTGCCGTCGACCTGCGATTTGCCCCGCACCGCCTCGGGCACGAAGCCGCTCTGCGCGGAGCGCGGGTCGGCCAGGAACAACGCGCGGTTGGGCAGGTAGAGCAGGCCCAGCCGCTCGATCCATTCCTGCGCGCCGCTGGTACCGCGATCGCCCACGATCACGATTTCGACCGCGCCGCGCTGATAGAGATCGATCGCTTCGAGCATGTGCGAGAACGCGAACGGTTGCTGCTCGACGAAGCTGCGGAGCAGGCTGAGCGTCCGCCGCGCTTCGGCGAAGTAGCGCTCCTCGCCGGTGTAGCCGTGGAGCCTAAGCAATGCGATCACCGCCGCACTGTTGCCTGAAGGCGTCGAGCCGTCGAAGACCGCCTTCGATCGCGTGATCAGCCGCTCATGGTCGGCCGAGGTGAAGAAGAAGCCGCCTTTTTCCGCATCCAGGAAACGCGCGAGGATCGCGTCGGCCATCGTGCGGGCCAATTCCAGGTAGCGGCCGTCTAGCGACGCTTCATAAAGATCGATCAGGCTGCCTGCAAACAGCGCGTAATCCTCAAGGTAGCCATTGAAGCGGGCGACGCCGTCCTTGTACGAGCGCTTGAGCGCGTGCCCGTCCCACAGCCGCGTCATCACGAACTCCGCGCCGCCCGCGGCCGCCTTCAAGTAGCGCTCGTCGCCAAGCGCCCGGTAGCCCTCGGCCAGCGCACCGATCATCATCCCGTTCCACGCGGCGAGGATCTTTTCGTCGCGCGCCGGCTTGACCCGCCGCTCGCGTGCCTCGAACAGCCGGCGCCGAATCTCGACGATCGCGCGCTCCATCTCCTCCGGGCTTTTTTTGAACAGCCGGGCCGCGTCGTCGGCGCCGATCGTGCGATGCAGGATGTTGGCGCCCTCGAAGTTGCCCTCTGCGCTGATGTCGAAGTAGCGCTCCGCGATCGCGCTCAGCTCTTCGCCCAGCACCCCGCGCGCCTCCTCGGGCGTCCAGACGAAGAACTTGCCCTCTTCGCCCTCGCTGTCGGCGTCCTGGGTCGAGTAGAAACCGCCCTCGGGACTGGTCATCTCGCGCAGCACGTAATCCAGAATCTCGCGCGCCACGCTCAAGAACTCGGGCTCCCCCAACGCGCGCCCGGCGTCGAGGTAAAGCCGCGCCAACAACGCGTTGTCGTAGAGCATCTTTTCGAAGTGCGGCACCAGCCATCGATCGTCCACGCTATAGCGATGGAACCCGCCGCCGAGCTGGTCGTAGATCCCGCCCTTGGCCATTTTGGTCAGGGTCTCGCGCACCATGTGCCCGAATTCCAAGTCGCCGGTCGCCTGATGCATCCGGAGAAAAAGCGAAAACACGAAACTGTTGGGAAACTTGGGCGCGTGTCCCAGGCCGCCGTTGATCCGGTCGTAATGCTCGGCCAGCGCGCGCGCGCCGGCCTCCGCCATGTCGGTTCTTAACTCGCCGCTGTCGGGATTGAAGTCCGCCAGCCCTGAAAGCCCCTTGCCCAACCGCTCGACGTTTTGGCGGATGTCGTCGGGCTTGGTCTGATAAGCAGTGGCGATCGCGGTCAACACGCGCGGAAAGCCGGGCATCCCCTGGCGATCCTCCGGCGGAAAGTAGGTGCCGCCGTAAAACGGCTCGCCCGCCGGCGTCAGGAAAACAGTAAGCGGCCATCCTCCGCGCCCGGTCAGAAGCTGAACGGCGTCCATGTAAATCTGGTCGAGATCGGGACGCTCTTCGCGATCGACTTTGATTGAAACGAAATTTTCATTCATCAATTGCGCGATCTGTTCGTTCTCGAACGACTCGCGCTCCATCACGTGGCACCAATGACACGCCGAGTAACCGATCGAGAGCAGGACGGGCTTGTTCTCGGCCCGCGCTCGCCCCAGAGCCTCGTCGCCCCACGCGTACCAATCCACCGGATTGTGCGCGTGCTGACGTAGGTACGGACTCTGCTCATTGATGAGGCGGTTGGGCTTGCGGCCCGAGGCCGCGTGGCCGTGCTCGTCGCTCATTGCGATCACTACTCCCGGAACTTCTCGGCGGCGGAGGCCGGATGTTTTTGACGGTAGCATGCGCCGGAGCAGCCTTTCTATCGAGGAGCGATTCCGAGGACGATCGCGAGCGCCTGAAAAGGCCCGCGCGCACGATTCCAGGCGGGTCCCGAGCACGCGCCGGCACTCGCAAGGCACTTGAACCTCGGATAACAGGCTGCGAACCTGATCGCCAAATGGAAAGTACCGCTGACCCGCGCCGTGACGACGAGCCTATCGGCGCAGAGCGCACCCCTGCCGACCGCAGCTCGCGAGCGGCTGCCGCCAACCCAACGATCGAGATTCTCGGATACGCCGTCTCATGGCGTGCCGCTGCAGCCGCCGTCCTGACGCTGGCGGCCGTGATGTTCTTCGTCCGCCTGGGGGCGCGCGCGTTGTGGTCCTCGGAGTTTCGATGGGCCGAAATTGCGCGCGAGATGCATCTTACGGGGCGTTATTTCTGGCCGACCATCAACGGACGCGTTTACTACGACAAGCCGCTCGGTTCCTACTGGCTGGTGATGGCGGCCACATGGCTGACCGGAGGACTCGACGAGACTTCGGCGCGGCTCCCATGCGCGATCGCCGGAGTGCTCGGCGTGTGGCTGGTGATGCTGGTCGGGCGGCGGCTCTACGGTGACCGCGTCGCGTTACTCGCCGGACTTATCTTGGCGACCAGCTTCAGCTTCGTGTTTTTTTCCCGTCATGCCTCGGCCGACGTAGAAACCGTCACGGGCGAGCTGGCGGCCTTCGCGCTTTTCCTGCGTAATGAGCGGCGGCAGAACGGATGGTGGGTGGTTGGGCTCTGGCTGGTGATGGCGGCGACGTCACTCACCAAGGGACTGCTCGGATACGTGCTGCCGCTGATGGTGCTCGGAGTGTACTCGTGTCTGGCAGACGGATGGGCCGAGTTGGGACGACGGCTTTCTCGCGAACCGGTCTTGCTCCGAATCGGATGGCTCATCGAGCGCAATCGATGGCTGTTCAACTGGAAATCCCTAGTCGCGATACCGCTTGGCGCGGCGGTTTACTATGTGCCGTTTGCGATTTCCGCCGCACGCACCGGTTCCGGGAAGGGCCTGGAGATGGTCTATCGCGAAAACGTCGTGCGTTTTTTCCATCCGTTCGACCACCGCGGACCCATCTATCTTTATTGCTACGTGATCTTCGCCCTGATGATGCCGTGGTCGGCATTCCTGCCCGCGGCGCTGGCGGAGGCTCATCGGAAGCCCGATGCGGGCCCGCAAGGCGATGCCGACCGCGCAGCCGCCGCCTCGCGCGGCCATCGTTTCGCACTGGTCTATTTCTGGGCGACCTTCATCTTCTTCACGCTTTCCGGATCGCGCCGAAGCTACTACCTGCTGCCGATCCTGCCCGCCGCGGCACTGTTGGTCGCGCGAACGCTGGCGACCCCGACCGCGGCGCTGTCACTGCTGGCGCGCCGCATGCTCAGCATTGGCTACGCGGTGATCGCGATTGCGGTCGCCGGCGGTGCGATCGTGATGCTTCCGCCCGGCTGGATCATGAGCGGTGCGATGGCCGCGCTGCCCCCGGCGCCCGACCGCGCGCTCTATGCGATTTGCTGGGCGATCTCGCTGTTCGCGGTGATCTACACCTTGAAAAAATTCGACACGCGGCGAGTTGCGTTCTCCACGGCCGCAATTGGGACGCTTTTAATGGCCTACCTGTTCATCTTTGCGATGCCCGCTGCCGATCAATGGCGCGGCGAGAAAAAATTTGCCGAAGATATCCGTCGCCAGATGGGCCCAGCGACCACCGGTGTGGTGCTGTACAAAACAGTGGGTCCGCTCTACTACCTCGATCTCCCGCAACCGCTGCCGTCCTATGATGACGCGGGCAAATTGCGGCACGACGCGCTCGACAACAAAGTGCACTGGGTGATCGTTCGAAGGCGCGACCGGAGCGACCTTCTCAATCAGCTTGGCGGTGCGAGCAAGGAAGTCGCCAGTGAGCAGGTCTTTCCGTTCGAGGCGCGCCAGCACGTGCTCAACAAGGAAGTTCTAATCTTCGTCCCGCCGGCCCTTCCACAAACCGTCGTGCCACCGCTCAACTCGCCTTCGACCGCCAGGGGAGAGGGTCTGCGCTAAAGAAGGCGTGTCGATTCCTGTCATCAATTGCAGATAGCCACTTGAAAGCAGGAAACAGATAGGAAGCATGCGATAGACAATCTCTGAGTACTGAAGGCCGAACGATTGGTGGGCGCGGTCCGGCTGCGAACAACTGGCGCACGGACAAACTGAAGCTGCTTATCTTCAGCAGATTCGCTTGTAGTTAGAATTTGACTCCGCGTTTTTTCTTTCTATAGATGTTAAAGCGCAAAGATGATACTCAGCGAAGAAATCCAAGGAGAGGTGCGCAGTGCTTTGCTCCGGCTGTGGCTCTGAGAATCACGCGGGCGCGAAGTTCTGCGATGAGTGTTCAGCACTCCTCTTTCTGCAGTGTCCTGCCTGTGGTGTAGCGAATCGGACGAACGCGAAGTTTTGCAGCGAATGCTCCGCTCCGCTCGGAGCACTATCTTCACAGCCGGCGGACAAGCCGCAACCCTCACCCCGTCCAATCGCGCCAGCCGTGCAACTCGATTCACCGAGCGTCGCAGGAGAGCGGCGTCATTTATCCGTTCTGTTCTGCGACCTGGTAGGCTCGACCGGAATAGCCGGGAATCTTGACCCCGAAGACTGGCGCGAGGTCGTAACCAGCTACCACCACGTGGCTGCCGAGTCGGTCGCGCGGTTCGGTGGCTACGTCGCGCAGTTCCTCGGAGACGGCTTGCTGGTTTTCTTCGGTTACCCGCAGGCGCATGAGGACGACCCTGAGCGTGCGGTGCTGGCCGGACTAGCGATCCTCGATGCGATGTCGGGGCTGAACAGCCGGATTGCGCACGCGCGGTGCCCCAGGCTTGCCGTGCGGATCGGGATACACAGCGGCTCGGTCGTCGTCGACGAGAGCAGCGGCAAGCGCGCGAATGTGTTCGGCGACGTGCCGAACGTCGCCTCGCGGGTGCAGACCGCCGCCGCGCCCGACACGGTCCTGATAACCGCGGCCGTGCATCATCTCGTCTCCGGACTGTTCACGATTGAGGACCAGGGGGCGCAATCGCTCAAGGGAGTTGAGCATCCGATTCGACTTTACCGCGTAATCCGGCCGAGTGGAGCGCGCGGGCGGCTCGCGGCCGCAGCCGCCCACGGGTTGACACCGTTCGTCGGTCGCGAAGACGAATTGCGTCTCCTCCTGAATCGCTGGGATCAGGCGCGCGAGGGAGAGGGACAGGTGATGCTGGTCGTGGGCGAAGCTGGAATTGGGAAGTCTCGCCTCGTTCAACGTTTCCACGAGCAGATCGCGGACACGCCACACACCTGGGTCGAATCCGCGGCAGCATCGCTACATCAGAACACGCCCCTCTACACGGTCGAGGACCTGCTCGAGCAGGGCTTCCGCTGGCGCGGCGAGCAGAGCGCTGAGCAACGCATTGCCGACCTCGAAGCGTCGCTCGACGCGGCCTCCGTCAAGCTCGGCGAGGCGGTTCCGCTAATCGCGCCGCTGATGAAACTGCCGGTCCCCGACAAATACCCGACGTTGCAAATGCCACCGGATCAGCACCGCAAACGGTTGTTGGCGACTATTGCGGCCTGGGCGCTTGGGACAGCACGGGTCCAGCCGCTGGTAGTCGTGATTGAAGATCTTCATTGGGTTGACCCTTCGACGCTGGAGGTGATTCAGCTCCTCGCCGAGCAAAATGCTATCGCGCCGCTTCTCCTGATCTGCACTGCCCGGCCAGAGTTCCGTGCGCCGTGGCCCCTGCGGTCGCATCATGCTCAGTTGACGCTGAATCGTCTGAGCGCACGCAACACGCGCGAGATGGTCGGGCGGCTGACGACCCACGAGGCGCTGCCGGCCGACGTCGTGGAGGCGGTGATCGAGCGCAGCGGCGGAGTGCCGTTGTTTGTCGAGGAGTTGATCCGGACGGTGGCCGACACTGATGACGTCAAGCCCGCGTTGCGTGAAATTCCGGCGACGCTGCGCGACTCGCTGATGGCGCGCCTGGACCGGCTGGGGGATGCGCGCGAGGTTGCGCAGGTCGCCGCGGTAATCGGGCACGAGTTCTCCTGGGAATTGCTTGCGGCGATCGCAGCGACTGAAGATGACAAGCTCGCCGGGGCGCTGAAAAGGCTGGCGGATGCAGGGCTGCTGCTCGAGCAGGGCATTCCCCCGGAGGCTAGCTACAGGTTTAGGCACGCGTTGATTCAGGACGCCGCTTACCAGTCCTTGTTGAGGAGCAAACGGCAAAGTTACCATCGGCGGATTGCCCAGGTGCTGGAGGAGCGATTTCCGAACACCATTGGGGCCCAACCTCAGCTCCTCGCTCATCACTATACTGAGGCCGGTCTCGGCCAAAAGGCGATACCCCACTGGCAGATGGCGGGCCAGAAGGCGGTGCAGCGCTCGGCGAATGCGGAAGCGGTCAGCCACCTCACCAAGGGATTGGAGTTGCTCAAGGCTCTGCCGGAGAGTCCGGAACGCTTTCAGCAAGAACTCACGCTGCAACTCGCCTTGGGCACTCCGCTAATCGCCACCAGGGGGTTTGGATCGCCCGAGGTAGGAAAGGTCTACGCCCGCGCGCGGGAGCTCTGCCGGCAGGCGGGTGAGGCTCCGCAGCTTTTCCCTGTGCTCTGGGGATTATGGGTGTTTTATACGGCGCGCGCCGAGCACATCGTTGCTCGTGAACTGGCCGAGCAATGCCTGCGCCTGGCCGAAAGCGCCGGGGAAGCATTTATGCTGGTTGAGGCGCACCATGCGTTGGGCGTCACGTTGACCGCTCTGGCGGAGTTTGCTCCCGCGCTCAAGCACCTCGATCACGTGATCATTAACCACGACCCCATGCAGCCCGGTGCGTTGAGCTTTGGACAGGACCCCAAGGTAGTGTGTCTCTCGCAAGCCGCGTGGGCTCTTTGGGTTCATGGCTATCCGGACGAGGCGCGCAAGCGCAACGACGAAGCGCTCGCGCTCGCGCAAAAACTTTCTCACCCTTACAGTCTGGCGGCTGCTTTGAACTTTGGCTCGATCGTCCATCAATTCAATCAAGATCCTCAGGCGACCGAGAAGCTCGCAGAAGCCGCGACCAAGCTTTCGACGGAACACGAATTTGCATACTGGATTCCCTGGGGTTCTGTGATGCGCGGTTCGGCAATGATTCTGCGGGGACAGCTCGAAGTCGGGATCGTACAGATGCGTCAAGGTATCACGGCCTTCCGCGCCACAGGCGCACAGGTAATGGTCCCGTATTTTCTTGGACTGCTCGCAGCGGCATATGGAAAGGCCGGTCATGTGGAAGACGCTTTGAGCGTGTTGGCTGAGGCGCACAAAGTCGTAGCCGATACTCGTGAGTGCTGGTGGGAAGCTGAACTATGTCGGCTCGAAGGGGAAGTGCGGTTAATGAAGTCCGCGCCTGAGGATTCGCGGCCCAACGATCAAAAGCAGGCCGAGGAATACTTTTGTCGGGCCCTTGATATTGCGCGCCGCCAGACGGCCAAATCTCTGGAATTGCGCGCGGCGATGAGTTTGAGCCGTTTGTGGCGCAAGCAAGGAAAGCAAGAAGATGCCCGACGAATCCTTGCTGACGTATATGGCTGGTTCAAGGGCGGCCTTGATACGGCCGATTTGCGAGAATGTAAAGCACTACTCCAGGAGCGCACGCCGGGACAGGGTGAACTGAAAATTTCGCGCGCAGATAGCTATTCCTGAACAGGCCGCGCTGGAAGCTGAAGATCGTCAAAAGGATTCATTGACCGGGAGAGACACGATAACTTTCGTCGATTTGAAACGGCTTACTAACATCAGGACGGGAGGACGACATGCCAGGAAAATGGGCTGCGCTTATTCAGAGTGGCAATGATCTCGAGAAGGCGTTTGACGACGCGGTAAGCCACTTCAATAACCAAAACGCGGTCGCTCTGAAGAATGCACTAAGCCCGAACGTAGTGCTCAAGAAGGTCGGCCATCCACTCGCGAGCGATCTCGTGCTGGGTGCCGCAAATGTAATGACGTATATACAGCAGGAATGGGCAACTGATAACCCCAAGTTTCATCCGCACGGCGCATCAAAACGCGTTGACCCGGTCCTTGGATCCGTCCACGGCGTCGCCGAATGGGACGAGACAAAAGCGAACGTACTTGTAAAAGATCAAATCAGATACTTTTTTCTGTTCGATCAAACATCCGCCGGTGTGTGGCAGATAATTTTTCTTTGGGGTTCTCAAGCGCTTTAGCACAGCGCAGAAAACCTCTCAGCGAATGCACTACGAATTGTGCCCTTGCTTTTGATAGCTCACGCCGCCTCCGATGCGAAGAGAAGATAGTTTCGTAAGGATCACCCATCAGCCACACGAGGTTGATCTTCCGCTTCGACTGAATCAGGAATCTCTTACCGATCCTGCCGTGGTCGCGTATTACGAAACGAAAACCAACTCCATTATCCAGCGGTATGGGCCGGGACCACGCGTGCATTACCATACCGGTCTCATGGACGAGCCGCCGGCGGCCGGCCTGTCGTCTCTGGACCTTCGGCAACGGCTGACCGCCGCTCAGGAACGATTACTCCATCACGCCGCCAAAGTCTGGAACGCGTCGTCTAATCTGTGCGGAGAGGTCCTTGATGTCGGCTGTGGTCTTGGCGGTGGCGCAATTTTCTGGGCGCAAGAGTTTGACGCCCGGGTCACCGCCGTGACCTGTGTCCCTTCCCACGTGGACTGGGTGGCGCGATTCGCCGCACAAGCCGGAGTTGCGTCTCGGGTACGAGCACTACTGTGCGATGCGCTGGCTGTACCGGGTGAAAGTTGCTTCGATACTGCCGTGGCTGTCGACAGCTCCTGCCATCTCGCGCGCAGGGAATGGTTCGCGCACCTCGCTTCGCTGTTGCGCCCTGGAGGACGAGTCTTTATTGCCGATTGCTTTCTCGGCCGGCGAGAATACGAAGCTCCATTCAATGACTACTGGCACACGCGGATTGGCACGATGGCGGAGTATTCCGCTGCAGCGGTAGAGGTTGGTCTCCGGCAGGGGCCGGTCGAGGATATTTCCCGGCACACGGAGCACTTCTGGACCACAACGGCGGCTCTGATGGAAGCGGAGGCCCGAGATAAAAACTCAGGTCCGACCGAGACCGCGCGCCGGGATGCATCGATGCGAGCGCACGCTCTCATGCGGCAGGGTCTGGCCGATGAGGGGCTCCATTATGCGCTGATGAGTCTTTCAAAGGACCGCAGCTCCCGACCGTCCTACAGCCGCATCGGCATCACGACGTAGGTGAACTGCGAATCCGTCGCCGAGGTCATCACGCCCGGGCTGACCTCGTCGCTAAGTCCCAAGACGGCATCGCTCTCCGCCGGCATCACGCCCAGCGCCTGGATGAGATAGGCCGCGTTAAAGCCGATCGAGAATTCTTCGCCGCTGAAATCGACGTCGATAGTCTCGCTCGCCTCGCCCATCTCGGGGCTGGTCGAGGAGACGGTCAGTGCGCCGGTGGCAAGGCCCAGCTTGACCCCGTGATAACGCTCGTTGGAGAAAATCGCGGCCCGCTTGATCGCGCTCAGCAACGCGTCGCGTCCGACTGAAACTGCGTACTTCGATTGCTTGGGGATGACGCCGCGGTAGTCGGGAAATTCGCCCTCGACCAGGCGCATCGAGACCTCGGTCGCACCGCGCTTGAGCCACGCGAGCTGCCCGTCGAGCATCAGTTGCACCTGCTCTTCACCTTCCTGGTCGAGCAGCTTGCGTAGTTCGGCGAGGCCCTTGCGCGGGATGATGGCGTTGCCCTCCATCACGAACCCCTCGGCCTCGCGCTCGATCATCGAGAGCCGATGGCCATCCGTCGCGACCATCCGGGCGACGCCCTTGGCGGCCGCTTCGACCAGCACACCGCCCAGATTGTAGCGCGCTTCGTCGGGACTGACGGCGAAGATAGTCTTGTCGATCATCTGCGCCAGAACGCGGGTGGGAATCGTGAGGTCGCCCTTGACCGCCTTGCGGGCCGCCTCGCCTTGCGGTTTTGCCTGTGCTTGGGTGGGCATGGCCGGGAAGCTCCGGGGATCGAGTCCCATCATTTTGAACTTCGCCCGCCCGCACTTGAGCTCGACCCAGTCGTTGTCGAGCGACTTGAACGCGACCTCGGCGCCTTCGGCCTCCCGCACGATCTCGAAAAGTTTGCGCGCGTTGAGCGTAAAGCTGCCTTTTTTATCGACACGGCACGGAATTTCGGTCCGGATTCCGACCTCCAGGTCGGTTGCAGCCAGGCGCAGGCTGGCGCCGTCGGGCTCGAGCAGCACGTGCCCGAGTATCGGCACCGTGTTGCGGCGTTCCACGATGCCCTGAACTAGCGACAGGCTGCTCTGCAGCACCGCGCGCTCGATTACCAGTTCCATTTATCCTCTCGTCGCTGCGCTCTACTAGTTCTTAAGATCTAATTAGATCTAAAGATCATAACAGTAGCAGTAGGCCCTGTGAATTTGTTGATGATCGGCGCAACTTCTCGAAATCGTTGCGCGATCGCCAGTGACCAAACGGTGCATCGGATCCAGTCTGCGATCGCGCGCGACGCCGCGCCATCCCTGGCCTGTAGATACTGTGGTTATTGTAGAGGACTTTTCCACAGAGTTGTTAGAGGCCATCACGCGGGCCGCTGGTCGACCTTTAGCTCGCGCTCGATTTTTTCGATCGACATGCGAAAGGCAGAATCGTTGCCCACCCGGCGCGCGATCAGGTTGTAAGCGTGGATCACGGTCGAGTGATCGCGTCCGAAATGCTCGCCGATCACCGGAAACGAGTTATCGGTGAGCTTGCGGCAGAGGTACATCGCCACCTGGCGGCAAAACGCGATGTGCTGGGTGCGTTTCTTGGACTTCAGGTCGACCAACCGAATATGGAAAAAGTCCGAGACGGTCTTTTGGATGCCGTCGATGCACGGGCGATGGTCCTGCACCCGGATGAGATCGTGCAGCGCCTGGCGGGTGAACTCCACCGTGATCGGCGTGCGGTCCATCGAGGCCAGCGCCGCCAGCCGCGTCAGACATCCCTCTAGTTCGCGCACGTTGGAGGAAACGTTCTGCGCAATGTAAAGCGACACGTCGGAGGGCAGGCTCATGTTCTCGTGCGCCGCCTTCTTCTGCACGATTGCGACCCGCGTCTCGAGATCGGGCGGCGCGACGTCGGCGATCAGCCCCGACTCGAAACGGTTGCGCAGCCGTTCTTCGAGGCCGGGAATCTCGCGTGGCACCTTGTCCGAGGTCAACACGATCTGATGGCTCTCGGAGTGCAGCGAGTTGAAGGTATGGAAAAACTCCTCCTGGGTCCGCTCGCGTCCGGCCAGAAACTGGACGTCGTCGAGGATCAACACGTCGACGCGGCGAAACTTCTCCTTGAATTCGCCCATCCGGTCGCGCCGCAGCGAGGTAATCAGCTCATTCATGAAAACCTCGGTCGGCAGGAACAGGATCTTGCGCCTGCCGCTGTTCCACAACTGATGGCCGATCGCGGTCACCAGATGAGTCTTGCCCAGGCCTACTCCGCCGTAGATGAAGAGCGGGTTGTATTTCACGCCCGGCTGGTTGGCGACCGCCAGGGCCGCCGCATGAGCGAACTGATTGGCCGAGCCGACCACGAATTCGCCGAAGGTATAGCGCTCGTTGAGCTGCGGATGGCGGTCGCGCGGCGGCGCCTCAGCCGCAGGAGGCGGGGTCTGCGGCATCGCGCGCCGCACGCCCTCGCGAAGAATACCATTTCCGACCAGGCCCAGCGTCAGTTTCACATCGACCGTTTGCCCGACCTCCGCCGATAGCGATTGCCGGAGCAGTTCGAGATAGCGGTCGCTCACCCAGTCGCGAAAGAAACGGTTGGGAGCTTCAATCGTTGCGATGCGCCCCTGCATCCCCAGAAAATTCAGCGGTCCAATCCATGTTTCGTAGCCTACCTGGCCCAAAGAATCCCGAATCCGGTCCGCGGCCCTCTGCCACAAGCCTTCCATTTTTCCCCTCCAAAGGAAGTAAGAGCCGTCACCCAAGACAAGTGGTCCCCCCACTGAATCGAGTAGGCTGCCGGCTGAATTACACACAAGCTTATCAACAGTTGTGGATAAGCAGGTTTCCCCTCGCTGTCAGACACTGATGCGCCGCGATCTGAAATGGCCTATCAACTTTTGGCGCTGCGGCCCGCTCCCATGGAATCGAGTTAAACAAATCAGCAGAGCAGATCGAGCGCCGCACGGCCACTTTGATCCTGACGCCGTTCGCCACGGCGGTTTGCGCGTGAGTCGCGCATTCATGTGTCTGAAGTGTGTTGGCGAAGACAACGTGATAGACCCTTTGCATAGCTGGCTCAAGTAAAATTGATCACATGTTCACAAGCTCCCGATTTTTTTCATGAATCGTGAAAATTAAATTTACCTCGCGCGACTGCTGTTGCAGGCTGATTTTCATCGATCGCGCTCGTTGGCTCTGGGAGCCGTTGTGTAAGCGCAATTTCTTGTTGCACAAGACGGTTACGCGCGTTTGACTAGCACGCCGGTGAATGTTAGCGAGCAAAGCGAAAGCAAAACACGAAGATGATCGAACAGAAAAATTCTTCCGCACTCCTCGCCCGCGCCGCCGCCGTGATCCCGGGCGCCGTTAACTCGCCGGTCCGCGCATGGAAAGCGGTCGGCGGCGCGACGCTCTTCATCGCCCGCGGCGAAGGCGCGATGGTGATCGACGCCGACGGCAATCGCTTCAACGACTACGTCGGATCCTATGGTCCCGCGATCCTCGGCCATGCCCATCCCGAGATCGTCGCCGCCGTCGCCGAGCAGGCCGCCCTCGGCTTCGGTTACGGCGCTCCCACCGAGCTCGAGGTGGCGATCGCCGAGCGGATCGCTGCCGCCATCCCGATGGCGCGCAAGGTGCGCCTGGTCAGCTCCGGGACCGAGGCCGGAATGACCGCGATTCGCCTCGCCCGCGCCGCGACCGGCCGCTCCCGTATCATCAAGTTCGACGGCTGTTACCATGGCCACAGCGATTCCCTGTTGGTGCGCGCCGGATCGGGCGCGATGACGCTGGGCTTGCCTGACAGCGCCGGCGTGCCTGAGGCGCTGGCCGCGCTGACTCGGGTCGCGCGCTACAATTCGCTCGACGCGGTGGAGCGCTATTTTCTCGCGGAACTCCGCGAGATTGCTGCGGTTATTGTCGAGCCGGTCGCAGCCAACATGGGCGTGGTCGCGCCCGCTCCGGGCTTTCTCAAGGACTTGGGCGACCTCGCGCATCGCCACGGCGCGCTCCTCATCTGCGACGAGGTGATCACCGGCTTTCGGCTGCGTTACGGTGCGGCGCACGAGAGATTCGGCGCCGAGCCCGACCTGATTATGCTGGGCAAGGTGATCGGCGGCGGGATGCCGATTGGCGCGGTCGCGGGGCGGGCCGATTTGATGGATCTGCTGGCGCCGGCCGGGCCGGTCTACCAGGCGGGAACGCTGTCGGGTAACCCGGTGGCGGTGCGCGCGGGACTCAAGACGCTGGAAATACTCGGCCGGCCGGGAACTTACGAGCGGCTGGAGGCAATTTCGGCGCGGCTCGGCGATGGGATGGCCGACGCGCTGCGCGGCTCGGGCCTCAAGGGCTGTCTCAACCGGGTCGGCTCGCTGGTGACGGCCTTTTTGGGAGTCGAAACAGTGCGCGACGCCGAAGAGGCGCGCCGTGCCGATACGGAGTTGTTCGCGCGATTTTTTCACGCGATGCTGGAGCGCGGAATTTATCTTCCGCCCTCGCAGTTCGAGGCGATGTTCGTGTCGGCGGCCCATCGCGACGCCGATATCGACCGGACTGTCGCTGCGGTGCGCGAATCACTCGCGCAGGCCGCCAAAACTTGAGCACCTCGAGGCATTGAGTGTCAGCGCCGCTGCCGCCAGACGAACAATCAGCGGGAAAGCCGAACCTGTGGCGCTATGCCGCCATCGGGGCCGAGCTCTTTTCGCCAATTATCGGCGGCTCGGTCGCCGGGTATTACATCGACGCGCATTTTCACACCGGCTCCATCTGGACGCTGATCGGATTGCTGGGCGGCGTGTTCCTGGGATTTTATCGGCTGATCGCCGAAACGCGGTCTTTTCGAAAGAATCTTTGATCGCCGTAAAAATCTACGGTTACCGCGAGAAATTTTGATCCCGAGAAATTTTGATCCCATGACATGGCAGGTTCCGACCATCGGCGGGATCCAGGGAATGACGGCCGTGATGACGGCCGCGCTCAGCCTGCTTCTGCTGGTGACGGTTTCGCCGGCGGCGGCGCTGGGATGCGCGGTGGGCGGCGCGGTGATGATCGCGAATCTTTTTCTGCTCGCGTTCGTGGGCCGATGGATAATCGCGGTCGCCACGCAGAGCGGCGGCGCGAACCGGCTCGGGATTGTTGCGGCGCCCCTCAAATTGCTGTTTATTGTTACCGTCGTCGCCTGGCTTCTAAGCCGCACTACCATCAATGTTCCGGGCTTTGTGCTCGGTCTCTTGACGCAGCTCGGCGCGATCTTTATTGAAACTTGGCGCGTTTCGGCGCGGGCCGCGTAGCGGCTTGCGCGCGGCGCGGAGGCGATAGTTTGAACCCGGTTAATTTCATCGACGGCATCGCGGGCGTCCTGCATCTTCCGCCGGTCGTGGTTGGCACCTGGATCGCGATGGGCATCCTGATCGTTTTCGGGGTCATGGCGCGGCGCGCGCTGTTGGAGGCGCCCGACCCAACCGTCCCAGAAACCGGAATTACGCTCCGCTCGGTGGCCGAGGTCACGGCCGAGTGGCTCGACGGCTTCGTCGCCGGCGTGCTCGAGGGCCCCGGCACGCGCCACTACGTGCCGTTTTTCGGTACGCTCTTCATGTTCATTCTCACGGCGAATTTCCTTGGCCTGATTCCGGGGATGGAGCCGCCGACTGCCGACACCGACCTGACCTTCGCGATCGCGATCATCTGCTTCGTCTATTATCTGTACCAAGGCTTCAAGCATCAGGGGCTCCGATATCTGCGCAGCTTCCTCGGCCCGCTGTGGTGGCTGGCGTGGTTCTTCGTGGTGATCGAGGTTGCCGACAACCTGTTTCGCCCGTTTTCGCTCGGCATCCGTCTTTTTGCCAACATGTTCGCCGACCACAAGGTGCTCGGACTATTCACCGGACTCACCAAGCTGGTCATTCCGCTGGCCTTCTACGCGCTGGGCTCGATCGTTTGTATCGTTCAGGCCCTGGTCTTCGTGATCCTGGCGGTCTCATACGTCCGGATGGCGAGCCATTCGCACTACGAATAAAGGGCAGTTCCAGAAATAGAGATTCCGGCAGGGCCCGAAGTCTGCCGAAAGATTTCAGTGAGTAGCAGTAAATTTCGCGACCAGGCCCGGTCCGGTTCGCGGGGTGGCAGAGGATAGAGGGGAAGAAAAAAGAGCCATGGATCTGGCGGATGGCCGCGAGCAAACCAAGGAGGAGACGTAGATGATTGGACGGTTAGGAAAATGGCTCGCGATGGCGGCCGCGATGGTGGCTGCGAGCCCGTTGCTCGCGATGGCGCAGACGGCCGGGACGGCCGGCGGAGGCGAAGGCTTGCGAGCGGGACTTATCGGACTAGGCGCCGGTCTCGGGATCGGGATCGCGGCGCTGGGCTGCGGGATGGGTCAGGGGAAGCTTGCGGCCTCGGCGATGGAATCCATCGGGCGCAACCCGAACAGCACCAACCAGCTTTTCGTGCCGATGATCATCGGCCTCGCATTCGTCGAATCGCTGACCCTGTACTCGCTGGTTATTTCGTTTATCCTGCAGGGCAAAATTTAATCCAAGTCAGATTTGATCTAGTCAGATTCCGCCATCTCAACTGAATCCGAAGACGGGGCCGATTGAACCGGCCCCGTTTTCTTTTTCAGACGCAAGACGGGCGTTCACCAATGCCCTACAAAATCAGTTACTTGTTCGCAGCCCTTCCTGGAGCCGACTCGCAGCTTGACAGTGGCGTGATCGATCGGGACAGATGCAGTGCCGATGCAGTGTTTGCAGTGTCAGTCTGAGAACCCGCCGGGCGCAAGGACGTAGGTCGTGGGCCGGAATGACCGGAACGAACAAAATTCCAGAACGGCTCGAACGGCCAAGGCCTTACCAATGCAACGGACGCATTCGATGCCTGGCTACTCCCACCCCGGGGGTGACCACGATTTCACTTGAGATTTTGAGATTTCGAGATGGTCAAGGTTTCGGGACGGACAACGTATAGGGCATCCGCATGAAGATCGAGCTGATCACTCCCGAGTCTGGACCGTCACGGCGGTTGCGCAAATGGCGATTGATCCGGTTCCCGCAGCTCACAATGCCCTTGCTCGCAGCCTACACGCCGCCGGGCGTGGAGCTGCACCACACCGACGAGATCGTTGAGCCCGTCGACCTGGACCGCGACGCTGATCTGGTTGCGATCACCTGTAACACCCCGGCGGCCGCGCACGCGTATCGGCTGGCCAGGCAGCTGCGCGCCCGCGGCCGGCGCGTCGTTTTGGGCGGACCGCACGTCACCGCCATGCCTTCGGATGCCCTGAGCCACGCCGACGCGTTGGTGATCGGCGAAGGGGAGCTCGTCTGGCCGGAGGTCGTCAATGACTTCGCACGCGGCCGGTGGCGCGAGATCTATCGCGGTCGGCCCGCCGATCTACGCGGCATGAAAGCGCCACGCTGGGATCTCATTCGCGGTCGACGCTATGGACGCGCGGTTACGATCGCCACCCGCGGATGCGTGCACCGCTGCGGCTACTGCTCGATCCCCTTCCTGTACGGGCGCGGGCAGCGTCGGCGTCCGGTCGGGGAGGTGGCACGGGAGGTGGCGCTGATGCCCGGCAAATCGGTGGTCTTCTGGGACGACTACCTGATGGCCGACCGAGCCTATGCGCTCGCGTTATGCCGCGCCATCGCTCCTTATCGCAAGTGGTGGACGACGCAAACTACGATGCGCATGGCATTCGACGAGGAGTTGATGGCTGTCGCCGCAGAGAGCGGATGCAAGGCAGTGTTCGTGGGGCTGGAGACAGTCTCTCAACGCAGCCTCGACTTGCAAGCGAAGCGCTTCAATCAGGTGCATCTATACGAGCGGGCGGTGGCCAACCTTCACCGGCACGGCATCGCCATTCAGGCGGGCACCATGTTCGGCCTCGATGGCGACGACTCGGGGATCTTCGAGCGCACTCTACGATTCTATCGAGGGATCGGCATCGACAGCGCAACGGTAGGCATCGTCGTGCCGATGCCCGGCACGCCGTTCTTCGACGAGATGGTCCGTACCGGACGCCTGCTGACGACGGATTGGGACCGCTACAACGGCAAGGTCGACGCGGTCTTTCGACCAAGCAACATGTCTCCGCGCGAGCTGGAGCAAGGGGTCGCGTGGTTCGCGGATCAGTTCTACTCGCTGCCGTCGATCTTCGACCGGCTCCTCTGCAAGTCGCGCGTCGGTATCTGGTGGAACCTCCCGCGCAATCTTGGCTACCGCCTGGCGCTCCATTGGCGCGCGGCCGTCCGCTTCGACGACGGTAAAGCGGCGGAGACCTGAGGCTTTTCCGTCGCGGGAAGCTGGCGAATCCGCAGGTTAGCGTGGCGAATTGCTGACTTGTGCCGACAATCAGAAATTCGCCAAACACATGTTCCGGCGCACACTTCCGCGTTTGCGCAAGCGCGCGGGCTACCCGTCCGTTCCATTGAGTCAGTCCCAGCGGCGCAAGTTTTGCGTGTGCCGAAACGATTGATTGTCGGATGAAACCCGCGTCTAGTTTTACGCGGGCTTCTCTACGACGGGCTCTTCGGGAGCAGTCTCAATCATTCTGTAGCTTATCAGTCCAGTGACCGCGCCATCGCCCAGAGCGCGAAGACGAAAGAATGGTGCTTCACTTTGCGAGCCGCTCTTCACGCTGATGATAGAATGCGGCCGTCCTCGAAACAGCACCGCCGTTCCGGGGAGCACCCTTATCGCTGTAGACTTGTCCATTGTTGAACCTCCGTTCAACACCTCAGAGCGTTGTTGCCGACCAATTTAGAACCATCAAATATCCGGAGTCCCAACAGGCTTTGCGTCTTGCCGCCATGCGGCTGCCGTCACATTGATATCACGGCCGGGCAATCCCCCCATTGTGAGAACCGCGACATATCCTGGAATCTTGCGGTCAAAGTTGATCTTCAATCTCGTATTATCCAAAGAGACCTCGGTGAAGATGATCTCGGCCGGTGCAATCCCCTGGCTCACCGCGTATGCGTCGGCCGCGCGTACTGCAGCACGCGGATTCCCCGGTAGATATTCGGCCCCGATTTTTACCGCCGTGAGTGCCCGCAACTGCAGATTCTTGGCGCTGAGGTAATAATATTCTTTGGCAAACATTCCGCGCATTGTGAGTTCGGTCGGCAAAACGACCAACGCTACTACAATGAGCATCACGCGGCAGCGAAGTGACAGTTGAATGAATCGTCGATTTGCCATCAGCAGAGGTCTCTTCGAGTCTCGGTCTTGATCTGATCGAGCTGCCACTGTTTGATCGTTTCCAGACTGAACCGCCAATCGCTACCAATGCGGAAGGCCGGCAACTTGCGCTGCTTGAGCATGCGATAAATTGTAGTCTTGTGAACTCGCAGATATTCCGACAATTCATCGACGGTTATATATTTGTCTCGCGTCATGTGAGGTCATTCCACCGGTCACGATTTCCGATTCACCATTTTATTAACCACTCAGGGAGTAGGATCGAGGAGCATGCTTGGCCAAATACTCACGCAAAGTTGCCACGCCGCAATCGCGAGCTGCACTCTTCGAACCTCCGGACGATGCTTGCTGCGCATACCAATGCCCCGTTGCTAGCCGGATAACGACAACCACGCCGTTTCCTAACGAGGCGCTGCCACGCCCTCCAAATCGATCTAAAGCGATGCCAAATTCGGCAAGCAAGTGCTCCCAATAGACCCAGGTCATTCGATTACGCTGATTAGCGACAGGGCGGAGATCCTCTTTTCCGATCGAATACCGCTTCATCAGAGCCCCGACCAGGCGACTCGCGGTTTCCGCCTCAGCTATGGAGGCTCCGTTTTCCGGAACGAGTCGCTGCAAGAGACGAATTTTTCTCAGTGCGTCTTCAACTCTCATCGCTTGATCGCTCAGCCGGCAGTTAGTCGAATTGGACACCCTGTGCCTGAGGCCCTATTGCGACAGGCGAAGCAGGATTTCCGAAGCGATGGTCTGAAACACTCCTTGCAAATCGGCCGCGGTAGCTGCGAACACCGCTTGTCCCACGGGTTCGTTGGGATCAAACGTGGAACTCGCCGGGTCGTTGGCGACCTGTTGCAGAAACGCCTGGCTGATCTTGTCTCCCAGGCCGATCGAGTAAATCGCTATACCCTGAGCACGCATGCTGTTGGCCACTTGAACCGCGCGATACATCGCGTCGTTGGCAATGTTGGTCTGGGTGAGCGATACGGACCCTCCGGTCATCTGTGACGGAAAACTGGTCGCCCCACAGCTGCGCGTGTTGCCGTTAGTCGGATCCATGAAGGAGATCCCGCTGCACCAGCCCACGGCCGCCTCGGGCGGCGCGCATCCGCCAAAGTTGAGCAGGGTGGATGGAGGACAATTTAAAGTATTCTGGACGGTGTTAGCCCAGCCGTCGGTAAAAAAGACGGCCACTTTGACCACGTTTGCCCCCGCCGCCACAGCGACGCCGTTGATCTGGCTCTGTCCGTCCAACAGGCCCCCTTGCGAATAGGTGGCGCCCCCGAAGGCCATCTTGTTGACTGCTTTGGTTATGGGATTCAGGAAATTCGTGCCCATTTTCACATCAACGCTCGAGATCGAGGAGAAGCTGATGTCCGCGATCAGGTCGTTGTTATTGTCGAAGTAGGTAAGAAAATTCTCGACGGCGGGTGGAAGCGCCTGCGCCCCGCCGTTGTTGTTCATGGAGCCCGATCGGTCCAGGACTACCGACATGATTAACTTGGGACGGGTCGCCTGAGCGTTGGAAGTGATCTTCAAAGTCTTAAGTCCTGACAGCACGCGGAGGAACAACGTATTGATCGAGGTGGTGGCGCTGACGTTTATTACCGTGTTGTTATTCGCGTCCGCGGTGATCGCGACGTTGAGCACCGGAGGACTGAGATCGCGCCCGATGCCTGAGCCATAGTTGGTATTGAACGCGCTTTGAGCGATCGCCGTGGCCTGGGCCTGCCCTTGACTGACGTTGCGCATGGCCGCAAGCGCAGCTGCATCGACCGCCTTGGAGAGGTTCGCCCGCGTGACGAAGGCAAACCCCAGATCGACTCCAAGGCCCAGGAAGGCAATGAGAACGGGCAAACTAAGCGCAAACAACAGGAAGATTTGCGCACGCGCGTGTCGCTGGTTGCTGGGTAGTCGCAAGGGAGTGATCCTCCGCGGGTCTTAGAAATACGCCACTTGATACAAGGTCGACGGCATGGCGGACTTGAGCAAATTCTTAATCGGGGTTATCGGCTGGTAGGAGTAAAATATCTCCGTTATGTAGATCGTCTGGCCTGGCTGCAGCATGGCGGCGGCCGACGCTGGCACGGTCGCCCTGTTCCCCACTCCCTTCCCCACTTTGCTGGCTTTCGAGACATTTCCCTGCGAGACCTGGTCGGTAATTGTTAAAACCCGGTTAATGTTGGTGACCGAAGTGATGATCACTTCCCCATTGCTGTTCAAATTCATCGCAGAATCTCCCGCAATCACGGCCGCGGCAGAATCGGACAAACTGGTCCCGCGCGATGCCAGATTGGACCCTTGCCTGGACAGTCCCGCCATAACCTGGACGTCGTGAATGGCCCGACTGAAGTCGATCACCATGCTAAAGATCACCAGCATCAGAGTTGCGATGAGCGCAAACTCCATCGCCGCCTGACCAGATTCGGCAGCTACGATCCTTGTGCACGCTGAACCGGAACGCCGTGAGTGTTTCATGACGCGTCTCCAGTTACTTGGTATTGGCAGGGGGGAAAGGTTCATTTTTGAAGGTGGCGCTCGACGTAAAAGTGTACATTCCATTTGGAAAGCCGCGTGCAATGATCGGCGTCATAAGCTTCAGGTTGGTGGTAACCGAGACCGTGACCGTGTCGCCTGGCCCCCCTGCGCTGCCCTTGCCGCCCCTCAAGCTCGAAATCTGAGTACTCGCTATCTGCGTACCAAACGCCGCCTGCTGAACAGCCGCGATGATGGAATTCACGCGTGAAAGAGACTGTCCAGGATTTTTCGGATCCGGGAGATGATTCCCCGTCGAAGCAAACCGGCCAGCTTCCTGCACCGCGTTTTCAATTTCCATTTCCACAAAGAACAGGCGTCCAAAATCGAATACCGCGAAAATCAAAAAGAAAAACAATGGGGCGACCAGAAGAAATTCGACCATCGCCTGGCCACCGATCTCGGGCCTGCGGGGTCGATTTGGCAGGCGCACACTTTTCACCTTGCGGGAGTTCAGATCACTTCCGCCTGGACGAGGAAAGGTCACAGGGCTGAATACGGTAGGGTCTGGTATAGTCATAATTTCGCTCTCTTGGCTTTCATAGATAATAATAAACTAATAGAGACGTGTTAAGATGATGAAAGATAAGAATTGACAGTTTGAATAGGCAAGATTGTCAGGATATGACGTGATTCATCTCTCTGAGAGCATCAGGTTGAGAAGAGCTGATTTACATTTTCTAAGTGTCTTCAAGCGCTAGAAGCCTAGCGTTGCTTCTCTTGCCTCGGCCAGAAGTCAGCGCATTCTTGGAGATCCTGTAGCGACTCGCGCACATGCCGAGTGGCCGAGTTTCTCGGAAGGAATGTGGATCGCGAGTAATTCGCTCTCGTAACGTCGCTCACATGTGCCCGTTTCGGACCAGCGGACGGCTGGTTCGGAGAAGGACAGTCGAGGGTTTTCGCGAGCGCGACGTGCTGAACGTACCGGCAGGCAACCCAAACGTGAGCAGGTCGGCCGATCGATTATTTGTGGGGGAGACTTAGGCCCGAGCGGTCAGATCACGCCTGAGGAGCACGACTTCTACAGCTTGGCCACACACGAATGGAGGGGCGGGAAGGGAACGTGGCGGAAGCTTAACCCCTGCCCGAATGAGTTCGATACAAAGGCGACAGGTGCAACTTCGCAGGAAATCAGAGAGGCCCTCGGTCACCGAGCCTCGGGGCTAATAACGCTGCGGCTAGTCGAAACGGCATCCTTCCGAAGAATCAAACGATGCTCGCCACGCGCGAGCAGTCCCTCTTGAGCCATATCAGCCAGCAATTTGCTTATCATCGGCCGTGAGCTTCCAATCATCTCTGCAAGCTCCTCCTGGCTGAGCTTAGGCATAATCAAAACTCCACGATCATCCTTGACCCCGAAACGGGCCGCGAGATCCTTGAACACCATCTCGAGCCTTTCGCGCAACGAAAGCCCGATCAGCCCCGCGAACCGCTCGAATATTGCTGACCACATCGTATTAAGATTCTCGAGTAGTTTGACCGCTGTTTGACAGTCGAGCCTGTGGAGCAACGTGGCGAGTTGCTCCCGGCTAAGCAAACCTACCGTGCACTTGGTTAGGGCGTGCCCTTCGAGCACATGGTGGCGACGGCCATTGTCGTCGACCCTGTCGATGATGCCCAGGGGTTCGCCACAGCGTGCGACAAAAACCAAGCTTCTGCCTCCGTTAGCGAGCGGCAGGTATGCCTTGACAAGGCCTTTGGCCACCCAAAAGACCAGATTCGCTCTTGCGCCACTGGCAAAAATCACCGCCCCTTTTTCGTACGTTACCCAAGAGCAACGGGCCTCGATTTCAGCCGCTAGTTCCCGGGGTAGAGCCCAAGCTTCGAACCGGGCTTCCAAGCGGAGGCGGAATTCCGAAGGCATGACCGTCGGATGCTCGGATCTCGAACGTGGAAACGGCTGATCCATAAACACTACTACCGTCCTCTCGATTGACTCAGCGCGTACAACGCTAAGCAAACAAGATTCGTGGAAGTCAAAGCAGTCTAAAAGCTATCATAACCCGATATTGACACACAAGGGCTAGACGATAATGACCACAGGGGCTAGAAGTGAACGGCGGCCGGATCGCCGCCGGCCGTGCGACGTTGCGCGTGACAATTGGAGGCGGCTTGGCGATGTAGTTCTTTTTCAAGTCCTCGCTTCACGTAGATCATCGCGAGCTCGTTCAGCTCAGCTCGCGGATCGACGGCGCACTCTTGCCGTTCGAGCTCGATGTCGGCCCGCTCCGAGTCTCGCTGCGCGCTAACCGACAGCATCACCAGGTGACGGCGGATCGGCTTTCTGAATCGCCGACCCGCCGTCTTTACGGGATCATTACGAAGCTGGAGAGCCAGCGAGGTCCGGCTCTACTCAATGGCCGTGACCATGTTTGAAGTCGAACAGATCGACTAGGTCTCCGATCGCGGGAG
>CAVTIS010000012.1:230000-420894 GCA_963734845.1 uncultured delta proteobacterium | reverse complement strand
AATTAAATCAAGGGATTTTTGACGAAGCCGGCGCGGCTGTGACCTTTGACGACCAGAGTTGACGACCATTGGCCTCGGGAACGGTCTCACATCCGGCCGCGAGCTCGCATAGCCCTGCCGGTCGCTTGATGTCGAATCCTGAACAGTCTTTTACACGTCCGTTACATTCCAGAAATCAACGATGAGCGGACCTGCACAGATCTCACGAACAATCGCGGCGCACTCGGCCGGCGTCGAAGGTCGCCTCGTACGAACTTCGCCGAGAAGCGCGTCGCGTAACTCGCTATTCGTGTGAATCGCGGCGCCGCCCGCGACTCGCTTGACCAGCGCGAAATTTGCGCGGTCGAAGCGCGTCGACGGGTCGCTGTTTTTGTGGGGACCCTTGGCGGTCCGTGTGATGCGCGGTCCCGCGCGCATCGTTCTCAGTTCTCTAGCCCGCATACTTATCGCACTGCTTGCACCCTCGGCAAAAGCGCTCAGCAGCCGGAAGATTACTGGGGCTCCGCTCGGTGCGCAAACGGCTTAGAATCGAAGCAGCGGATGTAACCCATACTTCCTGAATTGCGCGCGCCGAAAAGCTCAGCCGAACCGCGGGTTTATCGAGGCGGTGTCCTGGGAGTGTCCATCATGGCGTGTTGCGCGCGGCCTGTGACGAGTCCGACTCGCCGCGCGCGTCGAGCTATGAGCCGACCGCGATAGTAATCGCGGGATATTCGAATCGCGGAATTCGTCAGTGGAGGCCGGACATTTTGCCATGTTGCGGGATGAGGTCGGCTTCAATTCGTCAAGGGAGGCGTTCGAATCGAGCGCGGCGCGCAGTGCGCGCGGCCGGTCGTCGTGCAGCAGCCGCGAAAAAGCCCGCCCGTCTGGCGTTGAGTAACATATTGCATCTTCTCGGAAACTTCTCGTATGCGGTCTCCGAGGTTACGAAGATTCCCGAGATTGACGTTAAAGTGGCGTGGTGTCCAGTATCAGCCATGCCTGACGAAACGAATTCGACGGCAGCCGATGAGATTCTCCACGCAGCAATCGCGCTTCAGCCGTTGATTCGTGCCGCGCGCGACGAGATCGAACAAGGGCGACGCCTTCCGCTTCATATCGTCGATAAGATGAAACAGGCCGGGATCTTCGGCATGGCGATGCCGCACGAATGGGGCGGCTCGGAGCTAGATCCGATTAGCCAACTCCGCGTGGTCGAGGCGCTTGCCGCTGCCGACGCCTCAGTTGGCTGGTGCGCGATGATCAACTGCATGGGCGCCTACTCCACCAGCTTCCTCGATCAGAAGGTCGCCCGCGCCATGTACCCGGATCTGAATATGCCGACTGCCGGCTCGATCACTCTGATGGGGCGCGCGATGCGCGTTGCGGGTGGCTACCAGGTCAGCGGTCGATGGCAATTCGCCAGCGGCTGCCAGCACAGCGCGTGGATCCAGGCGGGCTGCATCGTGCACGATGAGCGCGGCCCCTGCCTCCGGCCCAACGGCACACCCGAGACCCGTCAGTGTCTGTTCCCAACCGCGGACGCCGAAATCATCGATACGTGGCACTCGACCGGGCTGCGCGGTAGCGGCAGTCATGACTTCGCGGTGAAGGACTGCTTCGTGCCCGAAGAGCGCACGTTCAGCTTCCAGAATCCGACTTTCTACCGCACAGGCGGCCTCTACACCTTTCCTTTCAATATCGTTTTTCCGTTCGGAGGACCCGCCCTGGGCGTGGCGCGCGCGGCGATTGACGCGCTGATTGACGCGGGGACAAAACCCGCTCGGGCCAGCGCCGTGAACGGCATCGCGCGCCCGGCACATCAGTTGCGCGACGAAGAATATGTGCAGGCTGCCATCGGCAAGGCCGAGATCATGCTCTGCGCGGCGCGCGGATGCCTGTTCGAAACCATCGGCAGTGTGTACGAGGCGTTGTGCGCCAGTCAGCCCATTTCGCTCCGCCTAGGCGCCCAGTTCAATGCTGTTCACCCCTATGTCTATGAGACCTGCACGGAGATCGTACAATTGATGTACAAGACGCGCGGCGGTTCTGCTGTGTATGCCGGCGGAGTACTCGACCGCTGTCTGCGCGACGTCATGGCGATAAATCAGCACGTCCTCAATTCGCTCAAGTTCTACTCGATGTCCGGAAGAATCCTGTTGGGTCTGCCCGCGGAGGAATTTCTTTTCTAGAACGGGCGTCTCGTGGGTTGGGGCCAGACGGTGCCCTCGACTCTAGCACCCGAACGCTTGGGCCTGACTCTCGTGGGGGGAGTTTGGGGAGTTAAGGGAGTTCCACCCTACCCTATCTACGCGGTGCGCACGCGAGTCTTTCGAGAAATCTTTATTTTATTTTAGTAGCCCGGGTTGGCGGAAACTCCCCGAACTCCCGAAGCTCCGACTCGCTGCCATGCGGTTGAGCAGGGAGCTTTTCCGCAAAGCGGCCTTTCACCATCATCGCGGCCCCCGCCGCCAGCCTCATCCACAGGGCCAGCAGGTCCCAAGAGGCTCAAATTCCCCACACATGAACGCCTTGAGCGCCAGCATGCGCAGCTTTATCTTTGGCACTATCGGATTATACCGCCAAGCGATCTCGTTGATCGGATAACCTCGAGTCCCTCTTCGGACGAAACCATTGTGCCAGAAGGGCTTCGTCGAAGGGGTTCATGAGCGCCTTCGTGATGAACCCCTTCGTGCTCTTAGTGGTTGGAAATCTGACGACCCAAGTTGACGACCAAAGGCCTCCGATAGGTGTCTGACGACCAGAGATGCCGACCAAGCGCAAAGCACGCCGTGGACGCGAGCGCGCAAAAACGCTATGTGCGCCAAGGAGTTCTTGCGATGTGCGGACGCGGCTGGACGCGGACGCTGAGTGTTCCAGCGAACTTACAAGCCGAGGGTCGCAGGTTCGAAACCTGCACCGCCCACCACGTTCCCCGCGTGGTCTCGTGCACGTCGAGAGGGTCGCCCCATCCCGGCGGTGCAGGGTCTGTAGGGTCCGAGGCATCTGGCTGCGCGAGCGTGTCTCCTCGGACCGACGATTGCCTCTCCGAAGCCCTCTGACCCTGCCGCCCTGATGGCCCCCCCGCCGCTCCCGGCCAGCGATAGCGCTCCGAGGGCCGCCGTCGTCGGCTCCGGGGGATAATGGCCGGGAACGCGCGCCCCGGCCGCCGGTCCTCGCCTCCTCGATTTGTACACGCTTTCACGGAGCGAAAAGATCCGTGTCTGTAATCCCTACGCCACTGCCGTCATCGCCGCCGACAACCAACACCCCTCCGTCGGGCAGAACCGCGACCGCGGCCGCGAGAAAGTACGATGAATACCCTTCCGTCGGGCAGTTTCACACCGGCGGCGAATTGCCTCAGTCACGCTCATGGAAGGACAAGCACCAACCGACACAACCGTGGGTTCAGTGAGCAGCGAGGCGGCAAACGTTGCGATGATGGGCAGGTTAATGCCTTTCATTGCTTTCACTATCTCTTTAATGATTCTACGCACTCTAGTGTGACTATATGAGCTTTGATCATGCCAAGAGTTCCTAAAACAATGCCTGCTTAGAGTGAGTTGTAGTCTGTGTAGATAGGTGGTGGTGATGTGCGCCAGATAGCAGAGCGAGGGAAGGTGAGGACGATTCGAGCATGAATTCGCGCGCGCGTTCGCCGAGATCGGCGAGCTACGGGAGGACGGTTGCCGCACTCCGTGTTGGCTATTCCAAGACACGCGCCGACATATATAGAATTTCAGCTTGCAATAATCACGGGGAATCCCCCCCTCTCGCGTCTCTGCCTGTCCTGAGAGCCGGGCATTTTTTTATTTAGCGGCCTCCAGCAACCTGGGACGGCTTTTGGGCCGAACGGAAAATATGACTTATCGAGAAGCACGCTTCGAAAAATCTAGGTGCTTATCCGGGCGGAACGCGCCGCCTAAGCCCATAAATGCACTAAATGCATCTGCGGCTTCTCGGCACGGCTATTGCGCGCTTAACAAAGCCTCACCTCCAAATTCACGTGAAAGGACGCGCCGTCAATCCCATGGCTAATGATCCAATCTTGACCTTGAAAGAAGTCTGCGACTTGCTGAAGGTTCACCCGTCCACCGTGTACAAGTTGACCAGAGAGGGAAAGTTTTCAGGCTTCCGAATCGGCAGCGAATGGCGATTCCACAAGGAAGCGATAGTGCGCTGGATGGATCAACGGTCCAGGGAAGCTCAACAGGTAAGAAGAGCCATTGAGATAGGCGCAAATGGCACAACTCGACACCATAAACGGATGCGCTCGCGTGGACCAAAGGGCTAGACGTCATGGCCATGTTATCGGCGTCCTCGCCCTGTTGTTCTTCAGATAGCTCACAAGCGCGGCGGGCCGTACTTCGCCCAGAAGCGGCCTCAGCCATGCTTACCGCGTTGCGCCTCCGCAACGCATCTGTGCGGGGGGATCCATTCCTTGAAGCCATAGGTTCGCGCTGAACAAAATTGGCTGCATAAGCGATTCGGCGCGAGTGGCATGAAGGTTGCCCTTCCCTCGCGAGGGGGAGTGGAAGGAGGGGAGACCTTCAGAGCGAACGACTGCGGCGAATGGCCGCAGCTTTGAAGCTCGGCGCGGACTCGGCGCCAAGGGACGAGTCATCAGCAATCAGGCATGAAAAGAGTGGCTCCATAAGGGCCGAAGAAGTGCTGCAAGGACATGGAGTACTACCAGTATTTCCGCCTGAAAGGTCCGCCTTTCCAGCCCGCATCGCCGGACGGTGCGGTCTATTTCAGCCCCACTCATCTGGAAGGCTTGGCCATTCTCGAATCGGGACTGTCGGGCGAGCTGACGGGCCTGACGATGCTGACGGGCGAGGCCGGGAGCGGCAAAACCACCCTGATATATTCCCTGCTGCAGCGCGACTTCAAAAGAGTCCGAATCGCGCACATCGAAGACCCCAAGCTCTCGTTCCCGGAAATAATGCAGGTCGTCCTGCGTCAGATGAATCTTTATTCCACCGGCTCGACGAAGCTGGAGTACCTCGAAACGCTGGACAAGTTGCTGAAGCTGCGCGGCAAGGAAGAGCGGATCGCAATAATCGTCGATGAATCCCAGCTCCTGAGCGACGACGTGTTGGAGGAGCTGCGGCTGCTCTCGAATCGCAGCGACCGGAGCCTGCAGCTCATCCTGGTGGGACATCCGGAACTCGCCGAACGGCTGAAGAAGCCGGAACTGCGTCAACTGAATCAGCGAATCTCATCTCGCGGAGTGCTTGAACCAATCTCCAACGCCCAAGCCATCAAGTATGTCGAGTGCAAGCTGAGCGCTCAGGGCAGCAACTGCGCCGCGATCTTCGAGCGCGGCGCCTTGAAACGCCTGCTCCGGCGCAGCGATGGAATCCCCCGAAAGATCAACATGCTGTGCCACACAGCGATGCAGGCCGCGTACAACGCGGGCGAAAGAAAGGTCAGCTACAAGACCGCCAACAAGGTTGCCGCGAGCTATCACGACTCGGTCAAGATCAAGAAACAAGGCTTCAGCTTGCGCCCTCTGGCAATGCCTGCCCTTATCGCAGGCACTGCTCTCGCGGCGCTATGGCTATTCGGCCTCCTCTTCCCGAGCGTTCGGTTACTCAACCATACGGTTTCAGCCAGCGAGACGAGCAGACGGGCGAGTCGACCAGTTAAGCAAGTCAAACAGGCAAGGTCAGCCGAAAAGCCGCGCGTTGAAGTGCATGCGGACTCCAGCGCAAAGCCCATAGTTGACGCCGTGCTCGCGCCTCGTCGGGCGGAATCGCCGGCATCGCTTCCCTCGGCAGCGCCAGCCCTCACAGCACCCAAAAGCAATATTGCGGGTCCGGCGACACCTCCAGAAACAAGTTCAGCTCCGCCCGCTCCTGCTGCGGTCGCCATAAGTGGCGCGACTCAGAAAACGGTCGGGATGCCAGCGGCCCCGGAGCAGCGAAATCAAATTATTGTCAAAGATGGCGATACGCTCGAGAAAATTGCCATTCGCTATTACCGATCGAATGCTGGAATCAGCGACCTGATCAAGGCGAACCCGCAGCTGACCGACATAAATCACTTGAGTGTCGGACAGGTCATTTACCTTCCACCCGGCATTGGCGAGCGTTTCAAGAAGATCTATGCTCACGCCGGCGTCTAAACGAACGCGCGGTTAATTCTTGGAAATAGAGGCTTTGTCCCCCTTCAAATCCTGGATGCTCCGTAGGGTTTTGTCTAGGCTGGATTGTTCCCTAGGTAATCTTTTGTAGCCGCTTTATTCGTTTTATTCGACAATAGGCTGCTTTCGGACTCTAGAAAAGCACACTGCTTAAAGGACCCTTTCGGGGGTTGACTCTTGGCGGCGTCTGCGTGGCTCGCCTAACTACTACTATGCACATTTTGCTCTTTTTTGACCGACCAGATAGACTTGCTCCGCGATGGAGTACTATCAGTATTTCTTCCTGAAAGGTCCGCCTTTCCAACCCGCATCGCCGGACAGCGCGGTCTATTTAAGCCCCACTCATCTGGAAGGCTTGGCCATTCTCGAATCGGGACTGTCGGGCGAGCTGACGGGCCTGACGATGCTGACGGGCGAGGCCGGGAGCGGCAAAACCACCCTGATATATTCCCTGCTGCAGCGCGACTTCAAAAGAGTCCGGATCGCGCACATCGAAGACCCCAAGCTCTCGTTCTCGGAAATAATGCAGGTCGTCCTGCGTCAGATGAATCTTTATTCCACCGGCTCGACGAAGCTGGAGTACCTCGAAACGCTGGACAAGTTGCTGAAGCTGCGCGGCAAGGAAGAGCGGATCGCAATAATCGTCGATGAATCCCAGCTCCTGAGCGACGACGTGTTGGAGGAGCTGCGGCTGCTCTCGAATCGCAGCGACCGGAGCCTGCAGCTCATCCTGGTGGGACATCCGGAACTCGCCGAACGGCTGAAGAAGCCGGAACTGCGTCAACTGAATCAGCGAATCTCATCTCGCGGAGTGCTTGAACCACTCACCAACGCCCAAGTCATCAAGTACGTCGAGTGCAAGCTGAGCGCTCAGGGTAGCAACTGCGCCGCGATCTTCGAGCGCGGCGCCTTGAAACGCCTGCTCCGGCGCAGCGATGGAATCCCCCGAAAGATCAACATGCTGTGCCACACGGCGATGCAGGCCGCGTACAACGCGGGCGAAAGAAAGGTCAGCTGCAAGACCGCCAACAAGGTTGCCGCGAGCTATCACGACTCGGTCAAGATCGAGAAGCAAGGCTTCAGCTTGCGCCCTCTGGCAATACCCGCCCTTATCGCGGGCACTGCGCTCGCTGCGTTATGGCTATTCGGTTTTATCCAGCCAAGCCTGTGGTCAGACTGGGTACGTAACCATACCGTCTCATCCGGCGGTGCTGTCGGACAGACAGTTAGGTCAGTCAAACCGGCCGAGCAGGCGAAACCGGCCGAGCAGGCCAAGCCGGTCGAGCAACCGAAGCCGGTCGAGCAACCGAAGCCGGTCGAGCAGACCAAGCCAGTCGAGCAAGCCAAATCAGTCGAAAACCCGAGCGTTGAAGCGCATCAGGACTCCGGCGCGAAGCCTGATGCTGCCGCTCCTCTCGCGACCCGCCCCCAATTGCGGGCGTCACTCGCTCCCGCACCGACGGCACCTAGAGCACCCAATAGCGACGCTCCCTCTCCCACTACCGCAGCGGCCACTACTCAGACCGCTTCGACCGCTCCCGCCACGGCTACCGTAAGCGC
Source organism: uncultured delta proteobacterium (assembly GCA_963734845.1). Classification (GTDB taxonomy): domain Bacteria; phylum Desulfobacterota; class Binatia; order Binatales; family Binataceae; genus JAKAVN01. The sequence goes on along the minus strand of CAVTIS010000012.1, from coordinate 413,207 downwards.
CGCGATCCAGAAGCCACCCGAAGTACCGGCAAGCCCGGCGCAGCGAAGTCAAATCACCGTCAAAGATGGTGACACGCTCGAGAAAATAGCCATTAGTTACTTCGGATCGACGTCGGGGGTTAACGAACTCATTAAGGCGAACCCGCAACTGACCAACATAAATCAGTTGACTGTCGGACAGGTCATCTATCTGCCTGCCGGCATCGCTCCGAAAGCTTCGGACGAAAAGACCACAACCTCATCGCCCGCCCCGAACGAAAACGATTCTCCAGAACCGTAAGTGCAACGCCCGCCCACGCGCGCGGCTACCACGTACAACAGAGCGGGCACGGTCTTTGGTGCTGCGGGACGACAAGGCCGCGGGCGCGGTGGAAGAAATGGCGCGGAAGATCCTCACTCGCTAAAACAGTTTCAAAAAACGGAGAAGTGACGCCGTGCTACAGTATCGCAGCTTCAAGGAAATCGCCGACCATCCGGGTTTGCGCATGGTGCTGGTCAAGGGACTGCCCAGTCCGTGGGGACAGAGTGCCAAGACTATCTTCGAAATCAAAGGGCTCGAGTATGTCGCCGCTCCGTGGCTGCCGGGGGAAGCCAACGCCGACATCGCGGCCTGGGGCGGCGAAGCCAGTGCCCCAATTGTCGCCTGGGCTGGGGAAAAGCCGATCAATCGCTGGATCGATATCCTCTATTTGGCCGAAAGGCTGGCGCCGAAGCCGTCGCTGATTCCGGCTGACGCAAAGCAGCGCGCACTTATGATCGGCCTGGCACACGAAATCTGCGGCGAGCTGGGAATCGGATGGAACCGTCGTCTGCAGCTCTTTGCACCGGCTTATGCATCCGGCAACCCGCCTCCGAACATAAGCCGCATGGGTAGCAAATATGGCTATAACGAAGGCGACCTGAAGGTTGCCGGCGAGCGCATCGCCGAATCGCTGAAAGCGCTGGGCGGGCAACTCCAATCGCAATACGCGCGTGGCGCGCAATTTTTCGTCGGCGACGGCCTGAGCGCACTAGATATCTACTGGACCGCCTTCGCAAATTTGCTGGATCCCTTGCCGAAGGAACAGTGTCCGATGCCCGAAGCCTGGCGCCCGGCCTTCGTTGCGGCCGATCCGGCGATTAAATCAGCGCTAGACCCGTTGTTGCTGGAACATCGCTCGCGGATTTTCCGCGCGCACTTCCGCGATCCGATGGAACTGTAGCCGCGGGTCGCTGGAACAAGGTCCGGACGTTAAGCCAAGACGCCTTGGCCTGAGAGATAGCTTGGTTGCCTGTTACCGGCCGGCTGTCCTTTCCGGGCTTGTGCCCGTCTTCGCGATTTCGACTTCATCGTCTGCGATTTCCTGAGCCGGCTGCTCGCCTTTGCCGGCGAGCGGCGCGCCTCGTTCATCGGCTTTGCTACGATTTTCGGCTTCGCTTACGCGACCGGCATCTTTGACGTTCTTGTCCATCGAGCGATCCTCCTTCTATTTTTGTGTCGCAAGCTGCTGTCTCACAATAGCAAAAGAAGGATGACGAACTTGATATTAGCTATCGAACAATTTTGCCGAACGATGCTTCCCGTTCTCTTCAGAACCAACGTAGGCGTCTCGTAATGGTTTCCACCTGACGCTCGATGTAATCTGAGTAAGCCGGGATCGACATAGGAATCGAGTCCCAGTCTGATCCAGCCCGACGGTGGCCTTCCGCTCGCCTTTGACCACGTTCCGCTAGACCATCAACATTTTCCACAAGTATTAAGGCATGCGGAGGTCCCGATGGGACACTCTCGTTCTCTACCATTGCGGCTCAAGTGGATGGGCGCGATCCTATTCGGTCTTGCGATCGCGGGTCCGGCTTCGGCGCAAGTTCAGGTCAGGATTGAGTTCGGACGGCCCCAGGCATACGGCTTTTCGAATAACTATCCGTGGTTCAACGATGTCCCGCAGTACCAGGGCGATCAGAGCTTTCAATACTTCCTGGCGTACCATCCGGATATCGCGCGGGCGCTCTCACGCAATCCGGGGCTGCTCTACAATGCCGCCTGGCGCTCGGACAACCCCGCCTTGGAGGACTACCTCGACTCCCATCCATACGTATGGGAGGCGCTTAACAACGCAAACTGGGCCACTGGTCCGGCCCAAACCCGATGGGGTTACTACGACAATCAGCGTCAGTGGCGCGATGCCTATTGGTGGCATCAAAACGATCCCAGTTGGTTTTACGACAATCACCAGGACTGGTCCTCGCTCGACTCCAGATGGCTCATTCAGGATGGCGCCTACGACCAGCAGCGTCGGTGGCATTACGGCGAATGGTGGTACAACCAGAATCCGGGTTGGGTGACGACCAATCATCCGATGTGGCTCAGCCAGAATCAAAACTGGTCAACCCCGTCAGTACAGCAGGCCTATCGCCAACAACATGCGATGGTTGCGCTGAATCAACAGCAGCTACAGCAGAACCAGCAGCAGCAACTGCTCAACCAGCGCCAGGCAAACCTGCAACAGCAGCAGCGCCAGATGAACCGTCAGCAGAATCTGCAGAATCAACAGCGCATGACCAATCAGCATCAGGCCAACGCGCAGCAGCAACAGAACGCGCGGCAGCAGAACCAGCGTCAGCAGCAGGCGAACCGCCAGCAGCATCAGCAGAATCAACAGCGCATGACCAATCAGCATCAGGCCAATGCGCAACAGCAACAGAACGCGCGGCAGCAGAACCAGCGTCAGCAGCAGGCGAATCGTCAACAGAATCAGCAGAATCAACAGCGCGTGACCAATCAGCATCAGGCCAACGCGCAGCAGCAACAGAACGCGCGGCAGCAGAACCAGCGTCAGCAGCAGGCGAACCATCAGCAGGCTCGGCCTCAGCAGCCGCAGGCAAACAGGCAGCAGAGTCGGCCGCAGCCTCAGGCAAGCCGGCAACAGGCTCGGCCCGCGCATCGTCAGGCAAGCCGTCAGAAGGCTCAGCCCGCGCAGGTAGCGCGCGCCAACGAGCGCTAACGCCGCGATGGCGTGATGCGTATCGCGCCGAGCGCACTGCGGAACACTAAAGTGAAACGCGAAGAGCCGCACCGGTCATCACGACGGTGCGGCTTTAGTCTAACACCGGAACGAGTTGCGAAAGGACGCCAGCAGATGAAATGGCAGGACCTACTGAATCCGCCAAAGAGAATTGGAAGGTTGAGTTTGCTCGTCGGATACGTCGCAGGCGAGGCCTGCTCTCTATTTGCGATTTTCGTTGCGCATACGATGAACCCGATTAGCTATCGAATTGTCGAGGATAATCCGCAACTGCGCGCGATATACGGCAGATATCAGGAACTTTATAGCCTTGACGGCCTGGCGTTGACCTTGGCGGCGTCGTTCGTGGTGTGCGCGATGGCCTGTTGTGCCGTGCGAGGAATTGCATGGACGATTGCCGAATCGAAAGCCGGATTCGACCAGCAGGCGATGGGCCATCTTGCCTGGGTTTCTGGGAAGAATCGTTAAGATGCTGCCGGCAAACCGCGCAAGCGCATCTGTTGAGGAAACAAATGAAATCCATTACCTGGCTCGGCGCGGTGCTCGCCCTTTTTGGACTACTGGGACTGGCCATTCCCGTATTTATGACCTCTCAGACCAAGGATGTCGTCAGCCTCGGGGACCTCAAGATCCAGAGCACGGAGCAATCCACCCATACGGTGCCGATGGCGCTCAGCGCAATTGGACTCGTGCTTGGTCTGGTTCTTATTGGCGCCGGAGCTTATTCACGACGCGCGACATAGCCGTGCCAGCGAGTCTGCCATGTGAGGGGTTCCTAAAGCTTGACCCGCACGCACAGGCTGCACTCAAGACAAAATCCAAATAATTACTGGGTATTAAAGACCATGAGAACCGTTATCATAGTAATCTTCGCTATCGTCATCGGGTTGGCCTTCCACCTTATGGCCATCGGCGACTCTCGCGCCACTGCGCCTGTCGGCGCGCCGGTCACATCGCCCGCCCAGGAAGAAATTCCGTGGCCCTCGTGAGACGGCTCTGCCGCCACCGGTCAGCCGGTCGCGAAGGCTACAGATCCTTGTCGCTCTTGATGAAGCGCATCCCCGACGCGGCCATCGAATGCCCAAGCTCTACGTCAGTGATGTGCTTGAGCGTATCGACGTCGTACACGTTGAGCGAGTGCCACTGACCCCCGCAGTAGAGCTTCTTGCCGTCGGGATGAATCAGCGGGACCGCCTGACTATTCGCCAGCGACACCTGCGCTTCTCTTTTCCTGGTTTTGTAATCGACCTTCCAGAGGTCGTTCCACACGAAAAAAGCTTTATGCAGATCTGGCCCGGTGCCGATCCCTTCGACCGAGTACCAGTCCTCCACGAACGGCTCCAGCTCAACTATCTGGAGGGTCGGATTCTTCTGTTTGAGGTCGATCACCCAATCGACAGAGTGTCGGTGTCGGTTATCGAGTCCTCGACGATTATCGCGAAGGTGAGCAGGTAGTTCTGCTCCTGGTAGTTCGCCAGCACCGGCAAACCATAGGTCGCGCGAATCCCCGTGATGTTTGGATGGGCGAGCGGAATCGAGCCCAGCCGGTGGCCGTCTTCGGAATCAAGCACAATGATGTCCTGGCCGATGCAGAAGGCGTAGATTCGCGTGCCGTCGGGCGAGAACGCGAACGACATGGTCTGTTCCGGCGCGGGTAATGTCTTCACCACCTTGTTGGTGGTGTCGAACACACGAAACCGTGGCGCCTCGTGCTCATAGCGGCCGAGGCTCTGTTTCAACGGTAGCTCGTAAACGTAGAGCCGGTCGCCCTTGGGGTTCAGGTTGGTCGCCTCGACCCGCACGATCTCAGTATCACTCGAGAGCTTGTAGGTCGCGACCTGCTTGCCTGCTCCAGATCGACGACGGCGACAGCCTGGCCAAGATTGGTCGTTGCATAGGCGTAGCGAGGAGCGTTCGGGTTGGTGGCGATCGCGAGCACCGGCCCCTGCCCCTCCAGTCCGATGGTCTTGACCACCTTGTCGGTGGTGGTGTCGACGACTTCGACGTTGTTGGGTAGCGTGCCGACGACCACCTACCACTTGGCCGACGCGCTGGTGGCCCACATGATCAGAACGAGCCCGAAAGCCCATGAGCAAGGCAACGCAGATACAAAGCGTCTTCCTGGTCACTGGCATCTATCTTCCAGGTCGCTTTTCCCGGCCTCGCAACCGAGAGTTTGAGCCTGGCGGCTCGACAACGCTGGGACATGCCGAATCCGCTGCTTCAAGTTCGGCGGCTTTCGGGCCCCGAATAAGCGGCAGTATTGTCCACACCGCGGATCTTTGCAAAAGCTCGGTCCGTGCTGGACAGCGCGCATTCAGGCTTGACGGGCGCGCCGCCTCCGGGCAACGTGGCGCAGCAGAAGAAGGAGGCGCCTGCAGGGCGTCGCAGTCACTCCAGAGGTCTCACGGCACCGCAGCGGTAAAATGGTCAGGCCCGATCAAAACGATCGCATCTACCGCCCGCCTCCTCGCTTCACGCGATACAAGCTGCCGCTCTCCAGCAATCAATCGCGCATCGCGGCCTGGATATTGATCGTCCTGTATCTCGGTGGTCTGGCGATTTCGGCGGCGCTGCGCTCGCAGAGCGATCTCGTTATCTACCGGGATGCCGGTATACATGCCGCTCAAGGCGCACCGATCTACAACTTTCACGATCCGAGTCCCTTTCAATACGCTCCCGTTTACGCCGTGGCCTTTATTTCGCTCGGTTTCCTTCCGCTCCGTATGGCGCGCCTTCTGTGGTTCCTGATCAGCTTCGCAGTGGCGTTGCCGGCGATGATCCTGGGGTCGGGCCGGCTGCTCTTCGGACGCGGGTTTGAGCTTGGCGGGGAATTGATTTTCGTTCCGGTGCTGCTTTGCGTCCGATTCATCGAACCTAATTTCGATCACGGGCAAATCAACCTGCTCCTGATGGCGATGATAGTGTGGGGATTAGCGTTTGCGAATGAATCACGATCTAAAACGGGCGGCGCGCTTCTAGCCGCATCCATTCTGATTAAGCCGATTGGCTTGCCGGCGGTTTTTTATTCACTGCTCCGTGGGCGTGCTCCATTCGTAATCTCTCTGTTGTTTTTTGTGATAATGCTTGCGTGGCTGCCGTCCGTATTCGTGGGTACTGGATATGCTTTCCATGAGACGACGGAGTACATAACAAGCTTGACGACCCGCGTCCCTCATCTCTCGCACGATCTGTATAACAAGTATAATCAGTCGGCTGCCGCGATCGCGGTGCGCCTATTCACAACCAAGGATGGGCGCGGTTTGTGCGACCGGGGCGTTGCGGCGATCGCAGGATTCGTTTTCCAGCTTATCCTCTCGATATGCGTAGTCGTCTGGATATTGCTCCGCAATGCGAGCGGACGCGACACCCGGCTGTCGCTGGCAGCGCTGTTCTGCACGATGGCTGCGTTCTCGCCGGTTTCCTGGCTGGAATACTACATGGCGCTGGTGGTGCCATACATGGCGCTGACGTTCATCGCCTGGTCGGATGCCGAGGAGACCCCTGCCAGCGCAAAAATCGCGCGGCTCGTGCTAGCCGGCGCTCTGATATTGAATGTCAGCACTCGGCTGTTCGAGCCGCTCTTGTACTACGGCGCCGAGTACTTTGGCTCTCTGGCCGTATTGGCGGCGATTGTGGCTCTGACCAGGACGAGGCCTTCATCACCGGCAAAGGGACCCGCCCGGCAAGACTCCGTCGCTGGTCTTACTTGACCTTGGGCAGGTTGACGAATACGGCGGCGGCCACGACCGAGGTCCATAGTCCCTCCCGATCGCCGATCGCCGACTGCGTGACGTTGCGCGTCGTAACGATCTTGTCGGAAACCTTCCAGATGTCTTTGCGCTCATCGTAACTGGCGTTGGGATCGAAATCGACGCCCAGGATGGTGGCCAGCATCGTGGCCGCGAGATCCTCGGCGTAGTCGCCGGCCTTCTGATCGGTCTCGCCAAAGCTCTTATGCTCGGAGAGGTAGCCGTACTGGTCCTTGTCGGCCGGGATCGCGAGACCGACAGACGATGCGACCAGCCGATGCGGCTCGTTGGTGGCGTTGTCATACATCACGGCATAGACGATCTGACCGGGTTTCAGATGCTTCAGTCCCTCCTGCACCGGGATGACTTTGCACCCGGGAGGAAAAATCGAACTCACCCGCACCAGGTTGAACTCCGCTATACGGGCGTCGCGCAGCGCAAGCTCGAACGAGGTGAGCTTCTCGCTATGCCGTCCCACACCCTTGGTGAGAAAAATCGCGTCTCCGATCGGCCCCATCTATTCCTCCCGGACTTCGCTGCAGCGCATCTCGCAAACCGTAACGATCGAATAATTTTACAATAAGCTGACGGATGAACGTAGCCGTGCCAGCATTGCCGCTGCGTTACACTCGCGTTTCAGCCAGATGATCGCGCTAGCGCCGCCTTGTGCATACATTGCGCCCCTCAATCCCGCAACTGGGGTCGTCAGGTGACGCGCCGTTTTCCGCCCTCGAACACAGCCGACAGCGGCGTCAAATTAACGGCGCTCGGCTTTTTTTTTGCTATCGTCCGAACCTCAGGCCGCCGCTTTCTCGAGCGCGATATGAGATGGACGCTCGCCTGGCAAGGCCGCAGGAGCAACGAATGTCACGTGCAGTATGGTTTGTTTTCGGAGCCGTTGCAGCGTTCGCAGCGCTCTTTGTGGGAGCGTACCTGTTCGTGAAATCGGGCGGGGTCCCGATGGAGACCAGCGCTCAACCCCTTCCGCTGGAAGCAACTCTCGCCCAGATGGCGCTGCGCGCAAGTATCGGCGATGCGGCTGATCAGAAGAACCCGCTGCCGTTCAATGAGGCAAACATGCTAGCGGGCGCGCGCCAATTCAAAGAGCATTGTGCGTTCTGCCACGGCCAGCCGGGGCAGGCAGACCCGGATGCGGCCGTCGGAATGTTTCCCAAGCCGCCGCAGCTTTTCAAGAGCGGCGAGATGGTGAACGATGACCCCGAGGGCGCGACCTACTGGAAGGCGACACACGGAATTCGCTTGTCCGGGATGCCCGCATTCGCGAAGACGCTGTCAGACATCCAGCGTTGGCAGATTACGATGCTGGTCGCGCACGCCGACAAGCTTTCTCCCGCGGTGGAGGCGGAACTTCGCCACTGAACGCGAACACGCACCGCAGGTGCATCCGTTTCGGGCCAATCAATCGATTTGTCGGCACGCCGCGAAGTGTGGTAACGCGAAACCGGATCGATGGCGAACTCCGAAGGAGGACTGGCGATGATTTCGCTCCACGACTACACCTCGCACGACGGACTGGGACTGGCTGAGCTAGTCGCCCGCAAAGAGGTGACGCCCGACGAACTCACTGCCGCCGCGTTCGAGGCGGTAGCGAAGATCAATCCGAAAATAAACGCCGTATTGCATACGCTCCCCAGGGAGACTGCGGCGGAAATTCGCGCTGGCTTGCCGCGTGGCCCGTTCACCGGCGTCCCGTTCATGATCAAGGAACTGGTACTGCACGCCAAGGGAGTGCGTTGCGAGATGGGCTCGAAACTCGCGGAGGGCTTCGTTCCCGAGGCTGACACCGAATTGATGGCGCGCTTTCGGCGTGCGGGCCTGGTGCTCGCCGGCACCACGCAAACGCCCGAGTTTGGCTATAACCCGACCACCGAGACGACCGCCTTCGGTCCCGTGCATAATCCATGGGATCTCGGGCGTAGCCCCGGCGGCTCCAGCGGCGGCTCGGGAGCGGCGGTCGCGGCGGGGATCGTGCCGATTGCGCACGCCAACGATGGTGGCGGATCGATCCGCATCCCGGCCTCGTGCAACGGCCTGGTCGGGCTCAAGCCCTCGCGCGATCGCATCCCATCGGGCCCCGACTATGGCGACCTGCTCTGCGGCCTGGCCTGCGAATTCGTACTGACGCGCAGCGTGCGTGACACCGCCGCGATGCTGGACGCCGTGGCCGGTCCCGACATTGGAGCGCCAGGCCATCCCATACCGCCGGCCCGTCCCTACCGTGAGCAAATCGGCACGCCGCCCGGCCGCCTGCGAATCGCTTGGACCGTCACGCCGGCTTCAGGAGCCAAGGCTGACCCTGAATGCGAAAAGGCCGTGCATGAGACCGTACGCCTGCTCGAAAATCTCGGCCACACGCTAGTTGAGGATCGTCCGCGCTACGATTGGAACGCTTTCCTCGAAGGCGTGCACGTCATCTGGACCGCGTTCACGGCTACTTCGGTCGATTTCGCTGCGGCTGCAAGCGGCCGCAAGCCGGGGCCGGACAATCTCGAAGCGGTGACGCTTGCCTGCTACGAGCATGGCAAGCGCTATTCGGCGTCGGATCTGGTCAACGCGATGGCGCACGGCAACCTGGTGTCGCGGCAGGTCGGCGCGTTTTTCGAGAACGTGGACATGCTGGTCACACCAACCATAACGCGTCTGCCCGCGCCGCTGGGCGAAGTGAATCAGAATCGCGAAGGCATGACCGCGATGGAATGGACGCAACAGATTTTCTCCTACGTGTCCTTCACGCCGCTCTTCAATACCACCGGCCAACCAGCCATCTCGCTGCCCCTGCATTGGAGCGCGAGCGGCGTTCCGGTCGGGGTGCAGATAGCGGGACGCTTCGGCGATGAGGCGACGCTGCTCCGTCTCGCCGCGCAACTCGAGGAGGCGCGTCCCTGGGCCGCAAAGCGACCGCCCGTGCATGCGGCCGCTGCGAAGTAACAAATTCTCGGGTGGGGCTGCCGTAACTTGCGGCAGCGCTCTTCACACGATCAGGCGAGCTGCGCGATTCGCGCGGCGACGCGGTCGATGAAGGCGCCCGCCGACCCAAGGTACGCCGCGGGGTCCGTCAGGCGTTCGATCTGTTCGTCGCTCAAGTGGCGGCGCATCTCGGCGTCGTCGCGCAGCGCCTGGCCCAACGTTTTGCCGTCGGCCAGGGCGCGATCCGAGACCCGCTGGAGCGCATGATGCGCCGCCGCACGGCCCATCGCCGGCGCGAGACCCGTTGCCACCGCTTCAGCCATGACGAGGCCGCCGCCAAGCTCCAGGTTGCGGCGCATCCGCACTGCGTCAATCGTCATGCCCTCGGCTATAGCGAGCGCATGCGCCATGGCGCCCGCGCAAAGAACGAAGCATTGCGGAATCACGAGCGCCTCGCTCTGCCATGGACCGGTTGCGCGCTCGTGGTCCTGCGCCATCGCGGTCAGCATCAAGGGCACCAGCGCCTGCACGCCGCGCGCGGCGGCGATGATGTACTCGGCGGCCACAGGGTTGCGCTTTTGCGGCATCGTGCTCGAACCGCCGCGACCCGGCGCGTGCGGCTCGAAGACCTCGGCCACCTCGGTTTGCATCAGGAGCGTTAGGTCGAGCGCGAACTTGGAGAGACTGCCGCATACGAGTCCCAACAGGGCTACTATCTCGGCAATCCCATCGCGCGTGACGTGCCAGGGCAAATCCGGCACGCCCAGGCCCAATTCGTGCGCGAGCGCTTCGGCCACCGCGACTCCGTTCGCGCCGAGGGCGCCGAGCGTTCCCGCGGCGCCTCCGAACTGCACAACCAGCGCGCGGCGCGCCGTCTGATCCAGCCGTTCGACGTGCGCGGCGAGCGGCGATGCCCATACCGCACACTTGAGCCCGAAGGTTGTAGGTACAGCCTGCTGCAAGTGCGTGCGCCCGGCCATCGGCGTGTCGCGAAACTCGCTCGCACGCCTTGCAAGCCGGCGCGCGAGCGCGACGAGGTCGCGCCGCAGATGCTCGAGCGCGCGGCGCATCTGGAGCACCAGCGCGGTGTCGAGAATATCCTGCGTGGTCGCTCCCAGATGGATGTAGCGCGCGGCCTCTTCGCCCGCGGCGCGGCCAAGCTCGCTCACCAGCGCGGGCACCGGCACGCCAGCCTCGCGCGTGCCCTCGGCGATTCGCTCGATTCGCAGATTCTTGACCCGCGCCGCCCTGGTAATCGCCTCGGCGACTGGCTCGGGCACCAGGCCAAGCTTGGCTTCGGCCCGCGCCAGCGCGGCCTCGACGTCGAGCATCAATTGGAGATGCGTCGCGTCGGAAAAGAGCGCGCGCATCTCGGCCGTTCCCCATAGCGCCCCGAAAATTTCCGAGTCCGCCGGATGCACGCTCATCGGCTCCGCCCGCGCATCGTCTTATACGTCGAGAAACACGGTCTCGTTGTCGCCCTGCAACACGATATCGAAATGCAGCACGCGCTCGGCCGCTCCGCCGTCCGCGGCGCGCGCAATCAGCGTGGCGCGGCGAGCAGCGGGTATTGCGCTCAGCAACGGATCGCTCCCGTTGAGCGACTCGCCGGGAAAATAGATCCGCGTTACCAGCCGCTTCAGGAGCCCACGAGCGAACACAGAGATGTTGATATGCGGCGCTTGCGCAACTTCCCCGTCTCCCGGCACCGCTCCCGGTTTCACCGTGCGCAAGCGGAAGCGCCCGTCCGGGCCCGTGGCGACGCGGCCGAAGCCGCGGAAGTTGGGATCGATCGGCTTGCTGTCCTGACGATCCTCGGGGTGGTCATAGCGGCCGGCGGCGTTGGCCTGCCATACCTCGACCATCGCGTCGCTGACCGGCATGCCGTCGCCGTCGATCACGCGCCCTTCGATAGCGACGCGCGCGCCGGCCGCTCCGCGCGCGGCGAGGTCGTTCCATATTTCGCGCCATCCCTCGTGCAGCAGCGCGCGATGAAAAAACGGACCGATAGTTTGCGAGGGCGTCACTCCGCTCATCTCGCACCTCTGCTTACGTCGCGCTCGTGAGGGGTCACGTCGCGGCCGCGCAGGACGATGTCGAAGCGATAGCCCAACGCATGCTCGGGTATGGTCGCCTCGATATCGAATGCGCACACCAGCCGCTCGCGCGCTGCAGGATCGGGCACGCTCTGGAAAATCGGATCGAGCTCGAGCAGCGGATCGCCGGGAAAATACATCTGCGTGATCAGCCGGGTGGCGAAACCGGGGCCGAAGAGGCTGAAATGGATATGCTGCGGGCGCCACGCGTTGTAGTGATTTTTCCAGGGATAGGCGGCCGGCTTGATGGTGGCGAAGCGGTAGGCGCCGTCGGCGCCCGTTGCCACGCGTCCGACGCCAGAAAAATGCGGATCGAGCGGCGCGTCGTGTTGGTCGACTTCGTGCGCATAGCGGCCGGCCGAGTTCGCCTGCCAAATCTCGACCAGCGCGTTGGAGACCGGGCGGCTGTCCTCGTCAAGCACGCGGCCGGTCACGACGATACGCTCGCCCAGGGCTTCGCCGCCGGCAAAGTGCGTAAGGTCAGCATCGCCGGCGCCCACCAATTCGACGCCAGGACGCGGCCCGGTTATCTCGGATAGCGTATGCGCGACGCGAATCGGCGGATTCTTGGGCGCGCGCTTGTGCGTGCTGGTGTAAGCCGCGTGGTCGTAGGGCGGATCGATTCCGGTCGCGATACGCCTGTAGCCCAGGAGCGTACTCATTGTTGGCTCCTACTCCATTGCGCCTTTCAAATTCAGAGCGGGCGGCAGATGACGTTGAGTACCGCCTGGCGGCGCTCTTCGCGCACCGCACGAACGGCGCGCGCCAGCGCCGCAGGCAGCTCCTTCGGATCGCTCACCGCCTCGCCGTAACCGCCATACGCTTGTGCGAACATCTCATATGCCGGTTGCATCCCGAAGCTCACGAACGGCATGTCCCCAGTGCGCATCGACCATCCTTCCGGATGTACGTCGCGCACAGAGCGATGCACCGCGCCCCATCCGCCGTTGTTCGCGATGACGGTCAAGGTCGGCAAACCCAGCGTCGCCGAAGCCAAATGGCACGCGCTCGGAACGCTGAAGATGTAGCTGCCATCGCCGACTACAGCCACCACCGTTTTGTCCGGCGCCCCAAGCTTGACGCCCAGCGCCGCACCGACACCCCATCCGAGATGGCCCGCGGTGGAGTGGCCAAACTGTGTGCCGGGACGGTCGAGCGTAATATGGCGCAGGCTCAGATCGTACTCATTGATGAAAATCATCTGTTCATCGCGTACGCGGTCCAGGCAGTGAGCGAGCCACTCAAGCGTAATGTGTTGAAGCTTCCCGGCGACCTCGATTTCCGTCTGCGCTGCCGCGATCAGATCGCGATGCTGCCCGGCGATCCGCGCCGCACGCCGCTCGATCGCCCCATGATGGGCCGCGCGCATCGGGGCCAGCGCCTCGGTGAGCATCGGCAACGCCACGGCCGAATCGGCCTGCACCGCGAGATCGGACGGAAATCCCCATATCGGGTAGCGATCGTAAATCGGGTTGACTCCGAGATGAATGACCTTCGTCCCGGCGCCGGGAGCGCGCAGATGCGGAATCCACGGAACGTCAGTATCGATCACGACGATGAGATCGGCGTCGTCCAGATAGGGCGCGGGATCGTAGCCGAGATGCAGCGGATGGTTGTTGGGAAAGTTGACGTATGCGGGGTTGGGATGCTCGACCACCGGCAGCGCGAACGACTCGGCCAGCGCGACCAGGCTCGCGACCGCCGCCGGATTGCGCCCGAGCATGCGCGTGATGATGAGTGGCCGCTCGGCCTCCGCGATCAATCGCGCCATCGCGGCCAACGCCTGTGGCGACGGCGCCGGCGGCATCACTGGCGGCTCCAGCCCCTTGGGCGAGTGGCTGAATTCGCGATTGGGAGCGGCCAGCACCTCGCGCGGCAGGCTAAGATAGACGGGGCCGCGCGGCTCCGCCATCGCGACCGCGAACGCGCGGCGCATCACGGTTTCGAGCTGTTCGAGGTTGCGCAACTCATAGTCCCACTTGACGAATTCGCGCACGATCGAGCCCTGGTCGAACGACTCCTGGCCCCAATGGATCAGCGTGTCGCGGCTGCCGGGCATCCCGGCCTCGGTAAGCGGTGTGCGGCCGGCGCACAGCACCAGCGGCACGTTGGAGCGAAATGCATTCATCAGCGCGCCGAGTGCGTTGGCGGTGCCGGGCGTGGTATGGACCATCGCCACCGCTGGCTCGCCGGTTACGAGGTAGTAGCCGTGCGCCATGCTGACGACGCAGCACTCGTGCGCGACCATCATCGCGCGCGGGACGGACTTGCCGTCGACGATGCGCTTGGAAAAGCCGTCGATGATCGAGGCGAAATCCGTGCCCGCGTTTCCGATCAAGTACCGCACGCCCAATGCCTCGAGCATCTCGAGGAAGGCCTGCGCGGTATTCTCGACCGCGACCGTCTTGCGTGTGCTCATCGCGACTTGCCCGCATTCATTGGATATTCGATAGCGCGTTCCGCGGCGAGAAAAAAGCATACCCGGTCCGGCCGTCCTTGCGACTCATTGGCGGCCGGGCGGCAACAATGAACCACCGACGAGGCGCCTGTCGGCGCAGGCGATTTCGCGCCGGTTGAGAAACCAGCCGCCGCCAGGACTCCACCGGCCTTCGGCGCCAGCCGCTTTGCCTTCGCTTATTCAGTGTGAAGGTGCGCCCGCAGGCGCAGCAGAAAGGACAGTCAGCGTCACCGCGCAGCCTGGCGACTCTTCGTCGTAGCAGATGCGGCTGAGCGCGCCGGCGGGCCGGTCTTTATCTTCGGCGTAGCCGGGGCAAATCCAGCGCCCTCCCCCGCTCTTATACATCGCGACCGCGAAATAGCGCCCGGGCGCGAGCGTACCGCTCGCTCGGCCCGCGCTCGCCGGTAGCTCCTGCGAATTTACGACCTCGTACCCATCGTGCGCGCTACCCATCTCGAACTGCATCAATAGCAACTCCCAACGCGAGCTGCCGTGATTGACTATTTGATAGCTCATCGCGGAATCCGACGAAAAGACCGGCTTTGAGCGGCAGAGCCATGGCCGCGCCTCGGCCGCATGCGCCAGCGGCGCACCTGCAAGTGCTAAACCAATTCCGCAGCTGACGATGAACAGAGCATTACTGATCTTCATTCCATTCGTCCTTGCTCGCAGCCCTCAGGCTGCCGCGCCATCGCAGGCTTCGATAATCCGCCGCACGATCTCGCCGAGATCGGAATCCTTGGGTGTGAACACGGCCCGCACTCCCATCTCGAGCAACGCCTGGCGATCGCGGTTGGGAATTATCCCGCCCATCACGAGTTTCACCTCGTCCGCACCGCGTTCCTTGAGCAGCGCGATCGTCTCGCGGGCGATGGCGATATGGGCCCCGGCGAGCGAGCTTATCGCCAGCACCTCGGCATCCTCCTGCAGTGCGGTCTCGACCATCTGCCCGGACGTCTGCTTAAAACCCGCGAGGATCACTTCCATCCCGGCCTGCATGCAGGCGTGGGCGAGCAGCTTGACCGCGTTGATATGGCCGTCGAGCCCGGCTTTGCCGAGCGCGATGCGGATCCGCCGCGGCGCGTGGGGAACATTGAGCGGCGCAAGCGCCACGGTGCTGTCGAGCACGGGCGGCGTGTAGCGGCCATTGGTCGCACGCTCGATCGCCGCCGTCCACTCGCCAACTGTGCCGCCAGCGCGCGCCAGATCGATTGTGGGCTCCATCACGGCGGCGTCGCCCGCGGCCGCGCGCTCCAGCGCTTCGAGTGCCCGGGCAACCGCGCCGTCGCTACGGGCGTCGCGCTCGCGGCGCCATTGAACGAGCGACGCTATTCGTTCACGCTCAGCCACGGCATGCTCCGCCGCGTCGTCAGGTGCGGCGCCCGCCCCGGTAAGCCCGATCTCGTCAAAAAACGCGTTGACCCCTACCTGCACCAGTTGGCCGCTTGCGAGTTTCTGCTGACGCTCGGCGAGCAGACGCGTCAATTCCCCGCCGACGGCGGCGATCGCGCGAGAGTAGCCCGAGGCGCGGAGCCCCAATGCGATCGTCCGCGCGCGTTCGGCAATTTCGCCGGTCAGCTTTTCGACCACCTTGCTGCCTTCGAAGATGTCGCCCCACTCTGCGAGCCCGGTCTCGTGCATCAGGATTTGCTGCGTGCGGAGACTGAGCGCTTGCTCGGCCTGGTCCGGCAGCGCCATCGCTTCGCGAAAGCCCGGAAGCTGCAGGGCGTTGACGCGAGCCGCGGCCGAGATCACCACCGGCAACGCCTCGTAGGCGATACGGATGATGTTGAGTTCGGGCTGGCGCTCGGTGAGCGTAAGCGAACGCACCTGGCATCCGGCGCGAAACGCGACTTCATCGATACCGTATTCGTCGCGGCACAGTTCGCGCCATAGCTTGAAGTAGGCGCGCACTTTGCTTATCTCCGGCACGAGCTCGATACCGCTGTTGATGAAGAACGAGATGCGCCTAACTGTCTGCTCGAAGGCCGCGTGCGCGAGGCGCGGGCGCAGCGCGTCAAGGATCATCATCGCGTTGCCGAAGGTATAGCCGATTTCCTCCGCCGGGCCGGCTCCGCTCTCCATATAGTGGTAGCCGCAGCAGTTGATCGGGTTCCAGTTGGGCACGCGCTCCACTGCAAAGCTGATGAGTTCGGTGGAGATGCGAAAGGAAACCTCGGGATGGAAAATCGAGGTGCCGCGTGCGACGAATTCCTTGAGCAGATCGTTCTGCGTCGTTCCCCGCAGCTCCGTCCATGGCACGCCGCGCTTTTCCGCGACCACCAGGTAGAGTGCGAGAAGAAAAGGCGCGGTCGCGTTGATCGTCATTGAGGTATTGATCGCACCAAGGTCGATTCCGGCGAGCAGTTCCTCCATGTCGCGCCAGTGGCAGATCGAGACGCCGGCCTTACCGACCTCGCCCGCGGCGACCGGCGCGTCGGGGTCGTAACCGTTTTGGGTGGGAAGGTCGAAGGCGATTGAAAGTCCGCGCTGGCCGCGGCTCAGGTTTTCCAAAAAGCGGCGATTAGCCTGGCGCGCGTCGCCGAAACCGGCGTAAGTCCTGATAATCCAGGGCTCGCGCGAGCGCGGCTTGTTTTTCGCGTCCGGCGCAGGCGTTATAGCGGCTCGACTCATCGATTCTTCGATCTCCAGGCAATCTCGATCCCAGGCCTCTCTAGAGCGTAATGGCCCGCGAGCGCCGATTCCAGCGACCGCGCGCTCGCCGCTATTGCTTGTAACCGAACCGGCGCAGCATCGCTCGCCGCTCGGCCTGCTCCTGCTCGCCCTCGACTCCCTTGGGCGCGCTGCCATCGATCACTCCCATCACCCCGCGCGCGCCGCCGTCGGTGGCGACGATCACCCGCACTTCGTTTGCCGTGGCGCAGAAAATTGAGCATACCTCGGCGACCGCCTTTACCTGGTTGAGCACGTTTATCGGAAAGGCATTGCCGAGCATGATTACGAAGACATGGCCCGCGCCGATCGCTTTCGCCGCGCGTACCGCTGCGGCCTCCAGTTCGTCGTCGGTCCCCGTGTGACGGATGAGACACGGCCCCGAGGCTTCGCAAAAGGCCACACCGAACTTGACCGCCGGCACCGCCGCGACCACGGCCTCGTAGAGGTCCTCGACGGTCTTGATGAAGTGGGCCTGGCCGATGATCACGTTGGCATCCGCGGGCTTGACGATTTCGATCGCGCTGAGTTCCATAGGCAAGCATTCTCCGCTATTCGTTTACGGGTCTGCGATGGCTGCTCGATGATAGGAGAGCCGAGGTATCTATTGCGAGGGACGTATTGAAAACCCGCCGAGGTCATCGCGCGACCCAGCCACGCTCGCGCGCCGCGGTGCCGCGCGGCGCCGCGACCGGTGCCGTCGCCTCGTTGCCGGGCTTTTTCTACCAGCTAGCGCCGCGAGATCAGAAGGTCTACCTACGCAGCGACGCGATCGATGCCTTCGATCTCGCGGTGGGTCCCAACGCCCTCTCGCTGGCCGAGGTGTTGGTCGTTGCGCTCGAAGGCGGCAGCATCGCGGGGACCGGGCGCGCGGCGCAGGCCCTGGTGGCAGAGCTATGCCGGCTGCTCGGCGTTAGGGTCGTGCCGATCGAAGTGAAGGGCGTGCGGCCGCGCAACGCGCGCGGCGAGCTCCACGGCATCTTCTATCCCGACACCCCGCGCATCGTGCTGTGGACACGCACGGCGTTGCGCCACGACGTGGTCAAGCCCAAAACTTTTCTGCGCACGCTGATGCACGAACTCGTGCATTACTTCGATTACGCCGTGTTGCGGCTCGGCAACTCGTACCACACGCGCGGCTTTTTCAAACGTGAATCGTTCCTGGTCCGCGCAGTCTTTCCCTCGAACTCAGACGCAGGCCAGCTTTGATCTGATGGGAATACTGCATCGCATGTTCACCGCCGTCCCGCCTGAGGAGCGGCTGCTAGCAGAACTGGCTGACATCGCCGGCCGCCATCAGGAACTGGCCGACCGCCTTGCGCGTCACGCCATAATTTGCGCCTACCCGAATATCGCGAGCGGCCTCGCCGCACTTGCGGCGCGCCAGGCCGAGCATGCCCGCGCGCTCCACGTTCTCCTGAGGGAGCGCAACGTATGGTCGAAGCTGCCGCGCCCGATGGAGGCCGAAGGCTCGAGCAATTGGGCGCGCGTGACCGGCGACCTGGAGATCATGCTCGAACTGTCGCGCGAAGTGAACCAGCAGGCGCTCCATTGGGAGGGGATCGATCCGGCGCTCGCGGCTCGGCTCCGCACGATAGCGCTCGAGGACGATCGCAAGCTCGGCGAACTGCGCGCGCTGGCGCTGAAGTGCGATCCGCAAGCGCTCGACTGAATTCTCAGGTTACCGCGGCGGCTCTCAGAGCGGCTTGGCGTCGATCAACACGGCGGCGAACAGCGCCGGCTCGGTCCCCCGATTGACCCATCCGTGATTGGTGCCGCGCTGGACCACCACGTCGAACGGCTTGAGCTCGACCTCGCCCTTGTCCAGCAGCAGCGTGACGCGGCCCGAGAGCAGGATCACGTAATCGACCGTGCGCGTCGCGTGCATGCTCGGATGGCGCTTCGTGTCGACCCGACAATGCGCGCCGCCGATCGCCGCGAACATCGCCGCCGTGCGCTCCTCCAACTCGCGCGCCGAAAGCGTCTTGTCTTCCGGCGCAAGCTGGAAAAAGCGAAAGACGCTGCCGTCCGCGGGCGGTTCGAGGCGCATTTTCCACTCGGCCGCATCACCCTTGGCCGCGTTATCGGCGGGAGTTGCGTCGGTGACCCAGATTTCGGCCAGCCCCGCGCCGCCCTCTTCGATGATACCGGCGCCCGGCCCGTCGATCGCGACGTAGGATTTTCCGGTGCCGTCGATACCGGTTATGACTCGCCGCAGTTCTTTGAATTTCATAAATGATCACCTCGTCAGGCGCAGGATGTGACGGTCCTGTCGGGACCGGCCCGCGCAATCCTAGCGTATCGGCAGTCTCAAGGCACAGGAAAATGAAGGCGGCCGCTACAGGTAACGATCGAGGCGGCGGCGGGCGAGCTCGTCGACCACGCGGCGAAGGTCCTGCGAGCTTTTGCGGCTGGCGATCAGAATGGCGTCGCCGGTATCGACCGCCACCAGGTCCTTCACGCCCAGCAACACCATGAGGCGCCCTTCACTGGCGCGCGCGAGCACGCCTTCGCTGGCGAGCGCGATCACCTCGCCCTTCAGCACGTTGGCCTCGCGTCCGCCGAGCGCCTCCCAGAGCCCCTCCCAGCTTCCCACGTCATGCCATCGAAAGCGCGCCTTCACGCTCAGCACGCTGCGGCTCTTCTCGGCCACCACGCGGTCGAACGCGTCGAAATCGAGGCCGCGATAGATGCGCGCGACTTTGGCTGCGGACGCGCCGACGAACTCACGCATCGCGCCGGCGAGACCCGGAGCGTGCTGATCGAGTTCGGCGGTCAGGGTCGCAGCCTCCATCACGAACATGCCGGCATTCCACAAAAACTTTCCTGAGGCGACCATCCGGCGCGCCGCTTCAAGCGGCGGCTTCTCGACGAAGCGCACGACCTCGAAGCCGCGCCCGACGGGTCGTCCGATTTGCTGATAACCGTAGCCGGGCTCCGCGCGATCGGGGACGACGCCGATCACGACGATGGCGTGGCGCGTTGCGGCAAGCGCGATCGCGTCGCTGAGCGTGCGGCGAAAGGCCGCGAGCGGCGTGATGTAGTGGTCGGCGGGCATCACGGCGACCACGCCCGGACCGGCGCGATGCGCAATCGTTGCGCATCCGTAGGCGATCGCGACCGCGGTGCCGCGAGCACTCGGCTCGACGATAAGATTCGCGGGCGACACCAGGCCGCGGAGCGCTCTGCGGAAAATCGCGCGCTGGTCGGCAGAGACCAGCACGAAGGTTCGCGCGCGCCCGGTTATCGGCGCGACCCGTGCGATAGTGTCCGCAAGCAGCGAGCCGCGGCCGTCGATCGAAAACAGCGGCTTGGGACGCCGGGCACGGCTCTCCGGCCAAAAGCGCGTGCCGCGGCCGCCGGCGATGATGAGCGCGCTCGCCCTTGCCGCGCTCACATTGCGCCCAATTCTTTGAGCTTGCTCTCGAACAGCGTGCGAATTTCATCCAGAGTCTTTTGGTCGCTCGCCTCGAAACGCATCACCAGCGCCGGCTGCGTATTCGAGGCGCGCACCAGACCCCATCCGCCGGGGAACTTGACCCGCACACCATCGATTTCGATTACCTCGTAGTGCGCGCGGAAGTAGTCGGCGGCCTTGCGCACCACGTCGAACTTGCGCTCATCGGGGCAATCGAGGCGAATCTCGGGAGTGAAGCAGCTCTTGGGCAGGTCGGCGAGGATTTGGGCGAGGCCGCGGCGCTCGCGGCTGACGATCTCGAGCAGGCGGAAAGATGCATAGATGGCGTCGTCGAAGCCATAATAGCGGTCGGCAAAAAACATGTGCCCGCTCATCTCACCGGCCAGAGCGGCGTGCTCTTCCTTGAGCTTGCTTTTGATTAGCGAATGGCCGGTCTTCCACATGATCGCGCGGCCGCCGTGCGCCGTGATGTCGTCGTACATGCGATTGGAGCATTTGACGTCGCCGATGATCGCGGCGCCCGGGCGTTCGCGCAAAATCGCGCGCGAGAACACCACCATCAGCTCGTCGCCCCACACGATACGGCCGTTTTCGTCGACCGCACCGACGCGGTCCGCATCGCCATCATAGGCAATCCCGATTCCCGCACCGCTGCTTTTGACCGCCGCGATGAGATCGCGCATGTTTTCCTCGACCGTGGGGTCGGGATGGTGATTGGGGAAGCGGCCGTCCATCTCGATGAAAAGTTCGACCGTTTCCAGTCCCAACTCGCGCATCAGTGGCACCGCGACCACCCCGCCGCATCCGTTGCCGCCGTCGACCGCGACTTTAAGCCCCGGCCGCAGCGTGATCGTGCGCTTGATGAAGTCGCTGTAGTCGCCATGCACCGAGCGCGTGCTGAGCGCGCCGCGGGTCCCGGTGGCGGGAAAATCCTTGCGCTCGATGATGCGCCGGAGTTCCTGGATTTCTTCGCCATATATGGTCGAAGGTCCGACGCCGAGCTTGAAGCCGTTGTATTCGGCGGCGTTATGGCTGCCGGTGATCATCGCGCCGCCGTCCATCCGCCAGTGAATCACCGAAAAATACAGCAGTGGGGTGGGCACCACGCCGATGTCAACCACGTTGATGCCGCTTTGCAGGAGTCCGTCACTGAGCAGTCCGAACAGCCGGTCCGAGGACAACCGGCAGTCACGGCCGAGGGTGATCGTGGCCTTGCCCGCCCGCTTTAGCATCGTCGCGTAGGCGCGGCCGAGACTGACTACGAGGTCGTCGTCGAAATCGCGCTCGACGATGCCGCGAATGTCATACTCGCGAAAAACCTGCGGATTCATCGCTGCTGCCTGCCTCCCCCAAATGCCGCGCCGCCTCGAGCGGTCCCGCCCGCACGGCCGTGTGCATCACAGTTTGTGGAAGTCGGCTTGATCGTGCAAGCTGCGTTTTTACCGCGGCGGCGGGCCGCGGCGTGCGGTTATGACGCAGCAAAAGACACAGCGTGTGGCGCTGGTAACCGGCGCCGGACGTGGAATCGGGCGCGCAACGGCGCTAGCGCTCGCGCGCGACGGCTACGCGCTATGCCTGGCCGCGCGCAGCTTCGATGAACTCGAAGAGACGCGGCGTCTTTCGGGCCTCGAGCCGTCGCGCTCGCTCATCGTGCTGATCGATCTCGCCGGCGAAGACAGCCCGCAGGAACTGTTCGACGCGGCGCTCGACCATTTCGGACAGATCGATGTGCTGGTGAACAACGCCGGATGGGCGCCACCGCGCACGCCGTTGCTCAAGACCAGCGCGGCGACGCAGGACCGTATCCTGGCGGTCAATTTGCGCGCGCCGATCGCGCTCGCGCGCCTGGCTGCGGCTCGAATGGCAAAGAGTGCCGGCGGAGGCGCGATCGTCAATGTCGCTTCGGCGGCGGCGCGCAGCACGTCGGCCGGCGAAGCTGTCTACGCGGCGGCCAAGGCCGGCCTCGTCGCGTTCAGCCGCGCCGCCTTCGCCGAGCTCCGATCGAGCGGAGTCAAGGTGTCGGTAATAACTCCGGGACTGGTCGACACCGCGCTGATCCCGCCGAACAAGCATCTCGACCGCTCACTCATGCTCGCGCCCGAAGATGTAGCCGGGGCGGTGATGTCCGTGTTGCACACGCCGGCGCACGCATGTCCGGTGGAAATCGCGCTCGAGCCGCAACGCAGCCCCGAACGCGCGCGCTAAAAGGTCCCGGCGCGGCGACGCGGCGAGACGCCCCGCCGCATTCCGCGTTCAGACGTGCGCGCCCTGACCGCCGCCGACGTCGATTGACGCACCCGTGATGAAGCCCGCGCGGTCGGAAGCCAGAAATGCGATCAGTCCGGAGACTTCGTGCGGTTCGCCGAAGCGTTTCAGCGGCACGATCTGCGCCGCCTGCGCCATGAATTTCTCCAACGGAACGTCAGGCGCGCGGCGCGCGTGCGCACGTTCAATCTGATTGGTATGAACGAGCCCGATATTCACCGAGTTCACCAGGATCTTGCGGTCCGCCAGTTCCCAGGCGAGCGCCTTGCTGAGTGCGTAGCAGGACGCGCGATGGGTGGTGGTGGCGAACAGCCCCGGCATCACCACCCGCCCGGCGATCGCGTTGACGTTGATCACGCGAGGCGCCGGGCTCTTCTCCAACAACGGCAGCGCGGCACGCGTGCATCGCAACTGCCCCAGAACCTTCAGCTCGTAGTCCGCCATCAAACTGCTCGTCGCTCAACGAAGCGAAAGTGCCATGCGTTGCGGCACCGGCGTTGTTCACCAGGATATCGAGACGGGCGTAAACGCGGCCGATTTCGTTCATCAAGGCCGCGATGTCGCCGGGCTTGCGGATGTCGCAGTCGGCGACGACGCATCGCACGCCCCTCGCCATGACCTGGTCGCGCACCTTGGCAAGCTGGTCAGCATGACGCGCGCAGATCGCCAGGTCGCATCCCTCACCCGCAAGCTCGACCGCGGTTGCCTCGCCGATTCCCATGCTCGCACCAGTCACCAGCGCCACCCTGCCCTTGAGTCCCAGATCCATTTTTAGCCTCACGCAGAGAAAGGGTTGAGTATAGTGTCGATCGGCCGCCCCGCGCCCGTGAGGTAGCACAGACGCCTGCGATCCGCCAGTTCCGCCACCTGACGGCGGCGGAGTCGGACGCTGGCAGGCGGCGGTGATGCCGTTAAGTTCAAGACCCGGCCCAATCGTTGGGGCCGGGTCCATCAAAGGGACTTATCAGCGACGCAAACGACTCTACTTGACGGTTAGCGTGACGTTCTCGGTATCACCGTCGAGGTCGGTGTCGGGATCATTGGGGTTGGTGTCCGGGAAAGCTGAGACGGAAAATCCCTTCCCGTTCAGCGGTTCGATGCTTGGGGAGGATCCGCCCGTCAAAAGCTCACTGTCTGAGAAATCTACTTGGCCCATCGCCGCTCCTGCCTTAAACGGCGTATCACAAGAGACGGTGATTGATATTGGTTGGCTTACTCCGCTGCTATCGCAAAGAACCTCGGGACAAACGACGGACTTAGTTGGGTCGGTACATGTTGCGAGTGAGACGCATAATGTTACGGTCGCGTCGCCCAGGACAACCTCGCCACCGTCGCTGCTGTTGCAAGTGACTGTGATTTTCTTGCTGGTCGGACTCGCATAGGCAGGAATGCAGGCTAGCGCCAGTCCCAGCAGACATCCGGCAACAATCACTATTTTGTTCATTCTCCTTCCTCCCTGGAGATTTCTCTGGGTCCCTCGGTCACGCGACTGCGCCTGGGGTTGAATTCCGGATTCACAATTGCTGATTAAGATCTTCGTCACTGGTCTCGCCTTACTGTCTCAGAGCATTTCTTATCCCTTTTAGACACTCTTGAATGCTTTTGAAGCTATATATTTCTTCCTAATGAGTCTAATCATAACACAACAAGAATTCACATCTCAAAACATCGTTCATGCTATATTAGCTTTTAATAATCACTATTACTGACATTTGAGCATACGACAGCCAATTCATCTTCAGTCATCACAAATTTCGATTCGCCTCTCGAATAAAGAGGGAGTTCTTAGCGGAGATGAATCTCTCTCCGGTGAAGCAGCTTGCATGGTCTGTCTGCAATCGCTAACGCTCGTGGGATTGCGCAAACGCCAGAATGCGAACCCCTTCACGATGCCCTTCATACTCAGACTAACGATCGCGCTCCTGCTCGCTGCCGCCGCGGCGGCATTGATCGCGCCCTTCGCCGCATCCGCGCTTGCCGCCGCCGGCTATCGCTTCCCGTTTCCGCGCATTTTCGACCGCACAGTGATGGTCACGATGGCGGTGATGATGACGCTGTGGGCGCGCCAACTGGGAGTCGTGCGGCTCCTGCGGCGCGGCTTCGCGCGCCCGCTGGATAATCTCGGCGCGACATTCCGCGGATTGCTGATCGCGGCGGCGGTGATCGCAATCCTGCTCGCGCTCGGGTTTGCGTTCGGCGGACGCGACACGATGACGGCCGGCAAGGCGCTTGCGCGCGCTCCCAAATACGTCGCCGGGGCGATCCTGATCGCCATAATCGAGGAGGGCTTCTTCCGCGCCTTCATGCTGGGCGGAATGATCGAGGACTTCGGCCGCACCGCTGCGTTAGTAATCAGCGCGGCAGTCTATGCGCTGGCGCATCTGGTGCGCTCGCCCGCGCGATTCTACCTGACAAGCTTCGACGCGACGGCCGGCTTTCACAATCTCTACGCGAGCCTCGCGCAACTGACGCATCCCGCGGCCGCACTGCCCGCGCTACTCGGACTGTTCCTGCTCGGCCTGGTGTTGGGCGAGGCGTTCCTGGTGACCGGCAAGGTCTATTTCTCCGCGGGACTGCATGCCGGCCTGGTGATCGGCGTGAAGCTGTGGCCCTTCAGCGATGCGCCGAAAGTCGCACTGCCGCATTGGATTGCAGGCTATGGACGGCCCGCTCTGATAAGCGGCGCCGCGGCGTGGCTGATGGCCTTAATTCTGCTCGCACTGGTGCCGCGGCTGACCGGCAAGCGCACCTGAACCGAAAAGCGGAGCGCATCGCCAATCGCGACACGCTCCGCTTTCTTCGGAATCTATCTCGTAAGTTGCTTTGCAGTTCTACTTCGCAAGCTGCAAGGCCGCCTCGGCGCACTGCATGTCCTGCTCGACCGATCCGCCGCTGACGCCGATCGCGCCAACGATATCGCCATCGACTTTGATCGGATAGCCGCCGCCGAACGCGGCCACGCGCGCGCGGGACGGGATGCCGGCGACCAATGCGGGGTCGCCCTTGATGAAGTTGAAAAATTCGTGAGTCGGAAACCCGAACAGCGCGGTGTAGGCCTTGCTCTGAGCGATCTCGATCGGGATGAGCGCCGCGCCGTCCATACGCACGAACGCCTTCAGATTACCGCCGTCGTCGACGATGGCCACGCACTGCGGAACCTTGAGTTCGCGTGCCTTGGCGACCGCCGCTTCGACCAGCTTCTGGGCGAACTCCGCCGTGATTGCATGCTTTTCAAAGGTCTTGCTCATTTTGAACCTCCATGGTTATGACGCGGAGCGTCTCCCCGCGCCGGGCATTGGAGACCCAGTGTATCGCGATTCAGAGGTTTTGCGAGAAAGCGTGCGAATTCGCCCCGGCGTGCCTCAGCCCGTCGTACGGCGGGCGCTGCCGGCGGCTCCGCGGCTCTCGGGCCGCGGCGAAAGCTTCGGAACCAGCCGCGGCCGGCCGCCGAACTTGAGTGCATAGCGCGGGCCCATCGCGGCTTCCTCAGTGCCAATCCGCACCCTTAGCAGCACCGCATTGCCGATCGAGAACACGATCGCAGTCAGCCAGCACCCGTGGATCAGCGGCACGCACGCGATTTCGACGATCACCGCGAGATAATTGGGATGGCGCATGAAGCGGTATGGTCCGCAGGCAACCGGTTCCATGCCCGGGAACACGATGATGCGCGTATTCCAGCGCGAGCCGAGACTTGCGACTGACCAGTAGCGAAGCACCTGCGCTCCGAGCGCGCCGCAAAGCGCAATCCATCCGAGTGCTCCCGGGAACGGCCGCTTGAGCACGACGGCCTCGGCCGCCGCCGAGATCAGGAAGAGTGCGTGGAACGCGGCCATCGCCGGATAATGGCTCTGGCCATGCTCGACCGCGCCCGCCGCGAGCGCGCGGCGTGCATTGCGGGCAGCGAGCGCAAGATGGAACACCCGCTCAAGCGCGAGCGCCGCCAGGATCGCAAGGTACGCGCCGAGTGAAATCACCATCGCAACAGTGCGAGCTCCGCACAGAAGCCCGGGCCCATCGCGAGCATCAGTCCGTAGTCGCCGGAACGCGCCTCGCGCGCGTCGAGCAGATCGCGCAACACGAATAGCACCGAGGCCGAAGACAGGTTGCCCGTGGCAGCCAGCAGCCGCCATGAACGGTCGAGCGCGGCGGACGGAAGATCGAGCGCCGTGGCGATAGCTTCGAGCACGCGGTTGCCGCCGGTATGGGCGATCCAATGACTGATCGCGGAACGCTCAAGGCCCTGCTCGGCAAGCATCGCGTCGACGTCGCCGCCCAGATGTTCGCGGACCAGGTCGGGGATTGCAGGCGACAGCACTATCTTGAGACCGCTATCCACCACTTCCCATCCCATCATCCGTTCGCTATCAGGATAGAAAACGGAACGGGTCGCGATGACGCGGGGGGCCGAGCCTGCGCCATGGTTGGCCAGCCGCGCGCCGCCGAGCACCACCGCGGCCGCGCCGTCGCCAAAAAGCGCAGAGGCGATGATGTTGGCGACCGAGTCATCGGCGCGTTGCAAGGTGAGCGAGCACAGTTCGGACGACACCACCATCGCGATCTGGTCCGGAAATCCCCGCAACACGTCGGCGGCGCGTACGATTCCTGCCACTCCACCGGCGCATCCCAGGCCGAAGATAGGCGTGCGCCGGACGTCCGGCCGCATCCCGAGCAGGTTGACGATTCGCGCATCGAGGCTCGGCGTCGCGATCCCGGTGCCGGTAACGAAGAAGAAATGATCCACGTCGCGCGCCGTCATCCCGGCCGCGGCGAGCGCGCTGGTGGCCGCCGCGGCACCTAATTCCGGCGCCACCCGCGTCCACGCGGAGTTGGTCTTGGCAAACGAGTCGAGGGCCGGGTATTCGCTCACCGGCAGCGCCAGGTAGCGCCGATCAATCCTCACCGAGCGCTGGATCTGCTCGAAAGTCGAGCGCCAGCGCCGCGACTGGTCGTATTTTTCGCCCCACAAAGCCTTGAGCAGGCCGGCGAGCGATTGCTGCTCGACGACATTGGGCGGGAGCGCGGTCGCAGCGGCCAGAATTGCGGGCGCGGCTTCAAATTCTGCTGACGAGACGCTCGCCGATACGTCGGACGAGGGCGCCCTTGCGGTCCGGGCGCCGTCGAACAAATCGAGATTCATCATGAGGCTATTCTACTTCAACAGTAGAACCGCCGCTGTTGGGGCGATGTTCCGGGCGGAACATACGTTCCGCGGGGAACCAATGACGCAGGCCTAGCGCATCGCTTTGGGACGCGAATCGCGATGACGCCTGGTTTCCTCGTACAGCGGCGCCATCCCGCGCGGCCGCGTGCGGTAGCGTCGATGCTGCCACAGGAACTGCTCAGGAAAGCGCCGTACCATCTCTTCGATTGGGCGCAGAAACCGCCGGGTGTTTTCCTCAACGTCGGCCTCGGCGTCGGCGCTCTCCTGCAGCGGAATCTGATCCTGGATGATGATGCGATGATGGCGGTTGTCGGGCTCGCGCACGATGAAAACCGGCACCACCAAGGCATGCGACTTCTGCACCAGCCGCGCGAGCGTGCGCGAGGTCGCCGCCGGTTCACCGAAAAACGGGACGAAGACCGCCTCGCCGCGCTTGGCGTTCTGATCGAACGGCACGCCGACCAACCGACCTTCGCCGAGCGCCTTGAGTACGGCGCGCGCGGCCGAACGCTTGCGCACAACATCGACGCCGGCGCGCTCGCGCACCCAGGTCATCAGGGCGTCGCCGGCGAGGAAGCGCTGCGTATGATGGACGAGCGATATTTGATGACCATGAAGCGCGTGCGCAGTTGCCAAAAGCTCGAAATTGCCGAAGTGCGCGCTGAGCACGACGAGGCCGCGGCCCGGGTAGTGCTGTTTGAGTTCGTCCCAGTAATGGAAACGCTCGTAGGTGACGCGCCCGATGAGACGGCGATGGAAAAACCCGGCCAGCCGCAGCCACTCGGCGCCGCCGCGGCCCAGGTTCAGATAGGAGGCGCGCACGATACGGCGACGTTCGCGTTCGCTTCGGTCCGGAAACGCAATCGCCAGGTTGACCATCCCGATCTTCACGTGGCGGCGATCAACCAGGTATCCGACATACCCGCCGAGCGCACCCAGGGGATACAAAACGAATTCCGGCAGCAAGCTTAGGGCGTGCACCGCGGCCCGCATCACCTGGAACAGCAGCCAATCCTTGCGGCCGAGCTTGAGCCCGGCAAGCGGCGGACGTTCGCGTTTGACGCTGCCGTCCGGCGAGGCCTGGAGCGGGTCGGCGTCGCCCGCGGCGGCGCCGTTGGCAGACGCGCCGTTGACGTCGGTCGCCGCAGCGGCGGGCGCCTGTTTCATCGGAGCGTCGGTGAGACTTTGCGTCACAGGCTCTGGCGGTCGCGCTTGGGAGCCTTGGCAATCACGACCAGCCCGGAATCGGTGACGTGAAAGCGCTGGCGGTCGCGCTCGAGATCGTAGCCGATCTCGTCGCCCTCGTGGACGTAGACGTTCTTGTCGATGATCGCGCGGCGCACACGGGCGTGGCGGCCTATTTCGCTGTAATCCATGAGCACCGAGTCCTCGACCTGGCTCCACGAGTGTACGAAGACTGAGCGGCCCAGGACCGAGTTTCGCACCTTCCCGCCCGACACAATACAGCCCTCCGAGATGACCGAGTGTAAGGCCTCTCCCCGGCGTCCGTTTTCGTCGAAGACGAACTTGGCCGGCGGCTGGTTGTAGTACGCCGTGCGCAGCGGCCAGCGCTGATTGTAAAGGTTCAGATGGGGCCGCGCGTCGCGCAGATCCATGTTGGCCTCGTAATAGGCGTCGATCGTGCCAACGTCGCGCCAGTAGCTCAGGTTGACCTCGGAGTCGCCCTGAATGCGATTGGTCATGAAGTTATAGGCGTAGACCGGAACGCGTTCAATCAGGCGCGGGATGAGATCGCGGCCAAAGTCGTGATGGCTCGACGCCGTGGTCGAATCCTCGATCAGCGTGCGACGCAGCAGGTCGGGATCGAAAAGGTAGTTACCCATCGAGGCGAGACATTGCCCGGGAGCACCCGGCATCGCACGGGCCGTGGACGGCTTCTCCTCGAAGCCGGATACGCGAAGCCCCGAATCGACCTCGACGATGCCAAACTGGTCGGATTCATCGATCGGCACCGGGATGGTCGCGACGGTCACGGCGGCTTTGCGCTCGAGATGGAACTCGATCATCTGCTGCACGTCCATCCGGTAGATATGGTCCGCGCCGAAGACCGCAACGAGATCAGGGTTGTTATCCTCGAGCAGGTTGAGGTTTTGAAAGATGGCGTCGGCGGTGCCCTGGTACCAGCTCTCGCCCATCCGCATCTGGGCCGGAACCGGAGTGACAAACTGGTCATTCAGTATTCCGCCGAATTGCCATCCATCCTTAAGGTGCTCGATCAGCGATTGGGAGCGCCACTGAACCAGGACGTAAATCGCGTAAATTCGCGAATTTACGAGATTGGAGAGGACGAAATCGACGATCCGGTACTTCCCGCCAAACGGCACGGCAGGCTTGGCGCGCTCGCGGGTCAACGGATGCAGCCTGCTGCCGAGCCCTCCGGCCATTACCATCGCAAGCGTCCTCATTGCCCTACCCTAGGTGTATTGCTCCAAGTTCGGTTAATCTGCTGATCATTCTGCGATCATCCCGTGCCATCGCACAGTCTCGTAGACTTAGCACCGCAAAAGAGAAGGCGCTCGAAAACGAGCCGTCAGGCGCGACATTCCGGGTCATTTTGCCAGAAAGTTGAGAGAATTGTTGCAAAAAAGGATCAATGTGCGAAAGTTTCACGATCTTGAATTCAAGCCGCCGCAAACCCTCTAAGCTCAAGATTTATAAGACATTTCTATCTAGATTAAGCTTCGCATCCGCCCCGGCACATCGCTTGCTTGAAACCTCTGTAAGTAATTTACGTCTAATCCAACGGCGTGGCCGATACGGACCTAAAGACGCAGTTGAGGAGATGAAGCTATGCAAACCGCGATGAATACTGAACCCAAAACCACCGAACGGCCAGGTATCGTCTACCGAACCGTATGCCAGAACCCGGGATGCGGAGCTACCTTTGATTTGCGAATAACTCCCCAGAACGCAGGCCTCTTGAGCGGGACCATGGCGTGTCCGCGATGCCGCAGGCATGGTGGAATGCTGAAGCCACAGGGCCGGCTGGGCAACAAGCTGTTCGCTGCAAAGCTGCTCTATCGGGCCACTGGTGTGGCCTCCTCGCGAGCTGATGAGGAAGAACCTCTTTTTGGCGAGGATCAACCCTACTGACCTTCCCTGCCCTGTTAAATTGGCTGCGGATGGTTTAGGTTAGTACCCGCTCCACATCCGTGACCCTGAAAACAGGCGCGCCGTCCCGATGGACGGCGCGCCTCTCGTTGTGCAAATCCGGTACCGCGTTTAGCGAAGGAAATTCGCGAATGAGACTGGTTAAACTCCTGCCAGCGGCTCCAGTGTCACGCCTTGCAGCGACTGGATGCTCGGCCGCTCCAACATCCGCTTTATCCAGGCGTCGACCTTGGGCCGATTGGTGCTCGCCTCGAGGCCCAGTTCGCTCAATACCAGCACACGCGGCGCGAAGCCGATGTCGGCAACCGAAAAATCTCCGGCGAGAAACTGCTGGCCGGTGAGCTCGTGATTGAGGTAATCCAGCGCCCGCTCGATGGATCGATGCAGCCGCTGGAGCCGCCCCTGGTCGCGCTCGCCCTCAGCCCGCGCCATCTCGGCCATGAGCTGTCCGACCTGGGGCGTAAACGAGGTGTCGGCAAAATCCTCGAACAGCCGGGCGCGCGCGCGCAGCGCGCTGGAGCCGATGGTCGGCAGCACGGGCGGCTCCGGATATTCGTCTTCAAGGTACTCGACGATGATCGTGGAGTCGTAAACGGTGGTGTCCTCGTCGACCAGCACTGGAACCCGCGCAAACGGGTTCAGGCGCAGGAACTCGGGGCGCCGTTGGTCGTTCTGGGCAAGGTCGATCTGGATGAGCTCGTAGGTAAGGCTCTTCTCCGCCAGAACGATCCGCACTTTTTGACCGAATGGGCAGGGCAGGAAATCGTAGAGTTTCATCATACCCGGATGGCCTTATGACGCCGCCACTGTGAGCTTCACGCCAGCTTCAACCTCCGGGTCGAGCCTCACCGGAACGGTAAACTCGCCGAGCTGCTTGATGGGCTCAGCCAACATTATCTTGCGCCGCTCGATATTGAATCCGTGCTCGCGTAGCGCCCGCTCGATGTCGATGTTAGTCACCGATCCGAACAGCTTGCCCTCATCGCCAGCGTTGGCGCCAATCGTGAGCGCTAGCGCTTCGAGCTGCTGTTTGAGCTTGAGCGCCAATCCCTTGTTCGTCTCGCGCCGCTGCATCGCCAGGCCTTTCAGATGCTCGAAGGCGCGCAGGTTCTTGGAGTTGGCTTCGACCGCCATCCGGCGCGGCAACAGATAGTTGCGAGCGTAGCCGGCGCGGACCTTGACGACGTCGCCGGGGCGCCCCAGGTTGGGAACGTCTTCATTTAGAATTACTTGCACATTCATAGGCTTACCCGCCGAAAATCTGTTCGGCGCTTAGAAAAAATCGCCAAAGCTACCCGCCTCCTGGCTCGGCGGCTTGAGCCGCCGGAAATCTACCCAGAGATCGAAAATGCCTGCCGCGCATACCAGTGCCGCGAGGACCGGTTGTATTATTGTAACAAAATAGATCAGCCCCCGGACCCATGGCGGGATAACCAAAGCCTTAAAATAAAAGGCCATGATCGCCAGCCCCTGGCAGAAATAAACCGCCGCCACGCATACGAAGGCGTCCATCGCGGCCACCGCCAGCGCCGGCACCGGAACGAACATCCCGAATCCGGCCGCCAGCAACACCCAGATGAGCCACTCCGGCGTCGACCATCGCGCCAGGTCGCCAAACAACGGATAATTGAGCCGCTGCCGGCCGCCCATTCTCCAGAACACCGCCAGATTGAGCAGCGCGCCGAAGCCTGCGCACATCGCGACCAACGCCGGGCACAACCGCAGCATCATGTCGAGCAACCCGGCCTCGGCGTCGTGCGCCATCCCGGTCTCTATCCCAAGCACCTTGTAGAAATCGTGCCCGCGCGCCATCCCCGAGGCTAGCGCGTCGCGGATTTCTTTGGCGAGCGCCTCGGCCGACCCCGCCATTGCGAAGGCCGCAATCACGCTGGCCGCCAGCACCAGCGCGCCGGTCACCAACACGATCGTCTCGAAGGGTTTGCGCCGCTCGATCATGTCGCACATCACCGCCGCGGCAAGGCCGAAAGTCACCAGGTAGCCCAGCGCCGCGAGCCATCCGCCTAGCGCCATGACCGCCGCACCACCCAACATGATCGCGATTGCGGCGCGCCATCGCGCTCGCGCGAAACCGACCGAGAAGAGCAGCACCGGCGCAGGTGCGAAGATCGAGGACATCGCCCCAACCAGCGGTATCACCGCCGCCGCAAGGAAAAGCGCCGCCGACAGGAATGCCGCGCGAAACGCGCCTACCAGCAACCCGACGATTGTCCGCCCGCGACTCACCATTCGCCCGTGATTCCGTCGTCATCCCAAGGTGGAAAAGGGCAACAGCGCTATCACCCGCGCCCGCTTGATCGCGACCGCGAGCTGGCGCTGATGGCGCGCGCAATTGCCGGAAGTCCTGCTGGGTACGATCTTGCCGCCTTCGGTGATGAAGTTCTGCAAGGTGCGCACGTCCTTGTAATCGACCTTGAGCGCCTTGTCGGCGCAGAAGCGGCAGACCTTGCGCCGGCCCGCGCCAGGTCGCCGCCGCATCCCGCCCCGTTCGCCTCCGCGTCCCTCGCCCGGGCGATCGGAGTCAGAGCGCGGTCCTCCGGGGCGCGGTCCACGGCCATGTTCATGGCCGCCGTGTCCGGGGCCCTGCTCCATCCTTTCTTCGTCGGCCATTTTTATCCTGTCAATCCTGCGTCGAATCGTATCAAGTCGGGCGTCGGCGCCCGATCAAAAAATCCCCGATTCAAAATCTCTCTGACCATTGCAGCGTTAGTTCTATGAACCCGCGCCCTTGGGCACCTCGCTGATGCCGGTCGCCAGCACTTCGATCCCGCTCGCAACCGGGGACGCTCCGCGCCCGCGCACCGCGCGCAACATACCCGTGACCATAACCGTCGCTCCGGCAGCGATTCGCGCACCAACCTCGCGCGCCTCCTCCCCCACCATCACGACTCCCAGTCTAAAAACTTCGCGGCCCTCGCCGCAGTTTACTTCGACCCTCAGAACAGGCGTCCCGGCTGGTGTGGTCCGCACCTCGGGCGGGGCGACCACGACACCAATCAGCTCAATCCGGTTTCGGCTCACCCGTGGGATTCGCCTCGGCCTCAGCGTCATCGGCTATGGCCTCGGGCTGCTGAGAGACAGCCCTCTGCGCTACCTCGGCCTCGCCCGCAGCCTCTTCGGCAGAGAGATCGGCGCCACGGGTGGCCGAATGCGCTTCGCCTGCGGGATGCTCGGCGGCGGCAGCGGCAGCCGCCATGCGGGCCTCGACCGCGGCCTTGGCTTCAGCCGCGCGATGCAGCCGGGCTTCGATCTCCGCGCGTACCTTGGCGGTATCAACCTCGGGATCTAGCAACACCGAAAGATAGCGGAGCACGCTGTCCGAAAGCTTGAGATTGCGCTCGACCTCGTTCATCACGGGGCCGGTGGCCGCATAGTCGAGCCGGACATAATAGCCCCGGCGTTCGTTGTGAATCCGGTAGGCGAGCTCGCGAAAGCCCCATTCATCAGTCTCGAGCATCTCGCCGCCGCCGGCGGCGACCAGCCCCTCGAAGCGCTTGATGCTGTCTTTAACCTGGGGTTCGCCCAGATCGGAGCGAAGGATGAAAATAGTTTCGTAACGCCGCACGCGGCAGCCTCCTTGTGGATTCCAGCCCCCAGTGGGAGCAAGGAGCAAGAAGGCACATTAACATTCGCCAATCCCGCCCTTCAAGCTGCAGGTTGAAACAAATTGACGAAAATGGAGCTTAGATGCGTAGTTTGTCGCGAAGGTAGCGGTACGTGCGGCCCACGCCCGCCCGCCGGCCCAGGCGATAGATCCCTCCGACGCCGCGCGACCAGGCGACCAGCCGCCAGCGACGCGACCGCGCCGGCGGCCCGCCGGCTGAGATCGCTTGCGGCCAGAGAATCCAGCGGACGCATCGGATAGAAACGCCGCCCGATCCCGCGGCGCTTTAATTCGTCGGCGAACTGTACGACCTCCGATGGAATCCTGGCGCGCGTAAACGTGAAGGTCGCATAGGGTACGACCGTCGGCGCCCCCAGCAACAATGCCCAGTCGGCCGCGTCCTGGGGTCCTGCGGTGTATTGAAACGACTGCTCCAGCATTTCCTGGTCCACGTAGCGGCAGAACGCGTTCACTCCTCCCGATTTGTAATGGCATATCCATTTCGAAACCGGCAGAAAGGCCACATCGGGCCGATAGGCTTGTCCGACCCTTTCGACCACCGGCTTCATGTCGCCGTTGGTCGAACGATAGCCGTCAACGCCGCCGTACAGGCTGAGTCCCGCCGTCCTAACCACATAAGTGTAGTGATCCATCTCGAAATCGGGCTCGTCCTGCTCGCCGTGGAATGGGACCGGAATGATTTCGATATCCTCGATCTGCACAGGTTCCCAGGCCTTGACCTCCCGCACATCGGTGAAGCCCAGACGGCGCAGCGCCTCCGCCATCGGAGGATTCAGCATTGAGGGTTCGTGACCTTCCGGAATCAGAATCGGGATGTCCTTGTCGAGCCACAGTAAAGTCTGAAAATGGCAGTGATCCCAGTGACTATGGCTGCAACAAATCGCTCCTGGCGCAGTGCGCAGGATGTCGAACGTCCGCTGCGCGTTGCCCATCGCCTGCCATATCACGGGATCGATGAGCACGGCGCTGCGCTCCGACTGCACCAGCAATGACGAATGGCTGAGCAGCGTCACCCCGGGTCGAGCTATCCACGACGGCGACGGCTCATCAGAATCCGGCGCCGGCTGAAGACAACCCTCGGATTTCAGGAACGCGAGAAGCGCGGCCGCCCAGTCGGCATCGTCCGGAGACAATCTTGAGCTGAGCCGCGCCTTGATTCCGCTCTCGTCATGATGACCCAGCAGCAGCGGAAAGAGATTGCCGAGAGCGGCAAAGCGCGCGAATGGCACCGGGTAGAACAGGGTGCGTCTCCCGGCCAGGATTCTCAGCGAGAAATTAAGATCCTCGACCAACCCCCTCTTTCGAAACACGGCCTCGCGCATCTCGATACAGACTTTGCCGTCGGTAAGCCTGCTTTCGTAGATATTTTGGATGCTCGCCGAAGCCTGAACGCGCTCGAGCAACTTTGCCGGCTCGCGGATTTCCGAAAACAGACGCACCGCCTCTGCGTAGGCCGTCAGGATCTGCTCGAGATGCGGCCCCGCGAAGAGCACTGTGCAATCCACGCGCGGAGGAACTTTCTGCTGTAGATCGCGATACAGGAATTCGACGCTGACGGCCGGAGAAATCCGCACCCGGCCGCTCGAAGCAGTCGGTGATTCGTCAGGGCGGCGGGTATCGGTGGGCCCAATGCCCGATAGCGATGAGGACAGGGTTGCCATTGCCGGCTACCGTGCGCTCGTATAGTTGATGCTAATCTAATGCATGTTTCAAGATGCTGACTTAGGCAGAAAACTTCCCGTCAGCTCTCTCCCTTGAAGCAGCTCCGACTATCCGTGCACTGGCGGGCATCGCACGGCAGCCCGTCGGGACCGACGGGGCTTTGCGTCAGCAGGCATCTGTAGCAGGCGGTCGAACTGTCCGGATCAATAAGCCGCCGACCCTCGGGAGACCGGAAGTAGCCGCTCTTGGTGCGGAGGTAGAGACAGAAGTTCTCCGTTGCGGTATCCACGTCAGACTATCTCCCGGAATCAGGCAGCTTGCTCCCAGAATCAGGCATCTTGAACCTGCCCCGCGCTAAGCACCGTGCGCCGCACCAGCGCGCGAGCGATCGCGACCTTATATGCGTTATGGGGCAACGGACGCGCGTCCTTGAGCGCCGCGTCGGCCGCGCTCGCCGCGCGAGCCCGATCGAGCATCCCGCCCGCGAGCGCCTGCTCCGCCTCGCGCGCTCGCCACGGTATCGGCGCCACCGCGCCGAGCACGACGTTTGCCTGATGTATCTTCTTCGATCGCGGATCGATTTCGAGCACCGCCGCGACGCTCACCAGCGGCCAATCGAAGCTTTGCTTCTCGCGCACTTCAAGGTAAGCGCTCTGCGTCGAGGCCGCGGGCGGCGGCACGATCACTTCGACCACGATCTCGCCGGCTTGCAGTACGTTCTCCCGCGTGGCGTCGACGCTGGGCAGCGCGAAGAACTGGTCAAGCACGACCTTACGTTCGCCGCCCGGACCGGAAAGCCGCACACTTGCGCCGAAGGCGATTAGCGCCGGCGCGAGATTAGACGGATGCACGATGAACGACGGGCCGCTGCCGAGGATCGCGTGATAGCGGTTGAGTCCGTTTAACGCGTAACAGATATGGCCGCCCTTCTTGAGGCACACGATGTCGGGGTTGCGAAAATACCAGCATCGCGGACGCTGCAGCAGATTGCCGCCAACGGTGCCGAGATGGCGAATCTGCGGCGTCGCCGTTTCGCCGGCCGCCGCGGCCAGCGCCGCAAAACGCATCCGCACGACAGGATGCGCCGCGACGTCGCTCAATCGCACCATCGCGCCCAGGCGCAACCCGCCGTCGGGCGTCGGACTTATCCCCTGCAATTCCGTGAGCCCATCGAGGTCGACCAGCGTGCGTGGCGCGGCAATGTTCTGTTTGAGCAGATCGAGCGTGTCGACCCCGCCGGCGATCGCCATATGGCCCGGCTGTGCGAGCAAGCGCACTGCGGCGGGCAGATTGGCGGGCGTGACAATCGCGAAGCGGTTCATCGAGTCTCTTAACCAGCCCTCAAATTTTCTCCGGCCCTCAAATTTTCCCCAGCGCCGCCAGTACGCGGTCGGGCGTGATCGGCAAATCGCGCATCGGCACGCCAATCGCGTCATACACCGCGCATCCGATCACGGCCGTCGAGCAAACGTGCGCCGCCTCGCCCAGCCCCAGCACGCCGGTGTTGGTGACTCCGTTGGCGACCTCGACGAAGGTCACGTCGACGTCGGGGGTGTCGAGCGGCCCGGGCAGCTTGTAGTCGTCCATCGTCGGATTGACCATCAGCCCGGTCTGCGGGTCGAGGCGGCGATCCTCGAAGAGCGCGAACCCGACACCCATGATCACGCCGCCGTTGACCTGGCTCCGCGCCGTGAGCGGATCGATGATCAGTCCCGCGTCATGCACCGCGACGACCCTGAGCACGCGCACCACGCCGGTTTCGATATCGACTTCGACCTCGGCGAACTGGCATCCGGCTTGATCGTGGCGAAAGCCCTGGAAATTCGCCACGCGCTCGCCCTCGGCCGAGATGGAATCGCCGGGGATACGCCGGCATACCTCTGACATCGCGACCGCTCGCGAGGGCTCGAAGCGGACGCGAATCGTGGCGTCGTGCGCTTCGAGGTCGCCCGGCTCGGCACCGAGCATCGGAGCCGCGATACGAAAAAGCTTCTGCTTGAGATGCGCCGCGGCCTGGCGGATAGCGGGTGAGTCGGACGGACAGGTGCTGCTGCCACCCGAGGGCACGGAGAAGGGAAAGCGCGTATCGCCGATTTGCGCGGACACCGCGCTTAGCGGCATCCCTAGCTCCTCCGCCGCCACCATCGCCAGCACCGTGCGCGTGCCGGTGCCGATATCCTGAGTGCCGACGCGCACCTCGAAACGGCCGTCGCGCCGTGCCACCGCGATCGCCTCGGGGCCGCTGCCGCCCAGGCTATGCCAGGCGCACGAGGCAACTCCGACGCCGCGTCTCAGATGTCCGGATCGTTCGGTTGACGATCTCGCCGCCGCGGTTTTTTGTGCCCATCCGAAGCGCTGCGCGCCCATTTCGAACTCGGCGGCGCGTACCGGGTTGACATTGTTGCGCCGGCGAAACTCCAGCCGGTCGATCTTGAGCTTGCGCGCCAGCTCGTCAACCGCGAGCTCCAACGCGAACATCCCCTGCACCCATCCTGGCGCGCGCATCGGCGACGACGGCCCGGCATTAATATAGACGTCGCGCTCCTCGACCCGGATGTTGGCGCACGGATAGATCGCGCTGTACGGCCCCGAGGTTCCCGCGCCGCCGCCGATTCCGCCACTCCCGTGCGAGACAAGCTCGATTGCAGTCAGCTTGCCGTCGGCGCCGGCTGCGAGCCTGACTCGCTGCGAGGAGCTCGGCCGGTTACCGGTGGCCACGTGCTCGGCCGCCCGCGGCAACATCAGCTTCACCGGGGCTCCGGCGAGACGCGCGAGCCGCGCGGCGATCACGACCTCGGCGCCGGCGCCGAATTTCGATCCGAAGCCGCCGCCCAGGTACTCGGTTATCACGCGCACCTTGTCGGGCGGCAAATCGAACAGCACGGCCAGGTCGTCGCGCACGGTGAAGACGCCCTGGGTCGAGCACCAAACCGTAAGCTCGTCGCCCTTCCAGCTCGCGACGGCGCCGTGGGTTTCGAGCGATACATGCGTCTGCACCGGCGTGGTGTAGAGCGCCTCGAGGACCGCGACGGCCTCGCGCAATGCGCGGGCGACATCGCCGAAATTTGCGACGCGAGGATCGGCAACGTTCGAGCGGCTGCCGAAAACCTTGGGCGCTCCGGCAGCCATCGCCCTGTCCATCTCGACCACGAACGGCAACGGCGTGTATTCGACCTTGATATGGCCGAGCGCCTGCGCCGCTACCTCGGGGCTGACGGCGGCGACCGCCGCTATTTCCTGGCCGGCGAAGCGGACCTCGCTATCTTCCAAGCGCAGCGCGGCAATCACTCCGCTTTGTTGCCGCGCCTCGGACAAATCGACGCTGCGCACTGTGGCATGCGCGTAGGGGCTCCGCAGTATCGCTCCGTGAAGCATCCCGGGCATCTGGATGTCGTAGCTGTAACGCGCGCTCCCGGTCGCCTTGAGCGGACCGTCGACTCGCGGCGTTTCCTTGCGCAATACGCTGAACCGCTCGCCCCACTGCCACGGTAGCGGCTCGCCGTCGGGAAGCACGACCGTCACGTCGCGCACGTCGTCGGCAAAGCCGAGCTTCAGCGTCACCTGCCGGGCCATCACTCGGCTCCGTTCGGCCGCCTGCCGGGCGTTTCAGGTAGCTCACGTGACGGCACGGCGTTCCTGAGCCCGGCTGCCTGGAGCGCCGCCTTGAAAACGTGCGGATAGGTGCCGCAGCGGCAGATGTTGCCGGCCACCGCGTGCTTGATATCGTCGAGGTTGGCGGCCGGATTGCGATCGAGTTCAGCCGCGACCGACATCACCATTCCCGGCGTGCAGAATCCGCACTGGAGCGCGTCGTTGGCGACGAAGGCGCTCTGCACCGGATGCATCCGGTCGGGAGTGCCCAGACCCTCGATAGTCGTAATCCGATGGCCTCGCGCGCGTGAGGCCAACACCATGCAGGAGACCACGGGGCGGCCGTCAAGATGAATCGTGCAGGCGCCGCATGCGCCGCGGTCGCATACCAGCTTGGCGCCGGTAAGCCCGAGTTGATCGCGCAACACGCCGAGCAGCGTGACGCACGGCTCGGCCGTGACCTGCACCACCTTCCCATTGATGTCGAGTTCGAAGGTTTGCGCGCCGGGGCCCAGGCGCTCGATTACGCCATCGGAACTGGGAGCGGCATTCTCGCCCGCGGCATCGGCGGGCGCAACGGCAGCGCCGAGACTCGCGACCGCGGCGGCGGCCGCGCCAGCGCCTTTGATGAAGGCGCGGCGGGTGAGCGTCGCGGGTATCGGCTCACGCGCAGGCTTGCCGGATTTTACCGGCTTATCGGGCTTGTCGGACTTCATCTTTGTTGTCTGATCGGCGCTTCATGATTTAAGACCGGGTCATGACCGGGTCATGGCTGGTTGGCCGCCGACGGACCAATGTCGGGAGCATCGACTGATGCGCCATCACCTTGCGCGGTCATGATCGCTCCGACCAGCACAGCTCCGAAGGCCGCGAGCCCGATCAGGAAACCGAAGGCCACGGTCTTGAGAAAGTACAGCGCCGCTATCAAAAGCTTATCAAGCATTTTTGCGCTCTCGAAACCGGCATACGCAGCCATCCGGTTGGGCGCCACTATCGCGCCGCCGTCGGCGCCGATACGCGCAACCCGCGCGCACAGATGAGTCAGCGGAATCAGCAATGCCGCCTCGAACGCGAGCGTAATCGCCGCCAGACGGCGAAGCCGCTCCGTCCCGGCCACCAGGCGCAGTCCAATTAGCAGCGCCACGAGCAATCCGAACGCGGTCGCCGCGCCCTCCATGAAATAGAACTCATGGGCGTTCCACCAAGCGCCCGCAGCCGGCGCTTTCATCCGCACCATGTTGTGCAAGCCGGCGGCGTAACTGAACATCGCCAGTAGACCGACGAGGAGAGAGACCTGGATCAGCCGCACAACCAGATGCCTCATGCAGATGCCTTACGTCAGACGTCGCATGCCAGGTGCGAAAGGGTTCGCGAACAATAGTGCGCCGTGGTCATTGCATTGCGAGCATCGTCGGCACCGACGCCGCACGCGAAAGCCCCAGCGAGA
Source organism: uncultured delta proteobacterium (assembly GCA_963734845.1). Taxonomy (GTDB): domain Bacteria; phylum Desulfobacterota; class Binatia; order Binatales; family Binataceae; genus JAKAVN01. The sequence goes on along the minus strand of CAVTIS010000012.1, from coordinate 371,973 downwards.
GATATACGATCACCAGCACCAGCATTCCGACCTTGAGCCCGACGCTGCGAAAGCGCGCCTGCAAGGGCGCCAACGCCGGGTCAGGCCCATTGGCGGATACGCGCCATATCCGCATCCCGAGCATGCCGTACTGGTAGATGGCGAGAATCATGACGACCGCGACCAGCACGAGTTTCAAACTGAGCAACGGACCTATCGCACCCAAGAACATCACGTTGAAAATCCCGGTGACGATCAGAATCGCCAGTGCGCTCAGCACGATCACGCCGAGGCGTTGGACGACGCGGCGCGCGACCCTGACCCGCGGCGCCACGTCGAGCTCTTCGGCCAGCACCGGCGCAAGCGCGAAGGTGCTGAACAGCGAGCCGCCGAGCGCCACGATAACCGCCGTCACGTGGATGAACAGCACGAACAGGCGGAGACTCAGCATCGTCCACTAGCCATTTTCCGGAGCTCGCCGTTTAGCGAGTCCGCCGCTACAGATCGCGCCGGTAAGTCACGAAATTCCCCGTCGCCCGAGCCCCCAGCGCGGCCGCCGTGCGGCGCGAGGGCCTGTTGTCGTCGAGCACCAGTGTGTAGCCGGCATAGCGCATCCCGCTGCGCGCCATGGTCGTGAACGATCGCGCCGCCATCGCGAGCGCCACGCCTTTGCCGCGTGCGGACTCGAGCACTCCGATATTGATCAGCGCGCCACGCGTGCCGCCGCCGCGCTCCGGATGAAGCTTGACGCCCGGACGGATCTGCGCGAGCGCCGGGCTCAAGTCGGGCACCGAAAAGACCACGCCGACGATCTCGCGGCTGGCCACCGCGACCATCGAAAGATCGCCGACCGGAGTACCGTGCAGCGGACCCATCATGGGACGAACTTCGTCGCGAGTTATGGGGTTCCATCCCCAATGCCGGGCAAACGCCGCGTTGGTGACTTCGGTCCAGGCGTCGACCGCGGCCAGGAATCCGTACTCGCGCCAGCTCATCACGGCAATTCCGGCCGCGCGCGCCGCCTCGATCATCCGCGCATAGCGCGCCAGTATGTCGGGCGTGAGCGCGGCGGTGTAGTCAATCTGCCCTTTCTCGGTTTCGAACCCGGCGTCCTTCAGGTAGCGATGGTAGTATTCGGGATTGCCGCGCAGCAGGAACGACGGCAGGCCGCCGTAGTTGTCGATCGCGTAGGGATAATCGAGAAACGCGGCGAACCCGCTGCGCACCGACTCCATCGAGCCGCGCACCAGCCACTCCATCGCGCGCCTCAGCATCGCGCCGACCGCGTCGTCCTCGCCTGCGGCCGCCTCGAAGTGGATTAGCTGGCCCAGGCGTTGGCCCCAGTGGCTGATGTAGCGGCGGTTGATCACGGCGCTCACCCGCGCCACCAGGCGGCCATTGCTCCAGGCGCAAAACGGCTGCAGGTCAAGGTACGGGGCGGTGAGCGTGCGGCCGGAGAGGAGGTCGACCTCGTTGCGGATGTCGGGCGGCCACCAGGCCTCGCGGTCGGCGTAGACTTCGTAAGGTAGGCGGGCGAATTCCTCGAACGCCTGCGGGCTATTGATGGCCTCGATCCGTATGTTGGCGGCGGCGCTCACCCTTCAGAAGATAGCATTGCCCGTGCGCGCTTAACTATCGGAGAAAAGCGGGAACTTTACCGCCCTCCGCCCGGTTCTACCCAGAAGTCGGCACGGTACGCTGGCGGTCCGCCCGTAGCGGCTCACCGGTCGGCTCCGCTTCGGACAACCTCCCCCTCCGGTCCGGCCCGTGGCATACAGACGGTTCGTGTGCCGCGGCCGGGCCGGTTTCTTCCGCTGCCGCGGCGGCGGCCAGTGCAAATTCGCATCTCTGACGCGCCTCGTCGGCCGCGGCAGCCAGCACTTCGAATTCCGGAATATTGTCATCCCATTCGATGAGCGTCGGAACGCGGCCGAACCGGCGCACCGCGTGTTCGTAGAGCGCCCACACCTCGGGGCGAATCGGATGGTCGTGGGTGTCGAGCAAATAGCTGCCGTGGTCGCTATGTCCGGCGAGATGGAACTGCACCACGCGATCCGCGGGAACGGCGTCGATGTAGCCGAGCGGGTCGAAGCGATGGTTGAAGGCGTTGACGAAAATGTTGTTGAGGTCGAGCAGGATCGCACAGTCGGCCTCTTCGGCCACAGCGCCCAGGAATTCCCACTCTTTAAGGCGCGAGGCGCGAAACGCCATGTAGCTCGATACGTTCTCGATCAGGACCGTGCGCTCCAGGATGTCCTGGACCTCACGGATACGCCCGGCCACATGGCGCACCGTCTCCTCCGTGTAAGGCAGCGGCAGCAAATCATGCAGATTGCGGCCGCCGACGCCGGTCCAGCACAGATGGTCGGAAATCCACGCCGGCTCGAAACGGCGGGTGAGCGTGCGGAGCGCACGGACGTAGTCGCGGTTGAGCGGGTCGCTCGAGCCGATCGATAACGACACGCCGTGCATCACGACCGGATACTGCGCGCGCACGCCCTCGAGCACCTCCAGCGGCCGCCCGCCTCCGACCATGAAGTTCTCGGAGATGACCTCGAACCAGTCCACCGGCCGAACCTCGTCCGGCGGCCGCCGCTCAAGGACATGCGCATAGTGCGGCCGGCGCAGTCCGACGCCAAATCCTATCAGTGCAAAATCGGACCGGTTCAAACCTACATCGCCTTGGTGGGAGTCTTTTCCGGCTTACCGCCCTTTTTGGTGCAGACTTCAGCCGAGGTTGATATCACCCAGCCCTTGCCCTTGCACGAGTTCTGCCCCATGCAGCCATTGCTCGCGGTTTTGCACGAACTCTGGCCCTTACAGCTGTTGCCACCGATGCATTTCACGCTGGCCGCGCTGGCGGGATTCGCCGAAGAGCTTTGCGCGAGGACTGGCGTGCTCAGAAACATCGCGCCGACGGCCGCCGCCAAGGCCGCACCTGTAATCGTCTTGCGATCCATCGCTATGATTCTCCTTCTTCCCGATAAGCTGGAAAGACAATTCTAGTTAGATTTGGGGTATAGGCCAAAGGTTTTCTCGCCCTGAAGAAAAGCGAAGCGGAGGCGTAAAAATTATCTCCATCTATCGAAACCCGGGAACTTTCCGCTCAGTTTCGAGATTTAACCTTAACGGCGGTGTTATATGTTGGTGCGCATCGAATATGGCGGAAAAAGGGGGCAGCGAAAAGCGCGGGCTGTTCGAACGCGAGGCGCTGCCTCACGTCGACGCGCTATACGCGGCAGCCTTGCGGCTGTCGCGTAATCCTGACGACGCTCGCGATCTTTTGCAGGAGACCGTGCTGCGCGCCTATCGGTTTTTTCATCAGTACACTCCGGGCACCAACTGCCGCGCGTGGCTGTTGACCATCTTGTACAACAACTTCCGCAACGGCTACCGCGGCGCCGACCGTGAACAAGTCTCGCTCTCGCCCGAGGACTTCGAGCGCGCGGTCGAGGGCTTAAGTGCGCGGGGAGACCAAAGGCTGAGCAATCCCGAGATGCTCATCTCGGAAAACGTTCTCGATCATGAGGTCGCGGCGGCGCTCAAGGCGCTGCCCTCGGACTTTCGTACGGTGCTGATGCTGGTGGACGTGCAGGAACTGAATTACCAGGAGGTCGCGCAGGTACTCGAGATACCTATCGGCACGGTCAAGTCGCGGGTCTCGCGGGGACGCCAGATGATGCGTATCGCGCTCGGCGCGTTCGCGCGCCGCCGCGGTCTGGTCCGCTAGATGTATCAACCATGTATTCAGATGATGCGCGCGGGCGTGTATAAGCAGGGGGAGCCGTGAACTGCGAGGAGTACATCACTAACTACCTCTCGGCGCATGCCGACAGCGAGCTAACGCCCGCCGAGGAACGCGCGGTTGCCCAGCATCTGGGTAGCGCTCTGGACGACGGATGTGCGGGATGCCGCGTGCGGCTGGTCGAAGAACGCCTGCTGAAGGCTCTGATCAGGCGCCAGGGCGCCATGGTGAAGACCCCGGCGGAGATCCAGGCGCGGATCAACGCCGCGCTCGACCGCCTCGACCGCGGCTCGATGCCACGACGCGTGGGAGCCGCCGCGATGCGCGAATTGAGCCGGCCGCGCACCTGGATACCGCTGGCTGCGGCGGCGATGCTCTTCGTGGTGCTGGTAGCGGGCGGCATCGTGCCCGGCGCGCTTCGCGGTACCCGGCGGTCCGCCAACAGCGGCGTCAGCGCAATCCCGGCGAGCGAGGCTCTCGACCAGGCCGTCTACAGTTACGAAACCTTCGAAACAGCCTTTCGGCCCACCGTGCCGGCGGCCTCGCTTTCCGCAATCGCCATGGCGTATGGCTCGGCCGACATGCCGGACCTGATGTGGAATTTCGAATTCGCCGGCTACGGCGTGGTCGGCGGACGGATCGACCGACTGCCCGACGGGAATCCGGTTACCTATACGCTCTATCACGGCCGCAATAGCGACATCCTATGCACGCGCTACAAGGCGAGCGACTTCGCCGTCCCGCCCGGCGCCGTCGGCGAGATCCACGGCCATCTGCTCTACGAATACAAGGGCTATAGCCTCTGCGTAACCGTGTCAGAGCAGGGCCACTTCATCTGCGTACTCACGACCAGCGAGCCGATGGACGAGCTGCGCCACGACATCTCGCTCGCTCGCGCGTTCAGCGTCCAACGCTAGCTCAGTCCAGAGAGAGTCTCGCCTTTTGCCAGGTGGGCGTCGCGACAGGTGCGCGGCGGGTCAGCGGCCGAGCGCATTGTCGGCGGCTTCGAACAGACGCAACTGATGCGGTCCGTGATTGGCCGGAATCTCGACCGGGTAGTTGCCGGTAAAGCAGGCGTCGCAGTAGCCCTCGCGCGGGCCGTCAAGGAAGGAATACAGGCCGTCCCAACTGAGGTAGTCGAGCGAGTCGGCCGTGATGTAGTTGCGGATCTCCTCGATTGAGTGGCTCGACGCGAGCAACTCCTCACGGGTTGGCGTATCGATGCCATAGAAGCACGAGTTGGTGGTCGGCGGCGCCGCGATCCGCATATGCACCTCGCGCGCGCCCGCCTGCCGCAGCATCGGGATTACCTTGCGCAACGTCGTGCCGCGCACCAGCGAATCCTCGACCAGAACCACGCGCTTGCCGCGTAGCAGTTCGGAAACCGGATTGAATTTTATCTTGACTCCGAAGTGGCGAATCGACTGGCGCGGCTCAATAAAGGTCCGGCCGACGTAGTGACTGCGCACGAGCCCCATCTCAAACGGCAGCCCCGATTCTTCGGCATACCCTAACGCGGCGGCGTTGCCCGAGTCGGGCACCGGCACGACGATATCGGCGTCGACCGGACATTGGCGCGCGAGTGCGCGCCCCTGCAGCTTGCGCACCTGGTAGACGCTGCGTCCGTAGAGCAGGCTATCGGGGCGCGAGAAGTAAACGTACTCGAAGATGCATCGCTTGGGCGGCGCGGGCGGGAAGGGACGCAGCGAGCGCACTCCGTCGTCGCTTATCACTACCATCTCGCCCGGCTCGATTTCGCGTAGGTAGTCGGCACGCACCAGGTCCAGCGCGCAGGTTTCCGACGCCACGATCGGCGCGCCGTTGAGCGATCCCAGCACCAGCGGACGAAACCCAAATGGGTCGCGAACCGCGATCATCTCGCGCTGCGCCAGCACCACCAGCGAATACGCGCCGCGCACCTGCGCCAGCGCCTCGGCCACCCGCTCGGCGAGCGTGGGAGCGTGCGAGCCCGCGATCAGATGAATAATCACCTCGCTGTCCGAGGATGACTGAAACAGCGAACCGTTGGTCTCGAGCCGTTCGCGCAATTCGGCAAAGTTCACCAGGTTGCCATTGTGCGCGAGCGCCAATCCTCCGCCTGCGTACTCGACCACCAGCGGCTGGCAATTCTTGAGCGAGGTCGAGCCGGTGGTGGAATAGCGATTGTGGCCGATGGCGGCGGTGCCCTCGAGACGGTTGATCACGTCGCTGTTGAAGATGTCGGCGACCAGGCCCATCCCGCGATGCGAGATCAGCGACTTGCCGTTGGACGAGACGATGCCGGCGGATTCCTGCCCGCGATGCTGCAACGCGTACATGCCCAGGTAGGCGAGATTGGCGGCCTCGGGATGGCCGAAGACGCCGAAGACGCCGCATTCCTCGTGGAAGGTGTCGAGGTTGGACTCCTCGGACTCGACTTCCACAAAAAGCTCCGCAGGCTCCTGCGAGAGTTCTCGCGACCGGACTTTATCCATTTGCGGCAAGCCTCCGCGCGATCGCCTGTTCGTGAATTTGCCTCAACTCGTGGACGTCCTCGTCTATAGCCTCAGCAATTCTCAACCGCGGCGCGCTGGTCACGCGCCCGATCGCGGCGAATTCGATTCCGCTGAACAATTCGCGCAGCTTCTCGACCTCATCGTCCGCGGCCGACAATACTACGGTCGAAGCGCCTTCGCCAAAAAACACTTCTGCCCCATCCCATTGCGGCATCCCGTCGATCTTTGCGCCCAGGACGCCGTCGGGATTGAAGCAGCACTCCGCCAGCGTAACTGCCAGTCCGCCTTCCGCGACGTCGTGGGCTGATCTTATCAACCCTTGATCGGCGGCGGCAACCAGCCCCTCGACCAGCGCGCGCTCGCGTTTGAGGTCCAGTGCGGCGAGCGATCCGCCGCTGACCGCAAAGAGGGCCGCATATTCGCTCGCCGCCAGCGTCGCGGGCGCCGTCCGCAGCAGGACAATCGCGTCGCCCGGCCGCTTGAAAAACTGGGTGACCCGGCGCCCGGCGTCTTCGAGCACCCCGAGCATCGCGATCGCCGGCGTCGGCGGAATCGCGCGGCCCTCGGTCTCGTTGTAGAAGCTCACGTTGCCGCTCACCACTGGCGTTTCGAGCGCGAGCGCCGCGTCGCGGATACCCTCGACGCCGCGGATGAACTGCCACATGATCTCCGGGCGTTCCGGGTTGCCGTAGTTGAGGCAGTTGGTGAGCCCGATCGGCCGCGCGCCCGCGCACGCCACGTTGCGCGCCGCCTCGACTACGGTCGCCGCCGCGCCAACGTAGGGGTCGAGGGCGCAGGCGCGCGGATTGGAATCGACTTTCAGGGCCAGTGCGCGATTCGTGCCCTTGATTCGGAGCACGGCAGCGTCGCCGCCCGGCCCCGCCATCGTGTTGCTCTGCACCATCGAATCGTACTGGCGATAGACCCATCGCTTGGAGCCGACGTTCGGGCTGTCTAGCAGGCGGCGCAAGGCTTCGGCTGGCGCAGGCGCCGCGCCCAAAGCCGCGCTCGAAACAGACGCCGCGCTTGCGGCGGGCGCCGGCTTCGACGGCGCGCGCGCGGGACGATCGTAAACGGGCGCTTCGTCGGTCAGCGCGACGGCCGGAATATCGGCGACCAGCTTGCCGCGCCATCGCACCCGCCATCGCCGGTCCTCGGTGATTTTACCGACCACCACCGCGTGCAGGTCCCAGCGCGCGAAGATTGCCGCGAGTTCAGCCTCGCGCCCGCGCTCAGCGACGAGCAGCATCCGCTCCTGCGATTCCGAGAGCAGAATTTCGTATGGCGTCAGCCCCGCCTCACGCAGCGGAATACGGTCGAGGTCGAGGTCGATTCCGAGTTCGCCGCGGGCCGCCATCTCGCTCGAAGACGAGGTGAGCCCGGCCGCGCCCATGTCCTGGATCGCGACGATCGCCCCGCTCTGCATCGCCTCCAGGCACGCCTCGATCAGCAGCTTTTCGGTAAACGGATCGCCGACCTGCACCGTCGGACGCTTGGCTTCGCTGGAAGCGTCGAACTCGGCCGAGGCGAGCAGGCTCGCGCCATGGATTCCGTCGCGTCCGGTGGCAGAGCCGACGTACATCACCGGATTGCCGGGGCCCTTGGCGCGCGCGCTCTGCAATTCGCCTCGCCGCGCAAGCCCGAGGCAGAACGCGTTGACCAGGATATTGCCGTCGTAACTCGCGTCGAACATCACTTCGCCGCCGACCGTCGGCACGCCGACGCAATTGCCGTAGCCGCCGATTCCGCCGACCACGCCGCCGAGCAGGTAGCGCGTGCGCGGATGCTCGAACGCGCCGAACTTCAACGAATCCATGCTGGCGACCGGCCGCGCGCCCATCGTGAAGATGTCGCGCAGGATTCCGCCCACGCCAGTCGCGGCGCCTTGGTAGGGTTCGACGAATGAAGGATGGTTATGGCTTTCGATCTTGAACACCGCAACCCATCCGTCGCCGACGTCGAGTGCGCCGGCGTTTTCGCCCGGTCCGCCGACCACGCGCGGCCCCTTGTTCGGCATCATCCGCAGATGGCGCCGCGAGGATTTATACGAGCAGTGCTCCGACCACATCACCGAGAAAACGCCCAACTCGGTGAAGGTCGGCGTGCGCCCGAGCCATCGCTCGACTGCGCGGTACTCGTCGTCGGTGAGTCCGTGCGCGCGGGCTTGTGCGAGGTCGACCGCCGGCTCGCCCGCCAGCGCGACCGGAGTCTCGATAGTTGCCATCGCGGTCATCTGGAAGAAGCGGCGGTTGAGGCTGCGGCGGAGGTCCGCTCGACGCTTGTGATGATCGAGCGAAAAATCTTGAGTCCATCCTCGCCGCCCAACGCCGGCTCGACCGCGTGTTCCGGATGGGGCATCAGGCCGAAGACGTTGAAGGTCTCATTAGCGACGCCAGCGATCGCCCTGGTCGAGCCGTTCGGATTTGCGTCGTCGCGCTCGTGGCCCGCGGCGTCGGTGTAGCGCAGCAACACCTGCCCGCGCTCTTCCATCGCGCGCAATTCCTCGGCGGGCGCCACGTAGAGCCCCTCGCCGTGCTTGATCGGTAACCGCAGTACCTCACCCTGGCGAGCGGCGCAGGTAAAGGGCGTGGCGGCGTTTTCGACCCGGAGGTTGACCCGCTCGCAGATGAAGGCGAGCGAGCGATTGCGCATCAGCGCGCCGGGCAGCAGATGCGCTTCGCACAGAATCTGAAAGCCGTTGCAGATTCCCAGGACCAAGCCGCCGTCGCCGGCGAAGCGGACCACGCTTTTCATGATCGGAGCGAAGCGCGCGATCGCGCCGCAGCGCAGGTAGTCGCCGTAGCTGAAGCCACCCGGCAGCACCACGCATTGCACGTCCGCCAGGTCCTCGTCCTTGTGCCAGAGGGCGCGCGCCTCCTGACCCATCACCTGGTTAAGCGCCCACAACGCGTCGGCGTCGTCGAGCGAGCCGGGGAAGCGGACCACGCCCCACTTCATCGCGGGCCGCCTTCGTTCGGCTGAATTTCGAAAGTGTAGTCCTCGATATTCGGATTGGTCAGCAACTGTCCGCACATTTGTCGGACCGTTTCGCGCGCCTGTTCGACGTTCGGCGCGTCCAACTCCAGTACGATGTAACGGCCGACACGGACCGCGGCGACGCCGGCGAAACCGAGGGTCTTCAGCGATTGCTCCACCGCGAGCCCCTGCGGATCGAGAATTCCCTTGCGCGGCGTGACGAAAACCTTGACCAGCAACTCAGAGCCTCCGCGCGTTTCGCGCGCGAAATTTCCCGCCGCGCCGTACGCTCAATTGGACACCCGGCGAAGCATCTCGTGATAGGCGCCCTCGACGTCGCCGAGGTCGCGGCGGAAGCGATCCTTGTCGAGTTTTTTCAGCGTGGCCTTGTCCCAGAAGCGGCAGGTGTCGGGACAAATCTCGTCGCCGAGAAGAATTTTGCCGTGATGGCGTCCGAACTCGAGCTTGAAGTCGACCAGGATCACGCCGCGCTCGTCCAGAAAGCGGCTCAGCACGTCGTTGACCTTGAGCGCCATCGCGTGGATCGTGTCGAGTTCCTGCTCGGTCGCCCATCCGAACAGCACCGCATGCTCGGGATAGATCAGCGGATCATCGAGCGCGTCGGATTTATAATAGTACTCGACGATCGGATGCTTGAGCTTTTCGCCTTCCTCGCGGCCCAACCGCTTGGCCATCGAGCCCGCCACGACATTGCGCACCACGGTTTCGGCCGGGATTATGTCGAGCCGCCGGCAGAGCATCTCACGATCGTTGAGGCGGCGCACGAAATGGGTCGGTATCCCATTGTGCTCGAGCAAGGTGAAGAACAATTCCGAGATACGGTTGTTCATCACACCCTTTTCTTCGATCGTGCCGCGCTTTTTAGCGTTGAACGCGGTCGCGTCGTCTTTGAAGTAGCTGATTACGAGATCGGGATCGGCGGTCGCATAGAGTTTCTTCGCCTTGCCCTCGTAAAACATTTCGAGCATCTGCGGAGCGTCTTCCACGGTTTCCTCTCCGTAACGGGAATTCATAGATTTGTGATGCGGTCGCACGATGCGACCGATGGATAATGAAGTAGCCGACGGCCGCGCGCGCGACAAACCTTCGGGCAGGAGCTTTGTTCACAAAACGGAGCGTTTGTGCACAGTCGCCAAGCCTTCCGAATCTAGCTCTTGGATTTACCGCCCGGCGCGAAGCGCTCGACCAGCTCGGCCGCAAGTCCAACGTAATCACGCGGCTCGAGCTTCTCAAGCCGGGCTTTGACCTCGGCCGGGAGGTCGAGCGCGGCGATAAACCCACGCATCGCCTGACGATCGATCGCGCGGCCGCGGGTCAATTCCTTAAGCCGCTCGTACGGATCTTCGAGTCCATGGCGGCGCATCACGGTCTGCACCGCCTCAGCCAGCACTTCCCATGCGCCCTCGGCCTCGAGGTCGGCGGCAATTCGCTCGGCGTTGAGCTCGACGCGATCGAGCCCGCGCTTGAGCGCGTCGAGCGCGACCGTCAGATGGCCGAACGCGGTGCCCAGCGCGCGCATCGCCGTACTGTCGCTCAAGTCGCGCTGCCATCGCGAAACCGGCAGCTTGGCCGCCAGATGCTGAAACAGCGCGGTCGCGATTCCCAGGTTGCCCTCGCAATTCTCGAAGTCGATCGGGTTGACCTTGTGCGGCATCACCGACGAGCCGACTTCGCCCTTCACCGTGCGCTGGCCGAAGTAGCCGAGCGCGATGTACCCCCACATGTCGCGCGCGAAGCCGAGCAGGATGGTGTCGATACGGACCATCAGGTCGACCAGCTCGGCGATGAAGTCGTGGCTTTCGATTTGGGTGGTGAGCGAGTTCCACACGAGATCCATCGATTCAACGAAGCGGCGCGAGCATTCGATCCAGTCGGCCTCGGGAGCGGCGGCCTGATGGGCGTTGAAATTGCCGACCGCGCCGTTGAACTTGCCGAGGAACTCCTGGCGCTCGAGCGCGCGGCGCTGGCGCTCCAGGCGCGCCGCGAACACCGCCAGCTCCTTGCCCATCGTGGTCGGCGTCGCCGCCTGGCCGTGGGTCCGCGCGACCATCGCGACCGCGCGCCATCGCCGCCCCATCGCGGCCAGCGCGGCGATGATCGAGTCTAGCGCGGGTGCCAACTCGCGCTTGGAGAACTCCTTGAGGATGAGAGCGTAGGCGAGATTATTGATGTCCTCGGAGGTGCAGGCGAAATGGATCATCCCCGGCGGAACCTTGATGCCTGCGGCCGCGATCTTTTCGGTGAGAAAATATTCGATCGCCTTCACGTCATGGTTGGTGGTGCGCTCGAGTTCCTTGACGCGGCGGGCATCGGCAAGGGTGAAGTCGGCGTAGAGTGTGCGCAGTCGTGGCGACGCACCGGCGTCGAGCGTGAATTCCTTGATCGCAGGATTTTCGGCCAGCGCGATCAGCCATTCGACCTCGACCCGGACGCGATAGCGTATAAGCGCGAACTCGCTGAAGTAAGCCGCCAGAGCCCGCGTGCGTGAATGATAACGGCCGTCGATCGGCGTGACCGCCATCAATGTAGCATCAGATCCGGCGGCATCAGATCCGGCGGCGCCAGATTCATAAGTTTCGCTTTCGATTTTATTTGGCACGAATCGTCGAGGCGTCTCGCGAATGTATCGCCCGTCTCGCTATCTTCCAGTATGCCCGAAGCCGCCGCTGCCGCGCGAACTTGGCCCGAGCTCGGCGACCTCAATCAGCTCGGCACGCGCGACGGGAGCAATTACGAGTTGGGCGACGCGGTCGCCGCGACGTACGGCAATCGGCGCGCTTCCCAGATTTACCAGCAATACTTTAATTTCACCGCGATAGTCGGCGTCGACAGTGCCGGGCGAATTGATGAGCGTAAGACCGTCTTCGAGCGCCCGGCCGCTGCGCGGGCGCACCTGACCCTCGAAGCCGGGCGGGATTTCCATCGCAATTCCGGTCGGCACGGCGGCGCGGCCCATCGGGACAATCTCAAGTGACGCTTCAATATCGGCAATGAGGTCCATCCCCGCCGCGTCCGCGCTTTGGTAACGCGGGAGCGGCAGCGAGGAAGGCCGCACGCGTCGCAACTTGATCACCGGCGTCATCGTCAATTCTCAGAAGTATCCGGGCCGCCGCGCGTTCGCAACGACTCGCGTTTCAGGCCGTCCACAGGCGCATTCACGGCCGGTTTGGCATCGCAAAATCAGTTTGCTACTGACAAACCGGACGAAGCCATCAAAGAATAATCAAGCAGTCGAGATTGCCAAAAAGCAATCGCAACGTCTCGCGATCGCTTCTTCGCGCAGCACTGCTTGCGTCGATCCTGCTAGGCCTGCTGCCCGCCAGTAGTCGCCAGAACCCTGGGGGCGGCGAGTGTCGATGGACCTCCGCTAAAGCTCGGAACGATCTCGGGCGACTGACAACGCCCCCGGGACAGCGCGAGGAACAACCACGATTGGAGTGACCACTGGGAGGGGAACTCTTCGGTTTCCACATTCCACGGGGACTACCGATCTGATAAAATCTTTTGGGCTTTCGATAGGGGTGTGGACGCAATGGGTAAGGCGCGGTGGTGGAGCGGCGGTGGGCGAGACGCAAAAGCAACCCTTTCGGCTTTCTTCCAACTGCAACAGTTCATTGCGACCGGTTCGTTGCGAGAGCTTTGAAGGCCGATTTCCGGGTGCACGGGAAAAACTCGGACGGTGGCTTAATTCCGCCGGGGGAATTGGACGAGCGCCCAGGCTGTGCGGAAGTCGTTTAAGGGCGTTCGGCTGACAAACATCCAGCTAACGGAGGGGGGAATTCCGTTGTTAAACTCATATCGATCGATCTTGGTTGCCTTGCTTGCTCTTGTTTGCATGTCGGCCATGAGTTCTCCTGTGAGCGCGGTCGAATGTGGCCCGGCCAGGAGACAGCTCACGGTCACGAACGCCACAACTCAAACAATCTGGATTGCGGGCGGCGGAGGAGCGCTGAGATCGGTCTGCGTGGTAAGTGCCAACGAAACGTGCCTTGCAGCGTCCTCTACGATCGACGCGACCACCGGCGCCTGCCAATGCGGAGCCGACGCCGGCACGCTGGCGTGTCCGGCGACGTCGCTGGCGACAGGGTCGGGCACCAACGGGGGCTTGAATTGTGAGTGCACCACCGACGCGGACTGCGGTTCGACGGCGAAGTGCAACACGAACAAAAATTTATGCTACTTCGTTCTTCCGGCGGCGAAGAGTCCGGCGCCCTTCAATTGGAAGCTCTTTCCCACCCAGAGTGCGACATTCTGCGTGGCCCCAGCCTCGGTCAATTCGAGCTTCGGGACGATTCCTTCAGCAGTATGGTGGAGCGGCGGGATTTTCGCGCGCACCGGCTGCCGACCCGACGGGACCAGTTGCGCTACCGGGGATTGCAGCGCCCAACCCCACTCGAATTGTGGGGCTGGCGTCGGCGGACAGAATCCGGCGACCATCGCGGAGTTTACCCTGCAGCGGCAGGCCAACGACTTTTACGATGTCACCCTGATAAACGGCGCCAATCTGGCTGAAAGAATGGCTCCCATTCCGGCGCCTGTGGCAACGCCGGGCGCTGTCTCCAAGCCATATTGGTGCAAGGTCCCGGGCAGTTTTGTGAATCCCTACGCACCAAGGGACTGCAACTGGAACTTCGGCAAGTACATCAAGCAGGTGCCTTACCCCAGCACCACCAGCACCACTGACTTCACGGCCCTCCTGCTGCATAGTTCAAAACAGTGCTTTTCAACTAGTGAATGCCAGACGGGATACACCTGCAGTGGATCGCCCGGCGCCTGCATAAAAACTTGCGCGAGCGATAGCGATTGCGCCGGCACCGACCAACCGCACTGCCTGTCCGGTGGGAACGGTCAAAACTATTGTCAATGCAATGCGGAGAGCGATTGCACTGGCCACGGCTACTGCGGCACGCAATTTATACCGGGAGTCGGGCCCAACCAGACTTATCTCCAGCAGTGCGGCGTATTCGCCGGTTGGTGGACGATCGACGACTTTTGCGCCAACCAGAATAACGTCGTCGGCCCCTTCGACTGCGGAGCTTCGATCCTTGACGGCGACGGCTCAAGCTCAACCAACCTGGCCTCGCTTGCCGGCTGCACGATCCGCGGAAGCTCCAGCGCCGGCAATGGCACGTCCTGCTATAACGATTTGACCTATCCAACCACGTGCTGCGGATGCGCGACGGATAGCTCGAACGTCCTGGCGCAATACTGGCCACCCGGCGCGGCGAGCGCATGCAACGGAAATAACAATACGACCTGGGCAAGCGCGATCCAGCCGTTTCTGGTCAACCTCAAGCGAGCGTGCCCGACGGCCTACAGTTACCCGTACGACGATCCGACCAGCACCTTCCAATGCCGGTCCGATAAGCCGATCAATCGGCTGGGCTACAAGGTCATTTTCCGCGACCTCGTGAGGCCGCCTAAATAACGCCGTCGCCGGCGCGCCATTTCAAGGAGGGTCGCTCGCGAACAGCCCGTATCAATCGAGGAAACGATGACCGGAAGGGGCCGTTGACGAACGGCCCCTACAACATGAGGACTTACTTTAGCTCGAAGAAAACTTACTTGAGTTCGGAGAAAACGTCGGGGCCGAACTTGTGCCCCTTCAGATCGCCCAACAGCACCAACGCCATCTTGTCGGACAAGAACGACGTCGCCGCCAGTTCCAGCACCTGGTCGTGGGTAACCTTGTCGATCTCGTTCGCCAGCTCTTCGAGCGGAATCTCGCGGCCGAAATAGATCTCGTTGCGCGCGACGCGGTTCATCCGGCTCTCGGTCGACTCCATGCCAAGCAGCATGTTGCCCTTGAGCTGGCTCTTGGCGCGCGCCAATTCCTCGTTGGTCAGGCCGCTGCGCGCGATTTTGTTGACCTCGCCCAACGTGACCTCGAGCACCTCTTCGACCCATTCCGGATTGGTGCCTGCGTAGATCCCGAGATAGCCGCTATCGATGAACGACGACATGAAGGAATAGATGCTGTAAACGCGGCCGCGGCGCTCGCGCACTTCCTGGAACAGCCGCGAAGACATCCCGCCGCCGAGCGCCGTGTTCAGCACGTAGCTGGCGTAGCGCAGCGGTGAGGCCTGGCTGATGCCCGGGCCGCCGATGCAAATGTGGGTCTGTTCGAGGTCTTTCTCCTGGTTGATGACCACGGTGCGGTCCTGCGGCGGGGCGATCGGTTCGGAGCGTCCGTCGCCGGAGACACCGCCGAACAGGCGCGCGCAATCATCGACCAGCCGCTTGTGATCGACCATCCCGGCCGCCGCGATAAAGACCCGGCCCGCGCGGTAGCGGTCGGCCATGAAGGAGACCAGCAGCTCGCGGTTGATCGCGTTGACGGTCGCGACCGAGCCGAAAATCGGCAGCGCCAGCGGATGGCCTTCCCAGAACTTCAGATTGAACAGGTCGTGGATGAAATCGTCGGGAGTGTCCTCGGCCTGCGAGATTTCCTGCAGCACCACCTGGCGCTCGCGATCGACTTCGGCCGCGTCAAACACCGACTCCAGGAAGAGGTCGGCGAGCAGCTCGGTGGTCATCGGCAGGTCGGCACCGAGCACCTTGGCGTAGTAGCAGGTGTACTCCTTGCCGGTAAACGCGTTGAGCACGCCGCCGACCGCGTCGATCTGCTCGGCGATTTGCGCGGCCGAGCGCTTGCGCGTGCCCTTGAAGAGCAGATGCTCGATGAAGTGCGAGACCCCGTTTTCCGCGGGAGTCTCATAGCGCGATCCGTTTTCGACCCAGATACCGATGGTGGACGAAACCACGGCCGGCATCGGTTCACTGAGCACGCGCAGGCCGTTGAGCAGTACGTCTTTGTGTATCATCGGTTTGTCATCG
Source organism: uncultured delta proteobacterium (assembly GCA_963734845.1). Classification (GTDB taxonomy): domain Bacteria; phylum Desulfobacterota; class Binatia; order Binatales; family Binataceae; genus JAKAVN01. The sequence goes on along the minus strand of CAVTIS010000012.1, from coordinate 355,920 downwards.
CTGGCCCTTACGCCGCGGCTAGTTCGCCTTCTTCTTCGCCATCTCTTCCTGGGCTTCGCGCAGCGAGAGCCGGATTTTCCCGTCGCGTCCGACCTCGAGCACCTTGACGTAGATCTCGTCGCCCTCATGCACGACGTCTTCGACCGCGCGCACGCGCTCGTTGGAAAGCTGCGAGATGTGGAGCAGGCCGTCGGTGCCGGGCATGATTTCGACGAAGGCGCCGAACTCGACCACCTTGCGCACGCGGCCCTTGTAGATGCGGCCGACTTCGGGCTCGGCCGTGATGGCCTGGATGGAGGCGATGGCCTTGTCGATCGCCAGGCCGTCGGCCGAGGCGATCACCACGGTGCCATCGTCCTCGATATCGATCTTGCATCCGGTCTCCTCGACCAGCGCGCGGATGTTCTTGCCTCCGGGGCCGATGATCTCGCGAATCTTGTCGGGCTTGACGTGGATGGTGACGATGCGCGGCGCGTACATCGAGACTTCGGTGCGCGGCGTCTCGAGCGCCTTCTCCATCACGCTCAGCACGAACAGCCGCGCGTCGCGCGCCTGATGCAACGCCTGGCGCATCACTTCGCGCGTGACGCCGCCGACCTTGTTGTCCATCTGGATGGCGGTGATGCCGTTGGAGGTGCCGGCGACCTTGAAGTCCATGTCACCGAGATGGTCCTCGTCGCCCAGGATGTCGGTGAGCACGCGGACTTGCTCGCCTTCCTTGACCAGGCCCATCGCAATTCCCGCGACCGCAGACTTGATCGGCACGCCGGCGTCCATCAGGGCGAGGCTGCCGCCGCACACCGTGGCCATCGACGAGCTGCCGTTGGACTCCAGCACTTCGGAGACCACGCGGATGGTGTAGGGGAAATCCTCTTCAGGCGGCAGCACGGGCAGCAACGCGCGCTCGGCGAGCGCGCCGTGGCCGATTTCGCGCCGGCCGGGGCCACGCAGGAACTTGACCTCGCCGGTGCTGAACGGCGGGAAGTTGTAATGCAGCATGAACTTCTTGTAGCGCTCGCCCATCAGGGCGTCGATCTTCTGCTCGTCCTGCGAGGTTCCGAGGGTGACCGTCGCGAGGGCCTGGGTCTCGCCGCGCGTGAACAGCGCCGAGCCGTGAGTGCGCGGAAGCATCTGGACCTGGGCGCTGATCTGCCGGATATCGGTCGATTTGCGGTCATCGATTCGCTTGTCCTGCTCGATGATGACGCGGCGGACGCGCTCGCGGATGACTTTTTCGCAAGCCTCGCCGAGTTCCTTATCGCGGTCGGGAAAACGCGCGGCGAGTTCGGCCACGGTCTTGTCCGACAATGCGTAAACGGCCGCGCCGCGCTCTTTTTTGCCTGCGATTGCGAGCGCCGCTTCGAGCTCGGGCGCCATCCGCTGGCGCGCCGCCTCGAGTATCGCCGGATCGAGCACCTTGGGTTTGAACTCGCGCTTGGGCTTGCCGGCCAGGCGGCGCAGCTCGCCCTGCAGCTCGAAGATCGGGGCCAACATCTCATGCGCGGTGAACAGCGCCTCAAGGATCGGCTCCTCGTCGACTATTTGCGCGCCGCCCTCGAGCATCACGATCGAGTCAGGCTTGGCCGCGATTACCATCGAGATGTCGCTCTGCTCGAATTGTTCGGCGGTCGGATTGGCGACCAGCTTGCCGTCGACGCGGCCCATCCGCACGGCCGCCACCGGCCCGGCGTGCGGGATGTCGGAGACTTCCAGCGCGGCCGAAGCGGCAATCAGCGAGAGCATGTCGGGGTCGTTGTCGCGGTCGGCGGAAAGCACCGTGACGACGATTTGGGTTTCCTTGTCGTAGCCCTTGGGGAACAGCGGGCGCATCGAGCGGTCGATGAGCCGGGAGGTCAGGATTTCCTTTTCCGAGGGACGGCCCTCGCGTTTAAAAAAACCGCCGGGGATTTTGCCGGCGGCGAAAGTGCGCTCCTGGTAATCCACCGTGAGCGGCAGGAAGTCGATATTGGGGCGGGCGTCGTAGGCCGACACGACGGTCGCGAGGACCACGGTTTCGCCATACTGCGCCAGCACCGCGCCATGCGCCTGCTTGGCCAGCCTTCCGGTCTCGAGCGACAACTTGCGGCCGGAAAAATCCAATTCGAGTTTTCGAACCATCTGATTTACACCTGAGGGAGGACGGAGGGGCCGCTTTGCTCGCGCCACGATGGCGCTCGAACGACTCACACCTAAGCCAGCGTGGCCGCTGACCCGGGCCCGCGCATCCGCACCGTGCGGCCGCGCGGCTCGAAGCTTGTTCGGCCTATCTCCGGATGCCCAGGCGTTCGATCAGCGCCCGATAGCGTGCGGCATCGCACGAATGCAAGTAGTCCAGGAGCCGGCGGCGTTTGCCGACCAGGCGTAGAAGTCCGCGCCGCGAATGATGATCTTTCGCGTGGGTCTTCAAGTGCTGGGTCAGTTGCTCGATACGCGCGCTGAAGAGCGCCACCTGGACTTCGGGCGAACCGCTGTCCGTGGTGGTACGCGCGTGGGCCTGGACAATTTCCAGCTTGCGAACGGCTGCAAGGGGCATCAGGAGTCTCTTATTTTCCCTTTTCCTTTTAGTTAAACAGGCAGCGTATCAGAGGGGTCCCGGACAGTAAAGCGCCCGCTCTGATTCGGTCCTACGGTATGCTGCCTGAGCGCGCGTAGATGCGAATTCGCCGCCCTATGCATTCATGCATGCTCGTTCGTGCTCATTTCCCTGGCACGACCGGCAGCACGATATGCGAGGGGCGCGCCGCCGCGTGATAGACCGTGTTGTCGGCCACCACCATCGGCCCGGGCTCGCCCAGCGGGCCGCCAGTGTTGGGATTCACGTCGAAGCGCGGGAAGTTGGAGGAAGAGATATCGAGCCGAATACGATGCCCGCGGGCGAAGAGATTGCTTATCGGATAGCAGGGGATGGTTGCCTCGTAAGCCTCGCCGGGCGTCATCGGGGCGGGGTTGGTCCACGAATCGCGAAAGCGCATCCGGATGACCGAATCGGTCAGGTTGAGCGCGAAGCCGTCGGGATAGTCCACGCTCGGCGGATAGAGATCGATAAGCTTGGCGGTGAAGTCGGTGTCGCGCGCGGTTGACGACACCCACAGCTTGACCGTCGCCGCGCCGGTCACTTCGAGCGGCTCGGCTAGCGGTTCGGAGATGAAGACCAGCACATCCGGGCGCGAGGCGAGCGGCAGGGAATCGCCGGCGGCGAGCGCAAAGCGCGCGCGCTGATCGAAGCCGCCGGGCGGCATGAACTCGAAGCCGACCGAGATACTGCCGCCGACCGTCGGCACCGGATTTTGCGGATCGAAGCGGAGCGTTGACGCGCCGGCGGCGGTCTCGGGCTTGTGCGGCGCGAGTGTGCCGCCGGGTTGGAGATAAAAAGCCGTCTCGCGCGCGGCGGCTATTGGCCATTGGCTCTCAAAGCGCCATCGCCCGCCGTGATCGATTCGTCCGTTTAGGCCGAGCACGTCGTAGATTTTTTTGCCGCTGCCCCCGCCCATCACGAAGATCTTTACCGGCGGATCGTCGACGACGCCGGTGTCCATCCCCTTGAGCCACTGGTCGAACCATCGCAGGCGGAGACCATTGTAATGCTCGAGCGCTTCGGTACCGAAGCTGACGTCGCCGGCAAAATCCTCGTCGGCGCGCACGCCGTGCGTCCACGGACCCATCACCAGGCGCTGGGGCGAGCGCTTGAGGCGGCTCAGCGCGGCGAAATTCCCGGTCGTGGCGCGCGCGTACGAGTCGTACCACGCGCCGAAGTAAACCGTCGGAACGTCGGCGTGCTCGGCATAGTATTCGTCGATCGCATAGCCGCGCTGCAGCCAGTATTCGTCGTAAACCGCGCGGGTCTGGAGATCGATCGCCCACTGCTCGTAACTCGGCAGCATACGAAGCGGCGTCGCGCCGCGCTTGAGCGGGAGGCGCTTAAGCCACTGGCCGAGACTGGTGCGCGCTTCCATCAGCGCGAGACGGAGCGCCGGATTCGCGCGCGCCTCGGGACTCGTGACCGCCATGTGGAAGGCGTAGATGAGGAAGCGCTGCTCGAGCGCACCGTTGTGTCGCATCGAGCAATGATAATAATTCGACGGCCCCTCAGTGATGAACATCGCGGCGAGATGCGGCGGGTTGAGCGTCGCCGCGGCGCTCTGGGTCGCCGCCATGTACGACGTTCCCATCGTGCCGACCTTGCCGGTCGACCACGGCTGAGCCGCAGCCCATTCGATAGTGTCGTAGCCGTCGGGCGCCTCGCGCGCGAAGGCGTACCATTCGCCCTCGGAGCCGCCGCGCCCGCGCACGTCCTGGATCAGAACGACGTAGCCGTGCTCGGCGAAGAAGCGCGCGGTCACGGCGAAGCGCGCGGGGCTCTTGTCGTACGGCGTGCGCTCGACGAGCACCGGAAAGCGGCCAGGCACGGCCGCGCCGCCGCGTGCGGGATGGTAAATATCGGTCGCGAGCCGCACCCCGTCGCGCATCGTGAGCATCACGTCGCGTTCGACCACGACCTCGAAATTGTGCGCCGATCCCTGGCGCTCACGCTCTGCCATGGGCCGCCTCCTCTGCTTGCGAGAGCTCTAAGATAGCTGTGCGCTAGTCCACGCTAAAAACCCGCACCACACGCGCGGTGACACGCGAAGTCGCCTCGGCCACCGCCACCAGCGCGCCCTCGCTCACCACCTTGAACAGCTTCGCGCCGTCGGGCACCAGACCGTCGAGAGCGCGCGAGTCGCCGTTGCGCAGCCGCCGCACCTGGATAGAGTCGGCTTCGGCCTCGGTCATCATGGCCAGCGCCTCACGCAGCCCGATAAGGCCAGCTGGATTTTTCTCGGCCAGCGTCTCGAGCACCACCGCGAGTGGACGCGCGTCGGCCAGCGTAAAAGAGCCGTTGCGCAGCCGGCGCAATTCGGCGAGATGGGCCACCGTGCCAAGCTCCACTCCGACGTCGCGCGCGAGCGAGCGCATGTAGGTGCCGGTGGTACAGGTGGCAACGAAATGAATCGACGCCGCGTCGATCGCGTCGAGCACCAGGCGCGAAATCTCGACCTCGCGAGGGGGCGGCGGCTCGACCTCGACGCCGCGTCGCGCAAGCCTGTAAAATGGCACTCCGTCGCGCTTGATCGCGGAGAAGATCGGCGGCTGCTGCACGATCCTGCCGGTGAAGCGCGCGGCGGCTTCGGCGAGCATCGCGGGCGTGAGCGGAGGGACCGCGGCCGTCTCAGTCTCGGCGCCGGTGCGGTCGAGCGTGTCCGTCCCGACACCGAGCCGGATCACGCCTTCGTACTCTTTTTCTCCGTCCTGCAGAAATGGCGCGAGCTTGGTGGCCTCGCCGATCAGAATCGGCAGCAGGCCGGTGGCGAATGGATCGAGTGTGCCCAGATGGCCGACGCGCGCGGGACGCACGCGGGCCTTGATTTGGCGCACGACCTCGGCCGAGGTAATCCCTGCGGGCTTGTCGACGATCAGAACTACATTCATGGGCGGTGCGGCGACGATAGCGGATATGGCGGCGCGGCGTAAGCGCGGCCGCGTTCGAGGAGAAAGTCAGTCCTTGCGGGCGCTCCGCAGCAGCACGTCGATACGGGCGGCGCGCTCGGGGCCGGGGTCGAATTCGAACTCAAGTTCGGGCGCGTAGCGCAAGCCCAGGGCGCGGCCGACCTGGCGGCGGATAAATCCGCCCGCGCTCTTGAAACCCGCGATCGCCTCGGCGGCGCGCGACTGGCCTTCGAGATGCGAGAAGAACACGCGGCCGTGGCGCAGATCGTCGTTCATCTTGACCCCGGTGAGCGTGATCCCGCGCAAGCGCGGATCCTTCAAGTCGCGGATGAGCATCAACGAGAGTTCGCGCAGCACCATCTCTGCGACGCGTTCGGGCCGGCGTGGTTCGGAAGCCATCAAGTGTCATGTTAGCGCGTGCGCGCTCGGGCATAAACGCCGACGGGAATGTCGCTATGTTTGACGCGCGGAGAACTGCGCGAGATCCTTCAAAATGCGCTCGTGGACTCGCTTCGCTCAGGATGATCCTAAGAGGCACTGTGCGAGGCGGCCGCCTCTCGTCCACGCGAATATCCGAGCCCTCACCATTCTTCGCCCGAAGCTGGAAGAAACGGACGAAAGGCTCCGTACAGAACGATCGCCGACAACAATATAAAAGGAGCGACCATTCCAAGCAGCGCCCAGCGCTGGATCGAAAAACCGGCACAAACCGCGCCCGCCAGGTAAGTGAACCATAGGCCGAGGGTCATCGCGGAGCGCCGGAGATCAAGCCTGCGGGGCGATACCCTGAGCACTTTCAAGATACGACGGCGAAAGCGGCGACGCGTCCGATCGCGCACCCAGAACAGGTATTGCGACAGACTTTCGGCGAATTTCACCAATGTTCCGGTGACGAAAGTGGTGTACACGGTGAGTCCGCCGACGTTTCGGATGACCACGTTCTGTATGCCCATCGAAATCGCGAGCAGCGCCACCATCACGAAAAATTTAGTTGCCGGCTGCGGTGGAATATTCGCTTTGAAGCCGCTACCGGTAGCGGCTGCGATAAAGGTGGCGATCAATAGCGCCTCGAGGCCTATGGCCGCTGGGAATGGGACCTGGATTTTGCGGCGCTTCTCGGCCTCATAGATGAAAGCGCCGAGTATGAGGCCGAAGATAAACGTCAGGATCGGCCATCCGCGACGTACAACACCGCTCCACTGCAGTTCGGATATATGATGGGCCATCGCGACCGTATTTCCGGTCATGTGCGACGTATACAGCCCGTACAACGAGATATAGCCGACGAGATCGATAAAGCCCGCAGCCCAGGTCAGCACAAGCGCGAGGTTAAACTTCTCGAGGGTGGTGAGCGGCCCGACCCGGTTGTGCAAGCTGAACTACCTCACTGTCTCGCAAGCGCACCCAACTTCCGGCCATGAACAGTCAGCGCGGACAGTCAGCGCGCGACCTTCAATAGTTGATTATTTCGAGGTGCTCTTCGCCTAGCGGCGCGAGACCGAGCGCGTCGATGAAGTTGACGACTTCGCGCAGCGCCGAGTCGACAAAGGCGCGATCATTGCCGACCTGGCAGATGCCCAGTTCGGCGCGCTGCCACATGTCGTGGCTGTCGGACTCGGCGATCGAGACGTTGAACTTGGTGCGCACGCGCGCCTTGATCGCGCGCAGCACCTGGCGCTTGCCCTTGAGCGAATGATTCTCCGGCAAGAAGAGCGTGAGCTGCAAAACCCCTACAACCACGACGAGAGGCGCCGGCCGTTTCAGGTCTGGGGATGCTTCTCGGCCGCGGCGTGACCGCGCATCGCGTCCGAGCGCGGGGTCTCGAGCTTGCGCGCGATCGCCTCCATCTCGAACGCCTCGATCACGTCCTCTGGCTTGACGTCGTTATAATTCTCCAGCCCGATACCGCATTCGTAGCCCGCGCTGACTTCGCGCGCGTCGTCCTTGAAGCGGCGCAGCGAACCTATTTTGCCTTCCCATACGACGCGGCCGTCGCGCACCAGCCGGGCGCGCCCGTTGCGCGTTATTTTGCCGTCGACCACCATGGAGCCCGCGATCGTGCCGCCTGGGACGTTGAAGGTCTTGCGCACCTCGGCGCGGCCCAACGACTTTTCGCGGTAGGTCGGCGCGAGCAGCCCTTCCATCGCCTCGCGCATCTCGTTGATCGCTTCGTAGATCACCGTGTAAAGCCGAATCTCGACGCCTTCCTTCTCGGCCAGCGCCGCGGCCTTGGGTTCGGGCCGGATGTTGAAGCCGAGGATCACCGCGTTGGAGGCGGAGGCGAGCGTCACGTCGGTCTCCGAGATGGCGCCGGCGGAGCTGTGCAGAATTTCTATCTTGACCTCGGCCGTCGAAAGCCGCGCGAGCGAATCGGCGAGCGCCTCGACCGAGCCCTGCACGTCGCCCTTGATGATGACCTTGAGTTCCTTGACCTCGCCGGCCTTCATCCGATCGCTCAGATCCTGCAGCGATACGCGGGCGCTCTTTTGCAGCTCGCCCTCGCGCTGCTTGGACTGGCGGAACTCGGCGACCTGGCGCGCCTTGGCCTCCTCGGCCACGACCACGAACGGAGTGCCGGGCTCGGGCACGCCGGAGAGCCCGAAGATTTCCACCGGTGTGGCGGGCGGCGCCTCGGCGACGCGCTGGCCGTTGTGATCGAGCATCGCTCGCACGCGCCCGTAGGCCACGCCGCAGACGAACGGATCGCCCTGACGCAGCGTTCCTTCCTGGATCAGCACGGTCGCGACCGGGCCGCGTCCGCGGTCGAGTTCCGATTCGACCACCGTGCCACGCGCCGGACGATCGGGGTTGGCCTTGAGCTCGAGCACGTCGGCCTGCAACAGCAGCATCTCGAGCAGCTTGTCGATACCGGCGCCGCTACGCGCGGAGACCGGCACCACGATCGTGTCGCCGCCGTAGTCCTCGGGTATGAGCCCCTGTTCGGTGAGCTGCTGCTTGACGCGATCGATGTTGGCCTCGGGCCGGTCGATTTTGTTGATCGCGACCACGATTGGCACTTTGGCCGCGCGCGCGTGATTGAGCGCCTCGACCGTCTGCGGCATCACGCCCTCATCAGCCGCGACCACCAGGATCACGATGTCCGTGACCTTGGCGCCGCGCGCGCGCATCGCGGTGAACGCCTCGTGGCCGGGAGTATCGACGAAAGTTATCTTGCGCCCATTGGCCTCGACCGTGTACGCGCCGATGTGCTGCGTGATGCCGCCGAATTCCTGCTCGGTGACCTTGGCGTGGCGGATCGCGTCGAGCAGCGAGGTCTTGCCGTGATCGACATGGCCCATCACGGTGACCACCGGCGGCCGCGCGACCAACTCGCCCGTGACCTCCTCGGCCTCGGTCTCCTCGATCGCGGATTCGACGTCGAAGGCGACGTTCTCGACGCTATAGCCGAACTCATTGGCGACCAGCGCCGCGGTGTCGACGTCGAGCACCTGGTTGAGCGTCGACATCACGCCGAGGTCCATCAGCTTCTTGATGATCTCGCCGGCCTTGACCCCCATATTGCGCGCCAGTTCGGAGACGGTGACGCCCTCGGTGATGCGGACCACGCGCTTGGAGGCCTTGGGCGTGGTGATTTCGGTCTTGCGCTGCTCCTTGCCGGGCATCGCGCGCCGTTTCTTCGGCACGCGCAGGCCGCGCATCTCGCGCTCGGCGGTGAAATCGGGCGCGCCTTTTTTGACCACGCGCTTCTTCTTGATCGTTCGCGCGCCGGGTTTGGCCGAGGCGTCGCCCGGCGGCGGCATCGCACCCTGGTCGGGCTGCGGCGGCGGCGCCGCGGGCGCAAAACGCGAGGGCTGTCCGGGACGCGTCGGCGCGCCAGGCCTGGTCACCGGCGCCGACGGACGCGGCGCGGGCTTCGGCAGTTCGATTTTACCCAGCACTCGCGGTCCGCGCTGGCCGTCGTCGAGCGACGGCGCAGCATCATGGGCCGAGCCGGTGAGATTGATGGTTCGTCCGGCGGTCTGCGGGCGCGCTTCGCCGATACGGCGCACGCCGGAGCCGGCCGACGGCTGCATCCGGGGCATCACGGGCCGTGTGCCCGGCGGCTGCGGACGCGGCGGCTCAACGATGGTCCGCGTAAGCGGCTTCTGTTCGTGGACCGGCGCGGGCGCGCGCTCGGGCCGCCCCGCTTCAGTCTTTACGGGTTCGGGCCTGACAGCTTCTGTCTTCGCGGCTTCGGCCGCGATCGTATCGGGACTTTCTTTTTCGCCGGCGGGCGTTGGCTCGGCGGCCGGCTGTTCGGCTCTGGCCGCTGCGCCATTGGGCGCGGCCTGTCCACTCGGCGCGCCAGCGGGATGTTCGGATGGTGGAGGTGCATGCGGCGCCGGAGTTTCCTGAAGTGCGGACGCCGCCGCCTGCGTCTCGAGCATCGCGGGCGTAGCCGGCTCCGCCGGCTCGATCGGTTCTTCCAAAAACGGCGTGGCGAAAGCATCTTCGCGTTCGCCTTCGAGTTCGAAATGGAACGGCACATCAGGCTCGGCTGCGGCTTGCGCGAATCCGGCTTCGGGTTCGGTATGCCGCCGGCGCATCACAGTGGCGTTGAGCCGCTTCTCGACGACCTTGCCGGCGCTGGTTTCGACCACAGTCTCGCGCCGCAGAAGTTCCTGGCGATGGACCTGTTCGTCAAGGTCGTGCTTGACGCGGTCGGCCTCCTCGGGTGTCAGAAGGCTTGAGTCCGAATGGGCGTGTCCGAGTTTCAGACGCGCGCATGTTGCCAGTACATCGTCGACGGAGATGCCCCATTCCTGGGCAAAGGTCTTGATCCGCTTTCGCGCCATTTTCCCTACTCTATTAGAGAGCGCTCTGGCTATCCAGCCGCTCCTGTAACATTCGCGTAATCAACTCCCGCGCGCCGCGGTCGAGCACGACGCGGAGCGAACGGAACTCGCGCGTGCGGGCGCGCGCGAAACGATCCAGACATTCGCGCCGCGCGTGCACATAGCCGCCGCGGCCGCCCAGACGCCGGCGCTCGTCGGCGCGCACCGCGCCGTCCACTGCGGCGAGCCGCACCATCGCGGCCTGCGCGTCGCGCGTCATGCATCCGAGACAGGTGCGCTCGGGCTTATGATTTCGCCGCGGCATCTTCCTCTTCGCTTACGCTCGCGCCTTCGACTCCGTCGCCGGTCTCGCCACCGCCGTTCGCCGCTTCCGCCGCGGCTTCGTCGGCGGAGGCTGCCACCGCCGCATCCGCCTCGGCCTTTTTGACGGCGGCCTGAGCCGCCGCGACCGCGGCCGCTTCTTCATCCGTATGCTTTTTCGCGACCCATTCGCGCGCCGCCATGATCAACTGACGGGCGCGCTCGGGCGAGATTCCCTCGACCTCGAACGATTCCTCCGAGGTCTCGGCGAGCTGCTCGGCAGTTCGGAAACCCCACTGGTAGAGCAGCTCAGCGTTGATGTCGCCGATACCCGGAATCGCGTTGAGCGAGGCCCGCGCGGCGCGCGCTTCTTCTTCGGCTTCCGAGTCGCTACGCAAATCGATCTTCCATCCCGACAGTCGATGGGCGAGGCGCACGTTCTGCCCGCGTTTGCCGATCGCCAGCGAAAGCTGGTCGTCGGGCACCACCACCTCCATCGCGTGTTCGTCCTCGTCGATGATCACTTTGGAGACCTTGGCCGGGGCGAGCGCGCGGCACACCAGCTCGGCCTGGTCGTCGGTCCATGGCACGATATCGATTTTTTCGCCGCGCAGCTCCTGCACCACGGCCTGTACGCGCGTCCCTTTCATCCCGACGCAGGCGCCGACCGGATCGACGTCGGAGTCCTTGGAATAAACCGCAACCTTGGCCCGTCCGCCCGGCTCGCGCGCGCACTGCCGAATCTCGACGATACCCTCGTAAATTTCGGGCACCTCCTGCTCGAACAGTTTGCACAGGAATTCGTTGGCCGTGCGCGAGAGCACGATCGACAGCCCCTTCTCGGACAGGTCAACGTCGAGAATGAGCGCGCGGATACGATCGCCCTGGCGATAGCGCTCGTGCGGAATCTGCTCTTTTTCGGGCAGGATCGCCTCGGTGCGTCCGAGGTTGACGATCATGTTCTTGCGCTCGAAGCGCTGCACGATGCCCGAGACGACTTCGCTCTTGCGATCCTTGAACTCGTTGAAGATCTGTTTTCGCTCGGCGTCGCGGATGTGCTGGATCAGGTTCTGCTTGGCCGCCTGCGCCGCGATACGGCCCATGGTCGCGGTATCGAGCTTGATCAGGATCTCGTCGCCGACCTCGGCCTCTGGATCATACTTGGCGCGCGCCTCATCGACCGTGGCCTCGGCCTGCGGATTGGCGACCTGGTCGACCACCGTTTTTATTTCGAACAGCTCGACCTCGCCGAGCTCAGAGTTGTAGCGCGACTCGATATTGCGTTCGTTGCCGAACGTGCGCCGCGCCGCCGAATGCATCATCTCCTCGACCGCGCTTATCACGATCGTCTTGTCGATCCCTTTTTCCTTGGAAACCTGCTCGATCACCCGGTTGAGCTCTCCGGTCATACGGCCTCCACGGGGCGCGATGGCTGGCATGCGCCGCCCGATACATAATCTCTAGCGTTCAAATCTTGCGTCCAATCCTGAACCGGCGCGTTCGAGTCCGCGCATACTGCGCAGCGCGGCATCATCGGCGTCCGGCTCCGTCGAAATCGTATTCGTGGTTTGCTCCCTTCATTTCACCGAAGCCGATTTTCAGGCGGCGCCGGCTATCGTCGTCGATCTCAACTCCGTCCGCGTCCACCGACGCGAGCACGCCGGTGAAGGACTTTTGCCCCTCCACCGCGCGATGCGTCTTGATCCTGACCCGCTGGCCGACAAACGCCTCGAAATCCTGGCGCCGCGTCAGCGGCCGGTTCACTCCGGGCGAAGCGACTTCCAGCGTGTAACGCCCGTCGATCGGATCGTAAACGTCGAGCAAGTCGCTCAGCACCGGGGAGAGCCGCTCCAGATCGCTCAGCGCAATCCCGCCGCCCGGCCGATCCATCAACAAGCGCAACAGCGAGCTGCGGGTGCCCTTGTGATATTCCACCGACACCAGCTCGAAACCCTGCCGCTCGACGTGCGGCGCGAGCAACTCGGCCACCCGCATCGCCACCGGATGGAGCTGCACCACCATCTTGTGGCCTTGCCCGCTATTTCCCGATGCGCCCGTGTCACTCACTGAAAACTCCCCCCGCGCCCTCGTTCCCCGATCCGCCAGCGCCGGCCCTGTCAGCGCGCCGGGGCCTAAACGCTGCTAGTTTGCGCGCAACTCCACGCGCCACGCCCGAGAGGGGGCTCTCGCAGCGCCCAATCGCAGTCGACTCTGTATCAGGAGGTTTCTGCGCCCGAGCGCCGCACCCATCGGGCAAACCCGCTAAACGAAAAAGTGGGCAGAAGCCCACACGAAAAGCAGATTATCACCAGCGTGACGTGGCTGGCAAGGCACGCCTCGCCGTAACCTGCGCCGGCCGGCGGCGTCTTTAATAGTGGGAAGGCCCTAAAAAGGCCTCTTGACGAGGAGGCGAGACTAAGAACGGCTGAAATCATCACGATTCCGCAGGTCGGTCGCAGTTTCGCCTTTGCCCTCGCCGGATGGCAGAGAGGTCTGAAAAAACATGAAAAAGAGGATCGCAACGCTTCTCCTAACTATCGCGATGGCTGCCGCCTTGTTCACGGGCCCGGCGCTCGCCCGCGATTATGACCATGATGGGGATAACGACAGCGCATGGCGCTCCGCCCAAGGGTTGCGCCAGCCTCCTGCCTACCAGGGGTACGGAAATCGGTACGGATACGGATATCCCTACTCCGGCCAGGCGTATGCAAATCAGCCAGGCAGGTATGCCTATGCATATCCTTACTCTGGGCAGGGCTACAGACCGTACGGGTATCCCTATACCGGTTATAGAGGTTATCCGTCCCAGGGCTGGAACTCCGGAGAGGGATGGCATCACGGCCACAATCGGTCGCATCACGACCGTGACCACGACGGCGATTAGTCAGCGTTTCATCGCGGCGCTTTTGCGCAATTCGTAGAAACATAAATACAGCGCTGGGGCGGCGCGGCTTTTAAGCCGCGCCGCCCCACTTTCATGTTCGTCACTCTCCGGCAACGCCTCGCCTCTCTCACCGCGGCACTCCCCGATGCGTTCACGCCGCACCTGTGCGACAGTGATTCCGAGTTCGCGCGCGCAGGAGGTAATCCATGCAAAGCGTCGTAGTCACCGGGGTCTCGACCGGCATCGGATGGGGTATCGCCAAGGTGATGACGGCGAAGGGCTTTCGCGTTTTCGGGAGCGTGCGCAAGCAGGCCGACGCCGAGCGCTTGCGGGCGGAACTCGGCGAGCGTTTTTCACCGCTGCTATTCGACGTCACCGATGAGGCCGCGGTCGCGCGCGGCGCAGCCGAGGTCGGTGCGGCGCTCGCCGACGGACGGCTTTTGGGCCTGGTCAACAATGCGGGCATCGCCGTTGCGGGACCGCTACTGGAAGCCTCGGCGGACGACTTCCGTCACCAACTCGAGGTCAACCTGATCGCGCCGATGACCGTCATCAAGGCCTTCGCGCCGCTGCTCGGCACCGACCGCGCGCGCACCGGACCACCGGGACGGATCGTGAACATCTCATCGGTGGGCGGCCGCTTCGCCGCTCCTTTTGTGGGCCTGTATGCGGCCTCCAAACACGGACTCGAGGGTCTGTCGCAGAGCCTGCGGCGGGAACTGATGCTGTTCGGAATCGACGTGATTATCGTGGCGCCCGGATCGGTCGCGACTCCGATTTGGGACAAGGCCGAGCAAATCGACCTCGCGCCATATAAGAAGAGCCCGTATTTCGAGATCATCAAGCGCTTTCGCGACTACATGATCGCGGAAGGCCGCAAGGGCTGGTCCTCCGAGCGCCTGGGCGAGGTCGTATGCGAAGCTTTGACCGCGGCGCGGCCCAAGACGCGCTACTCACCGGTCGCCGGAAGATTTCAGAACTGGACGCTCCCGACGACGCTGCCGGCGCGCATGGTCGATCGCATCGTCGCCAAGACCTTCGGTCTCCGCCCTTCGGCATAGCGACTGGAGCGGGCGTGAAGGACGCTACTCGTCGTCTTCGCGCAGGCGCGCCAGCACCGAAAGATCTTCGAGCGTCGTGGTGTCGCCCAGCTTCTCTTCGCCCGAAGCTATCTGGCGCAGCAGTCGGCGCATGATCTTGCCGCTCCGCGTCTTGGGCAGCGAGTCGGTGAAACGCAGATCGTCGGGCCGCGCGAGCGCGCCAATCTCCTTGACCACGTGCTGGCGCAGTTCGTCCCGCAATTGCGCGTCGCCGTGACGCGCACCCTCGAGCGTCACGAACGCGACCACCGCCTGGCCCTTCATATCGTCAGGCCTGCCAACCACCGCCGCCTCGGCCACCATCGGATGCGACACCAGCGCGCTCTCGATCTCCATCGTTCCCAACCGATGACCCGAGACGTTAATCACGTCGTCGACGCGGCCCATGATCCAGAAGTAGCCGTCCTGGTCGCAGCGCGCGCCGTCGCCGGTGAAGTAGGCGCCCTCGATTTGGCTGAAATACTGCTGCCGATAGCGTTCGGGATCGCGGAAGATTGTGCGCAGCATCCCGGGCCACGGGCGGCGGACGATCAGCAGGCCGCCCTGGTTGGGGCCGACGGGTTTGCCCTCGCGCGTGACGACCTCGGCGGCAACGCCCGGCATCGGACGGGTCGCCGATCCCGGTTTGGCCGGAATCGCGCCCGGCATCGGGGCGATCATGATGCCGCCGGTTTCGGTCTGCCACCAGGTATCGACGATCGGACAGCGCTCGCCGCCGATCACCTTGTGGTACCAGATCCAGGCTTCGGGATTGATCGGTTCGCCGACCGTGCCGAGCAGCCGCAGGCTGGAGAGATCGTGCTTCTTCACCCACGAATCTCCCCACTTGATGAAAGTGCGGATCGCAGTCGGCGCGGTATAGAGGATGTTGACGCGGTATTTCTCGATTATCCGCCAGAAACGATCGTTCTCGGGAAAATTCGGAGCGCCCTCGTACATCACCACCGTCGCGCCCGCCGCGAGTGGACCGTACACCGTGTAGCTGTGTCCGGTGACCCACCCGATGTCGGCAGTGCACCAGTAGATGTCCTCGTCCTTCAGATCGAACACCCACTTCATCGTCATCAGCGTGTGTACCAGGTAGCCGCCGGTCGCGTGCACGACGCCCTTGGGCTTGCCGGTAGTGCCCGAGGTGTAGAGCGTATAGAGCGGATGCTCGGCGTCGAGCTCGGCCGGCGCGCACACGGAGCTTTGCGCCGCGATCAGCTCGTCCCACCAGACGTCGCGCCCCTTACGCATCTCGACCTTGGCCCCGGTGCGCCGCAGCACCACGCAGTGCACGATCGAGGGGCATCGCTTGAGCGCCTCGTCCACGTTGGGCTTGAGCGGGACCTGCTGTCCGCGGCGCCATCCGGCGTCCGCCGTGATGCACACCTTGGCCTCGGCGTCGTTAATCCGGTCGACCAGCGCCTCGGCCGAGAAGCCGCCGAAGATGACCGAATGGATCGCGCCGATACGCGCGCACGCGAGCATCGCGATCACCGCCTCGGGCACCAGCGGCATATAGATCGCGACGCGATCGCCCTCCTTCACGCCGAGACTCTTGAGCGCGTTGGCCGCGCGCGCGACCTCGCTCGCCAGCATCTGATACGTGAGCACGCGCACGTCGCCCGGCTCGCCCTCCCAGATGAGCGCCGCCTTGTTGCGCCGTGCGGTGGTCAGGTGGCGGTCGAGGCAATTGTATGACGCGTTGAGCTTACCGTTGAGGAACCACTTGGCGAACGGGAATTTCCATTCGAGAACCTTATCGAAGGGCTTGAACCAGCTGAGCTCTTTCGCACATTCGCCCCAAAACGCTTCGGGGTCCTGCTCGGCGCGCCGATAGAGCGCCTCGTACTCGGCCATGCTCTTGACGCGGGCTGCGCGGCTGAACTCAGGCGTGGGGGGAAAAGAGCGGCCTTCGCGGAGAATCGATTCGATGTCGTGGGTGTCCGCCATGGCAATCATACCCTCCCGCGTGCTTCGCGAGTCTTGAGGCTCAAGTATAGCGTGGCGGCGTCACCAATCTCGCGGCGATTGGATCGGATTTGGCGCAGCCGCTCCAGCAGCTCGCCCTCGACGCTGAACGAGAACTCGGCGGCGGTCTCGATCGCGCGCGCGGCCCATCGCAGCACCACGCGACCCTCGGGCCCGCCGAAATCATCGAAGAACCACGCGCAACTGGTAAGCGCCGCCTGCGCCGCCCGCTCCATCTCGAACAGGCGCATCAGGCTCTCGCGATTGGCCTCCGAAGTCACCCGATGATGGACGAAAAATTCCTCGTGCAACGCAGGATTGGGGTTGATCGCCAGGCGAATCGATTCCACGAGCGCGGCATTGGCGTCGTCGGCCAGCGGCGGCGCGAAGCGCTCGTAGACCGCCGTGGCATGGTTGTTCACGAAGTCCATCGCGTCGCGGAGCGTCCCGCGCCATTCCTGGTTGGTCGCCGGATCCATGCGGCATCCGCACGCCGCACGCCATCGCTCGACGCCGTGAGGACAGCTCCACGAACTCGGCGCGTCGATCTCGAAACTGCCGGCGCCTTGCGGAAAGAGCGCCAGGTATTCGGCGCAATTGGTCAGCCGCACGTCGTCGCGCAGCTCCAGCGCGTCGATCGCGCGGGCCAGTTCGGCGTCGCCGCGGCGCTTGTGATGACCAAAGGTCTCGCCGTCGGTCGCAACCATCACGAGTCCGCCGGGCTCGGCCTGCGCCGCCGCCTCAGCGATCGAATTCGCGAGCCCGAGGCCGTCGGCGAGGCCGTGGTCGAAAGAAACCGCGCGCGAAAGATCGCGGTCGAAACGAAAGACCGCGAGGCTCAGCGAATCCTCCCGCCAAATGAACGGGCCGGCGCCGCGTCGCCCTGCCCCCTCGCCGCGAAACGTCCCTTGCTCCGGCGCAAGGATGATAAATTTCATTCCGGCCGCCGCGACGTCGCGCAGCGTATCGCGATCGGCGGCGCATTCCGGCAGCCACATCCCCTCGGGCCGGCGTTTGAAGCGTGCGACGAAATCCTCGACACCCCAGGCGATTTGCAACGCGCGATCGCGCGGCCGCAGCAGCGGCAGAATCGAATGATTGTAGGATTGCGCGATAGCGCTGCCATGTCCGCCATGCTTCGCGATGCTTTCCAAGTCGCCCTGGCGGACCGCCCGATAAGCGTGCGTACCATGGCGCTGCAGCCAACTAATCAGCGTCGGGCCGAAGTCGAAATTTAGCGCGGCGTAGTTGTTGCGGATATGCGCCACGCGTCCGTCCATGACGTGCGCGCGCCCGTTCGCGATATAGCACTCGCTCAGAATTTTCTCGTTCCAGTTCGGGAACGGCGCCGCGCCAGCCTCGGGACTAATCAGTCCGGTCCACGGGCTTTCACGCGGCGGCTGGTAAAAATGGCCATGGATAATGACGTAGCGCGGTTCAGACATCGCACTCCAAGTTTAGGTTCGGCGCGCCCTGCGCGCCATAGTGGGATGGCGCGGACCGCTAAGCGGCGACGACGCGGAAAGCGCCTTTGACGGTGGCCTCGCCCTTCTGATTGACCACTTCCAGCTCGCCTTCGACCAGCTTTTCGCCGTCGGCCTCATTCTTAGCCGTCACCGTGCCGCGGCAGGTGAGCGTGTCGCCCGGCCATACCTGGCGCGCGAAACGAACCTTGAAATGACGGACCTGCCCTGCGCCGGCAAAATCGGTAAGGCATCGCGAGAGGCATCCCGCAGTCCACATCCCTTGCGCGAACACGGTCGGGATACCGGCCGCCTCGACGAAAGTTTGATCATAATGCAACGGCACGAAGTCGCCCGAGGCGCCGGCGTAGCGGACGAAGTCGGGACGCGAGACCTTGTCGATCGTGACGGTGGGAATCGGGTCGCCGACCTTTATCGTTTCGAATTTGAGTTTTGATGCCATGGCCGCCTCATCTCGATGTGAATTTTCCCGCGCATACTTGCGATCATCTATCCGCTCGACTCATCCGCCGACTGCTTGGCCGGTCTCGACCAGCACGAATCGCGCGCGCGCGACTTTTTCGTTCTTCTGATTGGTGTAGCTGGTCTCGACCGCGAGGAAAGTCATCTTGCCGCCGCGCCCACCTTCCTTTTCGTAGATGTCAGCGACGCGGGCGACGCCGGTCAGCGTGTCGCCGACGAGGATCGGCTTGAAGAATTCGAATTCCTGTTCGCCGTGCAGGATACGCCGCATGTCGAACATATCGAGCGGCGGCATCGACTCGGCGGTCTGCCAAAACGCGCTGGTCTGTAGAAAAGTGACCGGTATCGGAACTCCGCCGCATTCCTTTTTTGCCAGCTCGGGATCGAAATAGACCGGGTTGGGATCGCGCACCGCACGGGCGAACTCGCGCACCTTGCCCCATTCGATCGGCATCGAGAACGGTTTGCCGGTCTTGCCAACTATGCTCTTGTCGACCATCGCCTAATACTCCTTGCGCGAACGCGCCGCCGCTTCGCGACCGCTTAGTCCGATCATTTTTACAGACCGATCAATTGCGCCACGATCTCGCGGTTGAAATTCGCGTCGCCGAAGGTGAACTCCGAGGACATGGCCCGCTTGAAATAGAGATGCATGTCGTGCTCCCAGGTGAAACCGATTCCGCCGTGGACCTGGATGCCGTCGGCGGCAGTGCGCCGGTACGCGTCGGAGGCTGCGGCCTTGGCCACCGCAGCGGCAGCGCTGGCGTCGGGCGCGTCGTTGCTGACCGCCCAGGCGGCGTAGTAGATCGCGGACTTCGCGCCCTCGATGTCGACCATCATGTTCGCGCACTTGTGCTGGACGGCCTGGAAACTGCCGATCGGACGGCCGAATTGCTCGCGCATCTTGGTGTACTCAACTGCGCTGTCGAGCACTTTTTGCGCGCCGCCAATCATCTCGGCCGCAAGCGCCACCTTGGCGCGGTCGATCGCGGCCGCCAGCACGGGCCATCCGTCATTGACCTCGCCGACCACGTCGGCCGCCGCCGCCTTCACGCCGCGAAACGTGACCGCTCCGAGCTTGCGCGTTTGATCCATCGTTTTGAGCGGCGTCACGGCGACGCCGGCGCGCTTGGAGTCGATCGCGAAAAGCGTCACCCCGCCACCGCGTTTGCCGCCGGTACGCGCCGCAACGAGGAAAAAGTCGGCGGCATGCGCGTCGTTGACGAACAACTTGTCGCCGTCGAGCAGGTAGCCGGCGCCGCTTTTGCGCGCGCCAAGCGTGATACCGCTTTCCGCCCACCTTGCGTTGGCTTCCAGATGAGCGGCCGTGGCGACCAGTTCGCCGCGCGCGATCGCGGGAAGCAGGCGGCGCTTCTGATCGTCGGAGCCGGAGCGTGCTATCGCCTCGGCGAACATCAGCGTCCAGATGAATGGCGACGGCAAAAGCACACGCCCCATCTCCTCTGCCACGACTACCAAATCGACGTAATTGAGTCCCGCGCCGCCATGCTCTTCGGGCAGCACCAGTCCGAGCCATCCGAGATCGGCCATCTTGCGCCACAGTTCGGGCGAGTATCCGCGCTCGTCCTCCATCATCTGGCGCACGTGCGTGGAGGGACATTCGCGCTCGAGGAGCGAGCGCGCGCTCTGGCGCAGCATCTCCTGCTCTTCGCTGAATCCGAAATCCAAGTTTGAATCTACCTTTTCGGCGGCGGCACGATTTGCCCGCGCGATTTCGGATACCACGGCGCGCCGCGCCGCGACAAGCGCTGCCGCAACGGCCCGCGCCGCCCGGTACGCGCGCTGCTAGTCGGGAAGCACCTGGAGCGCGTCGCCGTAGCGTAAATTGCCACCATCGGCGATCAGCAGGGCGCCGGTGATGAAGCTTGACGCGTCGGAGGCAAGGAAGATGCACGGGTAGGCGATTTCCTCGCAAGTGCCGAAGCGTTGCAGGGCGCGCGACAGCAGCATCGCCGCCTTGACCTTCTCGTTAGGCCAGATGCGTTCGGCGGCGCCCTCGGTGGTGACCGGTCCGGGCGCGATGCAATTGACGCGGATGCCCAGATGGCCCCACTCCGCCGCCTGCGACTCGGTGAGCTTGATCACGCCGGCCTTGGACGCCGCATAGGGCAGCATTGTGGCCGAGCCGTGAACGCCAGCGGTCGAAGACAGGTTGATGATGGCACCGGGGCCTTTTTGCTCGACGAACTGGCGGGCGGCGGCCTTGGAGCAGAAGAACACACCGTCGAGGTTGATCGAAACCACCGCGCGCCAGCCATTGGGCGAGAGCTTGAGGCTGGGCGACGCGATGCTGGCGCCGTGATTGTTGATCATCACATCGAGGCGGCCGAAGTGCTTGACCGCCTCGGCCACCAGCGCGTCGCACGACTCGGCGTTGCGCACGTCGCACACGGCCATCTCGCACTTGCCACCGGCCTTGCGGATAGCGTCGCGCACGGGCTCGAGATGGCCGGCGTTGCGGCTCGCGACCAGCACCGGCGCGCCGCGCAGCGCGAACTCGCGCGCGATCACGGCGCCGATTCCGGTGCCGCCGCCGGTTACGATTGTGACCTTGCCTTCAACGCTGAATACGTCTTTCAAGAGAGCCTCCGTCCTGACAGCAGGGGTTCGTTTGTTCGAGCCGGTTCGATCGCATCGGCGCTAATTTGCGGCCAGCCGCGACAACGCCTGTTGCGCCTGCTCGGTCACGGCCGGATCGGCGTCGTGGTCGGACGGCGCGTCCTGGACCGCGCGCTTATAGTGATCCACTGCCTGGCCGCGATCGCCCAGCGCCTCGTAGGCGCGCGCCAGGTTAAGCTGGGCCTGGGCGCTCGTCGGGCAGGCGGTGATGGCATCCTGATAGTAACCGAGCGCTTTGGTGAATTCGCTCGCCGCAAACCGGTCACCGCCGTGTTTGGTCGCCACCTGCATCACGGATTTGTCGCATGAGCCCGCCGGCGGCGCGGCGGTCGGATAGGAGGGCTGCTGGGCCGCCTTGAGGTCCGCGACCTGTTGCTTCAGCTGTTCCAGTTCGGCCTTCTGCTGATCGAGCTGCTGCTGGTTTTGCTTGATCGCCTCGGACATGCATCCGGCCGCGCCGAGCGCCGTCACCATCGCCAATGCTGCCGAAGCGGAAATTCGAGCGCGTCGCATATCTACTTAGTTGCCAAGCGCTGCACCGCTGTCAATGTGCCCGCGGCGCCCGCGGTGAAAGCTGCCGTCCGCAAACATTAGTGATAAGCTCTGCGCGCCCGGAAAGAGAGGATTTGCCGTGCGCACAACTCGATTGACCTTTGCTGTCATCATCGCCACGCTTTTGACCTGTGGAACCATCAAACTCGCAACCCAATTCTCGACGGTCTCGGCGGCCGCCGCCGAAGTTGCTGCAACGATGAATCCGGATCAAGCCCTCAAGGAGCTCATGGCCGGCAACCAGCGCTTCCAGCGAGACGCAAACGGCCATCCTCAACTTCACGCCAAGCGGCGATCTGAGCTGGTGGGCGGCCAAGCGCCGTTCGCGGTCATCCTGTCGTGTTCGGATTCGCGGGTGCCGCCCGAGCTGATCTTCGACCAGGGCCTCGGCGGCCTTTTCGTGGTGCGTATCGCCGGCAACACGGTCACCCGCGCGGGCCTCGAAAGCATCGACTACGGAGTCGCTCACCTGGGCGCAAGTCTGATCATGGTGCTCGGTCACGACAGTTGCGGCGCGGTCAAAGGCGCGCTCACTGAGTGCGTGAGCAAGCCCGCGGCTGGACTGCCGGAAATTTTTGCCAACATTTGTCCGGCGGTCGACCAGGCGCGCAAAAAAGGCGGCGACGCGCTCGAATCCAGCTCGATCGATTTGAACGTGACCGAGCAGGTGAAGAAACTGGAGCGCTCGCCGGAGTTCAAACAACGCGTAGCCGACGGCAGCCTGAAGATCGTAGGCGCCCGCTACAACCTGGAAAGCGGCAAGGTCGAAACGATCAACCCGGGCGAGTGACCCGCCCTAGTTGACGATTCCCGGGCGTACCGTGACTCCCACGTAAGCGATCGCGGTGCGGCCGTCAGGGGTGGTCGCATTGACGGTCGCCACGTACGTGCCGGGGGTGTTGTAGGTGTGGAAAAAAGTCAGCGGCGGATCCATCGAGACCTGCCCGTCGCCGAAATTCCACACGTACGAGACGAAACCTTTACCCTCGGGATCGACCGTATTTACGAAGAAACCCACGGTGAGTGGCGCGGGGCCATAGCCGGGCACGGCGGTGATCGTGATCAAAGGCGGCTGCGGAAGGTCGACGTGGTTAAAGCTGTGCCCCGGCATCGCGCCCGGCGTCTGCATCGCCCCGGGCGCGGGCATCTGCTCTTGGGTCGGATCCTGATTCGATTGCGACTGGGCTGAAGCCGGCGCGGGCCGTATAGCGGCCAGCATCAATGCGGCAAGCGCGGCCGTGAAAATTAGGCGCGCATAAGCCATTCGCTGAGATCGAGCGTCACGGCACCGCCGTCGGTTATTTGGAGAGATTTGGGCGAGCGGCGGAGCTGCATCTTGTCGAGTTCGGTTTCACGCGGGAGCATGTAAAGCAGTATATCACCCGACATCGAAAGCACGCGCACGCGTTGCTCGCCATGGCGCTCCACGCCAGTGACTTCGTAGGGACTCAGATGAAACGGGAAGCCTCGCAGGCGAATCACTCGGTCGTCGTACTCTTCGACCACGCCGACGAAGAAGCGCGTGTTGTCATCATGAAAAAGCTTGCGATCGATTACGAGGATGTGGTCGCCGTCCCGGATTGCGGGCATATCGTTCCTCCCTTGTGGCCGGCCGGCCGCGCCGCCCGGGCTCCCCCCTGAGTTCTCACCTGCACCATTAAACGGATTGCAGCGCGTCCCGTCCATACCCCCCTCGCCTTTAGACGCCTTGGCCGCCAACGGCGACGCGCCGACGCTCCGGCTCAACGCCCCCGGCTTTTGCACGCCAGCCGATGCGGCTAGAATAACGGGGTTAAGCGGCTCCCGCGGCGGGCGCTCGGCTGTGGCGAGGTCGCCGCGGCGGGATTGAAGCCGCGAGCCTTCGCGCTTCGTGCTCGGAATTACCTGAATCTTTCGCATTTGTCGGAATTTTTGCATCTGTCGGAATTTGCTCGATGCTGGCGCTCGATAAAGTTTCAAAGTTTTACGGCGGACGTACGATCTTCGACAGCGTAAGCTGGGCGATGGCGGACGACGCGCGGGTCGGCCTGGTCGGCCTTAACGGCGCCGGCAAGACCACGCTCCTGCGCATGATCGGCGAGGTCATCACGCCCGACGCGGGCCGCATCGCGCGCCCGCAGCGCTCTTCCGTTGGCTATCTGCCGCAAGACGCGCCCGAGATGGGCGGCCGGCCGGTGCTGGAGGAAACGCTCTCAGCATTGAGTGAAATGCAGGCCCACGACCGCCGCAGGCTCGAACTAGAAGAAGTGCTCGCCGAGCATCATAGCGGCCCCGAACACGACGCCGCGCTGGCGGAACTCGGCGACGTGCTGAGCGAGCTTGAGCGCCACGGGTTTTATGAGGCCGACAGCCGCGCCAAAGCAGTCCTGTTCGGACTGGGCTTCGTCGAGAGCGATCTCGAGCGCGACGTCGCCGAGTTTTCCGGCGGCATCCGGATGCGGATCGCGCTGGCCAAGCTGCTGGTGCGCCGCCCGGAATTCCTGATGCTCGACGAGCCGACCAACCATCTCGACCTCGAGGCGCGCAACTGGCTCGAGGATTACCTGGCGAACTATCCGGGCGGGATAATCCTGGTCTCGCATGACCGCTACTTTCTTGACCGCGTGACCGACCGCACGGTCGAAGTCTCACGCGGCCGGCTGGTCGAATATCGGGGCGGCTACTCGGCCTACCTGGTCGAACGCGAGCAGCGCCGCGAACTCGAACAGGCGGCCTACGAAAATCAACGCGCCGAGATAGAGCACATGGAAGCCTTCATCAGCCGCTTCCGCTACCAGGCGAGCAAGGCCAAGCTGGTCCAGAGCCGGATAAAGCAGCTTGAAAAAATCGAGCGCCTGGAGCCGCCGGCTGGCAGCGAAAACCCGCCCGCGATCCGTTTTCCCCAATGCGAGCGCGGCGGACGCCGGGTCTTCGAGCTGCGCGGAGCGGTCAAGCGTTACGGCGACATTACCGTTTACGACGGCGTCGATCTGACGATCGAGCGCGGCGCGCGAATCGCGCTGGTGGGCCCCAACGGCGCCGGAAAATCCACGATGATGAAGCTGCTAGCGGGAATCGAACCGATGACCGCCGGCCAGCGCACTGTCGGCTCGGGAATCGAGATCGGTTATTTTGCGCAGAACCTCGCCGAGTCGCTCGACTACAGCAAGACCGCGCTCCAGGAGCTGAGCGACGCGGCCGAAGGGATGACGACCGGCGAGATTCGCGGCCTGCTCGGCGCGATGCTCTTTTCCGGCGACGACGCGCTGAAACTCGCGGGCGTGCTCTCGGGCGGCGAGCGCGCGCGGCTCGCGCTTGCCAAGGTGCTCGCGCATCGCAACAACTGCCTGCTGCTCGACGAGCCGACCAACAACCTCGACATCGTGGCCAAGGACACGCTGCTCGAAGCCCTGCGCCGTTTCCCCGGCACCGTGGTAATCGTCAGCCACGACCGCTACTTGCTCAACGAATTGGCAAGCGAAGTTATCGAGGTCGGCCAGGGCCACGCAACGCGCTACCTCGGCAACTACGATTACTACCTGGCCAAGAGGGCGGCGGCTGAGTCCGCCGCCAACGCGGCCAATGGCGCAGCAGCCCGTGCCGCGTCATCGGCAGCCGCCCCGATGCGCGCCGCCGGATTGCGCGACGCTCCAGGCGTCGAGCAATCCGGCGCGCGCTCCGCCAACGGCGCGTCCGCTGGCAATGGCGGACGCGCCGTTGGCCCGCAGCACGCGGCGGCGCCGTCCGCCTCCGGCAAAGCCGGAGCGGACGGCACCGCCGCTCACGACGACGAAATCAAGCAGCGTCGCGAACGCGACCGCCGCGTTCGCCGGCGCCAGACGCTCGAGGGCGACATCGGGCGCAAGGAAACCGAACGCGCCGCGCTTGGCGAGCAGATGAATGACCCCAACTTCTACCTTCAGCGGACCGACGCTAAGGAACTCATCGCCGCCTACGAGCGGCTCGGCGGCGAAATCGAGCGGCTCTACGAAGAGCTGATGAGCCTCGACGGCGGCGCGACGCCTTCGGGCTCATAGCGCACGCAGGGCGGGCGCAGTGAAAGGCGCGGCGCGCGGGCGCCGCGCGGTGCGGTGCGGGATGGCGGCGGCCATGCGTGCGGGCTTTCGCCCGCACGCGTGGCCGCCGCCGCGCGTAGCCGCTAAGATTGCCCCGTGGCTAGGGTCGACGACGATTCGGCAGCACTCGCCCGCTGGCTCGACGGCGCGTTCGCCGGCCGATGGCCCGGCGCGCGCGCCGCAAGTGTGGCGATGCTCAAAGGCGACGCCTCGAACCGCCGCTTCTGGCGGGTCGCGCTGGACGCGCCGCCGCGTCGCGGCGGCGCGTCCAGCGGAGCGCGTCCCGCCTCCGCGATCGCTATCGACCTCGGCCCCGACGACCTGCCCGCGTACGTGCGCACCTTGAATCTGATTTCCAAGCCGCCGGACGAGCCACCTTTCCTGAACGTGCAGCGCTTTCTCAAATCGATTGGCTCTGCCGTACCCGAAATTTACGCCGTCGACCTAAAGCGCCGGATGCTGCTGGTCGAGGACGTCGGCGAGACCTCATTGTTCCAGGCCGCGCTTGAGGAAGTAGCGAAACCCGCGACGCTTTATCGCAGCGCCGTGGACGAGCTTCTGCTGATTCACACGGAAGGCACGCACCGGCTCGGCCACGAATGTATCGCCGCGTCGATCGCATACGACGAACGGCTTTTTCGATGGGAGATGGATGATTTTATCGCGACCGGATCGGCGAGCGTCGCGCCCGGCACCGACCTCCGCGCGCTCGCGCCGGAACTCGACGATCTAGCGGCCCGGCTTGGCGGTCTTGCGCGCGTGCTGTCCCATCGCGACTACCATGGCCACAATCTTTTCGTGCAAAACGATCATGCGGGAGTGCGCATCCGGGTAATCGATTTTCAAGACGCGCTGCTCGCGCCCGCCGCACAGGACCTCGCCGTGCTCTTGACCACGCGCGACACCAGCCGCGTGATCGATCCCGACGCCGAGCGCCGCCTGCTCGATTACTACATCGCGGGTCTCGCGCGCCGCGGCTTCGCCTGCCCCGATGCCGGCGCATTCGTGACAAGCTACTATTTGTGCGTGCTTCAGCATGCACTCAAGGTGATCGGCCGCTTCAACGCTCTTGAGCGCCAGGGCAAGCGGGGATACGCGGCGTTCATCCCGTATGCGGTCGCGCAGACGCGCCGGATGCTCGGATTGCTGGCGATGACCCCAGTGAAAGAACCGAAAAATGACTTCCCCCGCTTGCGCGCGGCCTTCGGCATTGGTTGACGCCGCCTTGAGCAAGGCGATGGGCCTGGTAGTGCCAAGGGTAATGCGAAGGCGATGACGGGACGATGAAGGCGCTGGTGCTGTCGGCGGGCAAGGGTGAGCGGCTGATGCCGCTCACGGCGGCCGTCCCCAAGCCGATCGTTGAGGTCGGTGGGCGTCCGCTGATTCACTATCCACTCCGGATGCTGGCGCACGCCGGCGTCACCGATATTGCGATCAACGTTCATCACCTGGCTGCCGCGGTCCAGACCGCGCTCGGAAGCGGCGACGCGTTAGGCGTGCGGATAACCTATGCTCCGGAGGTGACGCTGCTGGGCACCGGCGGTCCGCTGCCCGGTTTGCGCGAGTTTTTCGGCAAAGAGACCTTCGCAATCCTCAACTGCGACACCATAATCGATCTCGATTTGCGTGCGCTCGCGGAGTTTCATCGCAAGAGCGGCGGCCTCGCGACGCTGGTGCTCCGCGAAAGCGAGACGCCCGAAACGTACAGCCGAATCGAGATCGGCGCGGCCGCGCGGGTGCGCCGGATGCGCCTGCTGATGCGCCGTGCGCCCGTTGAATTTGACGACTACGGACCCGCGCTCGACGCGGCGGACGCGGCGCGTCTGGCGGCCTATATGTATTGCGGTGTTCTGCTATGCGAGCCGGCACTGTTCGACCTGATGCCGCCCATAGCGCCGCCGTTCAGCCTGATGGGTGACCTGTTCGCACCTTTGCTGGCGCAGGGACAGGCGATGTTCGGTCATGTGCACCGCGGCTTTTTTCGCACGGTCGACGATCTAAAAAGTCTTGAAGCGCTGCGCGCCGAATTCGCGGCCGCCCCTCCCCGCCTGCCCTTTCTTTAAGAGTCCGCCCGCTCAGGCGTTGTCGCCTTTGAGCCGTTCCAGCAATCCGATCAATTCGCTCATCGAGCGCATCACGAAATCGGCGCGGTACTGCGAATGGTTGCTGAGCATGCGATAGCTCGCCGGTCCGGTCGCGACCGCCACCGACGCGCCGTAGCCCGCATTCATCGCTGCCATCACGTCGCGCGGCTCGTCACCGACGTACATGCAAGCCTGCGGCAGAACCGCAGCGCGCATCGCGGCCTGTTTGAGGCTCTGCGTCTTGTCGAGGATCCGCATGGAGGTGCCGCTTTGCGTGATCACCTGGTCGAAGTAGGACGCAAGCCCTACCATCGCGAGTTTCTGCACCAGCCGCTGCGATTCGCCGGGACGGCTGGTGATGATCGCGGTCGCGTAGCCGCGCCGCTTGAGCTCGGCCAGCGTCTCCTGCACGTGGGGCAGCAGTTCGAGCCGCTCGGTACGGTCGATCTCGGCCAGAAAATAGGCGAACGCGAGCTTGGTGTACTCAGCTCGCTTGTTCTCGGGCAGGCCGAGGTACGGATCGTCCTGCTCCAGCGCCTGATGGTAGTGTTCGCGGGTCAACGGCGGAGCGTGGCCGAGGTCGTCGAGGGCGCTTCGTACGGCAGTATAGAGCGGACCGTGAATATCGATCAGGGTACCGTCGAGATCGAAGAAGATCGCTTTGAACTCGCGCTGTGATGACATCGACGTGTGGATCGGCGCGCGCGGGCGCGCCAATCACACTTGATGCGCGGTAGCTTGGCGTTTTGTCAAGGGCTCCCAGGGCCGAGGCGGCGTGTCTGATCGTCATCTAGCGCGAGCATGAAGCGACCTTCGCAAGGATGGCTGACCGTCCACAATTTACCCTTACATGCCGAGCAAGCGGCCGCGAGCGCCATCGCTGCGGCGTCAGCCTCGTCGAGAGTTCGCAGCACCGGCGCGCCGGGAAGGTCCAGATCTCTCGCGAGCGACGCGACGATATCACGGCGCGCGCTCAACGCCTCTGCATGACGCTTTTTCGGCGGTAGCGCCGTCGACGGAGACGAGAGCCGCAACTGCAAATCGGGATAGGACTCGAAAGCGTCTATGCCCAACCCTTCCAGCGCGCGGTAAGTCGCAAATCCGGCCAGCATGAAGCGGGTGAAAGTCCCCCCATGAGTCGGGCCGCCCGCGTTGCCATTTAAAAGCGCGCTGAACAATTCCTTCGCGATCCCGCTCAGATGGGGCTTGCCAGCCAGAGCGTCCGCCCATTGCGTGAAGTAGTCGTAGCGGGGGGTTGGAAACATCGCGAGCCCCGGCTTGTAGGGTTTGCCGTCGGGCGCGCCCATCAGCAGAGGAAAGATGCGCTTCAGTTCGACGTCTATCTCACGCTCGCGCGGCACCGGATCGCGCTTGTCAGGTGGATTGGACCAATCGAGATCGCGCGGCCATCGCGGGGAGTCGACCAGTACGCTCACGTGCGCATCGACTCCCGGCACCGCCTCTTTTATCCGCTCTGCGAGCGTGGCGCACGCGTTCCCGTTCAGTCTGTCGAGCGGGACGCGTTTGAGGACCAGCGTGCGTGGGGGCGTATCGAGGATCGCTAGGTCAAGAAAATTCTCGCCGACGTCGATGCCGATGAAGGATCCGCCCGATGGTCCGGGCAACCGCTGGGTGTGCGCCCTCATGGCTGCTCCACGGTGCGCCGCGGTCCTGCGACGGCTCTACGACGGGCCCTGCGGCTGCGTCGCGCCGCTGGAAACCGTGTGCGACGGATAGAGCATCCGGTACTCCCGCAGACCGCCCATCACGCGCTTGACGTAATCGCGGGTCTCACGAAAGCCGATATTCTCGACCCATTGATCGTCGTCGCCCGGATACTTGGCGTTCCAACCCTGGACCGCGTGCTCGCCCGCATTGTAGGCCGCGACAGCTTTGAACGGATCGCCGCCGAACATATCGAACAGATTCTTCAGATAGGTCGTGCCCACGCGCACGCTCAGCGAAGGATCGAACAGGTTGAGCGAGGCTTGCTCGACGCCCGCCGACGGTCCGATCCGGTCGGCCGTGGCCGGCATCAGCTGCATCAGGCCGCGTGCATCGCTCACCGATCGCGCCTGCGGATTGAAGAGGCTCTCCTGGCGCACCAGCGCGAGCACCAGGTAGGGATCGAGCGCGTCGCCGCTGGCGGCCTGTGCAATCATGTCCCAATAGGCGCGCGGGTAGCGCAGCCGCTCGGTCGCCGAGGAGTCTAGGCTGCCGGTCTTCTCCAGCCGCACCGCGATCTGGATTGCCGCATACCACTCGCCCGTGCGCTGCAGCTCGGCGAGCACGAAATCGCGCATCGCGCGGGTCGGCCGAATCTTCGGCGGCGAGCGCGCGCAACTCCGGCGCTTCGAGGTAGGTCATGCCGAGCCGCTTCAACGTGGTGACGCGGTCCAGATGGAACGCGGCGAGAGTGCCGGGCGCAACCGACGGCGCCGCAACCTCAGTCTGAACCGCGTACTCTGCGGCTAACTGGGCGGTAGGCGCGCCGATTCGGCGCGCCGCCAGCTCAGGGTAGTAGTTGCTCGCCGTGCTTTGCGCGAGGCTCTGGTAAATCGCATTCGCCGCGGCGCTTTGGCCAGAACGCTCCATCGAGCGCGCATGCCAGTACGCAAGCCCGTCGCGCTCGGACGGCGACGCTGCCATCGGTTTCATCGCGGCGAATTCGCGCGCGGCGGCGTCGAACTGTCCCAGCATGTAAAGCGCAAACGGCGCGCGGAAGCGGCCGTCGGCGGCCTCGTCGCTGTGCGGATAGCTCCGCACCAGGCGCAGATACTGGGCGCGCGCGAGATCCCATTGGGAGTCGTCCTCATAGGCTCGCCCGATATCGAACATCGCAGCGGGCGCGAGGCCGCTTGCGGGGAACGCTTCCAGCAGCCTGGTGAACGTCACGCGCGCGGTTTTCGTATCGCCGGTCCGCCACTGCAGGTGCCCGAGGCGGTAGAGCGCGTCCGGAGCCTTATCGCCGCGCGGCGCATACCTGAGATAGCCGTTCAGCGCGAGCATCTCTCGTTCGGAGTTGGCCCGCGACGCGCGCGCCTTGAGCCATAGCATCTCGGCATGCACGCTCGCTGGAGGCTCGAGCGCGAGCGCCTCGTCGCACTGGACGAGCGCGATCGAAGACTGGCCCTCACGCACGAGCAGCGCGGCTTCGCGGCTATGGTAGCCGAGCGAGTGTGTATCGATAGTGTCCGGGTGGGCCGCCGCAATCGAGTAGGCAAGTGTGCGCGCGTCGCTGTCGGCGGCGCCCTGCGGATACTTTTCGCGCAGCGTCTGCAGTTGGCTGAAAGCGCCTAGCGCGTCGCCCAGGCCGAGCGCGGCGCGCGCCTCGATTAGCCGGGCCTGCGAATCGATGTCCGGCGCAGGATTGCGCGCGGCCAGCGCCGCGGCCGCCGTCCGCGCATCGCCGAGCCGTCCCAGCTTGAACTCGAGATCCGCGTACTGGAGCGACGCTTCGTCGGCAAACACGCTTTGCGGATAGCCATAGCTGAGCCGGCGGAAAGTCGCGGCCGCGCTCTGGTTGTCGCCGCTGTCGCGCTCGGCCGACCCGAGATAGAAGAGCGCGTAGTCGGCAAGCGCCGGATACTTTTCGGCCGCGAGCGTCATCCGCTCGATCGTTTTCATTAGGTCGTGAGTGCGATAAGCGTCGTAGCCTTCGACAAAGGCTTGCTCGGGATTTATCGGGATGACGGTGAGAATACCGAATTGGCCGAGGATGGACCTTGCGTCGGCGCGAATTGAAGGCGCCGCGACCGTCTTGACGGGACCAAGCGCCTGCGCCGGCGCAGCCAGAAGCGCGCCCAACCCCACCCCCATCATCAGACCCACCAGCCCACTACTTGGCTTCACAAACATTAACATAAGATAACGTACCGCCCGCGCTGATTCAATCGGGGCACGGGGACTCGCGAGCGTCAGGCAAAAACCATCCTCAAGGCTGGTTTTTGCGACGGCTTCATCGAAGGTCCGACAGGAATTCCAGCAGCGCGGCATTTACCTCCGCGGGTTTCTCTTGCTGAGTCCAATGGCCGGAACCAAGGATGTTAGCGCGCTTCAGATTGGGCACCCATCGTTCCATGCCCAACGTCTGCTCCGGCCACAGCACGAAGTCGAGTTCGGCGGTGATCATCAGCGCCGGCTGCTCGACGCGCTCGACCAGGTTGGCCGACTCCTCCCAGTTGCGATCGATATTGCGATACCAGTTGAGTCCGCCGCGAAAGCCGGTCTTCTCGAAGGCCTTCACGTAAACGTCGAGGTCGGCCTCGCTCATGTATTTGCCGAGCGGGCCGTCGGGCAGGCGATCGAGCAGGCCGCCGCCCGCGGGACCGAACACGCCTGGCGCGGGGCGCTGCAAGAGCGGGGGAAGCGGCATCGGGTCGCGATAAAGACCGCGCAGGGTTCGGCGCACGTCGCGCTCGAGTTCCGCCTCGGCAACGCCTGGCTGCTGGAAGTGCAGCACGTAGTGGAAATTGCCGGCAGCGTTCAGCCGGGCCATCTCGGTCGGCTTAAGCGGCGCAGGCTGCGGGCTCGTCACCCAGACGATCTTGGGATGCTCGGGGCTGCCGGGCGTCGACGGGAGCCACCGCGGCATGAACGGCGTATTGAGATTGACCACGCGCGCGATTCGTTCGGGCGCGCGCATCGCGCTCTGCCAACTGACGAAGCCACCCCAGTCATGGCCAACGATCACGCACTTTTCGATCTTCAGTGCGTCGAGCATCCCGACGATGTCCTTCACCAGTTCGCGCACCTGGTAAGCCTCTACCGGCTGCGGACAATCGGTCTCGCCGTAGCCGCGCTGGTCAGGTGCGATTGCGCGAAAGCCGGCGTCGGCGAGCGCGCGGAGCTGATGGCGCCACGAGTACCAGAGCTCAGGAAAGCCGTGGCAGAAGACCACTGGAAAGCCCTCACCCGCCTCGACGACATGCATCCGGATGCCGTTGGTGTTGACGAATTTGTGGGTCAGTTCGTTCATCGGATTTAGGCCTCGCGCTGATTTTGCGCCAGTGCAATTAACTAAGTCTAGGCACACCGCCGCCGCCCGACCAACAGCGCGGCGCACGGCCGCGCTTGCGCCGCACGACGCGCTCCTGCAACCTTTTGCCATTGGATTTTTTGCCGTCAAATTTGTTTCACGGACTATTTCAGAGTATTCCAAACGATGGCCGCTCCCAGACTGATTCTCGCCTCGACTTCGCCGCGGCGCCGGGCCTTGCTCGCGGCGGCTGGAGTCGAGTTCGCCCTCGACGAAAGCGGCGTCGAGGAGGTCCGCCTCGCCGACGAACCCGCGGCGAAATTCGCGCTCCGGATGGCCGAAGAGAAGGCGCTTGCGGTCTCGCGGCGCGCCGGTGATGCGCTGGTGCTCGGCGCGGACACGGTGGTCGAATGCGGCGGCGAAATTCTTGGCAAGCCGCACGACCGCGCCGACGCGCATCGCATGCTGCGCGCGCTCTCCGGCCGCTTCCATGTGGTGGTGACCGCCTTCGCGCTCGCGCGCGACGGCCGCGTAGCCGAGAGCCGCGCCATCATCAGCCGCGTCCGTTTCCGTGAGCTTGGCGACGACGAAATCGACGCCTACATCCGCACCGGCGAGCCGATGGACAAGGCGGGCGCGTATGGTATCCAGGCCGAGGGCGCAGGCCTAGTGGTCGAAGTCGAAGGCGAGCGTGACAACGTGATGGGCCTGCCGGTCAACGAGGTGCTCGCGGCGCTGCGGCGCGTCACCGCCGCGCATGAAGACGGGAGCTGAGCGCGGAGCGGATGCAGATTCGGATGCTTTCCAACGACGAAATCGCCGCGCGGTTAACCGCCGTGCGCGAGCGAATCGCGCGCGCGGCGAATCGCGTAAATCGCGATCCGGCCGCGGTCAGGCTCGTGCTAGCGAGCAAGACGCAGCCGCCCGAAGCGATTCGCGCCGCCTACGCCGCCGGTGCGCGCGAGTTTGGCGAAAACTACGTGCAGGAGGCGGCGACGAAACAGGATGCGCTCGCCGATTTGCAGGATCTCGAGGAGCTGCGATGGCATCTGATCGGCCACCTGCAGACCAACAAGGCACGCGACGCGGCGAGCCGGTTCGCGCTCATCCATAGCCTCGACTCCGCGCGTCTCGGCCTGGCGCTCGGCCGCGCGCGCCCCGCGCCGCGGGTGCGGGTGCTAATCGAGGTCAACGCCGCGGGCGAGGCGTCCAAGAGCGGCGTCGCGGCCGCCGACCTCGAGCGGCTGATCGAGGAGACGCGCGCGACGGTGGAAATTCTCGGCCTGATGACGATTCCACCGCCGGCGTCCGACCCAGAGCGATCGCGAAGCCATTTTGTCGCGTTGCGTGCGACGCGCGATCGGCTTGCAGCGGCGACCGGGCTTGCGCTAAGCGAGCTTTCCATGGGAATGACCGACGATTTCGAAGTGGCGATCGAAGAGGGCGCGACGATCGTGCGAGTGGGACGCGCGATCTTCGGCGAGCGCCGAGGACGAGCGCGATGAAAAAGCTGGGCTTCATCGGGGCCGGCAATATGGCCGAGGCGCTGGCGCGGGGCCTGGTGGAAAAGAAGGTCTTCAAGGCCCCCGAGCTTATAGCCTCCGACGTCGACGCGACGCGCCGGCGCAAATTCAAAGGCGCGCTTAAAATCGAAGTCACGACCGACAATCTAAAGGTTCTTAACTCCTCGCGCGCCGTGCTCTTCGCCGTAAAGCCGCAAACTATCGACGCCGTGCTCACCGAACTTGCCAGTGCAAACGACGGCGCACCGCGCAAGGGTGGATTAGCGGCCAAGCTGTTTGTGTCGATTGCCGCCGGCGTGACGCTCGGCCGCCTGGAGGGCGCGCTGGGGGGCCGCGCGCGGGTTATTCGCGTGATGCCGAACGCGCCCGCGATGGTTGGCCAGGGGATGGCAGCGCTGGTGCGCGGGCGCAATGCGACTCGCGCTGACGAGGCCTTCGCGCTCAGAATTTTCCGCGCCGTCGGCGACGCGGTGGCGCTTAAGGACGAGGCGATGCTCGACGCGGTGACGGCGCTTTCGGGCAGCGGCCCAGCTTACGTCTATCTCTTTGCCAAGTCGCTCGCCGACGCCGCCGTCGCGCAAGGCCTGCCGGCTGAACTCGCGCTGCGGATGGCGCTCAAGACGATTCGCGGCGCGGAGGAGAACATGCGCCGCTCGCCGATGACGGCGGCCGAGCTCATTCGGATCGTCGCGTCGCCCGGCGGCACCACCGAAGCCGCCCTCGAACAATTAGGCGCGGACAGCTTTTCTGATATCGTGGCGCGTGCGATACAGGCGGCTGCCGAGCGCTCGCGCGAACTCGGACGCGTCAGCTAGTCCGCTCCGGAGTCATCGACCATGCCCGATATCCTGGTAAACACGATAGTGTTTGCAGCTACGACCCTGTCTGGTTTGCTGCATATTTACGTTTGGATCGTCATCATCGCGACCCTGCTCACCTGGATCCGGCCCGACCCGTACAATCCTATCGTGCGCGCGCTCTACGGGATGACCGAGCCAGTGTTCGACTGGGTTCGTGAGCATCTGCCGGTCTACTTCGGCGGCCTCGACCTCTCGCCCATCGTCGTCATCATCGCCACTGAGTTCATCCAACAGGTGTTGATCAGAGCCGTCATCCAGGCGGTGTCACCCGCGGCGGTGATATACGGCTCGTAGCGTCCGCTCCAGATTCGGCTCCCGCTCCGAGCCGCACGAATCCGCCGGCGTGCTGCCGGCATGGCTCAGCCTCGGCCCCGGCACGGTGACGCTCAAGGTGATGGCGCGGCCGGGCGCCTCGCACGTCGGGTTATTGCGGGTCGATCCGCGCGGCCTGGTGATCGGAATCGCTGCAACGCCCGAACGCGGCAAGGCCAACGCCGAGCTTATAAATACGGTCGCCCAGATGGCCGGAGTCGCGCGCTCGGCGGTGGAACTGGCCGCTGGCGCGTCGGCGCGGCAGAAGTCGCTCCGAATAAGTTGCAGCGATCCGGCCGCGATCGCGGCAAGATTGGCCGCGATGGCATCGCAGACCTGATTCTGGGAAGATTGAGATGGAGCACGAATTCCCTATGAGTCGCGGTCCGACCTTGCAAAGATGACGCCTAATTGACACGGCTTGCGGGCGTGATTACCTAAAGAGCAACGTCGTCAAAAGGCGATTTATCTACTGAAAATGCCGATCTACGAGTACCACTGCCCCAAGTGCGGAACCTTTGAAACTACGCAGCGCATTACCGAGCCGGCGCTCAAGCGCTGTCCGACCTGTAAGAGCAAGGTCGAACGGATGATTTCGGCGACCTCTTTCGTACTCAAAGGCTCGGGATGGTACGCCACCGATTACGCGCGTTCGGGCATCGGTAAGGGCGCCGACTCGTCGACCGATAAATCTAGCGACAAGCCGGCCTCCGAATCCGCTAGCAACGGAGCCAACGGCTCCTCGACCGCCTCAGAGTCGTCGGGCTCCTCCGCCAAGACCGGCTCATCGGACAAGAGCGCCAGCTCGTCATCGTCCGAGAAGAGCGCCAAGGCTAAGTCCTCCGACTGAATCTCGCGGCTGAGCCGGATCTGCGGCTTTTTTGGTTCCCCAGGTTGCACGTTCGCAACGCTTAAAAGCCGATCTCAGCGAAAAAATCAGCCATTTCATTCATATCTTAGCTGGTACGCGTCATGCTCTGCTTAAATCGCGGTTGCAGCCGGCTGAAGTTAGCGGCCATTCGTGAACAACGAAAAAGATTCTCGCCAATCCCGCGCATCAATTCGGCTGTGGCTGGCAGTTCTGCTTAGCGTGATCGCTCTGTGGTTCGTTGACGCCTTGCTCAGACCTAACGCGCATCGGCGAAATCCCGACCGTAAATAAAGTCGAGAGATTGTGTATGCGCTCCCATAGCGTAGAGGCCGATTTTTTGGTTTGAATCGGACCCATGCGCGCGTTGCTGCTCGATCCCAGTTTGATTGTCCGCCGCGATTGGCCCGAGCCCCGGCCGGCGTCGGGCGAAAGTATAGTGCGCGTGCGGACGGCCGGTATCTGCGGCACCGACCTCGAGTTGGCGCGCGGGTACATGTCTTATACCGGCGTGCCGGGCCATGAGTTCGTCGGCGAAGTGGTCGACACCCGCACGGCCGCACTCGCAGGCCGGCGCGTGGTCGGCGAAATCAACGCGGGATGCGGGCGATGCGCGCTGTGCCTCGACGACCTGGGCCGCCATTGCCCCAACCGCACCGTGCTCGGGATTGTCGGCCGCGACGGCGCGTTCGCCGAGTATCTGCGGCTGCCCGACGAGAACCTGATCGCCCTACCCGATTCGATTTCCGACGAGCTCGCCGTCTTTGTCGAGCCAGTCGCCGCGATCTATGAGATCTTCGAGCAGACCGGATTGCGCCGCGACCACAGAGTCGCGGTGCTCGGCGACGGACGGCTCGGCGCCCTAGCAGCGATTGTGCTTCGCGCCGAAGGCTATGCGGCTGTGCTCGCCGGACGCCATCGCGAGAAGCTCGAC
This sequence comes from uncultured delta proteobacterium, assembly GCA_963734845.1. Classification (GTDB taxonomy): domain Bacteria; phylum Desulfobacterota; class Binatia; order Binatales; family Binataceae; genus JAKAVN01. Next base: position 318,648 of record CAVTIS010000012.1, on the reverse strand, counting down.
CGCCTGGGCGCGCTCGGAATTGATGCACAACTTGAAGATCGGCTCGAACCCGGTTTCGACGTGGTGATCGATTGCACGGGTAACAGCGCCGGTCTGAATCGGGCTCTCACGCTGGTGCGTCCGCGCGGCATAGTGATTCTCAAAAGCACGGCGGCTGCCGGCGCCGCGCTCAACCTGGCGCAGGCGGTAATCAACGAAATCACGATCGTCGGCTCGCGATGCGGCCGGTTTGCGCCGGCGCTCGCGGCCCTGGTTTCAGGAAAGGTCGATCCGCGCCCATTGATTTCCGGCACCTTTGGGCTTGACGACGCGCCGGCCGCCTTTGCTGCCGCCGCGCGCTCGCCAAACTTCAAGATCTTGCTTAAGCCCTGATGGCCACGACTGTCATCGTCGGAATCGACACCGGCGGCACCTTCACCGACCTGGTCGCGATCACCGGTAGTCGCCTGCTCGTCCACAAGGTGCTTTCGACGCCCGACGATCCTGCCCGCGCGGTGATTGCCGGACTTAAAGCGATGCTTGAAAGCACGCGGGGTGGGACGCGCGGCGGTCTGCTTCCCGATCTGGTCACTTACAGCTCGACCGTGGCGACCAACGCGCTGCTCGAGCGCAAGGGCGCGCGCGTCCTGCTGCTGACCAATGCCGGTTTCGAGGATTTGGTCGAGATTGGCCGCCAGAACCGGAGCGACCTTTATTCGCTCGCTCCCGAGCGCCCGGAACCACTCGTGGCGCGCGCGATGCGCCTGGGCGTCGCCGAGCGAACTTACTTCGACGGAAAGGTGGCGCTTCCGCTCTCCGCCGCCGAACTGAAGCGCGTGCGCCGCGCTGCCGCTTCGCGCCGCGCCGACTCGATAGCCATCTGCCTGCTCCACTCCTACGCCAACCCGGCAAGCGAGCAGCGCCTTGCACGCGCGCTCGTGCCGATGGGCCTGCCGCTCTCGGTCTCGCATCGCATCCTTGCCGAGTACCGCGAGTTCGAGCGGCTCTCGACCACTGTGGTCAACGCGTACGTGGCACCGCGGATGTCCTCGCACCTCGGCCGGCTGGAGCGTGATCTCCGCGCGGCGCGCCTACGCGTGATGCAATCCAACGGCAGCGCTATCGGCGCGCGCCTTGCGCGCGACGAACCGGTCCGCACAATCCTCTCCGGCCCCGCCGCCGGCGTGATCGGTGCGGCCGCGTTAGTCGGCGCAACCGGCGTCGATCGCTTCATCACTTTCGACATGGGCGGGACTTCGACCGACGTGTCGCTGTTCGACGGCCGTGCTGCTATCCGCACGCTCAGCTATCCCGGCGGCTACGCCGTCCGCACTCCTGTGATCGACATCCACACCGTGGGCGCAGGCGGCGGCTCGATCGCTGCGGTCGACGCAGGCGGCTCGCTCAAGGTCGGTCCCGAAAGCGCCGGCGCCGATCCGGGGCCAGCCTGCTATGGACGCGGCACGGCGCCCACCGTTACCGACGCGAACCTGGTCGCCGGGCGTCTGATGGCGGAAAATTTTCTCGGCGGCGCGATGCGGCTTTATCCTGCGCGCGCAGCCAAGGCGATCGCCGCGCTTTCCCGTGCGATGCGCACCGACGCGATCGGCGCGGCCAGCGGTGTGATCCGTGTCGTCAACGCCAACATGGAACGCGCGGTGCGGGTCATAACCGTCGAGCGCGGCTTTGACCCGCGCGACTTTGCACTGATGGCGTTTGGCGGGGCGGGTCCGATGCACGCCTGCGAACTGGCGCTCGATCTCGGTATCCGCCACGTCGTACTGCCGCGCAACCCCGGGTTGCTCTGCGCGTGGGGCGCGTTGCAGGCGCCGCTCGGGCGCGAATACTCGCTCACGGTGCGCGAGACCTCACCCAATTTCCGCCGGCTCGCCGCGCGTGCGGCACCGATGCTCGCCCGGGCGCGGCGCGAACTCGCCGCCGAGGGCGCGCGCCGCACGCAAATCCGCGTCGAGCTTTTTGCCGACGTGCGCTACCGGGGGCAATCCTACGAAATCGAGGTGCCACTCACCGCGCGCTTCGCCGCCGATTTCCACGCGGCTCATCGCCGCACCTTCGGCTACGCCGCGCCCGACGCCGCGGTCGAAGTCGTCAATCTACGCCTGCGCGCTATCGCGCCCGGCGCCAGCGCCGCGCCCGAGCGCCTTGCGCGCACGCGTGAACGGTCGCAGCCGTCGCCGATGCGCCGAATCCAGGTCGTCATCGGCGGACGCGCTCGCGCAGTGCCGGCCTACGCGCGCGACGGGATCGGCGTGGGCGCCCGGATTCGCGGACCCGCGATCGTGGTCGAACTTAGCGCCACCGCCTACATCGCACCCGAGTTCACGTTGCGCGCCGACGGCTTCGGCAACCTGCATCTGGAGACGTGGAGATGAAGTGCACGATGAAGCTCGACGCGGTGACGCTTGCGGTGATGAACAACCGGCTCGCCGCGATCGCCGAGGAGATGGGCGTCGTGCTGGGCCAGACCGGCTTCTCGCCCAACATCAAGGAGCGCCACGATTTTTCGTGCGCGCTGTTCGACGGCGACGGCGAGCTGGTCGCGCAAGCCGCTCATATACCGGTTCATCTCGGCTCGACGCCGCTTTCCGTGCGCGCCGCGATCGAACGGCTGGAACTCGGCCCGGGCGACGTCGCCGCGGTCAACGATCCGTTCGCCGGCGGAACCCATCTGCCGGACCTCACGCTGGTCGCGCCGATTTTCCTCGGCAACGAGCGCCGCCCGTTCGCGTTCGCCGCCAACCGCGCCCATCACGCCGATATCGGCGGGATGGCGCCGGGCTCGATGGCGCTCTCGACCGAAATTTATCAGGAGGGCTTCCGCCTGCCGCCGGTGCATATCATGCGGGCGGGGAAGCCAGCGCGGGACGTGCTGGAGCTATTTTTCGCCAATACGCGGGTCCGCGAGGAGCGCGAGGGCGACCTGCGCGCGCAAATCGCGGCGCTCGATGTCGGTGCGGCGCGGCTTCGCGGGCTGGTGGCAGCGAGCGGGCGAGTGCAGATCGCCGCTGCGATGGCGGCGCTCAAGGATTACGCGGACCGGCTGATGCGCGCGACGCTTCGCCGTTTGCGCCCGGGCGTGTACCGCGCGGTCGATTACCTTGACGACGACGGCGTCGGCACCGGACCGATCAAAATCCGCGTTGCGATTCGGATCGGCGGCGGACGCGCGGTCGTCGATTTCACCGGATCCGCGCCGCAGGTGCGTGGCTCGGTCAACGCCAACTATGCGATCACGCTGTCGGCGACCTTCTATGTGATGAAATGCCTGGCCGCCGAAGCGGTGCCGGCCAACGAAGGCCTGATGCGGCCTATTCGGGTGATCGCGCCGCCCGGCTCGATCGTCAATGCGCTGGCGCCCGCGGCCGTAGCGGGAGGCAACGTCGAGACCTCGCAGCGGATCGTCGACGTGCTGCTAAGGGCGCTCGCCGCGGCCGCGCCCGAGCGCATCCCGGCCGCCAGCTCAGGCTCGATGTCGAACATGACGCTCGGCGGGTACGATTCGGTTCGCGCGCGGCATTTTTCCTACTACGAAACGATCGCGGGCGGCGCCGGCGCGGCCCCCGGCCATCCCGGCGCGGCGGGCCTCCATACGCACATGACCAACACGCTGAACACGCCGATCGAGGCGTTGGAAGCGTACTACCCGATGCGTATCACTGAATACCGTGTGCGTCGCGGCTCTGGCGGCCGCGGCGCAGCCGCGGGCGGCGACGGCCTGATACGCGAACTGCAATGCCTGGTGCCAGCGACACTGAGCCTGCTGACCGACCGGCGTATCACGCAGCCGTGGGGCCTTGCCGGGGGCGGTCCCGGCAAAGCGGGCGCGAATTACCTGGTGCGCGATGGGCGGCGAATCAAGCTGCCCGGCAAGGCCAACGAGCATCTGGCGGCGGGCGAGCGGGTGCGAATCGAAACGCCGGGCGGGGGCGGATGGGGCCGCGCGACGCGCGGCCCCATCCGCCCCCCCTGACGCTGGCGCGCTCGGAGCGCGGCGCGGATCGCGCCACGCAGCGTAGTAGCCGTGCCGGGCGGCGCGCTCGCGCGCGCTCCCCGGGGCGGCTACTCTTAACGCACGCTGTTCACACGAATCGAAGAGACACGCGCGCAGTCTAAAGTAGAAATCGGATGGCCGAATCGCAGTTCTGGATCGGAGTGCACGGCATAATCGCCGACCGCGGACGCCTCGTCGTGCTCCGCCGCGCGCCGCGAATGTCGTATCGACCGGGCCATTGGGATCTCCCCGGCGGCCATCTCTCGCTCGGCGAGAGCTTCGAGGAGTGCCTCGCCCGCGAAGTCGGTGAGGAGACCGGTCTTGCGATCGAGATCGAACGCGCGCTCGGGCTCTACAAGGCGCCGCCGGACCCATACGTGCAGGCGCTCTTCGCCTGTCGCCCAGCGGACGCGTGCCGTGAACTGGTCCTGATGCCCAACGAACATGTCGAGGGCCGGTGGGTTACGCTCGCCGAACTCGCGCGGATGAGCGACGTGATTCCCTACCTGGAAGGGATGCTGCGGAGCGGAATGCTGGATTATCTCAGGTAGAACAAGAGGTCTCGCAGAGATAACCTTTCCTTGTCCAAGGAGAGGTCGCCGCGAGCATCGCGAGCAGCGGGAGAGGTACCTAATTCCATTGAGCCATAGGCACTTCGAGCCAGGCGTCGAAAGGTCGGTCGCGTGACCTCTCCCTAACCCTCTCCTTGGACAAGGAAAGGGATCAAGAAAGAATCGCACCGGTTGTCGGAAGCTCTCCAGGCCACGAAGAGGGAACGGACTAGAACCCCAGGAGTTTCTCGAAGGCCTCCTCGAAGTTCTCTTTGGTAAGCACGCTTGCCCGCTCGCGTTGAACCACGCCGTGCTCATCCACGTTGGCGATTTTCCAGTTGTGCACCAGAGTGCCCGCGCCATCCCAGAGCAGAGCGTAGGTCAACGACTCATTCGACAAGTCCGCGCGGAACGGGATACCGAAACCGGGGCCGACCGGCTTGAGCGTAACCTCGACGCCGCGCGCGCCGATCATGAGATAGGGAAAAAACACGCCCTTGAGCGCCGGGTTCTCCATCTTCATCGTAAGCGGGCGGACCCTCGCCAGGCGTTCCTTTTCGTACTCGCCCAGGAAATCGTTGGCGACCAGATGGCATAGCGACCGGATCGCTTCCACCATCTTGTGCAAAACTCCTTGGGAGCGCTCCTCGGCCTCCTGGCGCTCGCGCGCCTCACGCTCCTGACGGGTTTCGCTAAGCAGTTTGTCCCTGAGACTCATCGAATTCCTGGTCGAATCACGCGTTAATATTATGACGGTAGAATTAGGCGCTGAAAAGACACGCCCCCGGCGCTTTCATCGGCCCCGCACCCGCGCCCCGCGCCGGCGCAGGCGGCCCCACCAATAGCCGCAGAAATTCGCGCACTCGAGCTCGTGGCAGACGGCCCGCTCGCGATCGCCGCGCGCCGCCGCCGACGCCATCCGGATCGCGTTGCGCACCAGCTTGTCGAGATGGTTATGGCTTCGCCCGCCCGCCTGCGCCGTGCCCTCGCCGAAGGCGAAAGCCTTGCGCCGCAGGTACCTGCGATTCATCCGCGCGGCCGGCACCAGGTGAAAGACCCGGGCCTCGGCGACGAACCCCATCGCGCCGCCGCCCTCGATGATCCGGGCGAACAGTTCCGTGTCCTCGCCCGAGATCGGATTGCCGCCGACCACGCCCAGGTCCTCGCGGAAACGGCCGAAGCGCACGAAGCACTCGCGCCGAAAGCCGACGTTGGCGCTGAAGTAGTTGCGCAACACCTCCGCGTCCGCTGCTGGCGCGGCCGCGATCGCATGCTGGTCATGCACCGCGAAACGCACGTACAGCGACGGCCCCATCCATCGCGGCGGCGCGACCTCCCATCGGGGGAGGGCCATCCCGCACGCCGCGTCGAGTCCGCGCCGCTCGATCGCGGCCAACATCAGCGCCGCCCACTGCGGCTCGGCCACCGCGTCGTCGTCGATAAACAGGATGAAGTCGCCGGCCGCTTCATCGACCGCGCGGTTGCGCGCGAAGCTCGAGCCCGGACGCGGCTCGAACACGTGGCGCATTGTAAACGGCGCACGTGCCGCCGCTTCCTCGACTACCGCGGGAGTGCGGTCGGTCGAATTGTTGTCGACTACGATACATTCCGTCTCGACGCCCGCAGGTAGGCTTTGCGCCGCGAGGCTTGCCAGGGTCTCTCCGAGCGTGGCCGCCCGATTGTGAGTAGGCACCGCGAGCGTGAGGCTAATAGTCAATTGTGCGGCGCACCTTGTATGCCCGGTACATCCGCCGGAGTCGCGCTCGCTCGCGGCGGCGGCGGCCGGGAAGGTATGGATGGGGAAGCCGCCGGCGAGGGACTTGCCGGGGCGGCCGACGGCGATCCGGAAGGCTCCGGCCCCGGAGCGAGATTCTCGACCGCGAGAGTTGGCAGCGGCGCCTTGGATTGCGTGAAAATGATCGAGCCTACCGTCAGGCTCGGTTCGGATTGCTGCTGGATCTCCGCCGGCGCCACCAGTTCGAAGCCGAAGTCGCGGGTCTCGCCGGGTACGAACGGCAGCACCGGCCGAACGAAGCCGGTGAATTCGATCGGCGTCACGATAACGCTGTGGCTCTCCTGATAGAGCAGCTTTTGCTTGGTTCCGCGCCCCGCATAATAGGTCACGGTCAGGCGCACGTCGTCGATGCCGCGGTCGCCCGCGTTGATTATACGGCCGAAGATCGCCGGCACGCGCGTCTCCGACATCTTGACCGCGACGTCGCTCAGCACGACCTTGGGAAGGTAGGCGCGCGCCGCGGGGACCTCAGCCTGCACGTCTTCGGTATTCTTGAGCTTGCGCTTGAGAAAAAACCTCAGGCCGCGGCTGCCGCTGAACTGCTCCTTGTCGAGCTGCGCGATCAAAGCCCGATAGGCCGCCGCCGCCCGCGGATAGTCCTCTTTGTGATAAATGCCGACCGCCTCGCGATTACCGTCGCGGATCAGATCGCGCCGGGCGAAGTCCGCCACCACGCGCCATTGATGCTTCTCCTTGACCATCACCAGCGCGTCTTCGAACCCGACCTTGGGATACGCCCCGGTCTGGAGCGACTTGTCGGCAGCGGCATTGAGCGAATCCTGCGGCCCGGCCTTGGCGTCAATCGTCCGCTCCCACAGCGTGAGATCGGGCATCGTGACCTTGACCGGCACCACTGCGCGCTCGCCGTCCACCTTCGGCTGGCCGACTTTGTAGCTGGTGCTGAACAGCACCGCGCGGAACCAGATCGGATCGACGTCGGGCGCCATCGGAATCTCAGTCAGGAACTCCTTGAGCGGGCGCGCGGCGCGATCCTCGTCGGTCAGCGTCGCGTAGCAGGCAGGGTAGTTGAACTGCTGCAGGTCGGCGAGATAGCGCGTAGCCAGCCTCTGCGGCGACTGGCCGCATCCGGCAAGCAGCATCGCCGCGCCGGCAAGCGCCAGGCCGAGCAGCCGGCCGATTCGATTAAGGACTTTTGCACGAACGCTCGCGCAAGCTCTCCTGGCTGTTATCACGATCTGTGGACGATCTCCGGGCGACGATCTTTTCCGCGATGACTAGCGCTCAACGGGCAAGCGCGCGTCGTCCCAATCGAGCATCCCGCCCTTCATGCTGCAGACTCTCTCGAAGCCGAGGCCGGTCAGGATCGCCGCCGCGGTAACGCTGCGCACGCCGGCGCGGCAGATCACCACGATGTCCCTGTCCTTGAAAGAAGCGAGCTCCGCGTCGGCCCGCTCAGGCAGCACACGCAGCGGGATGAGCAGCGTGCCCGGAATATGGCCGAGCTCGCCCGAATACTCCTCGGGCTCGCGCACGTCGAGCAATAGCGGCGCGGCCGCAGTGTTGACGCGCGCGGCGACCTCGTCCGGCGAGAGTTGGCGCACAGAATTGAGCTGGGCGAGCGTCGGAAAATGGATCGCGGCGGCTTCGATCTCGGTCTGGTTGGGCTGCAGCGCCTCCTGGATTCCCTCGGGCAGTGGCAGCCCGAGATTGTTCATGAGCTCGACGTAAGCCTCGCGCGAGCGTCCGGCCACGCGCGGATTGGAGGCTTTCTCTTCACCGATCGTGGAATGCAAATGGCCGCGATAGTCGTGCGCCGGGTAAACCAGGGTAGCCTCGGGGAGCGTGAACATCTTGTACGTAATCGAATCGTATTGCTCGCCCGCATCGCCGCCGGCGAAATCGGCGCGCCCGGTGCCGTGAATCAACAGGCAATCGCCGGTGAAAACCCGGTCCTCGGCATAGAGGCTTATCGAGTCGGGGGTATGGCCGGGCGTGTACAGCACCTTGAGCTCGAAATCGCCAACGATCAGCCGCTGGCCGTCCTCAAGATGCATTGTGACATGCGGGGCCGGGGCTCGCCGATGCATCGCGACCGGCGTTTCGGTTAGCCCCGAAAGCTCATGGGCGCCGCTCCGATGATCGGCGTGGGTATGCGTGTCAACAATGAGATCGAGCTTGAGCCGATGGTACGCGAGCACGCCGAGGTAACGCTCGACGCGGTCCTTGATCGGATCGATTATCACTGCGCGCTCCATGCCTTCGGAAGCGAGCAGGTAGGTTTTGCACTTGGCGTTGTTCAGTTCGCGAAAGATCATCTCTTCCTCCTCGAGCCGACCCCGTCACCGGGCCGGCGCGCATTGGACCGGGCTCGATCGCCAAAGACTATAGCGCCGCGCGCACTCAAGTGTGAACGGCCTTTAGCTGGATGAACGGGCGTGGGCGGCGGCAAGGCTTGACGGTCGGCGAAGCTCCTCCGATGATGCGAGCGGTGGACCTAAGCCTAGCCGTGCCGCTCGCGATTTTCGTCTTCACCTACCTGGTGTTTGCGATCGGCAACTTCCCCGGACTCAAGCTGGACCGCACCGGCGCCGCGCTCGCGGGCGCCCTGTTGATGGTGGTGACGGGGTCGCTCAGCGAAGCCGGGGCGCTGGCCGCGATTGATTTTCACACCCTCGTGCTGCTGCTGGGCATGATGATCATTGTGGCCAATCTGCGCGTCTCGGGAGCCTTTGCACTTGTCGCGCGATGGCTCCTGGAGCAGGCGCACAAGGGCTACGCGCTGCTCGCGATGACGGTGCTCGCTTCGGGCGTACTGGCCGCTTTTTTCATCAACGACGTGGTCTGCCTGTCGCTGGCGGGGCCGCTCATCGAGGTCGCCCGCATTCTCGAGATCGACGCCGCGCCGCTCCTGATCGCGCTGGCCACCGGCAGCAACATCGGCAGCGTCGCGACCATCACCGGCAATCCGCAAAACATGATCGTCGCCGGCTTCGCCCACATCGGCTATTCGGCCTTCGCGATTCGTCTCGCGCCGGTCGCGGTCGCGAGCTTGCTGGTCGACTATGCCGTGATCGCCTGGCTCTATCACGGCCGCCTAAGCCGCATCCGCCGGCGCGACGACCTGCATTTGCCCGCGCCGCCGCCGGAGCGCCGCTACCACCTGATCAAGTCTTCGACCGTCGCGGGCGCAGTGCTAGTACTGTTCGCGATGGGTTATCCGACCCACTTGGTGGCGCTGGGCGGCGGCGCGGCGCTGCTGTTCACGCGGCGCACGCAGCCGCGGTCGATCTATGAGCAAATCGACTGGACGCTTCTAGTGATGTTCGCCGGACTGTTCATCGTGGTAAGGGGCGCCGAGACTACCCATCTGCTCGAGGATTTGGTGCGGGCGGCGGGACCCGAGCGGCTGAAAAACGTCGCCGTGCTGTCGGTGGCCGCGGCGGTGCTCTCCAATCTGGTCAGCAACGTTCCCGCGGTGCTGCTATTCAAGCCAATCTATCCGCAGATCAGCCAGGGGATGAGCACCGGCCTGGTGCTCGCGAGCGCCAGCACGCTGGCCGGCAATTTGACCCTGCTTGGATCGATCGCAAACCTGATTGTGATCGAGCAGGCGCGGCGCGAAGGTATCGAGATCAGCTTCATCGATTACTTGAAGGTCGGCCTGCCAGTCACGCTCGTCACGCTCGCGATCGACATTGCCTGGCTGCAATTCCTGCGTTAGCGCCTGACGCGGCGGCGCTACGGAAACGTCAGGCGGACGACCTCCGCCTTGCGTACTGCATCGGCCACCATCGTTTCCACCTCGAGCACGCGCTCGGCCGCACGCACTTCGTCGAGGTTGGCGTGGGTTTCGGGATGCGGAGGAACGAACAGCGAGCAGCAATCCTGGTCGGGCTGAATCGAGGTCTCAAAAGTGCCGAGCGTGCGCGCCTGGTCGACAATCTCGTTCTTGTCCATCCCGACGAGCGGTCGCAGCATCGGCAGTCCGGCGGCCTCCTCGATGACCGTCATGTTCTCCAGCGTCTGCGAAGCGACCTGGCCGAGACTCTCGCCCGTCACCAGCACGCGCGCGCCCGTGCGCCGCGCCAGCGCGGCCGCAATCCGCACCATGAAGCGGCGGTAAAGCACCACGCGCAACGGACGTGGCCCGCGCGCCACGATCTCGCGCTGGATGTCGGCGAACGCCACCAGCATCAGCGTCGACCGCGCCTGGTAGCGGGTGAGATGCTCAGCTAACTCGGTCGCTTTCTCGCGGCTCGCGGCGGAGACCAGCGGATGGCTGTGGAAGTGGACGAAGTCGAGCCTGAGGCCGCGGCGCATCATGCGATGCGCAGCGACCGGCGAGTCGATTCCGCCGGAGAGCAGCGCCACTCCATGACCCGTGATGCCGACGGGCAGGCCGCCGGCGCCCGGCCGTTTGCCGGGAGCTATGTAGGCGGCGTCGGGAAGGATTTCGACTGTGATGACCAGCGCGGGATTCTCAAGATCTACTTTAAGTCCGAGATCATCCTTGACCGCGGCTCCTACCGCCTGGTCGATTTCCATCGAATTGAGCGCAAAGCGCTTGTCGGCGCGCGTCGCGCGCACGCGAAAGCTGGCGGCGCTCAGATGGGCGCGGGCAATCGCGATCGCCTCGCGCTTAATCGCTTCGATATCGCGCGCTACCGGACGGCTCAGCGAAAAATTCTGCACCCCGAAGAGCAGCGCAGCGCGCTCGGCGGCGACCTCTTCGCCGAGCTCGTCCGGCAACTCAACGATCAGGCGCGGACCCTCGCCGCGCATCGCGCCGAGCTTGAAATCAGCGAAGACCGCGCGCAGATTGCTCTTCAATTGATCGACGAAGCGCCACTGGTTGCGCCCCTTGAGCGCGATTTCGTGGTATCTTCCAATCAGGTAACGCATCGTGATCGTTTACACCCGCAAGCTCTCTTCCTCGCACGCATTATCGTATTTGCGCGCCAGCACTGATACATGAGCGCGAGCGACCGAATCAATCAGCGTATCCTCCGTTTGCGCCAGGGCCTCGAACCCGCCGACCGGCTCGCGCGCCATCGCACCGGCGCGGGACGCGGCGCCGCAGTGCTGATGCCCATCTTCGAGCTCGACGGCGACTTGCACGTGGTCTTTATCCGGCGTTCCGATCACGTCGAGAGTCATCGCGGCCAGGTCGCCTTTCCCGGCGGCCGGGTCGATCCGACCGATGAAACCCTGCTCCACACGGCGCTGCGCGAGGCGCAGGAAGAGGTCGGCATCGAACCCGCGAGCGTCGACGTGCTGGGCGCCATCGAGGGCACGGTGGCGCGCACCAGAGAAATTCATGTGACGCCGTTCATCGGCGTCATTCCGGCCGCCGAGGGACTGCGCGCCGATCCGAAGGAGGTCGCCGCGATCTTCTTCGTGCCTATGAGCGCCCTGGAGGATTCGAGCTACCGCGGCACCTATCGTTTCCGGCGCGATAGCGGAGAGGTCTCCGAGCATCCGGCTATCTTCTACAACGACCAGGTGATCTGGGGACTCACGCTGCGCTTCACCGAAGAAGTGCTGCGCCGGATGAACGGTCCGGCCTCGCGTTAGCCGCCCCCAGCAAACGCTCCAGGTCGACGCAAGCTCGATAGCGCGCGCGCTTTAGCCTCGTGCCATCAGCTCGAAATACGACACTTCGATCAGCTCATTTGCGCCGACGCCGAGCGCCCCGAGCAATTCGTCAACCGCCGTGCGCGCGGAATCGACGCTCTCGCCTGCCCCGCCGACGCCGTCGCCTCCATCGCCGAGTATCGCCTCGATCTCGCCGAAACCGCCCAGCGTCTCGACGCGATCGAGATGGAGGCGGACGTTGCGCCGAGTGAGCAGCGTGCGATGCTTGCGCACTTCGGCGAGCAGGCCGAGCGCCCGAGCTAGCATCTGGCGCGTGTGCTCAGGATCGGCCACCGTCACTATCTGGTAGCGGCTGAGCATCAAACCGTTCTCCCGATCGCGTGCATAGTGAATCAGCCAGGCTTCGGGCGGCTGCTCGCGCAACTTGAGCTTGCCGCGCGCGACGACAAAAAACGTATCGCGCTGGCTAAAGCTCTCGCGTGGCGCATAGCCGAGTTCAAGGGCCGCCGCGCGCGCCGCGTCGAGATCGCGCAGACGAAATTTGGCCTCCAGGTTGCGCATTGTGGCAGTGCTCTCGCCCGTTCCTGTCGCCTGCTTCCTGTTGAAAGGCTTGACGCCATGCCACAATATCAGTCGCGCCCAACGATGTCCTGAGTAGGAGAGAACGCGATGGCCGACCAGACGCCTTGCCAACGGCCCGACTGCGATCAGCCCGCAAAGCCGCGCACGATGACTGTCCCCGCAAGTGGAAAAAAGGTAACCCTGAGCCTGTGCGATGAGGACTATGCCGACGCGGTTGCGAAAGACGAGCTGCCGCGCTGGCTCAGCGAACTCATGACGCATATCGGTCTCGTAGGCTAAGTGGTCAGGGAATAGATGACTCGCATCGACATCGAACATGAGGATGAAAAGCTGCGCGCGGCCGGGTTCGACCCGGCCGCGCCGCCCGCCGAGGCGCTCGCGCGCCTCGGCGAGTTGCGCGCCGCGCCCGGCGTGAGCCCGAGCGCGATCGCGCGCGCGCTCGGTGCGATCGCGAGCGTGGAGGCGGCGGCGATGCTCGCCGCAATGGAAGCGGGGGCGAGCGGCGCGCTGCGCCGCGAAGTCCGCCGCGCGCTCTTCCGGCTGCGCCAGCGCGGAATCGCGCCGGCTGCGGCCTCAGCAGCGGCAGCCCCGGCGCACCCGGCGGCTCCGCCGCCGGGTGCGCCGGGGCTGAGCGCGTTGTTCTCGCCGGTCGACGCCGACGGCGCGCGCATCGTATGGCTCCTGAAGGAGCGCCGGGGCGGCGGGATCGCGCGCCTTTGGGGGCTGCTCGCGGACAGCGAGGGCCTCATGAATATCGCGCTGGCCGAACTTTCGCGCCGCGAGGTGCGCACCGAGCGCGCCGAGATGGAGCGGCGCGCCGGCGTCACGATGGTCGAAGGCGACGCGGGTCTCGCCGATTACATCCTGTGCGAGGCGTTTCGCCGCACGCCGGCCGACAAGCGATCGCAGGTCGGAAATTTTCTGACCCTGCGCACGGAAATCGTCGGCACGCCGCCGCCAACGGAAATCGTGCATCCGATCTATGCCGAGATGGCCGCCGCGCTCGAACACGAGCCGGCTCCGGACCTGCTCAAGGAACCGGAGATCGCCGCCTGGAAATTTCCGGCGACCGCGATCAAAGCCTACGTCGACGAGATCAAATCGATCCAGGAAAGCGTGCTGGTACTAAACCCTGTGCAGCAGGAAGGGCGTATCAACGTCGTCGTCGAGCGCGCGGCCGGCGAGTTGCTCGGCGGCGAACGCGCGGCTGCGGTGCGGCGGCGGCTGGAGGATATCGCCTACTATATGGCGCGTAGCGGCCGGCGCGAGGCGGCGGGATGGGCCGCGGCCGCCGCGGCGCGTCTGCGCGACGGTGCCGACGCGAGCCGCATTCCGTTCTTCCAGGCGCTGATTCGCGCGCAACTCGGAGCGGTCTTCGCCGAGGAGCAGGAGCGCGAGCGAGATGAGCCGCGTCTCATCATGACGCCGGCCGAGGCAATGCGCGCGCAGCAGCAGCAACAGGCGCGTCCGCGGCGGCGCTGAAGGAAAAAGAATTCATGCAAGGAAGCATTAATGATCGATGAGAAACCGCTTGCCGGTATCCGCGTGCTCGATTTGAGCCGAGTGCTGGCGGGACCGTTTTGCGCGATGAATCTGGCCGACCTCGGCGCCGAGGTCATCAAGGTAGAACTGCCGGGACGCGGCGATGACTCGCGTGGTTTCGCTCCGCGCATTCCCAACTCCAACGACTCGGGCTACTTCTACAGCGTCAACCGCGGCAAGCTGAGCGCGACGGTCGATCTGCGCCAGCCCGCGGGCGTGGCGGTCGCGCTCGACCTCGTGCGGCACTGCGACGTGGTGCTGGAAAATTTTTCGCCGGGCACGATGGAGCGTTTCGGACTGGGATACGCGGAACTCGCCGCGGCCAACCCGCGCGTCATCCTGTGTTCGATTTCAGGCTTCGGGCAGAGCGGCCCAATGACTTCCGCGCCGGCCTACGATATCGTGGCGCAGGCACTCGGCGGCACGATGAGTATCACCGGACCAGCGGGTGGCGACCCAACGCGATGCGGCGTGTCGATCGGCGATCTCGCGGCGGCGCTTTATGGCGTGATCGCGATCCTCTCGGCGCTGCGATTGCGCGAGCGCACGGGCGTGGGACGCCATCTGGATGTTGCGATGCTCGATTGCCAGGTCGCGCTGCTCGAGGATGCGCTCGCGCGCTATTCGGCGACCGGCAAGGTGCCGGGACCGCTGGGCTCGCGTCATCCATCGATCACGCCCTTTCAACAGTTTCGCGCGGCGGACGGATATTTCGTCGCAGGCGCCGGCAATGAATCGCTATGGGTGCGCTTTTGCGACGCGATCGGAGCGCCGGAGCTGAAAAGCGATGTTCGCTTCAAGCTCAACGCCGAACGCACCGCGAATCACACGGAGCTCGAGCCGATTCTGAACCGCCATTTCGCCGCCTGCCCGCGCGACCATTGGCTCAAGCTACTGGGCGACGCCGGCGTGCCATGCGCCCCCATCGCCAACGTCGCCGAGGTCGCCAGCAATCCGCATCTCGAAGCGCGCCAGATGATCCTGCACGCAGAGCATCCCAGCTTTGACGGGCTTATCGTACCCGGCTCGCCGCTCAAAACCGCGGGTAAGGCCGCGGAACCGTCCGACGCGCCCAACACCCGCGCCCCCGCGCTCGGTGAACATACGGAACGCCTGCTGCGTGACATCGCGGGCTACGACACGGAGAAAATAGCCGCGTTGCGCTGCGCCGGCATCATCTGAAACGTAGCTTTATTTCTATGCGACCGCGGCTTGCTACGCGACCGCGGCCTGGCTGGTCTGCGCGTCGGCCGCCGGCGAAACCATCGGCGGCATCGGCGAAATCGCCGTCGGTTCGGGACGCCCGACGAACGCGGCCAGCGCGCGTGCTGCGTTGGCCGCAGCCGCTATACCGACGCGCCCGGCGATAGCCGGCGCGAAAAGATCAGAGAGCGGTCGGATAAGCTGTGCGACTTCGACCAGACATTTCCGCACGCCCGGGTCCTTGGCCGCCAATCCGACGCCATCGAGATAAAGATTGAACAGCTTCATCGCGAACGGCCGCTCGCCGAGCGTGAACGGAAAGCGCAGGTCCACGCCGGCCGACAATTTCCACGGGTCGTGCTGGATCCGCGCTTCGGCGGCAAAAAACTCGCGCGTGAACTCTGGCGCCGCGGGAGCGTATTTCTCCAAGCACGCGCGCAGCATCGTGGCCGAGAGCGCCAGCGCCGTCATCCCCTGCGCGTAGACCGGATTGTAGTGGCAAAACGCGTCGCCGATCGCGATGAAGCCATCCAGCCGCTCGTTCCATCGCTCATAGTGCCGCCAGTGATTGCGCATCGCGCGATTGGCGTACACGGGTGAGATCGGCTCCATCAGCCGCGTCATCTCGTCGATGATCGGCGAGCGCATCCGCTTGAGCGCGTCCATGAACTCCGCCTCGCGCGTCGGCGGATAACGGCGATTGAAGCCCGAGAGCGTGAGATGCCAACGATTGTGCTCCTTGAGCTGAAAGTTGGCCTCGGTCAGATCGTCAGGGCGCCGCCGGATGTAGGCGCCCGCCCACCACCACCATCCCTCGGGCCACTGCTCGGGCCGCGGCCCCTTGAACCATCGCGAGGAATAGCCGGCCAGCGGATCGACCACACTCTCGCGCGGCGGTTTGAGTCCGGCCGCCTCGAGCCACGCCGGGGCGCGCGAGACCGCGCCGCTCGCGTCGACGATCAGGTCGGCCTCGATTACTCCCGAATCACTACCCTCGCCAGCCGGCACCGTCACGCCGACGCATCGCGGATGACCGGCCGCGCGCGAGACCTTGAGCCCGGTCACCGCGACGCGCTCGCGCAGTTCGACCTTGGGCAGCTTGCGAAAGAGATCACGCACACACGATTCGATTAGCTCGCGGCTCGCGCTCAGAAATTTAAGATCGGATCGGTACCGCGGCTGCCATCCCTGCGGCCGCAGCACGACGAAATCCCAGGTATGGTCGTGAAACGTCGCGCCCTTGTCGACCGCCAGGCGCTCGAAGCCCGGAAACGCGCGCTCGTACTCCCAAAGCCCGCGCACGAGCAAGCCGTGCACGTGGCGGGCCTGCGGGACGCCTGCCCGGTCCTCGACGCCTTCGGGAAAAGTGTCGCGGTCGAGCACGGTGACGCGATCGAAGAAGTCGCTCAGCACGCGTCCGGCGAACAGGCCCGAGAAGCTTCCGCCGATTACGACTGCGTGCGTGCTGGCCATCAGCGTCTTCTCGCCGAGAGGTTGGCGCGAAGAACGCGCCTTGGACGATTATGCGCGCCGTTCAACTTGCGACAAAGCGCTCGGCATATATTCGCTCGGGCCTCATGCCTAACTCCGCCAGGCGCCGGCGCGCTCCTTCGATCATCGGCGGCGGACCGCACAGATAGGCGGCCGCGTCGGGATCGCCCATCGCATCGGCGCCGAGCGCATCGACCGGCGTGCCCTGGATTATACCGGACGCCGGGTCCTCGACGCGGTCGGCCGAAAGCCGCACGCTCAGTTGCGGAATCCACCACTGCCGCAGCTCGATTTCGTCACGATAAAAGAACGTCTTGTCGCTCGCGCAGCCGAAGCTCAGCAGCATTTTCGGCTTCGGGCCGCTCGCGCGCCGGATTTCGTCGATCATCGCGAGGATCGGCGCGAGTCCCGTGCCGCCGGCCACGAAAACGTGCAGCCCCTTGCCCGGATGAAGGATGAACGCGCCGAGTGGTCCTTCGACTTCGAGCCGCTCGCCTTCGCGCGCGCCGTGCAGATATTCCGACATCAAACCACCCGGGATGATCCGCACCAGGAACTCCATCTTCGGGAGATCGCGCGGCGTCGAGCACATCGAGTACGACCGCCACTCCTCGGTGCCGGGCACCTTGATTCGCACGTACTGGCCGGCATGGAAGGAAATGCCGGCGCGGCGCTCCAGAGCGATCGCAAGTTTCGCAACCGAAGGTACCGGCCATTCGACGCTGGCCACGCGCGCTTCGAAATTGCGGCGCTCCTCAGCATAAATCAGCGCGCTCGGGTAATGCAGGCGCACCACGCTCGGCGCGAGCGCGTGCGAACTGCAGAGCAGGCGCTTGCCTTCAGCGATTTCAGAGGCAATAAGCGAGAGGGCGCGGTCGCGCGCCATCTCGAGCGTCCCGCTCACCAATTGCCCGACGCAAGTCGAGCAGCTTCCGGAACGGCACTGGTAAACCAGCGGAACGCCCTGGCGCAGTGCCGCGTCGAGCACGAATTCGTCGGCGCCAGCTTCGATCTGTTTTTCGACGCCGTCCTCGAAACGCAGGGTCACGCGATGAGCATTCGCGACGGCGGACGGCGGCGTGGAACTGGCTTCGGCGGGCATCGATGCGAGTGCTTCGGAGTTATCCTTCGCTGTGCGGCGCACCGTGCGCGGGCGGCTCCTGGATGCCGCGGTTGAAGCGCGCCGCGACCTTGCGCCAGGTGATAGTGGCCGCGTCGAAGGCGCACAGCGACTCGCGGTTCCATCCATCGTCCTGCTCGTAAAAGTTCTGCATCGCCTCACGCGCGAACAGGTCGTTGTCGTTAAAATCGCGGAGCGCCAGCGGCTCGAAAAAATTATCGTACAGATAGTCCGCTTCGCGCCGCTCCTCCTCGTTGCGGCAGCGGCCGACCAAGATTTCCCAGTACTCGTGATGCTTGTCGTCGGTCGGCACGTACCATTCGTACTGCGCCCATCCCGGAACCGGCCAATGCTCGACCAGCAGGATCCCCGGCAGGACCATCGAGGTGCGCGCGTAGTAGGAGTTCTTGCCGCGCGCGCGCATGTTCACGGCCTTGTTCTCCATGATGAACTTGTACGCGCGGGTATTGTACATGTTCATGATTCCCTTGGGACCGTCGGGCTCGTCGATGATCTTGATCGCGCCCTCGCCGATCGGCTCGACGCCGAGGCCGAGCTTGCGATCGGTCGCCGCGACGATCTGATTGTCCCAGTGAATCAACAGATGGCCAGGGTCAAAGCCGTTCTCGACCGCGAGGCGCCAGTTGGAATTGCCCGTGCGATGGATGCCGCGAACGTAAACATCATCATCGAGAATATGGGCGACAGCGTTGGCGTCGTCGGTTATCCGAATCGGCATGTCGGCTTCCAGCGCGGGCAGCGGCGCGAAATCCTCGTCGCCGACGAAGACGAAGATTATTCCCGCGCGTTCCACCACCGGGTAGGTGCGGATGCGCACCTTGCCGATCAGCGGGTCGTCGGGCGAAGCGACGATCGTCTTCAGCACGCCGTCGTCGAGGCCGTAGGTGAAGCCGTGATACCAGCAACTCAGCGTCTCGGCGGTCAGGCACATCGGACGCAGCGACATTTTGACTCCGCGATGAGCGCAACGATCGCGCAGAGCGTAAACCTTGCCGCGCGAGCGCCGAAGCGCGATGTCGTGGCCGGCCATCGTGACGCCCTTGACGCCATTCTCTCCCAGCTCGTGGCTGAAGAGCGCCGGGTACCACGTATTTTTGAAACCCCAGTCCGCCTCGACGTAAGGCGCGTACTGGCGGCTGGCCGAAATCGCACTGGAGCTTCGCTCGCTTGCGGCCATGATTACCTCTTCTCGCCCGCTGTCGGCGCTGGCGACGCAGCCCGGGACGCGCTTGCGCGACCTTTGCCGGGCGCGGCGCGGCGCATGTTAGACTCATGGACCGTCACTCGGCCCGATGTCAACTATGTCCGATTTCAAGCCCGGAGGCACAAGCCATGCGCGAAGTGGTAAT
This sequence comes from uncultured delta proteobacterium, assembly GCA_963734845.1. Taxonomy (GTDB): domain Bacteria; phylum Desulfobacterota; class Binatia; order Binatales; family Binataceae; genus JAKAVN01. The sequence goes on along the minus strand of CAVTIS010000012.1, from coordinate 299,447 downwards.
CGTTGACGGAGTTCGCACGCCAATCGGTCGCTCCAACAAGGACGGCTATTTTAAGGACGTCCGCGCCGACGATCTCGCCGTGATGTGCGTGCGCCGCCTGCTCGAGCGCAATCGCAAACTCGACCCAGCCGAAATCGAGGACGTTGTCTGGGGATGCGCCAACCAGTCGGGCGAGCAGGGGCTGAATATCGGCCGTATGATAGCGCTGCTCGCGGGACTCCCAGTCGAGGTCGCGGGCACCACGGTCGATCGCCAGTGCGGATCGGGCCTGCAGGCGGTCAATTTCGCGGCCTATGAAATCATGGCCGGCGCGGGCGAGGTCGTGATTGCGGGCGGCGTCGAGCAGATGAGCCATGTGCCAATGGGCTCCGGGCTGCTGCCCAACCCCAAGCTGCTCGACCTCTTTCCGCAGGATATGTTCGTGATGGGTCTGACGGCGGAGCGGCTGGCCGCGACCTATAAAATCACGCGCGAGCAGTCCGACGCGTTCTCGCTGCGGTCTCATCAGCGCGCGATCGCGGCACGCGAGCGCTTCAAGGAAGAGATCGTGCCCGTGCGACTGGCGAGCGGAATGGTTGACGTCGACCAGGGGCCGCGCCCGGATACCAGCATGGAGCGGCTCGCGGCGCTGAAGCCTTCATTCAAACCCGACGGCGGCCAGGTCACGGCAGGAAACTCCTCGCAAGTATGCGACGGCGCGGCCGCCGTGCTGCTGATGAGCGCTGAGCGGGCGCGCGCGCTGGGGCTCAAGCCGATGGCGAGCATTCGCGCCACGGCGGTTGCGGGCGTGCGGCCGGAGATCATGGGATGGGGCCCGGTACCGGCGACGCACAAGGTGCTCGGCCGGGCTGCGCTCAAAATGGACGACATCGACCTGGTCGAAATCAACGAGGCGTTCGCGGCGCAGGTGCTGGCCTGCAACACCGATCTCGCGATCGATGAGAACCGGCTCAACGTCAACGGGGGCGCGGTCGCGCTGGGGCATCCGCTGGGATGCTCGGGAGCGCGGCTGATGGTGACGCTGACGCACGAGATGCGCCGGCGCGGCGCGCCGTTGGGACTCGTGACGATGTGCATCGGGATCGGCCAGGGCATCGCGACGGTGGTCGAGCAAGTTTAATGACCGCGTGCGCCGGGCGCGGAATATTCAATGAGCACGGATTCCACCAACCATGACCTCGACGTCAAAGACCGAGACCTGATCGGCCGGGTGACGTCGGGAGCGCCGCGTCCCCCGCTCAGCGACTTCTACTTTTACCTGACCACGGTTTCATGGCCGGCGCTGCTGGCCATAATCGTCGCCGCGTTCGGATTGCTCAATTGCCTGTTCGCGATCGGCTACCTGATCGATGGCGGCGTCGCCAACGCCCGGCCACGCTCGTTCGCCGACGCTTTCTTTTTCAGCGTGCAGACGATGGCGACGATCGGATATGGCCAGATGGCGCCGCGATCGCTCGGCTCCAACGTGCTGGTCAGTATCGAGGCGATGGGCGGCCTGGTTGCGTTCGCGGTCGTGACCGGACTGGTGTTCGCACGCTTCTCGCGTCCGACCGCGCGGGTGCGCTTCAGCCGGGTAATGGCAATCTCGCCGCGTGACGGAGTGCCGTCGCTGATGTTTCGAGCGGTGAACCAGCGCTCCAACCGCATCGTCGAAGCGCAGATCCACGTCGTATTGTCGCGCTGGGAAACGACTCGCGAAGGCGAAAGCATGCGCCGTTTCTATGACCTTCATGTTGCGCGCTCCCGCAACGCCCTGTTTTCGCTCAGTTGGACCGTGATTCATCCGATCGTCGAGCAGAGCCCGCTCTTCGGCGAGACGGCCGCGTCGCTGAAAGCCTCGCGCAGCATGATCGTCGCCTCGCTGGTCGGGATGGACGAATCGTTTCTGCAAAACGTGCATGTGCGCTATGTGTGGACCGCGGACGAAATCGCCTGGGGCATGCGCTTCGCAGACGTTTTGCAGGAATTGCCCGACGGCAGCTTTTCAATCGACTATTCGCGCTTCGACGAGGTCCTGGCGGCGGCGAATGCACCGCTCGACGGCATAACCGCCGAACGCTAGAGTAAGAGGTTAATGGAAGCGCAAGAGATCAAGGAAATGATCGAGCGCGGGTTGCCCGGCGCCTTGGTCGAGGTGCGCGACTATACCGGCGGCGGCGATCATTTCGAAGCGCTGGTGGTCAGCGAGAGCTTCGAGGGCAAGGGCCTGGTCGAACGCCATCAGGCGGTCTACGGCGCCTTGGGCGACGCCATGAAGGCCCGCATTCATGCGCTGACGCTCAAAGTGATGACCCCGAATCAGTATCAGAACCGGAGGTGAGAATTCAGATGGCCGATGCAATCGAAAGAGTCCGTACGGCGATCAACAGCGACAAGATCGTCATTTTCATGAAGGGCAACCGCAGCTTTCCGCAATGCGGATTCTCGGCCGCGACGGTCGAGGTGTTCGAAGAGCTGGGGGCGCCCTACTCCACGGTCGACGTGCTCGCCGACCAGGAAGTGCGCGATGCGGTGAAGGCCTATAGCAACTGGCCGACCATCCCGCAGGTCTTCATCAATGGCAAATTCGTCGGTGGATGCGATATCGTGCGCGAGCTGCATTCAAGCGGCGAGCTGCAGACGCTGGTGAAATCAGCGCTGGGCGAGAGCGCGCATCAGTAGCAAGTAGCAGCGCCGCGGATCCTTACAGATTCTGGCGGGCGCGCTGTGGCACCGGGCCAGGTCGGCCTGTCGCAGCGCGCTCGCTTTATTTTTTGGTCTCGACTTTTAGCGCTCCCGCCGCGTCAGGCGATGCGGCGCTGGCCTCGTCCGCCTCCCAGGCTGAGTCCGCCGGGCCCGAGCGCTGCGACCATCAGCAGCCCGCCCATGATGGCGAGATTTTTCTCCCACTCGATCGTCTGTCCCGTCGAAACGTGGAAGACAATCGTGACCGGGATCATCCACAGGAACATGACCAGTGACGCCAGCTCGGCGCGCCATCCCGCTATCAGCATCACGCCGCCCAGCAGTTCGACCACAACCGAAAGCACGAAAAGCGCCGGAACCAGCGAATGCGGCAAACCGCCGCTCGCCATGTACTGCATCGTCTTGGCGGGTCCGGAGATTTTTTCGATTCCGCCGGTCACAAAGATGTAGGCCAGCATGATGCGTCCGAGAAGCGCCCCAGCGCTGCGCACTGAATCCATCGCTTGATTCACCTCCGCGATCGCGCCGATCAAGTGAATTCATTTGCCGTCTGAAACGCAAGGTGAAATTCGCCGCCGGCGGATCGATATAGTACTTGAATCGGACAGGCCCACTATCTAAGGTCGAAGCCTACAAACGCGAACCAAGAGAGGCACACGCCGATGCTTTGGAAACCCGACCAAACCTTCTATCCTTCGCCGCGGATGGCGATGGAAGGGCCGCGCGAGCGGCTCGGTTATGTCGCGACGTTCAGCCTCGATCCCAAACACGGCAAACGCGACGCGATCAACGTGCTCGACCTTGACCCCGGCTCGCCAACCTTCGCGAGCGTAGTCGGCCGGCTCGAGATGCCCAACGCCGGCAACGAACTGCATCACTTCGGATGGAACGCCTGCAGCGCGGCGCTGTGTCCCTACTCGCCGCATCCGCACGTCGAGCGCCGATACCTGCTGGTTCCCGGGCTGCGCTCCTCGCGTATCCACGTCATTGACACCAAGCCCGACCCGCGCGCGCCGAAAATCGTCAAGGTGATCGAGGCCGAGGAAATCGCCTCACGCGCCGGCTACAGCCGTCCGCATACGTTCCATTGCGGCCCGGACGCGATCTACGTAAGCGCCATGGGCGGCGCGAACGGCGGCGGTCCCGGCGGAGTCTTCCTGCTCGATCACGAGAGCTTCGACGTGCTCGGCCAGTGGGAAGTCGATCGCGGTCCCCAGTTCCTCGCCTACGATTTCTGGTGGCACATCGGCTATGACGTCGGCGTCAGCAGCGAGTGGGGCACCCCAGATATGTTCGAGAACGGGCTCAGCCTCGAACGTCTGGTCAAAGGCGACTACGGCCACCGGATCCACATCTGGGACCTGCGCAAGCGCCGCCATCTCCAGGAAATCGATCTTGGCGCCGAGAACCAGATGGCGCTCGAGCTGCGGCCGGCGCACGATCCGACCAAGGCCTACGGCTTCGTATGCACCGTCCTTTCGACCAAGACCTTAAGCGCCGGGATCTGGCTGTGGCATCGCGAGAACGGCAACGGCAAATGGGCGGCTCGCAAGGTGATCGAGATTCCCGCCGAGCCCGCCGACCCCGATCTACTGCCGCCGCCGCTCAAGCAGTTCAAGGCCGCGCCGCCACTGGTTCCCGAAATTGCGCTCAGCCTCGACGACAAGTTCCTCTACGCTTCATGCTGGGGGACCGGCGAACTCAAGCAGTACGACGTGAGCGATCCGTTTCATCCGCGCGAAACGGGCTCGGTGCGGATCGGCGGGATGGCCTCGCGCACGCCCCATCCCAAGGCCGGCAAGGTCAATGGCGCTCCCCAGATGCTCGAGATCAGCCGCGACGGCCGCCGCATTTACGTAACTAACTCGCTTTACTCAGCGCTCGACGATCAGTTCTATCCCGAGGGCATTCGCGGATGGATCGCCAAAGTCGACGTCAACCCGGCGGGCGGAATCGCGCTGGACCCGAACTTTTTCATCCCGTTCGAAGGCGAACGTCCGCATCAGATTCACCTGGAGGGCGGCGACTGCTCGTCTGATTCCTACTGCTACCCGTGACCGCGGCTTGGCCGTGGATCGCGATTGCCGCACTCGGCGCCTACCACGGCCTCGACCCGTCGATGGGATGGCTGTTCGCGGTGGCGCTGGGGCTCCAGGAGCGCAGCCGTGCCAAGGTTTTTGCCGCGCTCGGGCCGATCGCGCTGGGACACCTGGTTTCGATTGCCGCGGTGGTCGCGTTGATCGGATGGGCGCGGTTCGCCGGCGCATCGCCGCTACTGCGCCCGGCCGGCGCCGCGATCCTGATCCTGTTCGGCATCTTTCGCTACCTTCGCCCGCGCGCGCATCCGCGATGGGTCGCGATGCGGGTGAAGTGGTACGAGCTTGCGTTGTGGTCATTCCTGATGGCTTCGGCACATGGCGCGGGCCTGATGCTGTTTCCGATCCTGATGGACATGCCCGGCGGCGCAGCGATGCATCATGAAATGATGCACGGCGTGCATGGCCACTTGATGCATCAGTCTATGGCCGCGATGGGTTCCTCGCTCTCGTTCGCACAAGACGCGGCGGTCGTGCTGCTGCATACGGCCGCGATGCTGCTCGTGATGGGGACAATCGCCGTCGTGGTCTATGATCGCTTCGGGCTGGCGTTCCTGCGTAGCGCCTGGATCAACCTCGACGCGGTTTGGGCGGGCGCCCTGATCGCCGCCGGCCTGCTCTCGCTGGTGATCTGAACCGTATCGCGCGCGGCCCGTCGGCGTTGTACGATCGTAACAGCCCGGAAAGAACCCGGACCGCCAACGCCGAGGTCCACGATGCCCGCCGCCGCGCGTCTGCTGATAGTTGAAGACGAAGCGAAGCTGGCCGCCAACTTAAAGCGCGGCCTCGGCGAGGCCGGCTTTGCCGTCGACGTCGCGCTGAGCGCCGAGGCCGCGCGCGAGGCCCTGGGGCAGAGCGGCTACGACCTGATGTTGCTCGATTTGCGCCTCCCCGGCCAGGACGGCCTCGAATTTCTCGCCGACCTGCGCACGGCCGGCGCCGCGGTCCCGGTCCTCATCCTGACCGCGCGCGATGCCACCGAGGAACGCGTGCGCGGCCTGGATGGCGGCGGCGACGACTACCTGACCAAGCCGTTCGCCTTCAGCGAACTGCTGGCGCGCGTGCGCGCACTGCTGCGCCGCCGGCTCGCGGCCGACAGTCCCGTCCTGGAAGCGAACGATATCGCGATCGACACATCGCGCCGCGTTGCTTCGCGCGGCGGCCGCGACCTGGACCTCTCGCCCAAGGAATTGATGGTCCTTGAGTACCTGGTGCGGCACGCCGGTCTGGCCGTAACCCGGGACATGATCGGAGACGCGGTCTGGGGCAAGGACTACAACGCCATGTCGAACATCGTCGAAGTGTTCATCAACCGCCTGCGCCAGAAGCTCGAGCGGATCAACCAACCCCCGTTGATCGTGACGGTCCGCGGCGCGGGCTATATGCTTCGCCTCGAATTGCCGGCGCCCAACAGCAAGTCCAGGGCCCCCGTTTGAGTATTCGGCTGCGTCTGACTATCTACTGGACCGCCATCACGGCGCTAATCCTGTTCGCGGCCGGACTGCTCATCTTGGTCATGTTCTCGCGCGCTATGTGGGGGGCGCTCGACGCTGCCTTGATTGAAGAGGCCGACACCACCGCGGCCGCGATCTCCCATTCCGCCGCTATCGATACCAATCTGAATCTCCAGCGCCTCAGCCAGGAAAAAGATCTGGGGCTGGGACGCCGGGTGCGTTTGATCGTGGGCGGCCATATCGTCTTCGACGCCGGCAACATCGGCGCCGACCTGCCCGACGCTGTTGCGGCGACGCAATCGACGACGGTCGACGGCGCACGGCATCGTTACCGCTTTGCAGTAGTCCCGCTGCGCGTAAACGGAAAGACCGGATTGTTGGAGGACGGCGCCGACGCTGCGCCGGTGCGCCGCACGATTGCGCATCTGCGAAACGCCCTGCTGCTGGTCATCCCGGTTATCCTCGCGCTCTGCGTCGCCGGCGGCTACTGGATGGCCGGCTGGGCGCTCGCGCCGGTTAACCAGGTCACCGGCGCACTGGCCCGGATCGGGCCGCGCGATCTGCGCCAACGCCTGCCGCTCCCACTGGTTCACGACGAAGCCGGGCAACTCATCGCCGCGATCAACCAGCTGCTCGAGCGCCTGGAACTCGCGTCCGCCGCGCAGCAGCGCTTTGTCTCCGAAGCCGCGCATGAGTTGCGCACCCCGTTGGCCGTCCTGCGCAGCGGACTCGAAGTCACGCTGCAGCGGCCGCGCGACGCCGGCGAAAGCCGCACGGCACTGGAACAGGCGATGGGCGAGGTCGAGCGGCTGTGCGCGATCGCGGAAGACCTGCTCGCCCTGGCGCGGCTCGACGCCGAGCCCGCACTGGCGCGCGCGCCGGTGGACCTGGGTGAAATCGCCGCCGAAGCGTCCGCGATGGCGCAGACGCTGGCCGAGGCCAGGCATCAGGTGTTCGCGCAGAACTTCGACGCGCAGAACCTCGATGAGACATCCGCGAACCACGTTCCCAAGGGAGTCGTCGTGCAGGGAAGCGCCGCCGATCTGCGCCGGGTCGTGCTTAACCTGCTGGACAACGCGATCAAGTTCACACCCGAACACGGCAGGATCGAAATCGGAGTGAGCGCACTAGGTCCGACGGCGCTGCTCACGGTGCGCGACAACGGGCCCGGTATCGATCCGCGCGACCTCGACCACATCTTCGATCCCTTCTATCGCAGCCGCAGCGCCGCCGGCGTGGGCGGCGGCCTGGGCCTCGCGCTGGGCCGCGAAATCGTGCGCCGCCACGGCGGCGAAATCCGGGCGGCAAACCGCGACGAGGGCGGCTGCGAAATTCAGGTGCGCTTGCCGCTCGCAACCCGTTGAACGCACTGCGCGCGCCCGATCCAGCCCCTTACATGAACGTTTGTTAATTACTCAAGTTCGTTGATGCCTGTTAGATTGGCCGAAAGACCTCTCAGGCTATCCGCAGGGAGGTGGAGGAGCATCTCGACTCGTGACAATGACGCGCAAGCTGTGGCGGTTGATAAAAACTCCCTCAACGCGAGTCTCCGCCTGTGCGGTGGCGGCGGCCGTGGCGATCGCGGCGCTCTGCGTTCCCGCTCACGCCGAAACCCTCACGCTCGACCAGGCCATCCAACGCGCGCTCGCTTTCGCGCCAACAGTCGCCTCGGCGGGCGCGCAGAGCGAACTCAGCGCCGCGATGGTGCGTGAGGCGCGCGCTCCGCTCTATCCTTCGCTGTCAGTGGGCTCCGAATACGCGCAGTTCCCCGGCTACAGCATCGCGATAACCAACGGCGGCTTATCCGACGCGATGCTCGCTCTCAACTACACCGTTTTTGACTTCGGCCGCCGGATGGCAGCGGCGCGCGCCGCGCTCTATCAGAGCGAGGCCGACAGCTTCGGCGTGCACGTCGCAAGGGCGCAGATAATTTTCGATACCACCGTGGCCTACTACGACGTCGTGCGCACACAGGAGATCGAGCGCGAACTCATCACCGACGAGGCGCGGCTCAAGCGCTACGTCGCCGTGGTCAAGGCGCTGCGGACGAGCGGGCGCGCGATCGCCAACGACGTGCTCAAGGTGCAAACCGCGAGCAACAGCACCGGCCTGTTGCGCTCCAGCGCTCATTCCAATGTCGCGCGCGCCATCGCCGTCCTGGGCGCGATGACGGGCCGGTTCGGGCCCTCGGATATTACCGTCGCTGAGGTGAGCCGCCTGCCTGCGTGGCCGGGCCAGGATCTCTCGCGCAACCCGATGCTCGAGGCCACAAAAAGGACTGTCGCCTCGGCCAAGTCCTCCGTGCAAGCGGCGGAGCGCGAGCGCTATCCGACCGTGAAGCTGGCGCTTACCGCGGGATGGCAGGGCATCAATCCGCAGCACACCTTTACGCACAACGCCGGCGCATCCTACGACGGCCTCGTTTCGATGCCGCTGTTCGACGGCGGCGTCATTTCCGCGCATATCGACGAGGCCCGCGCCAAAGTAGCGGCCGCCCAGGCGCAGGAGCGCCAGGTCGAACTCGACCTGCGCAAGCAACTGGCCGATGCCGAGCTCCGCTACCGGCAGGCGCGCGATCAGCTCGCGATGCTTACCGCCGCGGAGCCCACGGCACAGGACAACTTCGCGCTGACCTGGACACGCTTTCTCGGCGGCGGCAACGTCACGCTGCTCGAGGTGCTCGACGCCTTCCAGCAGGTCGAGCAATTGCGCCTGGCGCGCCCTGACCAGACGTTTACCACGCGCCAGGCGGCTGCGCAGGGAGAGCTCGTGCTCGGGCTCAATCAATGAAACCGCGCATCGCTTTGAGCCTTCCTCTTGCCGCGCTGATGCTGCTCGCCGCGCTGAGCGCGCCCGGATGCCGCAAAGCGACGACCGACGAAGACGCGCCGGCCGAAGCGGCTCCGAAAGTGGTGCTCGCGGTCAGCGGGGCGCGCGTCACGATCAAGGCGATGCGCCAGGAGATCGCTCTGCCCGGCGTCACCGCCGCGCTGAGCACGCTTATCTTGCGAGCGCCGACGGCGGGGCGTGTCGTGGGGCTCGCAGTGACCACCGGCGATTCGGTGCAACGCGGCCAGGTGATCGGTCATATAATCAACCGCGAGGAAGACGCGGCCAAGGCTGGAGTCGAGGCGGCGCAAAAGATAGATCCTGCCGAGGCCGCCTCGCTGGCGCGTTCTGTCAGGCGCTACACCGACGCTCCGGGTATAGCGGTGCGCGTTCCGCAGAACGCAGTGGTTACCCAACGCGTCGTGAGTCCCGGCCAGATCGTCAACGAATTCGATCCGCTGGTGGACCTGGTCGATCCCGCCAGCGTTTACGTGGAGGCCCAAGCCCCAATCAACCAACTCGGCGCGCTGAAGGCCGGGATGGACGCGACGGTCATCTCCGCGCTCAAACCCGGCATCGTATACCCTGCGCGCATCTGGTCGCTCTCTCCCAGCTTCTCGGCCGGCGGAACCACTTCGCCAGTGCGCGTGCAGTTCGCAGGTCCAGACCGGATCAGCCAAATTGGCGCTTCGGTTGAGGTCCACATCACGACCAGGTCTGTGCCTGACGCGATCGTGATACCGGCGGAGGCGCTGTTCGAAGACGCCGAGCGCAACAACTCCTATGTCTTCACCGTGGGCAGCGACAATCGCGCCCATCGCGTAGTCATCGCCACCGGAATTCGTTCTCCAACGGAAGTGCAGGTGACGCAGGGGCTCAAGCCGGGCGACCTGGTCATCACCTCGGGCGGCTACGCGCTCTCCGACGGACTCGAGGTGCGCGCGACCGTCACGGCTGGCGCGGGCGTCACGCCTGGCGCGGAGCCTGCGCCGCAAGCGCGGTGATTCACCGATGATTGCCAATCGATGAGCCGAGGCAATACCATCTTGTCGATGTTCGCCGTGATCGCGCTGAGCGTGCTCGGCGTGATCCTTGCGCGGTCGATTCCCGACGCAGTCTTCCCCGAGTTTGTTTTCCATCGTGCCATTATCCTCGCCGACAACGCGGCGCTTCCGGCCGGCCAGATGCTGATCGCGGTGACGCGCCCGCTGGAAGAGGCAGCCTACAGCGTGGCCGGAACGACGCTTGTGCGCTCGACCACCACGCGTGGCAGCGCGGAGGTCGATGTCAACTTCGCCGAGGGCAACGACCCCACGACCAGCTTCGAGCTGCTAGGCGCCGCGCTCGCGGAGGTCCGGGCCAATTTGCCTCCCGGCACCACCGTGGATACGCGCCTGCTAAGCACTGGAACCTTCCCGATTCTCGATCTCAGCCTGAGCTCGCGCATGCGCAACCTGGCCGAGCTTACCGACGTCGCGTCCTACGACCTGGTGCCGAGTCTTCATCGCATCACGGGCGTTTTCCGGGCCGAGATAGTCGGCGCGAAGCACCGCGAGTACGTGGTGCGGCTGGATCCGGCGCGGATGCTCGCGCACGGACTCACTCCCGACCAAATAGTGACCGGGCTGCAGAAAGCCAACGTGAGCGCCACTGCCGGCCGCCTGCTCGACCAGCATCGGATGCTCCTCACGGTCGTCACCGGCGGCCTGAATGAGAGCAATCAACTGCTGGCGGTGCCGATTGCCACCGTCAACAACCATCCGGTTTACGTGCGCGACGTTGCCTCGATCGATCCGGGCATCACCGAGGACTACATCCGCACGACCAGCCAGGACGGCCCGTCGCTGCTGGTGGGAATCTCGCGCACGCCTGACGGCGACACCCAGTCCATCGCCGAGCAAACCCGCGCGATCGTCGCCGAGTTCCGCCGTCGCTACCCGGACATCAAGTTCTCCTTTTCGTACGACCAGGCGGCGCTGGTGGCCGAGTCGGTCGCCAGCGTGCGCGACGCGATCGTGCTCGGACTGGTGCTGTCGGTCGCGGTGGTGTGGATGTTCACACTGAGCGTGCTGAGCGCGCTAGTGGCGGCGGTGGTGGTGCCCTGCACTATCGCAATCACCTTGGTGGTGATGGCGCTGTGCGGGCTGACGTTCAACATGATGACGCTTGGTGGGATCGCGGCGGGAATCGGACTCTTCATCGACGACGCGATCGTGATGATCGAGGCGATCCATCGCGGACATTCGACCAAGCTCTCGACCAGCGATGCGGTTAAGAGCGCGCTAGCCGAGGTTAGCCGCCCGCTCATTGCCTCGACGCTCACGGTGATCGCGGTGTTCATGCCGCTGGTTTTCGTCTCGGACATCACCGGGCTGTTCTTTCGTTCGCTCGCGATCACGCTGGGCGGCGGTCTCGCGATCTCGCTCGCGCTGGCGGTTTTCTTTACCCCCGCGCTCGAGGAGCTGGTCGGGCGCTGGCGGCGCAAGAGCCGCCCGCCGGGACGGGTGTTCGGCGCGATGCGCACCGCCTTTCTCGCCGAGTTGCGCCCGTTCATCCGGCTGCCGGCGCTGGCGCTCGTCACCGCCCTTGCGTGTTTCTTCGTAGCATTCCTGCTTTACCGTGCCGTGGGGACAGATTATCTGCCCGCGCTCGATGAGGGCGGTTTCGTGCTCGATTACATCACGCCGCCGCCCAGCACGTTCCAGGACACCGACGCGCTGCTGGGCAAGATCGAAGACATCCTGCGCGCGACTCCTGAGGTGGCGGCATTTTCGCGGCGCACCGGCACACAACTGGGATTCTTCCTCACCGAATCGAACCGCGGCGACTTCACGGTGCGGCTCAAGCAGCAACGCTCCCGATCGATCGACCAGGTAATGGATGATGTGCGTAGACGCACCCTGGCCGCGGTGCCCGGCGTACATATCGAGTTCTCGCAAGTCCTGCAGGATCTTATCGGAGACCTCTCGGGCGTGCCGCAGCCGATCGAGGTTAAGGTGTTCGGCTCCGAGCAGGCGTCGATCGAGACGACCGCGCGCCGTGTGGCCACAGAGATCAGCGCGGTCAAAGGAGTGGTCGACGTTTTCGACGGAATTGTGATGAGCAGTCCCAAGGAACAAATCGTAATCGACCAGACCTCCGCCGCACGCTATGGGCTTAACGCCGACGACATCCGCGCCACGCTGCAAACCGCGATTGAAGGCACCGTCGCTACCCAACTCAGCACCGGCGACCGGCTCCTCGACGTGCGCGTGCGCTATCCGCCGAATTTCCATCACGATCTGTCCGCGCTCGCCGAGATGCAGCTGCGTACGTCGTCGGGGAGCACCGTTGCCCTGGGTTCGGTGGCCGAATTGCGATGGGCCGGCGAGACCACCGAGATTGCCCGCGAGCGCCTGCGCCGGGTCGTCCCGGTCACGGCGCGTTTGGAGGGCATCGACCTCGGCACCGCGCTTAACGAGATCACGCCGCTGCTCTCGAAGATGGTGCTGCCGGCGGGCGTATCGCTCGAACTGGGCGGGCTCTACAAACAGCAGCAGCAGGCATTCCATCAGCTTGCGCTGGTGATGGCGACCGGGCTGGTGATGGTGCTGCTGATCGTGTTGTGGGAGTTCGGGCGGCTCGCACCTGCGCTGGGCACGGTTATCGCAGCGCTGGCCTGCCTGGTCGGCAGCTTCGCCGCGCTGGCGCTCACCGGTATCACGCTCAACATCTCGTCATTCATGGGCGTCATCATGGTCGCGGGCATCACGGCCAAAAATGGCATCCTACTGCTCGACCGCGCCGAGCATGGCGTCCCCTCGGGCGTCGCGCCCGCCAAGGCGCTGGCCGACGCGGCGATAGTGCGGCTGCGGCCGATCGTAATGACCACGTTGGCAACCGCTGCCGGCCTGTTGCCGCTCGCGCTCGGCTATGGCGCGGGCGCCAAGGTTCAACAGCCGTTGGCAGTCGCAGTCATCGGTGGGTTGGTGCTGGCGATGCTGCTGTCATCCGCGATCGCCGGCGGAATCTATTTGCTCGGCACGCGCACTCCGCGGCCCGTCCGCTCGACTCCGCCAGATAACGTTCAGTAGAACGCGCCCGGCGCTCTCGCATGGCGCGCGATTCGGCGCTATTCATAGGCTCGCTCGCAGGAGCAGCGCATCAAATCAACGGAGACAGAGATGGCAACGCAACAGGGAAAGCAGAGACTCAAGGGCAAGGTGGCAATCGTAACCGGGGCGGGCCGCGGAATCGGACGCGCGGAGGCGATGCTGCTTGCGGCGGAAGGCGCCAAGGTCGTGGTCAACGATCTCGGCACGGACATGCTCGGCAAGGGCGCCGACCAGAGCATCGCGGGACAAGTGGCGGCGGAAATTCGCTCCGCCGGCGGCGAGGCGGTGGCGAACATCGACAGCGTCACCACGATGGAAGGTGGCGAGCGCATCATCAAGACCGCAATCGATACCTTCGGCAAGCTCGACATCCTCATCAACAATGCCGGCGCCGTGCGGCCGAAAATAATTTTTCACATGACGGAGGATGACTGGGACTCGATGATGTCGGTGCATCTGAAGGGCCATTTCACGACTATCCGATTCGCCAGCCCGATTTTTCGCGAACAGAAAAGCGGCGTGATCGTAAACACGTCATCCGAATCAGGCCTCGGCCATTTCGGACAAGCAAGCTATTCGGCAGCCAAAGAGGGAATCGTCGGACTGACGCGGACCGTCGCGCGCGACCTCGGGCGCTACGGCGTACGATGCAACGCGATACGGCCGCGCGCGGCGACCCGGCTCTTCGATGAGGGCGCGGCGGACGCTATCGAGCGGATGCGTGCGACGCTCGGGCCGACGGCGGCCCCGGCGATCGATCGGAGCGGCCTGCAGAACAAGCCCGAACACGTCGCGGCGCTGGTGGTGTGGCTATGCACTGATGCCGCCGTTGGGGTCAACGGACGGACTTTCGTGGTCGGCGGCGATCTCGTCGGTATCTATGCCGAGCCCGAACCGGCGCGCTCGCTCTATCGCGAAGGAGGGTGGGACCTCGACACGCTCGATCGTATCGCATCCAAGGATTTGATTGGCGGCGTGGTAAACGAATTCCTGCCGCGCTGAACGGAGCGCGCGGGCGGCGAAGCATCTTGCTGGTTCGAGTTCCGGCGTCCGTGCCAAAAGCTGCGGCGATGCCTACTTGGCCGACCGTGCTTCACCGCTCGCAGTCGAGTTTCCGGGTTCTACGGCGGCCGGACCGGAGAGCTTCTGCCTGGCGTTGAATACCTGGCGTGAATGCAGGGCAAAACCAAGCACTCGCCACCGATACTGAATGTGGTAGGACCGCACCGGTCGGGAGCGTACACCGGTGTCGCCCGCATCGGCACTGCAGAGCGAGGGCGACCTGTGGTTGAATGCGTTAGGAGGCTACGGGCGGACAGTCCGCTCCCGACGTGTATCTACCGAATAGCCGTGACGGCGAGCGAGCCTACAAACGCCCGGTGACCGCGAGCACGATCAATATGATGAGCACGAGACCGCCGATTCCGAGTCCACCACTGGGGCCATAGGCGTAATAACCGCCGCCGCCACCAAACAGCAAAAGCAGGATCAGAATCAAAAGCAGAGGTGACATAAGGCCTCCAGGTGAATCGCAACGAGCTACTCCACTCCTCTATTTTCTAGCATCCGATGCGCGCTCCCGCTCTCGGTCCAGCCGTCGTTTTCGAATCGATCGTGTTCCGCAGAGCACACAATGATTCGAAATCGAGCGCCTGCCACTGTATAGTCGCGACAACTTGTCACGCCGCACACACAACCCGGCCGCCCTCATTGGCGATGCCCTCGACTCGGCTCGCGCCTGGCTGACTGTCGCGTCGGGATTCCTCGCCTGCTTCACCCTGTTTGGCGTCGCCTACAGCTTCGGCGCATTCTTCAAGCCGATGGCGCTGGAGTTCGGCGCCACGCGCGAGGCCACCTCGGCCATCTTCTCGATCACCGCCGCACTCTACTTCGCACTGAGCCCGCTCACCGGCTATCTGTCCGACCGCTTCGGGCCGCGGCCGGTGGTCGCGGCGGGCGCGCTCGCCACGGGTGGCGGAGTGATTCTGACAGCGTTCATCCCGCGCCTGTGGTTCGCCTATTTCACCTACAGCCTGGGCGTCGGGATCGGCGTGTCGTGCTGCTACGTGCCGCTCATCTCGATGATCGCCGGATGGTTCGATCAGCGGCGCAACACGGCGCTAGGCCTGGCGGTCGCGGGCATCGGAGCGGGCACGCTCACGGTTCCGCCGCTATCGGGCGAGCTGATCATGCATCTGGGATGGCGCCGCTCGTACGTGATCCTGGGCATAGCGGCGGCCGCGCTGCTGATGCTGTGTGCGGCGCTGGCGAAGCGGCCGCCGGCGGGCCCGCAGCATGTCGCGCGTCCGCGGTTCGGGCAGTTCGTCCGCGATCCAAACTTCGCCGTGCTCTACGTATCATCCGCGCTAGCCAACGTCGCGACCGCGATTCCGTTCGTCTTTCTCCCGGTGTACGCGCGCGAGCACGGCATGAGCGAAGTCGCCGCCGCCGCGCTCATCAGCTGCATCGGGCTCACCAGCATGCTCGGCCGTGTCGGGCTGGGCACGCTGGCAGACCGCGTCGGACTCATCCGGCTCTACCAGTTGGCGGTGCTCGCGCTCGGCCTTTCGTATTTCATCTGGCTCGCTGCGCACGGTTACGCGATGCTGGTCTTGTTCGCGCTCGCGATGGGCGCGAGCTACGGCGGCTACGTCGCGCTCAATCCGTCGGTGGTCGCGGAGTTGTTCGGCGTGGCCGGGATGGGCGTGGTTCTGGGGACGCTCTACACCAGTATCGCGATAACCGCGCTTTTTGGACCGCCGATCGTCGGCGCGATCATCGACCACACCGGCAGCTACCGGATTGGAATTCTTTTCACGATCGCCGCGACGTTCGCGGGATTCCTGGTGCTGCTCCTGCTCAAGCCGCGCAAAGTTCCCGCCGGCGAGAGTGAGATGCGCCCCGCACTGGCGCACTCCGAAGTGTAATGCCCATGGTCATAATTCTTATCGGGGTGGCAGGCTCGGGAAAGACCACGGTCGGACGCCTCCTGGCCACGCGCCTCGGTTGCGAGTTCCACGACGGGGACGATCTTCATTCGACACGCAATCGCGAGAAGATGAGCCGCGGTATCGCGCTCACCGACGAAGATCGATCGCCGTGGCTGCACGCCATTCGAGACCTCGTCGAGCGATGCCTGGCCGAGAACCGATCCGCCGTAATCGGGTGCTCGGCGCTCAAGCAGAAATATCGAGACTTGCTCGTCGTCGACGAGGCAAAGGTGAAAATCGTTTATCTGAAGGGATCGCAGGCGCTGATTACGCAGCGGCTGGTGCGTCGTGCCGGTCACTTCTTCGACCCGCATCTCCTGAAGAGCCAATTCGAAACGCTGGAAGAGCCGGCGGATGCGATCGTCGTCGATGTCGCTGAGACGCCGGAGAAAATCGCCGACACGATCCGCGCCCGTCTCGGTTCTTAAACCCGGCCGGCGGGCGCATCCTCAACGATTCGTCAGCTTGGCCACTTCCTCAAGCTCTTCCGCGCTCAGCCTCCACTCTCCCGCCTTGACGTTCTGACTCAGCTGCTCGGGAGTTGTTGCGCCGCAAATCACACTTGAGTTCTGCGGCTCCGACACCAGCCATCCGACCGCCAATTCGAGCAGCGTATGACCGCGCTCACGCGCGAAATTTTCGAGCTTCTCCAGCAAATCGAAATTCGGCTCGGTCAATGTCCGCTTCGCGACCCTCTCCAGCAGCGCCATCCGCGTACCCTTGGGCGGCTCGGCCCCGCGCCGATACTTGCCGGTCAAAAAACCGCTCGCCAGTGGAAAATAGGGCAGGATCCCGACGCCGAAATGGCGGCAGGCGGGAATCAGCTCGCGCTCGATATGGCGCTCTAACAGACTGTATTCATTTTGCGCCGAGACGTAGGCCGGAAGCCCGCGGGCGCGCGAGATTCCCACCGCCTCAGCCAGTTGCCAGGCGGCAAAGTTACTGCATCCGAGGTAACGCACCTTCCCGGCATGCACCAGGTCGCCGAGCGCCTCGAGCGTCTCCTCCTGCGGCGTTTCCAGATCGGGCGTATGAAGCTGATAGAGGTCGATGTAATCCGTGTTGAGGCGTCGAAGACTGTCCTCGGCGGCGGCTATCACGTAGCGGCGCGACGCGCCATGCAGGTAGGGCCCCTCGCCCATCGACATCCCAAACTTGCTCGCGACCACGACTTCGCGCCGGCGCTTGCCCAGCGCCTTGCCCAGCAATTCTTCCGAGCCGCCGCGATTGCCATAAATGTCGGCGGTGTCGAACAGCGTAACGCCTTCGTCCAGCGCGCGATTCACGATCGCGTTGGTCGCTTCGGCGTCGCACTTCATTCCGAAATTGTTGCAGCCGAGGCCCACCGCCGAAACCTTGAGCCCGGACCTTCCCATGTTGCGATATTCCACGACGCTCCTCGTTATTCGCTGCGCTTTGCTTCGCGCCTACTGGTCGAAAATCGCCAACGGCAGCATCGCCGAGACCACGAAGTTCGGCACGTCCACCACTTCGCTCAGCCGCAAGTCGACCGCCACGCTGCAAATCGCGTAGGCCTGCTGGCGGCTCCAGCCGCGCTCCACCAGCAGCGCGATCATGTTCATTAGCGCGTGATGCGCCGCCAGAGTTGCGTTTTCCGATTCGTTGACACTGTCCCGGATGCACATCCCGGTGGTCGCGATAAATCGCTTGGGCGCCGCCAGTTCGGGCGGCACGAAATAGTCGTCGCGCTCGAAGCGCGGGAAGCGAATCTTGTGGCGTGCCGCCTCGCCCTTGCGCAGCGCGAACTTCACCAGCACCGACGCGCACATCTCGACCGCGGTGCCGCAGGACTCGCCGTCGCCCTGCGCAAAATGTGCGTCGCCGACCGAAAACAGCGCGCCCGGGACGAACACCGGCAGCAGAAGGCGTGCGCCCGCGCTCAATTGCTTGATGTCGAGATTGCCGCCATTTTCACGTGGCGGAATTGTGCGCAGCCCTTCCGACGCGATCGGCTCGCGCGCGGGCACCGCGCCCGCCGCCTCGGGCGGCAGCACAAACCCGCCGCGCTCGCGCAGGTTCTCTTCGCGCCGCAGCATCTCGCGCCGCAACTCTTCGGACGGCGCGACCCCGATCGTCCCCATGAACGAACCGTCGCGCACGCGCACGCCCGGAAGCTCGGCCGAGGTGGCCCAGCCGCCGGCGATTTTCCATTTCACGATGTACGGGTCGGGAAATTCGTCGCGCAGAAATCCGAAGCCCGGCATCTGGATCGTGAAACCCCAAGCGGCGGGCTTGAGTTCGCGGATATCCACTTCGAGCAGGTCGCCCGGCTCCGCCCCTTTCACGAACACTGGCCCGGTGAGCGGGTGCACCACGCTCATGTCGACCTTGAGCAGATCGTCCGCGCTGCTTGCCGCGGTGACCTGGCCGTCGAGCGCGTCGCGGGTCTCGAGTTCGACCTCCTCACCCGGCTCGGCTTCCAGCGCGGGCGGGATCTCGCAATGCCAGCGGTTATGGCCCTTGGCCGGTTCCGCGGCGCATCGAACGCTGTAGTTCACCTTGATGCTTTTCATCGGATATGCCGCCTTTCGCGATCTGCCGCCCTATGATTGATGCCGCGCGCCTTGCGCCGCAACGCTATCACTTAATCGCGAAATTCCAAGGTTCGGAGTAGCCATCCATACCGCAGTGGCGCAAGATCGAATTGGCGTGCTACCGACTTCGCGATGGCAGGCGGCTCGCACGGCCAAGCCGCGCATCCACTTTGCACAATCGACCAGGAGAAACGCGTCATGAGCATGACCCGAAAAGTTGCCGTATTCGTTGGCAGCCTGCGCAAAGGCTCATTCAATCGAATGACTGCCAAGGTCCTGATAGCGCTTGCGCCGGCGGAGCTTCAATTCGAAATCGTCGAGATTGGCGATCTCCCGCTCTACAACCAGGACCACGATGACGCCCCGCCGCCGCCCTACGTGGCGTTTCGCGAAAAGATCAAGGCGGCCGACGCGGTCCTATTCGTAACGCCCGAGTACAATCGGCTCGGTTCCGGGCGTGCTGAAGAACGCGATCGACGTCGGCTCGCGTCCCTACGGACATAGCGCCTGGGATCGAAAACCCGGCGCCGTGATCAGCGTCTCGCCGGGTGCGGTCGGCGGTTTCGGCGCCAATCATCACTTGCGCCAATCGCTGGTATTTCTGAACGTGCCCGCGATGCCGCAACCGGAGGCTTATATAGCAGGCGCCGGCGCGCTGTTCGACAAGGAAGGAAGTCTCACCAACGAGGGCACGCGGAAGTTTCTAAAAAGCTTTATCGACGCCTTCGCGGCGTGGATCGAGGTCCATCTGGCGCGCTAAACGAGCCAGGTGTTTTAAAGGGCAGTGTTTGCAGGTCGGGATAGGCCGATGGGCACTCGACGTCGCCGAGGCCGGGCGGCGCGCGCTCGAACTCAGCAACGAGCTCGGCAAGCGGGGCCGCCGCGGGCAGACGCGCGCGATGTTCGCAGGATCCGCGGATGGTTCATCGAGGACTTCGCCACCACCGATGTTCGAAAGGCCAAGAGGGTGCTCGACGAGCTTAGAACGTAGCGCCGGGCGGATCTTCTTCGCCTCGGTCAGGGATCTGCGCGTCGCGGTACACTTACACGCGATAAAACTTAGATGAACCCTTCGGCCTTGGCGCATCCTTCGCACAGGTAGCTTTCTCCGAAGAATACAAAATCGTGCTTTAGCCAACCCTCGAGCGACCATCTGCTGATCTCGCTCGGACGGCATTTCAGATGCCTTGGCCGTAGGATGACGGAACACTCGGGCGGCCTTCGACAGAGCCTGCACACGCTTCTGCTGCGAGAACCAAACTTTGGAAGATTCTGACGCAGCACCAGGAACTCGCGAAATGATGGCGGAGTGGGGCGCGCGGTTGCCGCCGAAACCTGCGGATCTCTCTTCAAGGAATTAGATTCGGAATCCGAGGCACGGAGGGGAACCAAGCGTTTTCGCAGCTCTGCGATACTTGGGATCATTAAACTCAGCCTCCTGTGCCCTTTGCGCCGATCTTTAGGGTCCTCAGTATAGCAGGCCGCGTGCCATCAGCTTTTCCTAGCTTTGTCTTTCCGAGACGGTCCGTACCGCCATGGCGACAGATGTTGTCGCAGTCACGCAACAGGGTTATGAAATCTGGGGAAGTCACCCTCCGACCCCACCCATCTCTCATTGAATGAGGACGCGCCCGCACTCTCGAAGCGCGCAACCAATCGGCCCTATCGCTGCGCTGCCGGTTCCGGGCGGCTTGCATCATCAATACGTCCGGGTTTGAGTTTTAGGCAGGCGCAGAGATTGGACAAACGGCATTTCTGGGCGTTGGCCGCGGGTGGCACCGTAGACCTAAACCGGGCTAAGACCGTGCGGAGGGGGGCCGTTGGGTCCAAAAGGCGGTTTGAAATCGGAGAGTCAAAACGGAAGTTCCGGTGACAGGAGAGGAAGCATGACGGGTCGAACACGAGTGGCGAGTTACGGCCAGAACGAAGAAGTTCTAGTTGACAGGATCGTCGGCGACGACGGGATCTATGTCGTGACTATGAACACCGCCCAGACGTTCAACACGTTGAGCGTCCAAATGATGAAGGCGATCGCACAGGCATTCGATACTATCAGTGAACGCGCCCATCCGGATCCGAACAAGGACGAAGTGCGCGCCGTCGTCTTGCGGGGCGAAGGACGCGGTTTCACGATTGGAATAGACATCGGCAAGCTCGACGAGTACCTCGCCGGCGGTATCGCTGGTAAGACCGATCCGTGGCGCGCGATGTGGGAATGTCCGTTTCCGATTATCGGCGCAGTGAACGGTCCAGCCGTGACCGGCGGTTTCGAGATTGCGCTGGCCTGCGATGTTCTTCTGGCTTCGCCGCGTGCTGTGTTCATGGACAACCATGCCAAGTACGGTGTTCATCCGGGGCGTCGACTTTCCCAGCGGCTTATCCAGGTGTGCGGTATCAACAATGCTAAATTTGCGACCATGAGCTCTTTCCCAATCGACGCCGATCTCGCGCTGACCTGGGGGCTGGTGCAGCAGGTGTACGCAAACAACGAAGCGCTCGAACGCGGAAGCATCGAGGTCGCCGGCATGATGGCGCGCAACCATCCCATGATGGTCAAACGGTACAAGAATCTGATCGACCGTGGCGCGCTGGGTACGTATGCCGATGGACTTGTATTGGAGGATGCGTCCGATCGTACGTTCTACAACGACCTGACGGATCTGAAAGCGACGCTCGAGGACGGCGCGGCCAAATTTCAGAAGATGCTCTCTTGGGCCGCGGCGCGCGAGTAGCCGTTTAGTATTTTGCTGCCAACGCGAGCAGAAATGGCCCGTTCCCGCGCGAACAGATGATGCCGGTGGTCGTTCGACTTGAATGTAAGCTGCTGTCACCGACGACGACGTAGTGAGTTCGGGAAGCAGCGCTGCAAGCCAGTCCTACGAGCCTTGCCAGGCGCGTTCGATCGCATCGCCGAGCCCGGCCGGCCAGGTGGGGCGGCAGAGCGAATTGCCGCTAAGACCTGAAAGCCTTGGGTGCTGACAATTCTGCCGGGCAGCGACAGTTTCGCGTAATACTCACATAATAATCTCTTATCAGTAACGTCAAGTAACACTATCGATTTCGCCTTCTCGATCTCATACTCACGATCATGTGTACTGCCGAAGGCAATCGACCGTCGAGACCGATCCCAGATGGAAGGGGTCGGGCTAGACCGTTTCCCATCGTCAGGGTGGGCTCGATGGCTCACCCGCGCCGCCGCACCGCCGGCGGCGACAACTAACTATTATCGCTCGATCTGGATTTCCGACCTGCATCTCGGCACGCCGCGATGCAAGGCCGAAGCGCTCTACGACTTCCTGCGCCATCATCAGGCCGACAATCTCTACCTCGTCGGCGACATCGTCGACGGCTGGGTGCTCGGCCCTTCCTGGTACTGGAGCGAAGCGCAGACCGCGGTGGTCCAGGAGGTCGCCGCGTGGCATCGGCGCGGCACGCGAGTGGTTTTTCTCCCCGGCAACCACGACGAGTTCAGCGCCGACCTTGTGCAATCGTTCTTTGGCCCGATATCCGTGCTCAACGAAGCGATTCATCGGACCGCCGAGGGCCGCCGGATGCTTGTGATCCACGGCCATCAGTTCGACGGCTCGCTCAATCCCAATCGATGGTTCCTGCGGATGGGCCATCAGGCATACCTGACCGCAATGCGGGTGGACCGCTGGTATAACGGCGAGGGCCGGGTGCGCCGCGAACGCGCCGGTCCGCTGTCCTCATACATCAAAGGCGGAGTGAAAAAGGCGGTCGAATACCTGACTGACTTCAGCGACCGCGCGGTCTCCGAGGCGGTCCGCCGGCACAAGGCCGACGGCGTGATTTGCGGCCACGTGCATCGCCCCGAGCAGCGTCTGATTGGATCGATCTGGTACATCAACGACGGCGATTGGGTAAGCAGTTGCACGGCGGTCGCTGAGGATCGCAACGGCGTGCTTGCGCTGCTGCGATGGGACCGCGGACGCGGCCACCCGTCCGCGTACGATTCTTCGGCGGAGGCGCCGCTCTCATGAATGTCGCCCGCGTTTTACTATCACAACTACCGCCGCAGCCGCTGATCATGGCGGCGCGCGGAATCCAGGTCGATCTGATTTTCTTCGATGCGGGCGGCGGCCATCGCGCCTCCGCCACGGCGCTCAAGGCGCTGGCCGACCAGCAGCAGCGCGGATGGCAAATCCGGATGGTGAACCTCCGCGACATTCTTGAACCGATCGACGTGTTGCATCGCCTAACCGGCGTCCGGGTCGAAGACCTATATAATCGGATGCTCAAGTATGGACTGACTATCGGGACCGGGCCGATGCTGCGCGCGGTGCAGTTCCTGATTCGACGGATGCATCCGCGCAACGTAGCTCTGCTCTCTAGCTATTGGCGGGAGCGCCGCCCCGACCTCGTGGTTTCGATGATCCCTAACTTCAACCGAGCGATTTTCGAGGGACTGCGTATCGCAGACCGCGAGCAAAACCGCCCGGCCACTCCGATGGTCACGATCCTCACCGACCTCGCCGACTGTCCGCCGCATTTCTGGATCGAGCGTCAGGATCAATACCTCATCTGCGGCACCGCAAAGGCGGCCGAGCAGGCGCTGGCGATGGGCTATCCGCCACGGCACGTACTCCGCACCTCGGGGATGATCGTGCGGCCTGAGTTTTATGAGAGACCTGAGATCAGCCGCGAACAGGAGCGCCGCCGCCTGGGACTGCGCCCCGAGCTGCCCATCGGCCTGGTCATGTTCGGAGGATTCGGATCGCGCCGGATGCTGACGGTCGCGCGGCGCGTGGCCGAGGCCGGGGTGAAGACCCAGCTGATCTTTTTGTGCGGGCATAATCAGCGGCTGCGCGCGCAACTCTCCGCGATGAAACTGCCGTTCCCGTGCCACGTCGAGGGCTTCACGCGGGAAATCCCCCGGTTGATGCGACTGAGCGACTACTTTGTCGGCAAGCCGGGCCCCGGCAGCGTCAGCGAGGCGCTGGTGATGGGCCTGCCGGTGATCGTCGAGCGTAACGCGCGGACCATGGTGCAGGAGCGTTACAATACCGAGTGGATCGAACGGCATCAGGTCGGCGTAGTGCTGCGCTCGTTCAACGAAATCGTGGCCGGAATTACACAGATGCTCCAGCCGCAGCGGCTTACCCGCTTTCGCGCGCGCGCCGCCAAGCTCAACAATCGCGCCGTGTTCGAGATTCCTGACCTCCTCCAGACGCTTATTGCCGCGGCGGCCACCGAAACGGACTCCGCTGCTGCATTCCGCGCGCTGGCTTGATAGGAAGGCGCTTGGGAGGGCGCCACGACGATGAAATTTCCGAGTGGGTTTCTGTGGGGCACGGCGACGGCGGCGCATCAGGTCGAGGGCGGCAATATAAACTGCGATTCATGGCTGCTCGAGCATCTCGATAGCACCGTTTATACCGAATCTTCGGGCGACGCCTGCGACCACTACCATCGCTACGCCGACGATATGACCCTGCTCGCCAGGCTCGGCTTCAACGCCTATCGATTCTCGATCGAATGGGCGCGGATCGAACCCGCAGAGGGCGAGTTTTCGCTCGCCCAACTTGAACACTACCGGCGGATGCTCGCGGCCTGCCGGGAAAACGGACTCAAGGCGGTCGTGACGCTGCATCATTTCACCTCGCCGCGATGGCTTGCCGCGCGCGGCGGATGGGAATCGCGGGAAACCGCGCGGCTTTTCGCGCGCTACTGCGAGCGCATCGTCGGCCACCTCGGCGATCTGGTCGACGTGGCCTGTACGCTCAATGAACTCAACCTCGGTGTCTACCTGCATCAAACGGGTATCCTGCACAGTGACGAGACCGTCTTGCGCTCGCCAATGCGCACGGCGGCAGCGCGGGCGCTAGGCGTCGAGCCGAAAATGTTTTCGAGCTTTCCGTTTTGCGTGCGCGCCCGCTCGCGCGACGTGCTGCTCGAGGCGCACCGCCTCGGCGTGCAGGCGCTGCGCGCCGGCCCCGGCAAGTTCCCGGTCGGGATGACGCTGGCGATGAGAGACATGCAGGCGCTCGCGGGCGGCGCGCATCTGCGCGACCGTGACCGACGCGAAGCTGAAGATATATTTCTCGAAGCGGCGCGCCACGACGATTTCATCGGCGTGCAATGCTATGCGCGCCAGCGCTACGGCCCCGACGGCACCCTGCCGCCGGAAGCCGGCGTCGAATTCACCCAGATGGGCTACGAATTCTGGCCCGAGGCGCTCGAGCCGACAATTCGCTACGCGAGCGCCATGACTCAGCTGCCAATCATCGTAACCGAAAACGGCGTCGCCACCGACGACGACACGCGAAGGATCGCGTTCGTAAAACGCGCGATGGCGGGAGTCGCGCGATGCATCAGTGACAAGATCGACGTGCGCGGTTACTTCTACTGGTCCGCATTCGACAATTTCGAATGGCTGTTCGGCTTCCATCCGAAATTCGGCCTGATCGCAGTCGACCGCGAAACGCAGCGCCGCACCGTCAAGCCGAGCGCCGAATGGCTCGGGCGCATCGCCCGCGCCAACGAGATCTGAATGCGCAGCGGCGCCCCCGCTTTCGCAGTAAGCGTCGCAATCGTACGGCGTTCCCTACGGAACCGATACCGGCCTTAGTCTGACGCCTACTGGCGTTCTATGAAGCGAATCTACCGTTTGACAATTTATGGATTTTTAAAGAGAGATAGGGCTATTAAAGATGCAATTGGCATGTTAAAAATTAAGTCGTCGCGTAGATCGTAACTGGACCGGGAGGCCTCAATGACCACCAACTCCGAGCGGGCGGCACTTGAACGTCTGGCTGTTTGCCTGGCAAGATTGGCGGCGTTCAAACCCGCAGACCTCGCGCAAACTGACCGCCGAAAGTCGATCTTCCGTAGTGGTCTTCCTCATTTCGAGCGCACGCTCGGCTTGTTTCGCCAGGTAGCTCACTCCAACCTGCGGCACCTGTCTCTCGACCATATAAACCTCGTCGCCGAGGACGCCGAAAGGACGCTGGCGCAATTTCGCGATATCCTCAGCTTCACCGGTGACGGCGTCGAAGATCCGAAACGGGCCGCCGCCGCAATGATCTCAGCGGTGCGCGACGCCTACCAGCCAATCTATGAAAAGCACTCGCCTATCATCAATGCGCCCGCCGGCGAGCCGGAAATCGAGCGCAGACCGAGACGAAGAGTAGCGCTCCGAATCGGTCTCGCAACCGTGGCGCTCGCCGGAGCGGTCATCGTCGGCGGCCACTACGCGGGACATCCGTTGTACCCTCGATACACCGTGCTGGCCGACAAGGTGCTGAGCGCGCTGCGCTGAACCGCCTTAAACGCGCTCGATTATCGACGCGATTCCCTGCCCCACCCCGATGCACATCGTGCATAGCGCGTAACGCGCCTTGCGATGTTCGAGTTCGTGTATTGCGGTCAACAGCAACCGCGCGCCGCTCATCCCCAGCGGATGGCCGAGCGCGATCGCACCGCCGTTGGGGTTCACATGCTCGGCGTCATCAGGAAATCCGAGTTGCCGCAGAACCGCGAGCGACTGCGCCGCAAAAGCCTCGTTGAGTTCGACGATGTCGATGTCGCGAAGGGCGACATGGGTCAGATCGAGAGCCTTGCGCGATGCCGGCGCGGGCCCGATTCCCATTATTCGCGGCGGCACGCCGGCGGTCGCGGCGCCGATCACTCGTGCTCGCGGCTTCAGTCCGTATTCCTTCACAGCGGCTTCCGAAGCCATTATCAGCGCGGCGGCGCCGTCGTTGACGCCCGAGGCGTTGCCGGCCGTTACGGAGCTTGACGGGCCGAACAGCGCCGGCAGCTTGGCGAGCGTCTCAAGCGTGGTTTCAGGGCGTGGATGCTCGTCAATGCTCACCGTAACGACCTCGCGGCGCGCGGAAATCCTGACCGAAACGATCTCTTCGGCGAAGCGGCCCGCGGCCTGCGCGCGTTTCGCGCGCATCTGGCTGCGATACGCGAACGCGTCCTGGTCGGCGCGCGAGACCTCGAACTCCGCAGCCACGTTATCGGAAGTTTCGGGCATCGAATCGACGCCATAGGCTTTTTTCATCAGCGGATTGACGAAGCGCCATCCGATGGTCGTGTCATAGATCTCGGCGTTGCGCGAAAAAGCGCTCGTCGCCTTGGGCATCACGAACGGCGCGCGTGACATACACTCCACGCCACCGGCAATCACCAGGTTGGCCTCGCCGGTCTTGATCGCCCGCGCCGCCTGCACCACGGCCTCCATCCCGGAGCCGCACAGGCGGTTGACGGTGACGCCGCTCACGTCGACCGGCAAACCGGCGAGCAGCGCCGCCATGCGTGCGACGTTGCGATTGTCTTCGCCAGCCTGGTTGGCGCAACCGAAAATGACGTCGTTGACCCGGCTCCAATCGATCGAAGGGTTGCGATCGACGAGCGCCTTTATCGGGATCGCCGCGAGGTCGTCGGTTCTGACTCCCGACAGCGCTCCGCCGTAACGTCCGATCGGCGTGCGGGCCGCGTCACAGATGAAAGCTTCGGCCATCTCTCTGCCCCTTCCCAGGTTTGATTCGTGCGGTGGGCCGCGCCTTGCGCTCCGATCGCGGCTGTCGCGAAGAGCGCTCTGCCGCGGCCGCCGCGAGCGTGAAGTCGAATTCGATCGCGTCCGGTGCCCGCTCACCTTTGCCGTTTGCCGCGCGGCCCTTGTGATAGCCGACGGTCAGCGAATGTTTGGCGCCAAACACAGCGTCCGATTCGATGTAGACATCGCCCGCAATATACAATGCGGTAATCAGTGGCTGGTAACCGTCCGCAGTGACTATAAAGTGTATATGCGCCGGACGATACGGATGACGCCCTTGAGCGCGAAGCAGCACTCCCACCGGTCCGTCGTCCGGCACGGGATAGCTTTTCGGTTTGACCGAGCGGAATTCGTAATGGCCGTCGGCGCCGGTGCGAAACCTTCCACGCAGGTTCATCCCCACCTGGTGCTCGTCCTGGATGTCGTACTTGCCGTTGGGCGCGGCCTGCCATACGTCCAGCAGCGCGCCTGCGAGCGGCCGCCCGCGAGCGTCCGCGACCCGCCCGCGCAACACAATTGTTTCTCCCGGAGTGTTGCCCGCGATGCTTGCGCCGAGCGGCTGCTCCGGCGCGCCGTCGCGATAGAACGGCCCCAGCAGACTCGAATCGGTGCCGCGCCCCAGGCGCCGATGCCGCACCAGGTCGACCATCGCACTCACCCCCAGCGTGTCGGAGAGCAGGATGAACTCCTGGCGCTTGTCGTCGGTGATATGGCCGACGGCGGTCAGGAATTCGATTGCGGTCTTCCATTCGGCGGGCGTGAGTGCGGTTTCGCGCACGAAGCCGTGCAGATGGCGGATGAGAGCGGTCATGATCTGCTTCATCCGGGGGTCAGATGTTTTCGCGAGCCGCGCCAGCGCCGCCGCTGTGAGGCCGTTTTCAGTCAGTGTTTTCATCGCGCACTCCCATCTTATTAATAGCGCGTTTTGGGCGATCGAGCGTTTGGCCGCGCAGCCCTCATGCGCCGGCCGCATGCGCCCGCGCGGTGCGTTCGTTCAGATCGCGCAACACTGCCAGCTCGGCGGCCGTCGGCGGCGCGGTCTCTGCGACGTTGGCCGCAGCTCGGAGCGGCCATCCGGTCGCGGCGATCGCCTGTTCGACCATGACGCCGGGATGCAGGCTGGTGAGCGTAAGTTCTTTGGTCAGCGGATCGGGCGTGAGAATTCCGAGGTCGGTTATGACGGCGCTCGGGCCGCGCCCGGGCATCCCGAGCTTCTCGCGGCTGTCGCCACCCTCGAGGTAGCCGGCCGAGGTGACGAAGTCCAGTTTCGCGACAAAGGCGCGCTTGCTCTGGCGCAGCATGATCAACACCTCGCGCGCGCTGCAGGCGATTTCGGCCGCACCGCCCGCGCCGGGCAATCGCACCTGTGGCGAGCGGTAATCCCCGACCACGGTGGTGTTGAGATTGGCGAACCGATCGATCTGCGCCGCGCCCAGGAAACCGACGTCGACGCGGCATCCTTGCAGCCAGTAGGCGAAAATCTCCGTAATCGAAACCACCGTATCCGCGGTCTCGGCCAACTCTCCGTCGCCGATCGAGAGCGGCAACACCTCGGGCTTTGCGCCAATGGTGCCCGATTCGTAAATCAGCACCGCCTCGGGCGCATGGGTGAGCCGAGCGAGATTAGCCGCCGCGCTCGGCAAACCGATACCCACGAAGCACACGACCCTGTCGCGCAGCATCCGTGCGGCCGCGACCGTCATCATCTCGTCGGCGCTGTATTGCCGCTCAGCCATCGATCGCCTCAGGCGGCCGCATGCCGCCCGCGCGAGCGAGACTGCGCCGAAACTCAGCGAAGTCCGCGGTCGCAATCACGTGCCGTTCGATCCAATCGGTAAAGCTCTGACGCTCGCGCGCGATCTCGTCCCATCGCTGATGAATTTCCAAGGCCCATTGATACCAACATTGATACCAACCCAGCCCTAACCACACCAGCAAAATCGCGGGTTTTCGTTTCTTCGTTCCGGTGTGCATAGGGCTCGTTCGGTGTCCACACCGTAACGAAATCGTTACGCAACTGCTACGCTGGACTTCCCGGCGGATCTGGTGCTATCCACTGAAAATCGTGGCTCGCTGCTCGAACTGTATTCTCGAATTTTCCACGCGGGCATGCCGCTGCCGCGCTACACGCACGAACAAATCGAGGCGGCCAAGTCCGAGCTAGATCGAAAACCGGTCGCACTGGGCGACGAGGCCAACAGGTTCAACGCGGTGCTCGTGCGCGTGCGCGAGCGCCCCGACCCTTCGCTCCCCCGGCGCTGATTCGTGATCTCGAAAAGGAGGGGGAGGACATCGCGCGGCGGTTCTACGCCATCCTCAATCCGCGCGACTTCCTTGCTGACTACCTCGCCATCCGGTCGCATCGCGGCACCGCCGAACGTGAAGCTGCGGTCGGGCGCATCGCCGACCGGATGGAGAAGGCCGGACCCTTCGCGCCGAATGCCCGTGAGGCGCTCAAGCAAGCCGCCCACGCCCGCAATCGGGAATCGGAGGAACTGCTCCGCGAAACCATCCTCGCTGCAATCTGGCTGGTTGCCCTCCGGGGCGAGGAGCCGGAGCGCATCCGGGAAGATCGGGAGTGGGTGAAGAATCGTGCGAAGTCGTCGAGGTCATCCCCGCCCGTCAGTACGGCCCGGCTTCGACGGAGTTCCAGCATTGGTTCGAGTCGCGGGTGCGAACTCTCGTCGAGCACGAAATTCTCGAACTGGCAGACCGGCAGCCAGCGGAAAGGCGCGGGAAGACCTACGGCCGATCGAAGACCATGAGATCGCCGGGGGCTGCGGGTACTCCCGACCCCGTTCTATCCAGCCTGCTAAGGGAATTGACCGCCGAAGATCGCGAGCTACTCGAACGCGCCGAGGCGCAACGGTCGTAACGCGATTAGCCGGGATTCTGAGCGGCCTTCCACTTCTCGTAAGCCTCGTCAAGGCTCAGCGTAAACCCGGAGCGCTCTAGCCATTGATGGTGGATAAAGCTGGATATTAGACGCGCACCTTCCGGATTGTCTCTGAAAAGAATAGCTCCACCTCTTATATCGGCGGGATTAGGTGGGAAGTCGATGACCCAGTGCTTCTGGTCAAACACAAGGCATCCAAAGGTAACCGGCGATTCGGTAAAATGAAAGTGCATCCTTCCCTCGAACGAAGGATCACTTGCAGCGGCCAACCGGCGTTGAAGCGCCTCTTCCTTTATCTCGCCGAGGTGCGAAGCAACAACTATGTAAATATGCAATTGTTTTTCTCGTAATAAGGTTGAGCGCGTTCTCTGAACGAAAAGCTGTGCCTGTTCCACCAAAATCTCATCGCCGCGAACAACCATGAGCACCTCGTGCTTGCTTTCGCTCATGAGGCCAGTTACGGCGTGGTAGTAGTCCTCTGAACTGGTCATTAGGACGGGTGCTCGGTTCGGCTCTTGCGACTCTTTGGCTACGGCGCTGTCTAATACGATAAAGCCGAGCAGAAAAATCACGCCTCCAGTGCGTGCTCACGCGGTATCCAGCCTAATTCCAAGAGTGCGGGGGTCAGCATCCCGGCCGCGCCCAGAACCACCGCGATCCATTTGACCCATTTCATCAGTAACGCGCCCATATTTTCCCCCTCGATACGGCAGGCGAGTTCGTGACCAGACGCCAGTAGCCGAGTACTAGACGAGTGAATGAGCGTCAAGTACGCAGTCCCATTGCCGTCTGTGCGGACTCGACGGCCTCTCGGTGCTCGTGGTAAGCGGCTAGGCTGGCTGGGCATCTCACGATAGCGCGGCCAAGGTCGTGCCGCTTAGAAAGACGAGAGCCGGATGGGGACGCAACGGCGTGGGGGACTGTATGACCAGTGAGGTGGCCGCAACTTGGGTGACTGCGATAGCGACGCTGCTCGCAGTTATAGCCGCTCTCGTTATTGCACTTTGGCAGGAAGACTGGCGCGAACGGTGGCGCAGAAAGAACCTTCACCCGGACCTTGTGGTTCTCGCGTTTGCAGGACCACCCGACTGCATACAGATTCCATACGTCGAGAACTTCGATAATATCTCCGGGGGGCGCAGACAAGAGAGAGCCGCATCGTACTACCTGCGAATACTCGTGAAGAACACGGGCAACGTCACTGCCCGCAACGTCGAGGTCTACGCCAAGAGTCTGAGGCAGGAGCGAGGGGACAAATGGGAGCCGGTTGAAGATTTCCCCCCGATGAATTTGGTGTGGTCGAACTCTCCACCGGAGCCGCACAGGGACAGAACGTATCTGCCCTTTTTGCCAGCGGGCTCATCCAGACATTGCGATGTCGCACACATGCTCGACCCTAGGCTTAAGCACCTTTTCACAGGCGAGACCAAACCCGGCTTAGAGCGCCTTTCGCTGACCTTCGACCTAATTACGAAACCGCTTCACTTCGGGCACATAGTTGGGCCGGGGAAGTATCGGCTGGACATCGAGGTAGCCGCCGAGAACTTCGATGCGTTGGCGCGAGTCGTCGAAATCAGTTTCGACGGAGACTGGATGCCTGAAGCGTCTCAAATGTTCGGCTACCATCTGCGGATCGACGTGTCGCCGGAGTGCGGTGAGGCTCAGTGAAAAGCGGTTAGGCTCGGCGCGCATCTCCACGGGGAAGTAAGCAATGGAATCTTGGTCTGTTGAACTGACGGACAAAGAATACGACACGCTGAATTTGGCCTACCCGAAAGGCCCTAAGAATGTCCAAGTAGGAGCAAGGGCCGTGGGCATCGTCAGGATGTACTTCCAAAGAAAAGACCCCCACTGTCAATTCGAACCGAAGGTGCAAGGCGCTGACTTGCGAGTCGCGCTCTCTGACGGATCGGCAATTGATATCGAGGTAAAGGGAACCGACGCACGCGACTTGGCATGGAACAAACTCAAGGTGTCGAGTCAGCGTTCACATGACCTTCTCGAAAACGGCATCCCTATTTATCGGGTAACCGACGTGTGGGGCAGGTCGCCTTCGATTTATGTACTCTTTTGTGGGAAAGACTTCACGCTTGATCCAGAACCGCGATGGGCAGCCAAGCCTATCAGGGGACTACCGTCATGACCCGCGAACAGGCCGACCGCCTGCTGCACGCGCTGACGAACTCCGCGCTGTTCGTCGATTCGATCTGGCATCCCGTCGACTGGAAGCGAGTGGAGAACGAGACGCCCGAAGAACGCGAACTTTACGAGCGCTGGCGCCGCTTCCGCAACCAGCCGCGCCCTGCGGACAGGGCAGCCCCGCCCGGCAAGCCACGGCGGGGCGTCTTCATCTCGACCACCGGCAAGTCCAAGGCCGAGATCGTGGACGACGTCGCGCGCCAACTGAAGCTGGCCGGGCTGCTCAAGGAAACGCCGCCAATCGCGGACAAGCATTCACGGCCCAGCGACAAGAAGTTGCTGCGTTGAGTCTCCCACACGCGGTGACCGCCGGGGCGTCTCGCCGCCGGGGCGCTCCGGCCTAAACCGTTACGAAACTGTCACGTTAGGCGTTCCGGGTTAGGTAGCGGTGAGCGGATTCTTCGCCGGAACTCCGAGAAGTCCTTCGCCGCGAGCACGTTGCGCTCCATCCAATCGGTAAAGCTCTGACGCTCGCGCGCGATCTCGTCCCATCGCTGATAGAAGGAATTGTCGCGCGCGTAATAGCCGAGCGCATAGGACGGAAACGCGCCGCCGGGGACTTCGCATACGGCGCCCACGACCCATCCGGGCAGCACCACCGAATTCGCCCGCGGCTCGAGCCGCTCGACGATCTCCTCGACCGTGACGATCGAGCGCCGCGCCGCCATCGCCACTTCTTTCTGCACGCCCACGATGCCCCACAAGAGCACGTTGCCCTTGCGATCGGCCTGCTGCGCGTGGATCACGGCAACGTCAGGGCGAATCGCGGGCACCGCGGCGAGCCGCTCGCCGGTAAACGGGCACTCGATGAATTTCACGCGCGGATTGTACTTCGGCAAATCAGACCCGAGGTAGCCGCGGAGCACGCCGAACGGAAGATTGGACGCGCCCGCCGCGTACGCCGTCGCCATCCCGGCGTGGCTGTGCTCTTCGATTTCAAGCGGCCGCGGCCATTCGCGCTCGATCGCATCGCGCAACCGATGGAGCGAGCCGACGCCCGGATTGCCGCCCCATGAGAAAACCAGTTTCCGCGCGCATCCCGTCCCGATGAGCTGGTCGTAAATCAGGTCGGGCGTCATCCGCACCAGCGTCAGGTCGCGCCGGCGCTGGCGGATGATCTCGTGGCCGGCGGCCGAGGGAATCAGATGGGTAAACCCTTCCATCGCAACGGTGTCGCCGTCGCGGACGAATTCACGGATCGCGTCGCGCAGATCGAGAATCAGGGCCATGGTCGTCGCCGCCGCCGCCGCCGCGTCAACGCTGATAGTACG
This sequence comes from uncultured delta proteobacterium, assembly GCA_963734845.1. Classification (GTDB taxonomy): domain Bacteria; phylum Desulfobacterota; class Binatia; order Binatales; family Binataceae; genus JAKAVN01. Next base: position 265,854 of record CAVTIS010000012.1, on the reverse strand, counting down.
CCGGCAGCTTCGCGTCCACGTTGACCCACACCGACTTGGGACTGGTGTATTCCTCGATCGACTCGATACCGAGGTCGCGGCCGTAACCGGAGCTGCGCACGCCACCGAATGGCGATCCCGGGTTGGCGCGCTTGTAGCAATTTATCCAGACCATCCCGGTGATGATTTGCCGGGCCACGCGATGCGCCCGCGAAAGATTGGTGGTCCATAGCCCGCCGCCGAGTCCATAGACCGTATCGTTGGCGACGGCGATGACCTCGTCTTCATGCTTGAAGGTGGTGACGGTCACGAAGGGGCCGAAGACCTCCTCCTGGCAGACGCGATCCTTGGGCCGCGCACGCACCACGGTCGGCATCACGTAGCATCCTTTTGCCAGCTCCGCATCGGAAGGCGCTTTACCGCCAAGCAGGATTTCGCCGCCCTCTTCGCGCGCGACCTTGCAGTAGGAAAGCACGCGGTCGCGATGGGCCAGCGAGGTCAGCGGCCCCATCTCGGTCTGCGGGTTCAGCGGATTACCGAGCTTGATCGATGCCGCAAGTTTCAAGAAGCGGTCGAGAAATTTATCCGCGATACTCTCGTGCAGCAGCAGCCGCGAGCCGGCGATACAGGCCTGCCCCTGGTTGTGGAAGATCGCGAACGCGCTGCCATTGAGCGCCGCGTCGAGGTCGGCGTCCTCGAACACGATATTGGCGCCCTTGCCGCCGAGTTCGAGCTGGACGCGCTTGAGATTGCCCGACGAGGCCTGCACGATTCTGCGCCCGGTGGCGGTCGATCCGGTGAACGCGATCTTCTGCACCTGCGGATGCTCGGCGAGGTACTGGCCGGCGACGTTGCCGTAGCCGGGAAGAATATTGACCACGCCGGGCGGAAAGCCGACCTCGCGCATCAGCTCCGCCACCTTGAGCGAGCTAAGCGGCGTGAGCTCGGCCGGCTTCATCACCACGCAATTGCCCGCGGCGAGCGCCGGGCCCATCTTCCAGCTCGTAAACATGATCGGAAAATTCCACGGCACGACCTGTCCCACCACGCCGAGCGGATCGTGCTCGACGTAGTTGAGAAAGCCCGGGTCCACCGGCACCAGGCGGCCCTGGAGCTTGTCGGCCATTCCGCCGAAGTAACGGAAGGTTGCGGCGGTACGCGGCACGTCGAGCATCCGGGTGTCGCGGATCGGATGGCCGGTGTCGACCGATTCGACCTGCGCAAGCTCTTCGGCCCGCGCTTCGATCGCGTCGGCGAGCTTCAGCAGCAGCCGCCCACGGTCGGCGGCGGCAATCCCGCGCCAGGCGGGAAAGGCCCTGGTTGCGGCGGCGACGGCCTTGTCGATATCGGCCTCGCGGGCTTCGGCGACGTCGGCGATTTTGGAATTGTCGTGAGGATTGAAGACTTCGATTCTGCCGTGGGCCTCGGCGTCGACGAATTCGCCTCCGATGAATAGTTTGTTTTGCAATTGCATATTCTACTCTTTACTTACTTTCGATCTTCTTCAATGGTGAACACGTTCGGGCTGCGATCCGTTCGGCATCCGACTTCCGCCGATGGTTCTCCCGGGCGGACCAGAAACTATCAGGCATGAAACCGTGCGGTTTCAAGTTCATGAACAGCATCACACAAATTCGCGAAATTTCAAGCGCTTACAGACCTCCGGTCGATTAGCCGGAATTCCGTCTGGCGGCCACTCGCTGCCGGCTTCCTCGAAGGGCCAGCGGAGGGAGTAATAAATCTCAGCTACGTCTTTTTGTTTGACTTATCGCCTACCGGGAGCATAAGCGTATGAGTACTCACAACGCCGTCTCCCACCAAATCGTAGGGAGGGAATTAAGTTAAAATTAAAAGGGAGCCTCTGCTATGGCCAACGAAGGACCGACGCCCGCGCCTATCCTTCAAATAGTAACTGGTCTCTGGGCAGCTGGGGTTTTGAAATGCGGTCTGGATCTCAACCTCTTTGATCGCTTTGCCGACGGACCGCAGAACGTACAGGCCCTCAGCCCTGCGGTTGGTGCCGATACTTCGTCACTGCGTATCCTGCTCGATGCTCTGGTCGCTGTCGGCTTGCTGGAGGTCCGGGGCGAGGGGTACGCGCTTACGGAAGTTAGCGACGTGTTTTTAGTTTCGAGCAAACCCAGTTATCTCGGCGGACTCTTGATCGACACCACCATCAGCACGACGCTCTTTGACATGTTCAAGGACTATCGCCGCGTTGTTACAGAGGGTTACCAAGTCAATCCGTGGGAATATGGCGAGGGCTCCAACGATCATATCGTGCGTCTCACGCGTGCCTTGTACACCTTAGGCCTACCCGTCGCGAACACTCTTGCCGATCATATGGGGTGGACTGCGGATAATTCGTCGCCGCTGCACATGCTGGATGTTGGTTGCGGGTCCGCCGTGTATGGTTTGACTGCGCTGTCGCGGATGCCTAAAGCACGGCTGACCGCTCAAGATTGGCCCGTGATCCTTCCGGTCGCTCAATCTTTCGCCAGTCGGTTAGGCGTCGTCGATCGGGTTGATCTGCTGGCCGGCGATTTTCGCGAGGTGAAATTCGGCGGACCTTACGATGCTGTGTTTCTAGGGCATATTCTGCACAACTACAACGAAGAGACTTGCCGCACGATCCTGCGTAAATGCATGGAGGCGGTTGCTCCCGGCGGCACGCTCGCGATCATTGAATTCCTCGCCGAGCGGGGACAAACAGCGAGCATCTTCTCCTGGCTCTTTAGCGCGATGATCCGCGGCACGACCTCTGGAGGGCGCAGCTTTTCCTCCACAGAGCTGGAGGAAATGCTCAAAGAAGCTGGTGCCGACCGCACCGAGGTCGGCGGAGGACTGCCAGTCGGATTTGTCGTTGGATATCGTGGATAGGCCACCGCTTCCGCCGAGGCCCTCCCTGACGAAAACTCTAACTCGCGCGGCGGAGCGGCGACGGTCACGGACAGCATATTGGCAACCACGCAGGCGGTAACTGCGGAGGGCCCACGCCTGTCACCGACGGCGGCTACAATATCTCCGACGATGGGACCTGCGGTTTCGGCAGCATTACCGGCGCTAATGGCCAGACGCTAGGAGACAGTGTAAATCCACTCTTATACAGTTTCCGGTGATTAACTATATGGAAACTGCCGGGACCTTCAGTACGTAAACAATCCTCGCAAGTCGGTTTTCCACGTTAAGACAGGATGGCAAGAGAAATGAGTCTCTCCTGGGTCCGCGATTGTTGCGGAGCAGAGTCGAACTACAGGCAATATCCTCTACGCACGAGCGGTGCGCTCATAACATAGTAAAGTTGGACTACCGTCCTTGTCGGTTCGCCACCGCCCATTGCGGCACGCGGTCAGGCACGGCTGAATGCTCAAACATCGATCCCGATATGGCACCGAGAACCAACCAGAAGATCAGATTGTCGCCGAGCGTGCGCACGATGAAAAGATGCTCGAGCACGGAAAGAGCTTCCGAGGGTGCTTGCGCGCCTGGAAGCGGGAACAGGTAACGGAACAGCACGATGGGCAAGCAAAGAGCAACGATGCCGGCGAGCTTTGCGCCTCGCGGTCCAAAGGCGAAAATCGCAAGTCCGAGGCCGGTCGATATCGCTGCGACGAGCCATGCGCTTTGCCGCAAATGCAATGGAGCGGCGTCGAGGGCCGGCAACAACGGTGGAACCACCAGGGCGGGCCCTAAATGAAAGGTGGCAAAGCCAGCGAGGCCCCAAAGAATGCCCCTCACGAGCCCAAACTCACCGCTGAGCGCGTACATCGCGGTAAGCAGCATCCCAAAGCCGGCAGCGACCAGCACGTCGCCGACCGTAGTGTAAGCCGAGCGGACAACATCAACTTGACCAACTTCCGGCCCATCTTCTGGCGCATCACTTGCCTGCGGCGCAGGATGAGCCGCGGTTTCGGTCTTTTCGTAGCGTTCCGCCTGATGGATCAGCGGCAAAGTAGTCCAGTGCTGAAGGGCGAACAGGGTAATCCCAGCCAGGACACCCGCGACCACAGCGCAATAGAGCGTCCGGTACAGCATGACGGATGTCAGTGGCAGGGAAAGCCCGAGGCGTGGCGCACGTCGTGCGCCGCGGCATGAACGAAATCGTTGGACGAAAAGCCCGCCACGAACAGGATGCCCACGCCGAGCAACAACGCAACTATGGCGGAAAGGACCCGTGCCGAGACCAGAGAGGCGGCCGTTACCGAACGCGCCGTGGCGGTGTCAGCCGCGAGAATATCCGAGTTATGATTTCCCATTTCCGCTATTCCTCCATCTGGACTAAATAGCTTCGCCGCGAGCCGCGCGGCGCCCGCGTTCCACTCGCAGGCTCGCTTCGCTCGAATCCTAACAAACTCTCAGGATGACCCTCGGGAGAAGCGATGCACGCATTAAAACTCCACCGGGTTCGATTTCAGGCGCTTCTTGGCGTACAACTCGGGCAGCGTCGCGTCGTTGTTCTCCCACACCAGCAGGATCGAGCGCTTCGGCGAGTAACCTTGATGGCGGATGTCGGCCGGCATCGCCGAGACGTCGCCCGCCTTCATCACCACCCGCGCCCGCGGCTCGCCGGTGTCGCGGTCGCTCACGTCCCATTGAATCTCGTCGCTCAACTGCACGAACCACTCGACGCGGTCGTTGCCGTGAATGACCGGGAGCATGTATTCCTCGGTGGTCGCGCAGATCAGGCTGTCCTTGACCGCGGCGCAGACTGACGGATTCCAGGTGACGTCGGAGCGCGACACGTAGCCGAAGAAATTAAACGCGTGAACTTCGTTCTCGAAGCCCGGCTCGGCATGCACTTCGGGCTGGTCCTGCGCGACGTCGGCGAGTTGGCGGTTGACCGGATTGCCGCCCGCGTCGGAGCGCAACGGGATGTCGTCCTTCATCCCGACCATCCGTTTGGCGGTCAGGCGCTTGCGCGTAATCGCCTTGCTGTTGCTGCCGTGCTTGGGGCCGAATGCGCTGCCGGTCTCCTGCGGCGCGGCGAACGGGTCGAAGCCCTCGTTGGTCCAATCCTCGAGCAGCGCTTCGAACATCGCCTTTACGTCGTCGCTCTTGAAATTCTCGACGTGCTCGCGGTTCTGTTTGCGATAGCCGCTGTTGTACAGGCCGGCGAAGACGTCGACGCTACCGTAGTGATTAGTGGTGCCGAACACGCCGTCGAAATTGACCGTGCCGTAAAAGAAGCTCCAGGCCAGATCGCGAATCATCGCGCGCAGGAACAGATCCACCGGCATCGAATGAGTACCGCCCGGCCACGCGATATGCGCGAAATACTCGTCGCGCTCGAACTCGAATCCGCCAAGGGCGAAGGTGCGATAGCCAAAATCGTTGGCCGCGCCATTAGCCTTTTTCGTCGCTGCCATTACTCAATTCTCCATGCGCCGCATCGGGTTTTTGCAGACAGCTGCTTTTTGACCGATGTCGTTACTTTTGGCAGATGTCCCGCCACCGTTCGAGCGTAAGATCGCCGAGCACGCTCTGGAGCAGGATCACCCCAGGCTTGGCGGCGTGGAACTGGTACGCCGCGCCCTTGGGCAACAGCGCCATGTGGCCGCGCCGCGCGACGATATGGCCCATCCGTTTGCCCTTCGGCGTCCCTTCGAGCATCGTGGTGCCTTCGTGATCGTCGGCCACGGCGGGCGTTTCCAGCTTGATCAGCCGAATCTCGACTTCGCCGTCCATGACGATGGCCGATTCGTCGTGCGAGGCGGTGTACCAGGGCGAGGTTCCTTCGGCCCGTATAGCTTCGAGCACGTACTTGAGGTTTTTGCCGACCGCGACTTTTTCGTAGGGCTCGGACTTTGACGCGACCTCGAAGATGTTGGAAAAGGCGTAATTGCGGGGGTCGTCGTTGATGACTTCGACGCCGCCCTTTTCGTAGTGCGCGAGCGATCCGAAGCGCGTCTTGCGCGGCATCGTTTTCGGATCTGGCATGGGGTGTGAATCCTCCGCGGCGCGTGGATTTTATCCGTCGGCGCGGGTAACGGCGCGCCGTGCGAACTCAAGCGCATCCGTAGCACTTTGGCGTAAGCGATGCCACCGGCAAGGAGGCGGGGAAGCGCGGTGGCCATTTTTTAAAATCAAAATGGCCGCGTGCAGGTCTTCTCAATTCCCCCAATGTTTCGGGGGAGGGTCACAGGGTGGGGGTCCAGGCGGTTTTGAATGTCTGTGAGAACCGCCTCTTTTGGCGCGCGTAATTGGCGCGTGCATTGCGAGATTCCGACGAGCAAGCGCGGCAGAAAAAACAACCGGCGCGTCCTCGCTCGACTCCCACCTCCATCTTCCTTTTCCATCCTCCTCCCCCAAGACAATTTGGGGGAGGAGGTAGGACGCAGAGGTGCGGACTAGGCGGCGCGGGCCGACTCCGACTGCAGCTTGAGTTCCGCCGGCTCGGGCAGCGGCGCGGTCTTCCATTTCTTGAGCTCGGGCATCACGTGTTTGGCAAAGCACTTGATGTTGCGCTCGGCCTCGTCGAACGGCATCCCGGCGTAGCTGAAGTTGCCCAGGATGCCATTGTTGTCGATCGTCTCCTGCATGAACTTGAGCTTCTCGAGCACCTCGGCGGGAGTCCCGAAGGGCATCAGCGAGGCGAAGTCCTTGGCCGCGTTATCCATCCCGTGGCGCGCGATATATTTGCTGACTCCGCTGTAGAACTCGTAGCTCTTGTTCTGGCCGAATTTCTCCGAGGTCATCTCATAGTGCTTCATCGCCGTGTGATAGTAGTCGGTGATGTATTTCATCCCCATCTCTTGGGCGCGGCTGCGGTCCTCGTCGACGAAGATGAACCCGCCAGAAAGCGGCGGCGGCGGCTCGGTCGCGTTAACCTCGCGCCAGACCTTGTGGTAGATCTCAAAATCCTTCTTGACCGCGTCCCACGGCTTTTGCGGAATCACCAGCACGCCGACCCCGAGCTTCGCCATGATCGGCATCGATTCGGGCGAGACCGCGGCGGCGTAGCTGCGGCCGCGAAATGAACGCGCCGGGAAGGGCCGGATGTCGCGCCGGGGCTGATTGGTGTGACGGCCGCCTTCCATGTAGCCCTTTTCCAGGGCGTTGAGCACCAGCTCCGCGTACTCGACGAAGAGGCTGCGGCCCTCGTTCTGATCGAGGCGGAAACCCTCGTACTCGATTCGCGCCAGGCCGCGGCCAAGGCCCAGGATGAAGCGGCCGTTGGAGAGATGGTCGAGCAGCGAGGCCTGCTCGGCGACCCGAATCGGATCATGCCAGGGCAGCACGACCACCATCGAACCGAGCTTCACGTGTTTGGTCTTGCCTGCCATGTACGACAGGAATTGCAGCACGTCGGGGCACATCGTGTAGTCGTCGAAATGATGCTCGACCGACCAGACCGAATCGAATCCGAGCGGCTCGGCCATCTCGGCAAACCGCAATTCATTGCGATAGACCTCGGCGTCGGAATGCGCGTTGTTGGGATTCTGGAAAGCGGCTCCGTATCCTACGTGCATGGCGTTCTCCTAAAGTAGTGTCGGCCGCCGTGATTGACCGGGTACGGCCGCAGTGCCGTCACGGTGCGCGGAGGCCATCTTCTGATTTAGCGCAGTCGGCACTGGTTTTTCCAGACGCCGGTTTCGTGGCCAGCCCCCCGATCGTCCGGATTGGGACGGAATAGACCGAAAAATGATGCGATTGCGCTTCACTGTGGCGCCGCCGGCGCGCGATAATGGGCCGCGCGCGAGCAACGCGCGGGAGGAATGCGAACGATGCTGCTCGACAACCCCAAGGGAAATTACAAATTCGTGCGCGGCTATGGCGCGCCTTTTTCTTCGGGCGCACTCGCCAACTCCGGCTTCGAGATCGTCCACGCGACCTTCAAGCCGCTCGCGCGGTTGGCCGACGGCTACGGGCTAATCGAGCGCCACCTGCGCGAGGCGGGACGCCCGCTCAACGCCGTATGCGGAATCGAGCTGCGCATCCCGGCGGCGCTCACGCCCGCGGGCTTCGACGAATTCAACCGCCCGTATATCGAGCGGCTGACGGCCTGGGGCGTGTTGGTCGACGGACTCAATCCGGTCGCGAGAACAAACGTCGCGCCGGCGTCGAGCCCGATCGCCGAGCCCTCGATGTATGGCTTCTACTACACGGTGCCGGCGGTGGGCGTCGCGCGTCCGGCCTTCGTGCTCGCCGGCGTGCCCGAGGTGGCCTCGCGCGAAGGCGGCAAGCGCGAGGTGGTCGCGGCCGGCGACGTCTCGCTCGAAGGATTGCGGCGCAAGACCGCGTGCATCATGGAAGCGCTCGGCGGGCTCCTCGGCGAGATGAAGCTTGGATGGAGCGAGGCGTCGGCGGTGAACCTCTACACCGTCCACGATATGCATCCACTGTTCGCGAGCGACCTTCTGCCGGCGTTGGGCGCGGCGGCATATCGCGGTATCCGATGGCAGTATGCGCGGCCGCCGGTCACCGGGCTGGAGCTTGAAATCGACGGCTACGCGGCGCGCCAGGAACTGGTGCTCGCGCCCTGAACCCTGGCTCGGCTCACGGAAGAATCGCTCGGGTTTTAGCAGTTGTGTCATTCTAATGACACGCCTGATGTCTCATTTGTACGTGCCTCTCTCCCGCGCACGTTTACCCTTCGCTTAAACGAGCGCCCGCTCGGGCATCGCTCTTGCTCCCCTCTGTGACGGCCACAGTGCTCGATGGCAGACGCAATGGGACTCGCTTCAGGAATACACTGGCCCCACGCTCGCGAGGGCTTGCTGGCAAGCGAAGCGGTTGACACGCCGGCGACGTGGGCGAGCGGCCTCACCGAACTACTGACGGTCAATAATGAGTATTGGGGCGCGCTGATGCTCCGGATCAGCACGGTAGTGATATTTGCCTTTCAGACTGCGTATTTCGTGAACGAACTGAACTCTTCAGGCTATCGGCCGGTAACGGCTGGCTTGCACCTGTTCAACATCGGAGCCGCATGCCTGGCGCTTTCCATCAGCCTCAACAGCTGGTCGATGCGCTATTGGCGCGGCACCGTGCTGGCGATGAGCTGGGCGGTGATCGCCGGCACGGGCGCGATCAACGTTATCCGTAACGAGGACATCCCATTGTTCGCCGTGACGCTGCTGTTCGCGACCGGAACCGGATGCCTTATTCCCTGGAGCGAACGCTGGCAGGCGGCATTGAACATTTATGCGCTGGCCGCATTCACGATCGACGAAGCGCTGATTTCAGTGCACGATCCTCTCATCTACTTTCGCTGGCTCGCACTATTGACCGCGATCGTAATAGCTCAGTTGGCGGCTCATCTGACCGCTCTTTATCGCCGCGGTCTCAATGAACGCTACGAGGCGCTGGTAGCGGCGCGCGAGCAGGTGCTCATCGCCTCGCACGCGAAGTCCGAGTTCCTCTCCAGCATGTCGCACGAGATTCGCACCCCGATGAATGCCGTCCTCGGCATGGCCGAAGTGCTGTCGGAAACCAGCCTCGACCCGGACCAGCGCCGCTATCTCGAGATCATGCGGTTCAATGGCGGCACGTTGATGACCCTGCTTGACGATATCCTCGACCTGGCCAAGGTCGAGAGCGGCCGCGTACAAGTGAAAAAAATTGAATTCGACCTCGGCGACCTGGTCGAAGCGACGGTCGAAACGCTGGTCGTGCGCGCGCACGGCAAGGGGCTGGAATTGGTCGCGCGGATTGCGCCCGGCACCCCGCTGCGGCTGATGGGCGATCCGCTCAGGCTCCGCCAGGTGCTGATGAACCTGATCGGTAACGCGATCAAATTTACTGAACTGGGCGCGGTCGAGCTGACCGTGGCCGCCGAAGACGGCGCCAGGGCGGGCGTGGTGCGCTTCTCGATCGCCGACACCGGCATCGGAATCGAGCCCGCCGAGCTCGGGGCGATCTTCTCCAACTTCACCCAGGCCGACTCCTCCGACACGCGCAAGTACGGCGGCAGCGGGCTCGGCCTCGCGATCGCGTCGCGGCTGGTGACGCTGATGGGCGGGCGGATCTGGCTCGAGAGCGAGCCGGGCAAAGGAAGCACGTTTCATTTCACAGCAACGCTGGAGGTATGCAGTACCGTGCGCGAAGCCATCCCCACCCGCGAAGCCATACCAATCCGCGAAGCCATACCGATCTACGACCTGCACGGCCTACGGGCCCTGGTGGCCGATCGCAACGCCACCAGCCGGCGGATTTTCGTCGAGACGCTCGGCCGCTACGGCGCGACGGTCGCAGAGGCGTCCACGGTTCCGGAAACGATCGCGGCGCTCGGCGAAGCGCTACGCTTGGGGCGGCCCTTCGACCTCGTGTTCGGCGATTGCCAAATGCCTGGAATCGAGCAGATCGAGCGTCTTGCGCAGGACGGATACGCCTGCGGCGCGAAGACGATCATCCCGCTGCTGACCACCGACGATCTGAACTCCAAGCTCGCGCGCGTGCGCCGCCTCGGCTTCCAGCACCATCTGCTGAAACCCGTGCGCCGCTCCGATCTGCTCGAAATAATCTCGCTGGCCGCGCAAGCTCTGAAAAACTCCGGGGCGCGGGCGTCGATTCGCTACGGAGACGCGGCGGCCAATGGTAAGGGCCATGCTGCGCCCAACGGCAAGGTTATGACCGCGCCGCCGGTGGCGTCCGCGCCGGCGCAACCCGCTCCCATGGCCGCCTCGCGGCCCTTGCGTATCCTGCTCGCCGAGGACTCGCCGGACAATCGTCTGCTGATCGCAGCGTACTTCAAGCGCCTCCCCTACCAGATCGAAACCGCCGAGAACGGGAAAGTGGCGGTCGAAAAATTCTCCTCCGGCCGCTATGACCTGGTCCTGATGGACATGCAGATGCCCTGCGCATTCTGTGACACGGAGAGAAGGACTTCATGACTTCCGGTTCTTTTATGTCAACACTCGTTTCAACACTCAGCCGCTTATGCCTGAGAAAAAACCTGCCTTTGATCAACTCTCTTCTGCGCCCGATTACCTTCGATTGCCGCGCCGGTTCGGCCTTCTACGGATGCGGCTGAAAATCGCGCACATGGTTACGCTTGCTCTTGACCGTCATCGAAACGCTCCGCTAAAGTCGCGGCTGCCGTCGCCGTGAGTAAGGCCCCAGCCGGGGCAAGCGCGACGGTCGGCGCTTCTTGGATCGTGTTCGCATGCAGGTGTGGCGTGTGAAAGGCGCAGACACGGCAGCACGAACGTCGCAGCAAGGAAGTGTCGTTATCTCGGTGACCGCTCGCGCAATGCGGGCGGGATCATGCGCGTGGGCTGACGATCCCACGCGGCGGGCGGCGGGCTTAAACGAGGCGGCCCGCCAGTAGCGCCGAATCTGTGGTTGAACGCCCCTTCGACAGAAGGAGTGTGTCCACAGATGGACGATCAAAAACCCAATCCCGATCTTTTAGACGAACTCGGTCTCGCCGATTTCTTCCATCGCGACGTTTCGACCATCCGGCGCTGGCTGAAAAAACCCGGCGCGCTTCCGCCCTGCGCAAAATTCGGTCGCAGAAAATATTGGCGGCGCGAAGCACTGATCGAATTCATCAAAACGCGCGAATCCGAATCCGGTGAAATCGCGCCTAAGCGCACCCGCCGCACGAAGGTGCGGTCATGAAAGCCCATCCCTTCACCGAGCGTTTTCCGTCGATGGAAGGCGACGATTTCGATGAACTGGTCGCTGACATCAAAACCCATGGTCTGCGCGAGCCGATCATAGTGGCCGATGGCGTGATTCTCGATGGCCGCAATCGGCTTCGCGCCTGCCGCGAGTCGAGCATCGAACCGCAGTTCAGGGACATCACCGAGCAGCAGTTATCGGAGGAGCAGAAGATTGCCCTGATCCTGAGTGCCAACGTTCATCGACGCCATCTGACCACTGACCAACGCCGCGACTTGATCGCGGACTCGATCAAGGCCGAACCGCAAAAGAGCGACCGCGCGCATGCGCGTCTGCTGAAGGTCGATCACAAGACCGTGGGCAAGGTCCGTTCTGAGATGGTGTCAAACGGGAAAATTCCCGACCCGATCAAACGCATCGGCAGGGACGGCAAAAAACGGGCAACTGGGGAAATTCCCCAGTTGAAGCCCCCCTACGAAAAACTGCTCGATGCGCTCATAAGAGCAGTCAGCGCCGCAACGCGCGAAGGACTTACCTTGACGGAAATAAAAAAGGCGCTTCATGCTGTCCTGAAGTCGGCTGCTGCTGCGGAAGTGACGTGATGAAAAATCAGCAACTGTTCACTTCCGCCAGCGCGAAATGGAACACGCCGAAGCACGTGATGGATTTGGTGCTCAATAACAACGACGACGTTTCCACGATCAGGCGCTGGCTGAAAAAGCCCGGCGCGCTTCCGCCGTGCTCCCGCTTCGGTAGGCGCAGATACTGGCGTCGCCAAGCCCTGATCGATTTCATCGCGGAGCACGAATCCGAGTCCGGAGAAGTCGCGCCTAAGCGCACCCGCCGCACGAAGCGGAGGGCGTCGTGAAACCGGAGGGCAAGAAGGCGAGCCATCCGCCGCGACCGTCTGGGTGCTGGGCGCGGCGCGCAGTACCGGCTGGAACCTTGCCGAGGAACGCCGTTCAACCTAATAGATAGGAGCTGGAATCAGAGAGTCAAAATGGAAATTCCGGTTCATTATGAAAAAGACTGCCTTGTTGCTTTCGGTGCTCGCAGTGTTCGCGTTGCGTATAGATGTGCGCACGGCATCTACCCAAATGATGGGCTGTGACATGGGCGGGATGATGGGAGGTGGAGGCACGCACTCGATGAACGCGATGATGTCGTGGATGAGTGGCACGGAATTGAAAGCCACACCTGGCGCACCGGAGCCGAAGCTTGACGCCGACATGCGTTCCTTGGGCGGGCGACTGTACAGCCAGCACTGTGCCATCTGCCACGGACCGAACGGGGATGGCCACGGTCTGCGCGCGACCGGGCTGCTTCCGCTGCCGCGCGATTTCACCAAGGGGGTCTTTGCATTCCGCTCAACCCCAAGCGGAACACTGCCAACCGATGAAGACCTCTGGAAGGTTATTTCGAATGGTCTTCATGGAACCGCAATGGTGCCTTGGATTAGTTTGTCCGAGAATGACCGCTGGGCCTTGGTCGCTTATGTTGAAACCTTTTCGCCGCGTTTTGCGACCGAAGCCCGAGCAACTCCAGTGACGCTGCCGAAGCCTCCGCAAGCGACACCCGACCTTGTAACTCAGGGCAAGCAACTTTACCTGCAAGATTGCGCGACCTGCCACGGCGCCGAGGGTCGCGGTAACGGACCAGCAGTAATCAATGCCTCCCCGCGACAGATGCGGCCGCGCGACTTTACCGGCGGAGTCTTCGAGCGCGGTTCGAGCATGGAGGACATCTACCTCACCCTTCGTACCGGCCTGAACGGAACACCTATGCTGTCGTTTGAGAATGCGCTTACACCTGCTCAGACCTGGGCCGCCGCAGCATACGTCCGCAGTCTTATTTCTAAGCGCCGTCAGGCGTCGGGAATGATGGGATCGATGATGTCCGGTGGGACTAATCAGCAAGAGCGAAGGGGGATGATGATTGATATGCCAGGCATGCCCGGAATGCGTGGCATGGGTGGCATGGGCATGTGTGGACACTAGTGGCCTGTAACACTTGAAGTGGTGGCGCACTCGCGGGGCGTGAGATGAATCACGGTGAGCAACTTAATGGGCTTGGGGCGCGCCTCATACGTTGCGCTCCGCCATCCGCAAGTGCCTAAGTTCATCGTATGCGTGGTATGCAAGTTGATGGTTGGTTCGGAATTAAGCGTTCTGACATCCTTTGGGGATAAGCGCCGAAGGTGGTTTCCCACTCCGGCGCTTTCCTTTTTTGCTATTGTGCCGATCCCTGTTGGTCAAAAGCCTCAATCTCCAATCGCAATCCCTGCGCTTCGCATTCTGCCTGCGCGGCCCGATAAACAGAGACATCGGTTGCGGTCTGCCTATTTAATATCATCGCTTCTTTAGTCATTACCGGCGCGGGCAGGTTTTTGCTATCAGCCAGATAAGCGGCGGACTGCGGCGCGGCGGTCACGGCCTGAGCGTGTTCTCGGAGTTTGTGTAGTGCGTAATCAGCCTGCGCGACTAGCCCCGTAGCCTCATCGAAGGTGCCGTCAAAGCGCGGCGCTCCGCAAAGTTCGCAATACTTCTTGAACTTGGCCGCGTCCACACCTTGCATCAATTGCGCTTCGGCCCGAGACCATTCGGCGTCACTCAGTAAACCATCGTCACGTAGACCGAAGATAACTTGCCTCGCGGTCTCGCTGGTACTGCATTTTTCAATCGCGTCCCTTTTCTTGGCGCGCTGTTGCTCCGCTGGTAGTGCGCGATAGTCGAGTAGCATCCTGTGATTACTCAATTCGCGGCGCAATAGTTCCGCCGTGGCTTCTGCCGGATCGCTCGACTTTGGTTTCGTGACCGGGCGCGCCGTCAATTCGTTGAAGAGCTTGGTCATCGTCTCGCGGCCCTGCTTGGCCCAGACATCCAAACGCCGGAGATCGTCGGACTCAAGGTGCTTTGGATGTAGCGCCGCCTTGCGTTTGGCCTTGCCGGTGTCGGACAGTTCCGTGTCCGCGTCGATCTGCGCTATCTCTTTATCCAACGCTTCTTTCGCAGTATTGGAGCCGCCGATCACGCCCAACAGGTTCATGATCTGCTGATCGAAATGATCAGTGCCATCCAACTTTCTGTGATAGTCAAAATCGCCGTTCTTTGTCATGCTTATCTCCTTGTAATATCCGTTGTAATAGCCAAGTGTGAACGCGCGTGGCTGATTACAACATTGACCATGCGCGCACTGCATAGCCGGTTGACGATTGCATCCGCCCGCCACACGCTGCCCGACTCACGCATCTCTTAGGCGTGGGCTTCGTTTGCGAGCAGTGTCAGAAAGCGCACGGACATACGCACCAGTTCCGACCTGCCGCACCTAACCCATTCACCGTTCGTTCTCACGAACCACATCCGCAGCGGGTGATGATACCGCAGATCGTCGGCGTGCTCATGCGCGAATCGGGCCGCGCAGTTGATATCGTTGTAGCGGACGGCCTTTTCAAAGTCTGCTTGCAGGTCCATCGGTTGCTATCTCCTTGGCTTATCGCGATGGCGCCCATGCGGTCGCCCTCTAAGACCACGTCGCTGGCGCGGATGCCGGGGATGAAAACGGATTTCATAAATTCGCTCCTTGAGTGTTCACGTCGCTGCACCCTATCCGGCCTTCCGTCTGTACCTTCCAGCGCGCATACCTTTCCGGAAAGGTCTCGATCAACTGTGTGGTCTGCGCTAAGTTCTCTTCGCTCCACTTCAGGCATAGTTTCGCATCGGGACTCTCTCGCCTGCTCCAATAAAGCACTTCTTTGCGAGCGGACTTCGCGAAACGTTTTAGTTGCGCAAGAGGAGTGAGCGGCGGTAGGTTGTCTCCCAAAAAGGGGTGGGCGGCAATGGTCGTATTGGCTCGGCTGGCGGATCGATGGCCCCAGTGCCTGTTTCATCCAGCGCCAGTTGGGTGTGGAGCATTTCCTTGGAGCAACCGTTAAAACAACGGGCGATGATGGTCGATTCGCCGACCCACGAGCAGATATCCATCTCGGCGTCACAGATTGGGCACTCGCTGTAGTACATCGGCCCCGGTAACACAGCCCGGTGTTCCGGGTGTTTAAGCAAAAATGCTTCTTCGCGGTCGCACATCATGCCGTATTCCGGATACACGCGAATTTGCTCACGTTGCTGCTCGCGTTCGAGCCGTTCATACTCCTCAATCGTCAGGATGGTCCGACCGAGGTTGCGCAGTTGGCTGAAGATATACGCGTCGGGTGGGATAGGTTGAAATCTAGCGTCCGGGTTAGCGGCATCGGGTGGCGGCCTTTCGGCTTTATCTTCGGCGGGTGTAGTGGGCAGATTATCGGTGCTCGCTTCGGTAGTGGGTTGCCTGTCCACTGCGACAAGTTTCCATCCCGACCGTGAGCGGCCATGATCGTCGGTGTATGGTGCGGCGACCAATTTGTAATTACCAAAAACGTTGTCGCGCCGTTTGCCGAGCATGCCGCCCAGAATCGTGCGGCTGGAGCGGTCTTCCTCAGCCAGCGCCAGATGCGTTTTGGCTAATGTGATCAGGTCGTTCACGGTAACCGGTTTGCTTTGGAACACATCGAACCAAGCGTTGATGAAAGTCCGGAAGGCTGCGCTTTCGGTGTCCCCACTGTCGGCGAATAACTCGCGGCCAGCGAGGAAGCCTTCAATTCCAGCCGCCGCCAGCACTCCACCAACAATCTGTGACCAGTTTTCAAAACTGCCAAGTGCCCGGTCATTGAATCTGGGCGCGCCCTGCGCGAACCAGTTCCGGACCAAAGTAAGCACGGCCCAAAGCAGTTCTCCGCGATTCTGCTTGGCCCACGTTCGCAGGTCCGCGTGCCGGAACGCGGACGGTAAACGCATCTCCGGATGCTCCATACCGACATCGATGCGCGCCGGTATGGTGCGGCGCAGCATCTCCCCGGTGAAGCGCAGATTGTTACCAGTCGCCGCCCACTGGACGCGATTGTCGATCTTCACGTCCTTGAGTCCGCCAAGAATGCGATCACCCCAAACATCCGAAGTGAGCACTGCAGCGAAAGCGCCGCTATCCATTATGCGCCTGATGTTATCGAACAAAACGAACGATGCGCCGCACATCAACTGGCTAGTCACCTTCTTGCGCATTTCCTCCTCGTCTTTGGTTTCGGCTATTACGACTACAGGTCCACCGGTCAGAGTGATACTGGCACAGTCCATTATCAGACCTTTACCAGACCCTGCGGTGGGTGCATCAGTTACGTATAAAGGCGCGTGCGTGTTGATAAACTGACGCATCGGGCCATATAGTAAGACCGCGAGCGTGTGCGGCAGACCGCAGGCACTGGCGAAGCGGAAATCACCGAGCAGTTCGGTTATAAGCAGATGCTTGGCCCGCGCGATGTCGGCGGCGGACGGTGTGATCGACAGTGCCGGGATTGACAACTCTGGGGCCAGATAGAGGTAGGTGTCAGCATATTGATGATAGCCGGAGGCGGCGATCAGGTCCCCATTAGCGTTAAAAAACGGCGTGGTCGCGACCGTAGTCAGTTTCGGCAGAGTACCGTTGTAGCCCGGTAGCGATAAAATATCGGACACCACTTCAACAGGTACTTTGTCTGGGTACTCCTTCCCCGATCTGGAGATGTTGGTCCAGTTCGCTACCCGGTCCAATGCGCCACGAAGAGAATGATTGCCCAGCGGTTCCACGACAGGCGGCGCAATATCAACACGCAGCCGGACCATGGCCGTGCTCTGAACAAAAAACTCCGGCAGTTCCTTGTCGTTAGCCCTACGAATCGCGTCCAACGCTTCGTCCGTTAAATCGCGAACGTGCCGAAACTTGATTGTGATTTTAGGCCGCCCGTCAAAAGCAGTATGATCACTCTGCGGCGGGTCGATCAGCGTGTCTGTGGCCAGTTCAAACAGGGCACTGCGGATTTGTTCTTTGGTCAGACCTTCGGCGTGACGCGCCGCTGCCCAATCGTCCAAACCGATTTTCGCGCCGTGCTCGCCGCGCGGCAAGTAAATATAAAGTATTTCCGCGCCTTGCTGCTTTAGAAACTCCGTGAGTTTGGCCATTTCGCGCCATACTTCCAGCTTCAGCGCGACATCATTGTCGTAGCAGATGAACAGCTTGCGCCCTTTGATCCGGGCAGCGTTCCAGAATGCGCAGTGCCGCCAAGCGCTGACGCCCAGAAGAGTCACACAACACAGGCCGATGGAGATTGCGCAATCGGATTTCTTGACACCTTCGGTGACAAGCAAGGGGACGGAGACATCATTGATTAACGCGTCTTTGCCGTCCGGCTGAGGACGGGTCAGGAACGGGTGGACATCCACCAAAGGTGCGGATCTCGGGACGGACTCGTATTTGACTACCCTATCCCCGACCACGCGCGGCATGTCCGGACGGCTTTGGTAGGTGGCCAACTCGCTTCCCAGCGTATACATCGGAATCAAAATCGCGGGAACGATACGCTGCGCCTCACCGAATCCAGCCTCTCTGAGGCGCGCCTTGGTAGTGACGGTCTGGTAGCCCCGCGCCGCGACTACTTCGGGCGCGATGGCGGAATCGACTAGCAACTGGGTGCGGTGGTCTTCGGATAGATCGAGTGTGGCAGGTTTGTTTTGGCCATTGGCCTTTGGTAAGATTTTCTTGTTCACGTTGTTTTCTTCCCTTGGATGCGCCTGCGTTGGAACGGCATCCACGCAGGCGTAACTTTCTGCGGTAGAAAGAAGTTGCGACACGGACTACCTGCAAGGCCGGGCGGCAATCCACGCCTGAATCTCGGTTGACAACCATCCACGCTTGCGCGGCGACAACATGCGCCTGCGCGGAAAGGCGTCTTGCGATTCCAGCCGATCCAGAGTCCGGCTAGTGAGCGCAGTCAGGGTGAGGACTTCGGCCTTGTTCAGGAAGCGGGTGAGCGGAATATGCGGGGATGATCGCGCGGCTGGCGGCATAGCATTCCCCTTGTTGACCATCGAATGACGGTCGGGCCAAGAGAAGTGGTGCCGCACCGAAACTCGTTCGGCGGGGTCTCGCCGGTACTCGCCCGGCTGTTCCTGAGACGCAGCGCCCAACAAGGTTGTCACCGTCATCGACGGTTAGCGCGGTACTCGCCCGCCGCTGCGTCTGGAGGGTACTCACCCCCGTCAGCCGCTTAACCTTGAAGTATGTTTCTCAGTTCGGTAGCTACTCGGCTACCCTGTGGCGAGACATTACTATATGTGGCGGGCTATGTCGATAAGTGGCGGCGAAAGTTAGGTCCCCAACCTTGATAGAAGGTTGGGGACAGGTTGGGGAATGTAAGTAGTTGATTTGTCTCACTTTCCCCAACCTCCCAACCTCCCCAACCTAAAACCTGTCTTTTGCCCTTTACGCACACACTGCCTCTGCTATGGGTGTCCCTGCGGCTGGGTCTAATAGGTAATATTCTCTTTATTTGAGAGTGTGTCAGCCTATTTGGGAAGGTAAGGGAGTAGATGGCATACGCGGGGGCACAGTACACCGGGCCGGAAAAGAGGGTTTGAGGTTGGGAAGGTTGGGAGGTTGGGGAAAGTGAGACAAATCAACTACTTACATACCCCCAACCTTTCCCCAACCTCCTTCGGAGGTTGGGGTGGTAAAAAAATGAGATTCGATTCACCTATCAGACCCTTCGCCACTCAGCGCCGCCGCCGATGAGACAGACCTGCCGCACACATTTCACCCGCCCAGCTTGCCCCAGATAGCCCGAAAGCGCACGATTAGAGGCGCGGCATCTGACTTCATATCAGATTCGCCGCCTGCCGCTTTATCTGGTGTCACGAAGAGACTGTGGCAGAATGGAATTTGAATGCCTGAACCGGACCGGAACACCTGAAACTTTTTGTCAACACTTTACCAACACCGATGACCCGCGCGATCACAACCCATCTACACACCCGGTCCCCTAACGGGTCCGCCATGCGCGACCGCAAGGTGCAACGCTTGGTGCGTGTGATGCGCCGCGTCATGCCGTGGTTGCGAGAAAGCGATATTCCAGCCGCGCGGGCATGGGCACAATTGGAAATTCTAAGCGATCTGGCATTCGCCCACTTGCGCCGCGAGGGGATGCTGCAAACCAGCGGCGAGAATAAGGGTGAGCCGCGCAAATTGCTTGCTGACTTCCGCTCGCTGCGCTCTGTTCAAATCGTCTACGCTCGCGAATTGGCTATGACTCCAGCCGCGCGCGCTGCGATGAAATTGAATAATGGGTTGCCCGATCTGGCGGCAGCGATGATTGATGCTGAAGTAGTTGAGACGCAAGGCGCGGAAGACACAGGCCGAATCAAGCCCAAGCCGATGGATGCTCAAGCCATCGAAGCGGCGGCAACGCGCATCGGTCGCCCAAGCAAAAATGGTTCGCGTTGGCTGAAGACAAGCCAGCCCGACAAGCACAACGATGAAGGCGACGGAGCGCAAACGTGAAATCCCAACTGGCGCAATGGAAGCGTGACCCGGTTGCGTTCATCACTTCCGTGCTCATCAATCCCGAGACCAACAGGCCGTTCGATCTGTATCCCGAACAAATCGAATTCCTGCGCCGCGCCTTCACTCCGTTGCCCGATGGCTCGCTGCCATATCCCGAAATAATTTTCAGTGCGCCGAAGAAGTCGGGTAAGACCCTGCTCGCCGCGCTGATCATACTTTACGTGATTGTCTGTCTGGGCGGACCGTACGCCGAAGGCTACTGCATCGCGAACGATTTCGATCAGGCCCAAGGCCGCGTCTTTCAAGCCGTCTGCCGTATCTGCCAAGCAAGCCCCATGCTCCGCGATGCGGTCAAGATACAGGCGAACCGGCTAACCTTCCTGTCCACTGGCGCGACGATAACCGCAATCGCTAGTGAGTACTCCAGCGCAGCGGGCGCGAACCCGACCATCACGGTCTTCGATGAACTGTGGGGTTACGTATCGGAACGCTCCCATCGTTTATTTGATGAAATGATTCCGGTTCCAACCCGCACGCCCAGCGTCCGCCTGACTGTGACCTATGCCGGATTTTCCGGTGAGTCTGACTTGCTCGAATCGCTCTACAATCGCGCCCTGCAAGGTGAGCAGGTAGCGCCCAGTCTCTACCGTGACAACGGCCTGATCGCGTACTGGACGCACGCGCCGGTTGCACCGTGGCAGACACCCGAATGGATCGAGCAGATGCGCGGGCAGTTGCGCCCTAACGCCTTCGCCCGCATGATTGAAAACCGCTGGGTCTCCAGCGAAACAACTTTTATCTCCGCCGAAGAGTGGGACGGCTGTGTGAATAGCAATTGCGCGCCCATCCCGCGCGACGCATCTTTGCCGGTATTCGTGGGAGTGGACGCGAGCGTCAAACGAGACTCAACTGCGATTGTGGCGTGCTCCTATGACAAGCTAACAAAGAAAGTTCAGCTTATCGCCCATCGCGTTTTTCAACCCGCGCCGGACGATCCAATCAACTTTGAAGCCCAGGTCGAATATGAGCTGCTCAATTTCCGGCAGCGCTACGCAGTCAAACAAATTGTTTACGATCCGTACCAAATGGTCGCCGTGGCCCAGCGGCTCAGCAAGCGCGGGTTGCCGATGGCCGAGTTTACTCAGACCCTGCCCAATCTCACCGAAGCCAGTAACAACCTTTACGAACTAATCAAGGCCCGCAACTTGGTAGTCTATCCCGATGCCGCGATGCGCAAGTCTGTGCTTCAGACCGTGGCTAGTGAATCGGCGCGCGGCTGGAAACTGGCTAAAGAAAAACAATCGCACAAGATCGACGTGGTTGTGGCGTTGGCCATGGCCGCGCTGGCGGCGGTCCAGCAAAAGGGTGTCTATGGCCCGCCGCGCGTCGTTAGTTTCCCCGGTTTTCAGGAACTACCCGCAGAATATCAACCGTGGAATCGGGCCGCGCCCGATGGCCTGCCGACTTATGATGTCGGCTTCTGTGATCGCGATGGCAAGCCGTTGCGTGGCTAATGGCAATCCCGATCCACGGCCCGATCATCGAGGAAGAGAAGAAAGATGAGCGAACAGATTGACTTGAGTGACTTTCCGCCATTTCCGACGGTGACCATCTTGCGCAACGGTCGGCGGATGAACTGGAACGTGCAGGACTAGGTTGCGCAGCCTGATGACGAAATCATCACAGTGCTGCGCCCAAGCGAACGCGAGGCGAGGGTTGTTACGAAGTAAGGCTTCTGAGATTTCGGATGAAGCCCAATACGGCGACGGCTAGGGGGACGCCTATCGCCCAGCCCCTTAGAGAAAACCAACACTGGTCGGAAACGGAGCACTGCTGCGAATCACATACGAGCCCGCCAGTTTGAACGACCACGGCACTAAAAATTCACCTTCCGCGACGCGCTTAAATTGCGCTTTTTCTGCAACTCGAATGGACGGCTCATTTATGGCTTGGACGACGTACCACACTCGGCGTCCGGGCTTAGTGAGAATCGCCATGACTCTCTTCACCGCTAAAAGTGCTAGCCCTCGCCCCCGATGGGCAGGATCGGTCCAGGTATCGCCAATCTGGAAGTCGTCCTCGGCTATGAACGGAAAGCGCCAGTACCCCGGGGTGAATCCTGAATAATGCACGAGCCGCTCGCGATTATATACCAGCAACACGCCGCATCCCCGCCCCGCAAACAGATGTAGCCGATGCAGAGCCCATCGGAAGAGGAATCTCAACTTCAGTTTTCCGGAAAGGCCGGGCGGCAGCGAAGGCCAGATACGTGGTCGCCACAAGGTCCACGAATACGGCAGGGCCACGTCCGTGGTGGCCAGTAGTTCGCCGCTCTCGGTGGGGTCGCGCGGCCCTTCTGCCTCATCAATCCGGCCGTAAATGTAGCAATAGAAAAGGTATCGGTTGTTGAGACGACTGTCAGACGGTCGGGCGGGATCTATATTCGGCAACACTTTTTACTTCTATTACCTTCTATAGCCCCCTTACTCACTATTATTAGGAGATTGCCCGTCATCAGTCAATAAAAAAAAAGAGCGACCCATGGAGGCAGTCAGGCCGCCGTCGCGGCCCGTGACTGCGGCTCAACCAGCGGAGCGTTTGACCTAACCTCTCAAAACGTCTATTCAAACACGCGAGAACCGTTCGACTCAAAATCTGGTGCGCGAGAGCGTGTAGCACAGCGGCCAGTGCATCGCCCGACCATGGCGAAAACCTAGGTTCAACTCCTAGCACGCTCTAGAAATCGACGCTCAGTACATAGTTAGTCCAGCTTGCCCAGCGGATAAGGCTCCCACGCCACAAACCAAGGCCAGCGCCAGACGAAAGTCCAACACGCTTTGGAGAGAATTTTCTAAGCGTTTTCGGATTTTCGCACCGCAAAAAACCAACGCATCCAGCGCTGGTCGAAACTCGCGGCGCTCATGCGCGCGAAACGATGCAGCCCGCGACGTTAGATGACCCGAGGTGCGGGTATTATCCACGCGTGCGAGGCTTCACTACTCCGAGTCGCCCCAATTGCGGTCGTGCTATCTCCGGCTCGTATTCCTCTTTGAGCACGTTCATCTCTTGGAGCTTCCGGTAGATTATGTCGACCACACTCGGCCCCGGGACGAATTGACTTCGACACGACAGGCAGGAAGATGGGTAAATGAGCTTTTCTGCATGCTCTTTTATAGCATCGGCTATAGCATGGTGGACTCTATTCCAAGTGTCAGGATTTTCCATTACTTCACTCCGCCCGTCTGGCGCGCTCGTGCGGGGGGCCTTCAATCTTCCGAACAAGCCGATTCGATCCTGCGCCACTGTCGGACTGACTGTCAATGACACAAGGTGGGGAGCTTCCCGCCCTGAAAAAAAACGCGCGGCGTCGACGAGGGCGAACCGCGCGACTGCTCCGGCTCCTCTTCGTCAAACATGTCCAAGTCAGCAGGCTTTCCGCCAAAGCGTTTTACGCTTTAATGCCCGGCGCGCAAACTCACGGTCTTGGAATGTCGACAGGCCGCAGGGCACCAAAAAAAAGGCCAGCCCCGCGCTGGGGATGGCCCTACAAACGATTCCGAAGACCTAAGCCGCCTTCCGTCTCACCGGCAGCGAAGGCGGCAGCGCGCGCGGCGCTAGTTGCGCCGATGCTGTGTCGGCGATCCTCTGAAGACTCTCCGGTGATCGGTTGGCGTAAGTCTTGGTCATGCGCGTACTGGCGTGGCCCAGCAACAAGGCGATGGAATCTATCGGCGCGCCGCCTTCCAGCAACGCGGTTGCGTACACGTGCCGCAGATCGTGGACGCGGAGCTTCGGCAGTCCCAGCTTACGCGTCACGTGCGCCCAAAAAATCCGCAGGCGTATGCCTTTGAACAGATATTCATCGTCGCCCGCCGTGGCCTTTATCTCGTTGAGCAGTGCGAGGGCGAGCGGGTTAAGCCGCGTGATGGTTGTGCGTCTCT
Source organism: uncultured delta proteobacterium (assembly GCA_963734845.1). Taxonomy (GTDB): domain Bacteria; phylum Desulfobacterota; class Binatia; order Binatales; family Binataceae; genus JAKAVN01. The sequence goes on along the minus strand of CAVTIS010000012.1, from coordinate 241,966 downwards.
GCTTATTGCGCTCCGCCGTGCGCGTCCACTCCCGGCGCTCCAAATCAAACTCGCTCCACTTCGCGCCCAGCACTTCGTTGCGCCGCGCGCCGGTCCAGACCAGCAACTTAATCGCGTTGGCCGCGCGCCTGCGGCCTTCCACGGTATCGCGATGGTCGCGAGCATATGAGCATCGCGCCCCTTCCTCGATCACTTCGTAGAGCCGATCCAGTTGCGCCCGCGTGACGTTGACCACGCGCGGCGCTTCGGGGTAGCGATCCACGCCCTTGGCGGGGTTGCGCGCGATCCATTCGTGGTCCTGCGCGTAGCTCATCAAGGTTGAAAACAAAGCCAGCGTCCGGTTGGCTTGGATTGGTACGTCCCTCATCCGCGCCTTGAGCGCTTCCACATCCCCGCGCGTCACTTCGGTCAGCCGCATGCGGCCCAGCTTCTTCAGAATCCAGTTGTCCAGATTGCACCGGTCGTTGATCTGCGATGACCGCCGCTTGCTGGTGAGCGCCACACGCTCCCACCACGTGTCCGCCAGTTCCTTCACCGTCATCGTCCTAACGGCCTTCTGGGCTTCGCTGCGCTTGCGCCGCTTCTCTTCCAGCGGATCGATGTGCTCGCGCCTCTCCGCGCCGTCCTCGCGTACCAGCACGCCGTCTGTGAGCCGCGCGCGCCATTCATCGGCCTTGGTCTGCGCCTGCGCCAGCGACAGGTTAGGGAAGCGTCCGAGTGTCGCCCGCCGTCTGACTCCGCTGGGCGCGGTGTAGTTGAAAATCCACGCCCGCGCGTCGCCCGCCGTGATCCTGAAACCTAAGCCCGGCTTGCCCATGCTCCAGTAAGTCCGGCTGCCCTTCTCCGGCGCGGGCAGCGCCTTCAGTTCCTGATCGTTCATGGTCTCCTTTCGTCTCCGTTTTTGCGGTGTCAACACATCCCAAGTCAACACCGTATGTCAACAGTTGTACTCGAATGCACTCGAATGCGCAAGAAAAAATGCTTGATTTATGGGCTTTATAGCACGGCGCAAAGGTTCCGGAAAGTGGAACTATCTGATGGACATCCAGATGCCGGTGATGGACGGTTACACGGCGGTGCGAACGATCCGCGCCTGGGAAACCGAGCATCGGCGCCCCGCGACGCCAATCCTGGCGCTTACCGCCTCGACTCTCGACGATGATATCCGGCGCGCGTTCGCCGCCGGATGCAACGCGCACATCGCCAAGCCAGTGCGCAAGGCAACGCTACTGACGGCGATCGAAGAGACTCTGCTCCTGGTCGCGGCGGGTGCGGGCAAGCCCGCGCCGCCCGCGACCGCCGCGCCCCTCGCATCAACCGCGGCGCGACCCGCGCACGCGCGGGTCGGCGGCGTCCCGGGCTAACCGCTGGCACTTTCAACCCGCGCTGGTGCATCCGGGGCGCGGGTTGAGTGCGGCGTGGGTTGAGTGCGGCGCGACAATTGCCTACCTTCATAATTGGTGGGTGCATCGCGCTGCGGGGGACGCGCGCGCCGCTTTTCGGCGCGCGTCCCCCGCACGCGATGCGCTCGACGCGTGACTATGTGAGCACCCTGCCGCCACCTATCGCGAACGACTCCTTCTCCGCGGACGCCGCCTTGTCCGGCGGTACCGCCGGCAAGGCGGCTTTCGTGCGCGCGATGTTCGCGCGCATCGTGCCGCGCTACGACCTCGTCAACCGCCTGATGACGATGGGCCTCGACCGGCGGTGGCGCCGGGAGACGGCCGCGATGGTGCGGCCGTCGGGCGCCTTCGCGCTCGACATTGCGACTGGCACGGGCGATCTCGCGCTGGAGCTCGCGCGCCAAGGCGCGCGGCGCGTGGTCGGCGCAGACTTCTGCGCCGACATGCTGACCGCGGCGACGGCCAAGGCCGCGCGAGCCGGCGGAGACGGCTCGCGCGGCCTTGGCCGTCGCTGCGGTATCGAGTTCGTCGCCGGCGACACCACGCGCCTTCCATTTCATGACGGCACATTCGATTGCGTCGTCAACGGCTTCATGTTGCGTAACGTAACCGACCTACCCGTCGCTTTCGGCGAACTAGTGCGCGTGCTCAAGCCGGGCGGGCGGCTCGCCTGCCTCGACCTCACGCCGCCGCGCGGCCCGCTTTACGGGCTTTTTGGTTTCTATATCGGACGCATTGTTCCGCTGCTTGGCGGCGCGGTGAGCGGCCACTATTTCGCCTACCGATGGCTGGGACAGTCGCTGCGCCCGCATCCCGACGCCGACACGATGGCCGCGATCATGCGCGCGGCGGGGCTCGGCGAGGTCGGCTATCGTCTCATCGGTTTCGGTACGGTCGCGATTCACTATGCGGTCAAGCCGGGAGCGCCCGAGCGTTCCCTTGGTGACGAGCGCGGGGGGCGCGAGACACGCGTTGAGAGCGATGGACCCCGCACTGCTTGAATGGTGCCGGCGGCTCGTCGCATGCCGCAGCGTCACCGCCGAGGGCACACGGCAGATAGCCGAGTTGTGCGTCTCCGGGATGCTTGCGCCGGCCGGAATCACCGCACGCCTCGTCCCGTCGACCCGCGAGGGCAACGAGCAGGTGAACCTGGTCGCGACGATCCGCGGCCGCGATTCCTCGCTCAGACCGGTCGTGTTCAATACCCATCTCGACACCGTGCCGTCGGGCGCGCCGGAGCTATGGACGGCCTGCGACGGCGACCCGTTCACCGCGCGTATCGACGGCGATCGAATCCACGGGCTCGGCGCCGCCGACACCAAGCTCGATTTTGCCGCGAAAGTTTTCGCGCTCACCGCCAGCGGCACGCCGCGGCGCGACGTTTACCTGGTCGGCAGCTTTGGCGAGGAGCACGGCCTTACCGGCGCAAAGGAAATCGTGGAGGCCGCGATACTGCCGGCGGGCGCGATGGTGTTCGTGGGCGAGCCGTCGCGCCTGGAGGTCATCACCGCGCACAAGGGCCTGATCATTTTTGAGCTGACGCTCGGTTTCACGCCGCTGCGGATTGACGAGTCGATGCAGGTGCGGCGGCTGGATTTTGCGGGCAAGGCCGCCCATTCCAGCACGCCGGCGCTGGGCGTGAACGCGATCGAAATCGCGCTCGAAGCGATGGCGATCAATCTGAAGCTGAATTTGGCGGCGATTTCGGGCGGCACCGCGGTCAACGTGGTGCCGGCGCGATGCGACGTCGTGGCTGCCAGCGACGGCGGGCTGGACCTGCCGATCGGCGGCGCGGTCGAAGCCGCGAACTTCGACGGACCGGTCGTGGAGGTTATCCCGCTCGAGGTCGTCACTACGATGAACCGGTTCATTGCGGCGCTGCGCAAGTATGCCGACCACGGCGGTAGCGACGAACCCGACTACGCGGCGCCCACGCTGACCTGTAATCCCGGCGTTATCCGATCCGGGTCCGGTTCGATGACGCTGGAATTCGAGTTGCGCCCGCCGCCCGGGCTCGCGCTGGACGAGGTCCGTGCAGGAGTCGCGCGGGCGGTCGAGGAAATTTCGCGCACCGCCGTGGGCATATCGGTCGCGCTTAGCGAGCGGCGCGCCAATCCGGGCTTCCGCGCCGCGGCAGCGAGCGAGACCGTCGAAATGGCGATGGGAGCGCTGGCGAGCGCGGGTCTCGCGCTGAAATCGGGCGTGAAAGCGGGATGCACCGAGGCGGGCATCTACGCGGCGGCCGGGCTTGAGCCGATCGTGATCGGGCCGGGGCCTTCGACCGGAGTGATCCACGCGCCCAACGAGTACAACTTTCTTTCCGACGTCGAAGCGGCGGTGCGATTCTATCGCGCGCTGCTCGAGATGTAGTCTGGCGCCGCAAGGCTACGGCAAGGCCACGGCAAGACTAGGGCAGCGGGACGGCGTCGACCGACGCGCCCGCGGCGAGGCCCAATGCCGCGAGCGCGCTCGCCGGCGCCACCAGCCGTCCTTCCTCCTCTTCCAGAGCGCCCGCCTGCACCGCGCGAAAGCCGCCGCGGCGCGAGTCTTCGTGCGCGATCATATATAGACGCGCATGCTCGGCGGGTGGCTCGCCGATTCTCAGCTTAAGCGTCCGCCGCTGCCTGACCGGGACCAGTTCGCGGGTCGCCGCGCCGTAATATGGGCCGCCGTCGAACGGATCGATCTGGTTCAGGAACTTCATCCCCGCCTGCTCAAGGAGCCGGACGGCGCCGCGGCTTTCATCGCGCACGGCTCCGATCGACGCGCGCACCTCGTCGGGCAAAAGAAACGTGTAGAGCGGCGCGTCGGGAAACAGCGCGTGGATGAACTCTTTGTCGTGGCCCGAGAGCCGGTCGGCCTCGCGAAACGACAATCCCGTCACGCGCCTGCCGTAGTGGTCCCAGAAGATGTTGCCCTGGCCGTCCGTCGTCGGCGGCAGCATCTCGGCGATCACCCGGTCCTGGAAGCGCTTGAGATGGCGTCCGATGTAAGCGAAGCGCACCCACGAAAGCTGCTTGCCGATGTGCTCCGGGCGCCGGCGCATCGCCTGCGTCACGATAAGCCCGCCGGTCTCGGTCGGCCCGTCCATCGAATGGCGCAGCCGCAGGTAGGTGTGCCGGAACATCTTGCGCAGGCGCGCGGAGTAGCGTTCGTCGCTGTCGATTTCGAGGTAGTAGTGCGGGCTCTGCGGCGTGCCGTGCTGCCCGATGATCATCGAGGCGCCGGCGATCGTCCGAGTCGCGATCTCCTCGGCGCAGAAGATATAAACGGCGCGTGCGCGGTTGTTGACTCTCCCGCGAAACGATTTCACCGAACGCGCGAGCGTCTCGGCCATCTCAGCCGAGTCCGTGGGCAGATTGATGGAATCGAGCTCGCGCGCGAGGCGCAGCAGGCGCCTATGGTCTGAGGCGCGGGCCTCGCGGACTAGAAAGGCCGGCTGGGCGGCATCCATGGCAGGCGAATACTACCACGCCGGCGCGGCGGCGGGATTTCCTCCCAAGGCTCCCCGCGGGCCAGCCGGATGTCAATTCGGGGCCGTTCGAGCAATTGATCCGGGCTGACCGAAACGCTCATACAGACGCGAAATCGAGCGCCCTGTCATACAAAAGGCCAAGTTGAATTAGGTTGTTGGGTCGGATAGCTTTTGTGTCGGTCGGGAACTGGCCGGCCGCACAGGAGGTGTGGTGTGATGGAGCTGCCGAAGTGCCAGAAGTGTAACAATGGCACTCTGATTCCACTTTCGGACTATGGCCAGGAAGGCGCTTCGGTCATTTTCAAGGCGTGGGTTTGCACGAACCCCGAGTGCGGCTTCAGCCTGCGAGTCGACAAGGGCGAAGTGACCTACGGCAAGCGGATCGAAACCAAGCACTGACGCGTCCGCCGCCAAACCAAGCATCGCAAGGGCGGCCCCACGGGGCCGCCCTTTTCTGTTCGCGGGGTCAGGTCGTTCGTGTCCGCGACGGTTGGTGCCCACCCCGAATAGGGTCTATAAAGCGCTCTAACGACGCGGGGCTCCCGCGCCGAGCTTTGCGACGGAGGTTTTCGTGATGAGCGGACGGTTTTATCGCTCCCAGCCGATCGGCTCGCTGCTGCGGCCCGCGTATCTGCGGGAGGCGCGACGCGCCCTGCGCGCGGGCGAGATTTCCGCAGCGCACTACAAACGGGTCGAGGACCGCGCCGTGGATGAGGCGCTCGCCCTGCAGGAGGCGGCCGGCCTCGACATCATAAACGACGGCGAGCAGCGGCGCATGAGCTTTCTCGGCTCGCTGCTGGAATGCTCCGAGGGTCTCTCGCGCAGTTCGTCGGTCACGCAGCCCTGGCATGAGGATGACACGCACGTGGTCAACCTGACGCTGGGGCTGGCGGTCACCGGCAAGGTGCGCCGGCGCCGCTCGCTCGGGACCGAGGAATTCGTGTACGCGCGCGCCCGCGCGCGGCGGCCGGTCAAGATGACGCTCCCGAGCCCGATGATGTTGAAGATGTTCTGGTCGCCGCAGGAGTCGACCGCGGCCTACCGCGATCCGTTCGAGATGTTCGCCGACGGCGCGGTCGTGATTCGCGAAGAGATCGCGGAGCTGGCGCGCCTGGGATGCGAGTATATCCAGATCGACGCGCCCGAGCTGACCAACCTGGTCGACCCCGAGGTGCGGCGCGTGGTCTTCGAAGAGCGCGGGATCGATCCCAAGCGCCTGCTCGGCGAGGGCGTGGAAATTCTCAACTCGCTCGCCGCCCATCCCGGCGTGACCTTCGGACTGCATCTGTGCCGCGGCAACAATGACGGCCGCTGGCTGGCCCGCGGCGGCTACGATTCGATCGCGCGCGAGGTATTCCAGCGCGCCCGAGCCTACGACGAATTCCTTCTGGAGTACGACGACGCGCGCTCGGGTTCCTTCGAGCCGCTGGCCGACGTGCCGCGTGACAAGCGCGTGGTGCTGGGCCTGGTGACCACCAAGCGCAACGTGCTCGAAACTGCCGACGAGCTTATTGGACGAATCGAAGAGGCCGCGCGGTTTTTCCCGCGCGATCAGCTCGCGCTCTCGACCCAGTGCGGCTTTGCGTCAGGAATCAAAGGCAATCCGGTCGAACCCGCGATGCAGGAGCGCAAGCTCACGCTGGTCGCCGACGTCGCGCGCCGCGTGTGGGGTTAGTCGCATCGGCAAGGTGAAATCCTCTCCCCTTGTCATCCTGAGCGAGCGTTGCGCGCCCATGAGCGGCCTGTCCAACGACGCAGGTTGGCTCGCTTGCCCTGGGGCGATAATAATGTGCAGGTCAAATCCGCCGACAGGAGTTTGTGTTAGTTTGCGAGTATCCGTAGTTCGCCCGTTGCGTTGGTTGCTGCTGGCGACGGCCTTGATAGCCTCGGCCTGCTCCGCTCAACACGCGCCAGAGGCGCCGGCGGCGCCGGCGCGCGCACCCGACCGCTTCATCTATGTCTCCGCAGGCGAGGTGCCAAGCGAGTGCTACCACGACCTCGGCGGCGTGACCTTCACCGAGCCCTATACCGACGCCGCGATGGACGGGGACGGCGTGCAGATGGCGGCCAAGCTGCGGGCGCTGGCGATGGCGAAGTACCCCGACCAGGCCGACGCGGTAATCAATGTGCAAACGGAGCAGAACTCCGTCGGCACGATCGTCACGGTGACCGGCGAAGTGGTCGAACTGCAACAGGGACATACGGTGGAATGCGCGATGCGCAAGGCGCCCGGCGTCCTCGATCGTACCCTCGCGGTGGCGGCGGGTGGAATGCTGGGCGCGGCGGCGGGGGCGTTGATTCCCGGCGCCGGCACGGTCGGAATGATGGGCGGAGCCGCCGCCGGTGTAGCCACGGTGGGCACCACCATGGCGGTCAAACAACATCGGGAAACGGTGCGCGAGCGGGAGCAGCTCAAGCGCGAGCTCACCACGCAGCAGAGCGAAATCGCGCATCTTCTGGCCAAGCGCTCGAGCCTGCAGAAGTGCGTGGACAATGAAATCCCGCTGGCGAACTGCAAGGTCAACGACTCTATCGCGGCCGCCAGCGATTCCTCCAAGTCCGCGGGCGACCCGTCCTATGAAACGGAGCAGCCGCAATTCGAGCTTGAGAAGCAGCTCCAGGAACAGCAGGGGTATATCAAGAAACTGCGGGACCAGGTCTTCGAACTGCAGGAGCAAATGGGCGGCTACTCTGCCAATACTTCGCCGTAGCAGAACGAGCCTCGGGAAAAGGCGGCGCCTCGGGCGCGGTAACAGAGTTATCTCGATTGCTGCAATCGGCGGCGCGCTGCTCCTGTTCGCCGGCACCTGGCTGCATCCCATCCGGCTGCGTCCGATGAGCGCCGATCCCAATACGTCCGGCGGACGTTTAATGCCAGTGCGGTTCCACGTCCGTGAATTCCTCGAGTTCCTTGCTCCAGCCCTTGCTTAGCGGGACCAGGAAGAACTGCACTATCCGGCGCGAGCTGAATCGCCAGTGGCCGTCGGCCAACTGGTACTCGTCGTAGATCTTGCCGCAACCGATGAGGCTCTCGCCGTCGCGCGCGGCGCGATTGTCCAGCCAACACCATCCGCGGGCGTGGGTCTGGTCGATGAACTCGATGTAGTGATTGGTGAAGAACGGCTTGACCCGATATGCCCACGTACCAGCGTACAGTTTCTTTATAGCCTCGTGCCCTTGATGAACTCCCCAGCCCAGGGAGCTGAAGTCCGCGGAGCCGTCTTCGGTGAAAAGCTTGGCCATGCCCTCCGCGTCACGCCGCAGGACGCACTCGCCGTATGCATACGTGAGCGACTTGATTTGCTCGCGATTCCAGAGCTCTTCGACTTTCTCTTCGAAACTCTTTTCCATAATGGGTCTCCCAGAATTTCTCCGGCCGATTGGGCAGCCGTGACTGTACCAACAGGCTGGGGTTTGGCGCCACGGACTTTCAGTTGCGCAGGACGTGCTTGACAATTAGCCGGCTCCGATGATTTACCGCAGCTTGAGCGCCAACGGTCCAACCAGAGGAGAGCGATGCAACTCACCGACGCGAAAGTAGTGATCCTGGGCGGCAGTACGGGGATCGGATTTGCCACGGCCAAGGCCGCGATCGCGGAGGGCGCCCGGGTCACTATTGCCGGACGATCGCCGGAGAAGTTGAAATCGGCAAGCGCAGCGCTGTCGAATAAAGTCGAGACGGCGGCCCTGGACGTTAACCAAGAAACCGCGGTGCGCGATTTTTTCGCGTCGCGCAGCGCTATCGATCACATCTTTATAACGGCCGGCAACCCCGCGCATGCCCCGCGTCTTGAAATCGACACGAGCACGCTCCGGCGCGCGATGGACACAAGATTCATGGGAGCGCTCTATGCGGTCAAGTATGGCGCGCCGAAAATGCGAAAGAACGGCTCGCTAGTCTTCATGTCGGGCTCCACCAGCACCATCCCGCTTCCGGGCGAGCCCGTCGTCACTGCGTCGTGCGCCGCGGTGGAGGCCTTCGCCCGGGCCCTGGCTGTCGACCTCGCACCGCTCAGAGTCAACGCGATCACTCCCGGCTATATCGAAACGCCCTTCCTGGCGGACATCCTGGGCGAGCGCAAGGACGCCGTTTTGGCCGCGGCCGCCGCGAGGCTTCCGGCGAAGCGTATCGGACGGGTGGAAGAAGCGGCGGACGGCGTGCTTTTCCTGATGAAGAACGAATATGTCACCGGAATCGCACTCCTGGTCGACGGCGGCTACCACCTGGTATAGCGAAATCTATTTCAGCGGCTTCGCGTCGATCAGCACGAAGGCTATCAGGCACGGTTGGTTCGAACGATTCGACCAGGCATGGTTAGTGCCTCGTTGGACCAGAATATCGCCGGCCTGCATCTTTTTGTCGCCGATATCCATCAGCGCCCAGATCTCACCCGAAAGCACGATCGCGTAGTCGATGGTTTTTGTCCGGTGCATCATCGGATGCCGGCTCGCGCTCGCGTCGTGCGCCAGCGCCTGCGCCCCCGAACTGCCCATCGAGGCAAACGCCTTGTCCCGGTCGGCCGATTTGATCCAGCGCTGGTCTGGCGGAAACTCGACGACTCGCACCACGGTGCCGCGTTTGGGCGGCGCGAGCTGGACTGGGGTCTTGCAGGGGTCCTTGGCCTTGCGATTATCGGCCGGCGTCGAATCGGTGTTCCAGATTTCGGTCACTCCGAAAGTCGGAATACTCTGAAGCGTCATCACATGATGCGACGGCGCGTCGGACAGAAAAATCGAACGCCCCCTGGCGTCGTGGCCGGTAACGATACGGCGAATTTTTTTGAGCCGCGGCTTGACGGTCTTGCCTGATGTGCTGGTGTTTTTCTTCATTGCCGATACCTGTAATGGGGTTTGTGCCGCGTGTCTACACCGGCCGGATTGAAAACCTGAGCGCTTTAAAGTTCCGCTTTGAAGGTGTCGCGCAGGCCGTTTGCATAGGAAACCCGCGCGGGCCTGATACGAATCATCCGGAGCCCGTCGTTTTTGAAGAACGGCTCCTCGAATGGATTTTTCTTGAGGAATATCGCCTTGAGCGCATCCCACTCGGCGCCTCCGCGCGCCACGTCGCTCGCGACGCCCTGCATCCAGACCCGCGTGATTTCGAAGCTCGGCACCTTGCCAACGTCGCGATTATCCACCGACACGGTCACTTCGGGATTCTTGAGCAGGTTCTGATACTTGTCGACGTTTGCGCCCATGATGAACAGCAGGTCAAATTCCGGCGTTTCGGCAAACGCCTGGAGGTTGGCGGTCAGCCACTTGTCGCCCCGGGTGACGAGCACGGCGACATGTTCCTGCGCGAGCAGCGCCGCGAGCTTTTCTTTCTGAGTAGCGTCCAAAGCCAAGGTGATTCCTCCGTTAGCTTTTATTTTTCCCCTAGCTGATTCGAGAAAACGCCGCGGGTTTGCGTCGCTACTCGTGCTTTTCGAAGACCTCTTTCGCGACGAACGCGGCCGTCATCGCCGTCGGCCATCCGGAGTAAAAGGCCATGTGGGTGATGATTTCCGAAATCTCGGTTTTGGTCACGCCGTTGCCGAGTGCGCGTTCGATATGCACTCGCAGTTGTTCCGGACGATAGAGCGCGACCAAGGCCGCAACCGTGATCAGGCTGCGGTCGCGCTTGGAGAGCTCGGTCCGCTCCCAGACGTCGCCGAAGACAACCTTGTCTGTAAGATCGACGAGCTTGGGAACCGTGGAGCGAACCTGTTCGCGGGGAGAGATTGGAGATGACGACGAAGCCATGGGTTATGTTCCTCCGATGATTTGAAAAGCCGGGCGCGGCTCGATTGAATGCGCCGGCGCGTTGCGAATCGAAAATCATCTGTATCGCCGCCGTGCGCAAACGACAAGCGAAACTTTTCGAGGCGACAGCGGCGCTGTAAAAAAAACGAGCGGAGCATCGTGAGTGCGATGCTCCGCTCGGTGTGTGGTTTCCCGGCCGCGTCCTACTCTCCCATGCCGCCATCGGGCACAGTACCATCGGCGCTGGGGGGCTTAACTGCCGTGTTCGGGATGGGAACGGGTGTTACACCCTCGCTGTGGCGACCGGAAACTCTGCCGTCCCGATCATGTATCTACGGACGGGCTAAATTTCCGACTAACTGAATAAGTAGAGGATCTACGAGCAGCACTTCAAGTGCGAGCAACAGTACGGAGAAAAAAGAAACGGACTGGCAGTCTTCGATGCGGGCTACGGCCCGGCGACGATCGCGATAACCATCGTCGCCTCTCAAGCCCACCTGGATGGGTTTGAGATTGGCGGTCAAGCCGCACGGCCGATTAGTACCGGTCAGCTCCACGTCTTACGACGCTTCCACCTCCGGCCTATCAACCTCCTTGTCTAGAAGGGGCCTTCAGGACCTTACGGTCGGGATACCTAATCTTGGGGTGGGCTTCCCGCTTATATGCTTTCAGCGGTTATCCCGTCCGGACATGGCTACCCGGCAATGCGGCTGGCGCCACAACCGATACACCAGCGGTCCGTTCGTCCCGGTCCTCTCGTACTAAGGACAACACCCCTCAAGTATCCTGCGCCCACGGCGGATAGGGACCGAACTGTCTCACGACGTTCTGAACCCAGCTCGCGTGCCACTTTAATCGGCGAACAGCCGAACCCTTGGGAGCTACTCCACCCCCAGGATGTGACGAGCCGACATCGAGGTGCCAAACCTCCCCGTCTATGTGAACTATTGGGGGAGATAAGCCTGTTATCCCCGGCGTACCTTTTGTCCGATTAGCGATGGCCCTTCCATACGGGACCACCGGATCACTATGACCTGCTTTCGCACCTGCTCGAGCCGTCGCTCTCGCAGTTAAGCCCTCTTATGCCATTACACTCAACGGCTGGTTTCCACTCAGCCTGAGAGGACCTTCGCGCGCCTCCGTTACATTTTGGGAGGCGACCGCCCCAGTCAAACTACCCACCATGCAGTGTCCCACACCCGGTAAGAGTGTTGGTTAGAACCCAAGAGCTACAAGGGTGGTATTTCAAGGTTGGCTCCACCGGAGCTAGCGCCCCGGTTTCAAAGCCTCCCACCTATCCTACACAAGCAACCCCTAAGTTCACTGCAAAGCTATAGTAAAGGTGC
>CAVTIS010000012.1:0-225000 GCA_963734845.1 uncultured delta proteobacterium | reverse complement strand
GCGATGATCATCGCGCTCATCGCGGGATAGGCGTAGCTGTGGCCCACGCCGCCGAGCACCGCCGCGCCGAGCAGCGCGCCGCTGGTGCCGGTGAGCGCAAGCAGCGCCACCCCGGCGCCGAGCAATCCCATCGCGGGCCCTAGGACGCGCTCGACGCCGACGCGGTCCAAAACGCTGGCGCCGAACAGGCGCAGCGCGACCGCGATTCCGCTATACAGGGCGAAGTACCATCCCACCTGCGTGATATTTTTCTGATAGGCGAAAGGCGCGACGAAGCTGAGCCGCGCCGCGAGCGCGAACGCAAAGACGAACGACACCACCCATAGCGGTAGCAGCTTGCGGTCAAAGAGGAGCGCCCGATAGCTGGGCCCCTCAGCGGGCGCTGAGCTTTGCACCCGCACTCTCGCCGAGCGGCTTTCCACCTGGTTACGGGGCAGCATCGCGGTGGCCGCGGCTGCAATCGCGCAAAGTAGCGCCGCAGCACCGAACAGCACGTTGAATCCGAAGAACTTGAGCAGCGCCTCGCCGATCGGCGGGCCCAGCGCCGCCGGGCCCTGGCCGCTCAGGCTGAACAGCGCCATCGCCTCGCCGCGCCGTCCCTGCGGCAGGATGTCGAAGACCAGCGCGAACAGCGCCGCCCGCGCCGTGCCGTCGGCGGCCCCTTGCAACACGCGCACCGCGTAGATCGGCCATCCCAGCGAATGCACCGGGACGTAAAGCGCTATCGCCAAGGCCTCGAGCATCAACGACCACAGCGCAACTGATCGTCGGCCGCGCCCTTCCATCAGCGGAACCAGAGCCGGCCGTGCCGCGAGCGCGGCGAGCGCGCCGACGCCTACGATCGCGCCGATTGCGACGGCGTTACCGCCCAACCTGACGATATAGACCGGAAAGAAAACGAACAGATTGGCGGCGACGCCAACCGCGGAGGAAGCCGCGAACACCAGCCAGAAGTCGAGCTGATAACCACTGCGCAGCGCGCTCGCGCTCATCGCGCGAGCGTGCCGCGCAGTTGCACCGGCCCCGCCGGTGCCGCGGGCTCGGATGGCGCAGCGGCGCCATCCGCCGCGCCGCCTTTGGCAGTGCGCTCGGCCGTTATCATCGCCGCCGTCACCTCGAGCCCGGGCGGCAGCGCGGCCGTCAGCAGCGCGCTGCCGTCGGGCGCCGTGTGAAACTCGGCGGCCCGCACGGGCGCGCGATGCGCCGCGCTCCACCAGAGCACGAACAGCGTGTCATTGGCGGGAGCTTTGAGGCCCGACACCAGGAGGACCGCGCGATGCTCGCGCGGGCCGAGCGCGAGCGTCGCTTCGGGACGCGCGCGCTCGGCCGCCGCGGCCTGCGTGCGCCCGCCCCGCGCCGCCGGCGAAGCCGCAGGCGGCACGAGCAACAACATCCCGGCGTCGGGCGCGCGCAAGAGCGCGCGCAACGACTCGGCGGCCGCGAGATCGCGATGCGCCGCGGCGATTTGCGCGTGCGCGGCGGCCATCTGGTTCTCCAGCCGCGCGACCCGCGAAAGCATCGCGTTGCTGCGACGATGCATCCGGTCGGCGCGATGCGCCGCCAGTCCGGTGAACTCCAGCATCACGATCAGGCAGGCGAGCGCGAGCGAGATCGCCATGCCGGCCAGAGCACGCCACAGCGCCACCGCGTCGCGCTTGCGCGGCGGCGTTTCGGCGGCTCCCGAATGCTGGAGTTGTGTCGCGTCGGCGTCGATCAGCGCCCCCTTGTCCTCCTGCTGCATCATCCTCGCCGCGAGACCATCTTTATTATCAGCCGCCCTTTCCGCTAAAGATATACGGTCATCCGATGCAAAAAATTCAAGACCTGCATGTCATTACCACAGAGGCCCTGGTCGCCCCGCGCCTGCTGAAGGCCGAGCTCGCGATCGATGAGCGTATCGCCCGCAGCGTGGTCGAAGCTCGCCAGACCGTGCGCCGCATCATTCGGGGCGAAGACTCGCGCCTGATGTGTATCGTGGGACCGTGCTCGATTCACGACCCGGCCGCAGCGCTTGACTATGCCGAGCGGCTGGCGCGGCTGCGCGCGCAACTCGAAGAGCGCCTGTTCATCGTGATGCGCGTGTACTTCGAAAAGCCGCGCACCACGGTCGGATGGAAGGGCATGATCAACGACCCGCACATGGATGACTCGTGCGACATGCGCGAGGGGCTGTTCCGCGCGCGCCGCCTGCTGCTCGACATCAACGCACTCGGGCTGCCGGCCGGAACCGAGATGCTCGACCCGATTACGCCGCAGTACATCGCTGACCTGGTTTCATGGACGGCGATCGGCGCCCGCACCACGGAGTCGCAAACTCATCGCGAGATGGCGAGCGGGCTCTCGATGCCGGTGGGGTTCAAGAACAGCACCGAGGGCAACCTGCAGGTCGCGGTCAACGCGATCGAGTCGGCGCGCCGCCCGCACTCGTTCATCGGCATTACGCAGGACGGGATGACGGCGATCGTGCGCACCGCCGGCAATCCCGACACGCACGTGGTGCTGCGCGGCGGGCGCACGCCGAACTACGACGCGGCAAGTATCGAGGAATGCGGCCGCATCCTGCGCAAGGCCGGCCTGGAGCCGCGGGTGATGGTGGACTGCTCGCACGCGCAGACGAACAAGGACTATCGCAAGCAGCCCGAAGTGTTCGCGGCGCTGTGCGAGCAAGTTCGCGCCGGCAGCCGCGCCATCATGGGCGCGATGCTCGAAAGTTTCATCAACGCCGGCAATCAGCCGTTGGCGGCCGACCGCTCACAGCTCAAGTACGGAGTTTCCATAACCGACCCCTGTATCGATTGGCCGACCACCGAACGATGCCTCCTTGACGCGGCCGAAGCGCTGGCGCCTTCGGGCCGTGTGCGCGCCGCCGCCTCCGAGCGCTAGTCCGCGCACCCGGCACAATTCAAAATGACGCCACGGACAAGGCGGTCGCGGAACGGAGGCCGCGGGGCAGGTGCCAGGTGCGAACCTCGACGCGAACAATCCGCGGTAACCTCCGATGGATAGAAATCCGCCGCCCGCGGCAGTCGAGAAGTTCATCGAGGAACTCTACGCGCGCGGCACGACTTTGGGCGAAGATGGGGTCGAGTTAAAGATTCTTCCGATGAGTCTCACACCCGAGCGCGGCGGTTTTTTGAGAGAGGTGTGCCGCGCGGAGCGGCCGGCAGCCACGATCGAAATCGGCATGGCTTACGGACTCTCGACCCTGTTCATCCTTCAAACGCTGCTCGAAAGCGGTATCGACCGGTGCGCGCATACGGTGATGGATCCGTTCCAGACCAGCATTTTTCATGACGCCGGGCGGCGAGTCATAAAAGAGGCGGGTGTCGAACAACTGGTCGATTTCCATCAGGACCACTCCGAATACGTTCTGCCGCGGCTGCTTCGTGAAGGCCGCCGCTTCGATATGGCGTTTATCGACGGCAACCATCGCTTCGACCACGTCTTTGTGGACCTTTTCTATATCGATCGGCTGCTGAAACCTTCAGGCGTGGTGGTGTTGGACGATTGTTTCCTGAATTCCGTGCACTTCGCTTGCCGTTTCGTGCAAACCAACTACGGGTATTCCGCGGTGGCGCAGTATCCTCCTACCAGCATCGCACTCGATGACGAGGTCTCGCCCGCCGCGTGGCGGCCATCGATGCGCGCGATGCGCAAGCCGACCGAACCGCCGCCGAGCAGCAAATTCCATTTCGTACGCTTCTATCCCCTGGCTGCTCCACAAGACCCGGCGGAGCAAAACTCGGCGAAGGAAGACGGAACAAAAGGCATAGGGCCTCCCACTCCTCCCGCGGAACCTTCGCCGAGAGTAATGGCCAACCGCCTGCGGCGCGACGCATTGATGGCGCTCGAGGACGGCGACCGCCGCGCCGCGCGCGCAGGCTTTGCGAGCGCGCTCAAGCTTCAGCCGTTTCATGTCAAAACTTATTTTCGGATGTTGCGGACTTTCTTTCCGCAATCGATGGTTCGCGTGCTTTCGTCGCCCGTTCGCAGGCGCAAACTGCGCGCGCGTTTGTGAGGCAATCTGTCAAGCGCGGCAATATTCGCCATCGCCGCGCGGCGCCCACGCTCAGCCGCGTTGCTCATCTACCTGGGCTTTTCCGCGCTGCTGTTCGCGCGCCCCGCCCTGCCGCACCTTGCCACCATCTACCTCGGACGCGGGATCGACCAGGCCTTCTTCATCTGGTGCCTGGTCTGGTGGCCGTATGCGATCGCTCATCATCTAAATCCGTTCGTCACCAGGCTGATTTTTGCGCCCGCCGGTTTCAACCTGACCTGGTCAACCTCGATTCCGCTGCTGAGCCTGCTCGCCCTACCGCTGACTGCGGCAGTCGGACCGATTACGGCTTTCAACCTGCTTTGCGTGGCCTGTCCCGCACTTGCGGCCTGGACCGCGTTCCTGCTCTGCCACACTGTCACGCGGCGCTTCGGCCCGTCGCTGCTGGGCGGCTACATCTTCGGTTTTTCCTCCTACATGCTGGCGCAGGTATTCGGCGGGCATCTGAATTTGCTCGCGGCGTTTCTCATCCCGCTCGTCGTTCACCTGGTTTTGGCGCGGCTGCAAGAGCGTGTCGGGCGGTGGGCTTTCGCGCTGGGTTTGCTCGCGCTCGTGACGGCGCAGTTTCTGATCGCGACTGAGATTCTCGCCACGATGACGGTCTTCGGCGCGCTTGCGCTAGCCGCGGCGTGGGCGATGGGCGAGCCGGCGCTCCGCCGACGTATCGCGGGGCTGGCGGCGCCGATTCTTTTCGCTTACCTCGGGATGGCAATACTCGTCAGTCCATACCTGTACTACTTGTTTGCCGGCTTTCACGCGATCCCGATCTACTCGACGAACTCGCATTCCAGCGATTTGCTGAACTTCGTGGTTCCCACCCGGACGATCGCCCTCGGATCGGCGATCGGGCTCTTTCGGCACGCCTCCGCCGGTTTCACCAGCAACGTGGCCGAGCAGGCCGCCTATGTTGGATTGCCACTGCTGGCGATCGCGATTTGGTTCGTGCTCGAACGCCGGCGCATGCTCGAGGCGAGACTGCTCGGCCTGATGCTGATGGTTACGGCGGTGGCGTCGATGGGGCCGCGGCTCCATGTAGCCGGCCGTAGTTACTTCAAACTTCCCTGGTCGCTGCTGCATCACGCACCGCTTATCGACCAGGCGCTGCCGCTGCGTTTCACCGTGTATCTTTTTCTGACGCTAGCCGTGCTCGCCGCGATATGGCTCGCAGCGGAGCGCCACAACCCCGGGACGCGCGCGCTCGCCGGCGCGCTGGTGTTCGTGTCGCTTTTTCCTAACCCGTCGGCGCACGTGTGGTCCGAAACCAGCAGCGTCGCGCCGGCGCCGGTCTTTTTTACCGCCGGGATCTATCGGCGCTATCTCGCGCCGGGCGAGATCGTCGCAACGCTGCCGTACGCCTGGGGCGAGGCTGACGCTTGCATGCTATGGCAGGCGCTCAGCGGGATGTACTTTCGGCTGGCTGGCGGATATCCGGCACTCAGCCCGGTGTCGTTTCTCCGATGGCCGATCGTGCGCTCGGCCAATCAGCTTGCGACGATTCCGGACCCGGCCGACCAGTGGATGGCCTTTGCCGCCAGTCACGAAGTGACGGCGGTACTGATGGGCGACAACCCGATGCCGGTCTATTTTCCTTCGATCTCTCCGATCGTTGAGGCGCTGGGCACACCAGCCGTAGCGGCGGGCGGAATCATGCTATACCGCGTGCCCCCGGCAACGCTTGCACCGTATCGCGGGCTTGACTGGACTCGGATGGAAGCGTTGGCGGATGCGCAACGATTCGGCGCGCTGCTGATCGCCGCGCAAAGTTATCTCGCTTCGGGCGCTGACCCTGCCGGCCTCTCGCCTATAAGCGCAAGCAAGCTTGGTTACTTGCCCGCCGCGTGGTTGCCGCTGCCGGCGCGGGCATCTGACTATCGACTGTATATGCGCGCGGAGCCCGATAGCCTCATTACGGTCGGGTTATTGGGAAATCCGGCAGCCTTGCGCCCACTCATCGATCGCTATGGTGTGTATGCGCGGCGCATCCTTTTATCTCCTCGCTCGCGGCGAAAGGACAATTCATCTGATGCGGCTGCAGTGTACTATTACACACTTATGATGTCCTTCAACCGCCAGGGACTCGATCATGCCGCCGCACTAGCGCTCTCGGAGCCGCCACGGCTCGATCTCGACTCCAAATCTCACTTGAATTCGTCCGCGTCCGCCGTCGACGCGAATCTCTCGGCTACCTCGACGCCGCATTGATTCGCGATCCGCCCTCTTTACTTATCGAAGTGCGTGGCGGCAGCGCTCGCCGGTTGTTAGTATCGACGAGTCGCTAGGAATTTCTCGGCGAGCAGATGCCCAACACAAGTCCTGTTCCCCGCCTCTTCGACCGCCAGGCCGCCGGCGCATTTCTGCTCTGCCTCGCACTCTCCGTGCTCATCTTTGGACGCGCCGTGATCGCCCATCCGGCGACCGTTTACGTCGGGCGCGGACCCGACCCGCAGCTATACATCTGGTTCATGGCCTGGTGGGCGCATGCGATCTCACACGGCGTCAACCCGTTCCTGACCAGCGTCATCTGGGCGCCTTCGGGCGTCAATCTCGCGTGGACCGCGAACATGCCGCTCGCGGCATGGCTGGTATATCCGGTTACGCGCGGCTTCGGGCCGATCGTCTCGTACAATCTGCTCTGTCTGTTGGCGCCGGCGCTCGCCGGATGGAGCGCGTTCGTACTGTGCCGTTATGTCTGCGGCGCATGGCGGCCGGCGATGCTCGGCGGATTGCTTTTCGCATTCTCCCCGTGTGTTTTGAGCCGCATGCTCGGAAATATGGATCTCACTTTGATTTGTCCTGTACCGCTGGGCGTATACGTGACGCTCCGACGGTTTCACGGCGAACTGAGCGCGCCCGGCTTCGTCGCGGCGCTGGCGATTCTCATTGCCGCGCAATTCCTGTTGTTCGCAGAAATTGTCGCCAGCGCGACGTTGTTCGGCGCGACCGCATTTTTGCTGGCGGCGCCCGCGATGGCGCAGCACGAGCGCCGTCGCTTGTTCGAGACCGCGGCGCTCGCCGCGGCCGCGTGCGCCGCCGCGGCGGTTATCGTCTCACCGTATCTCTATTACATGTTCGCCTTCCCGACTCCGCCGGGCGAAATTTTTTCACCCTGGCATTTCGCGACCGACCTCGCGAGCCTGGTCATCCCGACCACGGTCAACCAGCTCGGGCGGGCGCAGTTCTTTGCGCCGATCGCGTATCAGTTCCGCGCCGAGCTGGCTGAGACCGGCGCGTACCTCGGATTACCGCTGCTAGCGATCGCGATACTGTTCGCGCGCGAGCGCTGGAACACGCCCAACGGCAGGTTCCTCATCCATCTGCTGGTTGTGATTTGCATATTAGCGATGGGGCCGCGGCTCGAAATCGCCGGACGAATCGTGATGGGGTTTCCGGGTTCCGCACTCGCCCATCTGCCCCTGATCGACAAGGCGCTGCCCGCGCGCTTCATGCTCTACGCCTACCTGGTGCTGGCGGTGATGGTCGCGGTGTGGCTCGCGGAGCACGATGCCAACAAAAAACTGCGTTGGGCGCTCGGGCTCGCGATCGTACCGTTCATGCTGCCCAACCTGTCCGCGTCGTACTGGACAACGCCGGCTGCGATACCCGCCTTCTTTCTTGGCGGCGCCTATCGCCAATACCTCGCGCCGGGCGAGACCGTGATCGTGCTGCCCTACGGAATTCTCGGCGAGGGGATGCTGTGGCAGGCGGCGACTGACATGTATTTCAGGATGGCCGAGGGCTACGTGACTTTCGCACCGCGGGTGCCCGAAGAACATAACCGCTGGCCGATTGTCGCGGGGCTTTACCAAATCAGCGGCGTGCCCGCGGCCGAGGATCAGTTCAAAGCGTACCTGGCCAATCACGATGTCGGCGCGGTGATCGTCGGCCCGCGCCGTCAATACCGCGTCGGCTCGATCGACGGACGCCTCACTGCGACAACCTGGCAGCGCGTCCCGACGCTCGCGCCCGAGCGCGACGCGTCTTGCGCGATGCTCAATTCGCTGGGTGTGCCGCCGATCGAAGCCGGGGGCGTCAGGCTCTATCGGCTGACCCCGCAAGCACTCGCGCCCTATCGCAAGCTGACCGCGCTCGCGATGGAGCAGCGCGCCGAGCGGAAGCGATTCGAAGCGCTGCTGCTCGGAGGAGAGCACTATCTCGACCGCGGCGGCGACCTCGCGTCACTTACCCCGCAACACGCGCAGCAACTCGGTCTGCTGCCCGATGGATGGTTCGGCGGATCGCTCCCCGGCGCCGTCAATTCCAATCCGATCTTTCACGCCGACCTTGTGCTCGGCCCCGCCGAGCGCGGCCGAATAGCAGTGGGCGTCGAGGGCTCGTACGATGCGCTCGAACCGGTAGTCCGGACCTACGCTGCGGACGCCAGCCAGATCTATTTCCCGTATCCGCTGCCTCTGTCGCCTGCGTCGGCGCCGCGCGGATCTGCGATGATGGTGATGACATTCGACCGCGCCGGCCTCGCGCGCGCCGCCGCGGCGTCAGCGCACGACGAGTAGCACGGCGAGATCGCCTGACATGCAGCGAAGCTCGTATGTTGCTGATGGTCGCCTCCTTTCGCTATCTTTCCGTCCGCAACGCTCGTCCTGACTCCGGAGCCATCCGGGGAGAAGGATGTAGTTGAGCGACCTTTTGTGATTAACCAGCAGCCACACGCTGATTTGCAATTGACACCGCGTCTGCTGGAGGGCCTGGTGACCAATGGCCCAACCGATCCGATCAGGTTCTACAGACGGCCGTTTATCGGACGGTTTTTTCGCGAGCGAATCAACCTCGGGCTGCGGATGATTGCCGATCGCCGCTACGCCAAGGCGCTCGAAGTCGGGTACGGCGCGGGCGCAGTGCTGCTTGCGATCGCGGCCAGCGTGGACGAGTTGCATGGCATCGACCTCGACGCCGACCCCGCCCCGGTCCAGGCATGGCTCGGAAGGCATGGGCGCACCGCCAAACTCCTTCGGGGCAGTGTCTATGAACTGCCGTACGAGACCGCGGAGTTCGACCTCGCACTTAGTTTCTCGGTCTTCGAACATCTGGATCGGTACGAGCAGGCGTTGCGTGAGGTCGCGCGGGTGCTCAAGCCGGGCGGCCGCTTCCTTCTCGGTATGCCGGCGGTGAATCCGATGATGGAGTTGGGCTTTCGCGCGATCGGGTTCAAGGGCATCAACGACCATCATGTGACCCAGCCACGCGCGGTGGCCGCCGCGTTCGAACGCGCCGGCTTGCGCGTAGCGCAGCATGCGCGGCTGAACCTGATCCCCGGACTTCCGCTGTACTTCGATTGGTTGCTGGAGAAGAGAGCCTGAGGAGCGCGCTGCGCTGATTCGGCATCCCGTTCCTGATGGCAGCGATGGCAGAAACGACCAGGCGACTGCGGTGCGCATTCGACCTTCGAGGCCTCTTCGCATTTGCCGCCTATGTCGCGCTGGCCGCGCTGTTTTTCGCTCGCGGCCTCGATGGACGCTTCTCAACCTCCTATATCGGCAAAGGCGTCGATCCGCCTCAGTCGATGTGGCTGATGGCGTGGTGGCCTCACGCCATGGCACACGGCCTCAATCCGCTCTTCAGCGACGCGATTTGGGCCCCCCATGGTCTCAACCTGGCCTGGGCTACCTCGATGCCGCTGCTAAGCCTGATAGCAGCCGCGCCGATCGCTGCCGTAGGGCCAGCTGCGATCTACAACACGAGCTGCGTATTCGCCCTCGCGCTGGCTGCCTGGACCGCATTTGTGCTGTGTCGCTATTTGACCCGGGCATATAGTGCCTCACTGGTCGGTGGCTACGTCTTCGGCTTTTCCGCCTACATGCTAGGCCAGACCCTCGCGCACCTCGACCTGCTCCTGGTCTTTCCGATCCCGCTATTCTCGCTGCTGGTGATTCGAGGTTTCCGCGCGGATATCGCGTGGCGCGCGCTGGTGGCGGGACTGGTGCTCGTGCTGGCCGCCCAGTTTTTGATGTTCATCGAGCTGTTCGCGACGATGACGCTGTTCGCGGGCATCGCGCTCGTCGCCGTGCTCGTGGCCGGTTCGAGCGCCGAGAAGACGCGGGCCGTGAACCTTCTGCCGAGCGTCGCACTCAGCTATGCGATCGCGCTGGCGGGGTTGAGCCCGGTCTTCTACTACATGGTCGCGCTGGGCTATGAACCCGGCGCGCCGCATCCCCCCTTGCTCTACTCGACCGACCTGCTGAGCCTTGTGATCCCGACGTCCACGATGGAGCTTGGTCGCGCGGCTCCGCTGCGCGCGCTCACGGAGCACTTTCTCGGATTTATCTTCGAGGCCGGCGGTTATATAGGCGTTCCCTTGATGCTTGTCGCTGCTGCGTTCGCGCGCCGCCATCGAAGCGAAGGATGGGCGCGCTCGCTGGTGCTCGTGCTGGTCGTAGCCGTCGTGCTCTCGCTCGGACCGTTCCTGGTCGTCGGAGGGCGGCCGGTCATTCCGCTACCCGGGTTGGTCATCGGCGCCCTGCCGCTCATCGGCAAGGCGCTACCGGGACGCCTGATGCTGTACGCATTTCTCGCGCTGGCTATCATCACCGCGTTATGGCTCAGCAGGGACGTCGTGCCGCGATGGGCGCGGGTGGTGACCGCGCTCGCCGTGATCGCATCGACGCTGCCGAATCTCTCCGCGCGCTTCTGGACTTCCACGATCGACGTGCCGCGTTTCTTCGGCGACGCGCTCTACGCGAAATTTCTCGCGCCCGGCGAGACCGTGGTGATACTGCCCTACGGCATCAACGGCAACAGTATGGCCTGGCAACTCCAAAGCGGCTGGTACTTCAAAATGGCGGGCGGCTACGCTGGCAACCCGCCGCTTGAGTTTCGTCAGTGGCCGATAGTGCGGGTCTTCTATCGCGTCGGCGCGGTCGCCCTTCCTGCCGCCGGCGATCAGCTCAAGGCCTTCCTTGCCACCCATCGCGCGAGCGCCGTGCTCGTCGACGATCGCGAGGCCGAGATATGGCGCCCGCTGATGGCGACCTTGGATGCGCCGCCGATCGAGGCGGGCGGGATGACAATTTACCGCGTGGCGCCGGCACAACTCGCTCCCTGGCGGAGTGCGACCGCGCTAGCGATGGAGACGCGCCTGGACCGGGCCCGCTTCGCGGCGCTCGTGCTCGCGGCCGAGAGCTATGTGCACGATGGACGCCCGCTAACCGCGTTAGCTCCCGCTGAAGTTTACAAGCTGGGGTTGATGCCGCCCGGATGGATCGTCGTGCCGAAAAAGATCGAACCGTCGTGGGACGATGGCGGGATGAACCTGCCGCGCCATCCGAACGATCCGCATCAACTTGACGATCTGTGGCTCCGCGCTGACGAGGAGGGCCGCATCGAGGTCGGTGTGACGGGATGGTATCCAGCGCTGCGCGCGGTGCTCAAGGAGTATCGCACGGACGCTATCGGCTTTGTGCCGCGTGACCTGGACGCATCGGCGCGCGGAAAAGAAGGCGACCTTCGGGGACGGCTCGTAATGAGCTTCAGCGCTGAAGGCCTCGCGCGCGCCGCAGCACAGGCGCGCAGCGAGGGATCTTCGACGGCGTCCGAAGGCGCATCGCGATGAACGCGCCCAAGATGGCGTTGAGCACGCCGCCGGGCGCGACGGCGACGGACCGGTCGGGATGGCGCAGCGGGGGCGCCGCTTTCATCATCTACCTCGGGCTCTCGATACTCTTTTTCGGCCGCGCGCTTGGCGGCGGTCTGTCTTCCTTCTACATGGGAAACGGCCCCGACCCGCCGCAATCCATCTGGTTCCTGGCCTGGTGGGCCCACGCTCTGACTGCCCGTATCAACCCGTTTTTCACGCATGCCGTTTGGGCGCCGGCCGGCTTCAACCTCGCATGGACGACCAACATCCCGCTCGCAGCGTGGCTGATGCTTCCGGTCACCTATACGCTGGGCGCGGTCGCCGCCTACAACATCCTCTGCCTGCTTTGTCCGGCGGTCGTCGGATGGGCCGCGTATGTACTATGCCGGCACATCGTGCGCGAGTTCGCGCCGGCGCTAGTCGGCGGCTTCGTCTTCGGCTTTTCTCCGTACCTGATTTGCAAGCTGCTTGGCGATATCGATCTGGCCCTGGTTCCGATGCTGCCGCTGGCGCTCTATCTGACGCTGCGCGCGCTGGACGGAACCATGCGCCGGCCAACCTTCATCGTGCTGCTCGCGCTGATGCTCAGTGCGCAATTCTTAATTTTCATCGAAACCTTCGCCACGATGACGATGAGCGCCGCGATCGCGATTGTGATCGCGCTTTTCGTGACCGGCGGGAGCGACCGCGACCGCGTGCGCGCTCTGATCGCGCCAATTGCGCTCAGTTACGCGCTCGCGATGCTCCTGCTCACGCCTTACTTCTACTGTCTCTTCGCCTACGGTTTTCCGCACGGCGCGATCTGGTCGACCGACACCGGCTCGATCGATCTGCTCAATTTCCTGGTGCCCGTGCCGACCAACGCGCTTGGCAGTCTTGATTCGATGCGCGCCATTTCGGTGAATTTCCGCGCCGGAATCTACGATACCGAAGGCTACCTCGGCCTGACGCTGGTGGCCGCGGGCGCAATGGTGTGGCGGCGATGGCACGAGCCAGCCGTGCGGCTGCTGATTCTGTTTGCCGCGGCGATCGGTGTGCTTTCGATGGGGTCGTGGATGCAGGTGGGCGGCCACTTCATCGTGCCGATGCCCTGGATGGCCGTGTCGGCGCTGCCGCTGATTGGCAAGGCCGTGCCCGCGCGCCTGACGGTCTATATGTTCCTTGCGATCGCTATCCTGTGTGCGATGTGGTTGAGTGCGAGGCCGCCCGCCGCGCCGAATCGTGTCGCCCTGCGCTGGCTCACGGGAGCACTGATCGCGCTTTCTCTCCTGCCCTGCCTCGACGCGCCGTTCTGGTCCACGGCGCTGGCGACGCCCGAGTTCTTCTCCGCCGGGCTCTATGGCCAGTATCTCGAGCCGGACGAAACAGTGGTCATCCTTCCGTACGGATTCGAGGGCGACGGAATGCTGTGGCAAGCGCTCTGTGCGTTCAGCTTCCGGATGGCGGGCGGGTACACAGGATTTGCGCCGCCAATTCCCGCCGAGTTCGAGCGCTGGCCGATAGTTGGCGCGCTGTACGACGTTGCGCCGATTCCCGATGCGGGCGGCCAGTTCAAGGCATTCCTCAAGAGCCACGACGTCGGCGCGGTGATCTTCGCCGGCGAGGGCGACCATGCGATCGAGGTTAGCCATGCCGCAGGTCCCGGCATTTGGCATCGCGGGTCGATCGCGCCGCGCGACCGCGAAGTGTGGAACGCAATTCTCTGCGGTCTCGGAGTTGCGGCTCAAAGCGTCGGCGGTATCACGTTCTACCGCCTGCCGGCGGAGGTGCGGGCGCTATGGCCCGACGAGCAGCCGGTCGCGCTCCAGGCGCGTGCGGCGGCCGTCCGCTTCGATACGCTGATCACCGCGGCCTACGGCTATGTCGCCAGTGGCCGCAGCCTTCCCGACCTGTCTCCACTCGCCGTCCAGCGGGCGGGTCTGCTGCCGCCCAATTGGATCGGTGGCCCTCTGATGCGCAGCGCGCAGAAGCCGGGCCTGATGCTCGACGGCGTGATGCTCGCGCCCGCGCGATCGCATCGCGTCGCGCTCGGGGTCCACGGCTCGTACGCCGCGCTCAAGCCGATCATTGAGAAGTACCGCCCGTATGCGGCCGCGATTTATTTTCCCTACCCGCGCGAGCTCTCCGCTACACCGCCGCAAGGCAACGTTCCGGCATTGATGACGATGATATTTGACGTCGATCAGCTGGCGCGCGCAGCCCACGCGGCTCAGCTTCAGGCTCCAGGCGCCGCGCCGCCACCAAACCTGTCGGCGGCTCCAACCCCATCGAGACCCTAACCCCGCCGCTTGCGAGGTGCGCGGCGAAAAACGCAACGCGCCATTCAGTGCTTGCGGACTTCAATGAGCCGCCACCGCCCGACCATCAGGGGATAGCAATTCCGCAGTGCAGCGAGTTGCACGGGCGCAAGCAGATCATCCTTGCCCAGGATCAGCACGCGGCCCCGCGTTTCGCATTGGCCGCCCGTGTCTTCGGCGCTCTGCCGCCGCTCCTCCGGCAGATAGTAGCGCACCACGTTCACAGCATATCCAGGCACCACAACGATTGCGCCGCTGGCTCGGGCTGTCGCGAGCGCCAGCGCAGCAGCCTCGCGCCATTGAATATCATGCGGCTTTTTAAAATCGCGACGCACATGATCGAGCGAGAGCGCCACGACCAGCACCAGCAACCCTAAGCGCCACCTCGCGTCATCGATCGCTGCGAGCCCGATTCCCGTCAGGATGAAAAATGCGGCCACGCTCGCAATCACGTAGCGCATCTCCTCGAACGGCGCGAACGCATACGAGATGGCCATAACGAGCGCTATCGGCACGAGCATCCACCACAACACGAAGCCAAACGCTGCGCCGCCGTCCCGACTCATCCGCCATCCTCCATACGTCGCCAGTGGCAGCAGGAGCATGAACGGCACTTTGCCCGAAGCAGCGCGCAGCATTTCAAACGGCCACCACGGCGGCCGCAGATGAGACCAGTTGAGCACGCCGGCCTGCACGGCGGCGATCGATGCCCGGCCGGTCGTCGGTGCCATCGGCGCCAGCAACGCCATCCCGGCGCACAGCGCCAGCAGCGGTGGCAGCAGATGGAGTTCGCCGATATCGCATGCGCGAGCGGCGATGCGCCTGCGCACCGCCACCCAACCGAGCCACATCACTTCGGCGGCAATCAGCAGGGCAGCGGTAAAATTGGAGGCGGTTGCGAGCGCGCTGAAAACCATGATGCCAGCGAGGCTCGCGATACGGCCTGCACCGCGGGCACGAGTAGATACCGCCCGCAGGAAGCAGACGACTTGCAAAAGCTCGAGCACCAGCGTCAGCGGATACATCCGGACCGTCCGCGCCTGCTCGATCAACGTAGGATTGACGGCGACAATTAGGGCCGCGATGGCGGCGCCACCCATAGCTTGCGGGATTTCCGCCGCGCCGCCCAGACTGAGCATCAGCTCCCGCGTCGCCGCAAAAACCAGCATGATCGTGAGAATGCCGAGCGCGGCCGAAAATGCGCGCATCGATCCCACGCCGTCGCCGCCAAGCGCGATCCAGCCGTGCAACGCGAGGTCGTATAGCGCGAGCTTGCCCGGGTCGAGCGACCGTTCTCGTTCGATCACCGTGCGAAGATCGGGCGCGGCCGCGCCGGCCCATGACGCGGCTTCGTCGGCGCTGAGCTCGGCCGCCCCGAGGCGATAAAAGCGCAGGCCGGCGCCGAGCATCAGCGCAAGAACGAGCAGCGCCAGCGCCGGCGTGCGGCCCATCAGCGTGCGCGAACCTCCACCAGCAGCAGCCGCCTGACGACCCGCGGATAGCACTTCTCCATGGCGGCGATCTGGTCCGCGCCGAGGATATAGCGGCCACTGAGAATCAGTATTCGCTGCGGCCCGCACGTATTCTCCCCTTGCACGACGGATCGACGCTCGGGGCTGAGGTAGTAGCGCACCACATTTTTGCAATACTCGGGGAACACCGCGATCGGTTCGTCCGGCGCGGTCTGCCCGGCGGCGATCTCGGTCGCCTGGCGCCAGGCGGCTTCGTAAGGATGTTTGATCGCATGATGGGTGCGGCCCAGTGAGAGGGCGATCAATGCTACGGCCAGCGCGAGGTGCACGACGCGGGGGCGCAGCGACGCCGCGCCAAAAGCGGCCAGCGCGAACATCCCGACGAACGCGATCAGCGCGTAGCGCGGAAACTCCAGCGGATGAATCAGGTAGGTCACTGCCACCAGGCCCATGATCGGCGCCGCCGTCCACATGGCGAAAAAGCCCGCTGCCAGCGGCGCCGTGCGCCAATGCCGCCAAATTCCAAAGCCGGCCACCGCCACGAAGCTCCAGAAGAGGATGCGTCCGCCGGCCGCATTCAACAGCACCAGGTAAGGCCATGCGATCGGCCCGATCTTTATCCAGCCGATCGCGCCCGTCGCCACCGCCTGATGCGAAGAGACGATCGCCCCGGGCAGCAGTGGCCCCAACAACGCGACTCCTGCGGCCAACGCAAGGCCTGGGCGGAAGATCGCCAGGCCGTCTGTCCGCGCTCCCAACGCCTTGGCCGCCAACAGGCATCCAAGCCACAGGCCCTCGGCCAGCAGGAGGAAGCAGGCAGTAAAATTGGCCGCGATCAATGCCGCGGTAAAAATCGCCGTGCCGGCGTAGTTCAGCCAACCGCCCCGGCGCTGGGCGCGAACCAGGAAGAAAATCTGCGCCAGCTCCGCGCTCATCGCCACCGGATACATCCGCACCGTTCTATCCGACGTCACCATCATGAAATTGACCGCATAGGCGAGCGCGGCGAAGCTGCCCGCCAAATCGCCGATCGCGGCGCCCGATGGCCCGCCCAACGAGCGGCAGACCTCGCGCACGGTGGCGAAAACCAGCACTATCGCGATCGTCCCCAGCAGGGCCGACATCGCGCGCATCGCGGTGACGCTGTCACCGAAGAGGCGGATCCATCCGTGCAACAGGAGATCGTAAAGCGGCAGCTTGCCGGGATCGAGCTGATGCTCCATCGCCACCACCTCGCTCACGCTGGCTGTCGAAGCGGCCGCCCACGAGGCGCCCTCGTCGGCAGTAAGATCCGACACGCCCAACCCCTGAAATCGCAGGATCGCGCCGAGCATCAGAGCGATCACGAGCAGCCCCAGCGCGAGCGCCCTTGGCGAACGCGTGGAGCGTATAGCCATCTGCCCGACGCCCGATGCCGCGATCCGATCGAAGACGGCCACGCCTGGCCTCATCCGGTTCGCTGCGTGTGCACGTCGGGACGGTCCTGTTCGGCCATCGTGCTCAGCCCTGGCGGCGTCCGGCGCGCAACTTCTCGCTAATCAGAAGCGCATTGAGCGCGGCGCTCGGGCGCACCGGGTAGGTGTCGGGACGGTCGATGTCTTTATAACGCGGCTCGAGGTGGGTGAAAGATTCCAGGAAACGCTCGCGCGCCTCGCTCAGCGGTGGCCGCGCGCCGATTCGATGGCCGTCGGCGAACACCCGCTCGAGCATCGGATGTACCGACGCGGGTGCCGGACGAAACTCGCGCAGGAGGTTGTCCGAGCTCTCCTCGAACAGTCCCACCATGTCGGCGTAAAATCCGCCGGCGGCGTTGTGCGCGCGGAAAACCTGTTTGCTGCCGGGTAGTGTGACCTTTTCGGTCGAGGTCTTGAGGCGCGGCTCGCCACGGTACTCGACCAGCTTGTAGGCCACGTCGAGCGCGGGCGCGTCCGCGCTCACCGCCATCGCAGTGCCCACGCCGAAGGCGTCGATCGGCGCTCCGGACTTGACCAGTTCGGCGATCCGGTATTCGTCGAGGTTGCCGCTGGCGAAAATCGGCACGTCGGGGAGGCCACGTCGATCGAGCAGGCGGCGCGCGCGTTTGCTCAGCTCCAGCAGGTCGCCGCTGTCCAGCCGGATGCCCTGGAGCTTGACGCCTTTCTCGCGCAATTCCAGCGCCACAGTGGCCGCGTTCTCAACCCCGCGCAGCGTGTCGTAGGTGTCGACCAGCAACGTGCTAAGCCGCGGAAAAACCTTAACGTAACTGTCGAAGGCCTCGCGCTCGCGTTCGTGCGCCATCACGTAGCTATGCGCCATCGTGCCGTACAGAGGAATCCCGTAACGCATCCCGGCCAGCACGTTGGAGGTGCCGGCGAAACCGGCAAGATAGCTCGAGCGCGCGGCGGCCAGGCCCGCGTCGGCGCCCTGGCTGCGGCGCAATCCGAAATCAACCAGCCGCCGGCCGCCGGCCGCGGCCACGCTGCGCGCCGCCTTGCTCGCGAGGAGCGAACCCAGACCCGCCTGATTGAGCACCAGCGTCTCGAGCAGTTGCGCCTCGATCAGCGGAGCGCGAATTTCCAGGATTGGCTCGGTGGCGAAGAAAATAGTGCCCTCGGCCATCGCCCACACCTCGCCGCTGAAACGCAGTCCGCCGAGGAAGTTCAAAAATTCGGGAGTGAACAGCCGCAGTGTTTCGAGATATTCGATCATCGGCGGGGCGAAGTGAAACTGCTCGATCGCTTCGAGCACCCGCTCCAGCCCCGCCGCGACCAAAAATCCGCGACGCGGCGGCATCCGGCGCGTGAACATGCTGAAGCAGGCGGCATCGTTGTTGCCGCTGGCGAAGTACGCCGCGGCCATCGTGAGCAGGTAGAAGTCGGTGAGTAGCGGGACTTCGTCGGCGTCCAGGCGCAGGTCGATCGGCATCTTCAGGCAATCCGCAATTCGGCTCGGGAAGGTGTGGATATCGTTTCGCGCTCAGCGCGGCGGGACCGGCGGCGTCGGTGGCGGCGGCTCTGGCGCTGGCGACGGACCGGCCTGTAAGATGCGATTCTCCTCGGGCGGGCGGCGCTCGCGCAGGATGTCCGACATATGGCGCAGGCGGGCGCTCACGAGATGATTGATGGTGCCCGGCTCCTCCAGCGTGCCTGCGCGCACGCCGGTCAGAATCTCTATTCCCTCGTCGATCGTGCCCACAGGATAAACGTGGAAGCGGCCGTTGGCGACCGCCTCGACTGTCTCCGGGTCGAGCATCAGGTTGGTGATGTTGGCGCGTGGCAGCAGCACGCCCTGCGTGCCGCTCAGGCCGATCGCCTTGCATACGCGATAGAAGCCTTCGATTTTCTCGTTGGCGCCGCCGATCGCCTGCACCGTTCCGTACTGATCGACCGAACCGGTGACGGCCAGATCCTGGCGCAACGGCACACCGCTCAACGCCGAAAGCAGCGCGTAGATCTCGGTCGAACTGGCGCTATCACCATCGATTCCGGAGTAGGACTGCTCGAACGCGATGCTCGCGGTCATTGCAGCGGGCAGTTCCTGGGCGAAGCGCTGACGGAAGAAGCCGCCGAGGATCATCATGCCCTTGTCGTGAGTCGACCCCGACAGCCGCGCCTCGCGTTCGATATTGATTACGCCCGCCTGGCCCAGCGCGACGGTCGCGGTGATGCGCGAGGGCCGGCCGAAGCTGTAGCCGCCGGCGTCGAGCACGGCGAGCCCATTGACCTGGCCGACCTGGCGACCCTCGAGATGAACGATGATCGTGCCTTCGGCGATCAGGCGGCGGATCTCCTCTTCGATGAAGTTCAACCGCAGGATGCGCTCGTTGAGCGCGCGATCGACGTGGCGCGCACTGACCTGCTGGTCGTTCGCCGCGCGCGCGTAATACGCCGACTCGCGCGCGAGGTCGTCAATCGGCTCCATCACGCTCGACAGCCGTTTGCGATCGCCCGCCTGGCGCATCCCGAACTCCACGATCCGCGCAAGCGCGCCGCCGTCGAAGTCGGGTAGTTCCTCGGTCTTCGCCAGCGCGAACACCCGAGCCGCATAGTGGCGCGCGGCCTCCACATCGGCGTCAACCAGCGGCCGCAGCTCGGCCTTGACCTTGAACAACTCAGCGAACTCGGGATCGTAAAAATACAGCACGTTGTAGAGATAGGGGCTGCCGGTGACGATCACCTTGGTCGCCACCTCGATCGGCTCGGGCTTGAGCCCGCTCACCATGAAGAACGGAAACGGCTCGAGCGTCTCCAGCGTCATGCGGCCCGTCTTGAGTGTGCGCTTGAGCGTTTTCCACACGCCCGGTTCGACGATCGCGTCGTCCAGGTCAAAGAGCAAAAAGCCGCCATGCGCCTTGACCAGCGAGCCGCCGATGATGCGGGTGAAATTGGTTGCGCTGCGGCCGGTCGGATCGACCCAGCGCTCGATGGTGCCGAACAGGTTGCGATAGGTCGGCGCGTCCTCGGCGATTACGGGAGCACCGCTGCGCCCGGAGTTATCGACCACCACGTTGACCTGGTACTCGAAGAACCGCGTCTCGTCGGCGCTGTCGGGACGCTGCGCCACCGCCGCACGCGGCGCGCCGTCGGGAACGGGCTCTGCGGCTTCGCGAAAGCGATCGAGATGGTCGAGCATGTGTTCGCCAACGTGGTCGAGATAGGCCGTCACCGCCGCGCTGTCGAAACGCGCCTTGAGCGCGGCGATGGCGGGTGCGATAAGACGCGCGGCGAAGGTGCGTTCGATCTGGCGGATCTCCCCGATCAGCTCGCGCATCAGCTCCTGCTGATGCATCGTCATGGTCGCGAACAGGTCGGCGAGTTCTCCCTGCTCCTTGCCCAGCCGCTCGCGCTCCGCCTCGGGAAGCTCCTGCAGCTTGCGATTGAGGTCCTCGGGCGACTCGGGCGCCTTGCCCCCGATGAGCGGGATGAACACGACCTGGCCGGAGGGTGTGCCTTGGACTGCGAAGTTGCGCTGGCGCGCGGCGGTCTCGAGTTGGGTGAATAGTTCCTGGGCGCGGCGGTTGTACTTCTCGCGCAGGGCCTTGCGCTCCTGGTCGAAGTCCTCGCGGCGAAACGCCTTGGGCAGCTGTTCGATGAGGAAGCCGACAAGGTCGCGCATGCCGTCGCGCAGCTCTGCGCCCTGGCCGCCGCGCAGGTAGATCGCGGCGGGCGACTCGGGACTCTTGAAGTTATTGACGTAAACCCAATCGCCCGGCGTCGGCATCGCCGCCGCACGCTGCTCAAGGATGCGGACGATCGATTCGCGCTCGCGCCGTGAGCGGACGCGGCTGACGAAAACATTGTAGCCGGGCGCGCCGATACCGATCGCCATGCGCACCGCGTCGAGCGCGCGCTGCTGGCCCAGCAACTCGTGAGCGCCGTCGCGCGCCGCCGTCACCAACTCATCGGGGCCAAGCGGAGAGTGACCGCGCAACTCCTCGGCGCGCAGTTCAACCGGCGGGGGCGCGCGCTCTGGCGCCCGCTCCTGTGGCGCCGGCGCGGGCTTTTTATCATCCCCCTCGGCCATCGTCGCTCCCTTTTTTGTTCGGGTTATTGTACTTTGACGCGCCGGCCGCGCATTTTGGGCAGCACGATCGTCAGCATCCCGCCCGCCCAGCGCGCCGTGGTGCGCTCGCGATCGACCGGTTGCGCAAAGCTCATCCTGCGCTCGACGGCCGGATGCGCGCCGCCAGGGATTCGCACGATCAAGCCTGCCTCGCCGATCTCGACATGGATCACTTCCGGATCCTCCACGGCGGCCTCGACCCGTACCTCGTACTCATCGCCGCGGTCGACCACGACGGCGCCTCCGGAAGCCGCCGCGGCGGCTCCGCCACGCCATCGCCCGAGCCACTCGTCGAATAGTTCGTCGCAGGCGCGCTCGAAATCGTGCAACGCTATGGTATCGGAGCGCTTCATTATCGCTGCATCTCGCGGTTAATTTTAATGCGCGACGGCACTCAGAATCCACCCCGTCGAGTGCTTGCCGAACCCGCCGTCCGCGGCGTATCGTCAATCAGCCGTGCCTGAACTCAACAAGATTCTGTTCGCCACCGACTTCTCCGAAGACTCGCTCAACGCGCAGCGTCTCGCCGAAGAGCTGGCGCGCAAATTCGGCTCGGAGGTGATCGTACTGCATGTCGACCAGCCGCTGCCCCCGGTCATGGTAAGCGAACTGGGCCCGGCTTTCGACGTGAGCGCGATGAACCAGATCGCCGAGGAGCAGCGGCTGGGGGCGCAGCGCGAGATCGACAAGATCGTCACCCAGTTGCGCGACGCCCAGATCAAAGCGCGCAGCCTGCTGCGCGTCGGCGCCCCGTTCCTCGAGATCATCCACGCCGCGCAGACCGAGAACGCCGACCTGATCGTGCTCGGAACGCACGGCCGCACTGGGCTGGCGCACGTGCTGCTGGGCAGCGTGGCCGAGCGCGTAGTGCAAAAGGCCGGATGCGCCGTACTGACCGTGCGCCATCCCGACCGCCGCTTCAAGCATCCGCTCGACAAGTAACCGCAAAGATTCGATTTGCGAATTCCGCCGCGTGCAACGCGCGCGGAATGCACCCTAGCGCCCGACGAAGCGCGGCGCGCGCTTCTCCTGGAAGGCGCGGATGCCCTCCTTGAAATCCTCCGAGTGCGTCATCACGGCAATCGACTCGTTCTCCTCGGCTAGCGCGGTGCCCAGGTCGGTCGACAGATGGTGATAGATGAGCCGCTTGGCATGCGCGACGCCGAGCGGCGAGCAGTTGGTAGCGATCTCACCCGCCATCTCCAGCGCCGTGGGCATCAGCTGCTCATGCGCGACGACCCGACTTACCAGGCCAATGCGCAGCGCTTCCTCGGCGTCGAGCAGCCGTCCACTCAACGCGAGTTCGAGCGCATTGGATAATCCAACGATCCGCGGCAACAGCCAGCTTGCGCCGTGCTCGATTCCGAGGCCGCGGCGCACGAAGATGAGCCCCATCCGCGCGCGCTCGGAGGCGATCCGGATGTCGTGGTAAAGCGCGGTGGTAAAGCCCATTCCGACGCACGCGCCGTTGATCGCGCCAATCACGGGCTTGCGCAGCCCGGCGATCCACGAAAAGCGCTGGCGAAAATCCGCGCGCGTCTCGCTGGTGCCTGCGACCTCGCCCGAAACCGCCTGCACTGCCGAGGTCGTGCCGTCGGCGACGCGGTTCAGTGCGCCCATGTCGGCGCCCGCGCAATAGGCCTTGCCCGCGCCGGTAATCACGATCGCACCGACCTTGTCGTCGTGCTCGGAATCGAGCAGCGCCTCACGCAACTCGGATTCCATCGCGGCGGTCCAGGCATTGAGCCGCGCGGGACGGTTGAGCGTGATCACGGCGACGCGATTAGCTTTTTCGTAGATGATTTCGTCGAATCCCATTGGCTTGTCCTCTGGCTTGATAGCGATCAAAGCACTTCGCACGCGCAAAATCTAACTGGTCGTGTGGGCGGAGCCGCTTTTTCGCAACGTCGGCGGCAAAGCGTGCCAGCTTTCCTTGGGCCGTCGACGCTGTTAGAAAAGCGGGGATGTTTTCCGTGAAAGTTTTGTTCGCCCACGTCGCCGCGTCGCGCCGTACTCGCTCTCGCGCCGGATGCTCTGGCTTCGCAGCACTTGTAATCGTCGCGCTCTGCGCAGCATTCGCGCCCGTCCGCGCCGCCGAAACGCATCGTGCGATGGTGGTGGCGGAAAACGCACTCGCCGCGAGCGCCGGGGTCGAAATCCTAAGCCGTGGCGGCAATGCGATCGACGCCGCCGCCGCAACCGCGCTCGCGGTGGGCGTTACCAACCCGGCTTCGTGCGGGATTGGCGGCGGCGGATTCATGCTCATCTATTTAGCCCGTACCCACGGCTTCTACGCGCTCGATTATCGCGAGCGTGCGCCGATGGCCGCCAGCGCCACGATGTACGTGCGTAACGGCAAGACCGACGAGGACCTGGCGCGCGCGGGGCCGCTGGCGGTTGCGGTGCCGGGCGAGATTGCCGGGCTCGACGCAGCGCTGCGCCGCTTCGGCACGATGAAATTCTCCGCAGTCGCGAGGCCGGCGATCAGACTCGCCGAGCAGGGCTTTCCGGCGACCCCGCACCTGGTCGAGGACATCGCCCATACCACGGCGCAGATAGCCGCCGACCCGGGGCTGAAGGCGACCTACCTCACGCCCGCGGGCGCGCCGCCCAAGCCCGGTGACATTCTGCACGAGAAAGCGCTCGGCGCGACGCTGCGCTCGCTCGGCGACGATCCGGTGACGCGCTTTTACCACGGCGAGATCGCACGGACGCTGGCCGCGTGGATGAAGGCGCACGGTGGGCTGGTCAGTGCTGAAGACCTCGCACAGTACCGGCCGGTGTGGCGCACGCCGCTGCATCGCGCCTATCGCGGCTACGAGGTCTGGAC
Organism: uncultured delta proteobacterium; assembly: GCA_963734845.1. Lineage (GTDB taxonomy): Bacteria > Desulfobacterota > Binatia > Binatales > Binataceae > JAKAVN01. Next base: position 201,215 of record CAVTIS010000012.1, on the reverse strand, counting down.
GATGCCGCCACCCTCTTCGGGCGGCGTGGTGCTGGAAATCCTGGGGATGCTCGCCGGCGCGCCGGTGTCCGGGCTCGGCGCGGACTCGCCGCCATACCTGGCCCGGCTTATCGAAATCCTGCGCCAGGGGTTCATCGACCGCGATCAGTACGCCGATCCGGATTTTGTCCACGTGCCGATCGACGTGCTGCTCTCACAGCGCCATATAGATCAGGCGCTCCAGCGCGCGCTGCATCACGGCACGCCGGCGCACCTCGCGCCGGCCGCCGACCATGGCACCTCCAATATGCTGGTGGTCGACAAGGCCGGCAACGTGGTGGCGATCACCACGACAATCAACACGATCTTCGGCGCCAAGATGACGGTCGCGAACCTCGGCCTGGTGCTAAACGACGAGATGGACGATTTCGCTGCCGGACCCGGCGTACCCAACGTGTTCAAGCTCGAGGGCTCGGTGGCCAACGAGATCGCGCCGGGCAAGCGTCCGCTCTCGAGCATGTCGCCCGTCATCGTGATGCGGAGTGGTCATCCGGTGCTGACCGCAGGCGCCTCGGGCGGCCCGACTATCATCAGCGGCGTGGTGCAGGTCGCGGTGAACGTACTCGATTTTCATCTCAGCGCGGGAGCGGCGGTCGATGAACCGCGCGTGCATGAGCAGGCCGCGCCCGACGTGGTGTTCGTCGAAACCACGATGCCGGCGGCGACGCGCGATGCGCTGGCGCAAATGGGCTACCGGCTCAAGGAAGTGCACTCGCTGGGCGCGGTCGGCGCGATCACGATCGCGCCGGGCAACCTTAACGGCGCCTTCGATCCACGCAAGGGCGGCGGCGCCGCCGGCCTGTAGCGCGAAGCGCGCGGACTGCACTTGCGCTTAGCTGCGCAAGCGCCGTCCGCACGATACACTTGACCGTCGTGTCCGAACCCGCGTCTATCGAATCGAACCTCGCTTCGGCCGCCGCGTCCGCGCCCGTAGCGCCGGTCGCGTTGTGGCGCTCGCCCGCGATCGAGGCCCTCGCGCTTCTGAGTCTCGCGTCAGCGGTCTTCTTCTTCCATCTCGGCAGCTATGGTCTCTGGGAGCCCGACGAAGCGCGCTACGCGGAAATCGCGCGCGAGATGCTGGCCACGCGCAACTTCATCGTGCCGCATCTCAACTACGTCGCTTACGTCGAGAAGCCGCCGCTGCTCTATTGGCTCGGCGCGATGTGGATGGCGGTTTTCGGCGTCAACGAACTTGCGGCGCGCCTGACGCCGGCCCTTGCCGCGCTTGCCGGCGTGCTGATGACCTGGTTTTTCGTGCGGCGCACGATGGGCCGCGGGCGAGCGCTGCTGGCGGGCGCGATTCTCACCACTTCGACGTTGTACGCCGTGATGGCGCAGGTGCTGACCACTGACATGCTGCTCGCAGCGGCGGTCACGGTGGCGCTGTTCGCGCTCTACCTGCACTGGAGCGAAGGCGGTCGCTGGTGCTGGCTCGGCTATGTGGCGATCGCGATGGGGCTGCTCGCCAAGGGCCCGGTGGCTGCGGCGATTCCGCTTCTCACGCTCTCGATCTTTCTCTGGTGGCAGGGCGAGTTGCGGGGCGCAATCGGCCGCTTCCATGCACTCGCAGGCGGCGCGATGGTCGTGCTGATCGCCGCGCCATGGTTCATCGCCGTGGCGATCCGGGAGCCCGGCTTCGTGGATTTTTATTTCGTCGGCGAGCATCTGCGCCGCTTCTTCGAGTCCAGCTACAGCCACGGCGAGCCCTTTTACTATTATCTGCCAGTACTGGCGGCGGGGATGATGCCGTGGACGCTAATGGCGCCGTTCATCGCGTGGCGCGCGCTCCCGCGCTCGCCCGCGGGACGCTTCTGTATCGTCGCCGCAGCCGTTGTGATCGTGATGTTCTCGGCGGCCAGCGCCAAGCTCATCCCGTACATCCTGCCCGCCGCGGCGCCGCTCGCGGTGCTGCTGGCCGACGGCATTTTCTCGCGCGCGTTTATCGTCGGCGCGCGCGCCGGCGATGAACCGCTGGGCTTGCGAATCCGCTTCGCCGCGGTGGGCGTTATCCTGAGCCTGATGGGAGTGGCGATGCTCCTGGCGGCGATGACCGCGCCGCTGTTCAGCAGCCCCTACGTGGTCGCCACGCGGCCCGCGCTTTACGCGCTCGGCTTAATCGGCGCTGCCGGCGGCGCGCTGGTCGCTGAAATCTTTCGTCACTGGCGCTTCGATGCGGGGCTCGCGGCGATGGTGCTGGTGACCGCGGTGGCGCTGGGCGCCGGCAGCTACGTTCGCCTGGAGGCGGAGCCCCTGCGTTCCTACGCGGCGCTTGCGCGCACGGTGCAGGCGCGCGCGCCGGACGCCACGCTCATCTGCTATCCGCGCTATGTCCAGGCGCTGCCGTTCTATACGCGCCGGCGGGTCATCCTGGTCGGCGCGCCGACAGAACTCGCCTTCGGCCAAAAGCACGCGGCCGACGGCAGCCGCTATTTCTTCCGCTCGGAAGACGACGCTCTGAGGCTGTGGAACTTGCCAGGGCCAGTGGTCCTGGTGATCGATGAACGCGAGCTCAAAAAGCTGCAAGAACGGCTGGGAGAATTCACCGTGATCGGATCCGAATGGCACAAGCGCGCGATCCTCAAAGCCAGGGAGCCACGCTATGCAAGCTGAACCCGCAATCGGCATATCCCCCGCGCAGCCGCCCGCATCGCCGCCCGCGCCCAAGGGCCATGCTTTCTTCGGCTTCGCGCTACGCGCGGGCGCCGGACTGATCATCGTCACGCTGCTGCTGTGGCACTACGACGTGCGTCCGGTGCTCCATCAACTCGCGCGCGAACGTATCGCGTTTTTCTTCACCGCGGTGGGATTGTACCTGGCCGGGCAAGTGATGTCGGCCTGGCGCTGGAGCCTGCTCGGCAGAATTTTGAAAATCCCTGCGCCGTTCATCGACTACCTCAGCTACGCCTTCATCGGAATGTTCACGAATGTCTTCGTACCGGGGCTGATTGGCGGCGACGCCTTGCGCTCGGTCTATCTCGGACGGCGCCATCAGAGGCTCGCCGACGCGATTGCTTCGGTCGCTGCCGACCGTATCGTGGGGCTGATTGGGCTGTTCTGGCTGGCCGCCACCGCAGCCGCGGCGCTGAGCGTCAAATTGCCGCGCTCGGTCACGCTGCCGACGATCGCGGTCGGCGTGATTTCGCTGGCCGGATTCGCCGCGCTGCCGTTCATCGGCAAACTGGCCGCGTGGATGCCAGCGCGGCTCGCCAGCGTCGCGGCGACGATCGCGCCATATCTCAATCGACCGCTCGCTATGATGCCGGCGATCGGGCTCTCGGTCGCTCTGCAACTATCGCTCGCGATCTGCCAATGGATATTGGCGCGAGGACTTGGGCTCTCGGCGCCGCTGACGTTGTTCGTGCTGTGCGTGCCGATAGCCAACGTCTTTGCGAGCTTGCCGGTGACGCTCAACGGGTTGGGCGTGCGGGAAACAGCCTACCTGATGCTGTTCGGGATGGCCGGGATGGCGAAGGCGGACGCGATCGCACTGGGGCTGCTATGGTTCGCAGCGACCGTGCTCGGCAACCTGACCGGCGTAGTGGCCTTCGTGATGACTGAAACGCCGCCGCTGCACGCGACGTCAGAGGAGCCGTCGTAGGAACTGCGCCGGCGGTTCATTCAGGATTCCCGCAGGTCTCGCGCGCATGGGCGCTGAGCTGCGCCGGCGTCATCTCGCGATGCTCATAGACGTAGGCGATCTCGCGATGGATCCCCGCGCGCAGCGTGGCGGCGGTGTCCGCGGATAGCATGCTCCCGTTCGTCAGTTGGTAAAGTTTGCCTTTGGGATTGTCGACGCTGGCGAGCTGGGATTCCTCGCTCACTCCCTGGTCACGCATCTTCGCTGTTTGCTTGACGAGCGTTCCAACGAACCCACACGCCATCGCACTCTGGTTTCCGGCCGGAGCGCCGGGCACCGATCCGTAGCCGGAATCCGACGGCACTTGCTCCCATTCGTCGCCATGCAGGAAGGCCGGCGCCGCCAGCAGCGCCAGCACGAATGCTCCGAGGACAATCATTGCTCCCCGCATTTCAGGCACCCTATCGCGCGCGCGCAAACCGGGCAATTGCCGCGGCCCCTGCCGATTAGCGAGAGGTGCGACGCCTGGGTTTCTTCGGATTCGCTCCTGCCGCCCGCCCCTCGACGTGGAACATGTGCAGCATGCGATGAGCGGCCGGAGCGATCATCAGTCCCGCGATACTGATGATCGCAAGCCCGCTGTATAGCGCATAGAACGATGCGAATAGTTTGCCCCCGTTGGTCTTCAGCGGATCGACCGGGCCCATCCCGCCCAGGATCATCGACGCGTTGAGCAGCGCGTCGATCCAGGGCAGGCCCTCGGTGAGATGATAGCCGCAGACGCCGAGCGCGAGCGATCCCAAGAGCACGACGCCTGCGGCGAGGGCCCATCGCGCCATGCGCCGCAGAAAAAGTGGACGCGGCAGCAGGGAATCCTCGCGGCGCTCAAAATCCATCATTCATCTATGAGTTTATTATGATCCGACGAACCCTCGCACCCAGTAGTCCGCCTGCGCCTAACCGATAACTCCTTTCGCCGACAATTCGTCTCGGGACGTTATTGCTTGCGCCCGCCGTGGTTTGTATAGTCGCACTAACCAATCGGACAGGCTCGTGGAGACGACCGGAATATGGACGTGATGAAGACGCTTTTTCTGAATCCTCCTTCATATGACGACTTTGACGGCGGTGCGGGGTCGCGCTACCAGGCCACGCGCGAGGTCTGGTCGTTCTGGTATCCCACCTGGCTGGCCTACCCTGCCGGAATGATTCCGGGAGCGCGCCTGCTCGACGCTCCACCTCATGGTTACGACCTCAAACGCACGGTCGCGGAAGCGAAGAATTACGACTTCGTGGTGCTCCACACTTCGACTCCGTCGCTGCGGATGGACGCGCGCACGGCCGAAGCGATCAAGGCCGCCAATCCCGATTGCATCATTGCCTTCGTCGGCGGTCATCCCACAGCGCAGCCCGAGGAAACGCTCAAGGTCTCGTCCGCGATCGACATCGCCGGGCGGCGCGAGTTCGACCACTCGATGGTCGAGGTGGCGCAAGGCTGGGACTGGAGCAAGGTAGGCGGAATCTCGTATCGCAAAAACGGCGCGATTCATCACAACCCCGACCGCGCGCAACTCACCAATGAGGAACTCGACAAGCTGCCGTTCGTCACCGAAGTTTACCAAAACAATCTCGACTACCTGAAATACAACAGCCCCTACTGCCAATATCCCTACGTCTCAATGTACACCGGGCGCGGATGTCCGGCGCGCTGCACCTTTTGCCTGTGGCCGCAGGTCACCCAAGGCCATACCTACCGCGTACGCAGTCCCGAGAACGTTTACGAAGAAGTGGTCGCGATGAAGAGCAAGTTCCCCAAGATGAAGGAGCTGTTCTTCGACGACGACACGTTTACCGCCGATGCGGGGCGCGCGCGCAAAATCGCACAGCTACTGAAGCCGCTCGGCATCACCTGGTCGACCAACTCGCGCGCCAACGTCGATTACGAAACCCTCAAGGTGCTCAAGGACGGCGGTTTGCGCCTGTTCGTGGTCGGCTACGAAAGCGGCAACGACCAGATCCTGAAGAACATCAAGAAGGGTGTGCGGCTGGACCGCGCGCGGCGCTTTACTCGCGATTGCCACGAAATCGGCATCCTGATCCATGGCACATTCATTCTCGGTCTGCCCGGCGAGACCCGCGAGACGATCCAGGAAACGATGCGCTTCGCGCGCGAGATGGATTGCGAGACCATCCAGGTGTCGCTGGCCTCGCCCTACCCCGGCACCGAGCTTTACAACTACGTGGTCAAGAATGGCTACCTAGCCGTCAACCCGCTGCTCGACGAATCCGGCTATCAGAAGTGCACGATCAAATATCCGGGACTCAGCAACGACGAGATTTACGGCGCGGTCGAGCGCTTCTATCGCAGCTTTTACTTCCGCCCGCGCTACATCTTCAAGGCGGTGCGCAAGATGATGAGTTCGCGCGAGGAATGCAAGCGGTTGCTAAAAGAGGGCGGTCAGTTTCTCTCCACGATGCGCCAGCGGCGCGCGCAGACCTCGGCGGCCGAGCAGGTTTCGGCGTAGCGCGCGCGACGAGCGGCGCGGCGCCTGCCATCGCCGCTCCGCTCGCGCACGCCCGCAGCACCGCGCGGGGAGGAGTAGACCTAGTGCGTCTGCTCCTCCCCGTCTGGCGCCACGGTCGCTGAAGCCACGCCCATGACCACGAGCGTCTCGTGACTACCCTCCTGCTCTGGTGGCTCGCGACACTCGGAGTCGCGAGTTCGCTGGTTTACTACGCGGTCTCGCTGATAATTACCATGCGCTTTGCCGCGCACGCCGACGACCCGGCGCCGCCGCTCCCCAAGCCGCCCCCGCGTATCGCTGTGCTGAAACCGCTCTCCGGGCTCAGCTCCAGCCTGCTCGCCAACCTCACCAGCTATCTCGAAAGCGGGTACCCGCGCGCCGATTTCTTCTTCGCTGTCCCGAGCTACGAGGACCGCGCCGCCGAGGCTCCGGTAGCACTACGCTCCCAATATCCATACGCCAGCATCACGCTCATCGTCGGCGACGAGGCCGGCGTCGTCAACCGCAAGATCGCCAAGGTCATCCGCATGGCCGAGCGCGCCGAGCGCGCCGACGCCTTCGTGCTGAGCGACGCCGACATCTCCGTCGAGCGCGGCCACCTGGAGAGACTCATCGGCGAACTCTTCGCCGACGAGCGCGTGGGCATGGTGACCTGCGCCTACCGCGCCCGGCCGAGCGGCACCTTTGCCTCGCGCCTGGCCGCGCTTTTCATCAACACCGACTTTACACCGCAGGTGATGCTGGCGGCGAGGATCGAGCCTTTGCGCTATGCCTTCGGCGCGACCATAGCGGTCCGCCGCACGGCTCTGGAAGCCGCCGGCGGCATGCGCCCGCTGGGCGACAAGCTCGCCGACGACTTCGAACTGGGCCGCGCGGTGGCCGAAGCAGGATGGGAGATCAGGCTCTCGCGATCGCTCGTCACCTCGGCCTGCGAGGAGCGCACCTTCGGCGAATTCTGGCAACGCAAGCTCCGCTGGGCGCGAACCTATCGCATCATGCGCCCACTTAGCCTGTTTACCATCCTGCTCAACGGACCTTTGTGGGCGCTCGTGATGCTGGCCGCGACTCGCGCACGCCCTGCCGCGATCGCACTTTGCGCAGCCGTGATCGCCGCGCGCACGGCAAGCTCGGCCCTGATTCTCGCCCGCACTCTCAAGCTGCCGGAATTGCTGCGCGACGTATGGCTGGTGCCGTTGAAGGACCTGGTTATGGCGGCGATCTGGGCAGCGAGCCTGGTCGGCAATGTAGTTGCCTGGGGCGGGCGGCGCTTCGCTATCTCGCGCGATGGCGTGATGCGTGAAATCACCGATGGTTAGCGCACGCGGCTTGCTCGTGCAGAGCCTCGCGCTCGGACTCGTCGCAAGCCTACTGCTCGCGTTGGGTTTAATGATGATGAAAGTCCGTGCGAGCGCGCTGCCGATGGCGCGCGGGCGCGGCACGTTGGGCGCAGTGATCGCGTGGGTTCGCGACCCGGTATGGCTCGGCGGACTCGTGGTGCAGGCCGCCGGCTATGCGTTGTACATGGCCGCGCTCGCGCGCGCGCCGGTTTCGATGATGGCGGTGGCGATGCAGGGCGGGATTGCGCTGTTCGTGGTGCTCGCGGTGGTCATCCTAGGCGAGCGCGCCCGAATCTGGGAATGGCTCGGGATTGCCGCTTTCCTGGTGGCGGCGCTGATGCTCGGCGGATCGCTTGGCGCCGGTGCGTTGCAAAGCCCACCCGATATCCGCGCGCTGGCAATAGCCTCAGTCGTCGCGGTCGCGATCACGCTGGCGCTGTTGGTCTCGCACGGGCTGCGCGAAAACGGCGCGGCTACGGCGATCGCTTCGGGGATCGCACTGGGATTCGCCGGTCTCTATACCAAGCCGCTCGCCGATCGGCTGGCTGGCACTCCGGACTTCGTGGCGCTGGCGTTGGCGCTGATCGCGAGCCCGTATACCTACCTGACGATCGTAACCAACGTGGCGGGCCTGGTGATGTTGCAGAATTCGTTCGCGATGGGTCGCGGGATCATCGCGATGCCGCTCTCCTCGGCGATCTCCAACGTAATTCCGATTGCGGGCGGAATCGTGGCCTTCGGTGAACGCCTTCCCGACGACCCCTTCGCGGCGGCGATGCGCGCGGGCGCATTCGTGTTGACTATCGCGGCGAGCGCTGCGCTCGCCGCCGCCGACCTCGGCGCCGTAGCGTCGCGCTAGCCGATCGTTTTCGCGGCCCGCAGGGCGATGATTTCACCGGTGCTATAGCCGGCGGCGCGCAACACTTCGTCAGTATGCTCGCCCAGGCGCGGCGGCATCGAGCGCAGCACTGCTTTCTCGCCGTTGACGTTGACCGCAACGTCGACGATTTCGAAATTAGGCACCCTGAAGCCGTCGATTTTCTTTATCATCCCGGTCGCGTTAACCTGCGGATCGTCGTGCACCTGGTTCAGCCGGTTGATCGGGCTGCACGGCACGCCGACCTCGCGTAGCGCCGCGACCCAATGTTCGGTCGGACGTCGCCGCGTGCGCTCTTCGATTATCGCGTGGAGCTCAGCGCGCCGCGGCACACGTGCGGCGTTGCTCCTGAAACGATCGTCCAAAGCTATCTCGGGAATGCCCAGCAGTTCGCACAGACGGCCGAACAGCCGATCGTTGCCCGCCGCGATCATGATCCATCCGTCCGCAGTCTCGAACGCCTCATAAGGCGCCGCCGCCGGTGATGCCGAGCCAGTGCGTTCGGGAATCTCGCCGGTCGCCATGTAGTTGCTCATGTGAAGCGTGGTCCACGCGACGCCAGTTTCGAGCAGGCTCACGCCGACCTTGGCTCCCCGCCCGGTCTTGCCGCGCTCGATAATCGCCGCGAGCACTCCGGAGAACAGCCACAACCCTGAGCCCATATCGATAATCGGAACGACGACCCGCGCCGGCGGCGCGCCGGGATGGCCGGTCACGCTGATTACGCCGGAGTGTGCCTGGCCGAGCGGATCGTAGCCGGGCAGCAGGCGCATCGGGCCGCTCTCGCCAAAGCCGCTGATCGCCGCATAGATGAGCCGCGGGTTGTGCGGTTTGAGATCGTCGTAACCGAGCCCGCGTGCCTCGGCGCTGCCGGGCTTGAGCGAATGCACGAAGACGTCGGCACTGGCCGCGAGCCGGCGCACGATCTCCAAACCTGCAGGATGGTCGAGATCGACACACACGCTTTTCTTGTTGCGGTTGTACGCTAAAAACGCGGTCGAATCGCCCGGCTCGGCGGCGCCGCCGTGCCATGCGGGAGCGTAGCGGCGCGAATCGTCGCCGCTTCCCGGCCGTTCGACCTTGATGATGGTAGCGCCGAAGTCGCCCAGGAGTTGAGTGCAATACGGGCCGGCCACGTTCTGCGTGAGGTCGACCGCGACTATTCCATCGAGAGTGTTAGGCATCCGCTAAGCGAGAGCTCCGGTTGGGGGCGGGGCGGCGCGGATCGGAGTCCGCGCCGGCGCTCGCGCGAGTTACTATATTTCCTTCAGACACTTCTTGATTGCTTCGAAGTCGGGGATCTGGCGTGCGTCCTCGAGCACTTCGCGATAGCGGATCTTGCCCTGGCCGTCGATCACGTAGGCCGAGCGCTTGCTCACGCCTTTAAAGCCGAGCAGTTCGGCATACATCGAATCGTAGGCTGGCGACACTTCCTTGTTGTAATCGCTGAGTAGCGGGAACTGGTAGTTTTGCTCACGCGCCCACGAGTCGAGCGCGAACGGACTGTCAGTGGAAATCCCGAACACCTTGCATCCGAGCTGTTCGAACTCTCCCAGCGTGTCACGCACGCTGCACAATTCCTTGGTTCAAGTGCCGGTGAACGCCAGCGGCACGAATAACAAGAGTACCTTGTTGCCGCGCAACTCCGAGAGTTTCACGTCCTTCATCTTGTTCGACTTCATTGTGAAGTCGGGCGCCTGCTGTCCCACCTGTAGAGCCATCCGGGTCTCCTTCTTATGAGAGAGTTTTCCGCTGCCAGTCCAATTTCAAAACCGTGCCTTTGGCACCTTCAAGCCTGGTACGTCTGCGCGCATTTTGAAGATCGTCCCCTTGCGGCTTGCTTCTTCAGTATTGTCGGCCGTCACCACGTACAGGTCCATCATGTCGGAGCCGCCGAAGCAGAGGCTCGTCACCATCAGCGATGGCATCTTGATCCTGCGCTCCATCGTGCCGTTAGCCTTGAAGCGCACGACCTCGCCGTAACGCACGACGGCGACCCATACTCCGCCCTCGACGTCGACCGCCATCCCGTCCGGCCATCCTTCGGGCAACGTGGCAAAGACGCGGCGGTCCTTGAGCCGGCGGTCGGCGGTAACGTCGTAGGCCCACACCGCCTTGGTGGTCGAATCGCAATGATATAGCAACTTGGCGTCCGGGCTGAAGCCCATCCCGTTGGTCACTTCGATCCCCTCCCACAGCTTGGTCACCGTGTTGGGCGGGTCCACACGAAAGACATTGCCGGGAATCGGTTTGTCGCTGCTGAGTGCGTCGAACTCGAGCGAACCGACGAAGACGCTGCCCGCGGCGTCGACGGTGAGATCGTTGAGCCCGCGCATCGCGCGCCCTTCCCATTCGGTGAACAGCTCGCGGCTTTGCCTGGTCGCCTCCTCCCAACAGATCAGACTGCGGCCGCTGCATACGATCCCGCCCGCCTCGTTGAGGGCGATGCCACCGACACCGCGCCGGCGCGGGATTAGAGTCTCGACGCCGCCGTCGGGGCTCCGCCGATAGACGCCGCCATTGGGCACGTCGCTGAAGTAGAGCCGGTTGCGTTCATCGACGCGCGGCCCCTCGATGAGGCCGTAGCCGTGGGCGAGGGTTTCAAGCTGCATAGCGTGATCCTCCACTGCCCGTTTAGCACGGCGCGAGGCCGGCCCGCGAGGAGCGCGCGGAGAACAAACGCAGAGGTCAAACGGCGAACTTGCGAGCGCCGGTTTTGCTGGCACGTCCCCGGCGCTCAAACCGGAACGTGGCGCGGGGCTGGGGGCGGCGCGTCTGTGAGGCGCAGCCGCCGATGGCAAAGATAGATAAGCACCGGCTGCAGGATGCGGGTCAGGAGCAGGATCGCGAGCGCTCCGCCGATAACCACGATCGCCAACGGACGCTGGGTCTGCGAACCGATCCGGGTCGAGAGCGCGGCGGGCAGCAATCCGAAGGCGTCGACCAGGTCGGTCATCATCATCGCGCGCAGACGCCGATCCGAGCCCATGACGATCGCTTCGCGAAACGGATGCCCCTCCTGCCAAAGCCGGCGAATGTAGAAGCTCAACAGGATCCCGTCCATCACGGCGACGCCGAAGATCGAGATGAAACCAACCGCGGCCGAGACGCTGAACGGCGTCCCGGTCACATACAGGCCCAGGATCCCGCCCAGGCAGGCGACCGGGATCTGCGCCATAATGATGAAAACGTCGATGAGCGAGGTGGTCGCGGCGTAGAGCACGCCGGCGATGAGCACAAATGCGAACGGCACCACGATCATCAGGCGGTGGTTGGCTTCACGCAACTCGCCATATTCGCCGGCCCACTCCAGATGCACACCCTCGGGCAGCTTGACCTCGCGCGCGACCGCCTGCTTGGCGTCTTCGACTGCCCGCTCCAGATCGCGTCCGCGCACGGCGAAACGCAGCGGCACATAACGCTCCAGACCTTCGCGGTAGATGAACGACGCACCCTCCTCGGTGCGGATATCGGCGACTTGCGCGAGCGGGATGTCGGCGCCACCGGGGGTGGTGACGCGGATGTTCCTGATCGCATCCAGGCTCTGCCGATACTGCGGCTTCCATCGCACGACCAGGTCGAAGCGGCGATCGCCTTCAAAAATTTGGGTCACCGCCTGGCCGCCGATCGCGGCCTGCACCACGCCGGCGACGTCGGAGACGCTCAAGCCGTAGCGGGCGCATGCGGCGCGGTCGGGCTTGATCACCAGGTTGGGCTGACCTAGCGATCGATAGACTCCGAGATCGGCAATCCCTTGCACCTTGCCCATCACTTCGACCAGCTGATTGGCGACCCGCTCGTCGACCTCCAGGTTGTGCCCGAACACCTTGACCGAGTTCGATCCCTTCACGCCCGAAAGCGCTTCGTCGACATTGGCCTCGATGTTCTGGGAGTAATCGAAGCTCACTCCAGGCATCTCGCGGACTAGCTTCGCGTTCATTTCCTTGATTAGTGCGGCCTTGGTCGCCGCGGGAGGCCATTGCGATTGCGGCTTGAGGTCAACCGAGAACTCGGCGTTAAAGAATCCCGTGGTCTCGGTTCCGCTGTCGGGACGACCGAGTTGCGAGACCACGGTCGTGACCTCGGGAAAAGACATAAAAACGCCGCGCATGCGGGTAGTCAGGCGCGCCGCGCGATCGAGTGAGATCGTCAGCGGCATCGTGGCCGTCGCCCAGACGTTGCCCTCCTCGAGCTTGGGGAGGAATTCACCGCCCAAACGCGGAAAGATTACGAACCCGGCCATCACGACGATCGTGACCGCCGTGAGCCACAGGCGCGGGCGGTTCAGCAGGTGCACAAAGAACCAGTGATAGAAGCGGCTGATAGCCTCCCATATCGGGTTGGAATACTGATGCAGACCCCGCTCGAACGCGAAGGAGGCCAGCGCCGGTGTCAGTGCGAGCGAGAGCAGGATGGCGGCGCCGAGCGCATAGGCGTAGGTCCGCGACATCGGTGAAAAGATCGCGCCCTCGACCCCGTGCATCGTGAACAGCGGCAGGAACGCGATCACGAAGATCAAGGTGAAAAAAAAGATCGGACCGGCGACTTCCTGCGTCGCGCGCTGGATACGCCGGTAGGAGCCCTCGCCCTCCACGGGCGCGAGGTAGTGATGGATGTTCTCGACCACGATGACGGTCGAGTTGATGATGATGCCGAAGTCGATGGCGCCGAGCGAAATCAGGTTGGCCGGCGTGTCTCCCACGCGCATCAGGATGAACGCGCCGAGCAGCGCAAGCGGTATGTTGATGGCGGCGATGAAGGCGCTCCGAAAGTTGCCGAGGAAAAAGATCAGCACCAGGAAAACCAGCGCCATCCCGATGGTGAGGTTCTCCATCACCGTGTGCAGCGTGGTTTCGACCAGTTCGGTGCGGTCGTAGTAGGGCACCGCCTTGTAGCCGGCAGGCAAGGCGCCCGAGCTATTGAGCTCGTGGATTTTAGACTCCACGCCGCGCAGCGTCTTGAGCGTGTTGCCGTACTTGCGCATCAGCACGATGCCTTCGACGATCTCGTTGCGGTTGTTCATCCCGACGATCCCGAGGCGCGGCGCATAGCCGGCCTCTACGCTCGCCACGTTGGCCACCGTTACGGGAGTCGACTTGTTGACCGCCAGGACCGCGTTGCGAATGTCGTCGAGTGATTCGATGAAGCCCAACCCGCGCACGTCGAAGGCCTGCTCACCGACGTCGAGGTAGTTGCCGCCCGCGCTTATATTGGCGTTGCCCAGCGTGGTCAACAGCGTGGACAGTGGGATGCGGTAGTAGGCCAGGCGCTGCGGATCGACGTCGACGTGGTATTCCTTGCTCAGCCCGCCGAAGCCGGAAACGTCGATTACGCCCGGCACCGTTTTCAGCTGCTGCTCGAGAACCCAGTCCTCGATCTCTTTCTCCTTGATCAGATCGTGATCGGGGCTCTCGACGGTGTAACGGTAGATCTCGCCGATCGGATTTTCGGGTGAAATGCCCGCGCGAACGCCTTGCGGCAGTGAGACCGTTCCGAGCTGGTTGATAGTATCCGTGCGGTCCTGATAGTAATCGCTCTCCCAATCGAAGTAGCAGCGTATATCGGAGAGCCCGAACAGCGAGATCGAGCGCATCGACTCGAGATTGCGCATCCCGCCCAAACCGAACTCGAGCGGCACCGTCACCAGCCGTTCGACCTCCTCGGCGCTGAGCCCGTTGGGCAGCGTCAGCACCTCGACCATCGGTTGCACCGGATCGGGATACGCCTCGATATCGAGCTCGGAGAACGCAAACAGACCAGCGATCAGCAACACCAGCGACAGTCCGATAACGACCACTCGCTGGGACAGGGCAAGCTCAATAAATGCGCTGATCATCTGAGGCGCTCAGTTCGTCGGGCTGCGCTCAGTTCTCGCCGTGGGCTTCTCGCCACAACTCGTTGATCTGCAAGGAACCGGCCACAACCACCATATCTCCGGCAGCAAGTCCCGAGACCACGCGGGCGTAGCCCTTTTCATTCCATGACGTAACGGTCACATTGCGCCGCGCGACCGCTTCAGGCCCCACGCGCACATAGGCGAAATACGAGTTGGTATCGAAGACCAGCGCCTGCTGCGGCACGACCAGCGCCGCGCCCGGCCGCGTGACGATCCGCACCCGCGCAAGCATCTGCGGCTTGAGCCTAAGGCCCGGATTGGCGACGGTGCATCGGATCTGCGCGGTGTGCGTGGTGGCGTCGATACCGGGACTGACGCGCGAGATGACGCCCCTGAAGATTTCGTCGGGATAGGTGGTGGTTATCGCCTCGAGCTCCTGGCCCTCGTGGACGCGCGCGAGGTCGTCCTCATAGATATCAGCGGTTATCCAGACATCGTTGAGCGTGCCGAGCGTATAAAGCACGTCGCCCGGAGCGACCGCCGCGCCACGGGTGGCCTTGTTTTCGATTACCGTGCCGCCGATTGGCGCGCGCATCCAGACCATCGGATCGGGAACGCTGATCGCGCGTATGTCGGCCCGCTCCATCCCGAGCAGCTCCAGCTTGCGCTCGGCCGCGTCCTCCATCGAGGCCGCCATTCCCGCCATACTGGAAATACCAGGAGCGCCGCTCAGATGAGTAGTCTGCTTGGCTTGCAGGTACTCGGCCTCGGCGGTCATGAAGTCGGGGCTGTAGAGCGCGACGATCGGCTCGCCGCGCCGCACGTTGTCCCACTGCGAAACGCGCACCTGTTCAATCCTTCCGGCGACGCGCGAGACGATGCTCGCAACGCGCCGGTCGTCGAACGTTACCTGGCCGTTGGCCTCGAGCTCGGCCGGCAACTGGACCTTTCGTACCTCACCAAGCGTGGCGCCCGGTAAGCGCGCGGGATCCAGTTGCAGCAGTTCCTCGCCGTTGCTTTGGTGAACAATGTGCGGAATCGGCGCGGGCGGCACTTCGACCGCAGAGCGAGTCGGCGACGAACTCTCGCATCCCCCAAGTACAGCGAACACGGCCAGGGCCGCTAGCGCACGCAGGGACATCGCGGTCGTTTTAAGCCTGATCATTGGCCCAGTGGCGCGCCAATTGCCTGTTCGAGCGCCACGCGATTAGCTATAAACTGGTTCGCGCTCTGCAGATAGGTTACCCGAGCATCGTAACCGCGGCGCAGCGCAGCCGCGAGTTCCACGAATGAGATCTTGCCTGACTGATATGCAGTCAGAGCTACCTCGACACCCTCATTGGCCAGCGGGATGAGCGATTGCCTATACAGGATCGCCGTCTGATAGCCGTACTGGGCCGAGCGATAGAGCGAGGTGATGGTTGCTGCGGTCTGGTTCTTCACTGAAACCAGGTCGTAGCGGGAAGCTTCAAGGTTCGTCTGTGCACGGGCCACGTCTTCGTTCTGCTTGAGCCAGAAAAAGATCGGCATGTTGGCGCCGATGACCCACGAATGATCCTGAGTGCGGTTGGGCGCCGGCGCGGCACTGGCAAGCAGATAGTGGTCGAAGAAGTAGCTCACGGTGAAATCGGGCAGATATTCCATCTTCGCAAGCTGAAGAGCCGTATTGGAGTTACGCTCATTGAGCGACGCCTCGAGGATCTCCTGGCGCAGGATCTCAGCGCGGTCGACCAGCGTATCGAGCGGGATCTTAAGCGCCTGGAGATTAAGCGCCCGCTCGAAATCGAGTGGCGCACCGGGCGGGCGGCTCAGAAGCTGATTCAACGCGGTCTCGTCGTTCTCGATGTTAGTCTTGTACAGAAGTTGCAGTTGCCTGGCCGACGCGAGATCGAACTCGGCGCCCACGAAGTCGGTCTGCGTAACCTGGTTGGCGGAGTACGCGACCTGCGTAACCTTGAGCACCTGTTCGAGATTGCGCACATGCTCGGAGTTAACGTCCGCCAGCGCGCTGTCCAGCACGAGCTGATAGTAGGCCGTCTCGACCGCGGCGCGGGTGTCGCGAATCATGGCCTGGTATATCAACCGTGCGATCTCCGCCGAGCGCCTTGCCTGGTCGCCCTGCAGCAGCGCCTTGCCCGGAAACTGGAAAGCTTCGCTCACCAGCAGCGTGTGATAAGACGTCCGGTTAAAGCCGTTGCCCGCACTATCACCGTTGGTAAACGAGAGCTGCGGGTCGTTCGGCGCGTATGCCTGCTTGATCGAATGCTCGGCCGACTCCCATCGCGCGCGCGCCGCGCGCACTTGCGGATTAACTTCAAGGGCGACCTGCACCAGCTGCGTCACGTCCAGCGCCTGGCTGCCCGACATCGCTCGCGACGTCACCGGAAGGACCGTCATCAGCGCCACTGCCGCCATGATGGCGGCAACGGCCGCCTTGCTCGTCTGAATCCGCATTTTCCGTCCCTCGTTTCGCTCGGCTGTGCCGATCAATTAGACCGCCTCGGACGTGCTTACGGAAGAGGTGCTAGGCGCTATTATGCGTTCTTGTACTGTCGCTTAATCTGCCCTTAACGCGCCGGAGGCTGCGGCGGCGGGCGGCATCCGTGCAAGCGCAGAGCGCCGGCCCGCGACGCGGGCCGGCGCTCTGCGCTGCGGCGGGCGACGGGAAGCGACGCACGCTTTCGCGCGCGTCGCTTCCCGCCGCGATGTTTTCGATTCGGTTACTTAGTGGCGGTTTTCTGATCGCTCGCCGGTGCCTGCGTCTGCAACTGGCGCACGTACATCACCACGTCCCAGCGCTCGTCGGAGTTCATCGCGTCGGCGTACGAGGGCATATGGATTCCGCCGTCGCGGATATAGCCATAGATATAACCGTCGGGCAGGTTCTTGCTCGTCCCCGTCACCAGATTCTTCGGATCGTAACCGTGGGCGTGCAGCAGATGGGCCACCGGGCCGTCGCCATGTCCACTTTCGCCGTGACACGGGGTGCAGGTATTGGTGAACAATTCCTTGCCGTGGGCGATATTTTCCGGCGTCGGTTTGAGCGGGTTATGCGCCTTGATCGTCGCCTGCTCGAGGTCCTGCGGCGGGGTCCCGGTATCGACCGGCAGCGTTCCTTCCGGCATCACGCGCGGCGAGACTTCCAGC
The DNA here is from genome assembly GCA_963734845.1 of uncultured delta proteobacterium. GTDB lineage: Bacteria > Desulfobacterota > Binatia > Binatales > Binataceae > JAKAVN01. The sequence continues at coordinate 183,877 of CAVTIS010000012.1, read as the reverse complement.
GGTTGAATCGCCGGGCCGCGGAACATGTCGATACTCCAGGGAAAACTCCACGCCGCGCCCGCCCCGGCGACGACGAACGCCGCCATCGCGGCCACGATGACCGCCAGCCTGGGCTGGGCGGCACGAATGCATTTTCTCGGCACGATCACGATCGACTCCTTTTCGGCTCGGCACAATAGCCTAACCTCCCCCGGCCCGGCAACGCCCTGGGGTCGATTTAGCGCGCTTTATTTGACCACCACGATGCCGGTCATCTTGTCCTTTTCGTGCGGCAGGCAGAGGTACTTGTAAGTGCCCGGAACGGTAAACGTATAGCTCCACTTCGCCCCGGGCGGCATGAAGCCTGAGTCGAACGGTTTGGCGTCCTTGGGCGCCGAAACGTCCTTGGGGTCCTGCGCGACCGCAGGATTGGTGGTCACCGAATGAAGCGACTGGGCGTTATTGATCCACTCCACCGTATCGCCCTTCTGGATCGTTACCGACATGGGCATGAACTTAGGTGGTGTGTCGGTCATCTTGATTTCGACCGTCTTGGCCGCCGCGATCGATGGCATGGCTCCGGCAACCAGTATCAGGACGGCCAGGGCTGCGCTGGCGCGGTAAAAAGCGGTTCGCACTATCGGTTCACGCATCGTTTTTGTGGCTCCTCGCAGCGAGTTAAAGCTTCGCCCGCTGCCTCTATTTTGCTTCGGCTCTGCCAAGTGCCGGGCTAATATTGCGTATCCGGATAATTAAGTCCATCTAACATTGTAGCGCCGCTCGTCCACCTCGCCAACAGACTTGTTCAAGAGTGCGCTTGCGAGTCTATTTGGCTTCGGCCAGCGCTCCGAGTCGAGCTCGCGTCGGCGCCACGCAGAGAAACGAGGCGACGGCGCCGATGAAGGCGACCAGCGCGCAGACCTCGAATGACAGAGTGTACGAGCCGGTCATGTCCGCTACCTTTCCGACTATCGGAGGGCCCATCATCGCGCCCAGGGTGAACGTTATCGCGAGAAGTCCGGCAATCGATCCATAGCGTCTGAGCCCCAGCGTCTCGACTTGGACCAGCGGACCCAGCGCGATCGGTGCCGCGCCCGTGAGCCCACTGACGACGGTAAATATCGCCAGGACCCAGGACATCCGCGCAAGCAGGAGGAAGGCGGTATTTGCGGCGCCGAGCAGCAGACAAAGAGCCAGCGCGTTCTTGCCGCCGATCCGGTCGCCCAGCCGCCCCATCATGGGCTTGCCGATCAGCGCCAACCCCAGCGAGAAGCCGACCACCATCGTCCCCGCTCTCAGCGTATAGCCGATACCGATGAGGTACTGCACGAGATGGATGAAGCTGCCGCCGACTGCGAACGTGAAGCAGAACTGAACCACCACCAGCATCCAGAAAGCCCGGGTGCGCAGCGCCTCATCCAACTCCAGGCCCGGCAATCCGGACGATTCCTCTGCGACGCTTGATTCGCCAAGGCTCGCGCTCGGCGCGGCCTGCTCGGGACGTGTGCGCACGAAGATCAAGTATAGCGGCACGACGATCACGACCAGCGGAATCGCCAGCACCGCATAAGCGAAGCGCCATCCATAAATCGCGTCGAGATGTCCCGCCGTCATCGCAATCACCATCCCGCCCAACTCCATCCCGGCCGTGGTAATGCCGAGCGCGGTGCCGCGCCGCTCGCCGAACCAGTTCGAAATCACCATCGTGGAAGGCAGGATGGTCGACGCGGTCAACCCGACCCCGGTCACGACCGCCCCGGCAAGTACGCCGTGAAAGGAGCCGGCTCGGGCCATCAACACGATTCCGATCGCGGTCAGCACGGCGCCTGCACTCATCACGATTTGCGCCGGAATCCGATCGAGCAGCCAGCCGACCATCGGGCTGACAATGAGGGCCGCCAGCGCCTGCGCTGCCGGCACCTTGCCGATTTGTTCCCGGGTCAGATGGAATTGCTTCAGCACCGAGGGTAGGAGGATCGGAAAGCAGTCGTACGCGACTCCCCAGATAAAAAAGAGCGCGAGGAAAAGCGCGCCGGCCAGCATCCTGGCCGTGCGGTCCTGCTTGGTCATGACCCGTTCTCCTCGGGCGCACGCGGCCGATACGCGGCCGACCGGGTTGGCGCGCGCGTTTACCGCGCGGATTGTGGCGCATCACACGCACCCGTGCAAAGGCGTCGCGAGCGTTAGCACACGGAAATCAGCCCACGCAGCTCTTTCTGAGCCCTCGGCCACACCATTTGTGAGAGAGGGTGCGGATGAGGGTCCCGCTGCGCGGCCGCTTCGGACGCGCAACCATCTCGGAGTTCGTGATTCCTTGCTGTGTGTCTTGAGGGGAAGAAGCAGAAGGAACCGTCCCCGCTCCGCGCGCAGTTCAGCGGACGAAGTTCACCGGACAAAGCTGCTGACTTCCTCCCCCAATTGTCTTGGGGGAGGATGGAGGTGGGGGTCGAGCGAGGAAGCGCCGAATGTCCTTTTTTCCGCTGCGCTTCCTCGTCCTAATCTTGATGCCATGAGCGCGCCGCCTCTTTCAGCTGCGCTTTTCGGATCGCGAAGCGCTGACGCAGACAGGGGCGGTTCTCTCAGACATTCAGAACCGCGTGTAGACCCCCACCTTCGCCCTCCCCCAAGACAACTGGGGAGGGAATCAAAGAATTAAAACTTTGACGCTCAGAGACTTTGACGCTGGTCGGTGCCTCGACGGCCCCGAAGGATGACCCTAAGGGGCGTCAATCCACGATGACGTGGCCTGAATGCGCGGAAACCGCGCGAGATCCTTCGACTCGCGCAGCGCTCGCTTCAGGATGACAAGGTAGCTCCGGCGGCCTACGCTGCGGCGGCTTACGCCGTTACTGCTTACGCGGCGGCGGCCTTGGACTCCGGCACCTTCACCTCGAACGCCAGTCCGCGCGGCCCCGCGTCGACCACCACCTTCGAACCGTCGCGCACCTCGCCGGCGAGGATCTTGCGCGCGAGCCCGGTCTCCAGTTCCTGCTGTACCAGGCGTTTGAGCGGACGCGCCCCGTACTGCGGATCGTAGCCGCGCTCGGCGAAATAGTCGGTCGCCTTTTCGGTGAGCTGGAGTTCGACCTTGCGCTCCTCGAGTCGCTTGCGCAGGCCGCCGATCTGGATGCTGACGATCTGGCGCAGCTCCTCGCGGCTCAGCGGATGGAACACCACGATCTCGTCGACGCGGTTGAGAAACTCGGGACGGAAGCTCTTGCGCAGCACGTCCAGAGCTTCCTCTTTCATCTTGTCGTACTCCTTGCCCCGGTAGGCAAGGATAAGTTCGCTCGCGATATTCGAGGTCATGATCACGACGGTGTTCTTGAAGTCCACCGTTCGCCCCTGCCCGTCCGTCAGCCGACCGTCGTCGAGCAGTTGCAGCAGCACGTTGAAAACGTCGTGATGGGCCTTCTCGATTTCGTCGAACAGGATGACCGAGTAGGGACGCCGGCGTACGGCCTCGGTCAACTGGCCGCCTTCCTCGAATCCGACATAGCCCGGCGGCGCGCCAATCAGCCGCGAGACCGTGTGCTTCTCCATGTACTCCGACATGTCGATCCGCACCATTGCGGCCTCGTCGTCGAACAGGAACTCGGCGAGTGCCCGCGCCAACTCGGTTTTGCCAACGCCGGTAGGACCCAGGAAAATGAACGATCCGATTGGACGGTTCGGATCCTTGAGCCCCGCGCGGGCCCGCACCACCGCATCAGCCACCGCCTGCACTGCTTCGTCCTGCCCGATGACGCGTTTGTGCAGTTGTTCCTCGAGATGTGAAAGCTTCTGGACCTCGCCTTCCATCAGGCGCGAGACCGGCACCCCGGTCCATCGCGCGACGACCTCGGCGATGTCCTCTTCGTCGACTTCTTCCTTGATCAGGCGCGCGGCGCCGCCCGCCGGCGCGTTGCGCGCTTCGCCCTCTGCCAGCTCCTTCTCCAGCGCGGCGAGCGTTCCGTACTGGAGTTCGGCGACCTTGTTCAAGTCGTACTCCCGCTTGGCTTTTTCGATCTCCTGGCGGGTCTGTTCGATCTTCGCCTTGATGCCGGCGAGCTTTTCGACTGCGCCCTTCTCGCTCTGCCATTGCGCCCGCAACGCGTCGCGCTTCTCGCGCACCTCCGCCAGTTCCTTCTCCAGCCGCTCCAGCCGATCGCGCGAGGCCGCGTCGGTCTCGCGCTTGAGCGCCTCGCGCTCAATTTCGAGCTGCATCACGCGCCGGTTGACCTCGTCCAACTCAACCGGCATCGATTCCTTCTCGGTCCGCAGCTTAGCCGCCGCCTCGTCGACCAGGTCGATCGCCTTGTCGGGCAGGAAACGGTCCGTGATGTAGCGCTTGGAGAGAATCGCCGCGGTCACCAGTGCGGAATCCTTGATCCGGATGCCGTGATGGACCTCGTAGCGTTCCTTGAGCCCGCGCAGGATGGAAATCGTGTCCTCGACGCTCGGCTCCTCGACCATCACGGGCTGAAAGCGGCGCTCCAGCGCGGCGTCCTTCTCGATATGCTTGCGATATTCGTCGAGCGTGGTCGCACCGATACAGTGCAGCTCGCCTCGCGCCAGCGCCGGCTTGAGCAGGTTGGACGCGTCCATCGCACCCTCGGCCGCGCCCGCGCCGACAACCGTATGCAGCTCGTCGATGAACAGGATGATCTGCCCCGTCGCCTCCTGCACTTCCTTGAGCACGGCCTTCAACCGTTCCTCGAATTCGCCGCGAAACTTGGCGCCCGCGACCAGCGCGCCCATGTCGAGCGCGACCAGGCGGCGGTCCTTGAGGCCCTCAGGTACGTCGCCGGCGACGATACGCTGGGCCAATCCCTCGACTATCGCGGTCTTTCCCACGCCCGGCTCGCCGATAAGCACCGGGTTGTTCTTGGTGCGCCGCGACAGCACCTGGATTACACGGCGGACCTCCTCGTCGCGGCCGATGACCGGGTCGAGCTTGCCCGACGCTGCCATCTTGGTGAGGTCGCGCCCGTAGCGCTCGAGCGCCTGGTAGGTCGCTTCAGGATTGCTCGAAGTGACCCGCTGATTTCCGCGCACTTTCTGCAGCGTCCCCATCAGCTTGTCGTGCGTCATCCCGGCCTCGCGCAGGATTCGCGAGGCGGCGCCCGGCTCGTCGAGCATCGCGATCAGGACGTGCTCGACCGAAATATAGTCGTCCTTAAGCTTGCCCGCCTCCTGCTCGGCGCGCGCCAGCACCCGGCCAAGTCTTTGCGTGGCATAGACCTGGCTTGAGTCGGTGCCGCCACCGGTGACGTGCGGGACCTTCGCCAGTTCGTCGGCCAGCTTGCGCCGCACGAGGGCGCGGTCCACTCCGCCCAGCTTGAGCACGGAGGAGACCAGCCCTTCATCGTCCTCGAGCAACGCGGCGAGCAGATGCTCGACGTCGACGGCCTGGTTGTGAGCGCTTAGCGCCGCATTTTGCGCACGCCCCAACGCCTCCTGAAGTTTTTCAGTAAATCGGGATGGGCTACTCATGGAGTAATCGGCCTTTTCGGCCTCCTCATTTCAAAGTAAGCACTTTCTGCTGGCCGACAAGCGCGGAATCTTGGATTGCGGTCGCCGGCCACACTTTTCGGTTTTGCCCCACGCGCAGCGTTTGCTAAACACAGGTGCTCAAGGACGGAAACGGACTATGCGCTTAATTTTGACGGTGAACAGTTTAATGGCGCGAAAATAAATCTAGCCTCGACGGCAAAAACCTGACGCAGATTAACGATAGACATGAAAATCGCCGGAGAACAAACACTCTCAGCACCACGCGAACGCGTGTGGGCGCTGTTCAACGATCCCGAACGGCTCTCGCGCCTTATACCCGGATGCGAAAAGCTCGACGTCATCAGCCCCACCGAGTTCGCCGGAACGCTCAACGTCGGAATCGCCGCCGTCAAAGGCGTTTACACCGGCAAGCTCAAACTCGACGAAGTCCGTCCGCCCGAGCATTACAAGATGTCGGTCGACGGAAAGGGCAGGCAGGGCTTCATGCGCGGGTCGGGCACGCTCGATCTTGTGGCCAAAGACGCGAGACAAACCGCAGTCACCTATGGCGGCGATATCCAGATCGGCGGGCCGCTGGTCCAGGTCGGACAGCGCGTAATCGACAGCGCCGCCAAGATGATGATCGGGCAGTTCTTTGCTGCTGCCGACGCGGAACTCAAGGCGGAAGCGGCCGGCACGGTCGCACGGCAAGGTTTCCTGCTCAATTTCTGGCGCTACGTGGTGCGGCTCGTGCGCTCGCTCTTCACGCGCGGCTGAACCGTCTCGGAAAGCGCATCGCGAAGCTATTCGCCCGCAATCATCATCTCGGAAATCTTGAGCGTCGGCGCGACCGTCGAAGATCGCCAGGCCAGATCGTTGCCGACCATCTCGATCGACATAAACATGTCCTTGAGGTTGCCGGCGATCGTGATCTCCTGCACCGGGTAGGCAAGCTCGCCGTCTTCGATCCACATTCCGCCCGCGCCGCGCGAATAATCACCGGTGACCGAGTTGACGCCGAAGCCGATGAGCTCGGTCAGATAAAGGCCGCTCTTGACCGTGCGGATTATCTCCTCGGGAGAATAGGTGCCGGGCTGCAAGTAGAGATTGGTCGAGCTGACCGAGGGCGCGTCGCCGACCGAGCGCGAGGCGTTGCCGGTCGAGACCATGCCGAGCCGGCGCGCAGAATACGAGTCGAGCAGGTAGGTTTTGAGCACGCCGCGATCGACCACGCTCTTGCGCGTGATCGGCAAACCTTCGCCGTCGAACGGCTTCGAGCCGAGCCCGCCGCGCATTGTGCCGTCGTCGATAATCGTCACGCTGCCGCTGGCGACTTCCGTGCCCAGCCGGCCGACCAGGAAGGACGCGCCGCGATAGAGCGACGGCCCCGAGGCCGCGCCGATCAGCGCGCGCAGCAGACTCGCGGCCATGTCGGGATCGAACACTACAGGCGCGCGCGTGGTTTTGATCTTACGCGCCCCAAGCTTTCTGAGCGCGCGCCGGGCTGAAGTCAGTCCCACGGAGGCGGCGTCTTCGAGGCCGTCGAAGCGGCGACTTTGCGTGTACCAGTGCCCGGGCTGCATCGCGCCGTTTTCTTCGGCGATCGGCGCGACGGCGAGGCCGTAACTCGTGCCCGCATATTCGCCGGCAAAGCCCTGGTTGTTGGCGAAAACCACGTGGTAGTTGCCCGAGTCGAATTCGGCGCCTTCGGAGTTTTTGATTCTGCTGTCCGCGCCAAGCGCGGCGCGCTCTGCTGTGCGTGCGATTTCAAGCGCGTGGTCGGCATCGATAATTCCGCTCGCGGGATCGGAGAGGTCAAGTTCCGGGATGGCCCGCGGATGTAGCGCCGGATCCGGAAGGCCGGACCATTGATCGGGTGCAGTCAACCGCGCCAGGCGCACCGTGTCGGCGACGAATTCGCCCAGGGCCTTGCGCTCGAACTCGGCGGTCGACGCGGTGGCCGACGATTTGCCGACAAACACGCGCACGCCCAGGCGGCGCTCGCGCGAACTCTTGAGCTTCTCGACCTCGCCCATCCGCACGCCGGCGCTCAGCGACTCGCCACTAACGATCAGAACCTCGGCAGCGTCGGCGCCCGCGGCGCGCGCCTGATCCAGGCTCCATTGCGCGAGGTCAACCCCCGGTTCAACTGATGACATCTGCTATATTTCTCCGGCTGCGATGCGGCCCGCGTCAGGAGCGCGTGCCGCCGACCGTGATTGCGTCGATTCGGATGGTCGGCAAGCCCACACCTACCGGCACCGATTGACCGTCCTTGCCGCAAGTACCAACACCTGCGTCGAGTTCGAGATCGTTGCCTACCATAGTCACGCGAGTCAGCACGTCGGGACCGTTGCCGATGAGCGTCGCGCCCTTGACCGGCCGAGTCACCTTGCCGTCCTCGATCAGGTAGGCCTCGGAGGCAGAGAAAACGAACTTGCCGTTGGTGATGTCGACCTGGCCACCGCCGAAGTTGACCGCATAGAGCCCGTTGCGCACTGAGCCGATAATTTCTTCCGGGGTGGAGTCGCCGGGCAGCATGAAGGTGTTGGTCATGCGCGGCATCGGGCTGTGCGCGAAGCTCTCGCGGCGGCCGTTGCCGGTCGGCTCCATCTTCATCAGCCGGGCGTTGAGACGGTCCTGAAGATAACCGCGCAGGATGCCCTTTTCGATCAGCACCGTGCGCGAGGTCGGCGTACCCTCGTCGTCGATGTTGAGGCTGCCGCGGCGATTCGGGATCGTGCCGTCGTCGACCACGGTACAGAACTCACTCGCGACGCGCTCGCCGATTCGTCCCGCGAAGGCCGAGGTACGTTTGCGGTTGAAGTCGCCCTCAAGGCCATGGCCGATCGCCTCGTGGAGCAGGATTCCCGGCCATCCCGGCCCCAACACCACCATCATCTCCCCGGCCGGCGCATCGACCGCGTCGAGGTTGGTGATCGCCTGGCGCGCCGCCAGCAGCGCGTGTTCGCGCCATCGCTCGCCTTCGAAGAAGAAGCTCCACTCCACCCGTCCGCCGCCGCCAGAACTGCCGGATTGCCGGCCCTTGCCGTCCTCAGCGATCACCATCACATTGAGGCGGCAAAGCGGCTGCACGTCGGCCGCGATTCGCCCCTCGCTATTGACCACCATCACGATTTTGCGCTCGGCTATGAACGACGCCATCACGCTCTTGACCCGCGGATCGAACTCGCGCGCGACGCGATCGACTTCGCTGAGTAGCTTTGCGCGCTCTTCCAGCGGCACCTCGAGCGGCGTGCTCTCGAGCTCGTAGAGCGCGTGACGCGGGAGCGCGCGGCCGACCTGCACGGCCGAGGGTGAGTCGCCTCCGCTATGCGCGATCGCACGCGCGGCTTCGGCCGCCAGGCGCATCCGGTCGACCGTAACTTCGTCAGAGTAGGCGTAGCCGGTGCGGTCTTCCGCACACACTCGTACGCCGACGCCGTGGCTCAGGCTCTTGCTGGTGCGGTTGACGATCGAGTCTTCAAGACTGAGCCCTTCGGCGCTCCGGTACTCGAAGAAGAGATCGGCATAGTCGGCCTTGCGCTCCAGCGCGGCCCCCAGCGTTCCTTCGAGGGCGCTCTCGGTCATCCCGAAGCGGCTCAGGAAGAATTTGTCAGGCTGAATCAATTCGTTGGCCATCAGGCACTCCGGCAATGTTACGATCGCGATTGGTGAGTGAGTTTATCAGAGTAGGGACAGGTCCAGAACGGCACTGGCGCGTTCGACACGCGACACCGAAAAGATTGTCGACCGCGATCGGTTTCGGGCTCTCATCAGACGATTTTCGACGCTTTGTAGCGCGCTACCTGCAGGCTTTGCCGGCGTGAAAAGCTCGGAGCGTCGTTTATTGCTCTGACGCGAAACAGCGGCGAACCCATAACAGGGCACGCCGCTGATAATTCAGCCGCACAGGTAACTCTTCGCTGGGGGATCTTAGCCCGCGGCCGCCGCGGCGCGGCGCTCGCCGTGCTGATGCTCGCGGGTGTCCGTCTTACGCCGCTTCTTGCGCGGCGCGGCGGCCTCGGAGGCGCCGGTAAATTCGATAACCGAGATCGGAGCGGCATCGCCGCGCCGCACGCCGTACTTGATGACCCGGGTGTAGCCGCCCGGACGTTCCTTAAAGCGCGGCGCGATCTCGTCGAACAGTTTCTTGACCGCACCGTGGGATCCGAGAAACGCGTAGGCGCGCCGATGCGCCGCGAGGTCGCCGCGCTTGCCCAGCGTCACCATCCGGTCCGCCCATCGCCGCAATTCTTTGGCCTTGGCGTCCGTGGTCTTGAGCCGGCCGTACTGGATCAGGCTCAAGACGAGGTTGCGCATCAGGGCTTTGCGATGGGCCGAGGTGCGATTGAGCTTGCGGCCCGAGTTAAGGTGACGCATCGATAGTGACTCCCGCGGTAGGCTGCGCGGCGCTCAGGCCGACTCGCGCCGCTCCTGCTCGGCCCACATGCGGTCGAGCTCGCTGCGCGGCGGCAGGTTATCCAGGCGCATCCCGAGCGAGAGGCCCATGTCGGTAAGGACCTCCTTGATCTCGTTGAGCGACTTGCGGCCGAAGTTTTTGATCTTGAGCATGTCCTGCTCGGTGCGCTGGACCAGCTCTCCGATGTACTTGATGTCGGCGTTCTGCAGCCCGTTGAAGGCGCGCACCGAAATCGGCAGCCCCTCGACCGGGCGGTACAGATACTCGTTGAGCATCGGGCGCTGCTCGCCGCCCTCGACCGCGATCGGCGCCTCTGCCTCTTCTTCGACGCCGGCGAAGATCGTCATCTGGTCGCGCGCCACACGCGCGGCGTAGGTCAGCGCGTCGCGCGGCGAAATCGAGCCGTCGGTCCAGATTTCCAGCGCGAGGCGGTCGTAGTCAGTGCGCTGGCCGACGCGCGCGTTGGTCACGGTGAAGTTGACCTTCTTGATCGGCGAGTAGACGGCGTCGAGCCGAATCGTGCCGATTGGCTCTTCGTCCTCGGTGCGCTCGGCCGGCGCATAGCCGCGCCCGCGCCGGATCACCAGCTCCATCTCCAGTTCGGCGCCCTTCTCGAGCGTAGCGATGTGCTGGTCGGGCGTCAGCACTTCGAGGCTGGGTCCGCCGGTGATGTCGCGCGCGCTCACCGTACCCTCGCCGCGCGCCTTGAGGGTGGCGGTCAGATGCTCGCCCTCGTGGAGGCGCAGGCGCACCTCCTTCAAGTTGAGGACGACGTCGGTCACGTCCTCCTTGACGCCGGCCATAGTGGAAAACTCATGCAGCACGTTTTTCATCCGCACCGCGGTAATCGCAAAGCCAGGCAACGAGGACAACAGGATACGGCGCAGGCCATTGCCGATCGTGATGCCGTAGCCACGTTCCAGAGGTTCGGCGAAGAACCGCCCATAGGTCGGAGCTAGTTCCTTTTCGTCGAACTCGACAGCCTTCGGCTTAATTAAATCGCGCCAATCATTGTGCATATCCGATCGCTCTTCTCCGGAAAGTTTTTTCGCCCCCGCCTCGCCCCCGCTCTCCGCCCGGTCGTACTGCCTCAGCGCGAGTAATGCTCGACGATCAGCTTCTCGCTGACCGGCATCGTCAGGTCGGCGCGCACCGGTAACGCGCGCATCGAGCCGCGGAACTGATCGCGCTCAAGCGAGATCCACGACGGCGCCCCGCGCCGTTGCGACATCTCGATTGCCTCGACGATCACCTTCTTGGCGCGGCTGCGGCCGGCTACGCTCACCACCTCACCCACGTCGAGCAGGTAGGACGGCACCGTCACCGGTTTGTTGTCCACCTCGATATGGCCGTGGCGTACGATCTGGCGCGCCTGCGCTAGAGAACTGGCGAAGCCGAGCCGGTACACCATGCTGTCGAGCCGGCGCTCCAGCAGCACCAGCAGGTTCTCACCGGTGACCCCGGGCATCCGTTCGGCCATCTCGAAGTAGTGCTTGAACTGCGTCTCCATTAGACCATAGATCCGCCTGACTTTCTGCTTCTCGCGCAGGCGAATCGCAAATTCCGAAAAACGCGTGCGGGCCTGTCCATGCGCGCCGGGCGGATAGTTGCGCCGTTCGATCGCGCACTTGTCGGTAAAACACCGCTCGCCCTTCAAGAAGAGCTTCAGCCCTTCACGCCGGCACAACCGGCAAACCGCTCCTAGATACCTTGCCACCTTGTTCTGCTCCCCTAAACGCGGCGCCGCTTGGGCGGCCGGCATCCGTTATGCGGGATCGGAGTCACGTCTTTGATCGAAATAACCGAGAGCCCCGCCGCCTGGAGCGCGCGCACCGCGGACTCACGCCCTCCGCCCGGGCCCTTGACGTAAACCACCACCGCCCGCATCCCAACGTCGCTAACTTTGCGCGCCGCCGCTTCTGCAGCCATCTGCGCGGCGAACGGCGTGCCCTTGCGCGAGCCCTTAAAGCCGACCGATCCGGCGCTCGCCCACGCCAACACCAGACCCTGCTGGTCGGTGATGGTGACGATGGTGTTGTTGAAAGTGGCGTGCACGTGCGCGATACCCTCGGGCACCGTGCGCCGTATGCGCCGGCGCCGCGGCGCGGGCGCTCCCGCAGTCGCGCCAGCTGCCGCCCCAGGGGCCGCCGCAGGCGCGCCGCCAGAGGCGGCCGCGGTTTTTTCGCCGCCGCCCGAGGAGCCCGAGCCACTGTGGATTTTCTCCGCCGCGGGCTTGGTTTCCTTGTTCTCGTCAGCCATTAGGCTTGCGTTCTCTCCTGCGCTGCGGCCGATGATTCAGGCCGATAACTTACGCGACAAATTTTCGAATCGGACAAGTTCTCGAATCGACAGATACCCATGCTACGCGCCGGCCGCCCTAACCCTTGGGAGGCGACTGTTTCTTGCCCGCCACGACTTTGCGCGGGCCTTTGCGCGTGCGCGCGTTGGTATGCGTACGCTGGCCGCGCGCCGGCAATCCGCGGCGATGGCGGATACCGCGGTAGCATCCGAGATCCATCAGCCGTTTGATCGATTGCTGCACTTCGCGCCGCAGGTCGCCCTCGACCTTGAACTTCTCGTCGATGACGTTGCGGATACGGACTTGCTCATCAGCGCCCAGGTCGTCGCTGTTGCGCGCCGGGTCGACCTTGGCTTCGGCGAGAATTTTCTGCGCCGCGCTGCGGCCGATTCCATAGATGTAAGTCAGCGCAATTTCCATCCGCTTGTGATGCGGCAGTTCGACTCCGGCGATGCGTGCCATGCGGCGACTCTCCTTTGATTCCCTGTCTTCCCGTTCTCGCTCAGCCCTGGCGCTGCTTGTGACGCGGGTTGGAGGAACAGAGGATGCGCACCACGCCTTGGCGGCGCACAACCTTGCAATTCTTGCAAATCTTCTTAACTGATGCCCTGACCTTCATCGTATTTTGTCCGCTCTCGTATGCGGTCGCCTTTTTGTTTCCAGTCTTCTATCCGATTCCGCTTCTGCGGTGCCCAGATGCTCAGCGCATCCGGTAGGTTATCCGTCCGCGAGTCAGATCGTACGGCGACAGTTCCACCGTGACCCGGTCGCCGGGCAGGATCTTGATGTAATGCATCCGCATCTTGCCCGAAATATGCGCGAGCACCCGATGCCCGTTCTCCAGCGACACCCGGAACATCGCGTTCGGGAGCGCTTCGAGTACCGTGCCCTGTACCTCGATCGCGTCTCCCTTAGACATGCGCCACTTCGCTCAAAATCTGCGGCCCGCGAGCCGTTATCGCAATCGAGTGCTCGAAATGCGCCGACAGCTTGCCGTCGGCGGTCACCGCCGTCCAACCGTCTTTCAGGATGCGCAGTTCGGGTACTCCTTCATTGATCATCGGCTCGATCGCGAGCGCCATTCCCTCCTGCAAGCGCGGATTCGGCATCCCGCGCCGCACGTAGTTGGGCACCTGGGGGTCTTCATGCAGGCTTCGTCCGATTCCGTGCCCGGCGAAGTCGGTCACCACCGAGAAACCTGCGGTTTCCGCGGTCTGCTGCACGGCACGGGCTATATCGCTAATCCGGTTGCCAACCTGCGCCTGCTCGATTCCCGCATACAGCGCCGCGCGCGTGACGCGTAGCAAACGCTCGGCGTGATTCGAAATTTTACCCACGGGCACGGTGCGCGCGGCGTCGCCGTAAAAGCCCTGGTAGACCACGCCGAAGTCCAGGCCCACGATGTCGCCAGCGTTGAGCCGCCGCCCTGACGGGATGCCGTGGACGATCTCGTCGTTTACCGACACGCACAACGTCTTGGGATAAACCACGTCGTGCGGCTTATATCCTTTGAACGCCGGCCGCGCGCCTTTGCGATAGGTCAGCTCTTCGGCCAGGCGGTCGAGATCCTCGGTGGTGATACCGGGCTTCACCGCGGCAGCCAGCTCTTCGAGGATTTCGGCCACGATCATGCTCGCCTTGTGCATCAGCGCGATCTCTTCAGGATTCTTGAGCAGGATCACGGCGGTTAATCCTTCTTCGTCGCGCCGATGTTGCCGAGCGCGCCAAGGATGCTCTGCTGAATTTCCTCAGGTCGTCCGATCCCGTCAATCTGCGCCAACAATCCCAACCGTTCGTAGTATTCGAGCAGCGGCCGCATCGTCGCGGCGTACACTTCCAGGCGCATCCGAACAGTGTCCTCGGCGTCGTCGTCGCGCTGGTAGAGTTCACCATTGCAGCTGTTGCACAGATTCTGATTGCGCGGCGGATCGTAAATCACATGATACATCGCCCCGCAATTCTTGCAGGTCCGCCGGCCGGAGATGCGCTTAACGATTTCGTCGTCCGGAACGATTATAGCAATTACCTTGTCGAGCTGTCGGGACCCGCTTGCCTGGAGCATCGCCGTCAGGGTCTCGGCCTGCGCCGCCGTGCGTGGGAAACCGTCCAGGATGAAGCCGGACGCAGCATCGGGCTGTTGCAAGCGCTCCTCGATGAGCTTCAACACGAGCTCGTCAGGGACCAGTGCGCCCTTGTCCATGTAGCGCTTGGCCTCCACGCCCAGCGGCGTGCGCTTGCGCACCGCTGCACGCAGGAGATCGCCACTCGCCACTTGCGGCGCGCCGAGACGCTTCTCAAGCATCCTTGCCTGCGTGCCCTTGCCCGCTCCCGGGGGGCCCAGCAAAACCAGCCGCACTGCGCCTACCTCCCCCTGGGGGACTTGATGCGGCCGCGCCCCATGAAGCCCTCGTAGTTGCGGGTCAGCAGATGGGTTTGCATCTGGGCGACCGTGTCCAGCGCCACGCCGACTACGATCAACAACGCCGTGCCGCCAAAATAGAAGGGCACGTTGAAACGCTGGATCAGTAGCGTCGGCAGCACGCATATGATGCTGACGTAGATGGCCCCGAACAGGGTTATCCGCGAGAGCACCCGATCGATGTACGCGGCGGTGGTGCGTCCCGGCCGGATGCCCGGGATGAAGCCGCCATACTTCTTGAGATTGTCGGCAACGTCGACCGGATTGAAGGTGACGGCCGTGTAGAAATAACAGAAGAAAACGATCAGGGCGACGTAGACGACATCGTAGACCCATCCGCCCGGGGTCAGCAGCGCCGAATAGTTCTTGGCCGCCGGCAGAAAGGTCGCCACGGTTGCCGGAAAAACCAGGATCGACGAGGCGAAGATCGGCGGGATGACTCCGGCGGTATTTATCTTGAGCGGCAAGTGCGAACTCTGCCCGCCATATACTCGCCGTCCGACCACGCGCCGCGCGTACTGAATCGGAATCCGGCGCTGGCTGGTCTCGACATACACGATGAACCCGGTGACGCCGACCACGATCAGCAGGATGATGATCAGCACGAACAGGCTCATCTCGCCCTCGCGCACGAACTGGAACGTGGTCGAAAGCGCGCTCGGCAGGCGCGCGACGATTCCCGCCATGATGATCAGCGAGATGCCGTTGCCGATTCCGCGTTCGGTTACCTGCTCGCCGATCCACATCACGAACATCGAGCCCGCGGTGACCGTGAGCACAGTGATGATGCGGAAGCTCCAGCCCGGGGCGTAGACCACCGAGCCGCCGCCCGGCGCCTGGATGTGCTCGAGCGAAACCGCAATCATGAAGCCCTGGACCACCGACAGCAAGACCGTTCCATAGCGCGTGTACTGGCTGATCTTGCGCCGCCCTGCCTCGCCTTCCTTGTACAGTTCGTCGAGGTAGGGCCACGCGACCTTGAGCAGGTCCAGAATAATCGCGACCGAGATGTAGGGCATGATGCCCAGGGCGAAAACTGAGAAACGTTCCAGCGCGCCGCCCGAGAACAGATTGACCCAGCCGAACAGCGTGCTCGAAGCCGCATCGAAAAACGCGGCGAGCGCCTGCCCGTCGATTCCCGGCGTGGGCACGGCTACGCCGGCGCGGTACACGACCAGCATCACGGCCGTGAACCACAGCCGTCGGCGCAACTCGGGGATGCGCGAGGCGTTTGAGAACCCTTCAAGCATTAAGCTTCGGGTTGTCCTCGATTAACTCCGCCATTCCTCCGGCCGCTGCGATCTTCTCTTTCGCACTCGACGAAAACGCATGCGCGCGGATCGTCATCCGGCCCGCCAGCGTGCCGTCGCCGAGCACCTTGACCTTGTCCGCCGCGCGGATTATTCCGCGCGCGGCCATCAGCGCCGGATCGACCGTCTCGACGCCCAACGCGGCCAGCCGCTTGAGGTTGACCACTACGAACTCTTCCCGCCGATCCTCAGCCTTCTGCAGGCGGCGAAATCCGCGTTTGGGCACCCGCCGCTTCAGCGGCATCTGGCCGCCCTCGTAACCCGGCGGCGTGTTGCCGCCCGAGCGCGAACCCTTGCCCTTATGGCCGCGGCCTGCGGTCTTACCGCTGCCGGACCCGATTCCACGGCCCACCCGCGCATGGCGGCGCTTGGAACCCGGAGACGGCTTGAGCGTATGTAAATCTACAGCCATTACTTTTTCACTTCGGCAACCAGGTGCGACACCCGGAGCAACATGCCGTCGACCGATGGGCTGCGCACGAGCTCGCTTTCGCTGCCCACGCGGCGAAGCCCCAGGCCCTTAAGCGTCTGGCGCACGCGCTGGGTAGTCCCGATCGGACTGCGGACCAGCTTGATTCTAATCGATTGCGACATCGCCGTGCGTTTCTCCCTTAGTTCGCCCTACTCGCGCGCCTTAGGCCGCGGCCGGGCGCTTGGGGCCATGCTCGCGCGTGCGCAAAATGTCCTGGGGACTCCGCAGCTCTGCGAGCGCCTCCAGCGTGGCCTTCACCAGGTTGTGCGGGTTTGAGGAACCGAGCCGCTTAGTCAAGATATTGCGTATTCCCGCCAACTCGACCACCGCGCGCACGCCGCCCGCCGCGATAACCCCGGTGCCTTCGGAGGCCGGCTTGAGAATCACCTTACCCGCCCCGAAGCGTCCGAGCACTTCATGCGGAATCGTCCCTTCCTGCAGCGGCACACGCATCAGGCTCTTCTTGGCGCGCTCGACGCCCTTGCGAATCGCCTCGGGCACTTCGTTGGCTTTACCGAGGCCGAAACCGACCAGGCCGTTTTGATCGCCCGCGACCACCAGTGCGCTGAAACTGAAGCGCCGACCGCCCTTGACGACCTTGGCCACCCGGTTGATGTGGACGACCTTTTCCTTGATATCGAGCCCTTGCGTTTCTATCCGCTGTGCCACAATGCTCCCGTTTGCGAAAAGGCTTGCGCCCCTAAAACTTCAGTCCAGCTTCGCGCGCCGCGTCGGCCAGCGCCTTCACCCGGCCATGATAAAGAAACCCGTTGCGGTCGAAGATGACCTGGCTGATTCCCTTGCTGAGACAGCGCTCGGCGATAGTCTTGCCGACTACCTTGGCCGCCTGGACGTTGCGCTGGCTCTTGAGCCCTTCGCGCAACTCGGCGGTGAG
This sequence comes from uncultured delta proteobacterium, assembly GCA_963734845.1. Taxonomy (GTDB): domain Bacteria; phylum Desulfobacterota; class Binatia; order Binatales; family Binataceae; genus JAKAVN01. The sequence goes on along the minus strand of CAVTIS010000012.1, from coordinate 166,605 downwards.
CGTCGAGGCGGCCACCAGCGTCTGGCCCGAATCGTCGGACACGACCTGCGCGTAGATATGATTGAGCGAACGGTAAACCGAGAGCCGCGGGCGCTGGTCGCTGCCCCGCACCCGGCGCCGCACGCGCCGGCGCCGTTCCATCCGTTTTGCAAATCGCTCCGCAGCCATCTTGATTCGCTCCCGCGGCCCTAGCCCGCCGCCGCTCCGGCCGCCGCTTTGCCGGCCTTGCGGCGAATCTTCTCGGTTGCGTACTTGATGCCCTTGCCCTTATACGGCTCGGGCGGCCTGAGCTCGCGCACTTGCGCCGCGACCGATCCAATCAGTTGGCGGTCCGCGCTCTCCAGCGTGATCGTCACCTGCTTCTCGACCTTGGCCATCACGCCCGGCGGCAACTGGTAAACGATCGGATGCGAGTAGCCCAGGGTAAAATGAATATTGGTGCCGCGAACCTCGGCCCGGTAGCCGACGCCGTTGATCTCGAGTACGCGGGTGAAGCCCTTGCCCACGCCTTCGGCCATGTTGGCGACCAGCTTGCGCACCAGGCCGTGCATTGAGCGCTCCTGTTGCGTGTCGCCCGGGCGCTTCACTTCGATCTGCGAGTCGCTCATATCCAGCGTGAAGCCCAGCGGTATCCTGAGTTCGAGCTTGCCCTTGGGGCCCTCGACCTTGAGCAGGTCGCCCGCAAGTTGGGCCTTCACGCCCTTTTCCAGGGGCACCGGCAATCTGCCTATGCGCGACATCGCCCGTTCTCCCTACCAAATCCTCAGCAGAATTTCGCCGCCGACTTTTTTACGCCGCGCCTCGCGATCGGTCATCACGCCGAGCGGCGTCGTCACCACCTGCACGCCCATCCCATGCGGTACGCGCGGCATCGAGTTCGCGCCCGCGTAGCGCCGCAGGCTCGGGCGGCTGACGCGCTCGATTCCCCGGATCACCGGTTCGCGCTCGCCCGAATAGCGCAGGCCCACGAGCAGTTTCTTGTTGGGTATCTCGCCCGCGACTTCGACCCCGCCGAGGAAACCCTCGGCTGAGAGCGTGCGGCAAATCGCCTCGCGCATGCGCGAATGCGGAACTTCGACCTGGTTGTAACGCGCGTGCATGGCGTTGCGAATCCGGGTCAGCAACTCAGCGATGGGATCGGTTTGCGACATTAAGTCCTTCTGATCCTCTTTATCCGTCGATCCTTTTCCGTCGATCTATCTATTTATCCGTCGATTCCTGGAACCATCGGTTCGGCGATGCGCCGCTACCAACTGGCCTTGGTCACGCCGGGCAACGATCCGCGCAACGCATACTTGCGCAGGCACAGCCGGCACATCTTGAAGCGCCGATAAAACGCGCGCGAGCGTCCGCACAACGGACAGCGATTGTGCTGGCGTGTCTTGAACTTGGGCTTGCGCAGCGCCTTTACGCGCAGACAGGTCTTCGCCATCTCTTGTTACCCTATGCCGCCCGCGCCGCGGCTTCGCGCTCGAGCGCCCCGCGAAACGGCATCCCCAGCGCGCGCAACAGGGTGTAGCCCTCGAAGTCGCTTCGCGCAGTCGTGTTGATCGTCACCGTCAGCCCCTTCACGCTCTCGACCTTGTCCAGGTTGAGCTCGGGGAAAATCGTATGCTCGCGCAGCCCGAGCGAGTAATTGCCGCGGCCGTCGAAAGCCTTGTCGCTGACGCCGCGGAAGTCGCGCACGCGCGCGAGCGACACGTTCACCAGGCGATCGAAAAACTCATACATGCGCTCGCGTCTAAGCGTCACCATCGCGCCAATCGGCATACCCTCGCGCAATTTGAAGTTGGAAATCGCCTTGCGCGCCTTGGTGATGACCGGCTTCTGACCCGTCACCACCTTGAGCTCCTCGACCGCGGCGTCGAGAATCTTGGCGTTGTCGCGCGCCTCGCTGAGCGACATGTTGATCACGATTTTGTCCAGCCGCGGCGCGCGCATCACGTTTTCAATCTTTAGTTCGCGCATCAGGGTCGGCCGAATCTCCTGCTCGTAGCGAAGCTTAAGACGCGCCGGCACCTTGACCTCGGGCTCGCGCGGCTTGGCCTCGGCCTTGGGCTCGGATGCCGCCGCGGCGGCCGCGCCGCCGGCGCCCTTTTTACCCTGGCGCTCGCCTTTGGGCTCTTTCTTGGGCTTTTGCGCTTTGCCTTTTTCGTCCGCCATCACTCGTTACCCAGCGCTTCGCCGCAGCGGCGGCATACGCGCGAGCGCGTACCGTCGTCCGCGGCCTTGACTCCCACGCGCACCGGCGCATTGCAGCGCTCGCAGAACACCATCACGTTAGAGATGGCGATCGGCGCTTCCTTTTCGACGATCCCGCCGGGACTCGCCGCGCCGCGCGGCTTGGAATGGCGCTTCACGATATTCAGCCGCTCGATAATCACACGACCGTCGGCCGGGATCACCTTGAGCACCTTGCCGGTCTTGCCGCGTTCGCGCCCGGTGATGACCATCACCATGTCGTTCTTCTTGACCGGATACTTGGCCGCGCTGCGTTCCGAAGCCATCACAGCACCTCCGGCGCAAGCGAAATAATCTTGAGAAACCGCTTGGCGCGCAGCTCGCGGGCGACCGGCCCGAAGATACGCGTGCCAATCGGCTCGTGCTGCGCGTCGACCAGCACCGCCGAGTTGTCATCAAAGCGGATATAACTGCCGTCGTTGCGGCTGATTTCCTTGCTGGTGCGCACGATCACGGCGCGGGCTACATCGCCCTTTTTGACCTTGGCATTCGGGATCGCCTCGCGGATCGCCACCACGATAACGTCGCCCACGGTGGCATAGCGCCGGCGCGAGCCCCCGAGCACCTTGATGCACATCACCTTGCGCGCGCCCGAGTTGTCGGCCACGTCCAGCACCGTTCGCATCTGCACCATCTGACGCCCGCGCTCCCTTAGCCCGCCGCCCGCGTCAGCACTTTGCTGACGCGCCAGCGCTTGCGTCGCGAAATCGGCGGCGATTCGATGATCAGCACGCGGTCGCCCTCATGGCACTCGCCGCGTTCGTCGTGAGCCATGAAGCGGGTGCGCTGGCGGATCCGTTTGCCGTACAGCGGATGCTGCACCAGGCGGTCCACTCGCACCACCACGGTCTTGGCCGCCTTGGCCGAGACCACTATGCCCACGCGCTGTTTAACTCGCTCCCGCATTGCTCGCCTTACGTCCGTGCGGCGCCGTCCGCGCCCGCCGGTCCATTCTTTTGCCGCAGCAGGGTCATGATACGCGCCAGTTCCTTGCGCGCGCGCCGATAGTTCGACGGATTGTCGAGCTGGTTGGTGCGCAGCTTGAGCTTGAGGCGGAAGATTTCCTCGCGCGCCTCGCGCTCCTTGAGCCGCAAGTCGCCGGCGTTCATCTGTTTTAGTTCGTCAAGCTCCAAGGCTCTCGCCCTCCCGCTCGACCACGATCGTCTTGACCGGCAACTTATGCGCCGCCAGGCGCATCGCTTCGTGCGCGGTTGCCCGGTCGACGCCTTCCATCTCGAATAAAATGCGTCCCGGCCGCACTACCGCCGTCCAGCCCTCGGGTCCGCCCTTGCCCTTGCCCATCCGGGTCTCGGCCGGCTTCTTGGTAAAGGGCTTGTCGGGAAAAACCCGGATCCATACGCGGCCGCCGCGCTTGATATGGCGGGTGAGCGCGATACGCGCGGCTTCGAGCGCGCGGGTATCGATACGGCAGGTCTCGATACTTTTCAGCCCATAGTCGCCGAAAGCCAGTTCCACACCGCGCGACTCGGCGCCGCGCACGCGGCCTTTCTGGATCTTGCGATATTTAACTTTCTTGGGCTGAAGCATTGTGCAATCCTACTAACGCGCGATGCTCTCCGTTACTGCTGATGGGCGCCGCTCAGGCCCGACCGCCGGATATCTTCTTCTTTGCGGGTCAGAACCTCGCCGCGGAAAATCCATACCTTGACGCCGATCTGACCGTAGGTGGTGCGCGCCTCGGCGAAGCCGTAGGCCACATCCGCGCGCAACGTCTGCAGCGGCACGCGGCCTTCGCGATACCACTCCACGCGTGCGATCTCCGCGCCCCCGAGGCGCCCAGCGACGTGAACTTTCACACCCTGCGCGCCCATCCGCATCGCGCGCAGCACCGCCTCTTTCATCGCGCGGCGAAAAGCCACACGCCGCTCGAGTTGCAGTGCGATATTCTCGGCCACCAGTTGCGGATCGAGGTCGGGGCGGCGCACTTCGTGAATATTGATGAACGCCTCCTTGCCCTTCATCAACTTCTGGATGTCGCCCTTGAGCTTGTCGATCTCCGCGCCCTTTTTACCGATCACTATTCCGGGCCGCGCCGTATGAATATTGATCTTGGCCTTGTTGGCCATCCGCTCGATTTCGATCCGCGAGATGCCGGCGTGATAGAGGCGGCGCTTGATAAAGTCGCGCAGCTTCAAATCCTCGTGCAGCAGCGCCGCGTAATTGTGCGACGCGTACCACTTCGAATCCCAACCTTCGATAATGCCGAGCCGCAGCCCGCGCGGATGCGATTTCTGTCCCATGGCTCCCCTACGAGGCGCGCTCGTCAACCACCACCGTCAGATGGCTGGTGCGCTTGAGGATCGGCGTTGAATGCATGTGCGCGCGCGCAAGCGATCGTTTCCAGGTCGGCCCGGTGTCGGCGGTCGCCCGCTTGACGTACAACCGGTCCTCGTCGACATTCTGCTGGTCGCGCGCATTGGCCACCGCCGCCAGCAGCGTCTTGGACACTACCTGGGCGCTGCGCTTGGCCGTGAACTCGAGCACCGAGAGCGCAAGATCGATTTTCTTGCCCACGATAAGCTCGCACACCAGCCGCAGCTTTTGCGGCGAGATGCGCACGTGGCGCGTTCTGGCAACCGATTCCATCGCCCCTACTCAGCCTCCCGCCGCCGGTTTCGGCGCCGAAGCGCCGCTGCCGCCGCCCTTGACCTCGCCCTTGCGGTCGCCCGCATGGCCGTGGAAGGTGCGCGTCGGGGAGAACTCGCCCAGCTTGTGACCGACCATGTTCTCGGTGCAGTAGACCGGAATGAACTTGTGGCCGTTATGCACCGCGAACGTGAGCCCCACCATGTCCGGCACCACCATCGAGCGCCGCGACCAGGTGCGGATAATCCGCTTGTCGCCCGAGGCGAGCGCGGCCGCCACCTTGCGTTCGAGGTGGCCATCGATGAACGGACCTTTTTTTAACGACCTCATCTTGAATTCTGCCTGACGCTCAAATTCCGCCTAGCGCTTGCCCTTGGGCCGGCGGCTCACGATGTAATGGTCCGAAGGTTTCTTGCCGCGCGTCTTGTAACCCTTGGCCGGCTGTCCCCACGGCGACTGCGGATGATTGCCCTTGGAACGTCCCTCGCCGCCGCCGTGCGGATGGTCGACCGGATTCATCGCCATCCCGCGCACATGCGGACGCTTGCCCAAATGACGGCTGCGGCCGGCCTTGCCGATCGAAATATTTTCATGGTCCAGATTGCCGACCTGGCCGATCGTCGCGCGGCAATCCGCCTGCACCATCCGCTGCTCGCCCGAAGGCAGCTTGAGCAGCGCGAATTTGCCTTCCTTGGCCATCAGCTGCGCCGCCGTCCCCGCCCCGCGCACCATCTGTGCGCCCGCGCCGGGCTTGAGCTCAATCCCGTGCACCATCGTGCCGAGCGGGATGTTCTTTAGCGCCAGCGCGTTGCCCGGCTTGATATCAGCCTGCGGCCCGGACTCGACCTTGTCGCCCTGCTTGAGGCCCTCGGGCGCGAGGATGTAGCGCTTCTCGCCGTCGGCATAGTGCAGCAGTGCGATATTGGCCGAGCGGTTGGGATCGTACTCGAGCGCCGCGACCACGGCCGGCACGCCGTCGTGGTTGCGCTTGAAATCGATCAGCCGAAGGCGTCGCTTATGGCCGCCGCCGCGATGGCGCGAGGTCATGCGGCCGCGGTTATTGCGCCCGCCCGAATGCTTGAGCGGCGCCAGCAGACGCTTTTCGGGCGGCTTGGCGGTCAGCCCCGAGAAATCCGCCAGCTGCATGAAGCGCTGACCCGGGGTCCGTGGATTAAGTTGTATTACCGCCATCGCAAATTCACTCGACTAATCAAATCACCCGCTCTCACACAATCCCCGCTCTCAGATAATCACCGACCGCACTGACCGCCAGATTCACCGATCGCCAAATTGCCTGGCCGCCAGAATCAGACGTCCTAGAGGCCCTCGAAAAATTCGATCTTGTCGCCTTCCTTGAGCGTCACGTAAGCCTTTTTCCAGTCCGAACGCGCGCCGACGATCCGTCCGCGTCGGCGCTTCTTGCCGAGCACCCTCAGCGTCCGCACCTTCAGCACGCTGACCTTGAACATGCGCTCGACCACGTCGCGAATCGCATCCTTGCTCGCATCGGGACGCACCCGGAACACGACCTGGTTGCCTTCCTCGTTGACCGCGGTGCCCTTCTCGGTGATGAGCGGCGCGAGAATCAGACTCTCCGTGCTCATCGCGCTTCTCCCTTGAGCCGCGCCTCGATCGCGCGCGCCACCTGCTCGGTCATCAGCACTTCGTCGTAATTGAGCAGGTCGTAAACATTGAGCCCCGCCAGCAGCAGCACCTTGTGCGCGGCCAGGTTGCGCGCGGCCCGGAAAAAAGTCTCTTCGCCTTCGCCCAGCACGATCAGCGCATGCTTGAGGCCGAGCGCGTCGAGCATCGCCTTGGCCGCCTTGGTCTTGGGCTCGGGCAACTCGAGCGACTGCGTCACCACCAGCTTGCCGTTGGCCGCGCGGTCCGAAAGCGCGAGACAGAGTGCGCGCCGCCACGCCTGCTTGGGCATCTTGTAGGAGTAGTCCCGCGGTTGCGGCCCGAAAATCGTTCCGCCGTGGCGCCAGATGGGTGAGCGAATCGAGCCGGCGCGCGCGCGCCCGGTGCCCTTTTGCCGCCACGGCTTTTTGCCGCCGCCCGAGATGAAACCGCGAGTCTTGGTCGACGCGGTCCCCGAGCGCCGGTTAGCCATCTGCATCTTCACCGCTTCGTGCAAAATCGCTTTGTCGCCGGTGCGTCCGAAGACCGCGCCCGCGACTTCGATTTCGCCCACGCGCTCGCGCGCGGCGGAAAAGAGCGGCACCTTTATCGCCTCGGGCGGTTTTGCCGCGGCTTCGCGATACTTGCGCTCAGCCATTGACCGACTCCGCCTGCCGGATGCGTTCCTTGGCCGAGTGATAGACGACCACCATCGTGCCGTCGGCCCCGGGCACCGCGCCCGACACCAGGATCGCGTTGTCGTCGGGCAAAATTTCGAGCACCCGCAAATTAAGCACCGTGGCGCTTTCGTTGCCCAGTTGCCCCGCCATCCGCATACCCTTGCGCACGCGGCCGGGATAGGAGCGATTGCCGATCGAGCCGCCATGGCGAAAATACTCGTGGGTGCCGTGCGAGCCCGGGAAGCCGGCGAAGTGATGGCGCCGGATGACGCCTGCGTAGCCGCGTCCCTTGGAAGTTCCGGATACGTCGACCCGGTCGCCCGCCTTAAAGACGTCGGCCGCCGCGATATTCTGGCCCGGCTTGAGTTCGCTTTCGCCGCGCCGGGCGAACTCGCCGAGCTTGACCCCGGGTGCGACTTCGGCCTTGGCGTAATGGCCACGCAGCGGCGCCGTCACGCGCGAGACCCGCCGGCGCCCGAAACTTATCTGCACGGCGTCATAGCCGTCGGTCGCCTCAGTCTTGATCTGCGTCACCGCGCACGGCCCAAGCTGGATGACCGTCGCCGCCCGCACCGCGCCGGTCGGCTCGGTCACCTGGGTCATGCCCAGTTTTTTTCCTATGAGTCCGCTCAACATGGCGTGCGCTACTCGAGTTTGATTTCAACGTCGACGCCCGCGGCAAGGTCAAGCTTGCCGAGCGCGTCTATGGTTTGCTGGGTCGGTTCGAGCACGTCGAGCAGGCGCTTGTGGGTGCGAATCTCGAAATGTTCACGCGACTTCTTGTCGACGTGCGGTGAGCGGTTGACGGTGAAACGCTCAATCCGCGTGGGCAGCGGGATCGGTCCCGCCACGCGCCCGCCGGTGCGCCGAATCGTATCCACGATTTCGCGCACCGACTGGTCGAGCAGCCGGTAGTCGTACGCTTTAAGGCGTATGCGGATCTTATCGTTCATCCTCTAAGCCAGATTCCCAGAAGCCGCCTTTACCGGCACTCGCACACGTCCCCGTTCCCGTCTCATCGCCATCGTTGCTTGCTTCGAACCCCTACTTCAGACCATTCCTTATTTAAGGACCGTTCTACTTCACGACTTTGGAAACCACGCCGGCGCCGACCGTGCGGCCGCCCTCGCGGATCGCGAAGCGCAGCCCCTCGTCCATCGCGACCGGCGTGATCAGTTCGCCCGTGATCTTGATGTTGTCGCCGGGCATCACCATCTCCGTCCCTTCGGGAAGATTGAGCACGCCCGTCACGTCGGTGGTGCGAAAGTAGAACTGCGGCCGGTAGCCGGTGAAAAACGGAGTATGCCGCCCGCCCTCTTCCTTGGTCAGGATGTACGCCTCGGCCTCGAAGTTGGTGTGCGGCGTGATGCTCCCCGGCTTGGCCAGCACCTGGCCGCGCTCGATGTCTTCGCGCTTGAGGCCGCGGAGCAGCACTCCGATGTTGTCGCCCGCCTGTCCTTCGTCGAGAATCTTGCGGAACATCTCGACCCCGGTCACGACCGTCTTTGTGGTGTCGCGGAAACCGACGATTTCGACTTCCTCGCCGACCTTGACCTTGCCCCGCTCGACGCGTCCGGTGACCACCGTTCCGCGCCCGGAGATCGAGAACACGTCCTCGACCGGCATCAGGAAGGGCTTTTCAATCTCGCGCACGGGCTGCGGGATGTAGCTGTCGACCGCCGCCATCAGGTCGAGAATCGGTTTGCAGTTGGCGCAATCGTCCTTGCCGCAACCGCAGTTGAGCGCCTTAAGCGCGCTGCCGCGGATGACCGGCACGTCGTCGCCCGGAAATTCGTATTTCTTCAGCAGGTCGCGCACCTCGAGCTCGACCAGGTCGAGCAATTCGGGGTCGTCGACCATGTCGACCTTGTTCATGAAGACCACGATCGACGGCACGCCGACCTGGCGCGCGAGCAGGATGTGTTCGCGCGTCTGCGGCATCGGTCCGTCGTTGGCGCCGACCACCAGGATTGCGCCGTCCATCTGCGCGGCGCCGGTGATCATGTTCTTGATATAGTCGGCGTGGCCCGGACAATCGACGTGCGCGTAGTGACGATTGGCAGTCTCGTATTCGACGTGCGCGATCGCGATCGTGATGCCGCGCTCGCGCTCCTCGGGCGCCTTGTCGATTTGATCGAAGGCGATGAACTGGGCGAGTTTCTTCGAGGAAAGCACCTTGGTGATCGCCGCGGTCAGCGTGGTCTTGCCGTGGTCGATATGGCCGATTGTGCCCACATTCGCGTGCGGCTTGTTGCGTTCGAATTTAGCCTTGCCCATGTTTCGTCCTCCGGTGTGACCCTCCCTGGCTGATTCTCTTAGGCCCGAGCGCGCTCGGCGTTCTCGCCGCTACGCTCCATCAATTCTGCGTATATGTTCTGCGGCACCGGTTCGTAGGCACCGAATTGCATCGTGTAAGTCGCCCGTCCCTGCGTCATCGAGCGCAGCCGGGTCGCGTAACCGAACATCGTGGCCAGCGGCACGCGTGCTTCGACCACCTGGGCGCCGGCGCGGTTCTCCATGTTGAGAATCTTGCCGCGGCGTCCGTTTAGATCGCCGATAACTTCGCCCATGAACTCCTGCGGCATCACCACTTCGACTTCCATCACCGGCTCGAGCAGCACCGGGTCGGCCTTGCCCACCGCCTCGCGAAAGCCCATCGAGGCCGCAATCTTGAACGCGAGTTCCGAAGAATCGACCTCGTGGTACTTGCCGTCGAGCAACAGCACCCGCACGTCAACCATCGGATAGCCCGCCAGCACTCCGGTCTCCATCGCCTCTTTCACGCCGTCTTCGACCGACGGGATGAAATTGCGCGGGATCGAGCCGCCCTTGGTGGAGTCGACGAACTCAAAGCCGCCGCCCTTCTCCAGCGGCTCGATTCGCAGGTCGACCACGCCGAACTGTCCGTGACCGCCGCTTTGGCGGACGAAACGGCCTTCCGCCTCCGCGGGCTTGCGAATGGTCTCGCGGTAGGCGACCTGCGGCTTGCCCACGTTGGCGTCGACTTTGAATTCGCGCAGCAGGCGATCGACGATGATCTCCAGGTGCAATTCGCCCATCCCGGAAATCAGCGTCTGGCTGGTTTCGCGGTTGACGCTGACGCGGAAGGACGGGTCCTCGCGCGCGAGCTTGGCCAGCGACTCGCCCAAGCGGTCCTGGTCGGCCTTGGTCTTGGGTTCGATCGCGATCTGGATGACCGGATCGGGAAATTCGATCGACTCGAGCACGATCGGATGCGCCGGGTCGCAAAGCGTGTCGCCGGTAGTTGTGTCGCGCAGGCCCACCGCGCAGATGTCGCCGGCGAAGACTTCGGTAATCTCCTCGCGCTTGTTGGCGTGCATCTTGACCAGCCGTCCGATCCGTTCGCGTTTGAGCTTGGTCGAGTTGAGCACCGACGATCCGCTCTCGAGCCGTCCCGAATACACGCGCAAGAAAGTCAGCGTGCCAACGTATGGGTCGGTCATGATCTTGAACGCGAGCGCACTGAACGGCGCGTCATCGCGCGGCCAGCGTTCTTCCATCTTGTCGCCGACCTTGCCCATCATCGGCGGAACGTCGAGCGGCGACGGCAGATAGTCGACCACTGCATCGAGCATCGGCTGCACGCCCTTGTTGCGAAACGCCGAGCCCATCAGCACCGGTATCGCTTCGATATTGAGCGTGGCGACGCGGACAGCCTTGCGCAGCTGCTCCGGCGACGGCTCTTCCTTGCCGTCGAGGAACATCTCCATGATGCGCTCGTCGTGGTCGGCAAGCGTCTCGATCATCTTCTCGCGCCAGGCACGCGCGCTTTCCTTGAGATCGGCCGGAATCTCCTCGACCCGGTAATTCGCGCCCAAACGATCCTCGTCCCACACGAGCGCGCGATTCTCGACCAGGTCGATTACGCCGGTGAACTTTTCCTCGGAGCCGATCGGAAGCTGAAGCACCAGCGGCTTGGCCTTGAGCTTGTCGCGGATTTCTCCGACCACGCGCTCGAAATCGGCGCCCACGCGGTCCATCTTGTTGACGAACGCGATCCGCGGGACGCGATATTTGTCGGCCTGACGCCACACGGTCTCGGATTGCGGCTCGACGCCGCCGACCGCACAGAACACGGCCACCGCGCCGTCGAGCACGCGAAGGCTGCGCTCGACCTCGATGGTGAAGTCGACGTGTCCGGGCGTGTCGATGATGTTGATCCTATGGTCGCGCCAGAAGCAGGTGGTCGCCGCCGAAGTGATCGTGATGCCGCGTTCCTGCTCCTGCACCATCCAGTCCATCGTGGCAGTGCCTTCATGTACTTCGCCGATCTTGTAGTTGATTCCGGTGTAGTACAGCACCCGCTCGGTAGTGGTGGTCTTGCCGGCGTCGATATGCGCCATGATGCCGATATTGCGCACATCTTCTATGGGAGTTTCACGCGCCATTTTACTACTTCTTTGTTACTGCTTCCGCCGCTTCCGCTTCGTCCGCCTGACGATCCGGTTCTCGATCCGCTACCAGCGATAATGCGCGAAGGCCTTGTTGGCCTCGGCCATCCGATGCGTGTCTTCGCGCTTCTTGACCGCGCCGCCGCGATTGCCCGCCGCTTCCAGAATCTCGACCGCCAACCGCTCTTCCATCGACTTCTCGCCGCGCGCGCGCGCCGCCGTCACCAACCAGCGCATCGCCAGCGAGTTGCGCCGTACCGGCCGCACTTCGACCGGCACCTGGTAGTTCGCGCCGCCCACGCGCCGCGAGCGCACTTCAACCGCGGGCCGGATGTTATCCAGCGCCCGCTTGAACACCACCAGCCCGTCCTCCTTGGAGCGCTCGGCAATGGTGTCGAGCGCGCGATAGAGAATCTGCTCGGCGAGCGACTTCTTTCCCTGCACCATCACCACGTTGACGAACTTGGCGAGCGTGCGGTCGTGAAACTTTGGGTCCGGGGTTACTTCCCGGACGCGGGCCTGACCCTTGCGTGACATGGCTGTATGCTACTTCGGCTTTTTCGAGCCGTATTTGGAGCGGCCCTTGCGCCGTTCCTGCACGCCGATCGAGTCGAGCGTGCCGCGGATTACGTGATAGCGCACTCCGGGCAGATCCTTGACGCGGCCGCCGCGGATCAGCACCACCGAGTGCTCCTGCAGATTGTGCCCGACCCCCGGAATGTAGGTGTTGACCTCATAGCCGTTGGAGAGCCGCACGCGCGCGACCTTGCGCAGCGCCGAGTTGGGCTTCTTGGGCGTAGTGGTCTTGACCTGCGTGCACACGCCGCGCTTTTGCGGCGAGCCTTGCAGGGCCGGCGCACTCATCTTATAGCGCTTCTTGATGCGCGCCTGGCGAATAAGCTGATTGATGGTCGGCACGTTGTCTCTTGGGACTGCATGAACGCCGGGTGGTGCCCCTGCCACCCCGGCCTACACAAACTTGTCGAAAAAACCCGGCCCGGAGCGTCCCTCCGAGCCGGCTCCCACCCGTCCGGATGGAACGGGAAACCACTCTTCAAATAAACCCCCCAAGGGCGGACTCGCCCTTGGGGTGAACATACTTATTTAAAGCATCCTGACCGGACTGTCAATCTCCGGCCGCGGCGGAGGCTTCCGCCAGCTCACCCTTCTCCGCCTCTTCTCCGGGCGGCAGCGCCTCGGCTACCACTTCGACCCGGTTATACGTCGGCAGACCCGTCCCGGCCGGGATCAGGCGGCCCATAATGACGTTCTCTTTCAGCCCCACCAGCCGGTCCACCTTGCCGTTGATTGCCGCCTCAGTCAGCACCCGCGTGGTCTCCTGGAAAGAGGCCGCCGAGATGAAGCTTTCGGTCGACAGCGACGCCTTGGTGATCCCCAGCAGCAGCGGCTCGGCGATCGCCGGCTCGCCGCCCTTGGTCAGGACGCGGCCGTTCTCTTCGTCGAAGCGCCATTTCTCGGTCTGGTCGCCGACCAGGAAATCGGTGTCACCGACCTCCTTGATCCGCACCCGGCGCAGCATCTGGCGCACGATGACCTCGATATGTTTGTCGTTGATACGCACGCCCTGGAGCCGGTAAATCTCCTGGATTTCGTCGACCAGATATTTCGCCAGCGCCTTTTCACCCAAGATAGTCAGGATGTCGTGCGGATTGGACGACCCTTCCATCAGCGGCTCGCCGGCGCGGACGATGTCGCCTTCGTGCACGCCGATATGCTTGCCCTTGGCGATCAGATACTCGCGCGGCTCGCCGACTTCGGGCGTAACCACGACCTTGCGCTTGCCCTTGGTGTCCTTGCCGAAGGAGACCTGGCCGTCAATTTCCGAGATGACCGCGAACTCCTTGGGCTTGCGCGCCTCGAACAACTCGGCGACGCGCGGCAGTCCGCCCGTGATGTCCTTGGTCTTGGTCGTCTCACGCGGAATCTTCGCGATCACGTCGCCCGCGTGCACCGTCGTGCCTTCGGCCACGTTGATGTACGAGCCGACCGGCAGATAGTAGCGCGCGAACTGCTCGTTGGAGGTCAGCCGCGAGGTCTTGCCACTCTCGTCCTTAATCGAGATACGCGGCCGCACGTCGAGGTCCTTGGTCGCTTCGACGATGACGTTGGAACGCGCGCCGGTGCGCTCGTCCACCCGCTCCTCCATCGTCTTGCCCTCGATGATATCGCCGAACTTTACCGCGCCTTCGACTTCGGTGATGATCGGCGTGGTGTAGGGATCCCACTCCGCGATCAGCTCGCCGCCCTTGATCCGTTCGCCGTCGGCCTTGCGCAGTTTGGCCCCGTAGACCAGCGGATAGCGCTCGCGTTCGCGCTCGCGCACCGCGCTCGAATCGCCGGCCGTGACCTGGGTGACGATCGCGACCTCGCCGTGACGCGACATCACGATCAGGCTGCCGTCGCGGCTCGGCACGGTCTTGACGTTGTGCAGCCGCACGATACCTTCGTTGCGCGCCTCCAGCGTTGTCTGTTCGGCGCGCCGGCTGGCGGTACCGCCGATATGGAACGTGCGCATCGTGAGCTGCGTGCCCGGCTCGCCGATCGACTGCGCCGCCATGATTCCGATCGCCTCGCCCATGTTGACCTGATGCCCGCGGCCAAGGTCGCGTCCATAGCACTTCACGCACACGCCCTGGCGCGACTGGCAGGTCAGCACCGAACGTATCTTGACCCGTTCAAGGCCGGCCTCTTCGATCTCGGCCACCTTGTCCTCGTCGATCATTTCATTGGCGCGCACCAGGGTCTTGTTGTTGAACGGATCGTGGATTTCCTCCAGCGCCACCCGTCCGAGCACCCGGTCGCCCAAACCCTCGATCACTTCGCCGCCTTCGACCAGCGGCGTCATCTCGATTCCGTCGAGTGTTCCGCAATCGTCTTCGGTGATGATCGAATCCTGCGCCACGTCGACCAGCCGGCGTGTCAGGTAGCCCGAATTGGCGGTCTTGAGCGCCGTGTCGGCCAGTCCCTTGCGCGCGCCGTGGGTCGAAATGAAGTACTGCAACACGGTCAGCCCTTCGCGGAAGTTGGCCGTGATCGGAGTCTCGATGATCTCGCCCGACGGCTTGGCCATCAGACCGCGCAATCCGGCTAGCTGACGAATCTGCTGCTCGGACCCGCGCGCGCCGGAATCCGCCATGATGAAAATCGGGTTGAACGACGGCCCCACCACTTCCTTGCCGTCCTTGTCCTTGCCGAAGACCTGGGTCGACAGTCCCTTGAGCACCGCCGATCCGATCTGGTCCTGGACCTCGGCCCAGATGTCGACCACCTTGTTGTAGCGCTCGCCGTCGGTGATGACGCCGTTGTTGTACTGCTTCTGGATCTCGCTCACTTCCTTCTGCGCCTTGTCCAGCAGCTCGGCCTTCTTGGCCGGGATGGTCATGTCCTTGATCGAAATCGAAATCCCGGCGCGGGTTGCGAAATCGAAGCCCACGTCCTTGAGCCGGTCGGCAAAGATGACCGTCGATTTGTTGCCCGCCCGGCGGTAGGTCAAATCGATCAGGTTGCCGAGCTCCTTCTTCTTCATGGTCTTGTTGACTTCAGCAAACGGCACCACCGGCGGCACGATCTCGTAGAGCAACACGCGCCCGACCGTGGTCTCGACCCGCTCGTAATTGGCCGCTTCCGACGACGACGACATCGAGGGCCCCGCGCCCCGCCGATGCTCGTCCTCTTCGTCGACCGGCTGCGCCGCCATCGTGCGCACCACCGGCATCCGCACCGTGATCCGCGCATGCAGGTCAACTTCGCCGTGGTCGTAAGCAATGCGCACTTCGCCCGGACTGGCGAAGCGCTTGCCTTCGCCGAGCGCGAGCGGCCGCTCGCGCGTCATATAGTAGAGCCCCAGCACCATGTCCTGCGTGGGCACGATGATCGGCTTGCCGCTGGCGGGCGAGAGGATGTTGTTGGTCGACATCATCAGGGCGCGCGATTCGACCTGCGCCTCGATCGACAGCGGCACGTGCACCGCCATTTGGTCACCGTCGAAGTCCGCGTTGTAGGCGACGCAGACCAGCGGATGAAGCTGGATCGCCTTGCCCTCGATCAGCACCGGCTCAAAGGCCTGGATGCCGAGCCGATGGAGCGTCGGCGCGCGGTTGAGCAGCACCGGATGCTCCCGGATTACGTCATCGAGGATGTCCCAGACGTCCTTGCCTTCCTTCTCGACCATCTTCTTGGCGCTCTTGATGGTCGTGACGTAGCCCTTCTCCTCGAGCTTGGAATAGATGAACGGCTTGAACAGCTCGAGCGCCATCTTTTTGGGCAACCCGCACTGATGGAGCCTGAGTTCCGGACCGACCACGATGACCGAACGGCCCGAATAGTCCACGCGCTTGCCGAGCAGGTTTTGCCGAAAACGTCCCGACTTGCCCTTGAGCATGTCGCTCAGCGATTTGAGCGGCCGCTTGGCCGGGCCCGTGATCGCGCGGCCGCGCCGGCCGTTGTCGAACAGCGCGTCGACCGCCTCTTGCAGCATCCGCTTCTCGTTGCGCACGATGATGTCGGGCGCGCTCAGCTCGATGAGCCGCTTCAGACGGTTGTTGCGGTTGATCACGCGCCGGTAGAGATCGTTTAGGTCGGAGGTCGCAAAGCGGCCGCCGTCCAGCGGCACCAGCGGGCGCAGATCGGGCGGGATCACCGGCAGGATAGTCAGGATCATCCATTCGGGCCGGTTGCCCGAATCGCGAAAGGCGTTGACCACCTTCAGCCGCTTGGCGACCTTCTTGCGCCGCGCCTCGCTCGCCGTGGCCTTCATCTCGACCCTCAGGTCTTCGGCCAGCTTTTCGAGGTCGAGCCCGGAGAGCAGCGTACGAATCGCCTCGGCACCCATCTCGGCTTTGAAGCCGTCGGCGTACTGCTCGCGCGCCTCGCGATACTTGCGCTCGGTCAGCAATTCCTTGTGCTGCAGCGGCGTCTCACCCGGATCAAGCACCACGTAGCTCTCAAAGTACAGCACCTTCTCGAGCTCTTTGAGCGTCATGTCGACCAGCGTGCCGATCCGCGAGGGGAGCGAGCGCAGGAACCAGATGTGGGCGACCGGCGCGGCGAGATCGATGTGGCCCATCCGCTCGCGCCGCACCTTGGACTGAATCACTTCGACGCCGCACTTCTCGCACACCACGCCGCGATGGCGCATCCGCTTGTACTTGCCGCAGTTGCACTCGTAGTCCTTGGTCGGACCGAAAATCTTGGCGCAAAAGAGCCCGTCGCGCTCCGGCTTGAAGGTGCGGTAGTTGATGGTCTCCGGCTTTTTGACCTCGCCGTGCGACCACGACCGGATCATCTCCGGCGACGCGATCGAGATACGGATGGCGTTGAACGCCAGCGGGTTCTTGGGCTTTTCAAAAATTCCGAAAAGGTCTTCCATACCCGATTACTCCTTACACTGCCGCGCTAGGGGCGGGACTGCTGCTCGAGCAGTTCGACGTTGAGGCAGAGCGATTGCAGCTCCTTGACCATCACGTTGAACGACTCCGGCAGGCCCGGCTCCAGCGTGTTCTCGCCCTTGACGATAGCCTCATACATGCGCGTGCGCCCGGCCACGTCGTCCGACTTCACCGTCAGCATCTCCTGCAGCGTGTAGGCCGCGCCGTAGGCTTCCAACGCCCACACTTCCATCTCGCCGAGACGTTGGCCGCCGAATTGCGCCTTGCCGCCGAGCGGCTGCTGGGTGACCAGACTGTAGGGTCCGGTCGAGCGCGCGTGGATTTTGTCCTCGACCAGGTGATGCAGCTTCAGCATGTACATCACGCCGATTGTGACCGGCTGCTCGAACTTGATTCCCGTGCGCCCGTCGTAGAGCGTGCACTGGCCGGTTTCGGAAAGCTCGGCGCGCTTGAGCAGGGCGAAGATTTCCTCTTCGCGCGCGCCGTCGAATACCGGCGAGGCGACGTGCACGCCATTGCGGCACTTGGCCGCGAGCTTCATCACCTCGGCGTCGGGCAACTGCTCGACGAACTCCTGGCTCTCGTGGTCATTGTAGAACTCGCGCAGCCGCTTGCGCATCTGCGCCGGGGTTGCGCCGGCCTTGAGCTCGGTGTCGAACTTGTGGCCGATCTCGCGCGCGGCCCATCCCAGATGAGTCTCCAGGATTTGCCCGACGTTCATCCGCGAGGGCACCCCCAGCGGATTGAGCACCATGTCGACCGGCGTCCCGTCCTCGGTCCGCGGCATGTCTTCTTCGGGCAGGATGCGCGAGAGCACGCCCTTGTTGCCGTGGCGCCCCGCCATCTTGTCGCCCACCTGCAGGCGTCGCTTAATCGCGACGAAGACCTTGATCATCTTGATCACGCCCGGCGCCAGTTCGTCGCCGCCGCGCAGCCGCTCCTGCTTGGCGCCGTAAAACGCCGCCACCGCGTCCACGCTCGAGCGCATCGCCGCCACCGCCGCCGCGGCGTCAGCGGTCGAGGTTTCGCTCTCCACCCGCAGCTGCTCCCAGATGGGCGGCTGCAGCTCGTCGAGTGCCTCGTTGGTGAGCGTGTCGCCTTTGGCCAGCAGCACGCTGCGGTCATCCGCGATGATCCGCGAGGCAAGCTTCTTGCCGACCAGCGCGCGCTTGAGCTTGCGCAGCGTCTCCTGGCGGATGATGCGGATTTCCTCGCTCTCGTCCTGCTTGAGCCGTTCGATCTCGAGTCCGTGGATCTCCTGGCTGCGATCGTCGCGGGTCACACCGCGCCGCGCGAATACGCGCGCGCCGATAACCGCCCCTTCGACGCCCGGCGGCACGCGGAGCGAGGTGTCGCGCACTTCGCCCGCCTTTTCGCCGAAAATCGCGCGCAGCAGCTTTTCCTCCGGGCTGAGCTGGGTCTCGCCCTTGGGCGTTATCTTGCCCACCAGGATGTCGCCCGGACGGACCTCGGCGCCGATACGGATGATGCCCGAGGTGTCGAGGTCGCGCAGCGCCTCTTCGCCCACGTTGGGGATGTCGCGAGTTATCTCTTCTGGTCCGAGCTTGGTGTCGCGCGCCACGCACTCGAACTCCTCGATATGGACCGAGGTGAAGAGGTCGTCCTTGACCACGCGCTCGGAGATGAGAATCGAATCCTCGAAGTTGTAGCCGCCCCAAGGCATGAAGGCGACCAGCACGTTGCGCCCCAGCGCCAGCTCGCCGACGTCGGTCGACGGCCCGTCGGCCAACACGTCGCCCGTGTTGACCCGTTCTCCGCGTATCACCACCGGCTTCTGATTGATGCAGGTGTTCTGGTTGGAGCGCTGGTACTTGATCAAGTTGTAGATATCCACGCCGGCGTCGCGTGGGTCCTTGCTCGGCTTGTCGGCGCGGACCACCACGCGCTCGGCGTCGACGCTTTCGATCACGCCGTCGCGCCTCGCGATAACGGTCACGCCCGAGTCGCGGCCGACCGTGCGCTCAAGCCCGGTGCCGACCAGCGGCGCGTCGGTCTTGAGCAGCGGCACCGCCTGGCGCTGCATGTTCGAGCCCATCAGGGCGCGGTTGGCGTCGTCGTTTTCCAGAAACGGGATCAGCGAGGCCGCCACCGACACCAGCTGGTTGGGCGAGACGTCCATGTAGCGCACGCTTTCGGCCGGGACCACCGTGAACTCGCCGCCGATACGCGCCGAGACCGACTCGTTGGTGAACTTGCCGTGCGCGTCGAGCGGCGCGTTGGCCTGCGCGATGACGGTGTCCTCTTCGTCGAGGGCCGAGAGGTAGACGATCCGATCGCTGACCTTGGTGTTCTCGACCACCCGGTAGGGCGTCTCGATAAAGCCGAAGTCGTTGACCCGCGCGTAGGTCGAAAGCGCCGCGATGAGTCCGATATTGGGCCCTTCGGGAGTCTCGATCGGGCAGACCCGCCCGTAGTGCGTCGGATGAACGTCGCGGACCTCGAACCCGGCGCGCTCGCGCGTGAGGCCGCCGGGCCCGAGCGCGGAGAGCCGGCGTTTGTGCGCGATCTCGGAGAGCGGATTGGTCTGATCCATGAACTGCGAGAGCTGCGAGGAGCCGAAGAACTCTTTGATCACGGCGGAGGCCGGCTTGTAGTTGACCAGCTCCTGCGGCATCAGGGTCTCGATATCCTGCAGACTCATGCGCTCCTTGATCGCGCGCTCCATCCGCACCAGTCCGATCCGGAACTGGTTTTCGACCAGCTCACCGACGGCGCGCACGCGGCGGTTGCCGAGATGGTCGATATCGTCGATCTGGCCGTTGCCGTTCTTGAGCTCGACCAGATAGCGGACGACTTCCAGGATGTCCTCGCGGCGCAGCGTGCCCTGCTCCAGCGGGACGTCGAGCTTGAGCTTGTGGTTGAGCTTGAGCCGGCCGACCTTCGACAGATCGTAGCGCTCCGGGTTGAAGAACAGGTTGTTGAAGAAGGTGGTTGCGGTCTCCGGCGTCGGCGGATCGCCCGGGCGCAGTTTCTTGTAGATGTCGACGATCGCCTCGTTGGGCGTCTCGAGCTTGTCCAGCGCGAGCGTGAGCCGGAGCGGCCCGCCGCCCGGTTGCTCCTCGGTGTAGAGCACTTCGAGCTTTTTGATCCCGGCGGCGCGCATTTTCTCCAGCGCCTCCTCGGTCAATTCCTCGTTGGTCTGCACCAGAACTTCGCCGGTCTGCGGGTTGGCGACATCATGGGCCGATATCCGCCCGACCACTTCGTCGAGCGCGATCGGAATCTCGCTGACCTTGGACGCCTCCAGCGCGCGCACGATCGCCTTGTTGAACTTGCGCCCCTCCCGCGCCAGCACGTCGCCGGTCTTGGGATCCTTCACGTCGCGGCCGATTTTGGTCCCCAGCAACTGGTCGGGCTTGAACTGCTTGGCCAGCTGTTTCGGGTCGAGGATCAGGACGTCCTTGCGGTAGTAGTAGTTGAGCAGATCCTCGGTGGTCATCCCGAGCGCGCGCAGCAGCACGGTGGCGGGAAACTTGCGCCGCCGATCGATACGCACGTAGAGCACGTCGCGCGGGTCGAATTCGAAATCGATCCAGCTCCCGCGATACGGAATGATTCGCGCCGAGTAGAGCAGCTTGCCGGTGGAATGCGTGCGCCCTTTGTCATGCTCGAAAAATACCCCGGGCGAGCGATGGAGCTGCGAGACGATTACCCGCTCGGTGCCGTTGACCATGAAGGTCCCATTGCCGGTCATCAGCGGAATCTCGCCGAAGTAGACTTCCTGCTCCTTGACGTTTTTGATCGAGCGCCGGCCGTTCTCGACGTCCCAGATGACCAGTTGGATCTTGACCTTCAGCGGCGCCGCGTAGGTCATCCCGCGCTGATGGCATTCCTCGACATCGTATTTGGGCTCGCCTAATTCGTAGGTGACAAATTCCAGCGAGGCGGTCTCGTTAAAGTCCTTGATCGGAAAGACCGACTTGAATACCGCCTGCAGGCCGGTGTCGGTGCGCTGGTCGGCCGGAACCCCGGCCTGAAGGAATTCCTCGTACGAGCGTTTCTGAATCTCGATCAGATTCGGGATGTCGATAATCTTCTTGATTTTGCCGAAACTGCGGCGCAGACGAAGATTACTCGTCACCTGGGACAACTGGGCCATCGCTACCTCGCTTGGCGCCGGACCGCGCGCGCCATGGGAAACGTCGAACAGGCGCGAGCGGCGGCTTGGAGGCCGCGTCCCGCGCCTTCTATTAAAGCGCGACCGGGCCGTCCGGCGCGGCCCCATGCCGCTGCCGCCAGCCCACTTGCGCAAAATTCAATTTGCACCGAATGCGTGAACCTACTTCAACTCCACCGTGGCGCCCGCCTCCACCAGCTTCTTCTGCACCTCTTCGGCCTCGGCCTTGGTGACCCCTTCCTTGACCGCCTTGGGAGCGCCGTCGACCAGGTCCTTGGCCTCCTTGAGGCCGAGCCCGGTGAGCTCGCGCACGACCTTGATCACCTGGATCTTCTTTTCGCCCGATCCGGTCAGCATCACCGTGAATTCGTCCTTCTCCACCGCTGGCGCCGCCGCGCCCGCCGCCGGACCCGCCGCTGCGACCGCGACCGGCGCCGCCGCCGAAACGCCGAGCTCCTGCTCGAGCTCCTTTACCAGGGCCGCCGCTTCCATCAGGCTCATGTTCTTCAAAAAGTCCTTGACCTGGTCGCGGCTTACTTGTGCTGCTTCTGACATTTCGGGATCCCTCTCTACTTTATTTCGTCGCCAGCGGCCGCCGGAAGGGAGGTTTGTGGGAGCGCCTTACCCGGGAGCCTCTTTTTCACTTTTTTGCCGGTCTGAATCTCTTCCGTTCTCTTCTGTTCGTGCCCCTTCTATTCGTTCCTGCCCGGCTCAGTTTTCGCTCGGCGCCGTATCAGTGGGCGCTGCGTCGCTGGGAGCCGCATCCGTTGGAGCCGCTGGAGCCGCCGTTGGCGGCGCTACGCTGCCGGCCGCGGGCGCCGGGTCGCCATTCTTTTTGCCGATCGCGTCGACCACTCGCGCCAGGACCGATCCGGGCTCGTTGAGGAGGCGGACGACTTGCGTCGCCGGCGCCATCAGAAGTCCAAGCAACTGCCCAAGAACGACTTCGCGCGGCGGTAGCGCGGCGAGCGCCTGAATCTCTTCGGCCGTAAGCGGCTTGCCGTCGAGCACGCCGCCGCGAACCTTGAATTTCTCGCCGAGCTCGCGCATCCCGGTCACGGTCTTGGCCAGTTCGACCGGATCGGCGAAGCTCAGGATGAGGCCCACCGGCCCGCCGAGCTGCTCGTCGAGCATCGAGTACGCGGTGTCTTTGACTGCGCGGCGAATGAGCGTGTTCTTGGCCACTCGCAACTCGCCATGCACGGCGCGAATCTTGCGCCGCACTTCGGTCGCCTCGCCCGCCGTTATCCCGCGGTACTCGGAGACCAGCGCGATACTGGCGCGGCCGAGCCCTTCGGTGATTTCCGCCACCAGCGCGGTCTTCTGTTCCTTGCGCATTTCTGTTCGAATTCCCCTGGACTACGCCGCGGCCGCGACGATTCGCGCCGCGCCCGGATCGACCTTCACGCCGGGCCCCATAGTCGAGGACACCGAAACGCTCTTTACATAATTGCCCTTGGCGGTGGACGGCTTGGCGCGCGCGATCGCGTTGAGCAGCGTATTGGCGTTCTCAGCCAGCTTGGCCTCGCCGAAGCTCAGCTTGCCGATACGCACGTGGATCACCCCGGCCTTGTCGACCCGGTAATCCACCTTGCCCGCCTTGACCTCGCCAACCGCCTTGGCCACGTCAAAGGTAACCGTGCCGACGCGCGGATTCGGCATCAGGCCGCGCGGTCCCAGGATTTTACCGATTCGGCCAACCGCGCCCATGATATCGGGAGTCGCGATCACGCGGTCAAAGTCGAGCCAGTTCTCTTCCTGGATACGTTTGATCAAGTCTTCACCGCCGACGAAATCGGCGCCGGCCTCGCGCGCCTCGCGCTCCTTGTCGCCCTTGGCCAGCACCAGCACGCGTGAGACCTTGCCAGTGCCGTTGGGCAGCACCACGGTGCCGCGTACGTTCTGGTCAGCCTGACGCGGATCGACGTTGAGCCGCACGGCGAGCTCGACCGTCTCGTCGAACTTGGCCACCTTATTGGCGGCGACAATTTTGAGCGCCTCCTCGAGCGTGTAGCGCTTTTCGGGATCGATCTGCTTGGCCGCCTCGCGGTATTTCTTCCCTGCCATCGCGTTCTCTCTTCTCTACTCGACTACGTCGATACCCATCGAACGCGCCGTGCCGGCCACTGTGCGCGAAGCCGCCTCGATACTGGCGGCGGTTAAATCCTTGACCTTGGTCTTGGCGATTTCCTCGACCTGTTTGCGCGTGACCTTGCCGACCTTGTTTTTGTTCGGGAGCGGCGACCCTTTCTCGATTCCGGCGGCGCGCAGCAGCAGAATGGAGGCCGGCGGACTCTTGGTCACAAAGGTGAACGAGCGGTCGGCATAGACCGTCACGATCACTGGGATAACCAGGCCCTGCATCGCCTGGGTCTGCGCGTTGAAGGCCTTGCAGAACTCCATAATATTGACCCCGCGCTGGCCGAGCGCGGGCCCCACCGGAGGCGACGGATTGGCCGCGCCCGCCGGAATCTGCAGCTTTATCTGGCCGACAACTTTCTTCGCCATCTAATCAGTATCCGTATCCGTCAGTGTCCGTATCTGCCTCGATGAATCTCTGAATCCACGAAAAAAAGCGCTGGCTCGAGCCGCCGCCATCTCCGGCGCCGGCCCCCGGCCCACGCTTTCTATGATTTCTCCACCTGCACGAAATCGAGCTCGACCGGCGTGGCGCGTCCGAAAATCGAGATCAGCACGCGCACCTTCCCCTTCTCGGGCCGCACTTCCTCGACCGTACCGTTGAAATCCTGAAACGGGCCGTCAACCACCTTGACCGCCTCGCCAACCTCGAACAGCACCTTGGGCTTGGGCCGGAGCGCGCCCTCCTGCATCTGTTGGGTTATTTGGCGCACTTCGGATTCCGGCACTTCGGGCGGCGCGGTGGCGTGGCCGACGAAGCCGGTTATCTTGGGCGTATCCTTGATGACGTGCCAGGTCTCGTCGTTCAGCTCCATATTGACGAAGATGTAGCCGGGAAAGAACTTGCGGCTCGAAATCTTTCGCTGGCCGCCCTTACCCAATTCCTGCACGCGTTCGACCGGGACCAGGACTTCCCCGATCTTATCTTCCATTCCCATCGCGCGCACCCGCTCCTCGAGCGCGGCCTTGGCCTTCTGCTCGTAGCCGGAGTAGGTGTGCACCACGTACCACTTCCAACTGGGATGGCTTGCCGCCTTGTTGGCGTCGGTGGCGCCTGCCGCTGTGGATGCTGCTGCGTCTGCCATAATTCAGAGTGCCGAGCCCCAGGCGCTTGCGCCCTGGGGCCGAATCACGAAAGCCGTATCGCGCAAGCGCTCGTCGGCGCCGCATGCGATACGTGTCACGAGCGTAATAGCCAGCGGACTATGCGGGTCGTGCCGAAGTCGGCCAACCCCAGCCACATCGCCATCACCAGCGTCAATATCACCACTACGAAGGTCGCCTGTGCCGTCTCCCGAGGCGTGGGAAAGTGGACTTTCCCGAGTTCCGTCCATGCCTCCTGGACAAAACTGACTGACCGATCGAGGTAACTTTTCAGACTATCCATATTAGTGCATCAATTCAAGCACTCTTGTGAGACATAGTGGCGGGCCAGGCAGGATTCGAACCTGCAACCCTCGGATTTGGAGTCCGATGCTCTAGCCAGTTAGAGCTACTGACCCTCCGTGAAGCCATCCTTATATCATACCTTCGCCAATCATAAGCCCAAGGGCCCGCGACAGCTGCCTCGACGATCTGCCTCGATGACCGTGTCCGATTTGTCCGGTGCCCCGGGCAGTCCCCGCCCCAGGAGCATAATGGGCCGAGCGCAAAAACCGCGGGTCTAGACCTTCGTTTCCCGATGCGCCGTATGCGAGCGGCAAGACGGACAGAATTTCTTGATCACGAATTTCTCGGTCTGCTTCTTCTTGTTCTTGCTAGTCGTGTAGTTGCGCCTTTTGCAACTATCGCACGCCAATCCTATCAAATCTCGCATCGTTCTCTCATTGCCTCTTTACCTATCGAGCCCCGAATCTGCGGACCTGAAGACCAATCCGGTGCGCGTGCCGCGACTATCGTCAGATTCTGCAAGCCCACGACGGGATTCGAACCCGTGACCTCTTCCTTACCAAGGAAGTGCTCTACCGACTGAGCTACATGGGCCCAATTGTATCCCGCGTACACGCGCCGCGGCCCCTTGAGCCGGCCCGGCTCGAGACGGTTTTCTTGGAGCGGGAAACGGGATTCGAACCCGCGACCCCGAGCTTGGAAGGCTCGCGCTCTACCAACTGAGCTATTCCCGCCCACGCAGCCAAAAAAGAACACTGGTGGAGAGGGGAGGATTCGAACCTCCGAAGGCATAAGCCGGCAGATTTACAGTCTGCTCCCTTTGGCCACTCGGGAACCTCTCCGCTCCGAAAACTTCCCTGACTCCTCGGCAGACGGGCGGACCGGAACGCGGTCAACCTACTGATTACAAATTCGACCCGCCGATGCCCATCAGCGTTCAAACGGTTACTTGTAGCAGTATAAGGCTGAAGAATTCAACGCGGGGCTGTCCGTGATAATCCCCTGACTTAATCCGTCACGATGACGGTTTTGCCCCGGCCTCGCCTTTATCGCTCGCGTAGCGGTCAAATCGAAGCGCGGGCCGCGCCTCTCAGAAGATCGGTCGCTAGCATGCTTTGCCTCGGCGGCCCCCGGCCTCACCCGCAAGAGAGGCGGAACTCCCCAAACATCGCCCAAGTCGTGGCGTTGGACGAATGCGATCCGGTCACGTTCAACGCGGCGGTGGGCCCTGACTTTTGCAGGAACGTCACGCTTGGAGCGTTTACCACGCTAGCCGACCTATTTACATTGGCCGAAGCTGGAACCCCTGATCCGGGCTGGGACTTCGAACCGGACAAGCTAGTCATCAAGAAGGGAACCGTTCTGTCCGTGGTTGACCAAGGCGGTGAGCCCCATACCTTCACCGAGGTGAAAGAATTCGGTAGCGGATTCATACCGCAACTCAACCCTGGCAGCGCGACAGGCGTTATTCCGGAGTGCTCGGGCGGCTTCAAAAACATTGCGGTGGGCAGGACACGAATCCTTCAAGGCAGCCATCTCGATATCACAGGCCTTTCGAAGGGCAAGCATCTTTTCGAATGCTGCATTCATCCCGGGATGCCCATGGAAGTAGATGTGAAGTAACCGCGCGCCGCGCGCAATGGCCTGCGATGAAGCGCGGCGTTCTGTCAAGCTGGCTATCAACAACTGCCAGACGGACGCCTCGAGCTGGCGCTGCCGATTTATATCGAAGTGTGTTGAGAGTTTATTGGAGCCGATGGGCGGATTTGAACCGTCAACCTACTGATTACAAATCCGTTGCGGCCGGACGCCCCCTGCTGTCACGTCTCGCCAAACTCCCGTCAATGCTCGACTTTTCGCGTTCGCTTGTCGCCATGCGACGACGCTGATACGCTTTCGATCGGTTGCACGCTGGTTGCACGCCAAGGGGAGCAAACCAACTGATAACAAGTCAGAGGATCGGCAAACGGATAG
The DNA here is from genome assembly GCA_963734845.1 of uncultured delta proteobacterium. Taxonomy (GTDB): domain Bacteria; phylum Desulfobacterota; class Binatia; order Binatales; family Binataceae; genus JAKAVN01. Next base: position 139,997 of record CAVTIS010000012.1, on the reverse strand, counting down.
TAGACGCCGCCCGTCCGGGCAGTCTGCTATGGGACTCGGGGCTAAAGGGCTTCGGCTTACGCACGCTCGCCTCGGGGCGGCGCTCCTACCTCTTCAAGTATCGCGTCGGCGGCCGCCAACGCTGGATCACGATAGGCGCGCACGGATCGCCGTGGACGCCCGAGGCGGCGCGCAAAGAGGCGCATCGCTTGTCCGGCTTGGTTGCCCAAGGCCAAGATCCGGCCGACGAACGCGACACGGCCAAGCACGCCGCGACGGTTCGCGAACTGGTCGAGCGTTTCGAGCGCGAGCGGATAACGAACCGCAAAGCCTCGACCGCCAAGGAATACCGGCGCCAGCTTGAGCGCCATATTCTGCCGGCCCTCGGTGCGATCCCGATCGCCAAGGTCACGCGCAACGATATTGCACGCTTCCACCATGCGCGCCGCGAGCAACCCTATCAGGCGAACCGCTTGCTCGCGCTGCTTTCGACGCTGTTTAACTTCGCCGAGAAATACGATTTACGGCCGGCGGGCTCGAATCCATGCCGGCACGTCGAGCGCTACCGCGAACAAAGCCGCGAACGCTCTTTGAGCGCGGCCGAGCTTGTCCGCCTCGGGCTCGCGCTCGGCGACTTGGTGCGCGAGGGCAAGGTCGGTCCGTGGGCGGCGGCGGCGCTTCGCCTCTTGGCTCTGACCGGCGCGCGCAAGAGCGAAATCCTCGGCTTGCGCTGGACTGAGGTCGATATTGAGCAAGGCAAGTTGCGCCTCGGCGACTCTAAAACCGGGCGCAAAACGATCCTGCTAAACGCGCCAGCGCTGCAAGTCCTCGCCGGTCTGCCGCGGGTCGAGGGCAACCAGTTTGTGATCGTCGGTCAACTGGAAGGGCGGGCGCTCTTTGACCTTAACGGGCCGTGGCGCGAGGTCCGCAAGCGCGCCGACCTCGGGACCGCGCGGATTCACGATCTGCGACACAAGTTTGCGAGCGTCGGCGCCGAGGTTGGGCTTTCGCTGCCGATGATCGGCGCGTTGCTCGGCCACAAGGTCGCGCAAACGACTTTGCGTTACGCGCATCTTATGACCGACCCGCAACGGCGCGCGGCCGAGCTGATCGGCGCGCAGATACCGGCCGAGGTCTGGACCGGCTCGCCGGCCGCGATCGAGGTGGCGAAGTGAAACGGGTCCGCATACGCCAAGGCGCGGCCGCGGCAAAGGCGTGGCGCGAGGACCGCGCGCGCGACCTCGACGCCGCCCGCCGGGTCTATGAGGCGGCCGCCGGCGCGAAACCCGACGACCGCCGGCGCCGGCTCAACGCGCTATTCTTCGCCGTCGCCCGTCTCGATATTCCCGACTGGATCAGGAACGGCTTGCTCGACGAGCTTCGCGCGATCATCGGCGCGCAACGCGGGTTGCAAACCGATCGCGTCGATCTAGAGCGCTATGTTGCGGTCGTCCTTGCGCGCTGGCGCGGCGTCCCGTGGGATGATGCTTGGGACGCGGCGGCGGACGATCTGGCTCGGCGGCAAAGCTTCGCCGCCAGGGGCGCCGAGGCGATCAGGAAATCGTACAACAAGATCGCGAAACTCTTTGACGGTTGCGACGACGCCGAACTCGCTATAGTCAATCCGACCGATTACCACAATCCGAGCCCCAAAATAGCTATGACGCGCGCGATTTCAGGGTAACGAAACGGCCGTTTTCGTTCCTCTGGATCGCGCTTTCGCGCTTTCTGCATAATCTTGACTCACGGCGTCAAGCGACGTCGAGGAGTAAAGTCTATGCGGACAGCGAACCATTCACGCGCCCTGCGCAAACCCATCAAGAGCAACGCCGCGCGGCACACCCAACAGACCGCGGCGCTCCCGCCGGTCTATCTCAACGAGCGAGTCGCCGCGGCTTACCTCGGGATCAGCATTCGGACGATCCAGCGCTGGCGCATCGCCGGCGACGGTCCCGCTTATCATCAATTCGGTCCGCGGCGGATTCTCTATCGTCAATCCGACCTCGACGCATGGGCCGCGACGCGCCGGATAAGCTCGACCTCGGAAGCGCCGACCGCGGCGGTCGAGTGAATTAGTCAACCATGCTCGATAAACGGGACCGCCGAACCAAGGCCGAGATCGCCGCGCTGCGCGAGGCGCTACGCAAGATCGTCGAAGCGCAGCGAGCGAGACTTGATGGAACAGATCGCCGGCAATCTGCCGGGTATCAAGGAATGGCTTAGTCAATCGAATAGTCAGTGAGTAATTTGGAGCAAACGGGTCAAGGGGTTAAAGGGTTATGGACAGCAATCAATCAGGGTTGAGACTTTTCCGGGTTGTCGAGGTTAACAGAATAGGGAATGCGCCGAGGTCGGGTGGCAATGCCCGACCCCGGCCGAAACCACAACGGAACGACGTGATCGCTCGGGACACAGATACGCGTATCACGTCGTCCCCGCCTTGTGAAGCTGAGGATGATGCGGTGAACGCAAAGGTCAACGAACTGCGGGCGAGGCTGAGGCGAGGCGACTTCCCGGAACTATCCACAGTCGAGCGTTTCGTTCTAATGCTGCGCTGCGACTCTTACAATGACGGGACCAAGCGATGCAATGAGAGTCAACCGACACTCGCCCGCGAGATAAAAAAAGCCGATCGGACGGTTCGCCGGATTGATGCTCGCTTGGTGAAGCTCGGGTTTCTCAAGCCGACCGGCGGCGGGCGCGGCTTGCCCAACAATTACGAGCCGACGATCCCGGACCCGACCCCGGACATTTCGCGCGATCGGACCGCGGACATTTTCGACGGGACCCCGGACATTTCGAGCACCAACCCCGGACATTTTGAACAGGGACCCCGGACATTTTGGACGTCAACCCCGGACATAGCTATGTCCGCCAAACCTCTTAACCAAGAGAGAACCATAAAAAACCAAGAGAGAGAGAGAAACCCCGTCGCGGACGCCGGCGCGGCGTCCGCTCCGGCTCACGCTCACGCCCGGACTACAGCTTCCCGATCGAGGACTCAAGATCCGGGCGCAGGAAAGGCTGGCGCGCCGTGGCCGGACGGCTTCGCCCTCGACGACGCGATGCGAGCGTTCGCGATCGAGAAAGGCATCGCGGCCGATCTGGTCGATCTGGTTTTCGAGAAATGCCGCGTGGTGAACATCGGCAACCGGAAGTTAAGTCACGACTGGCGCGCGCGTTGGGAAGGGTGGGTGATCGATGAGGTTACGAAATACGGGTCGGCCGTCGCGACCCGCGGCGCCGCCGGCGGGCTCACCGGCCAGTTAGCGCAAGGTCATCGCGACAAGTTGATCAGACGACTTCAAGAGCATGAGCGGCTCGGCCGTCCGCTATCCTCCTACGCGCGAGCGATGCTCAAGGGTCGGACTTTCAAGGATCTCGAATTATCCATGATCGAGATCGAATGCGATGAACTCGACGCCAGCGACGTGATCGAAGTCGAGGCCGTCCGGCCGCGGCGCATATCGTGACGCCGCGCGATAGTAAGTCGCAACAATAGAGGACCGACGAAAATGAGCAGATGGCAATGGACCGAGAACGATCGACTATTCGCCGCACGGATCGCGCGGTTGCCGAAGCCGCATGAGCAAGGTTTTAAAGCCGCGCTCGCCGAGGCGTTCCGGCTCGATGAGCATGGGCGCGACGCGCACGACGGCGGGCCGCCCGAACTGGCGCTTATTCACATCCCGGACTTCAACTTTGCCGAGCTTGGGGAAATGGTAGAACGCGCGGCACGCGCAACCGCGGCGCTCAAGGTGACTTGGAAAAAACGCGGGCGGGAATGCTCGCCGTCCCCAAAGACGACGATAAGAGCAACTGAGGTTTTTCCGGGCGATACCCTCATCAGGCTTTTTCGTTCCCTCAAGCAACACGGCGCGGCATTCGTCCGCACGCCCGCCGGCGATGTCGACGTGATGCTGCCCGAAGGCCTCGATCTGCCCGAGGACCTCGACGCCGAACTCGTGCGCCAGGAACGAGCCCTCGCCGACCTCGCGATGTTCGTCGAGCGCGAGCCTATCGAGTGGAGTCCCGACGCGGCGACCGTCGAACTCAAAGCGCACCACGTCCGCCTAGTGCGGAAGCTCGCCGACGTCCCGGAGCATTCCCGGGAGGTCATCCGGCGCGCTCCAAGGCCATCGTTGACCGCGGCTCGACGCTGATCCAACGCGCGACCCGACGGGAGAGTCTGCGGGAGTTGCGGCTCGCGGTCGTCGCGGTCGAGGCGACGTCGGCGCCGTGATCGTGCGGGTCGAGCGGGAGCACAGCGCATAGAGCGGGCTCATGCATGAACAATTGTGGCTCGAATTCTGTCGAGAAGTTGTTCGCGAAGATCGGCCGGTTGATGCCACAAAATGTGGTTGTACTGTCGTGTGTCAAAATGAATGTTGCCTTTATCATCGTCGCGGCAACACCAGATCACTGGCAATCCGAGCGCCATACCGTATCCCGCCTCGAAATACACACCCGGTTTTTGCAAAGTGACGTCAGCCACCACAAAACGGGCGCGACGAATTTCACTAATTATGCGATCGCAAATTTTTTCATTGTACTGCACTCGATCCACGCGAAGAGATTCGTACTGCGCGCTGCGTATAGCGGGTTCGATCCCTTCTGAGTACGCGCTATCCAAAGATGCGTGAAATGACATCGCCACGAAACCGATTCGCGAGGAGCTGCCGCTCGCGCCGAGTTGAGCCCAACCTTCGTGCGTTATCTTCGTCTTCACAGATGGACTGCCAGGAGGAAAGCCACCTAAGATCCAGCGCCTATCTGCGATGTGGTCAAGGTGGAAGCAGAACTCGCCGGGAGTAACTGCGTGAATGGCAGGATAGTCCAATGATGCATCGACAGTGACTAAAGCACCGGGATAGGCGCTTCGCTTCTCTAGGAGACGAAGTAGCTTTTCCGGCTTCAGCGCGATCGGCGTATCGGCGTAGGTCGCAGCCAGTTCCGCAAGCTTAGTCGCAGTCCCGATATCGACTTCCGTTCGCAGATGTCCACTGTCGGTCTGCTCACGAACGTAGATGGAAAGATATGGCGCAAGTAGCCGCCCTACACTCGCGAGGTCGCGGGGGTCTGCGCCTTTCCGCACAAGAAAATCCGGGACATCCGGGAACGACCGTTCGAGATTGCATTTGTCCGGGGGCAAAGTTACTCGAAAGCTGCCGCAGCGTCCGCAGGTCACATCAAAAAAGAGACCGCCTCTACTTAGAATTTCGCAGTCAAGCTGACAAATGGGGCATTTTTTTTCCATTTTTGATTGATCCCCTTGCTGGTCGCGATTGTCGGCGGCGTCGCTACACGGTTGTTCATGCACCGTTTTATCATCACACGGATCGGGGCCGGATCTCGGGCGGGAAAATTGAAATGACGCTCGATAGTCGGTCAGAACTTCGGTTGATCCGGCAGACCGGCGGCGCGGCTAACGGCGGCTATTGCTCTAGTCAAATGGTCGCGAATGGCAATGATTTCGTGCGTTTGTTGCGCGTCGATTCGGTAGACGCCACCGCCTATGAGCGGAAGCCCGCGGACGAAATCGACACCACGGTACGACGATCGACAGTTTCAAGAGCCGAATTCCTTTCGAGCGGACCGGCAACCAGAGGCAATAACGTATCCCACATCGCGCGTCTGATATGTACCGGGACTAGAGAGGGGACTCTAAGGTCTTTGTAGTCCTGAATAGTGGCCCCCATGGATGAAATAGCCTTTGCGAGGTCGATCACGAGTGCTTTGTTGTACTCCGCTTCAATAAGCAAGGCGCGCAAAGCGTCATTGGCCCGCTGCCGAAACTCGCGCTTCTGTTGCCACAGCATAAAGAGACCCGTTATCACGCCGCCAAGAACGGCGGAGACCAAGCCAAAGAAGCCATTCCACAGGTCCACCATCATGCCAATTCCCCCGTCGGACGCTGCCGGTTCATATCATGTTGTCGTTCGCGCTGGCGACGGCGGGAGCCTTGGACTAACTGACGTCACGGTCGAAAGGTCTTGGCTCGCGATCGCGGGGACCGACACGCGCCGCTCAAAATATGACATTGATGTTACGGTCGGGGTATCGCTGGAAATGGCCCGCTTTGCCGCCTAGGAGCCGATATGAGCCATCCTGGAGGGCCTGGTGGACCTTGGCTTCGCCATTGGTTCGCCCTGATGGCCGAGGTCAGGCATGATGTACCTGGATGGAGCCGGGACATCTCGCAAGGAGGATGGAGATGCGTGAAGTGAACGAACGGTCAAGCTTTCGAGGGAAGCGCCACGCGCTCAGACCGCCGGGACCGCAACCGGCATCTGGCGCGGCCGCCGGTCGCGTTGCCGCGTGTCCGAAAGAACTATCGGCCGAGGCGCGCGCCGAGTTTCGCCGGCTCGGCCGTCAACTGGTCGCCCTCGGTCTGATATCGGAGATCGATACCGGAGTGCTGGCCTGTACGCGTCGAATTATGCGCTATGGCCAAGGCGACGGCCGAGCTTACGCAGGACGGCCGCCTTGTGATCGAAGGTCCAAATCATTCGATGTATCCGAACCCATTACTGCGAATCATCGAGACGACGGGAACGGCGATGCGCCGATTCGGTGAATCTATGGGGCTAAGCGCGAAGTCCCGCACCGCGGTGCCGGCGGTTCCGGTTACGGTTGCGACGTCGCACGCCGAGGCGGCTGAAAAGAGATTCTTCGGCGAGGGATGACCGCCGCCCATGAGCATCAAGCCGATCACGGTCGATCTTGGTCTGCACGAATGCTGCGACCTCGACTTGGATAGCTTGCGCTGGCTATCGGACCGATATTACGAGTCCGGTCCCGCGGCGTGGAGTATTTTGCACGAGGCTGTGATGCGGGAGCGTCTGCGCCGGATCCAGTCGATGCGGTCGCGCGGCAACGAGCCGGGCGGTGTCACTATCCCGCCCTCGCGGACCGAGATCCCGGCCGACCTTCGGGCCCGGAGTATCGAGGACGGGTTTAACAGTTTGCGCCGCTGCTATCTGATGGTCGAGCCGTTTGCGCGCGAGGCGACCGGCGAGGGCTGCGTGTGCCGCGCGGTGCTGCGGGTGTTGCTCCCGCTGATAGCCGGTTCCATGCCGCGGCGCTGCGCTTCGCCGATGCCGAGGCGGTCCGGCGGTCGCCGCGGCCCGGGCATTCGCTACCAACTAGCCTCTTGACCCCCCTGTAACCGCCCGCCGACCCTCGTTACCTTAACTTCTGACAGTAGGTATTAACTCGGCGTCGGGCTGAAACATCCGCGGAGGACTTGCTATTCGGCCCGCCGCCCAAATGGAGGCAGGAAGGGGCATGTTGGATCTAATAGGCAGACGAAACGAACTCCGGCGCGAGCGCGCGGACCAGTTGACAACGATGCGCACGATCACCGAGCGATCGCTCGCCGAGAAGCGGGCGAACACGACGGACGAGGACGCGGCATACACCGCGGCCGAGAAGCGGCAAGCCGAGTTGGAGGGCGACCTCACGCGGCTGGAGCGCGAGATCGAGGCCGACCGCAAGCTCGCACTCGACAACCCGTCGCCGTATGCATGGCAGGGCAACGGCATGGGTCCGGTCGAGCGGTCGGCGGGCGGCGAAGGGCAGATCGTTTTCGAGACGGCGGACGGCCGCCAGATCCGCGGCTTGCGCCACGGCGAGCGGCTCGCCAACACGGTTGTCGATCCGGCGCCCGGACTCGACGGAATGAACTTCGGCAAATGGGTACAGATGCGCATCTTAGGGGCGCGCAACCCGCGTGATCGGGCGAGCCTCCGCGCGATGACCGAGGCCGGCTCGGCGGCCGCGCTCGTGCCCGAGATCTTGAGCGCGCAGTTTTTGGACCTCGTGCGGAATGCGACCCAATGCGTGCCCGCCGGCGTGATCACGATCCCGCTTGAAACCTCAGTCACGACGCTCGCGAAACTTCTGTCCGATGCGACTCCACACTGGCGCGGCGAGTTAGTACCTATCACGCCGAGCGATATGACGTTTGGCCCGGTAACTCTGGCCGCCAAGACGTGCGGGATACTGGTCAGCATCAGCGAGGAGCTTCTAGCCGATGCGCTCAACGGGCCGGCGGTGATCACAAGCGCGCTGGCCGCGGCGATGGCCGGCGAGATCGACCGCGTGATCCTCGAAGGCTCGGGCTCGGGCTCGGAACCGAAAGGCATCCTCGGCGGGACTGATGTCCAAACCATCGGCCACAACGGCGATCTCACTTCCTACGGCGTTTTGCTCGACGCGATGGGCAAGGTGATGGCGGCCAACGGCGTGCCGCGCGCCGCGATCATGAACCCGCGCGATCTGATCACTCTTGAGAAGTTGACCGGGACGCTTGATGGCCAGCCCTTGCAGCAACCGGCGCTCTGGCGGGACGTCAAAAAGTTTTACACCAACCAGATCGACGCGGGTCGCGGCACGCCGGCTCAGGAAAGTACGGCGTACGTCGGCGACTTCGGACAGGTCGCCCTCGGGATGAGACGAGACGTGACGGTGGACGTCTCGCGCCACGGTGATAACTTCGCCGCACTCGGAGTCGGGATCCGCTGTTGGTGCCGGATCGATGTTGCGCTGTTGCGCGCGTCGCATCTCTGCACGATAACCGGCGTCGGGCGCTGAGGTAAAAGCACCGCGTACCCGCTCCCCGCGGCACGGTTGAGAAGCGGCCCCTCACTTGGCCGGCGCCGCGGGGCGCGGTACATCTTCGAGGCATGGGAACAACTCGCGCACGCACAAATGGGACCGTGAACCCTAGGCGTCGGCGCTCCCTAACCAACGTCGTGTGCGGGGCGAAGCTGAAAACACCCCGCTATTGAGCCAGCCAAGCCCGGCGCGGGTTGTTCCCTGAAAATCGTTGAGGGTCCGGGCGCCGTTGTCCCCGGTTCCAAACGGCGCGCAGCGGCGAGGTCGAGTAGAGAGGTCCGCTTGACTTCGGTGGATTATCCGCCGCCCCTCGGCACAACGGCGCGGGCGTGACCATATCCCCCGGTCGCGCGCCGCGCCGTTTCTTTGTCCGCTTGCGGACCGCTCAATATTTCGCACGCAGAGCCGCCGCGATGATTGGCAACGTGCGTAGGTAGTTCTGATACTGATCGTCGCCCTCGTATTCCAAGCAGGATCGATAAGCAATATCAGCATGTACGTCGGGACTCAGTGTCGAAAATGAGTAATCTATTGATATGGAGCCTTTCGCATAATTGCGCGCACCTTCGGATGCGCGCGTTTGTGCCTCGATCACGCTTTTGACCGTGCGAAGTGGCACCCCTCGCCGTTGCGCCTCGGCGGCGGCACGAGAAATGTCTGCCTCGGCGGCGCATATCGGACCCGCCCATGCCGGCGAGGCGACGACCAGCCGTGTAACAGCGACAACAAGCGCGGCGATGCGGCAGAGTTTCAATGATCGTGAGGCGGCTTGATCCGGTCGGCGAGAACTAAGAGCGCCGCATTTATTGAGGCGCATAGCCGCCAGTCGCAACGGGCACGGGCTCGGTCGTTGCTCGCCATATAAGCCCCGAGTATTCGAGCAACGCGAACGTAAGAGACACAACATAAAGGATATATTTCATTTGACTATTCGCCCTCATGTACTCGCTTGCTAAACGGGTTCCGCACTCGGCCGGCCGCGGGCCGCGCTGCTCCCTTTCTATCCTTCGAGATCGCGCGCCCGCATCCGTTCGTCCGCTTCGCCCGCCTTGGGAGTACGGCTAACTTGCAGACATTGCTAGCCTGAGAAAGACCCCCGTCAGATAGACGAATGACTCTACTTCCGGATAGGAAAGCTGCGGCCGCGGGCGCTTGTCGGAAGGTGCGTGCCGAAAGCGATGCGCGTATTCGACGTACTCCTTGAGCATGCGTCTGTACTCTTGGGAAGCCCCGACCTTTTGGACAAGCGCCTCACGATTGGCGTCAAGCGTCAACTCCGAACGGCCGGTGACTATCTTCGCCATTGCCTCAAGAGCTTCGTACATGTCCGTCACGACATCGGATAGACCCTGCGGCTGATCTTGCAAGTGGACCTCGAGCAAAATTTGCAGACCTTTTTCAAATGGATCGAGAACCGCCTTATAGCCCTTTTGTCGTAACCAGTGCAGCGGTCCGTCCACGAGCGCCTCGTCTAGAAGCGCCGCTCCTCGCCTGATGAACTCCCCTTCTCGCCACGCGATGCCGAGGTCGGTTTCGGCCTCTTCCAAAATATCTGAGACGAAGCTATCGACCCTATCCTGCCAACGGTGCATGAATACGTTGGATCGGTACATCGCCTCAATCACCTTCAAGGTCTGCAAGAACTCGTGTCCGATTTCCTCAGCGAGACTGTTCAAGCCGGATCTCGGCTGACGCTTCCCAAGAACTTTGAAAACCTCGAATGCCAGTATGGCGCGATCATTTCTATCAAGTTGCTCCCAGTAGAGGTCGTCAATGTAGTTGTGCGCCCTATTGACGAAGCGGCGCTTGGCCTCATCGAACGGCACCTCAATATCAAAGCGCGCCTCAAATGATCTTTTTTTTGAACTCACTATTTTTGCTCTCGGTTGATGGTTGCATCGTGGTTGCAATTCAATCGAGACTCAGAGTGCTAATCGCGCTCGACACACAAACTCATTGTGCGAGAGAGTTTTTTGGAGCCGATGGGCGGATTTGAACCGTCAACCTACTGATTACAAATCAGTTGCTCTACCGTTGAGCTACATCGGCTCACGGATCGTAAACTAGCCTAATTGTGCTCGCCCCTAAAGAGTCTGCGGCGCGAACATTGTCCGCGAAGATTATCGAAGATTATTCAAAAGAACGGAGGCCGGGACGTTCTCGCGTTGACGATCCGTCACCGACCGTGCTGACATGCGAGAAGGAAAACTCTTCAGCGATATTGGGAAAGGGCAAAGCGAGAACAGGAGCAGCAAAATGATCGACCTCTATTACTGGCCTACGCCCAACGGGCATAAAGTCACCATTTTTCTCGAAGAGACGGGCCTTGAATACAGGGTCGTGCCGATCAATATCCGCAAGGGCGAACAGTTCGCGCCTGAGTTCTTGAAAATCAGCCCGAACAACCGGATGCCGGCGATCGTCGATAGCGACGGCCCCGGGGGCAAGCCGTACTCGCTTTTCGAGTCGGGAGCAATTTTGCTCTATCTCGCGGAGAAGACCGGGAAGTTGATGCCGGCCGAAATGGGCGCGCGTTACCGGGTAGTCGAGTGGCTGATGTTCCAGATGGCCAACGTCGGGCCGATGCTCGGGCAGGCGGGCCATTTCCGCAACGCCGCGCCCGAGAAAATTCCCTACGCGATTGAACGCTACACCAATGAGTCGCGCCGGCTGTTCAATGTGCTCGACAAGCGACTGGCCGCGAATCCCTACCTTGCGGGCGACTATTCGATCGCCGACATCGCAACCTATCCATGGGTCGTCGCCGCGCTCAAGGCGCAGCCGGAGCAGTTGGACACGCGGCCGCATCTCAAGCGCTGGATCGACGCGCTCGCGGCGCGGCCGGCGGTGCAAAAGGGGATGGCTGTGATGGCCGATCAGCCGCAGAAGCCGCTCACCGAAGAGGAGCGGGCAATCCTCTACGGCGCCAAGCAGCACGAACGCCGCTAAGCGCGATCCCGCGCTTGACACTAAATCATTCGGGCTTGCCGGCCGCCGCCGTTTGCGCGGCCGCGCGCCGGCGCGCGATCTCGAACAACGCAACCGCCGCCGCCACCGAGACGTTGAGCGATCCAACCTTTCCGTACATCGGAATCCGCACCACGAAATCCGAGTTCTTCCTGACGATCTCGCGCACCCCGCGCCCCTCGGAACCCACCACCAGAGCGAGCCGGCGCGTCGTATCCAGTTCGTAGATTTCCCTTTCGCCCTCGGGCGCCAGCGCCGCGATCCAGTAGCCGGCCTGTTTGAGATCCTCCATAGCGCGCGCCACGTTGCCGCACCGCGCGATCTTCAGATGAACCCACGCGCCCGACGACGACTTGATTGCCGCCGGCGTGACCGCCGCGGTGCGGTCGCGCGCGAGCACCACTGTGCTCACCCCCGCCCCGTCGGCCGACCGTAAGAGCGCTCCCAGGTTGCGTGGGTCCGTCACCCCGTCGACCAGCAGAAGCGGATCGGGTGCGGCCGCTACGACATCCTCAAACGCCGCGTAGCTGTACTCGCGAATCAGGGCTACCACACCCTGATGACGCGACTCCGCTCCCGCCATCCGCACCAGCGCCGCCGCCTCCGCAGCCACCACGTGGCCGCCGGCGGCGCGCACGCGCTCGATATCGCCGGCGAAGCGCGCCTGCAGGTCGGCGCGAACATAGAGAGTCCGCACCGCGCCCGGCGCGGCGGCGATAAGCTCGTGCACCGGTTCCGCGCCGAACACCAGGTCGCGTGCCGACGCGTCGGGCGCCGCCGTGGCGGATGCATTATACGGCCGCGGCGGTTCTGCGGCGCGCCCGCCCTGCGGGCGGGCGCGCCGCAGACCGCCCGGCGGATGCGGGCGTCGATGCTTCATCGTCGCCCGCATCATAGTCGGCCTGCGCGTGCGGCGACAGTGTAAATATTGTCGCCGCGCGCGCGGGCCGGCTTCCGCGCAGCCGATACGCGCGCCCGCGGGCGCGCGTATCGGCTGCGCCCCCCGCGGCTTTCTTTGATCGCGCGCCGCATCGGTCTACACTGATTGCGCGCCCTGCGATCCTCGCCGGTGCGTCTGCGTCTAAAGATGCTCAAGCCGCGAACCATCGACCGCTATATCGCCGCCGAGGTCATCGGACCATTCGTGATGGGCGTCGGTCTGCTCACTTTCGCGCTGGTCACCGGCAAGCTGCTCAAGCTGACCGAGATGGTGGTGAATCACGGCGTCGGACTGGGCCAGGTGATGAGTCTCATCGGCTACATCATGCCGGCCTTTCTCGAGTTGACGTTTCCGATGGCGGTGTTGCTGGGCGTGCTGCTCGGTTTCGGCCGGATGTCGGGTGACCGCGAGCTTATCGCCGCGCGCGCCTGCGGCATCAGCCTGTACCGGCTTGCGATCCCGGTCATCGCGGTAGCGCTGGTGGTGTACGCGATGGCGAGCTGGTTCGCGTTCTCGGTCCGCCCGTGGGCCAACTCCAATCTCCAGGCTGAGCTCTACCGGCTCACCCGCACGCGCTCGACCGCCGGCTTGAAGGAAAAAATCTTCGACAACAGCTTTCCCGGCCTGGTGCTCTACGTCGACCACATCTCGAACGACAACAATTCGCTGCAGGGCGTGCTTATTTCCGACGCGCGCAGCGCTCAGCAGCAGAACACGATTATCGCACAACGCGGGATCGTCGTGCCCGACGAACACAACGAGAACATCACGCTGCGCCTGTTCGACGGATCGGTCTTCGGCGTCGACCCCTCCTCCCATCAGAGCCACATCACCAGCTTCCTTATCTACGATCTCAACGTGGAGCCGCAGGGCGGATTGGCCGACAACACCCACGAGCCCGAAGAGATGACATACCGCGAGCTGAGCGGGGTAATCGCCAGCGCCCGCGCGGCGCATCGGCCCGACCACATGGCGGAGGCCGAGATGGCGGGCAAGTTCACGGTGCCGCTGGCGACGCTGTTGTTCGCGCTGCTCGGCGTGCCGCTGGGAATGAAGCCGGCGCGCGGAGGCCAGTCGGAGCGTTTCGGCGTCGCGATCACGCTGTTCTTTTTATACTACATGCTGATGCGCCTGGGACGGACGTTGGCCGAGCGCGGGATGCTGAACCCGTGGGCCGCGATGGCGATTCCTGACGTGGTGTTCCTGGCACTCGCGGTATGGATGTTCTACCGCAGCGCGACCGACCGCGCCGACCAGGGTCGCGGCCCGGGCGATCTCATCTGGGATCTCATCGAGCGCTTCGGTCACAAGGAGGCCGCATGAAACTGCGCCCGCGGCTCTCGCCCACGCTCGACCGATTTCTCGGCGGCCACTTTCTCGGTCCGTTCGTGGTTTGCCTGGCGGCCTTCACCGCAGCCTATCTGCTGGGCGACATCTTCGACCGCTTCGACGATCTGATGCGTTATGGCGGTTTCGGCCTGCTGGGGCTTGAGTACTTCGCGCTGAAGCTCCCGCTGATCATTTCGCAATTGCTCCCGGTCGCTTCGCTCGCCGGCGTGCTGCTCGGGTTTGCGCTGCTCAACCGCACGGGCGAGGTCCTCGCCTGCCAGCAACTCGGTATCAGCCGGCTCGAAATGGCGGTGCCGGTGCTGCTGCTGGCGGCGCTGATTTCGATCGCCGATTTTGCGATTAGCGAGACGGTGGTGCCGGTGGCCACGCGCGAAGCGAAGCATCTTTACCAGGTGCAACTACAGCGCCGCAAAATCTACGGCATCTTCTTCAACCGCCGCATCTGGGTGCGCGTGACCGACGGCTTCATGAGCGCCGACGACTACGACGGCCATAAGAAGATGCTCCACGGGGTCACGCTCTATCGCGTCGGCCGCGACTACAACCTCACCCAGGTCGAGCACGCGCTTTCGGCCGAATGGAACGGAAAGAGTTGGCGGCCGATCGACTTGACCGCGCTCAAGCTGGCGCCCGGGGGCGTGGTCTCGGCGACCGCTCCGGGTCCGTTCCGGATCGACGTCGATCCGGCCGACTTCAACCTGTTGCGGATGGACCCCGACGAATTCAGCCTCTGGCAACTCGATTCGTACATCCACAACCTGCGGCACAAGGGCCTGGACCCGGGAGGATATTTCGTCGACCGCGATCTTAAGTACGCGATGCCGCTCGCGTGCGTAATCATGGCGGCGCTCGGCCTGGCGCTGAGTCTCGACCCGCTGCCGCGCAGCCTCAGCATCGGGCGCAGCTTCACGCTTGCGATCGCGATCGGCTTCGGCTACTGGCTGATGTTCGGCCTGACCTCGTCGCTCGGGCGCGCGGGCCTGTTGGCGCCGTGGCTCGCCGCATGGATTCCCAACATGACGTTCACTATTCTGGCCGCTTCGCTCTTCCTGTTCGGGGAGGAACGCTGATGCCGACCGATTCGATAGAACTGCTGACGTTGCCAGCAGTGCGTGATTTTCTAGCCTTCGAGCGCATCGGACATCTGGCGACCGCCGACGCCGAGGGTGCGCCGCATAACGTGCCGCTCTGCTACTGGTTTAACGGCACGCACTTTTACTTCGCGATCGACGAGAAGCCCAAACGCGGACGCGCGCTGGCGCTGCGCCGAATGCGCAATATCGCGGCTAACCCCAACGTCGCGCTGGTCGTCGACCATTACGAAGAGCATTGGGGCAATCTCGCGTACGTGCTGGTACACGGGCACGCCGCCGTGGTCGACGATCGCGAGGAATACGTGCTCGCGCTGCGCAGCCTGCGCGACAAGTATCCGCAGTACCGCGCGATGGCGCTCAGTATCGAGAACAATCCGGTCGTGCGTATCGACCCGATGCGGGTCCACGTATGGGGCGAGCGTTTCAAGCCCACCGCGCCGGGCGCCGTGCGCGCCCAATCCGGATAGGGGCGGCGGCCGCTTTCGGCAATGCGACGGATCGAGGAAATCGCCCGCGCGCTCGGCGACGCCGCGCTCGACGGATGGCTCTTCTACGATTTCCGCCATAGCGATCCGCTCGCCTACCGGATTCTCGGACTTTCGAGCGCAGGGATAACGACCCGGCGATGGTTCTGTTATGTGCCAGCGCACGGCGCGGCGCGCGCGCTGGTCTCGGCGGTCGAGGCCGAGCGCCTGGCCGAGTTGGGAATCAAGACCATCGTTTATCGTTCGGCGGACGGGATGCTCGCCGCGCTGAAAGATTTTTTGGCCGACGCGCGGCAGATCGCGATGAATTATTCGCCGCGATGCGCGATTCCGTACGTCGCGCGCGTCGATGCCGGAACGATTGAGCTCGTCCGTTCACTCGGCGTCGAGGTCGTGTCGGCCGCCGACCTGATTCAACGCTTCGAGGCGCGGCTCGAACCCGCGCAACTCGCGAGTCATCGGCGCGCCGCGGCGATCGTGCGCCGCGTGGTCGACGACACCATCGCCGAGATTGCGCGCGCGATCGCATCGGGAACGCCGGTTAGCGAATACTCGGCGCAGCAATTCGTGCTCGCGCGCTTCGCCGCGCACAATCTGGTAGCCGATGATCCGCCGATCGTCGCGGTCAACGCCAACGCCGCACGCCCGCACTTCGAACCGTCGGCCGCCGCCGATACGCCAATCCAGCGCGGCGATTTGGTGCTGCTCGATCTTTGGGCCAAGGAGACCGCCGGCGACGCCATCTATGCGGACCTCACCTGGATGGCGTACGCAGGCGAGCGGGTGCCCGAGGAGTACGCGCGCGTCTTCGCGACCGTGGCCGAGGCACGCGACGCCGCGGTGGATTTCATCCGAGGGCGAGTGAACGCGGGAGAGGCGGTGCGCGGCGAGGAGGCCGACCGCGTCGCGCGCGGCGTAATCGAGCGAGCCGGCTTCGCCGAGCAGTTCGTCCATCGCACCGGCCATTCGATCGGCCGCGAAGTCCATGGCACCGGCGCCAACCTCGACTCGCTCGAAACCCACGACCATCGCATGCTCATCGATCGCACCTGTTTCTCGGTCGAGCCAGGGATCTATTTGCCCGGTCGCTTCGGCGTACGCAGCGAACTCGACATGACGATCGAGGATGGCTGCGCCGAAGTGAGCGCCGCGCCCGCGCAGTGCGAGATCGTGGCCCTGCTTAAGTAGCCGATCCTTTTGAATTTCAAAACGACCGATTGTGGAGAAGCGGAGCCTGAAACAGTTCGAGGAATTAGCCGCTGACAGGTTTAAAACGCCGCACGATGATTCGCGCAATTATCTTTGACCTCGACGGCACCCTTGCCGACACCGAGCCGCTCCATTTCGAGGCCTTCGCCCGCGTGCTCCGCGCCGAGGGAATCGAACTCGACCGCAGCGATTACTACGCCCGGCTCATCGGCTTCGACGATCGCGACTGCTTCACCTCGGTGCTGCGCGAAAACGGCCGCGCCGGCGACGACGCCGTGCTCGCCACGCTCATCGCGCGCAAGGCGGCTATCTATCAGGAGATGATCGCGGGCCGCGACGTTACCTTCCCCGGCGCTGCCAATTTCGTGCGGCTCTGTGCCGCGCGCTTCCCGCTCATCGTTGCTACCGGCACGCTGCGCGTCGAGGCGGAACTCATTCTGCGGCGCGCCGGCGTGCGCGACCTTTTCGTCGACGTTATCGCAGCCGAAGACGTCGAGCACGGCAAACCCGCGCCCGAAGGTTTCGAGAAGGCGATGGGCCGGTTGGGCTTCCTGCTGCGCTTGCGGCCGCAGCTCGAGCCTGCTCAATGTCTCGTGATCGAAGACACGGTCGCAGGTGTCGAGGCGGGACGGCGGGCCGGGATGCCGGTACTCGCGCTATGTCATAGCGCCCGTCCCGAGGAGCTGAAGGCAGCGAAAATCGTCCGCAATTCGCTGGCTGAGACCGACCTGGACGAGATCCTGCGCGAGCTCTCCCGATAAGTTTTATGTCTCATTAAGAGACTTATACATGCTTTAAGACGCTTTAGCTCTTGTTTCGCACGACGCAGAGCGTAGACTGTCGTGCATAAGCGACCCCTTCTACGGCTGTTTTGGCAAAGGGGCGCGCCAATCGGGGAGCAGGAGACAATTATGCAGGTCATCTCGCAGATCACGTCGATTCACTCAAAGCAGGCGGCCAAAATCGCCGCCATCATGGCGCTTATCGCCGTTCTCGCAGCGACCTGGCCGTTGGCCGGAGCGGCCTGGGCGTTCTCGGTCCATCTGCCGCGCAAGCATTTCATGATCCTGCTGTTCGTGCCGTTCTTCTATGCGCTGGCGACATACTTCCTGGTCGGTCTGGGATGCTCGCTGTACAACTTCGCCGCGCGCACGGTCGGCGGACTGCGAGTCGAAGTATCGCATCAGACGCCGAACACTGAAGTTGCCCGCAACATCGTGGTCGAGAACGCTGAGAAACCCGCGGTGCTGCGCAAAGTTGCGTAACCGCACGAGGATGGCGCAAGCTTCCTGCAACGCGCCGCTAGTTTGAAGTCTTGAGCGCGGCCAGTAACCGCTCCTTCAAGTTGTCGAACGGGCCGTTCGACATGATGAGCGCGACGTCGCCCGGACGCGCGTCGGCCAGCATCCGGGCTAGGATGTCGTCGGTCGAGGCGCAGGCGAACGCGGCCGGTCCGCGGCGTCCAATTTCGGCCGCCAGCTCTTCTATCGAGAGGCGGCCGTCGGCGGGAATCGGATCGTTGTCCTTGAAGTAGACCGGCGCGAGGTAGACCCGCGCGGCGCGGTCGAAGGCGGCGGCAAACTCGGCCTGAAAGACGTTGCGGCGCGCGGTGTTGGAGCGGGGTTCGAAAGCGGCCAGGATGCGCCGGTCGGCGAAGCGCTCAGCTATTGCCGCGAGCGTTACGCGGATCGCGGTCGGATGATGCGCGAAGTCGTCGACCACGGCGACGCCGCGCGCCTCGCCGATTAATTCCTGACGGCGCACCACGCCGCGAAAAGATTCCAGGCCGCGCGCGATCTCATCCGCGCCGACGCCGAACTCGCCCAACAGCACCGCCACGCCAAGCGCGTTGGCGACGTTCATCCGGCCGCCGATCGGGAGGCGCAATCCCTCGGCGACCGCCCTGCCCTCGCGCTCGATTGAAAAGTGCGCGCCGTCGGCGTCGACGCGCAAGCCGGTGGCGCGAAACTCGCCCGCGCCCAGGCCGAACGTGAGGCGCCGTGCGCGCGAGCGCTCGGTCACCTCCAGCGCGGCCGGCGAATCGGCGCATACCACGAGTACGCCTGCCGGCTCCATCCGCGCCGCGAGTGCGCGGAACGAGGATTTGACGTGGTCGAGGTCGCGATAGATGTCCGCGTGGTCGAACTCGACCGCGGTCAGGATCGCGCCCTGCGGCCGGTAGTGGAGAAACTTCGGACCCTTGTCGAAAAATGCGGTGTCGTACTCGTCGCCCTCGATTACGAAATCGCCGCCCGCGCCCAGCCGGTAGTTCGATCCGAAGTCCTTGGCCACCCCGCCGACCAGCATCGAAGGGTCGCGCCCGGCGGCGTTGAGCACGTGCGCCATTATCGCGGTCGAAGTCGTTTTACCGTGGGTCCCGGCGACCATCAACACGCGCTTCGCGCCGAGAAAGAAATGCCACAGCGCTTCGGGCATCGAGAGATACGGCAATCCGCCTTCGAGTAGCGCCTGCGCCTCGGGATTGGCGCGCGTGACGACGTTGCCAACCACGACCAGGTCCGGCGGCGGCGCGAGGTTTTGCGGACCGAAGCCCTTTTGCACTTCGACGCGCATCTGTTTGAGCAGCGACGCCGTCGGCTCGTAAAGCTGGCTATCGGAGCCGGTAACGCGATAGCCGCGCTCGGCCAGCATCCCGGCCAGGGCCGCCATCGCGGTGCCCGCGACGCCAATTAGATGGATGTGGCGGACGTCGCGCGGCACCCGCGCCATCCGCGCCGCCGACTCGGCGGAGTTTGTGTCAGACATTGATGCTAGAGCCTGAGCGTGCGCAACCGCAGCGCGTTCGAGATCACCGAAACCGAACTGAGGCTCATCGCGGCACTCGCGATCATCGGATTGAGCATCAGGCCGAACCACGGGTAGAGCGCGCCGGCAGCGATCGGGACTCCAATGGTGTTGTAGATGAAAGCAAAAAAGAGGTTCTGGCGGATGTTGCGCATGGTCGCGCGGCTAAGGTGCAGCGCCCGCACGATCCCACTCAAGTCGCCCCGCACCAGCGTCACGCCCGCGCTCTCCATCGCGACGTCGGTGCCGGTCCCCATCGCGATTCCTACGTCGGCGGCCGCCAACGCCGGCGCGTCGTTGATACCGTCGCCGGCCATCGCAACCACGCGCCCACCTTGTTTCAGTTCACGCACGACCTCGGCCTTGCGCTGCGGCAGAACCTCGGCGTGAACCTCGTCAATCCCGAGGCGCCGGGCGACCGCCTCGGCGGTGACGCGGCTATCGCCGGTCAGCATCACGATACGCACCTTTGCGGCTCGGAGAGCGCTCAGCGCCTCGGCGGCATTTTCCTTGACCGGATCGGCCACACCGACCAACCCCGCCGCGCGTCCGTCGATCGCCACGAACATCACTGTATTGCCCTCGCGACGCAAATCCTCCGCGCGCGCACCAAGCTCGCTCGCGTCGACTCCGTTGTCGGCAAGCAGCGCGGCGTTACCGGCCAGCACCTGATGGCCGTCGCCGCGACCGCTCACCCCCTTGCCTGCGAGCGCGCGGAACTCGACCGCGTCGGCAAGTTTGAGCGCGCGCGCCGTGGCTCCTGCGACGATCGCCGCGCCGAGCGGATGCTCGCTCGAACGCTCGACCGACGCCGCGAGCCGCAGCATTTCGGCCTCGTCAAACGGCGCGAGCGCGACGGCGGCGGTCAGCGCCGGCTTGCCGACCGTAAGCGTGCCGGTCTTGTCGATCACCAGCGTGTCGACTTTCTCGAGCAGTTCGAGCGCCTGGGCATCGCGCACCAGTACGCCGGCGCTCGCGCCGCGTCCGGTGCCGACCATGATCGACATCGGCGTCGCCAGCCCCAGCGCGCAGGGGCAGGCGATGATCAGCACCGCAACCGCCGCGACGATCGCATGCGCG
Source organism: uncultured delta proteobacterium (assembly GCA_963734845.1). GTDB lineage: Bacteria > Desulfobacterota > Binatia > Binatales > Binataceae > JAKAVN01. Next base: position 119,469 of record CAVTIS010000012.1, on the reverse strand, counting down.
AGCGCCGGCTCCGGCCCGGCGACGAACCATCCGATGAACGCGAGCACCGCGCAAATCACCACCGCCGGAACAAAATAGCCCGCCACCACGTCGGCCAGGCGTTGAATCGGCGCGCGGCTGCGCTGTGCGTCGGCCACCATCCGCACTATTTGCGCAAGCAGCGTGTCAGCGCCAACTCGCTCGGCGCGCATCACGAAGGCGCCCGCGGTGTTGACGGTTCCCCCGGCGACACGGTCGCCCGGGCGCTTACTCACCGGCAGCGGCTCGCCGGTCAGCATCGATTCGTCAACCGCGCTCTCGCCTTCAACAACCACGCCGTCGGTCGGCACGCGCTCGCCGGGACGCACGCGCAACCGATTGCCCACGGCGACCTCGGCGAGTGCGACGTCTTCTTCGACGCCGTCGTCACCAAGACGCCGCGCGCTCTTCGGCGCAAGTCCGAGCAACGCGCGGATAGCGCCAGCGGTGTGAGTGCGTGCGCGCAGTTCGAGCACCTGCCCGAGCAATACCAGCACCACGATCACCGCGGCGGATTCGAAATAGACCGGCACCATTGCGGACGCGCTCGCTGCCGTGGGCGGAAGAAGGCCGGGAAAAATCGCGGCGACCACGCTATAGGCGTAAGCAATCCCGACGCCGAGCGAAATCAGCGTGAACATGTTGAGATGGCGATTCACCAGCGAGCGCCAGCCGCGCTCGAAAAACGGTAGCGCGCCCCACAGTACGACCGGGCTTGCGAGCAAAAGCTGGACCCACACGAACGGCCCGGCGCCGAGCGCGCGCATCAGCGGCTTTCCCGGCAGCAGGTCGGACATCGAGATCAACAGCAGCGGGACCGCGAGCGCTGTGCTCACCCAAAAGCGCCGCGTCATGTCGGCGAGTTCGGCGTTGGGCGCTTCTTCGACGGTGGCAACGCGCGGCTCCAGCGCCATTCCGCATTTCGGGCAACTGCCAGGATGGTCCTGAACGACCTCGGGATGCATCGGGCAAACGTACTCGATCGCGCCGGGCGATACGGGCACCAGTGGCGCCTCGAGCGCCATTCCGCATTTCGGACACGCGCCGGGCCGCTCCGCATGCACCTCGGGATCCATCGGACAGGTGTAACTGCCCGACGCAGCGGACGGAGCCGCGCGACCCGACGCGGCGGATGCCGCCTGCATCGCGCGGCCGCCGTGAGCCTCGTGCGAAAGCGGCTCGGCCTGAGCAGCGGACGCGGCCGGCGCATTCGTCGCCGCGGCGGCGAGATACTTCGCCGGCGCGGCGACGAATTTCGCGCGGCATCCTTCGCAACAGAAGTAGTAGGTAATGCCGTCGTGAAGGTGCGAGTGCCGCGCGGTCGCAGAATCGACCTTCATCCCGCACACCGGATCGGTCGTCACCGCGTCTGTCTTTACGCGTTCGGCCTTATGCGATTGCATATGCGGCGGCGCCGACGCCGCTCCTTCTGTTCTGCGCTTACTCACGATCGCATCAGCACAAACGCACGGTTACTTTCCCGCGTCGATCGCTTCCATGATGAGATCATGGATCCGCGGGCGGAAGTCGCGGATGGCCTGGTTGTCGCGCCGCGGATGCACCCGGTTGGTCAGCAGCGAGATCGAGATTGCACGTTCGGGCTCAATCCAGATCGAAGTGCCGGTAAAACCGAGATGGCCCACGGCGACGGGAGAGAAATGCCGCCCCGAACTCGAATACTGCACCGAGGGCGTGTCCCATCCGAGCGCCCAGGTCGATCCGTTGACCGTAGTGTCGCGGGTCCAGAACTCCCGCACCACATTCTGCGGCAGCCACTCAGAACGCCCTGCGTAGCAGGCGAGTAACTCCCGCGCGATACGGTCGACGTCGCGCACCGGCGCAAACAGTCCCGCATGTCCCGCCACGCCGCCCATCGCATAGGCGTTTTCGTCGTCCACTTCGCCGACCAGCAACCGCTTGCGGAAGGTGCAGAACGAGGTTGGCGCGAACATCTCGGCCACCGGCTCGAGCCGACGCGATCGCACCAGCGAAATATCGATGAAGTCGGTCGCACGAATGCCGAGCGGGCGAAGGATGCGCTCGCGGCAAAAGCGATTGAGCGGCATCCCGGCGATACGCTCGACCGCCTCGCCCAGCAGCATGAAGTTGAGGTCGGAATAAATGACCTTGGTCGCCGAAGGCGCTTCGAGCTTCTCACGATGGATTTCTTCGTAGACCCATTCCTTGGCTCCGTGGCTAGCCATGAAGTTGACCTTGCCGCTCTTTTCGACCTGCACCACCTGTTGAAAGAATGGGCGCCACGCGGCGAGCCCGGAACAGTGCGCGAGCAAGTGGCGGAAGGTCACGTGGCCCTTGTCGTGGACGCCGAAGTTGTGAAAAAAGCGCGTGACGCGATCGCCGAGGCGGAGTTTGTTCTCGCGTACAAGCATCATGACGGCCACCGTGGTGGCGAGCGGCTTGGTCAACGAAGAAAGATCGAAAACCGTCTCCATCTTCATCGGCGAGCGCTCGGGTATCAGCGAGCGATGGCCAAATGCACCCTCGAAAACGACATCGGCCTCCCGGCGCACGATCACCGTAGCGCCGGGAATCACTCCGCGCTCGACGGCTTCGGCAAACGCCTGCTCGACTTCATGCCATCCCAATTTGAATCGCTCCTGCTTACACCGCCACCGACGGCTCCAAAAAGCTGAGCCGCCGCGCCCCCGCGTCTACCCGCGCGCGCACGCCGAAAGGAATCGTAAAGTTTGCGCTTCCGTGGCCTGCTTCGATCCCGGAGATCACCGGGCAATCGAGGCGCGCCGCTTGCTCGGCGATGCATTCGCCGATCAACTGACGCTCTGCCTCGTTGCCGTCGGGCGGGCGCAGCGCGCCGAACACCACCGCCGCAACGCGCCGCAACACCTCCGCCTGCTCCAGCTGCACCAGCATCCGATCGATTCTATACGCTTTCTCACCGGTATCTTCTAAAAAAAGCACCGCGCCGTCGAAGGGCGGCGCGTATGGCGTACCAAGCGCCGCGACCACCATCGAAAGACATCCGCCGACGATTTCACCCTCCGCAATGCCCGGCCTGAGTGCCACGCGCGCCGGCAACTCGAAACTCGCGTTCTCGCCCGCGAGCAGGCGGCGCATATGATCTAGCGACTCCTCACCGAGTCCGCGCGCAAAATCCATCGCGACCATCGGCCCATGAAAGCATACCATCCCGGCGCGTCCCACCAGCGCGTTCAGGAGGAAAGTCGCATCCGAAAAGCCCATGAAAATTTTCGGCGTGCGCGCGATAGCGGCGAAATCGAGCAGCGGCAGGATTCGTCCCGCTCCGTAACCGCCGCGGGCCGCGAAGATCGCGTCGACTTCCGGGTCAGCGAAGAACGTCTGAAGCTCGCCGGCGCGTGTGGCGTCGGGGCCCGCTACGATTGCCGCCCGATCGAGCGCATGGCTGGAAACCTTGACGCGATAGCCGAGGCTCTTGAGCGATGCGACGCCGCGTTCAAGATGTTCGCGATCGATTGCGGACGCGGGCGAGACGACTCCGATCGTATCGCCGGGCTTGAGCGCGCGCGGCTTTATTCTCGGATGGCCCACCTGATCTGTGGGATGGCTTACCTTGGTTGGCGACGCCAATTTTTCCACGCTCTCTCGTTCACGCGCCGAGGTTACCATGCGCGGTGCGGCGGCGCTTGCGATCGCGCAGCGGCTTTGGGGCTCCGAGACTCGCGCCTCACAGCGTGCGGCCGACCGCTTCGGCCACCGCCTTAAGCGCCGTCATCAATTCGGCAAAGCGCTCGGGCCGTAGCTGCTGCGGACCGTCGCTGAGCGCGGTCTCGGGCGTCGGATGCACTTCGATCAGAAGTCCATCGGCGCCCGCCGCGACCGCCGCCAACGCCATCGGCATCACCAGCGACCAGATGCCGGTGCCGTGGCTGGGATCGACCACCACCGGCAGATGCGTCCATTGTTTGAGCAGCGGCACGGCGGTCAAATCGAGCGTGTTGCGGGTGGCGGTCTCGAAGGTACGGATGCCGCGCTCGCACAGCACCACGTTGGGATTGCCGGCGGAGAGTATGTATTCGGCCGCCATCAGGAATTCCTCGAGCCGCGTCGACATACCGCGCTTGAGCAGAACGGGCTTTTTGACTTTGCCGAGGCGGCGCAGCAGCGAAAAATTCTGTGCATTGCGCGCGCCGACCTGCAGCATATCCGCGTGTTCGGCGACCAGATCGATGTCGTGCGGGTCCATTATTTCGGTCACGACCGGCAATCCCACGTGGCGCCCCGCGTTTTCGAGCAGGTCGAGCCCCGCATCTTCCATCCCCTGGAACGAGTAGGGGGAGGTGCGCGGCTTGAACGCGCCGCCGCGCAGCAGGGTTGCGCCGGCCGCCTTGACCGCCGCCGCCGCCGCCTCGACCTGCGCTTCGCTCTCGACCGCGCAGGGCCCCGCGATCACGGCGATACGCCGGCCGCCGATTTCGACGCCGCGCACGTTGACCCGCGAGCCTTCGGGGCGAACCTCGCGTGCGGCGAGCTTGAAGCTGCGCAGCACGGGCATCACGCGGTCGACTCCGGCGACGGCCTCGAGGTGGCCGAGCTGATGCTGCTCACCGCGCTCCTCGCCCACGCATGCGACGACCGTGCGCTCGACCCCGCGGATGACGTGGGCGCTGTAGTCGAGCTTCTCGACCATTCCGATCACGGCCTGAATCTCCGCCTCTGTGGCGGTGGCCTTCATTACGACGATCACAGTGTTATCGAACCCCCCATTTAGCGGCGCGACTCTCGCGCGCCACCTGTAAACGCTCCGCGCGTTGTAATAGTCGCCCCCTGAAGTCTAGTATTGCATGGATGGGCCCTCAAGTTGGCCCTTTTGGCCGAGGCGACCCGAATGGCGCCTACCGGCAGGAGACGAGGTTTGGCCCCTAGACCCCGGCGACCGCTCAGCATCGTTCACACTTCGGACGTGCATCTCGAAACCGACAGTTTCGGCAGCGGTCCGACCGGCGACGCCTTGCGCGAGCGAGTGCGGCGCTCGTTCAGCGGCGTTATCGAGATCGCCAATGAGCGCCACGTGGACATGCTGCTGATCGTCGGCGATCTGTTCGACTCAAGCCGGATTAGCGAGGGGGCAATCGGCTTCGCGCTCGCCGAAATTGCGCGGGCCGCAATGCCTGTCGTGATGATCCCCGGCAATCATGACGCGCACGACGAACGCTCGCTCTACGCCAACCTCGGCCGCGAGCTGCTGCCGCATAATCTTCATCTGATCCTGGAGCCCGAGGGCACGCTGATTGATTTTCCCGAACTCGAGACGCGCATCTGGGGCCGCGCCCTGGTCGAGCATACGCCGGAGTATCGTCCGCTCGGCGGGGTGCCCGCACCCGCGCCGGGGCGATGGAATATCGCGATGGCGCATGGTTTCTTCACCGAGGAATCGGACGGATTCCGCTCCTCGCCGATTACGCCCGCGGAGATCGAAGCGAGCGCCTACGACTACGTCGCGCTCGGCCATATCCACGTCTTCGGCGACGTCTCGCAGGGCGCGACGCGCGCGGCCTACTGCGGCACGCCGGCGCCGCTCTACGCGAGCGACCACGCCGGATGGGTCGCGCTCATCGAATGCGTTCCGGGCGAGCCGGTGAGCCTCGAGCGCCTTGCCGTCAGGCCGTAGCCCCGCCGCGCCCCCGGCCCAGGAAGAACCGCTTCGCGTTGATCCTTCGCTTCGCTCAGGATGACAAAAAAGAAAGGCTTCCAACGAAGTGTTACTTCGGTTGAGGACAGCGTAGCGCTGCGGATTGACGCGCGGAGGACCGCGCGAAATCACTGGACCTCGGCAGGCTTCGCTCGGGATGACTGAAGAGGGGCTGATTGAAAAAGGAAGCTCGCCGAAGCGGTCTGCCTCTTCTGTCATCCTGAGAGAAACGAGTCTGTGAGCGGAGTCGAAGGACCCCAACCTTTATCTTGGCAAACAGCGCCGGTGCCTCGGCAGAAAAGGATCCGGAAGAATGTCGAGCGCTTCTGACTCTTACCTCCTCCCCCACTTGTCTTGGGGGAGGACGAGGTTGGGGTCGAGCGAGGAAGCGCCGGATGCCTGTTTTTTCGAGGCGCTTCCTCGTTCCGGCTTTTCAAAATTAAAGAAGGGGGTTCTCAACAGACATTCGGTACAGCTTGACCCCCACCCTAACCCTCCCCCGAGACAACCGGGGGAGGGATTTTTAACTCTGACCTTTTGGCCCAAATCCAGCGTGCACGCCCTGTTCAAAAACTGCTCTCCATTAAGCGCCCGCGCGGATACGTGCGGCGCCCGGCGGAGTATATTTTGAGCATGCTCCGCCTTCGCCTCGTTGACGGCGTAATCCATTTCGACGACGTGCCCTTGTGAACGACGTAATCGCGCTCTACCCCACTGCGCGCAAAGTCGAAGACTGGCTGATGCGGCATAGCCGCGGCCGCTCATTGCTCGACTATCCGATCATGACTTTTCCGCAGCTGGTCGATCGACTATGGCGCGAATTCGGCCCGCGCGGCATGCTGCTCGACGAGTTGCAGGAGCGGCTCGCCGCCGATGAGGCGATGAGCGGCACGCGCGCGACGCTCGGCAGCGCCAATCACGTCCTCGGACTCATCCGCCAGTTCAAGAGCGCGGCGCTGACGCCCTCCGACCTGCGCGCAGCGTCGCGCGCGCTCGCGCCGGGAGACAACGCCGGCGGCGTCCGCGATCGCATCGCCGGCCTCTCCGATGCGTTTGAACGCTACGAGCGCCTGCTCGCCAGGCGCGGGCTTTCCGATCGTCACGACCGCGAGCGCGTGGTGCTCGAGCATCTGCTCGCGCTGGAGAAAAGCGGCGCGCGGCCGGCGCTGCTCGACGGCGTGCGGCATCTGCAGGTCGCCGAGATCTACGATTTCAGCCTGCTCCAGTTCATGATCGTCACCGCGTTGATCCGGACTGTCGGCGACGCCACGCTCACCATCCAGGCCGCCGATCATTCGGCCAACGCGGGACGCTTCGCCGAGCTGACCTGGAACCGTTTCGTCGCCGAAGAATCGATCGCGGACAAAGTGTTGCCTGACTTCGTGCGCCGCGGCGGGCGCTCCGGACGGCTCGGCTTTGTCCTCGAGCACCTGTTCATGGAGACCGCCGGCGCGCCACCGCCCGCCGACGAGACGCTCCAGGTAGTCGAAGCGCCGACGCCGCTCGGCGAGATCGAGGAGGTCGGCCGCGCGATCCGGCACGCGATGGAATCGCCGGAGCCGATCGCGCCAGATCGGATAGCAGTCGTCGCGCGCGATCTCGCGCCCTACTCCGAGCATCTGCGCGCCGTGTTTCATCGCTACGGCATCCCACTCGCGATCGGCCATCCGCCGGCATTGCGCGCGAGCGCGCCCGCACGGCTGATCGTGGAGATTCTGCGCGCGCCGCGCGAACGGTTTCCGCGCGAGGCGATCGTTGCGTTGTGCCGCTCGCCGCATCTGACCGCAATCGATGCTGACTTGGCGCGTACGCTCGACCAGATCGGCTACGTTGACGGCAGCGCGCAGCCGCTGATGGATCGCCTCGAGCGTCACGTCGAAGAGCTGCGCCGCGCGATCGAGAAAACCGGCGCGCAGAGCGCCGAGCGCCGCCCGACGGAGCGGCGCCTCATCGCTATCGAGCGCGCGGGCGCGCGCTTCGAACGTATGATGGCGGCGCTCGAACCGCTCGCTCAATCCGGTACGCTCGCCGAGCATCTGGAGCGCCTCGAACACGCGCTGGGCTTGCTCGGCTTCGATCCCGCGGGTGTAAGTGATGGAATCGACGCGGTGGTCGATGATGCCGCGCGGGCATGGGGTCCCGTGCGCGCGGCGCTCGAAGGACTCTCGCGATGGGCCGCGCTCGCCGGAAGCGAACGCGTCGTCGACGCGGCTGAGTTCGCCTCGATGGCCGAGACCGCATTGGATTGCGCCGCGGCTCCGGCCGATAGTGAAACTGCGGGAGGAGTGGTTGCGCTCACGGTGCTCGATGCGCGCGGGCTCGACTTCGACCTGGTCTTCGTAATCGGGCTCAACGACGGCATCTTCCCTGGCTACCATCCCGATGACCCGCTGCTCCCCGACGAAGTAAAGCTCGCACTCAATCGGCCGCTGGGTGAAGCGCTCAGGCGGCGCTTCGGCGCCGCTGCGCCGAGCCGCGCCGGCGCAATCCTGCGCACGCGCTACGAACGCAACGGCGAGGATTTTCTGTTGTTCTTTCTCGCCCTCTCGATGCCGTCGCGGCGCGTGGTGCTGTGCTACGCGGCGGCCGAGGCAGGCGGCAATCCGATGGTCCGCTCGCCATTCGTTGACGAGGTCCTGCGCCTGCTCGGCAATCCGGCATTGGGTGGCGAGGTAAGGCGTATCCCCGCCTCGAGCGTCATCCCCACCATCGCCGGGTGTCTGTCACGCGACGAATTTCTCGCGCGGGCCGCCGCCGATGGGATCCTGAAATCCGCGGAGGCCGAGACGATCGAGAGCCGCGCGACGCTCGACTCGATTGGCGATCGCTCTCAGATCGAACGGGACCGGGAACAATATCTGAAGCTGCCGACGCGCGAGGAATCTCCCGACCCCGATGACGTGGGGATGCGCTATGGGCCAGACCCCGACAAATTCGCGCGAGCGGAGCGATGGGACGGACGGGTGGCGCCCGATGCCCGTCTGACGCGGATGCTGTGCGGCGACCCGAAAGCTCCAAGGGCGTGGAGCGCCACGAAGCTGGGCGAGCTCGCGGCCTGCGGTTTCAAGTTCTTCGCGCATCGCGTTTTGGCGCTCAGCGAAGACGAGGAGCAGGACTACGAGCTGAGCGCGCTCGAAGGCGGCGAATTGATCCACGAGGTGCTCAAACGGCTGCTCGATCATATTGATTTCAGTGACCCGTCCAGCGCGCGAGCGAACGCGGGTGAGGTCCTCGATGCGCTGCGCGACGAGCGCCGGGCGCTCGCACGCGACCAGGGTTTTTTCGATCTGCGATGGCGCTCGATCGAGCGCACCGTCCAGGAGTTCATCGAGATCGAAATCGCCGACCGCGAGGCGAATCCCGATGCCGAAATCCTGACCGAGCATCAACTCCGCTTCGCGCTCGCCGATCTCAACGACCCAAAACGGGTGCGCCTATGGCTGGAGGGCCGAATCGATCGCCTGGAATTGCATCCGGGCAAGGGCGCGGTCAAAACCATCCGCGTGATCGACTACAAGAATTCGCGCAGCGCCAAGCGCTATGGCAAGTTGGCGGAGGCCGGGGGCGCACAGTTCGGATGGACCGACTTCCAGTTGCCGGTCTACCTGATGGGCGCGCTTTGCGAGTTCGATGAACGGTTGGCTGCGAACGTAACGCTTCAGGCCGGCTACCTGGTGCTGCGAAATCGCGACAAAGCCCAGATCGCTGAGGTCGCGCGCAATTTAATCGACCCCGATCCGAAACGGCGCGCGGCCGCGACAAAATCGGGCGAACGTCCGGTGGCGGAGCGGATGATCGCGCTGGTCGACGACGCGCTCGCAGGCCGCTTCGACGTCGATCCGCGCCAGTGCGACGACTGGTGCCCATATCGCTCGGTCTGCCGCTATTACAAAACGGCTGAGTCCGGAACCTAGCGCCGGAGCTGGATCAATTGGCACGGGTCGAACTCACGAGCGAACAGCGCGACGCGGTTTACGCGGCGGGTAACGTGCTAGTGCGCGCCGGCGCAGGCTCGGGCAAGACCGAGGTCCTGGCACAGCGCTTCGTCGCACTGCTCGCCGGCGATATCGCGAAGCGCGAGCCGCTCGCGCCCGATCGGATCGCCGCGATCACGTTCACCGAAAAAGCGACCGCCGACATGCGCCGACGTATCGCCGAAGTTCTCGACGATCGGATTGCGCGCGAGGGCGACGCGGCGCGTCGCGCGGCGCTGATTCGCGCGCGGCGCACGCTCGGCCTCGCGCGCATCTCGACCATCCATGCGTTTTGCGCGCGAATGCTGCGCGAGTATCCGATCGAAGCCGGCGTCGATCCGGGCTTCGAGGTGCTCGACGAGTACCAGAGCATCACGTTTCTCGAGAGCGCCTGCCGCGAGTCGATCGCCGACGCGGTGCGCACGCAGCATCCCGGAGCGATGCGCCTGGCGGGCGCGCGCGGCCTCTACGGTTTCACTCATCGAAACGGCGCGATCGGCGTCGTGCTGCAGGCGATCGGCGAGGCCGCCCGTCTGGGCCGCTCGCGAGACTGGATTCGCGAAACCGCTGAGGTGACGGCGGCGAAGCTGCGCGCGTATGGAGCAGCGATTCCCGCGCTCCGCGTGCAACTGGTTGAACTGGTCGGCAAATTGCTCGCCGTCCGCAATCTCGGTGGCACCGCCAAAGAAAAACTCGACGAATTGCGCGGCGAATGGCCGATCCTCCAGCCAGCGGTTGAAGCGTTCAGTGCGGATTCGGAGCCTGCGGAGTGGACGGTATTCGACGATCTAAAGGAATGTCTGCCCGCGGCCCAAAGTGACAAGGTCAAGGACCTCGTCTACGCAATCCGCGGCAACAAAACCCAGAAGCAACCCGGAATCATCGCTCAGTTACTCGACGCATACGGCGCTTATCGTGCGGCTCCGGCGACGCTCGAGATCTCCGCGCTGGCCGCGGATGTCGCCGCCGAACTCGAACGGCGCAAGCGCGACGAGCGCGTCGTCACCTTCGACGATCTGCTGATCCTGACCAGGCGTCTCCTTCAAGACCATCCAGAGGTCGCCGAGCGCTACCGGCGCGCGCTCGGTGCTCTGCTGGTCGACGAATACCAGGACACCGACCCGATCCAGGACGGCGTGGTGCGTCTTCTGACCGAATACGCCGCGCCGGCGCCGGAACTTTTCGTGGTGGGCGACGAGAAACAATCGATCTACCGCTTCCGCGGCGCCGACGTGACGGTGTTCAATCGCGAGCGCGAACCGCTCGCGATGCTGCCGCGGCCGCTGTGCGAGAACCGACGCTCGCTTCCGGCGATCGTCGAGTTCGTCAACGCGGTGAGCGCACATTCGATGAAGCCCGGCGACGACTCGGACGACAAGCCCTACAAGGTGAAATGGAGCGAGGAGCATCGGCTGGCGGCGATCCGGCCCGCGGACGACGCGCCCGCGGTCGAACTGATCGTGAGTCCGAAGGGGCAGGACGCCGACGGAACGAAGCTCAGCACGCGCGACCTCCGCCGGATCGAGGCGGACGCCATCGCGCGGCGCTGCGCTCGGATGATTGGTGATTCAGTTCTGGTGACCGATGAGCATAGCGGCGAGCGCCGCGGGGTAGAATTCGGCGACATTGCGCTGCTATTGCGCTCTTTCACCGACGTCGCGATTTACGAAGACGCCTTCGCACGGGCTGCCGTGCCCTTCTATACCGTCAAGGGGCGCGGCTTTTATGGCTGCAAAGAAGTAAACGACCTTGCCGCGCTGCTGGGGGCGATCGACGACCCGCAAAATCCGCTCGAACTTGCCGCGGCGCTGCGCTCGCCGCTGTTCGGCCTCTCCGATCAGTGCCTGCTCGAAATGGCGCTGCATCAGCACGAGGCCGAACGCGGGACCGAACCCAGCAACGAGCCGACAGGACCGCGCAAGTGGTGGGAGTTGTTCTGCGACGCGGGCGAAGAATTCGCGTGGCTCCGCGACGGCCGCAAAGCAGCGCTCGTCGCCAAAGACGCGCTACTTAGCTTGCGCAGGATGCGCGAGCGCGCCTCGCTGACGGCGATCGTTGAGCACGCACTCGAACTAACACATTTCGAGGCGGTCTTACTCGGTCTGCCCAACGGCCTGCAGCGCGCTGCCAACGTGCGCAAGCTGACGGAAACCGCGCGCGAATTCGAGACGCATCGCTTCTTCGGGCTTGGCGATTTCGTGCGCCATCTGCGCCGCCTGGTAGAAGAACAGCCGCGCGAGCCGCAGGCGCAGATCGCCGGCGAGGCCGACAACGTCGTGCGCCTGATGACCATCCATCAGGCCAAAGGCCTCGAATTCCCCGTGGCGATCGTCGGCGACCTGGGACGCCGGCCACCGCCCAATAACGAAAATATTGTGACGACGCCAGGCGACGGGCTACTCGTGTGCGACACTGTCGGCGCTGGCGACGACCCGCTGCCGAATTCGCTGATCAACGAGTATCGCGCGGCTGTAAAAGATCAGGAAAAGGCCGAGGCGGCGCGCGTGCTGTACGTCGCGATGACGCGGGCGCGCGACCGGCTGATCCTGAGCGAAGGCGCGCCGGGCGCTGACTGGATCAAGCACGTCCGCGCCGCAGTCGGGCCCGAAAAGGTGGACGCGTTTCTCGGCGCCGCGGATACCGAAACGATCGTCGATGCGGGAGAGGTGAAAATTGTGCTGCGGCGCGCGGACGCGCTCGCGCGGGAAGCCGGCGCGCCGCTCGCGCACCCCGCGCCACCGCCGCTCGCCGACTTGGCGCAGGCCGCGCGAGCGCGCCTCGGCTTCGTCGCACCGCCGGTCCGCGAACTGGTCACCAGTCCAAGCGCGCTCGAAGACTTCGAACGCTGTCCGCGCCAGTATTTCCTGCGCCGCGAACTCGAGTTGCCGGAAAGCGGCGCGGGCGCCGCCTTCACCTTCGACGGCGGCGGGGCGACCGCGCTCGGCTCGGTCGCGCACGCGGTGCTCGAACAACTGAGCCCGGCCACACCCGCGCCGGCTCTCGAAGCGGAAATCGCGCGCCTGGCCGGCATCCATGGCGCGGGCGCCAATCTTGATTTGGCCGCGCGCCGCGCGCTCGTCCGCGATCTCCTCCGCTATGCGAGCGCGCGCGACGATCCACCGGGGGCGAGCGCCGCCGCGAGTTCCATCACGCGCCGCGAAACGCCTTTTTTCATGAGTGTCGAAGGCGACGGCCTCACGCTTTACATCCGCGGCCGGATCGATCTGCTAATCGACGACGGAAAGCGCCTCGTGGTGAGCGACTACAAATACTCGCGCGCCGGGGCCGGCGATTACCAGGTGCAGATGGAATGCTACGCGCTGGCCGCGGCCGAGGCCCTGCCCGGCCGCGAAGTGAGCGCGGAGGTCGTGTATCTGCGCGATCGCGTCGAGCGGCGCCAACTCAAGCTGGCGCCGCTCGACGCGATCCGCGCGCATCTGCTGGCGCTCGGCCGCGCGATAGCCGCGGCCCGCGCGGAGCGCGGGCCCGCCGGCTATCCGAAGCGGCCGGCCGAGGCGCGCGAGTGCCGCGCGCTCGGCTGCGGGTACGTGGCGCGATGCTGGCCGCGAAGCGGCCAGCATCGCGCCACGTGAGGCGGGGGCGCGCGACGCGTGCCCCCGCCCGGGAAAAAAAAGAACGGGCGACGGTCCCGTGAGGGACCGCCGCCCGCCTGCGTTCATACTTGTCCGCACGTCGGCTGACGCGCGGGACAATCTTAAGCAGTCCTTACCGCTTAAGCAGTCCTTACATCATGCCGCCCGGAGGCATCTGCGGCTGGTTGCCGCCCTTCTCGTCGGGCTTCTCGGCCACCATGCACTCCGTGGTAAGCAGCAGGCTCGCCACCGAAGCCGCGTTCTGCAGCGCGCTGCGCACGACCTTGGTCGGGTCGATGATTCCGGCCTTCATCAGGTCCTCGAACTCCTCGGTCGCAGCGTTGAAACCGAAGGGGCCCTTGTTGTTTCTGATCTTGTCGACCACCACCGAGCCTTCCCATCCGGCATTGGTGGCAATCCAGCGTGCGGGATCCTCGAGCGCCTTGCGGATTATGTTGATGCCGGCCTTCTCGTCCTCGCCCGCGCGCAGTCCGTCCAGCGCCGACAGCGCCCGAATGAGCGCCACGCCACCGCCCGGAACCACACCCTCCTCGACCGCGGCGCGCGTGGCATGCAGCGCATCCTCGACGCGCGCCTTCTTCTCTTTCATTTCGATCTCGGTCGCAGCGCCGACCCGAATCACCGCCACGCCGCCGACCAGCTTGGCCAGGCGTTCCTGGAGCTTTTCGCGGTCGTAGTCGGAGGTGGTCTCGTCAATCTGGGCGCGGATCTGCTTGATGCGGCCTTCGATCTCGGACTTCTTGCCCGCACCATCGATGATGGTGGTGTTGTCCTTGTCGACCACGATCCGCTTGGCGCGGCCGAGGTCCTGCAGCGTCACGCTCTCGAGTTTGATTCCGAGTTCCTCGGCAATCACTTTGCCGCCGGTGAGGATCGCGATGTCCTCGAGCATGGCCTTGCGGCGGTCGCCGAAGCCCGGCGCCTTGACCGATACGCAGCTGAGCGTGCCGCGAATTTTGTTGACCACCAGGGTCGCGAGCGCTTCGCCTTCGACTTCCTCGGCGATCAGCAAGAAGGGCTTGCCAGTCTTGGCGATCGACTCGAGCACCGGCAGCAGATCCTTCATCGAGGAAATTTTCTTCTCGTGGATCAGAACGTAGGCGTCCTCGAGCTTGGCCTCCATCCGTTCCGGATCGGTGACGAAGTAGGGCGAGAGGTAGCCGCGGTCGAACTGCATGCCCTCGACTACTTCGAGCGTGGTCTCCAGGCCCTTGGCTTCCTCGACCGTGATCACGCCTTCCTTGCCGACCTTCTCCATCGCCTCGGCGATGATGTCGCCGATGGTGGAGTCGTTGTTGGCCGAGATGGTGCCGACCTGGGCGATTTCGCGGCGGTCCTTGGTGGGCTTGGAGAGGCCCTTGAGTTCGCTGACCACCGACTCGACGGCGCGATCGATTCCGCGCTTGAGCGACATCGGGTCATGACCGGCCGCGACCATCTTCATCCCTTCGGTGTAGATCGAGCGTGCGAGCACGGTAGCGGTGGTGGTGCCGTCACCGGCGACGTCGGAGGTCTTGGAAGCGACCTCTTTGACCATCTGGGCGCCCATGTTCTCGAACTTGTCTTCGAGTTCGATTTCCTTGGCGACGGTTACGCCATCCTTGGTCACGGTGGGAGCGCCGAAGCTTTTTTCGAGCACGACGTTGCGCCCTTTGGGGCCGAGCGTCACGATCACAGCGTCGGCCAGGACATTGACGCCGCGCAGAATCTTCTCGCGGGCCTCCTGGGCAAAACGCACTGTTTTGGCTGCCATGGTTGTTCGTTCTCCTAGAAATTTGAGAAATTTGGAAAGCCGATTATTCGACTGTCAATTGAATGCTGAGCGTTACCTGAATGCTGAGTGTTACCGGCGCGGCGACTACTCGAGCACGCCCAGGATGTCGTCCTCGCGCAGGATCAAGTGCTCCTCGCCCTCGATCTTCACTTCGCTGCCGGAATACTTGCCGAACAGGATCTTGTCGCCAGCCTTCACGTCGGGCGTCAGCAGCTTGCCTTGCTCGGTCATCTTGCCCTTGCCCACCGCGACGACTTTGCCCTCTTGCGGCTTTTCCTTGGCGGTGTCCGGGATGATGATCCCGCCCTTGGTTTTTTCTTCTTCCTTGATGCGCTTGACCAGAATCCGATCTCCCAACGGTCTGATTTTCATGGGGACCAGCAGCCTCCTTGCCTCGATGTTATTGTGGGTCGAGCGGAACCAATTTCCGCGCTCAGTAAATTAATCACAGGTGACCAATTGTCAATTGGCACTCGCGAAGCCCGAGTGCCAATCCCTAAACGTAGCCCAGTCACGGCGGAAACGCAAAGCATCCGAGCCTAAAAGGCATACCGGGGGAATGCTGACGAGACGCATATAAAGGGGTATTGGATAATTAAAAACTGGATTTGAATCAATTGGATGGTCGCGCGGCATCGGGCGCGACGGGCTTTCCGCCAATTCGCACGCCTCAGGCGTCGAACTCGACCGGGCGCTCCAGCTTTTCGGAGAGCGATTCGGCTAGCCGCTCGTAAAGATCGCGGCCGTCCTTGTCGTCAATCCAGCGGTCGGTCGCCGGGTCATAGTTGAAATGCCATCCGTGAGCGCCGGCCGCCAGCCAGATCTGCAGGGTCGCGCTTTGACGGCTCAGCACGAAGCGGGCGGCGTCGGGAAACTCGATCGTCAAGGCGCCGTCGCCGGCGCTGTAGTCGACTTCGTCGGGGTCGAAATCCTCGAGCCATTTGGCCACGCGGTCGATGCAGGCCTCCGAGCGCGCGACGAATTCCTTGGGGTCCATAAGCGACAGATTATTCCGCGGGTTATTCTGCGCGGGCCGATTTCAGCGCGGGCCTTTCTTGCGCAATTCTTCGTCGCGGTAGCGGCGGAACAGGATGTTCCATTCGCTGGTGCCCTCGACCACGCCGCGCTTGAGCGAAATGATTTTGCGCCTCACGATCTCGTCGATGGCGTCGCCCTGCTCTTCCCATCCTGCGATAAGGTCCCGCGCCTGGCGCAAGGCCAGCGCAAAGTTGGGCATCTCGGCCAGACCCTCGTCGCGCAGCCGTGCGACCGACTCGCGCGCCAGGTAAAGAATTCGTTCCTCGCTGAGCTTCATCGCATCGCCCCACCTGGCTTAGCACCGCGAACGGCGCCGCCGCTCGCCGTCTAAAGAGTGAAATTCTGCTTCTGCGCGAGGCGCTGGCGGATCATCGAGCGCAGCCGGGTCGCGTCGACGCCGGGATTGAGCCGCGCCTGCTCCTCGGCCATCTTGTCGGCCTCGTCATCGATCCGGGCCTCGGTTTCGAAGTTCTGGGACATCAGCTCGACCACGCAGGCAATGAGGTCTTTTACGTCGGCGCGCGGCTTAATAATGCCGCGCGAGACCAGCCCGTTCACCAGGTGATTCGCCAGTGCGTCGATTTGCGCTTCGCGCAGCATCTTGATTTACCGCTTCGTGAAAATGAAATTCCGATCCCGAAAATTCCTGAAAACGGATGCCTGAAGATCAAACCCAGAGGACAATGTTCCGGCGCGCGGGGGTGTCGGGTCAAGTCCCGGCTCAGATCCCGGGTCAAGTCCCGCGTTCTCGAGGCGCGGATTACGGCCTGGGCATCTTAACTCCGTGCTGCTGAGCCGTCTGCTCGATCTCCACCCGACGATACGCCTCATCGGCAGCCGGCGCGAGCGCGAGGTCGAGCTCCTTGATATGGCCGATGTTGGCGCCGAAGTCTCCATGAAAGGCGGCGGCGAGCGGTGACTGCGAACCCGGCTCGCCGACGCGCGAGCGGGAGCACACGTCAACTTCGCTGCGCGGGGTCACGATTATCCTCACGTCGTCAGCAAGACCTAGCAGGCGCGTATGGTACACCGCATTGATGGTAAGCTTGGCCGGGTCCGAGCTCACTATCTCCCATCCCGGCAGTCCACTGACCGTGGAGGCGACGACCTGCATCAGCCGCGCGGGCGGGATGCCGGGGTACGAATTCCGCACCAGCTCGGGATAGCCGGGCTGCGCCGGACTGCCAGCCACACGGCCCGCGACGGCCCCCGGAGTCGCGGCGGATGCGGGATCCATGTGCGCGGCGGTGCGCCGCAGATGACGTCGTTCGTGATGCTCGGCGTCCGCCGGCTGGCGGCCTGCGAGTTCAGCCGGATCGGCGCAAGCCGCAGCGCCGTCGCCCTTGTCGCTGGTGGCCGCCCAGTCCACGGTCAGGAAACGATGCAGCCGCACAGCTGGGTTTGGCGGCCCGGCCAGCGAGACGTTGTTCATCAGGATAGCCGTGCCCCCGATGATGACGGCCATCGCACCGATGAAGACCGCGACTCGGCAAAGCGTCCCGATTGGACCGCGCACGTAGATGCTCAGCAAGATGAGCGCGATCGCGCCGAGCACAATCTCCGCGGCAAGGCGTTCGGGCCCCGGCACCAGGAAACTTTGCAGTGGCGCAAATAATTGCGTATCCATAGGCGCTGCTATCCTAGTACGCGAAGCGCGCGGCCGCTATATGGGGGAGTTGGGCAAAAGAAAAGCGCCCGTCAGCGTTTCTTCATACGCCGTCGGGCGCGGGAATTGAAAGGGCTCGCACGCAAGGAACGCGCACGGGCGATAACTGTTAAGAAACTTGAGCTTCAGCCCGCTACTTCAGGCGGGCGCCGCTGCGAAACCGCCGCCATCGCCGCGCAGAATCGCGTCGAAGCGCATCCCGCCGAGGTAATGCCGATAGGCCTCGTCGTCGGTGATCGCGGCACGCCGCACGTCACGCCGAAGAATCTGCCACACTCCGCCGACCATCGGATGGCGTCCCTGGCGGTAGCTGAAAAAATAATACATGAACTGACGCAGCGTGGAGCGCCGCGCTTCAGCATCCAGGTTGCGCCCGCCCGCCACGGTAAAGATCGTCTTGAGCAGGCTCGCGAACGAATAGAAGCCGGTAAAGGCTTCGCGATAGGCGCGCATCCAGGAGTCGGTGTCCAGCCGGTCGTGCTTGAGCGTGACGTGTTGGGAGTCGAGATTGTTGAAGTCCCAATCGATGATCGCGCCTTCCTTGGCGTAGCGGACCTGGTCTTCGGTACCCGGGAGCGGCGTCATGATGAAGAACGACACGATGTCGAAGCCGAGCTTGCGCAGCGTCTTGGCCGCGATTCGTCCGCAGTCTGGGCCGTCGAAGGGAAAACCCAGCATGTAGCCGGCGTGCACGGAGATGCCGACGCGATGCCAGTTGTCGACCACGCGGCGGTATTTATCGAGCACGCGCGCGCGCGACTCCTCGATCTTCATCCGATGCTGGCGGTCGTCGGTATTCTGGTACTTGGTCGCGAAGTTGAGGTTGTCCGGGTTAAGCGACTCGATTCCGACGAAAGCCTGGTAACATCCGGCACGCGCCGCCAGTTCGACGAAGCGCTTGCTGCGCCGATGCTTGGCGCCCTCGGTCTCTCCCGGCGCGACGTTGGCGTAGCACGACGCGTCGACGTCTACCTGCATCATGAAGCTGAGCCGCGGGTGCTCCTTTTTGACCTCGACCAGGCCAGTCAGGATTTCTTCCCAGCGCGGGCTGCGGAAAAAATCGTCGTCGACCAGGAACAGCGATTCGATACCATGGAAGCGGATCGCGTCGCGGACCCAGTGCACGACCGCGTCGGGCTCGCGCGAGCGCATCGTGCGGCCCATCACGTTCTTCACGCTGCAGTACGAGCAGGTGAACGGGCATCCGCGCGAGGTATCGATCGTGGTCATCGCCTCATTGAAGAAGCGGGTCAGATAGCGATCGTCGATCACCGGCAACTGGGCCTCGGTGATGAGCGGCACGATGATGTCTTCCTGGCCGGTCTTGGCCCGGATGCCTTCGGTAACCGAGTAGTGGATCTTCAGTTCGCCGCGCAGAAAATCCTCGATGATCTGGCCCCACAGGTTCTCGGCCTCGCCCACGATCGTGGTGATGCCGCAACTGTTGAGGAACTTGACCGACTCGGGATAGCCGCTTACGTGAAAGCCGCCCATCATCGTGGGCAGGCCCTGGGCCACGAACTGTAGTCCGAGGTCGCGGCCGCGCGGGTACTGGTTGGACTGCACCCCGGAGAGTCCGATGAGCAGTTCGACGCCGTCCTCGCGCGCCTTTTCCTTAATCGCCACGATGGTTTCGGGCGACACCGCGCCGTCGCAAATCTCGTCCCACAGCACGGTCTGCAGATAGACGTTGCGCGCGGCGGAGTAGCGCTTGTTAAAAGTATCGTTGAGCGCCGCCAGAACGGTCAGCGTGTTGTTCGGCTGAACGCCATAGCGGAAAAACTGGACGTAGCCGTTCTCGTCGTAACGCGACGGCTTGATGAAATACACCCTTATCGTGCGGCACGGCTCGGGCAATACCGAATCCTGGCGAAGCGCGCTTTGCGAGGCGCCGAGTTCGAGCGGACGTCCGGAGCGCTTGCCGCCGTAGCGGTTGCGTCCAATGACCAGGTAGCCGCTGACGCCGGCGATCAGCGCAACGCATCCAAGGCAGACCAATAGCACCATTATTCAGATCCTTTTCTCCGCCAGCTGCCGAACAATATCGAAAGCACCGGCCGAAACGGCTTCTAACCGAACGGTCAGAGTTAACTAATCCAGACCTATGAAGTCAACATTGCAGACCCGCCGCACATCCACAACCCCTAATCGACGAAACCCTTTGATTCAAGCAACATTCTTCAACATCTAGCGGAACATTTCCACAAGTTTGATGAGCCCCAAATCGCGATAGCGCTCGATGAGATAGCCCTTGATTTCCTGCACGCTCGCCATCTCCAGCGTGTCGTGCGCAATGAGCCGGGCAGTACGATAGTTGGTCTCGCGCACGATTTTGCGAATCACCGGGATGAACAGCGGGCTCAGGCTGAGCTCATCGAGGCCCATCCCGACCAGCAGCAGCGTGGCAAGCGGGTCAGACGCCATCTCGCCGCAGATGCAGACTTCCTTGCCCGCGGCGCGCGCCACGTTGACGACCTCGGCAATCGCCGAGAGCACCGCAGGATGGAGCGCTTCATATAGATGCGCGACGCGCGGGTTGTTGCGGTCGGCGGCCAGCAGATACTGGATGAGATCGTTGGTGCCGATTGAGAAAAAATCGACCTCGCGGATGAGCCGCGGCGCGAGCCATACCGCCGAGGGCACCTCGACCATGATTCCGACCTTGACCGCGGGATTGTGCTCCAGGCCTTCGCGGAACAGCTCGCCCTGCGCCTCGGCCAGCAATTCGCGCGCGCGGCGCAACTCCTCGAGGCTCGAGATCATGGGAAACATGATCTTCACTTCATGGCGCACGGCGGCGCGCAGGATGGCGCGGAGCTGGACCTTGAACAGGCTCGGCATCTCCAGCGAGATCCGGATCGAGCGCCATCCGAGGAACGGATTGTCCTCGCGCGGCACCCGCATGTAGGGCGGATACTTGTCGGCGCCGATGTCGAGCGTGCGAATCGTCACCGGCCGCTTGCCCACCGCCTCGAGCATCCGCGTGTACAGCGCGATCTGCTGATTCTCGTCGGGGAAGTCCTCGTAGGTCAGAAACGAGAACTCCGTACGCATCAGGCCCACGCCCTCGGCGCCATACTTAAGCGCCAGCGGGATATCGTGGTAGAGCGCAATATTAGCGAGCAGCTGGACGCGATTGCCGTCGCGAGTGGCGGCCGGCTCGTCGCCCTCGGCCATCAGGTCGCGCCGAAACGCGTCGTAGCGTTTGTGCAGCACCTGGTATTCGCGTTCGACCTCGGGCGCCGGATTGACGTACACGATGCCCGAGTTGCCGTCGATCACCAGGTTATCGCCCTCGGCCACCGACTCCATCAGGTGGTCGACGCCGACCACGGTGGGAATCTCGAAGGCGCGCGCCAGCAGCGCGGCGTGCGAGGTCGTGCCGCCCGACTCAAGCGCGATACCGACCAGGTTTTCGTGCGAGACCAGCGTCAGTTGCGAGAGCGTCAGTTCCTCGGCGACCAGGATGGTGGACTTGCTGAACTGATTGCGCCGGTCGTCCTGGCGCATATGGCGGAGCAGGCGATGACCGACGTCGCGGAAGTCGGTGGCGCGCTCACGCAGGTAGCCGTCGGCCACCGCTAGCAGTTGCGCGCTCAACTCGTCGATCACCCGGAACAGGGCGCTCTCCGCAGCGTAGCCGGAGGCAACGATGTCGCGGATACGGCCGACGAACTCATCGTCCTGCAGGATCATTTTGTGAGCGTCAAAAATCTTGAGCTCGGACTCCGGCATCAGCGACGCCATCCGATGCCGCACCGCGTCGAGTTCGGTGAGCGAGCGCACGAGCGCCTCTTCCAGCCGCTTGTGCTCGGCCCGAATGTCGCGCGTTTTCAGGTTGCGATCGATCGTGCTGAGGAAGGTGCCGACCACGTGTGCACTGCCGTGGCCAAAGCCGGGCGCCGCCGCCAGACCGACCAGGCGCGGGCGGCGCAGTTTGACCGGCGCCTTGACCCGGGTCTCGCCACCGATCTTCTCGTAGCCCTTGAGCTGGCGGTTGGCCTCGATCATCCGCCGGCGATACTCGTCGCGTTCCTTTTCCTTGGTCGCAAGAGTCTCGCGCAGGCGAAAGTGCGAAAGGATTTGCGCGACCTGGTTGGCCGCGGTCTTGAGCAGGCGCACTTCGCCGGGGCCGAATTTGCGGCTGCGGAGCGTCTGCACCACCATCACGCCGATCGGTTTTTGCCGCCCGTCCTGCACCGGCACGCCCAAAAAGGCGTGATAGCGCTCTTCGCCGGTCTCGGGGAAATATTTGTAGCGCGGATGGCTGATCGCGTCGGCCGCGGTTACCGGCTGGCCGTGCTCGACCACCAATCCGACCAGGCCTTCGTTGACCCGCATCGAGACCTTGCCAACCGATTCCTCCTCCAGGCCGACCGTGGCGCGCAGCACCAGGCGCTCGCGCTGGGCGTCGAAGAGGTAGAGCGAGCAGACCTCGACCTCCATCCCGGCGGCGATCGCGGCGACGATTTTGTCCAGGGTCTCGCGCAGCGTATTGGCGGCGTCGCCGCCGATGGCGGAGATGTCCTCGATGAGAGCTAGACGATCGCGATTGACTGCCATGGTTGCGGGGGTTGCGATGGATTTTATCCTGCGCGCTGTTTATTCCACAACCATCGTAAAGAAATCGTAACGCGATGAGCGCCTGGCGGTCTGAGAAATCGGAATACCCGCGATCCATTCTGACTCCTCCTCC
Source organism: uncultured delta proteobacterium (assembly GCA_963734845.1). Lineage (GTDB taxonomy): Bacteria > Desulfobacterota > Binatia > Binatales > Binataceae > JAKAVN01. The sequence continues at coordinate 97,039 of CAVTIS010000012.1, read as the reverse complement.
CGTGTCTTGGGGGAGGGAATTAGGAGAAAGCGGCGCGCGGGGCGGCCTACGCGGCCGCAAGCTCGAATGGGGCGACTGCGTTTTTGAGCAGGCCGCGGCCGGCGCGCGAGCGGCGCGCGCGAATCGCGTCAATCAAGTCGCGCTCGGTGCGCACCGGCTCGGGAAACAGCGTCGTCACGCATCCGATTGAGCTCGCCGAATGGGAATCGCTGCCGGCCACCACGGCCAGCCCCAGGTGCTCGGCGACCTTGAGCGCGAAGAGGTTCTCCTCTTCGGAACATGCGCCGTTAAGCGCCTCCACCGCGTCCACCATCCGGAAAATCTCGAGCTTGGCCGCGCGGTCCGGATGGGCCGGGTCGATCGGTTCGTGGTCGGAGTTCATAAATGACATCCGCGCGTCGAGCCGGTAACGAAACGGATGGTTGGCAATCAGGATCGCGCCGCTCTTATCGGCCACGCGGCGCAACTCGGAGAGCTTGTAGATTCCGCCGAGATAAGTATCCAGGCCGAAGACCCCGATATGCCCCATGTCGGTCGTCACTTCCATCCCACGCAGCAGCAGGACTCCGGCCTCCCGCGCCGCCTCGCCGACCTCGGCCAGCGGCCACATCGTGTCGTGCTCGGTGATGCAGACGGCGCCAATGCCGATGGCGCGGGCACGCTCGACCAGGTCGCGCGGCGCAAGATTGGAATCGGCGCTGCCGCGATTGGTGTGCAGATGGACGTCGACGGTGAAGTAGGACCCGGCAGGATGCTCGCTCGCGCCGATGCTCATGCGCCCGTCAACCTAAGATCCCGCCAAGATCCAGCTACGATCCCGCATCCCGCCAAGTTGCCGCCGTTTCCCGTCTTCCGATTTCCGTCTGCCGATTTCCGAATCCCGATCGCGGACTTATTTCGGCGGCTCGGAGGCGAGCGTGACCTTCTTCATGTGATCGCCGACCTGAATCTTGTCGACCACGGCCATCCCTTCGATCACGCCGCCAAAAACCGTGTACTGGCCGTCGAGGCCGGACTGCGGCTCGAGACAGATGTAGAACTGGCTGCCGCTGGACTTGCGATCCGGATTGACTGCGTCGCCCAGGCGCGCCGTCGCGACCGAGCCGCGCAGATGCTTTTCGGCCGGACTGATTTCGGCCGGCACATCGTAGCCGGGGCCGCCGCTGCCGTCACCCTTGGGGTCGCCGCCCTGAACTACGAAGCCGGGGACCACGCGATGGAAAGTGAGGCCGTTGTAGAACCCCTTCTTGGTCAGGGTCTCGAAGTTTTCAACCGTCTTGGGTGCGACGGTATTGTAGAGCTCGATTACGACGATGCCGCGATCGGTGTCGATAATTGCGTAATGGCCGGTGTTGCGCACGGGTACCCCGTCGAGGTTTGCGGCCATGCAGGTCGCCGCGGCCACGAACGCCGCCACGAGCACAAGGCACGTTGATTTGATGATCCGTCCTGTCATTTCTGCTGTCTCCCTCTTTCTCCCCACATCGGTTAGAGCTGAGGCGCTAAAGCTTGACGAAATCCGCCACCGCCTTGGCCGCCGCCGCCGGCTGCTCTATCGGCAGCATGTGCGAGGCTTTGTCGATGAGCTCCACCTTCGCGCCCTTGATCAGCTTGACGAACTCGTGGGCATAGGCGGCCGGCACGAGATGGTCCTGCTTGCCCCATAGCACCAGGGTTGGCGCGCTCACGCGATGGATGCGTTTGCGGAGTCCCTTGTCGGGGATCGGCCAGCAAAACTTGCCGGTGCATCCGAGCGCCCAGTGCGTGCGCACCATCGCCTCGGTGTCGGTCGGATTGGGCACGAAGGTTCCGACTGACGGATGGTTGGGGTTGGCGAAGATCATCGGAAGGAGCTCGGTGATTGGCGTCACCATGTAATTGCGAATCGGCGAATCGTCGAGCCAGATGCCCAGCGAGTCGATGAGCACCAGTTTGCCCACGCGCTTGGGAAAATTCGCCGCGACGTCGCCCGCCACCATCCCGCCGAATGAATGTCCGACCAGCGCCGGTTTGTCGAGGCTGAGCTTGTCGAACAACTCATCATAAAAGAGCGCGAGGTCCCACATGTCATCGAGTGCACGATGGGATTCTGGGTCACCGTCGCTGGTGCCCGGATGGTCGGGGGCATACACGGTAAAATCGCGCGCCAGCGTGTCTTGGAATTCGGTCCACTGCGGACCCCATCCGCCATGCAGAAAAACCAGCGCCGGCCCTGAGCCCGCGACCTTTACGTGCGCCTTTATCTTGTCGTCCCAAACGTTGACGATGCGTTCTTGTGCTCCGGCCATGGCCTTCTGTGCCTCTTCGTCGATTTCCGCGGCTTATTCAGGGCCCGGCGCCGGCTGGTCGAGCCGGCGCCGGGCTTACGAAGAACTTGCTGTGCGCTTGCGCTCGCGCCGGCGGCGCGAGCGCGCGACGCGCGCTATCTACTTCGCCGCACGCTCCATCGTGGGATGCGCGGCGCCCGGACGCGCGGCTGCGGGCTTCCTTTCCTTCAGCCGCTCGGGCCACCAATGGTTCTCCCACTCGTCGTCCCACATGTCGCGGAAGTGCGGTTTGACCTCGCGCGCGAACATATCGATGTTCTTGAGCGTCAGCTCGTGCGGCATCGATCCAATTTGCAACAGCACCATCAAGTTGCCCACGCGCAGCTTCTTGACCGCGGCCTTGAGCTGGTCGGTCACCGACTTGGGACTGCCGCCGATCACGAACTGGTTCTCGACGAAATCCTTGTACTTCCAGTTCGGCACCTTCGACATCAAGTCGAGCTGCATCGGGTACAGATTCTTGACGCTGTTGACCAGACTGCGATGGTCCTGGTTGCCGGGCACGGCCTGGTAATCCCACAGGATGTGCAGGCACTTGTCGTAGAAATAACGGATGTGCGGATAGTAGAGCTCTTCGGCCTTGGCGTCGCTCTCGGCCACCACCACGAGCTGCAGGAAGCCCGCGCGATACGGATTGGCGTCTAGGTTGCTTTTGGCGACGAACTCCCAGAAGCCGTCCATCACGCGCTTGCCGAGGTTGTTGCCGTAGTAGCTGAGGAAGCAATAGCAATGGTTATGCTTGGCGGTGAAGTCCCAGGTGCTGAGACTGCCGCTGCCCGGAATCCATACCGGGGGATGCGGCTTCTGCAGCGGGCGCGGCCACAGATTGACCATCGGCAATTTGAAGTACTTGCCGTTCCAGGCGAAGATTTCTTTAGACTGCCACGCCTTCATGATCAGATCGTGCGCCTCGTAGTAGCGCTCGCGATGCTCCATCGGCGTGATTCCGTAGCACAGGTTCGCGTCCATCGGCGTGCCGAGCGGCATTCCCGCCACCAGGCGGCCGCCGCTGATGCAATCGAGCATCCCATACTCTTCGGCCACCCGGATTGGCGGAATCGTGGTGGGCAACGTCGCGCCCATCTGCACCAGCGCTACGTCGAGATCGTTGGTCGCGCGGGCCAGCGCCGAACCCATCAAATTGGGCGACGGCATGAAGCCGTAAGCGTTCTGATGGTGCTCGTTGACGCAGATGCCGTCCATCCCGGCCTTGGCTGCGTAGGTCAGCTCGTCGAGGGTCCAGTTGTAATACTTGGCAATCTTCTCGGTATCGGCGAGTTCGTGATAGGGCGGGTCGACCCATACCGAGTGGTAACGCTTTTCGAAATCCGCGGGCAGCTCGCGGTAAGGCATCAGATGAAACATCGAAATTTTCATTGTGCTCTCCTTAGGCCTTCGGTTTCCGCGCCGCAGCAGCGGCATTCCGCAGGCAGCCTGCTCCCCTGAGTATTAGTTGCTCTGTCCCGGCGACGCAACTGCGCTGGCGACGCGCGGGACACTGCCGCATACGAAGCCAGTTATGGAGCGGTCGACAGGCGCCTACGGCACGGTCGAAAACGACCATTTGTATTGCTGCCCGTTGACCGTCATCGAGACCGTGTAGCTCGCGCCCCGCTCCAGCGGACCGCGCGGAATCATCACCACTCCGCCGAAGCCGTGCAAGATGTCGCGCGCGCGCCGCTGCGCGGCGGCCTCAGGATTGACATAGCTCGAAGCGTCGAAGCCGCAGGCCTCCAGCTTTGCCCCCGAGCCTGCTGACGATGCGCCGTCGCGAGTGAGGCTATGGGCGCCAAGGCGGGCGTCAACCTCGGCTCCGACTTCGAGCGTGATAGCAAGGCCGGCCGGGCGCGCATAGCCGGGACATCCGGTTAGCGGATCAGGCCATTCCGAATCCAGCGAGAGTATCCCGATCGTCGTGCCTGATGGGGGAAATTCCAACGGATGAGCGAACGGGACCCGATACTCCGGGAGCCGGTTGCGCTCGCTCAAGGTGTCCAACGCCGCCGCGCATCCCGAGTCCTCGCAATATCGACCAAAGCCGGTCCGCCGCAGATAGGGGCTGAGGAGGCTAAGGCGATGAAACGGAATCCCGACCCATCCGTCGATGCTCCATCCGGGCGAGCCCCACGGCATCGCGTCCGGCGAATCGGGCGAATCGGATGCCGTCCCGGCTGCGGGCGGTCCCTTGCCTGCCTGCCAGTAGGACACGTCGCTAGCCTTTCCGGCGTCCGCGCCTTTTACCGTGTACCAGGGGCTCGCGCGGTTCTCTTCATGGGCCTCGCCTCCGATACCGCCGCGCCGGATAGCCTCGGCGTAGCTTTTCACCAGGTAGCGCGCATGCAAGGCGTCGCCCTCGCTAAGCGCGGGGTCCTCGGCTACCGGCGGCAAGCCCGCGAGCGAGCGATAGTGGTTGAGCCGTGCGAGCCAAGGGGGCATCGCGGTCGCGCCTGGAGGCGCACCCGGCTCGACCGCGATGGCGGCGGGCGTAGCGGCGGCGGCGCCCAGCGCCCCCGCGGTGCTCGATGCGGCGGAGGGGCGGGCGGCGCCTTGCGCCGCCAGCCCCTCCGCCGCAGGGCCGCGGCGCTCGGCGTGCAGCAGGTACGCGGTCAGCGCGAAGCCGCCGACCGCGCACAGCAGCACAGCCGCGATAGCGCTCGCGCGGCGCACGCCGCGCCCGCGCGAGCGTGCGCCGGTCTTCTCGCTCCCGGCGCCGACCTTGGAAAGGTCGTCGCCGGGAGCGACGCACGCGAAGCGCGCATTGGCGAACCGCAACTCGTCGCCGCGCTGAAGCGGCGTCGGCGCGGTCACGCGCCGTCCATTTATATAGGTGCCGTTGGTCGAGCCGAGATCAGCCACATGCCATCGGCCGCCGCGTCGCTCGAGCGCGGCATGGCGGCGCGAGGCGGTCGGCTCGTCCAGGAGCAGATCGTTGCTGGCGGCGGTGCCGACCGTGACGCGCGCGGAGCGCAATTCGAGAACCCGCGGCGCGGCGGCTCCCAGAGCGACCAGCCGCAGCGTGTCAGATTGGTTGGGAGAGTTGGGGCCGGGCACGTCGGCGCGTTTTTCGCTCAACCCTAAAACTTCCAGTAGCGCGACAGGAAATATTGCGCGCGCTCGATTATAGGAATCACCCGCGCCCCGTCGTCGGCGGGCGCGAGCGGCTCGTCGGCCTCGCGCCCCAGTTCCTCGATCACGCTACGTCCCGAATCCGCGAGCGCCTGGAGATCGTAGCCGCCCTCCAACGCCACGGCCATCCGCCCCCCGCAGCACTCGGCCGCCATCCGCTTGACTCGCCGCGCGAGCGCGGCGAAGCCGCCCTCGGTCACCCGCATCCCGCCGAGCGGATCGCGAAAGTGCGCGTCGAAGCCCGACGATACGAGGATGAATTCCGGCCGATATTGCCGAACCAGCGGCGCCAGCAGATCGTCGAAGATGCGCAGGTACTCGTTGTCGCCGAAGGTCGCCGGCATCGGCGCGTTGACGGTGTATCCGGCGCCGGCTCCATAACCGATTTCGTCGAGCGCGCCGGTGCCCGGGTAAAACGGATATTGATGGGTTGAAAAGTAGAGCACCTCGGGCGTGTCGTAAAAGATGTCCTGGATGCCGTTGCCGTGATGGACGTCCCAATCGACCACCAGCACTCGTTTGAGCCCGCGATGCCGGGTCAAATAGCGCGCCGCGATCGCCACGTTGTTGAACAGGCAGAACCCCATCGCGCGCGTGGCGAGCGCATGATGGCCCGGCGGACGGACGATCGCGAACGCGTTGTCCGCCGCACCATCCATTACTGCTTCGACCGCCGTCAGCACGCCGCCCGCCGCCAGCATCGCGGTCTGATAGGAGTCGGGCGAGGCGTGAGTGTCGGGGTCGAAATCATAACGCGGCATCGAGGCGCTGCGTTTGACCTCGGCCACGTAGGCGGGATCGTGACACAGTTCGACCTCGGCGATGCTCGCCTCGCGCGGACTAAGCGCGAGTATTGCGTCGCGATGGAGCTGTTCGGCCATCTCGATCATCACCGCGGCGCGTTCGGGGCGCTCGGGATGGCTTCGGCCGGCGAAATGTTTCAAAAAACGGCGGTCACTGATTAATGCGGTCCTGAGCATCGTTGACACTCCGAACTTCGATAACGATCATTAACTCAGACCACACGCCCTTGCGCTATGGGCCAAGACCTCGGCGGACGGAATATCCTTGGGAATTTTTGAAATAATCCTGTTCCTGATAATCGCCTTGATCGTGATCCCGCCCGACGATCTGCCGCAGGTGATGCGCGCGGTGGGCAAGGTGATGCGCGAGTTGCGTCTGGCGAGCAACACCGTGATGCGCGAAATCTCGGGCGCAATCGGCGATGAGCCGTTCAATATTTTGCCGCCGCGCTTCGACGATCCGCATCCGCCCACCCCGCCCGCGACGCCCATGCCGCCCGCGCCCGCTTTTCTCGCACCGGAGGCCCAATCGGAACCGCCGGCTGAAACCGCACCGCCGCCCGAGGCCATGGCGCCACCCGCCTCAGCCGAGGCGTCAGCCATCGACAGCCACGTCACTGCGGAACTTCCGGCGCAACATCGGTCGACGGCAGAACTTCACCTGCCTGCCGAACATGAAGCGCCTGAGCCACCAGCGACACCACCGCCGGTTTCCCTCGTCCCGGAGTCCGAAGCGCGCCCGCCAGCTGCAAGTATGCCGCCTGCCGAAACGGCGCCGGCGCCGCCCGCATCAGGTTTCGCGTCGGCCGCCGAGCCGCGGACTACCGGGCAGCAGCATCAGGCGGCAACGGAACAGACGGTGACGAAGCAAGCGACTTCAACCGAACCACGGCCGTCGGCGGGGGCCCAGCCGCCAGCTCGTCAGCGCCGCCCCCGCAGCCCGAGGCAACCGAAGGTCCCCAAGGCCGCGGTGCCGCCGGACGACAACCCGTAACCCGCGCCGCGCCACGTGGCCATCCAGGAGTTTCCCGCCAATCCTCCCGCCGCGACGGAGGAGGTCCGCATGCCGCTGCTCGACCACGTGCGCGAGCTGCGCGGACGGCTGGTGCGGGGGGTGATCGCGATAGCGGTGGGATGCGCGCTGTCGTACATTTTCGCCGACCATCTTTTCGCCTGGCTGACGCTGCCGCTGCGCGAGGTCGGCGGGAGCAAGCTGCTGCTAATAGGCACCGGCGTGGGCGAGGCGTTTTTCACCAAGATCAAGGTCTCACTGGTGGCCGGCGTGTTCCTTTCCAGTCCGGCGATATTTTACGAAGTGTGGAAATTTATCGCGCCGGGCCTGTATGAGTCGGAGCGGCGGATGGCGCTGCCGTTCGTCGTCAGCTCGAGCCTGTTCTTCGCCTTGGGCGGCTACTTCTGCTGGGCGGTGGTGTTCAAGGTCGGCTACGCATTTTTCATCGCGCAGTACGCTTCGATTGGGGTTACGCCGACGATTCGTATCAGCGAATACCTGGCGTTCTCGGCCAAGCTGATGCTGGCGTTCGGGCTGACGTTCGAGATGCCGATTTTCGCGGTTTTCCTGACCCGGCTCGGACTGATCGACTACCGCATGATGCTGCAGTACTTCCGCTACGCGGTGCTCGGTATCTTCGTGGTCTCGGCGGCGCTGACCCCGCCCGACATGGTTTCGATTTTCTTGCTCGCCATTCCGCTGCTGCTGCTCTACCTGCTGAGCGTGGGCGTTTCCTACATGTTTCGCGCGCAGGCCAAGCTCAGCGATCCGGCGGCCGAGCCTCCTGCCACGCTCTAAGCGCTCTCACCGCACACCGCGCGCGTGCAAAGGAAAGCCCCCTGATGGCCATCATCGAGAACGAACCGCGAGCCTGGGGAGGCCCCGGAATCGAGCCGCGCTGGACCTACAGCGCCAAGGACGTCGTCGGCACCGCCTACTCCACCGCGAGTCCCATCTGGTTCACCGCCTCGGGCGGCGTGCTCAACGAAATCTACTATCCGACGATCGATCGGCCGCAAATCCGCGATCTGCAGTACCTGGTGACCGACGGCGAAACTTTTTTCCACGACGTCCATCGCAACCAGGACACTTCCATCGAGTACCTCGGCGATCGCGGCCTCGGCGTGCGCATCATCAATGCCGACCGTGAGGGGCGCTACTGCGTGGTGATGGAGATCATCACTGACCCGCATCAGCCGTGCCTGCTGGTGGACACGCGGCTCGAAGGCGATGCCGACCTGCTGCGCCGCCTGCGGCTATTCGTGCTGCTCTCGCCGCATCTGAACGTCGGTGGGTGGGGCAACAGCGCCAACGTCGCGCGGATGGCCGGGTACGAGTTTCTGACCGCGCACAAGGACAATACCTGGCTGGCTCTGGGAGCCAACGTGCCGTTCGTGCGACGCTCCTGCGGCTACGTCGGCAAGACCGACGGATGGCAGGACCTCAATCACAATTTCGAGCTCGACTGGCAGTTCGCCTCGGCCCCCGACGGCAACGTTGCGCTGACCGCGGAAATCGCCCTGCCCGAGGACTACCACTTCACCCTTGGCCTGGCTTTCGGCAACGGCCTGCATCGCGCGGTTACCTGTCTTTATCAGTCGCTCGGGGTGCCGTTCGCGCAACACTCGGCGCGCTTCCTCGAGCAATGGACCCGCGCCTGCTTGCACATGTACCCGCTGGAGCGATGGACCGGCGACGGCGGCCATCTCTGCCACAGAACCCGCGAATTGCTGCTCGCGCACGAGGACAAGCGCTTCTCCGGCGCGCTCATCGCGTCGCTGAGCATCCCGTGGGGCGAGGTCAAGGGCGACGAAGACCTCGGCGGCTATCATCTGGTATGGACTCGCGACATGGTCAACAGCGCGACCGGGCTGCTCGCCGGCGGCGACCTTGCGACTCCGGTGCGCGCGCTCATCTACCTCGCGTGCTCGCAGCGGCCCGACGGCGGTTTCCCGCAGAATTTCTGGATCGACGGCACGCCCTACTGGCAGGGCATCCAGCTCGACGAAGTCGCCTTTCCGATCATGCTGGCGTACCGGCTGGTGCATGCCGGCGCGACGATGGGTCTGGATCCGTACCCGATGGTGCTGGCGGCCGCGCGCTACCTGATTCACGAAGGCCCGGTCACGCCGCAGGAGCGATGGGAGGAGAATAGCGGCTACTCGCCCGCGACCCTCGCGAGCAATATCGCGGCGCTGGTTTGCGCGTCGAACCTGGCGCACGGGCGCGGCGACACGACCACGGCGCAGTTTCTGCTCGACTACGCCGATTTCCTCGAATCGCATATCGAACGCTGGACCGTAACCAACCAGGGCTTTCTCGTGCCGGGCATCAAGCGCCACTACGTACGAATCAATCCGGCCGACCCCGCGCTCACAGTGCCCAATGACGATCCCGACCAGGGGTTGGTGCCGATCCGCAACCGCCCGCCCGGCGCGCCCTATCTATTTCCGGCGGCCGAAATTGTCGACGCGGGTTTCCTGGAACTGGTGCGCTACGGCATCCGCCGCCCCGGCGACCCGCTGGTCGAGGATTCGCTGCGGGTCGTCGACGCGGTGCTCAAGACCGACTTCCCGGCCGGGCCGTGCTGGAAGCGCTATACGCATGACGGCTACGGCCAGCGCGACGACGGCGGCCCGTTCGTGGGATGGGGCGTCGGGCGGCCGTGGCCGCTGTTGAGCGGCGAGCGCGGCCATTACGAACTCGCAGCGGGCCGCGACGTCATCCCATACCTGCGCGCGATCGAAAACTTCGCCACCTCGACGCGGCTGTTGCCCGAACAGGTCTGGGACGGGCCCGACCTGCCGGCGGCGCTGATGCATTTCGGCGGGCCGACCGGGGCTGCGATGCCCCTGATGTGGGCGCACGCGGAGTACCTGAAACTTCTGCGCTCGGCCGCCGACGGCGTCATCTTCGATCTCATCCCCGAAGTCGCGGAACGCTACCGCGACGGCGCGCCGCGCGCTCCAATCGAGGTTTGGAAGCACAACCGGCAAATCGAGTCCATCACACTCCCGTCCAAGCTCCGCATCCACAGCGGCGAACCCTTCATGCTGCACTGGAGCAAGGACGAATGGCATCACGTCTTCGACAGCCATTCGACCCACACTGCGGTGGGACTCGATTTCGTCGATATCGAAGTCACCACCGCCGACCGCGCGCCCGTGCGCTTCACTTTCTATTGGAAGACGCGTGAGCAGTGGGAAGGCCGCAACTACGCGGTCGAATTGCGCGAGGGCTGAGTAAGAGGGGCCCGCGCATCGATCGTCATGGCCGGTTCCAAAGTTCAATTCCTCTCGACCGGACAGCCCGCCTTGTTCCAGCCTTCCATCCCGCCGCGCAGAACGAATACTTGCTCGAAACCCGCTTTCGTAAGCACTGCCGCAGCGCTCGCCGAGCGCTGTTCGTTTCGTCAAACGGTTATCAGTGGCTTTCCCTTGATCTCGGACAGCTCCCGGATTCTTCCCCGTAGCTCCGCGATCGGTCAGCGCCGCTCTCGAGCCGGCGTCTAAGGGTGCCCGCGTCGATAAAGCGCGGACCCTTGAGCCGGCGCACCAGCCGCGGCAGGAAAGCAACGGCCGCAAGCAACCCCAAGGCAAGCAGAGCCTTGCGGATTGCCCCGGCCTGCCCGGATGCGGCTTCGCGGCCCGCGTAACCAAGGTAGGTAAACGCCAACGTCCCCGGAGCCATGAATATAAAGGATGCGAGCACATACTCAGCAAACCGAATTCGTGTCAGTCCGAATGCGTAATTGACCAGATTGAACGGAAACAGCGGCACCAGCCGCACGAGGGCCACAAAGCGCCACCCCTCTTCCTCGACTCCCCGCATCAGCCGGGCCAGTCGTTCTCCCGCGCGCCTGGAAACCCAATCCGACGCGAGGTAGCGCGCGATCGCAAAGGCGAACGCGGCGCCCAGGGCCGCGCCGGTGAGATTCCACAGGGTTCCCCATACCGGGCCGAACAGAGCGCCCCCGGCCACGGTCATTATCGATCCGGGCGCGAATACGACGGTGCCCACGGCATAGAGCAGAACGAACAGAATCGGCGCCAGTCGGCCGAAACTATGCAGTTCACGGTCCAAGACGGAAGGCTCGAGAAAGCTTCGATGAATCGCCAGGTAAACAATCGCCGCGAGCAGCGCCGCTACGACGATCAGACGCACGGCCATACTGCGATGGTTCATGGCGCGCTCCTCCCTGCAATCGGGTATCCGCCCGCGGGGCCGCGCCATGGCTGCAGCAGCATCCGATCGATCCGCAATTCGCGCGCGTCGCGGAACTGCTCGATCCCGATGGTCATGCCGTCATGGCCGGCGGCGGGCTGGTCGCGATAGGTTCCGAGCAGGCGATCCCACCATGGCAGGTTGAAGCCGAAATTGCTGTTGGTCTCCGTAACGACGATCGAGTGATGCACCCGGTGCATGTCCGGCGTGACCATCAGCCATCGAAGGTAGCGGTCGAACCGAACCGGGATGCGAAGATTACCGTGGTTGAACATCGAGGTCGCGTTCAGCAGGACCTCGAAGCTGAGCACGCCGAGCGCCGGCGCTCCCAGCGCCATCACGAGGCCGAACTTGAGCAGCATCGAGAGCCCGATCTCGATCGGATGGAAGCGCGCGCCCGTAGTCACGTCGAAATCCAGGTCGGCATGATGCACCCGATGCACCCGCCACAGCGCGGGCACCGCATGGAACATCACGTGCTGCAGATAGATGGCGGCGTCGAGGATGACAACGGACGCGACCACCTCGACCCACGATGGAAACGGCAGGTTGTTGAACAGTCCCCAGCCTCGTTTCGCTCCAAGCACGGCCAGAGCTACGGCCGTGGTCGGAAGCAAAACCCGAATGAGTGCCGTATTCAGAGTCACGATAGCGAGATTGCCCGGCCATCGCGTGAACCGAGAATACGAGCGGGGACGGCGCGGCGCCGCCGCTTCCGACAGCGCCATCGCGGCGAACACGGTAAAAAAAGCCCCCAGTCTTATGGCCGCTTCGTCGATCGGACTGTTGACTCCAACAGATCCAGGATAAATACCTCGGACAGTTCAGGATTCGATACGGCGGATCGAAAAGGCCGCGCTCAGCGAATCGAGTAGCGCATTGACGTCGGCCGCCGACCCGGCGTCGAAGCACAATCGCAGATAATGATGGCGTGGGTCCTCGGTGCGCATCGTGGCCAGGTTGTCGTACGATTCGACGATCGCCTTGAAACGCGCTATCGCGGCCGGCTCGATGGCCAGCAGCACGGATTGAAATGAAGCCTTGTCAGTCGATTCCGTCATGAGCAGATGGCAAACGCTCCGCCGCGCGGCAAATCTCCCAGGTGCGGTGAATGAATAGACCGCTGCTTCGCGCGGCTCTAGATTGTAGCTGATGGCGCTCGCGCGGCTAATCCTGGTCACCGGCAAGGGCGGCACCGGCAAAAGTGCGGTGGCAGCGGCGCTTGCGCTCTCGCTGGCGCGGCGGCGGCCCACGACGCTGGTCGATCTGGACCAGCGGATGTGGGCGGCGCGGATGCTCGGGATCGCGGCGCTCGATGGTAACGAAGCCCGGTCGCGCAATGGCGCAGACGCGGCCCCAAAGCTTGACCCGATCGCCAACCTGGAAACCATCTCGCTCAGCGCAAGCACCGAGCTCGAAGCGTTCATCGAAAGGCTAGTGCCAATCAAAGCCGTCGCGCGCCGGATGCTCCAGAGCCGCACCTTCGGCTACGTCAGTGCCGCGCTGCCGGGCTTGGAAGCGTTCCTGATGCTCGAGCGCCTGCGCATTATCGCCGGCCGTGCCGCGCTGGAGGACCGCTACGCAGTGGTCGATGCGCCGGCGACCGGCAGCGCGCTGGAACTGCTCGCGGTGCCCGGCGCGCTCAAGCAGCTTGCTCCGATCGGAACGCTTAACCGTCTCGCCGCCAACGTCGAAAGCTTCCTTGCCGACGCGACGCGCTTTGCCGTGATACTGACGCTGACGCCGCAGGAGCTGGCGCTGCGCGAGGCGCTCGAGGCCTCCGACGTGCTGCGCGGGCGGCTCAACGTGAGCGTCGCGGCGGCGGCGCTCAACTGCGTGCCATCCGCGCTGTTCACCCGCAGCGACCTCGACGCGCTGGATGCGCCGAAGGCGCCTCCAGGATGCGCGCGCCTCGCGCAGTGGCGCGACGGCGCGGGACGCATCGCGGCGCGCATGCGCCGCGATGCGTCCCGCGCCGGGCTGGGCGTGGTCGAACTGCCGATGCTGTTCAGCCCGGCGCTCGGCAGGGCTGAACTCGAAGAGCTGAGCCGGGTGCTCGACGCGGGGCTGTTCCCGGCTCCGCCGGGAACAGCCCCGCGTCGAGCGGGAAAGCCGCCGCGCGCGGCAAGGGCCGCGCGCGCGGCGAAACCGCGATGACTGCCACGCACCCGGCGCACGGCCTGCTCGCGGGCCGGCTGCTCGTCTGCCTCGGCCCCGGCGGCGTCGGCAAGACCACCGTCAGTGCCGCGCTCGCGCTTAGCGCCGCGATGGCCGGGCGGCGGGTCGACGTGATGACCGTCGACCCGGCGCCGCGCCTGCTCGACGCGCTGGGGCTCGGCGGCGTCGACGCCGCCGAGCCCCGCGAAGTGCCGCTGGAGGGTTTGCCAGATACGCAAGCCATGAACGAGGCCGCGGGCGATTCGGCGGATGCGGCAGGTGCGCGCAGGCGTCCGGCGCGGCGCGCCGGACGCCTGCGCGCACTGCGCCTGGACCCCAAGCGCACCTTCGACGCGATCGTCGCGCGCCATGCGCCCTCGCCCGCCGCCGCCGACGCGATCATGCAAAACCGCATCTACCGCAATCTCTCGCAGGCGCTGGCCGGCGTCGGCGATTATATGGCGATGGAGCGGCTGCTCGAACTTAGCGAGGAGCCGACGACCAACCTGGTGGTGCTCGACACGCCGCCCGCGCGCGAGGCGCTGGACTTCCTCGACGCGCCGCGCCGCCTGCTCGACCTGCTCAACTCGCGCGCGGTGACCCTGCTCGGCGGCGGGATGCGCCGCGGGTTCAGCGTCGTCGACCTCGCCGCGCGCGCCGTGCTCTCTGCCTTCGACCGGCTGACGGGACTGCATCTGCTCGGCGACGTGCAAGCCTTCGTGCGCAGCTTCGACGGGATGTATGCGGGATTCGCCGAACGGGCCGGGCGCGCGCAGCGACTCCTCGTTGCCAGCGACACCGCGGTGGTCGTCGTCACCACGGCCGAGCCCGAGCGCATCGCGCAGGCGCATGAGTTCCTCGACGCGCTGCGCGCGGCCGGGATCGAGCCGCGGGCGGTAATTGTCAATCGCACGCTGCCCGCGATTCCATCGGTGGCGCAGATCAGGCGCGCGCCGCTTGGACCGGCGGTAAGGCGCAAACTCATCCGCGCGGCAGGAGAGTTCGCCGCGTTGCGTCAGCGCGAGGCCGCGGCGATAGCCTCCCTGCGCGCCGGCGGATCGCCGCAACTGGAGGTCGCCGCGGTGCCCGATCTCGGACGAGAGCCGGTTGAACTTGCTGACCTCGCCTGGCTGGGGCAGAGTCTGGAAATTCTATAAATGCGGTGCGAGCGGACGAATTTTGCTAAAGGCAGGCCGGGCCAGCAGGGTCAGTCGGAATTGCTGCCGCCGCGGCCCTTGCGCCGGCGCGGCACCGGACGCGGCCCGGCGGGCGCCGGCCGAACTGGCCGAACCGGAGTGACCGGATCTGCGGCGCGGACGTGGCGCGGCGCAGGCGTATCGTCCGCCGCCAGCATCCGGTCGATCTTGATGCTAAGGTTGACCAATTGGCTGGACAGCGTATCGAGCCGGGATTTGAGTTCGCGGATGTCGCGTTTGGACGGGATGTTGACGAAGTCGAGAACGGTCTCGACGTTGCGATCGAAAACGTGCTTGTTGGCCATCAATCGTTCTCCCGCGCGGCCCAACCCCTTGCGCATCCGTTCGTTGGCCATCAGCTCGCCCATCACGCTCCCCAGCCCTTCCTCGCTCATCTGGCGCAGCTTTGAAATGATATTTTCGACGTCTCGGCGTGCCATCACCAACCACTATAGTCCCGCCGGACAGCGCCGCAAGCCAACCTCCAAGGCCGGCCTGAAACCGCTAACGTGCAACCTATCGTCAAATATGGACGTAATGACCTGCGCGTGATCTGATGTTGACGATTGCGACCATCCTCAATGTGACCTCCGGCTTCGCCCTGATGCGTTATCGTGGGGGAGCGGCCGAGATTATCGCGACCTCGCTGATCATCGACGCGGCGTTGGCGCCGCTCACCGCGACGATCGCCTCGCGCCGCGGCCGCTCGCTGGTGATTTGGTCGCTGCTCGGCTTCGCCTTCGGGATGTGGGCGCTCGCGGCGGCTCTGATCATACGTCCGCGCATCGCGGCCGTGCCGCCGCCTACTTCTGATGCCGCCTGAGCCAGGCGAGCAGCGGTGCGTAAACTTCGCTCTCGGCATGCGTGCCGCAGATAACGTCGAGATGGCCCCACCCGTCCAGCCGTTTGACGGTCACCTCGGTGCTGCCTGTCGCTGCCGCCGACTCGGCGACCATCGCGGGCCACTTGGCCGAGATGTTGGTACTGGCGAACGCGATCACAGGAATTTTTGAGGCCCTTAGCCTCGCCAGCGCGCTCGCGTCGAACGGATTGTCATAGTCCTGCACGGCCGGCCACCATCGGTCGTACCCAATCAGCACTCGCGCCAGCACCGACGGGTCCGAAAATCCGCCTTGCGGATTAGCGAGGCCGCCATGTCCTCCGAACAGGCCGTCCGCGTCATATACTACGTGCTCGAGATTTTCGGCCGCGGTTTTGTATTTCGGCAGCGGCGCCGGACCGCCGGGATCGCGAATCACCGCCTCCATCAGCGCGCGGCGCTTCTCATAGGTCAGGTGGCGTCCGCCAATATCGTCGGCGACGCGTCCCGCGGGCATCGCGCGCGCGGGAACGCGCGGAATGAAGCCGTCGAGGATCGCGAGTCCCGCCACGCGCTGCGGATGCATCGCCGCGAACAGGTAGGCGAAGCTCGCGCCGCGGCTGAACCCTGCGATAAAAACCTTTTCCGCATGCGTCCGGGCGCTGACGAATGCGGCCGCCGCTTCGACATCGCCGTCGAAGACGCGGCTCGTCCATCCGGCCATAACGGCGAGCTTTTCCGCCGACGTGCCGGGGGGAATGAAGTGGGTGCGATAATCCATCGCCCACACGTCTACGCCGTGCGCCGCCAGATAAAGCGGCATCGAGTAGCGAAGATCATCGACCGCGACCTCGCCATTCATATTGGTGCCCGGAAGGTAGAGCATCACGATTCCCGGATGCGCGGGCGCAGCCGGACCGCTCGCGATTCGATGGAGCCCGATACGATCGAACGGCGACGGCCCGCGCTTCGCGACAAAATGCCATTGGTAAATTCCCGGCGCGCCCTTTAGCGCGAGTGGCGCGCCGACTTGCGAAAATCCCTGCTGCGCGGGCACCGCGAATGCGTAGCCCCAATTGCCGGGAACCATCGCGACCGCGAGTATCAGCGCGACGCCAAAGGCGATCGCGATTCGTCCTCTCATTTCGATATGCATCCGCGCAGTAGAACAGTAAAAGAGAAACGGTAAAAGAATCGTCTCTGATTAAATCATCGAGCGACCGTCCCAGAAGTTAGCCGGGAGCTTTGAAGCCAGAATTCTTAGGGCCAGGAGTTTTAATGCGATGAGCGGAAAAATCGAATTCGCGTTCTGGTCGCCGCAAGCCGGCGCTACCGTCAAGATCCTGCTCGACCGGGCCGAGCTGGCCGAGCGCCTGGGCTATCATTCGTTCTGGCTGGTTGACCATTTCTGGACGCTGGGCCTGCCCGACGTTGACCTGCTCGAGGCGATTACGATGATGAGCGCGATCGCCGCGCGCACCGAGCGCGTGCGGATCGGCACGCTGGTGTTGTGCAACTCCTTCCGCAACCCGGCGCTGCTGGCCAAGTCACTCACCACTATCGACCAAATCTCCAACGGCCGGCTCGAAGTAGGCTTGGGCGCGGGCTGGATGGAGCAGGAGTACCGCGCCAACGGTTACGAGTTTCCGTCGGTTGGCACCCGCCTGCGTCAGCTCGAGGAAGGACTGCAGATCCTGAAGGCGATGTTCACCGAGAACCGCGCCACCTTCAAAGGCCGTTACTACTCGGTCGCCGATGCGCCCAACAATCCGAAGCCCGTGCAGAAACCGCATCCGCCGATCATGATCGGCGGCGCAGGGGAAAAGGTGATGCTGCGGCTGGTCGCGAAGTACGCCGATCGCTGGAACTGCCCGGCCGGCTATCGCGACTTCAAACGAACCCTCGGCGTACTGCACGAGCACTGCCGCGCGGTCGCGCGCGACCCTGGGGAAATCACGGTCTCGGAGCAGGTGATGGTTTGTATCGGCGCGAACAAGGCCGAGGTCGATCAGAAGTGGGAGATGGTAAAGGGTCGCAAGCCCTTTTCGTTCACCGCGATAAAGGGCACGCCCGACGAGGTGGTCAAGCAATTGCGCGAGCGCGTCGCGTGGGGCATCACGATGTTCACCATGATGTTCGCCGACATGGGCCCCCCGCAGACGGTCGAGCTGTTCGCGCGCGAAGTGATGCCGGCCTTCGCCTAGCCCCAGGAGGGCGGGAAAGCCAGCCGGCCCGCGTCGCACCTGACCGCATCGGGCGCGCCGTCGGGCACCCTTTGGTCGATCGGCCGAAAGCGGGCTGATTGCCGCCACCGAATATTGGGAAGCGTTCGCAGCGCTCATGCGCCGAGGTTTGCGCTTTCACGCCTCGTCTATCCCAACTCGCAAGAAAACCGATCCTGTAAGATTTTCCGACACAATCGGAAAGAAATCCTTCGCCGATGATGCTTTCATCTTGCTTCCGAGGGATTATTCGGAGCTTTAAAGTGCGGAATGAATCTTGCGTTCGTCCGCCGTTACACGAATTAACTTATCGTCACCTACCCACATTCTCGAGATGGAGGCTTAATATGCAGGGTTGCACTTCTCATTCTGAAACTCTTATCAACCACAGGCGGAGTTCATCGGCCTTGCGCCTGTTTCTGGCCGCATCATTGGCGCTGTTGTGGCTCGTAGCCGGCGGAGGATCGTCCCCCGCTCGAGCGCAGGGTCCCGCGTTATGGATGGCCAGTCCTTCACAGGGCGCCGGAACCGTTGGTGGCCTGATCGAAATACGGCCCTTCGGGTTAACGGTCAGCGGCGCACCACACCAGGTCAAGCTCGTCAGCGCGGCCGCTCCCCTGAACAATACGACCGGTCTTGCATTCGCCCCTAGCGGGGCGGTGTGGGTGAGCACGCTTAACAACAGGATCCTGAAGTTCAGTCCAGGGCAGCTGTCGAATCTGGCGATTAACCCAAATCCCACGCCACTGAGAAGGTTCGTCAATACCGCCGCCTTAGGAGTTAGTATTGGCTGCACCTTCGATTCGCACCTCAACCTCTGGATCGTCGACAATGGGGACGCGATACATGAGATATCGCATGCGCAGTTGGCTGGTGCTTCGGGACCCGTCACTCCCGCAGTGACAATCACGGATAGTACCGATCTGACCTCACCTTCCTTTCCGCTCTTCGATTCGGCCGGCAACCTCTGGGTATCGAGCTTGGACAATGGCCATCTTGTGAGATTCAGCGCCGCTGACCTCACCGCCTCCGGTTCGCCGACGCCCTCCGTCATTATCTCCAGTACGGCCCTCGATCAGCCGGGACAAATGGCGTTCGACAGCTCCGGCAATCTTTGGGTCACGAATGCCGGTAATTCGACTGTGGTGAGCTTCACGCCGTCTCAACTGGCGGTGTCAGGCGCTCCTACGCCGAACGTGGTGCTCAGTGATGACGGTTCTGGCAGCCTCTCCACCCCGTGGGGCTTGACCTTCGACTCGAGTAATAGACTGTGGGTGTCCAATTACACGACGGGCACGCTTTCGAAATACGGCCCGGGCCAGCTGACCGCCAGCGGCTCGCCTACGCCGCGTAAGTCCTTGACCAACCTGCCACTGTACAAGGCCCAAATCACTTTTGGACCGCGCTATTAGCTATCTGTAAACCGCAAGCGAAGGGAGCGCCGAAGAGAACAGACCTTTCGGCGCTTCCTCGATCGGTCGCCGCGCAATGATGAAATTCGCCGCTCCGAGCGCGCACCTTGACACTCCATAGAGCCGGCGCGAAGCTCACCTGAGTTTCGCGGCCGTAGCGCGATGGCTGAAGTGACCGCGCGGCGCATCCACAATCGCGCGCCCCACCTCCATCGTCGTGGTTCGTCCGCCGCACGTATCGGAGGAATTTCGCGATGGCCTACGACCTGTTGATCCGCAACGCCATCATCTGCGACGGCACCGGCGCGCCAGTGCGTCACGGCGCGCTCGCGGTGAAGGACGGCAAAATAGCCGCGGTCGGCGAGGCGGGCGGCACGGCGCGGCGCGAAATCGACGCCGGCGGCGCGGTGCTCGCGCCCGGCTTCATCGACATCCATACGCATTACGACGCGCAGATTTCGTGGGACCCGCTGCTCACCTGCTCGTCGTGGCACGGCGTCACCACGCTGCTGATGGGCAACTGCGGGGTGGGCGTCGCGCCCTGCCGCCCCGGGCAGCAGTCCACGATGGCGTGGGATCTAGTCAACGTCGAGGCGCTGCCGCATGACGTGCTGATGCGCGGGGTGACGTGGGACTGGGAGAGCTTTCCGCAGTACATGGCGGCGATCGAGCGGCGCGGAGTCGCGCTCAACGTCGGCTTCCTGGTGCCGCTTTCGGCGCTGCGCTACTACGTCATCGGTGAGGAAGCAGCGGAGCGCGCCGCAACCGAGGCCGAGACGGCCGAGATGGCGCGTCTGTATCGCGAGGCGCTCCGCGCCGGCGCCGCCGGCTTCTCGTTGAGCCTCGCGCCCCAGCATATCGGATTTCAGGGCCGTCCGTTGGCGAGCCGGATGGCGAGCGACGATGAGCTGCGCGCGCTCTGCCGCGCGATGCGCGAGCTTAACCGCGGCGTTATCGAGATTCTGCCCAACCGCGGCTCGACCAGCGTGCCCAACGAGGGCGGCTTCGACCTGCTTACGATGCTCGCGCGCGAGAGCACGCGGCCGGTGACCTGGCTCGCGCTGCTCGACCTGCCCGGCACGCCGCCCGACGCGCATCAGCGTACGGTCGAGCGTCTCGCGCCGCTGCTCCGAAACGGGCTCAGGATACTGCCGCAGGTCACGCCACGTCCGATTCAGCAGTATTACACGATGCGCGAGCCGTTCATCTTTGCCGCGCTCGATTCGTGGAAGGGAATCTTCAACCGCGGCGCCGAGGAGCAGATGGCGCTCGCACGCTCGGCCGATTTCCGCGCCGTATTCCGCAACGAAATCAAAGGCGGCGGTGGCAATGCGATTTTTCGCGGCCGCTGGGATCGTGTACATATCGCGCGCGTGGAGAACGAGCGCAATCGCCGTTTTCTCAACCTGAGCGTCGCCGACCTGGCCGCCGCCACCGGCAAGGACCCGGTCGATGCGCTGCTCGACCTCGCGCTGGACGAGCGGATGGAACTGGGCGTAACGCTCTCGGTGATTAACGTCAATCCCGACGTCGTGAGCCGCATCCTCAAACTGCCCAATACGCTAATCGGGCTGAGCGACGCGGGCGCTCACGTCGCGCAGCATTGCGACGCCGGCCTGACTTCGTACCTGCTGCACGAATGGGTGCATCGGCGCGGCGTGCTGACGCTCGAAGACGCGGTGCGGCGGCTAACCTCTGAACTCGCGGATTTTCTCGAGCTGCGCACCAAGGGACGGCTGGCGCCGGGGATGGATGCCGACCTGGTGATTTTCGATCCGGCCGCGATAAAACCGCTCAAGCCCGAGTGGGTCAACGATTTGCCCGGCGGCGAGCCGCGACTAATCGAGCGCGCGGAGGGAATCGAATACACGATCGTCGGCGGCGAAGTGCTTTTCGCGCACGACCAATACCAGGGCGGCTTGCCGGGCAAAGTGATGCGTACGGTTTCGCAAACCGGCGCTTGAGGCTATTCATTGAACCGCGTCCGAACACACCAGCGAAGCGGAGTTGATAAGCGATGAATGGAGCCGAGAGCCTGATCCTGACCGCGCTCAATTGCGGCGTCGATGTCTGTTTCGCCAACCCCGGCACCACCGAGATGCCGTTGGTCGCCGCGCTCGACGGCGCCGCCCGGATGCGCGCCGTGCTGGCGCTGTTCGAGGGCGTCGTCACCGGCGCCGCCGACGGCTACGCACGGATGGCCGGGCGGCCCGCGCTCACGCTGACCCATCTCGGACCGGGCTTCGCCAACGGGATCGCCAATCTGCACAACGCGCGGCGCGCGCACTCGCCGATCGTCAACGTGATCGGCGACCATGCGACCTGGCATCTGAAGGCCGACGCGCCGCTCACCTCCGATATTGAGTCCCTGGCTCGCCCGGTCTCTTCATGGGTGCGCCACTCGGCGAGCGCGGTCGCAATCGCCGTCGACACGGCCGAGGCGGTCGCGGAGGCAATGCGATTCCCGGGCCATACGTCGACCCTTATCGTGCCCGCCGATTGCCAATGGACCGAGGCGGGTGCGGCCGCCGGGCCGCACCCGGTCGCGGCGCCGCCGGCGGCGCCGGATAGCGGCGTACGCGCGGCGGCCGAGGTACTGCGGCGCGACGGCCCGAACAGCGTGCTCTTCATGGGCGGAGCGGCGCTTCGCGAGCGCGGCCTGCGGGCCGCGGCGCGAATCGCCGCGGCCAGCGGATGCCGCCTGATGTGCGAGACCTTTCCCGCGCGCGTCGAGCGCGGCGGCGCGATGCCGCCGGTCGAAAAGCTGCCCTACTTTCCCGAAATGGCGCTGGATGCGATGTCGAAATCGACTTCGGTCATCCTGGCGGGCGCGCGCGCGCCGGTCGCGTTTTTCGGCTATCCCAACATGCCGAGCAGCCTGATTCCCGAGGGCCGGAGCGTCACCACGCTGGCGACGCTGGAACAAGACTCCGCGCTCGCGCTCGAAGCACTGGCCGACCTTATCGGCGCGCCCAAAACCGCCCCCGCGCGCGCCGCGAAAAGCGCTGCCGCGCGGCCGACAGGGGCGCTCGACGCGACCACGATCGGCGCGGCGATCGCGGCCGCGATGCCCGAGAACGCGATCGTTATGGACGAGGCTGCGACCACCGGGCTGCCGTTCTTCGGCGCCTCGTCAAGCGCGCCCGCGCATACCTATCTCGCGCTGACCGGCGGCGCCATTGGCCAGGGCCTGCCATGCGCAACCGGCGCCGCGGTCGCCTGTCCTGACCGCCGCGTGATCTCGTTTCAGGCCGACGGCAGCGCGATGTACACCGTGCAGGCGCTATGGACGCAGGCGCGCGAAGGGCTCAACGTCACGACGCTTCTGTGCAACAACCGTCGCTACCGAATCCTGCAAGTCGAACTCGCGCGCGCCGGCATCACGGAGCCCGGCACCACGGCGCGCTCGCTCACCAGCCTGGGCAATCCGAACCTCGACTGGGTCGCGCTCGCCAAGGGGATGGGTGTGCCGGGGGTGCGCGTCGAAACGGCCGAGGCGCTCTCGCAGGAACTGGAGCGCGCGCTCAAGGAGCCGGGGCCCAAAATGATCGAGATGCTCATGTCGTAAACGAGATAGTCGTAAAGCCTGACGATCGCGCGGGGATGTATCCGTCGCGGCCTCGTCCGGCGGGAATTTCGAGGAGGTAACTTCGATGGGCGCAGGCGAATCCACGGGAAGGGCAGCCGGTGCAGGCACGCCGAGCGCATCCTCGAGCAGGCAATGGGCGCCATACCTGGAGGCCGCGTGCGGCTTCAAGAATCATTGGTACCCGGCGCTGTTCAGTCACGAACTCAAGGACAACGACGTCAAGGGCGTAGTGATCGCGGGCCACGAGATCGCGCTCCGCCGCGCCAAGGGCAAGACTTACGCGCTGCAGGACCGCTGTCTGCATCGCGGCGTGAAGATGTCGCGCCGGCCGCTCTGTCTGAGCGACGAGCTGATGAGTTGCTGGTACCACGGCTACAGCTACGGCCTCGAAGACGGCGTGCTGCGGACCATCGTGGCGTCGCCCGACGATCCGATTCTCGGCAAAGTGCGGATCCGCACCTACCCGGTCGAAGAGCACAACGGCATGATCTTCGTCTTCGTCGGCGACGAGGACTACCAACCCGTGCCACCGCTGTCATCCGACCTGCCGCTTAGAATCGGCGCCGACGAAGACCCCAACGCCGTCGCCTACATTCTCGACCAGCAGGTCTTCGTCCGCGGGATTCATCGCACCGGCAATTCCAACTGGCGCCTGGCGGTCGAAAACGGTTACGACCCGGGCCACTGGCTCGTGCACATGGGCAACACGATTATTGCGAGCGCCGACGTGTTGTTTCCGCTCGGCGCGCAGCCCGTTTCGGACGAGGCGGTCCGCGTGGTCGAGGAAGAGGACGGTCCGAAGGGCGTAATGATGATGTACAACCGGCCCCAGGCCTGGAACATGGTGCTCGAAAATCCGCTCCTCGGGCTGAAGGCGCGCGGCACCAAGCCTTACTACCTGCGCACCTCGATGTACGTGCCCGGGGTGCTGTTGGTTGAGCACTGGCCGATTCCGGGTTGGGCGCAATACGAATGGTACGTTCCCACCGACGAGACCCATCATGAGTACTGGGAAATCCTGGTCGCGCATTGCCGCAACGAGGCGGATCTGAAGGACGCCGAGTATCGATACAACAACGTGTTCGAACCGCTCGCGCTGCGCGATTTCAATGACAACGATCTCTTCGCGCGCGAGGCGATGCAGGATTTCTATGAGCACGGCGACGGCTGGAACAAGGAGGTCCTGTGCCAACTGGACAACGCCTTGACGGCGTGGCGCAAGGTCGCGTCGCGTTACAACCGCGGTATCCAGGAGCGGCCGGCCACCCGTCAGATGAACGGCGGCGGCGGCAGCAACGGGCATCGCTGAAGCGAAGTGCAGAGCGGCGGGCGGCCGCAGGAGTGACTTCGATGGCCGACAAGACGAGCATCGTTCCGCTCTCAGCCGAGCAGGAGAAATGGTACGGCCAGGCGTGTGACCGGCTCAATCCGGAGCGGCTCAAAAAGCTGCTCCTCCATTTGATCGACATCCACAGCCCCACGGGCGCGGAACGCCAGGCCAGCGAATTTGTCGCCGCCTACATGCGCGAGCACTTGGGCGAGCATTCCCTGTATCAGCCGATCGGCGAAGATACCGGCAACGCTATCGGCGAAATCCGCGGAAGCGGCGGCGGCGCGTCGCTGCTGCTCTACGCTCCAATCGACACTCACCTCGAAGCCGACCCGGAGCGGGACCTGCCATGGGTCGGCCCGACGTTGCGCGCCGACATGCTGCCCAAGGGTTTCGCGCAGGGCGACCTGATCTATGGACTCGGCGCCGCCAATCCGAAGGGGATGGTCGCGAGCCTGACCGAAATCGCGACCGCGCTTCGCGAAGCGAAGGTGCCTATCAAGGGCGACCTGCAGGTGGGCTTTGCCGGCGGCGGAATGCCGGTAAGCCTGCCATATCGCAACAACTACGGAATGAGCGACGGCGTGTATCACATGCTCACGCGAGGAGTGGCGCCTGATTTCGCCGTGATCATGAAACCGTGGTGGGCGGTGTTCGCCGAGGAGCCCGGGATGTGCTGGTTCAAGGTCTCAGTGCGCGGCACGATGGGCTACGCGGGAATCACCCGCGGAACGCCCGGCTACAGAAGTTCGATCGTCCCCGCGGTTCGAGTGGTCGAAGAGATCGAAGCGTGGCTTCCGCAATATACCGCTCGCAACACCTCGGGCACAGTGCTTCCGGAGGGTCATATTGCAGCGCTGCGCGCGGGATGGCCCGAGAAACCGGCCTTTCCCTCAGCCACGACGGAAATCTATCTCGACCTGCGATGCAATCCGCGCACTTCTCCCGGCGAAGTCAAATCGCAGTTTGCCGAGGCGATGCGCTCGATTCACGAGCGGCATCCGGACATCGAGTTCGACTGGGAGTTGTTCGGCGCCTGCCCGGGCGGCGCCACCGATCCGCAAAACTGGATCGTGCAATCGAGCTATCGCGGATGGGAGCGCGTCGAGGGCCGCCCCCACGGCGACGCTCCCAAAATGGGGGGCCAGACCGACGGCGCGCTCATCCGCCGCCTCGGTATCCCTTGCGCGCGAATCGGTTATCCGTGGCCGCCTCACGGATGCCCGGATGAGTACAAGGAAGGCTTGGGCGGGATGGGCGTCGCGAGCATCAAGGACTTCATCAAGTCCGCGCGCGCGATCATGTACGTGGTCATCGATACGCTGACTCGCTCGCGCGCCGAACTCGGATTATGAGCGTGAGTCAGGACCAACAATTTCAGCCCGTGACAATCGCTATATTCGTAGCTTTCGAGGGCGTTGTGTCGTCCAACCGCGTTTAGTGGTGATTCTACCGCTGGAAGTCTTCACATCTTGATAAAATTCTGCGGCAGACATTCCCCTGCCAAACAACTAGGCTCTCTGATTGTCTCAAAATCGGACCGTAGGAGAACCTGTTATGACCATGAGCCTCCCGCAACGCGCTGGAGCGGAATTCATTGGAACGTTTTGGCTGGTGCTGGGCGGATGCGGAAGCGCGGTGCTGGCCGCCGGTTTTCCTCATCTGGGAATCGGCTTCGCCGGAGTGGCGCTGGCGTTCGGGCTTACGCTGCTGACGATGGCTTACGCGATTGGGCATATCTCTGGATGCCACATCAATCCCGCCGTGAGCTTTGGATTATGGGCGGGCGGCCGTTTTCCGGGTAAAGAACTCGCACCCTATATTGCAGCGCAAGTGCTCGGCGGAATCTTCGCTGCTGCGGTGCTCTACATAATCGCCAGCGGCGCGCCGGGCTTCAGCCTGGCCGGGGGCTTCGCGGCCAACGGTTATGGCGCGCACTCGCCGGGCGGCTACAACCTCCTGGCGGCGTTCGTGTGCGAGATTGTGATGACCCTGATGTTCTTGTTCGTGATCATGGGCGCGACCGACCCGCGCGTTCCGGCCGGCTTCGCGCCGATTCCGATCGGCCTGGTGCTGACGCTTATCCATTTGATCAGCATTCCGGTGACCAACACTTCAGTTAACCCCGCTCGCAGCACGGGACCGGCGCTGTTCGTCGGCGGATGGGCGGTCGAGCAGCTGTGGCTGTTCTGGGTGGCCCCTATCCTGGGCGCAATTCTCGGCGGGTCGCTTTATCGAACGCTGATGGCACAATCGCCGGAGGCCGAAGCGGCGCGCCCGCCGCGCCCGATTTAGGCGCAACACGATGAGATCGCGAGCGCGGGGAGCCGGCCCAGGCGCCACAAAAAACGGAGCGGAGCCGTCATGGCCCGGCCCCGCATCTGCACCGAATGTCCTCTTCTACGGAGTGGCTAGCACAACCGTATTATCGTCCATCGTAACCGCGCCCGTGCCGGAGACGGCTCCAGCCAGTGCTCTGCCATTCAGCGTCGCGCCGCTCACCAGCGTGATTGAGGTATTGGCAAGGATGGTTCCGAAAAACTGAGAACCGACGCCAATGGTCGCCGAACTACCCACTTCCCAGAAGATCTGTGAAGGTTTAGCCCCGCCCGCAAGGGTAATCCCGAATCCGGACGAGGTGGTCAAGGTTGAAGCGATCTGAAAGATGAAGACCGCATTTGGATCGCCTCTGGCGTCTAGTGTGAGGTTACCGCCTCCCGATATCTCCGTTGAGGTCCCGGACCTGTAGAGGCCGGGGGTGAAGGTCAACCCACCCACATTGCCCTCGGCGGGAGTGAACGGTCCAACGCGGCCCGCAGCGTTGCCATACGCGATCGCAAGGGCTGCCTCGGCAGCCTGAGCAGTACTGTCATTCACATGTACCGCTCCAGTCACTATCCCCGGCGGGAAATTAGTCATCGACGTGCCCGGCCAGAGGCCTACATCCCCGGTAATCGTGGTCGGCGTCGAGGTGTTGGTGACTGCGGCGGCGGCCAGGACCGCGAAGTTGGCGGCCGCGCCAAGCGGTACCGGGCTCAAATCCGAAGATGCGCCGGTGGTAAACTGCCATACCTTGTTAACCGCCAGTGGGTTACCGGCAAGATCCTGCGCATCGGTGGTAATCGTGGCGGTGTACAGCGTGTTGTTCAGAAGATTCGCGTGCGGCACAAAGGTCGCTTGGGTGACGTTGTTTATCGAATCGTAAAAATAAGTAACGGTTCCCACTACGCTGCCGCCAGACCAGGTCAGGAGAAAATTCCCGGTAGTAATGGTCGCGTAGTTCATCACTTCGCTGAAGGTCGCGCTGACTCTCTGATCCATCGGCACAGCCGTTGCGTTGTTGGCGGGAATCGTCGAAGTCACAGTCGGGTTGACGGTATCCGGATTTGCGCCAGTAGAGAAAACCCATACATAGTCCGCGGCCAGTGGATTGCGCGCCAGATCTTTGGCTCCGGTCGTAATCGTCGCGGTATACTGAGTGTTTATCTTGAGCCCGTACGTAGGAACAAATATGGCGGTTCCGGAAACGTAGTGGACGGCCCCCGCGATTGCGGTGCCGCCCGGTTTAGTCACCTTGAAGTTGTTGGTGTTGATTGAAGCGGGAGCCATGTCTTCGCTGAACGTCGCGATGATGCGCTGGTTAGTGGGTACACTCATCTGAAGGTTTGCCGGATCGGTCGAGGTCACCGTCGGTGCGGTGGTATCGGAGGCGGCGCCGGTAGTAAAGCTCCATTTATACGCTACCCCCATCGCGATGCCTGCCAGGTCCGACACCTCGGGTCTGACTCTGGCGGTATACGTCGTATTGGGCGCCAGGTTCACCAGCGGCCTGAAGATCGCGGTTCGATTATATAAGGCGATGGTGCCGCTCACAGCAACGCCGTTAGGCTTCCGCACGACCAGACAGTTATCCAGCGACGGTGCGGACATCTCCTGGCTAAAGGTGACTGCAACCGGCTGGTTGACCGCGACGCCAATCGCGTTGTCAGCCGGATTTGTCGCGGTCACCGTGGGCACAATTGAGCCTGGCGCTTCGTTCTGCGATCTACTGACTACTGCCCACGCGGACATGAACGCGACCAGGATTATCGCGATGAACCACACTCTACGCGGTTCTTGTTTCATCATTTGGATCTCTCTCCAGTTCCGAGGCTACAATTTAAGATGCGCCTGCTTGGGGTGCGCATCCCTGCACCGGTTATTTGACTTCGCTCTCATCGAGATGGGTATCAAGTCGAATTTTTAGTCTATCCCGTTGTCGGTACAGAAACTATTGCTCGCAATCTATTAGGGTTACATAAAGAACCACTCAGGTCGAAGTCGCGACTATGTATCGGTTCCGATACATATGTATTCACTGCTGGCGATGATGAAGAATGTGGGGCTATGGTTAGTTGATAGCGCGGAGCAGATAATGATTGATGTGTCGTTAATCCTTGTCAGGATCGGTATGCCGCAATGGCTATTCTGGCGCCACCTTCGGAAGTTCGCCGCATTTCCCGTATCCGAGACAGTTTGGCGGTCGCCGCACCACGTCTGGGAGAACGCGGGTTGCTATAGAAGCAGTAGCGCTCGGTTGCGACGCCATTCGAGAGGGCGCGCATGCCTCGGAAACGGGTCAGGATGAGAGGCGGACAGGATGAGAGGTGGAGATGAGCGGTGGATCTGAGCGGCTACGGCTGCTTGAACATTCGCTCCAGCGCAGCCGGCACGTCGCCCAGAGTCGCTACGCGATGCGGATGGATGACGCGCTCGCCGACGCCGAGGAAGTGCGCTCTCGCAGCTTGCGCCGCTTCCGCGTCAATCTGGCTGTCGCCGACATATACGGCGCGTTCAGGCGCGACGCCCGCGCGTTCCAGGCATAGACGCACGATGTCCGGGGAGGGCTTGGGGCGAACCTTGTCGTATGCACTTGCCACTGCGTCGAACACCCCGCCAAGGTCCAGGTGTTCGATCAATCCGTGAGTAGTGGCCGAGCGGTTGGTCGCGAGCGCCACGCGGTAGCGGCGCTTCAATTCAAGCAGGAACGGCCGCAGTTCCAGCGGCGGACGCAACAACGCAAAGAAGGGGGCAAAGTCGAGCGACCGCGCGACCTCGCGCATCCGTGCGAGCTTGGTCAAATCCTCGCGAGCGCGCAGTTCGAAGACCGTCATCGCGGCCATGAAGATGCACGCGCGCTCTTCGTCGGGGTTGAGCGGCGGCTCTCCGATCGCCGCGAAGATCGCGTTGTAGTATGCCGTATTGGATTCGGCCGACTCGAACAGCACGCCGTCGGCATCAAAGATGACCAGTTTAAGCATCGCCTTTTCGTCGCCCTCCCCCGTAGCATAGCGAATCCGCGCGCAAGCATCGCGCATGCGGCAAGCGCGATCGCGGTTGCAAGTTCGAAGCTGTTTTGCTCCAAGGGAATTGACCGATGACCGCGGCCACGGTTCGAAGGAGGAGCGCATCAGGTGAAAGCGATTGTCTTTGAACAGCCCGGCGATCCCAGCGTGCTCAAGTATGTCGAGACGCCCAAGCCCGAACTCGCACCCGGCACTGCGCTGGTCAAGGTGCACGCCGCCGGAATCAACTTCGCCGACACCTTCTTCATCCGCGGCGAGTACATGATCAAACCTCGGCTGCCCGACACCCCCGGGATGGAAGCGGCCGGAGTGATCGAGGCGGTAGCGCCCGACGTGAAGGAGCTCAGGCCGGGAATGCGCGTGACCTCGATCACGCTCAAGGCCTACGCCGAGTACTGCCTCGTCCGTACCGCGCAGGCGATTCCGCTGCCCGACTTCGTCAGCTTCGAGGAGGGCGCCGCTTTTCCGATCCAGGTGCTGACCGCGTGGCACATCCTGCATACGGCGCATAGGACGACCCCGGGCCAGACCGTGGTCGTGCACTCTGCGGCGGGCGGCGTCGGAATCGTCGCGGTGCAGATCGCCAAGGCGGCCGGCGCGCGAGTGATCGGCACGGTGTCGAGCGACTCCAAAACCGCGCTGGTCAAAGAGTACGGCGCCGACGACGTAATCAATTACGAAAGCTCCGACTTCGCCGCCGAGACCATGCGCCTGACCGGCGGGCGCGGCGCCGACCTGATCCTGGACGCGGTGGGCAAGCCGACCTTCGAGCCCGGGCTTAAGTGCCTCGCCCCGTTTGGCCATCTGCTGCTGTATGGACGCGCCGGCGGACCGCCTGACCCGCTCAACGTGTTCCGGCTGTTCGAGAAGTCGGCCAAGGTGAGCGGCTTTGTGCTGCCGGTGGTAGTCGGGATGCCCGAGCTGATGCGCGAGGGAGTTGAAAAATCGTTTGCGCTAATGCGTGAGGAAAAAGTCAGACTGGTGATCGGCAAAAGTTTTCCGCTCGCCCAGGCCGCCGAGGCACTTCGCCTGCTGCAATCTCGCCAGTCGGTCGGTAAGCTGGTGCTGGTACCGTAATCCGGAGACGTCGGCCGCCGCCGTTGGGAGATTTGATGGCCCCGCAAGCAAATCAGCCAGGAGTCGCAATCGTGGTCGGCGTGGGACCGGGTCTCGGCGCCGCGCTGGTGCGTCGCTTCGCCCAGGGCGGTCATCCGGTCGCGATGGTCGCGCGCTCGCGCGAGTTCATGGACGAGCTCGCCGCCGAGGTCAAGGCGGCCGGCGGACGCACGCTCGCGGTCATCGCCGACGTTGGCGATGCGGAGCAGATTGCGCGCGCGTTCGACACTGTACGCGCGGAGCTCGGCGCGCCCGAGGTGCTGCTCTACAACGCCGGCAGCGGCAAATGGGGCACCATCGCCGAAATAACACCCGCACAATACGAGGACTCCTGGCGGACCAACGCCTACGGGGCCTTTCTATGCGCCAAACAGGCGGTGTCCGACATGATCAAACATAGGCGTGGCGTGATGCTTTTCACCGGCGCGACGGCGGGAATCAAGGCTGGGCCCAAGTCAGCAGCCTTCGGACCGGCCAAGTTCGCGGTTCGCGGACTCGCGCAGTCGCTGGCGCGCGATCTCGGCCCGCGCGGAATTCACGTCGCCTACGTCAATGTCGACGGCATGATCGATATGCCGGCCGTCCGCTCGCAGATGGGCTCCGTCAAGGACGAGGACCTGCTCAAGCCGGCCGCGATCGCCGAAGCTTACTGGCACCTCGCCAATCAGGATCCGAGCGCATGGACGCAGGAACTCGACGTGCGCCCGTTCAAGGAAAAATTCTAGGCAACCCGGCGCGCTGCAGCGCAAGGGCTCATTGGGCAGTGAGTAATGCGATGAGTGTCCATTCGGCAAGCGGGCGCAAGTCGGTGCGGATTCCCAAGGGTCCGGCCAAGGTGATTCCATTGCCGACCGGACGGCGGCCGCGACGGCGCTACCGGCGCACGGTCGGGATAGGAATCGCGTCGATGGGCGTGGCGGCGGCTGGCGCGGCGCTGGTATGGCTTTACCTTGTGCCGCTAATCGGCCTCGCGCCGGACCTGACGGCGGGGATGAGCGCGCAGGAAGGAGAAATTCTGCGGCTGGTCAACGACGAACGCAGGCGCGGCGGTGCGCCGGCGCTTAAATCCTCGCAACGCCTGGTGTTGGCCTCGCGCGGACACAGCTATGACATGGCGCTGCGCAAGTACCTCGGCCACGACGGTCCCGCCGGCGATACCCCCGCCGAGCGCGTGCGCGGCGTCGGTGTCGACTCGGCGACGTTGGGCGAAAACATTTACCTGGACCGCGACACCGATTACGCGAAGCTGGCCGAGCGTACCGTAAAGGTGTGGCTCAACAGCCCCGAGTATCGCGCCAAAATGCTCTCGCCCGATTTCGCCACGACCGGTGTAGGAATTGCGCGCGCCGCCGACGGCGCGGCCTACGTCACGCAAGACTTTGCGAAGTAGTCCACAGGGCAGATCTTTGCGCGCGGGCGACCTCGCGATCCGGGCAAACGCCTGGCTACTTCACCAGACGGATCTGACCAAGCGCAGCAGGCAAACCGGTCACGCCAACGGCGCCGGTGGCGCTGCCCACGCTCGGGCTGCTCGCACCTATGCCGCACGGGGGCACGCTTTGCACCGAGGTGCCTACGACTGCAACTCTGTTGTCGGAGCCACAACCGACCTGAGTCGCCGCGATCATCAAAAACATCGCGGAGAACAAACGCATCCGCCGGCGGTTTCCGCTGGATGCGAAAACCAACCCAAAGCCGATCATGCCCAGGACCGCGGCCAACTGTCCCGCACCGCGCCCGCCACCGGATGTCGTTGATCCCGGGGAGCCGAAACGTCGAGCAACCTGCGATGCCCCGGTCATGCCCGCCCGTAATGTAAGGGCCGCCTTCCCTCCCACGGGAACGGCCAGCGGGGGCGCGAACGTGAATGTGACAATGGAGCTCAATGGTCCGGAGACCGCTGCCTGACCCGGTCCGCCATCGACGCTCGCGCTCAGCGACAAGAACGAAAACAGGGCGGGATTACTGACATTCAATGTCACCATACTTACCGTTTCGGGCAGACTGCCGGTATTAGTCAGCGTCATGACGCCACCGCCGACAGTCTGTCCCGCGGAGCCCGACGACCTGGTATCCGACGCAGTGACACTCGCGGTCGGCGCGGACGGAGGAAAGGCGCCGACCAGCTTGTCTATGTCGGCGCTGCCCAACCCCGTTCCCAGGTCATAGCCGGGACCAACCGGGTACCCGGCAAAGACCGTGCAGTCCGGGTAAGATGCGCGGCGTTCGTAGCGGACGATACGTCGGCGCTTTCCAACCCGGCCAAGCTCATGTGCCGGCCCGCGGCCGGCTCCCCACTCAAACCGAAAATGGCCGCTATGGTGCCGGCCAAACGCGTGGGAACCCGCGGATCGCTGACATTCGCGTAGCCACCGGAGTTGCTTACGATCTCGGTCGAGAACGCGCGCTCCGCCTGGGTCACCGTCCCGCTGAAGCGAACGGTGCAGGTGACGAGATTAGAGTTAACGATGGTAAAGTGATTGTTGCGGAGCCAGCTCATCGCCTCGTTCATCTGCCGCTGGGAAGACACCGCCTAAGTTAGGCAGAATTTTGCCGAGTGGACCGGGCGGAGGGGACCCTCGGTTAGCCAAGCGCCTCGGACGTGCGCTCGAGCCATCGCATCACCTTGGCGTGCGCATGAATCTCCGCTTCGGCGACCGGCGTAAACGGAATATTGAGCGCTCCGACCTGCGCCGCGACCGCGACGTCGGCAACCGACAACTCGGCACCGCATAGAAATTGCCCGTCGACCATCGAGTCCAGCCAATCCATCGCGCAGCGGAACTTCTCGCGTTGCTCGCCGACTCCCAGCCGTCCCAGCCCCTGCCCGCGCAACTGCCCGCGCGTCTGGCGCGCGAAGAGCAGCCTCACCATCGGCCTTACCGCGGCCGGAACCGGACTGAACACGACCTCGGCAAACTTCGCGAACTGCTCGGAGACCTGCCATCGTTCGTAGACCACGTGCCAGTAAAGCGATTCGTCGGCCCAGTCCTCGATCATCAGCGCCATCGCGCGCGTACGCGGATCTTGCGGGTAGAGACGGGGCTCGGGATGGCGGGTTTCGAGATGACGGATGATTTCCGTGGAATCGGCGAGCTTAATCCCGTCGTCGATAATCACCGGCAGCTTGCCGCGCGGGTTGAGCTTGCGCACCTGGATCGGCGAGGTCGCGTTGATGGTCTCGAATGGGACGCGCTTGTAGCGCAGCGCATCGCGCACCTTTACGCAAAACGGCGACGCCGATTCCTGGTCGCCCAGCGGCCCGAACTGGTAAAGCTGGATGTTTCCCATGGTGCCCTTTTCTATCATGGCGGGCGCGGCCGTCGAACCCGGTTTCCGGGCAACTGGCGCTTGCGCGCGCGAGCGCCTAGAATCAGAAGCGACAAGCAACCAGGCGCGAACAAGGTAATCATCGATGGAACGAGTTGAACTCACCCGCGAATGTGAGGCCGTCCAGGTGCCGCTCGGCAGTCCGATAACGCTGGAGAAGGGCCTTGAGGTCTTTATCACCCAGTCGCTCGGCGGCACCTTCACCGTGCAGGTGCCCGCTTACGGCGGGCTCTACCGTATCACTGGCAAGGATGCCGACGCGCTCGGCAAAAGCTCCGAGGACGCCGCTTCTCCAGCCTCCGCCTCAGGCGACCTCGAGGCGATGGTCTGGGAGCAGCTCAAGACCTGTTACGACCCCGAGATCCCGGTCAACATCGTCGACCTCGGATTGGTGTATGCGATGGAAGTGGCGCCGATCGACGGCGGCGCCAAGCGCGTCGACGTCAAGATGACGCTGACGGCCCAGGGCTGCGGGATGGGCGCGTCGATCGCTATCGATGCGCGCCAGAAACTTCTCTCGCTCCCCGGCGTCGCGGAGGCCAACGTTGACCTGGTATGGGATCCACCATGGACCCCGCAGATGATTTCGCCCGAAGGGCGCGAACGCCTGGGCCTCGACTGAGCGCGAAAGCCTGATTTACCGCGCTGCTTTTGACCAAACGCGGCCCGTGCGGACTGCGTTTTGTCGATCCGGGCCGTCGGCTTGGGGGCCGGCTCATATTTGACATCACCGCTTCGCTCCGGTAGCTAAGAGGGTTCGGACCAAAGCATGTTTGCAATCGTAAGAACAGGCGGAAAGCAGTACCGCGTAGGCGTCGGCGACCAGATAACCGTCGAGCGTATCGAGGGCGACGTCGGTGCGCATATCGAACTGGGCGACGTGCTCGCACTCGGCGGTGATGAAACGGTGATCGGTATGCCTACCGTGCCCGACGCGGCCGTGCGCGCGCGAATCGTGCAGCAGCCGCGCGGCACCAAGGTCATCGTGTTCAAAAAGAAAAAGCGCAAGAATTACCGGCGCAAGCGCGGCCATCGCCAGGAACTGACCGTGCTCAAAATCGAGGAAATCAAGCGGGGCGCGGCTTAGCCCTCGCATAAGGCTTTTTTCGCCGGCCCCTCGCGCCGGCCACATCACAGGGAGACAGGCTGGTGGCGCATAAGAAGGGACAAGGCTCAACGCGCAACGGCCGCGACAGTCCGGGACAGCATCGCGGTATCAAGATCTACGCCGGCGAAACCGTGCGCGCCGGCAACATCCTGGTCCGCCAGGTCGGCACCCGGGTTCATCCGGGGCGTAATGTCGGGATGGGCCGCGATTACACTCTTTACGCGCTGGTTGACGGGGTGGTCAAATACGACACCTACCGCACCGATAAGCGACGCGTGCGGATCGAGCCGGCGACCGCGCCGGAGAGCCCATATCGTACCGAAGCGGCAACCGAGCCGCCGGTCGAAGCACAAACCTAGGGCCGGCACGGCTTAGAATTTCGACTCCAAGCCCCGCGGCCTCGCCGCGGGGCTTTTTGTTTGGTTACGGCGATGGGTGTGTCGATCGCAGCAATCGGCTGCCGAACTGTGAGAGGAATTCGCGATGCGACTTGGATTGCTTTACGGCTTTTCCCATTCCCATGAATCGCTCGACCTGGTGCTCGAAGCCGAACGCCTGGGTTACGACTCGGTATGGACCGGCGAGGCCTGGGGCTCGGACACTATCGTGCCGCTCGCCTGGCTTGGCGCGCTGACCAGGAAAATCCGCCTCGGCACCGCAATCATGCAGATGCCGGCGCGGACGCCCGCGATGACAGCGATGACCGCGATGACGCTCGACGCGATGTCGGGCGGACGCTTCATCCTCGGCGTTGGCCCGTCGGGGCCGCAGGTGGTCGAGGGATGGCACGGAGTGCCGTACGGCAAGCCGCTGGTGCGGTACCGCGAGTACATTGCGATCCTGCGAAAGATCTTCGCCCGCGAAGCGCCGCTGGAGTTCCAGGGCTCCGAATACCAGATACCGTACCGCGGTCCGGGCTCGACCGGCCTTGGCAAACCGTTGCGTCCGATCCTGCATGGCCGGCGCGACATGGAAATCTACATGGCGTCGATCACCCCGAGCGGCGTGGCGCTCGCAGCCGAAATCGCCGACGGGATAATTCCGGTGTGGATGAATCCTGAGCGATGGGACCTGTTCAAGCCGAGCCTCGAGCGCGGATTCGACAGGGCCGGCGGCGCGCGCGACGCCTCGAAATTCGACCTCGCGCCGTTCGTGACCTGTGTGATGGGCCCCGACGTCGCAAAATGCCGCGAGCCGATCAAACAAAACCTGGCGCTCTATATCGGCGGGATGGGCGCGCGCGACAAAAATTTCTACAACGACTATGCGCGGCACGCCGGCTACGAGGAAGCGGCGAAAAAAATCCAGGATCTCTTCCTCGCCGGCAAACGCGACGACGCCGTCGCGGCGGTGCCTGACAAACTGGTCGACGAAGTCGCGCTAGTCGGACCGCGCGAGCGGATCGCCGACCGGGTCGCCGCCTGGAAGGACTCGCCGGTCAAAACGATGCTTATCGGGACGCGCCAGATCGAGGCTCTCCGCGGGCTCGCCGAGCTGCTCCTGTAGCCGTTGCGCGAAACCGCGTGCGATTGTCTTGAGCGATGAGATTCGTCGATGAAGCGCGAGTCTTCGTGGCCGCCGGCAAGGGCGGCGACGGCGCGATTGCGTTTTTGCGCGAGAAGTATCGCCCCTTCGGCGGACCGGCCGGCGGCGACGGCGGCCGCGGCGGCGACGTGATCTTCGAGGTCAATGAGGGACTCGCGACGCTGCTTGATTTCAAATATAACCCGCGCCTGGTCGCGCGCGACGGCGAGGCGGGCCGCGGCAAACAGCAATACGGCCACGCCGGTGGCGACCTGGTGGTGCGGGTTCCGCCCGGCACGCTGGTCTTCGACGAGGAAAGCGGCGAGATGCTCGCCGACCTCGTGATGCCCGGCGCGCGCGCCATCGTCGCCCACGGCGGCATGGGTGGCAAGGGCAACATGCACTTCACCACCTCGACGCGCCGCGCCCCGCGAATCGCAACGCCGGGAGGACCGGCCGAGCAGCGCTGGGTCAAAATCGAATTGCGGCTGGTGGCCGACGCCGGCCTGGTCGGTCTGCCCAACGCCGGCAAATCCACGCTGCTCGCCGCCATCAGCGCGGCGCATCCGAAAATCGCGCCCTATCCTTTCACCACGCTCACGCCCAATCTCGGCCGCGTCCAGCTTGCCGACGGCTCCGGGTTCAGCGTCGCCGATATCCCGGGCCTTATCGAGGGCGCTCATCTCGGCCACGGCCTGGGCATCCGCTTTTTGCGCCATCTCGCGCGCACGCGAGTGCTGATTTACGTGCTTGACCTGACCGCCGATCCCGAACGCGATTTCCTCACCGTGCGCGGCGAACTCGCAGCGTTCGATCCGATGCTCTCGGCGCGCCCGGCGCTGATAGTTCTCAACAAGCTCGACCTGGTCGGCGCTGGACGCGCCGAGGAGACGGCGCATCAGATCGCTTCGCTCGCGCCCGAGCATACGATCGAATCCGTCTTCGTCATCTCGGCCGAGCAGCGAATTGGACTCGAGCCGCTGGTCGAGGCGATTGCGCGAATTCTCGGGCTTGGCGGGATTGAAGCACAATGTCCCAGGTGAGCTACAAGCAGGAGTTCATCGCGCGCGCGCGCCGGGTGGTGGTCAAGATTGGGAGCGCCGTGGTCTCCGACGCTGGTGGATTGCGGCCGGAGATTATCGCGCGACTGGCCGCCGAAATTGACACGATCGTGCGCGCGGGGCGCGAAGTCGTAGTGGTGACCTCCGGCGCGATCGTGGCCGGGCGCGCGCGGCTGGAAAAACTCGGCGGCGCGGGCGTGGCGGCGCGCCAGGCGGCGGCGGCAACCGGGCAGATCGAGCTGATGGGCGAATGGGCACGCGCGTTTGGCGCCGTCGGACGAACGGTCGCGCAACTCCTGCTGACCCATCAGGACCTGGCCGAGCGCGCGCGCCGCACCAACGCGATTCATACCATCCAGACCCTGCTCGAAGCCGGCGTGATGCCGATCGTCA
This sequence comes from uncultured delta proteobacterium, assembly GCA_963734845.1. Lineage (GTDB taxonomy): Bacteria > Desulfobacterota > Binatia > Binatales > Binataceae > JAKAVN01. The sequence goes on along the minus strand of CAVTIS010000012.1, from coordinate 58,944 downwards.
ACGAGAACGACACCGTCGCGGTCGAAGAGATTCGCATGGGCGATAACGACGTGCTCTCCTCGCTGGTGGCCGGGATGGCGCAGGCGCAACTCCTCGTGATCCTGAGCGACGTCGCCGGCGTGCTCACCGGCGACCCGCGCAAGCGGCCCGACGCGCAGCTGATTCCGCTCATCACCGACCCCGAGGCCGGGATGCGCGGGCTGGTCGCCGATAGCGCAGGGCCGCTTGGAAGCGGCGGGATGGCGACCAAACTCAAGGCGGCACAGCAGGCGGCGCGCGCCGGAATCGCGGTGATCATCGCGCCGGGCCGGGTCGAGCAAGCGCTTGCCACCGCGCTCGATCCGGCACTCGAGTGCGGCACGCTGATTCTTCCGACGCGGACCCGGCTAAAAAGCCGCAAACATTGGATCGCGTTTGCGCTGCGTCCGGCTGGAGCGTTGACCGTCGACCCCGGCGCCGCCGAGGCGCTGCGCAAAAAAGGCCGCAGCCTGCTGCCTTCGGGCATCCGCGAAGTCGCCGGCGAGTTCAAAAGCGGCGATTGCGTAAGCCTGCTCGATCATGAAGGCGTCGAGTTCGGGCGCGGGCTGGTCAATTATCCCGCCGCCGATATACTGAAGGTGAAGGGTAGGCGCTCCAACGACATCTCGCGCACGCTCGGCTACAAGGTCGCCGACGAGATCATCCATCGCGACAACTTCGCGCTGATCGAAGAATTGGCATGAACGAAGGCATGAGCCGCTGACGTGAGTCTCGAAACCGAAACCCTCGACGCGCTCAAACGCTCGCGCACCGCCGCCCGCGCTCTGGCGCTCTGCCCCGGCGCGCGAAAAAACCAGGCGCTGGTTACGCTCGCCGCGATGCTGCGCGCGGAGCGCGGCGCGATCCTAGCCGCCAACGCCGGCGATCTCGATCGCGCGCGCAGCTCCGGGATGGCCGGTGCGTTGGTCGAGCGGCTCACGCTCAACGAGCCGCGGATCGACGCGATGGCCCGCAGCGTCGAAGAGGTCGCGGCCCTGCCCGACCCTGTCGGCGAAGTGATCGCGAGGTGGCAGCGGCCCAACGGTCTCGAGATTTCGCAGGTCCGCGTGCCGATCGGTGTCATCGCGATCGTCTACGAGTCGCGGCCCAACGTCACCGTCGACGCCGGCGTGCTGGGGCTGAAGGCCGGCAACGCGGTAGTGCTGCGCGGGGGCAAGGAGGCGCTCGCCTCGAATGCGTTTTTAGCGGAGCTGATCGGACGCGCTCTGGAAAGCGCTGGAATCGCACGCGACGCGGTCACCTTCGTGGGAAATCCCGACCGCGAGATGATCCAGATCCTAAAGCGCCATCCCGAGGCGATTGACTTGATCATTCCGCGCGGCGGCAAGGCCCTGAAGGACGCGCTCGCAGGCTCAGCTGTGCCGCTGCTCCCGCATTTCGACGGGCTCTGCAACACCTACGTCGATCGCACTGCCGATCTTAAGATGGCCGAGGAAATCTGCTTCAACGCCAAGTGCAGCCGCCCGTCGGTGTGCAACGCGATGGAAACCCTGCTGGTGCATCGCGAGGCCGCGCCGCGTTTTCTGCCACCGCTTGCCGCGCGAATGCAGGACGCAGGCGTCGAGTTGCGCGGCTGCGAGCGAGCTCGCGCGATCGTAGCCAGCGTCAAACCGGCCGTCGACGCCGACTGGGACACCGAGTTCCTCGACCTGATCCTGGCAGTGAAAGTAGTCGACTCGCTCGACCAAGCGCTGGAGCATATCGCGCGCCACGGCTCGGGCCTCGCCGACGCTATTGTGACCAGCGACCACGACGCCGCCGCGCGCTTTCAACACGAAGTCGACTCGGCGACCGTGTACGTCAACGCGTCCACCCGCTTCACCGACGGCTTCGAGTTCGGCTTCGGCGCCGAGACCGGAATCTCGACCAATCGCCTGCATGCGCGCGGCCCGATGGGCCTGCGCGAACTGACGATCTACAAGTACCTCATCGCGGGCAACGGCCAGGTGCGCAACTGAACTTGGGCGGCCCCACCCTATGCGAGTAGGACTTCTTGGCGGCAGTTTCAATCCGATCCACTTCGGCCATCTACGCGCAGCCGAGGAGGTGCGCGAAGCGCTCGGGCTGGACCTGGTCTATTTCGTGCCCGCGGCGGTGCCGCCGCACAAATCCGCCGACGGGCTCGCGCCACCGGAGCATCGGCTCGCGATGGTGCGACTGGCGACCAAGGGTAATCGCCACTTCATGGTTTCCGAAGTCGAGATTCGGCGCGCCGGGCGCTCCTATACGATCGACACGGTGCGCCAATTTCTGAACACCCTGCGCGCGCCCTCGACCCTGTTCCTCATGATGGGCTCCGACGCTTTTGCCGAACTGGACACCTGGAAAGATTGCGAAGAACTGGTGCGCCTAAGCTCGATTGTGGTGCATACGCGCCCGTCGGACGGCGACGGCCAGCCGCCGCGAATCTCGCTTGCCGCGCTCAAACGCTTTGGCTACATTAGGGAAGACGATCACTACGTGCATCCCAGCGGCCAGACACTTTCATTCGTAGCCACCACGAACTTCCCGGTTTCCGCGACGCTCATTCGTGAAAAGCTTCATCGCCACCATTCCGTCCGCTACCTGATGCCGGGCGACGTGGTCGATTATATTCAGCGGCACGGGCTGTACTGACGGCGCCAGTGTTTTCGCAAAAGAGATTCAACAAAACCATTTGCTCCTTGTCTGCCGCCGCCCGGCGGCTCGCCGTGTCACCCTGTTCCGCGTGAATTCACAAGAGAAGGCAATAGCCGCCGCGCAGGCGGCACTCGAGAAGAAGGCCTACGACCTGGTCGTGCTCCGGGTCGAGCATCTGAGCTCGATTGCGGACTACTTTCTGATCGCCACCGGCCGCTCCGACGTGCAGGTGCGCGCGATCGCCCGCGGTATCGAGGAACGGATGGACCTCGAGGGCGAGCGCGCGCTGTCGATCGAGGGCACCAGCCACGGCCACTGGGCCGTGCTCGACTTCAACGACGTAGTGGTGCACGTATTCTTCGAAGAGACGCGCGAGTTCTACCGGCTCGAGCGCAACTGGCTCGACGCGACCGAAGTTCCGCTGCCCGAACCCTACCGCAGTCAGGCGCGCGACCTGCGCCTGCGTGCGATGGGTTGAACGCCCCGCTCCTCTGTTCCCCGGAAATTGCCCCAGATCGGATTATCGACGTGCCGCTTATGCGGCGGCATCGCGATGCTCCAGTAAAAACGGCAGCACCGCGGCGTTGAATTCATGCGGCCGCTCGATGTTCGGCAGATGGCCCGCGCTCTTGATAATCGTCAGCTGCGCGTCCGCGATCCGCTCGGCCATCGAGCGCGCCAACGACGGCGGCGTGAGCAGGTCGTCCTCGCCCACCACCACGTGCGTCGGCACACGAATCTTCTCGAGTTCGATCTGCACGTCCGGCCTGGCGCTGCCCTCAATAGTCTTCATGTAGGAGTTCTTGTGCAGCGTGCACATGCTCTCGACCATGCGCTGAAATGCCGCGGGCGGCGAGGATTTGCTGATTAGCGATTTCGCGACGCCGTCCGCGATGTCTTTCAGCTCCTTACCCGCGCGCAAGGGCTCCAGGCGCAGCCGGATGAACTCGCGGCTCTGCTCGGGACTGATATGGCTAAAGCCGGGCAGCGAGTCGCAAATGGTCAGCGTCGCCACGCGCTCCGGAAAGAGCGCGTTGAAGTCCATCGCAATAAGCCCGCCCATCGAGAGTCCAACCAGATGCGCCTTGCGTGCGCCGAAGTGATCGAGCACGCGCACCAGGTCGCGGGCGAAGTCATGGAAGTCGAGCGGCCCCTCGTAATCGTCGCTCATTCCATAGCCGCGCGCGTCCCACGAGGCAGCGTGGAAATGGCGCCCGAAGTCGGGAAGCTGGTCGTGCCAGTTGGTGCGGTTGCCGCCGATTCCGTGCATGCAGATGACCAGCTTGCCCTCGCCCGTGTGATCGACGGCAATCCTGGGTGCGGGCGGTACTAGTTCAGTTTTCCACTGTGCCATTTGCGGCAGCTCCTTTTGCATATGGGGCGGATTCGACCAGGTGTCCGGCGCGACCAATATTCGGTGATTGTGCGGCGTCCGCGCCTCTCCTGCAAGGGTCAAACGCGACTGTCATCAAAGCACCGTCGGCGCTACCATCCGCATCATGGACATGCCAGAAGCGTCCCGGTCGGCCGCCGAGCAGTTTCGGCGCAACCCCGCGACGTTCGCGCGAATGACCGCGCTGATGTCCTCGAGCGCCGACGCGAAATTTCTCCAGTACATGGTATCGATCTCCGGCGTCGCGCGGGACGAACGCGTGCTTGAGGTCGCCTGCGGCTCGGGCGCGTGCGCGCTCGCATTCGCCGAGCGATGCGGCCTCGCGATCGGCCTTGATCCGTCGGTCGACCTGGTCGCGCAGGCGCGGGCCGCGGCGGCGCGCCACGGCGCCGGCAACGTCGTCTTCATGGTAGGCGAAATCGAACGGATGGCGTTTCGCGACGCCGCGTTCGACGCCGCCGTGTGCCGCTTCGCGTTCCATCACTTTACCAATCCCGCGCGCGTGTTCGCGGAAATGGCGCGGGTGGTCGGACCGCGGGGATGGATGGTGGTGGTGGACGTAATGGCCTCGGAGGATCCGGCAGAGGCCGCGCTACACAACGAACTGGAGCGGTTATGCGATCCGACCCACGTGCGGATGCTCGCGGCTTCGGATTTCGAGCGGATTTTCGCCGCCGAGGGTTTTACCGTCGCGATGAAAATCGCGCGCCAGTCGCTCAGCACGGTCGAGGAATGGACGACTTTCGGCGACCCGCCGCCGGAGAATATCCCGATCATCCGCGCGATACTGGAAGACGCGGTAGACGAGGACCGGCCGGGGCTTACGCTCCAGCGCGACGCCGGCACTATTCGCCTGATGCATACCAGCGTTAGCTTTGTTCTTGAGCGCGCGGAATGAACCTGGCGCCAGATGAGGAGGCGAACAATGGACGACCAGCCTGAGGACGATCAGCCTGACAATCTGACCTTGGTGCAGCGGCAATTCCGTCGCCAGGCCGAGGCCTACTCGACCATGAAGGTGGTCACCGATCCGCGCATCCTCGACAACATGGTCGAGATTTCGGCAGTGCGGGCGGACTCACGCGTGCTCGACGTCGCGTGCGGGCCGGGATTCGTCGCGATGGCGTTTGCGCCCAAGTGCCGGAGCGTCCTCGGAATCGACGCGACCGACACGCTCGTCGCCCGCGCCCGCGCGGAGACGGAGCGCCGCGCAATTTCCAACGTCACCTTCGCGCTCTGCAACGTCGAGCGAATGCCGTTTGGGCCTGACCAGTTCGACCTCGCTACCTGCCGTTTCGCGTTTCATCATTTCGCCCGTCCGCGCGAGGTCCTGGCCGAAATGGCGCGCGTGCTGAAACCGGGCGCGCGGATGGTGATCGTCGATATGACGACCGCCGAGAACTCGGCGAAGTCCGACTATCACAATCGCGTCGAGCGGCTGTGCGATCCCTCGCACGCGCGCGCAATTCCGGTCTCCGAGTGGGAGCGGATGATCGCCGAGGCGGATTTGGAGGTTTCCTATCGCGGCGGGCGCGAGACCAGCTACGACCTGGAATCGTGGATGGCGCATGGCGGGCCGCCGTCCGAGCGCCGCGCGCAGATTATCGAGATGATGGAAGCGTCGCTTGAGGCTGACCGCTCGGGACTCAAGGTGCGCCGCCAGGACGACCAGATCTGGTTCAGCCACACGGGCGTGACCTATGCGCTGACCAAGCCGATGCGTTAGCAGAGACGGCGCGCGGGCGGGTTACGCCCGGCAGAGATAAATCACGGCCTGGGCGCCGAGAATCATCACCCGCCTGACTGACTCGACCCGCACGAACCCGCGATTAGCGACCTCGCGCATCAGCATCCGTTCCGCCGTCAGCATCACCAACCGGCCGCCTGGCCGCACCACGCGCGCGAACTCCTCGACCAGGCGCGGATATAGGCGGCGGTTCTCACCGTGCGAGCCGTATTTCGTGCCCCATGGCAGATTGGTGACGAGATGGGTCGCGGCGGCGCTGCCGAGCGGCAGGCGCAACGCGTCGCCTTGTGCGACGCCGATCGGCCGGTAGCGAGGACCGATATTTTCACGCGCCGCCCCGATCGCGTCGGGGTCGCGGTCGAATCCGGCGAGCATCGCGTAGCGTCCCAGGTGCGCGCGTTCGATCAGGATCGTCCCCGCACCGCACATCGGGTCGACCACGCGGTCGTCCGCGCCCGGCTGGCTCAGCCATCCCAGAGCGGCGGCGACCGAGGCGCGCAACGAGCCTGGCCGATGCGCGACCTTGTACTCGCGATGGCGCATCCGCTCGTCGACCAGTCGCACCGCAAGGAACATCTCGCCGCCGAGCAGCGTGGCCCAGAACTCGACGTCGGCGTCATCGCCCGCTCCGCGCCACGAACGGTCGCCGCGATCGGCGATGCCGCGCTCGACCGCACGTTGAAAATCGAGCCGGCGAAATTCGTGCTCGCCCGCGATGCGCGCGATCACGCGAAAGCCCAGCTTGCGCCCGGCGCGGCTGCCGGGAGTCATTCGCACCCGCGACTCCAGCGCCTCTTCGACGTAGGGCGCTTCGTGAGCGATCGTGCGAACTTTCTCAAGCGTCGCGGGCGCAGTGCCGAGTCCGTCGCGATAACCGACGAGCGTGAACAAATCCTCGATGGTGCGCGCGGCGCTCAGCAGGTCGGGGCGCGGTGCGCTGAAGATCGTCATCCCGGCGCGCTCGGGCACCGTCCGGCGCCCCAGTTCGCGTATCGCGGGGCGACCGCCTCCACGTCCGCTCGCGGCCGCCGCGTAGCGTGCAGCGATCTCTTCCGCCGCGATGCCCTCGAATCCCGGCTGTGTGTGGGCGATATAGATGTTCGAGGTAAGGCGCAGCGCGGGGCCGATTGGCGCGACGGCAGCGCGCTCGGCGAATTTCTCCGGTTTTCCGAATCTGAAGGACTTGTTGAATTTGACGGACTTGGCGGCCTTGCCAGGATCGTCGGGTTGAGCGGGCTTCTCCCGGCGATCGAACCTGACCGGCTTGTCGCGCCCGACCGGCTTGTCGCGTCGGTCGAATCCCGTAGCCTTGGCGGCCTTGGCCGATTTGCCAAATCTGTAGGACTTCGCGGACGGGAAAGGCTTAACCGATTTAGGAGGCTTGGCGGCCGCAGGATTGGCTTCGCGCGCCGGACCTTTGGGCCACTGGCGCCGGACTCGGCGCTCGGCCGGCGCCTTCGAATCGTTTGGCGGCGGAGAATTGCGGCCCCGGCCGGAACCGGGCGTGCGACGCACCTACTTAGCGCGAGCCATATACTCGCGCGTCTCGGTGTTGATCGTGATGGTCTCGCCCTCCTGGACGAAGTGCGGCACCTGCACCACCAGCCCGGTATCCATCGTGGCCGGCTTGAGCGTGTTGGTCACCGCCGCGGACCTCATTCCGGGATCCGTCTGCACGACCTTGAGATTGACCGTCTTGGGCAGCGAGACGTTGAGCGGCGTGGTCTCATGAAATTCAACTTCAACTTTTAGATTAGGTGTAAGGAAGCCGACCACATCTTCGATCAGTTCCTTGGGAATCGTGATCTGGTCATAGGTCTCGGTGTTCATGAAATGGAAATCGTCGCCTTCCTGATAGAGGAATTCCATTTCTATCTGGCTCAGGATGATGCGCTCGACGCGATCTTCAGAGCGGAAGCGGTTTTCGGTCTGGGTTCCGGTCTTGACGTTGCGCAGCTTGGTCTGGACCATCCCGCGCCAGTTGCCGGGCGTGATGTGACTGATCGCCATCACCCGCCAGAGCCCGTTGTTGTATTCCAGGATCATCCCGGGCCGTAGTTGCGTCGCCTGAATCAGCATCGTCGGTGCACTCGCGAAGTATCGAATGGCTTGGGGTTATTGGCTGAATCTCGAACTTTAACGGAATCACCGCAGGTGCGGCAAGTAAGGCACCCAAGTCCTTACTCCAGCGGGCGATCTTCAAAGAGAGGTTTGCGCCGCCGGCCGAAACAATCGGCGGAGAACGCGGAAGATCCGTCAGTGGCTGAAGTGGAGAGGCATCTGTAGCGATTAGCCTTACTGTGCAGTTCGTAGTGGAAAGGCCTCGGGGGCTCGCCGTTCGGCCCATCTCGCCGTCTGTTCTTTCGTGACATTCCCTTATGCGCGATGCCTTAGCGGCCGGCGGGGCCCATCGGACGTGCGTTGCCGTAAGGATTGATCGGCGCGGCATACGGATTGACTCCGTACGGAGCCGCGCCGTATGGACTCGCCCCGTATGGACTCGCCCCGTAGGGACTCGCGCCGTACGGACTGACTGGATAGCGTGTGATTCCAAAGGGGCTAATGTTGATGCCGTAGGAGGGGCTCGAGCCGTAGGGAGTGCCATATGGCGTGCCAAAAGGGCTGCCATAGGGACTTCCGTACGGGTCCATCGGGTACGGATTCATCCCGAACGGGCTATATGGATTCATCCCATAGGGCGCGACCACGATCGGCGGCGCCGACGCTACCGCCGGCGGCATCGCGATCGACGACTCGACGTACTGGTTGCCGGCGCCGAAGGCGCGAATCGTCGCCGTGCCGCCGCTCAGCCTGAAGGTCGTCGAGAAGTTGCTGAGATTGCCATGGCTGACCGGTAATCGCTTGACCAGCCGCCCGTCGACATAGATTCCCGCGCGGCGCACGCCCTTGCCGATTATCTGTCCGACGACCTGGTAGAGATGCACGAGGGGATTTACCGGGTTGATCGCCTCGATGTTGATCTGGATGTTGCCCATCGGAGCGCCGAGTCCGCCGCCGAGTCCTCCAATCGATCCGCCGCCCAATCCGCCAATCGATCCGCTACCGATTCCGCCTTCATCCGCGCTCGGCGCCGATTCGTCAAGCCCGCTCGAATCTGCGTCCGCTGCGTCCGGCGCGCTCTCGCTTGGAATTTCGGCGGTGTTGTTTCCAGAGGTAGACCCGGCGCCGCGGTCCACCTCGACTCCCGATTCCCTTCTCGTGCTCGCGAGCGCCGTCGAATCCTCGCCAAACACCGAGGCGGTCGCCGAACGTCCGGCCTGGTCGATGACACGAAGGTTGGTCGCAATATCGGCGTCGCGGATCGAGAGCTGGAAATCGACTTTCTGACGGCCGACCACATGGTCCACTTTGAGTGGTTTGACGTTCTGCGCGCCCTCATAGATGCCGGCCGAGCGCAGCGCCGAGCCCTCGAAGTATCCCTTCAAATGCGTGACGCTGCCGACGACGCTCCTCGACTCAATCTTGATCGTGGGGCCGCCGTTATCCGGGGGCGCCGGCGCGCTCGCGGCAGCGGCGCTGTCTGCCGCCGCCGGAGGCAAAGCGGCGTCTCCCGAAGCGGGCGCGCCGGCGCCTCCAGGCTCGCCTGAAGCAACCGGCGCAACCGGGGCCGGCGCACCGGAAGCGGACGCGGCGGATGCCGGCGCAGGTGGAACGCTCTTTTCGATCGCGGCTAACTGATGCTTGAGCGCGTCCCATCGATCGGCACGGATCGCCGCCTTGTGGGCCTTCAGCCCGGCGTCGACCGACGCCGCGTCGGCGTCGAGCGAGGCGGCCGCGCGCCGCGCGCCGGCATTGTCCTTCGCGTCCAGCGCCTGGCTGAGGGTCTGCGCGTCGCCGGCGAAGCTCGCGACCGGTCCCACGAGCTCCTTGGCGTCCGGGTTGGCGTTGCCGTCGGCGTCGGTGGCGTTGAGCGAATTCAGCAGCGCGAAGGCCTGATTGCTCAGTTCAGCGGAGGCAGCCCCGGCGTCTGCGGCGGCGTGCGCCGCAGGAGCAGTGGCGCAAAGCATCGCGAACAAACCGGCGCCGCATAGCACCGCTTCGCGCCCGAGCCGCCAGCCGCGACGCCGCCGTGACGGCGTTCCAGCCGCCCGCTTTCCTGACCGCCGAAACATCGAGATCTGCGCGCCTCCAGCATTCAGTATACGAAATCCACGGCAATGATAGAATTGAAATGATAAGCGTCCGTTAAGGCCGAATTGGCAAGGAGTTGAGATTGGACCGCGCAAGTTTTACCCAAACGCCAGATCGTCCCGCCACCGGCGACGGTCTTGAGGCCGATTACCGCGCGCTTACGAGCGGCGCCGGCGTGCGGCTGTGCGCCGAGCGGTTGGTCATCCGGATGAGCGGGGATGACCGCGCGTCATTCCTGCACGGAATGTGCAGCAACGACATCAAGGGACTCATACCCGGCAACCTCATCGCGGCGCTGTTTCTGACCGAGCGCGCCCATCTGATTGCCGAAGCGAACGTGTGGGCCACCGCGGATGCTCTGCTGCTCGAAATGGATCGCGCGCTTTGGCCCGCCGTGCGCGTCCACCTCGAGCGCTTCCTGGTCGCTGATGACGTCGAACTGGATGAAAACGCCGACGCAGTGGGCTACGGCGTGATTCAAATCGACGGGCCGCACGCGGCGGCGCTGGTCCACGAAGTCTTCGGTGAGCCGGCATCGCACTGCGGTGCGTGGCGGTTTAGCGAGGCCTCAGGCGGTGCGCTGGTAGCGCAGGTGACGCGATGGGGCGCGCCGGCATTCACGATCCTCGCTGATGGGGCGAGCGCGCCGGAAATGGTCGCGCGGATGACTGCGGCTGGGAGCGCGCACGGCGAAATCCGCGAGGTCAGCATGGATGCCGACGAGATTGTGCGGGTTGAAAGCGGCAATGCGCGGATCGGTGTCGATACCAATGAAAAAACGATCGCGCTGGAGGCGCGCACCGAACCGGCGATCTCGTTCAGCAAGGGATGCTATATCGGGCAGGAGACCGTTGAGCGGGCGACCGCGCGCGGCGCACTGAAGCGGCGGCTGATGGGCCTTCGGATTGACGGAGCGCGCGTTCCGGGCGCAGGCTCGCGGGTGATGCTTGCGGGTAAGGAGGTCGGACATCTCACCAGCCCGCTGCGCTCGCCGCGGCTCGGCGTGATCGCGCTCGCCGTGTTGCATCACAGCGCCTGGGCGCCCGGAACAGCGGTGAAAATCGAAGCGGCCGACGGCGAAGCCGCCGCGGTTGTGAGCGAGTTGCCGTTTGCAGGCGACGCATCGGGGCGCAATTGATAAAATGACTCATTGAAGAAATGCGCGCGATGCTCTAAAAAAGGGCCAAAGGATCGCGCGTGAGTTTGTCGCTCGCGTTTCTCAAGCAAAAATTCGCGGCCGGGTCCGCGACGGCCGGCCGCGATCACGCGAATATCACGGGAGAATCAAAACGATGGCTAATCAGTTAGGCAAGCGTTATCTCTGCGACAAGTGCGGCACCGAAGTGCTCTGCAACAAGCCGGGCACGGGTGCGATCGAGTGTTGCGACGCCGAAATGAAAATCAAGGAAGCCAAAGCGCTTCCGTCTTCGGATTAAGGTCCGCTTGAGGTTTTTGAAGTGCGCGCCGCGCGCGAGGATGCGCCATCGGGCGCCCTGCCGCGCGTGACGCCTTGGCGCTTGAGACCCTGATGGCCCTCAAGGCTGATCTCGTCCTGCATGGGGGAACGATCCTCGGCTATCCCACCAGCGACTCGATTGCGGTCGCCGGCGGCACGATCCTCGCTCTCGGACAGTACAGCGACCTCAAGCCGCTGGTCGGCCCGCGCACGCACCTGATTCGGCTCGCCGGCCGCGTCGTCGCGCCCGGGCTAATCGATTCGCATTTACATTTCCTCGAAGCAGGGTCCGCTGTCTCCGGCCTAAGTCTGTGGCGATGCCGCCAGCTCGAGGATCTGATGGCCGAATTGCGGGTCGCCGCGGGCAAGGCGCCACCGGGCAACTGGCTCCGCGCATTCGGATGCGATGAAGCGCTGCTGGCCGGACGCCGCGGACCGACGCGCGCAGAACTCGACGCCGCGGTGCCCAAGAATCCGCTCCGCCTGCGCCATCAGACGCTCCACGCGTCGTGGCTCAATTCGCGCGCGATCGCCGCGCTGGGTCTCGAGGCGCCCGACTTCAAGCCGCCCGAGGGCGCCGTTCTGATGCGCGACGCGACCGGGCAGCTTAGCGGTCTGGTGGCCGGCATGGAAAGCTACATCTCCCGTCGGCTCCCGCGCGTGACCCCGGCCGAGCTGGAGTCGCGCGCGCGCCTGTTCAGCCGCGAGCTCGCGGCGACCGGCGTGACCGCGTTCACCGACGCGACCGTGCGCAACGGGCCCGAGGACGTCGCGCTGATGGCGCGCATGGTGAGCGGGCGGGCCGTGGCGCAACGGGTCGCGATGATGCTCGGCGCGCCCCACTTGAACGCCTTCAACGAAGCGGCGCGGGCGGCACAGCCGGCCGGGATAAAACTGGTCGCGGTCAAGTTCGTCGAGAGCCCCCAAACCGACTATCGTCCGATCGCGCGATGGGTCGCGCGCGCGCGCGAGATCGGACTCGACTCGGCCTTCCACTGCACCGAAGTCGAAGAACTGGAACTCGCGCTCAATTCGCTCGAGACCGCCGCGCGTGGGATGCCGCCGGCGCTCGACGGCGGCCCGGTCTTTCGTATTGAGCACGGCGGCGTGATTACGCCCGAGCATCTCGAGCGGCTCAAAGCCCTGGGCGCGTGGGTGGTCACCAATCCCGGCTTCCCTTACTACCGCGGCGCAAAGTACATGACCGAGCCCGGCCTGCTGCCCTACCTGTATCGCGCGCGGAGCCTGCTCGGGGCTGGTATCGAACTCGCCGGCGCCACCGACGCGCCGGTCACCCCGGCCCGTCCGCTGACCGCGATTGGCGCCGCCGCGATGCGTTTTTCGCTCGAAGGGTACGAAGTCGGCCTTAACGAGCGGATTCCAATCGAACAGGGCTTCAGGCTTTTCACGACTCAGGCGGCGCGCCTGGCACGCCTCAACGCGGGCGAAATCTCGCTCGGCCGCCTGGCCGACCTGATCGTGTTGCCTCGCGATCCGACGGCCCTGAAGCCGGCCGACCTGATGAACCTGCCAGTCGACCTCACGATCGTCGGCGGGCGCGTCGTCTTCGAGCGCGGGCGGCCTGAGGTTGCAGCCAGCCCCGGGGCCGAGCTCTTCTCCGCCTGAGTCCGCCGACGAAGTCTGACAGACTGCCAACGCGGTCGCCCTTATGGCGCAGGTATCGCACAGCATCCGCTCATTACCTCCGTCGCCGGGCTTCAGCACGATCCGGTTCGCCAAGCGCAACCGGATCGCATGGATAACGCTCAATCGGCCGCGCCAACTCAATGCCTACAACGTGGCGATGCGCGACGATCTCTTCGCCGCCCTCAGCGCGATCCATGACGACCCCGAGGTGCGCGCGATGGTGCTCTCGGGCGCGGGCCCCGCGTTTTCCACCGGCGGCGACGTGAGCGAGTTCGGGAGCGCGCCCTCGCCGACGGTTGCGCGATGGGTCCGTTTTCGGCGCGACGTGTGGGGGCGGCTCCGTGCGCTGCCCATTCCGACCGTCGCCGCGGTTCATGGCTACGCGGTAGGCGGCGGCCTCGAGATGCTACTGCTGTGCGATATCGCAATCGCTACCGCCGACGCGTCATTCTGCCTGCCCGAGACCAGGCTCGGTATGATTCCCGGAGTGGCCGGCACGCAGACCGCCGCGCGGCGCCTGGGGGTGGGACGCGCGCTCGATCTTTGCCTGACGGGCCGTTGGATTGACGCAAAGGAGGCTTTAGCAATAGGTTTGGTCGCCGAAGTCGTGCCCGCGGCGAAGCTGACGCGAGCGGCCGGCGCGCTGGCTCGCCGTCTGGGCCGTTTGCCGCGCGAGCGGCTTGCGATACTGAAGCTGGCGGTCTGGGACGGCCTGGACCTGCCGCTCGGCGAAGGGTTGGCGATGGAGCGCCGGCTCGCCCGCAGGCTCGAACATTTCACGCTCGACGCGCGAGCATCGGCGGCCATGTCCGTCCCCAAGAGGGCGCGCCGCCATGGAGGAAACGGAGTACCGTGAACACCGTCAGTTTCATCAGCATCCCCGGCTCGATCGCTCCCGACCAGGAAATCCTGGTCTTTGGCGATCGCAGGCTCAACTACGCAGCACTCAACGAACTGGTCGGGCGTCTGAGTTCGGCCTTCAAGATGCTCGGGCTCAAACCTCGCGACGTAGTCGCCGCCCTCGACACCAACTCCGACAACTACATCGCCGGCTACTACGCCGCCGCCAAGGCCGGACTGACCTGGCTCCCGCTCAACTACCGCGCCAAGGACGCCGAGCTCGAGTACATGATCAACACCGCCGGCGCCAAGGTGCTGCTGGCGGGCGACCGCTACCTCGACCTCGTCGGGCGCGTCGCGCCCAAGCTAAACACCGCGAAGGCGGTGGCCTGGGGCGAGGGCAAGGCCGGGATGCCGCGGCTCGCGGACCTGGTCAAGGCGGCCGATGTCGATGAGGGCGAAGTCGAAGTCGAGGATGAGGACGTCTCGGTCCTGATGTACACCAGCGGCACGACCTCGCTGCCCAAGGGCGTGATGCTGCGTTTTCGAGATTTCGCCGCCTACGTCACGGCCAACGTCGAGATGGCCGACGGCACCGAGCGCGGCGTCGCGCTGGTATGCGTGCCGTTTTACCACATCGCCGGAACCACGGCGATGATGACCAATTTGTGGACTGGGCGGCGGATGGTGATCATGCCGCAGTTCGACCCCAAGACCTGGCTGCAACTGGTCGCGCGCGAGAAAGTCACCCACGCCTTCGTCGTGCCTACCATGATGAAGCAGTTGCTCGACGAGCCGTCGTTCGCCGACACGGATTTTTCGCACCTGACCAACCTGGCCTACGGCGGCGCGGCGATGCCGATTCAGACTATCCGGCGCGCGATCGAGGCGTTTCCCAAAACCGTCGGCTTCGTCAACGCATACGGCCAGACTGAGACCACCTCTTCGTTGACCGTGCTCGGTCCGGACGACCATCGGATCGACGGCGACGCCAAAACCGTTGAGCTCAAGCTCAAGCGCCTGAATTCGATCGGCCGCCCCTTGCCCGACGTCGAAGTCGCCGTCCGCGACGACGACGGCGCGCTGCTGGCGGCGGGACAGGTCGGCGAAATCCTCATCCGCACCCCGCGCATCATGAAGGGCTACGCCGGACGCGAGGACGACTCCCGTCTGCCCGAGGGATGGCGCGCGACCGGCGACCTCGGATGGGTCGACGAAGAGGGCTATGTGTTCTTCGCCGGACGCAAGGACGACATGATCATCCGCGGCGGCGAAAATATCGCACCCGCCGAAATCGAGGCCGTCCTGATGAGCCATCCGGGGATCGACGAGGCGGCCGTAATCGGCGTGCCGTCGGTCGAATGGGGACAGACCGTCAAGGCCTTCGTCGTCAAACGGCCGGGTCAGAACGTAACCGCGGCCGACATCGGCGAGTTTTGCCGCACGCGCCTGGCGAGCTTCAAACGGCCCGAGTCGATCGAGTTCATCGAGGCGCTGCCCAAGAATCCGCTCGGCAAAATTCTGCGCAAGGAGCTGCGTGACAAGGGCGATACGCCAAGGCCCTGAACGCGCGCGTCCGGCGCGCGCCGCGGCGGGCCGGGTCGAAGTCGCTCGCGCCGGCGGATGCGTGACCGCAACGCTCAAGCGGCCGACCGCGCGCAATCGGCTTGACGCCGCGATGGCGCAGCGGCTGGTCGAACTTGCCGAGGAGGTCGAAGACGATCCGGGAGCGCTGATGCTCGTCATTCGCGGCGCGGGCGGAAACTTCTGCGCCGGCTTTGACGACGAGGTCGACACGATCGCTCCGAGCGTGGTCGAATCGATCGCCGTGCTCTCCAAGCCGACGCTCGCGATTATCGAGGGCGTCGCCGCCGATGAAGGGACGGAACTGGCGCTTGCTGCTGACCTTCGCGTCGCCGCGCGATCGGCACGCTTCGCGATGGGCCAGCTAGGGCGCGGCCGGATGCCGCGCTTTGGCGGTACCCAGCGCCTCCCGCGGCTTATTGGCGCGGCCCATGCGCTCAGAATGCTGCTGACGGGCGCGCAGATCGATGGCGGCGAGGCGATACGCCTCGGACTCGTGACCTATATCGCGCCCGGCCCCGGCCGCGTCGCGCTCGAGCGCGTGGTTGGCGAGGTCGTGCGCGCGATCTTAAGCCGCGGTCCGGTCGCCGCGCGGCTGGCCAAGGAGGCCGTGCGCAAGGGATGCGACCTGACCCTGGATCAGGGTATAAGGCTTGAAGAGGATCTGTACGCCTTGCTACAAACCACAGCCGACCGCGCGGAGGGCGTCCGGGCCTTCCTGGACAAGCGCAAGCCGCTGTTTCGCGGCGCCTGAAGCCGTTATGCGCGGCGCATCACATCCAACTTAACGGAGCGACCAACAACGATGGCCAACCAGCTGGGAAAAGTTTACATCTGCGGCAAATGCGGATCGCAGGTAATTGTCACCAAGGGCGGCCCGGGCGCGCTCAAGTGCTGCGGCGCCCCGATGGAACAGAAAAAGTAGGCGCAGCGGAGCCCAAGCGAGAGATCGTCGAAGTGAAGTGAAATGAAAGTCACGCTCAGCTTCGACAACGGGCCCGACCCCGAGGTGACCGAGCACGTCCTCGACGTGCTCGGCGCCGCGGGAGTGCGCTCGACCTTCTTCGTAATCGGAGAGAAGCTGGGCGACCCCGGCCGCCGCGCCCGCGCCGAGCGCGCTCGCGCCGAGGGCCACTGGATCGGCAATCACAGCCTGACGCACAGCAAGCCGTTCGGCCGGCGCGAGGACCGCGACGGCGCCGAGGACGAGATTGGCCGCGCTCAGCGAATGATCGGCGCGCTCGCGCATCCCGACCGCCTGTTCCGCCCCTTTGGCGGCGGCGGCGCGCTCGATTCGGGCCTGCTCAATCGCAAGGTGGTCGACTACCTGTGCGCCGGCGGCTTCAGCTGCGTGCTATGGAATTGCATTCCACGCGATTGGGAAGACCCCGGCGGATGGCCCGAGCGGGCGCTCGCTCAGTGCCGCGCCACGCCATGGAGCGTGGTCGTGTTGCATGATCTGCCGACCGGCGCGATGCTCAATCTCGAGCGTTTTATCGGCCTCCTGCGCGGCGCCGGCGCCGAGATCGTGCAGGAGTTTCCTCCCGAGTGCGTGCCGATCCTGCGCGGCCGCGTGATGTTTCCGGTCGACCAGTACATCGCCGCGTGAGTGGTGCGCGAGCCGCCCCGGCGTTCCCGTCACACACGGATCTTTCATCACAGGGAGGGTTCATCGCATGATCGGCGCTATCATTATCGGACTAATCGCAGGATGGCTGGCCGGGAAGATCGTACGCGGCGAGGGCTACGGCATGTTTGCCGACATCCTGCTCGGCCTCGTAGGCGCCGTCATCGGCAATCGGATTTTCGACGCATTCAACATCCAGGTGTATAGCGGAATCGGACATCTTGCGATGGCGACGGTGGGCGCGATTGTCCTCGTCGGTATCGTTCATCTGATTCACAGCCCGTCGCCTCAGCACTGACTGGCGCGGGGCACAAGTCGAATTTATCTCCTGAACGCGGCGGCGCGGCCGATCCGAGGATCGGCCGCGCCGCTTTGGCGAACAAAGCCATCAGGCTTCTTCAGTAGTTCCTAGTCTTCCCGCTCCCAGTGTGGCGCCGAGATTGGAGTCTGGAAGGTAGTGCCGCTCGCCGCCTCTCCCATCTCCGTGCAATCGAGTGACTTGCCCGACGGGCCCGACAATGCGCAGAACAACTGGACAGGCGATCCGGGGCTGGCGGAACCGCTGACCGCGCAGCTCGGCACGGTGGTCCCGGTGCAGGTCACTGTCTTGCAACTGCTGGTCAGATTAATCGTAACGAATCCGCCCGCCGCGCCGACGGGAGCACTGCCAACCGTATAGGAACCAGTGATCGAACAACTCGCCGCGGCGCCAGTGCCCGGCGAGCCGTAGTCCTCGTTGAGGAAGCCAGAAAGGTTCCCCTTGCCGTCGCTGAACATCGCGCCCGAAACTGCGTACGGTGTCGCCGGCGGATTCGGCTCGCTCACGGTTCCGGTGATCGACGCGTCAAAGGCATGATACGAAGCGACATAGCGTCCGTGAAAATTGTGCTCGTTCATTCCGGCGAGGGCCGAGCCGCCGCCGGCCATCAATAACAGTCCGAGACTCGGGATTGCCGCCAGAGCCAAACGCGCGAGATAGCCAGTTCTGTTTTCCATCAGTTATACCTCTTTCAAAGTCAAAATGAGTATCTGTCAGGCTAACGCTTTCGCTGTGGTACGAAGCAAGCGAACCAGGGCGGGTTGGAAAATTTGCGACAGTAAGGCTTGCTAGAGGCGAATTCGATCGTCGCTGGCGCCGAGGGGAACGCGCCGCCCCGCTCCGGCGTCGTACGGCAAGTTGAGGCCGCCTGCGCCAAAGCGCGCGTGTATCCATCGGCGTGCCGTGTGCATGTGGCGAACGCAATACTCGAGGCCAAAGGCGCCGAAGCCCGACTGTCGTTTGGACAGCCGGGCTTCTCATTACGTATTCAGGCTTTGATTTATGACTGTATAGTTGAGACGGAAATTTTGCTCCGATGAATCAACGCAACTTCGGCATTACTTCTTTCGCGAACAGCTCCATCGAACGGCGCGCCTTCTGCGCAGGCATCCCCGGCAACTGCATCCACATCACCAGATGCGTCACCCGGCCCGCCTCACTGTAACGCTTGAGCTCCCGTACCACGTCATCCGGAGTTCCCACGGCCAGCGGCGCCTGAAAAAAGCTTAGTCCCGGTGTATTGCGCATCTTGCCCGGAGGCGGAACGTCGGATTGCGAGAAAACCGCTTCGCTCCAAGGCAAATCGTTCGCCTCTTTAAAACGCCGATCGTATGCCGTCATCATGTAGTACAGATGCTCTTCGGCGTCGTCCCAAGCCTGCTCGCGCGTCTCGGCGACATAGACCGCGCGCAACTGCGCGATGTAGTGGCTCGCGACGTCGTGGCCGTGGCTGCGCAGGCCCGCGTCGTACATCTGCTGGAGATCGACGCCACCACTGCCGGCCAGGTGATATCCCATCCTGGCCACGCGGGCGACCGACTTTTCCGCCATCGCGGCGATCCAGAGCGGCGGAAAAGGCTTCTGCACCGGCTTGGGTGTCAGATTCACGTTTTTCATCTGGTAGTACTTGCCGTCGAAGGAAAAGTTCTCCTCGGTGAAGCATCGCCGGATCAGCTCCACTCCCTCCTCGACCCGTCCGCCGCGCTGGCTGCGCGGAATGCGGAAGCTGTCGAACTCGCTAACCACGTAGCCCTGGCCAACGCCCAGGTCGAGCCGCCCTTTGGACAAGATATCGACCGTCGCTGCGTCCTCGGCGACGCGGACCGGATGATGAAAGGGCAGGATGATGATGAAGGTTCCCAAGCGGATGCGGCTGGTGCGCTGCGCGATGGCTGAGAGAATCGGCAGCAGCGAAGGTGACCAGGCGTCGTCGTAAAAGTGATGCTCTGTGGTCCAGACGTGGTCGTATCCGAGTTCCTCCGCCAGCACGGCTTCTTGAAGATGCTCGTCGTAGACCTCGGTTATCGGCCGATGCCACTGCGGAGGGTTGCGAAATGGTAGAAGAATTCCGAAGTCCATGGGCAGAAGCTCCTTGATCGATGTGGAACGTTGAGTCTCTCTCGCGGATCTTCGCCCTTATGCCACAACCGGGTGCGCGCGGGAAATGTCAGCGGCCGCGATCCCTATACCGCGTTGAATCCCTCGCGGCTGAAGAGCACCCGCTCCTCGCCCAGCCGCGCGCGCATCGCCGCCATAAGTTCGCGCTCCGCACCCGGCCGAAACCATTCCTTGTAACCCAGCCGCGCATACAGCTCCTCCATCCTGAGCGCGCGCGAGCGCCGGCCACCTGAGCCGTCGCCGTCGAAGTAAGTGTCGACGACCACGCGATCGGCGCCGCCGTCGGCAAGCTCAGCGAGGCGCTCGGGATGGTTCGGCATCATCGGAGCGATCGCGAGCTGCACGAACACGCCGGCCGCGCGCAGCCGGCACGCCGTTGCGAGACGTCGCGCGATCGACGGCGAGGTCGGCGTGAGCGCGCGGCGCACTTGCTCATCGTCGGTCTCCACGGTTATCGACGCGATGAGCCGCGGCCCCAGGCGGGTCAGCAGATCGAGGTCGCGTTCGATCATCGGACTCCGCGTCTGCAGCAGCACGCGGCGCGGGGGCCGACGCACGAACAACTCCAGCGCGCCGCGCGTCAGGCGCATCCGCCGCTCCATGCCCTGGTACGGATCAGTCGCGCTCGACATGAAAACGGCCGCGCGTTCGAGCTTCCCCGATTTTTCCAGCGCGCCAAGCTCGCGCGCGAGCAACTCCAGCAGATTGGACTTGGCGACCACCCACGTACCCCACGGCCCCGCCTGCGCTCGAGCGACCGGCAGCGCCCTCACGTAACAGAAAGGGCAGCCGCCATTGTCGCCAAACGCGCATCCGACGTATGGGTTAAGCGAGTAGCTGAAACCGTCCAGGAAACCGCCGGTAGGGGTGAGCGCGCGTGTCGCCGGGGCAGCCGAATAGGTGCGCATTTAAGCCTCGTATCGCGGGCGCAGAGCAAGGCCGCGTATCGCCGGTGGCGTCTCGCGACCATTGACATAAACTGCACGTCGGGCACAAACTATTGTCATGCGACGGCTAATGCTTTGCACAGTCATGGTCCTGGTGATGGCGATGCCGGCGATGGCGTTCGCCCAGCAGGGCCCATACAACGACAAGCAGAATCCCAACGAGTATACCGATACCGAGGACGGGCAACTGCTTAAGGTGGTCAGCTACTTCATCGCGCCAATCGGCTACGCGCTGGAGTGGGGCGTGACCCGTCCGCTGCATTACCTCGCGACCAAGACCTCGCTCGCCCCGATGATGAGCGGCGACACCGAATACAGCCAGATATACAACCCCGGCGAGAACGCTCAGCCAATCGTACCCGTGCTGCCAGCCAACACAACCTCAGCGGCCGAGAGCGCTGCGCCGCAAACCTACATCGAGCGCACGCCGGTCGGCCCGGTCGCGGTGCCGCCACCGCTTGTGCCGCTGACCTCGCCTCCCGCGCAGCCGGTGTTGCACTGATTATCGATCGCTAACCAAGGATTGCGAACGGCCGCGGAATGGGAAACCTCCGCGGTCTTTTTCTTTGTTGTCAAACTTTTGTGCACCGCGAAGCAACGTAATGAAACTCAGGCATGCGCTTTGCCGTTTGGATGTGAGGGGAGAAGCACCATGGCCGAAAAAATCGTCAAGACCGATGAGGAATGGAAAACGCTCCTGACTCCCGAACAATTCGAGGTCGCGCGCAAAAAAGGCACCGAGCGCGCATTCACCGGCAAATATTGGGATTTCCACGACCAGGGCGTTTATCTCTGTGTCTGCTGCGGCAACGAGCTGTTCAATTCCGAGACTAAATTCGATTCGGGCTGCGGATGGCCGAGCTTCTATGCCCCCAAGGACGAGACCAAGGTCGAAAACAACGTGGACAAGAGCTTCGGAATGGTGCGGACCGAGGTGACGTGCAGCCGCTGCGGCGCGCACCTGGGGCACGTTTTCGACGACGGCCCGAACCCCACGGGATTGCGCTATTGCATGAACTCGGCGTCGCTGAAATTTGAGAAGAAAGAGAAGTAGCGCCGACCTTTTTGGAGTCGCTAACGCCTGCGATTCTGTCGCCGTTGATGGCTTGATTTCAGGGGCACAAATTTCCTGGGCAAGGCAGAATCTAGTAGTATCCTGCCAGACCTTCCCTTGCGATCAGCCTCCCACCAAGCCGGCGGCGCGCGCCCATTGATACTTCGCACCCAGCACGATCACCGGTTTCTCGGTGGTGTACGGATAGGCCGGGATGTTGTGCTCGAAGAGCACGCGGCAGGCGTCTTCGACTTCGACGTCGCCGACCAATGACGCCACGATAGGCTTGTCGATTCCCTTGGTGCGCATCTCCTCGACCACCTCGGTCACCAGTTTTGCGAACACCAGCGGCGGCGTGATGATGGTGTGCCAGTAGCCGAGGATGAGCGCGTGGATGCGCGGCTCCTCCAGCCCCAGCCGAATCGTGTTGCGATAGGTCGCGGGCGGCTCACCGCCAGTGATGTCCACCGGGTTGCCAGCCGCGCCGAAGGGCGGAATGAACTTGCGAAAGGCCGTGTCGAGGTCGGGTGGCATCTCCATCAGCTTGAGCCCGTTATCCACGCAGGCGTCCGAGAGCAGCACGCCCGAGCCGCCGGCGCCGGTGATGATGAGCACGTTCTCGCCCGTGGGCGCCGCCATGATCGGCAGGCATCGTGCAAACTCGAGCATGTCGTTGAGCGCGCGGGCGCGCACCACGCCCGACTGGCGCAGCACGTCCTCATAGATGCGATCGTTGCCGGCAAGCGCCGCGGTATGCGATCGCGCGGCGCGCGCGCCGAGCACGGTGCGTCCGGCCTTGAGCACGATCACCGGCTTCTTGCGCGACACGCGTTTGGCGACCTCGGCGAATGAGCGGCCGTCCTTCAAATCCTCGACGTGCATCGCGATCACCTGCGTGTTGTCGTCCTGCTCGAAAAAAGTCAGCAGGTCGTCCTCGTCGAGGTCGGACTTGTTGCCCAGCCCGACGATCGCCGAAACACCCATCCGAGTCGAGCGGCTGAAGCCGACGATCGCCATCCCGACGCCGCCGCTTTGCGAGGACAGCGCCGCCTTGCCCAGCACGTCGTAAGGCGTGCAGAAGGTCGCGCACAGCTTGCGCGGCAAGTAGTAGAAGCCGTAGATGTTCGGGCCCATCAGGCGCACGTTGTACTGCCGCCCGATTTTGACGATCTCGTTTTGCAGCTCGACGTTGCCGGTTTCCGCGAAGCCCGACGGGATCAGCACCGCGCCGGGAATCTTTTTTTCACCGCACTCCTTGAGCGCGCCCGCCACCAGCGGCGCCGGAATCGCAAATACCGCGACATCGATCTCGCCCGGCACTTCCTTGACGCTGCGATAGGCCTTGCGCCCCATCACTTCCGGCAGCTTAGGATGGATCGGATAAATCTCCCCCTCGAAACCGCCGTTGATGAGGTTTTTCATCACCGAGTTGCCGATCTTGCCGTCTTCGGCCGACGCGCCGATGACCGCGATTGCCCCGGGACGCATGATACGGTTCATCGCGCGCAAGATTTCCTCGCGCGAGGGCCGATAGCGCTCGGCCGGCGGCGCGAAGTCAAGCAACACGCGGACGTCGAGCGCCACTGCGCCGTCGGGCCGCGCCAACACCGGGTTCAAATCGAGCTCCGCGATCTCCGGAAAGTCAGCGGCGAGGGTCGACACGGTTTCGATGATCGCCGCGAGCGCGTCCTTGTCGACCGCGGCCGCGCCGCGCACACCGCCCAGGATTTCGGCCGCCGCGATCCCGTTGATCATCGAGAGCGCGTCGTCGCGGCTCGCCGGCGCCAGGCGAAACGTGATGTCCTTGAGCACTTCGACCAGCACCCCGCCGAGACCGAAGGCCACCACCTTGCCGAAACTCGGATCGGCCGTCGCCCCGACGATCACCTCCTGGCCGCCAGAGAGCATCTGCTGGATTTCGACTCCGGCGACTTTGGCGTCGGGCTTGTAGGCGCGCGCACCGGCGACGATCTTTTCGTAGGCCCGCTCGGCCTCGGCCGCGCTCCGAACGTTGAGCACCACGCCGCCCGCTTCGGTCTTGTGCAGGATATCGGGTGAGACGATTTTCATCACCACCGGAAAGCCGAGCGCGCTGGCGGCGCGGCCGGCTTCGGCGGCGGACGACGCGGTCGCGGCCTTGGGCAGCGGGATTGCGCAGGCCTCGCAGAGCGCCCTGCATTCGGCGGGCGAAAGCGTGTTTCGCCGGTCCGCCTTTGCCGCCTCGATAACTGCCCGCACTGCCGAACGATCGTAGCTCATAGAGAAATCTGCCTTGTTTTCAGGTGCCCTGTGTGACGTAATTAGCGCGCAGGGCTCAACCCTAACGCCACGCGAGCGCGCGCGTCAAATCGCAGCGCCGCGCCGGCCGAGGAACGGGAAATCCCGATGGTTGAAAAAACAATCGAGTTGACCGGCAGTTCGACCGAGTCGATCGAGCATGCGGTGGACCTGGCGGTGGCGCGCGCCGCGGTGACTATCTCGGGCGTGCATACGGCGCAGGTGACGAACATCGCGGCCGAAGTCGCGCACAACAAAGTGACACGCTGGAAGGTGACGGTTAAGCTGACCTTCCAGGTAAAGGATCAGATCCACGAGTAACCAGTTAACAAGTCCGGGCGCCCCCGGTTACGCGATCGGTCATTTTGCCGGCGCGTAAAATCGGACAGGTATTGATTAGAGCGCCGGGCTCTGGCCGGGCGGTAGCGGGCCGACGATTCGCGCGGCCACGCGCAAGGACTGCCCCGAAGGCCTGAAGCGATGCCAGCCAAAATTTCGGAAGTACAGAGCGGGATTTACGAACTCTTTTTGCCGCTACCGATGCGGCCGACGATCGTTAACGTCTATCTGATCGATTGCGGCGGCGGGCAGTGGGTGCTGGTCGACACCGGCATGAACACGGCCGACAGCGTGGCCACACTCAAGGACGCCTTCACGCAAGCCGGAACCAGGGTCGAAGACCTGACGGTGCTGCTCGGCACCCATCATCACGTCGACCATTTCGGCGCCTCGGGAACAATCAAGGGGCTAAGCCACGCCCGCACCTACCTGCACGACCTCGAGGTCGAGCGGGTCAACCGGATGCTGAACATGGTGGCGGCGCCGTCAGCCAATCCCGAGGTGCACGCATTTTTCACCGGCCACGGCTTTCCAATCGATCGTTATCCGATCGAAGGGATGCGGCCGACGTGGATGGGCACTGACCAATACAATCCGGTGCCGCAGCCCGACGCGTTCCTGCATGACGGCGACGTGATCGCCGTGGGCGAGCGGCGTTTCGAGATCATCTGGACGCCGGGCCACGCCCCCGGGCATAGCGTGATTTATCTGCGCAAGGAGAAGGTGATGATCGTCGGCGACCATCTGCTGCCACGGATCACCCCGCACGTCGGCATCTATCCCTCGGGACCGACCAATCCGCTGAGCGACTTCATCGATTCGCAGCGCAAGGTGCAGAACTTCGAGGTCGAACTGGTGCTGCCCGCACACGGCGCCGTCTACCAGGACCATCGCCACCGCGCCAACCAGCTCATCGAACATCATCGCTATCGCGAAGCCGAGATGCTCGACCTGATCAGGCGCACGCCGCGCACTGCCTTCGAGGTGGCGCAGGAGATTTTCGGCGACGAAGACCGGCCGATCTTCCACGTGATGGCGGCAACGTTCGAGACCCTCGCGCACCTGGAGTACTCGCGCGTCGAAGGCCGCGCGCGCCGGGTCGACGAGCACGCACGCATCATGTGGCAGGCGCGGTAGAAGAAACGGCAGTCAGACGGGCGTCACGTCATCGCAAGGAAGAAACGCCTCGCGCGCCCCTGGGATAACTAAGCGAGAGCGATAACTAGGCCAGCGCGGCTTCCTGGACCTCAATCGAGGCCGACCGGTTCATGTCAGTATCAAGCTCGTCTTCGTTTATGCCTTGGATTTCACTGTCGTAGCCGGTCAGATCATGGTGCGCGGTCAGATCGTGGCGCGCAACATCACCTTGGTGATGCGCGACGCCGTTGCCATTGCCGCCGCCGTGACCGTTGACCGCGATCTCGATACCGCCGCCGTCCCCGGCCGTCGCCGTCTCGGAAAGCTTCCGTCGCCGGCGCTTAAGCGGCGCACTAATCCGGCCGATACGGGTCACAGGCGATCGGCGCGCCAGGCGCTGCGGATTCATCCCGTCGAGTTGCTGCACGCGCCATCGGCGCAGCCCTTCGCGCAGATAACGAGGATCGATTCCGAGGGTCTCGCAGACGGTCTCGAAGGCAAACGCGCCGTCGCCCCGGCGATCCATCAGCCACCCCTCGGCCTCGACGAACAGGCGGCGCTGCACGCGACTGCGAGAGTTGGCATAGGTCTGATAGCAGCGCATCGCATCTTCGAGCACCGCCAGCATCAGGCGCTTAATCGGACGGACGCAGGCATCGTCGGCGCGGATACCGTCGTAATACTGCCCGGGGGTCAAGGCATCGGGAATCATCATTCCCGCTATCGCGCTGTTTTCCAATTGCATCGTCCTTCGTCCTGCTGTTTGCTCTAGTAGACTGTTCGACCGTCCTCAGCTTTTTGGTACAGCAACGGTTGTGCCGAAGCGCGACGCTCGGCGCTGAGCGGACAAAAGCGAATGCAAGCGCGCTAATCGTCGCAATTAGTGAGCGAATTTGTGGTTCGAAATCGAAAGGACGCCTTTTTACCAGCGTCCGTTAGCGAGTCAAGTGGGGATTTTTGGTACTTGTATCGGGACAAAACTGGGCAGGCGCTACTAATCTGGGCACTCAGGTCGGATCCGTTTGGCAATGGGACCGCCCGTGTCGGACCCTTTCTCCAAAGACACTCCCGGCTATTCGTTTCAGTGTAACTGCGACTTTCGGCTTAATTGACGGTGCCGCTGCCGCGCGGGCCGGACGGGCCGAGCTTGCGTTCTTCGATCTTGAAGGTGAGCACATCGAACAGGCAGGCGATGCGGTCGTCCAGAGCCTCGAGCAGGGTTTGCTTTTCCAGCGGCGTGACGTCGAGGTGAAAGCACAGGAAATTGATCAGGTCAGCGTCGCGCAGGCCCTGCTCGTCGACCAGTCCGCGCCAGGCCGCGTCGGCGTTTTCGCCGAGAAACCCGACCAGCAGATCGTGCAGCGAGTTCATCTCGGAAGACTCCAGCCCGAGTAGCCTGCGGCCCGAGGGACACCATTGGACTTCCGCCTGCCGGTACGAATGCGAACGGATTTCACGCCCAACCTGAAATTCGCTGATTCCTTCGAGCTGAAGGTTGTAGCGTCCGTCGGGAAGCTTCTCCAGCGAGGTGATACGGCCGGCGCATCCGATGGTGAAGATGTCGGGATAAGCGTAATACTCGCGCTCCCAGTCGCCCTTGAGCATTATCATTCCGACCGTGCCGTGGTTCTCGGCGACGTCGGCGACCATCTCGCGATAGCGCGGCTCGAAAATATGCAGCGGCACTGTCACGCCGGGAAACAGCACGAAATTGGGCAACGGGAAGATCGGAATGATGTCCGGTAACTCGGCCATCGTGGCCCTAACGTTATGGGCGCGCCGCAGGCCGGTCAAGGTGACCCCTGTCGGAGCCTCGGGAGGTGCGCTTCAGGGCAGGTACAGTTCCGTGCTCATGGCGACGCGCGATCTGAGTTGTCTTGCGGACGGAATTCGAGGAAATTCAGTTGTGTCTCACAGCCAACATGGAAACCAACCTGTTCATCGGGAATAAGTACGTTTCGGCTGTTGGCGGCGCGCGCTTTGCGGATATCGACCCCGCGACCGAACGTGAACTCGCCCAGGTGGCCGACGCCGGCGCCGAGGATGTCGAGCGCGCCGTCGCCGTGGCGCGCGCGGCTGCCGACCATGGCCCGTGGCCGAAGATGAGCGCCGAGGCGCGCGGCCGCATCATCGCGCGAATCGCGGACGGGATCGAAAAGCGCGCGCGTGAGCTGGGACGGCTCGAGGCGCGCGACGTCGGCAAGCCCGTCAGCGAATGCGTCAACCACGATATCGCGCGCGCCGCGCGCAACCTGCGCTTCTTCGCCAACGCGGCCGAGGCGTGGACCCAGGAGGCGAGTTACGGCGACGCCAAGTTTCTCGGCGCTGACCTCAAGCTGGTCAGCCTGACCGAGCGCGCACCTCTTGGGGTCGGCGCGATCATCATCCCGTGGAACTCGCCGCTGATGCTCGGCACCTGGAACCTCGGACCGTGTCTCGCCGCCGGCAACGCGTGTATCTACAAGCCCTCGGAACTCGCGCCGCTGACCGCGATCGCGCTCGGCGAGATTGCGATCGAGGCAGGGCTTCCGCCGGGCGTGCTCAACGTCCTGCCGGGCCAGGGCGCGACGGGCGCCGCGCTGGTGTCGCATCCGGGCGTCGACGGGATTGCCTTCACCGGCGGAGTCGCGACCGGAAAGCGCGTGATGGCGGCGGCGGCCGAATCGCTCAAGCGGGTGACGCTGGAGCTCGGCGGAAAGTCGCCCAACGTGGTCTTTGCCGACGCGGATTTGAAACGCTCGGCCGCCGGCGTCGCACGCTCGATCTTCCGCAGCCAGGGTCAGTCGTGCGTCGCAGGATCGCGCCTGCTGGTCGAGCGGAAAATCGCCGACGAATTCCTCGCGATGGTCCTCGACGAGATGCGCAAGCTCAAAATCGGCGACCCGCTCGCCGAGGACACCGAATATGGTCCGCTGATTTCGGCCGCGCATCGAAGCCGCGTCGATTCGTTCGTCAAGGAGGCGGTCGCCGGCGGCGCCGAGCTATTGGCCGGCGGCGCAATTCCCGAGCATCCGCACCCCGGCTACTACTATCTTCCGACCGTGCTCGATCGACTGCAGTCCGACGCACGAGCGGTGCGCGAGGAGATTTTCGGCCCGGTGCTGAGCGTCGAGCGCTTCGAGGACGAGGAACAGGCGGCCGCGATGGCCAACGCGACGCGCTATGGCCTTGCCGCTTACATCTGGACCCGCGATCTCGAGCGTGCGCTGCGCGTAGCAGCGCGCCTGAAGACCGGGATGGTGTGGGTCAACAGCTTTTTCCTGCGCGATCTGCGCACGCCGTTCGGCGGTTCGGGCCAGAGTGGAGTCGGCCGCCAGGGAGGACGCTTCAGCCTGGAGTTCTGGACTGAGCCCAAGCTGGTCTGCCTGACCTACCCCGAGCATCAGGCCGCGCGATGAATTGCCGCGCCAAAGGAGGTCCGCGATGGGCGAGATCGTAGCCGCAATTTTCACCACCCACGTCCCGCGCCTGATGATTCACGACCCCGAGGCGCGCCGCGCTTACATGGGCAAGAACGTCACCACCTTTTACGACGCGATGGAATCGCTCGAACGCGAGCGGCTCCGCGCGCTTGAGTTCGACACCTTCGTGCTGATCGACACGCACTGGTTCACCACGCTCGAGTACGTGCTCAATGCGCAGGAGCGCCTGCGCGGCCTCTACACGTCCGAAGAATTGCCGCAGATGATTCACGAGTACGCCTTCGACTATCCGGGCGATCCGGAACTGGCCGCGGCGATCGTGGAGGCGGCCCGCGCCGGGGGCCTCCGCGCGATCGCGTCGGGCTACCCTACCCTGCCGCTGCACTATCCGACGCTGAACGTGATGCACTATTTCAATCCCGGGGCGAAGCGGCGCGTGTTGTCGATGGGCGTCTGCCAGACCGCCGGAATCTCCAACGACGTCGCGTTTGGTGTCGCGATGGGCGCCGCCATCCACGCTTCCAAGCGGCGCGTGGTGCTAATTGCGGCCGGCGGCATGTCGCATCGCTTCTGGGATTACGACAACGTTCTGCAACACGCCTCGGCCTCGCCCGACGACATCAGTTCGCTCGCCAACCGCCTGTATGACGAAAAGTTGATGGAGTGGTTCCGCGCGGGCCGCCACGACGAGATTCTGCGCGCCGCGCCCGAGTATCGCGCCGAATGCTCGCCCGAGGGACGGTTCTCGCACTACCTGATGATGGCGGGGGCGATGGGCGGTGACGGATGGAACTGGCGAGGCGAGCAGTTCGGACGCTACGAAGCGGCGCTCGGCACCGGACAGGCAATTTTCTATTTCGCCCGGCCCACCGCCGCGGCGCATCAGGGCGCGCCGGCGCCGGCGGGACGCTGAGAGCCAAGCGAGCGATCCAACAATGCCCGAACTGAGCCGGTTCTTCGGAATTGTGATCCGGATGTTCTACAGTGATCACGAGACCGGCGCACTTTCATGCGATCTATGGCGAGTACGAAGTGCTGATCGAAATCGAAACGCTCTCGGTGTTCCGCGGCGAACTGCCACGACGCGCAATCGCTCTGGTGTTGGAATGGGCTGCGCTCCATCGTGTTGAGCTTCGCGACGAGGACTGGCGACGCGCTCGCAATGGGGAAACGCTCGAAGAGATCGAGCCTCTCGATTGAGGTGACACCATTTTGGCCCTTTTGCGGATTCGCGAGGCCCAACGGCCCCGACCTTTGTCCGGATGTTCTAATCTGGGGCGGCGCGCCTCCCGCTGAAGGACAGCAACCGTCTCGCCCCCCTGAATGATGAGAAGACCCCACGGAGCGAACTGAAATGAAACTCGTGCACGGAATCCATGCGATGCTGGTGACGCCATTCACCTCGGACTACAAGCTCAACGAAGACGCGTTGCGCAAGGAAGTACGATGGGCGCTCGACAACGGCGCCGATGGGATCGTCGCCACTCCCAGTATCGGCGAGTTCCTGCATCTGAGCGAAGCCGAGCGTATCCGCGCCTTCGAAGTGACGCTCGAAGAAACCCGCAAACGGCCCGGCGTGCCGGCCACCGCGATGACCTCGGGCGCGACCACGCTAGAGGCGCTGCACTTCGCCAAGATTGCGGCAAAGATGGGCTACGACGCCCAGCAGGTGATCCCGCCGTATTACTGGCGCTGCGGCGAGGCCGAGGTCGAGCGCCACTACCGGATGATCGCGGAGGCCGGCGATCTGCCGCTGGTGGTCTATCACAATCCGGCGCTGAGCAAATTCAATATTACGCCCAAATTCGCCGCACGCCTGGCGGCGATTCCCGGCGTGGTAGCGATGAAGGAAGTCCTCACCGACCTGCAGCACCTGGAGGAACTGTACGACCAAATCGGCTCGCGCATCGAAATCTACAACACCTTTCGCGCGCTGCTGAGCGGACTGATGCTCGGCGCAGCCGGCGGCTTCATCAACATCTTCGCAGTGCCAGCCTCCGCAGCGCTGCTCAAGGTGTACCGCGGCGGCGAGATCATGCGCGCGCAGGAAATCCAGCGCCGGCTCAACCGATGCTTCCCGCGCGGCGGCGAAGAGGCGCTCGGCCATCTCGGCGTCACCAAGGTCACCGCCTCAGTCGCGACCGGGATCGATATGGGCCCAGCGCGGCCGCCCTACATGGCGCCCGAGGACGCCGCCGAGCGCCTGCGCAAACGGCTGCCACAATTGCAGGAGATTCTCTGATGGGTGCGCGATCGGGCAACAATTATTTGAGCGCGATGCGCAAGCTCAAGAGCGAAGTCTGGATCGGCGGCGAGCGCGTCGCCGACCCGACCACCCATCCGGCGCTCAAGCCCGTCACGCGTTCTCTGGCCTCGCTCTACGACATGCAGATCGAACATCCCGAGGCCATGACCTATCGGGTCGAGGGGGGGAGCGCGCCGGCCTCTCCTTCATCCAGCCTCAAAGCGGCGACGAAGTGCGCAAGCGCGGCGCGATGATGCGGCGATGGGCCGAGTACAGCGGCGGGATGCTCGGGCGCACGCCCGACTACCTCAACGCGAGCATCGCGGCGATGGCGGCTGCACGCGAGTTCTTCGCCGCCGCCGACAAACGCTTCGGCGATAATATCGTGGAGTACTACCGCGCCGCGCGCCGCAACGACTGGTGCGCCACCCACACCCTGCTCAACCCGCGCGCAAGCCGCGCCGCCGGATGGGCGGGGCAGACCGACGCGGAACTAGCCTTGCGCCTGGTCGAAGAGACCCGCGACGGAATCGTGGTCAACGGCGCGCGCATGCTCGCGACGCTCGGACCGGCCTCCGAGGAATTGTTGGTCTTCCCCTCCACCGTGCTCAAGGAGGACCCGAGCCAGAAACCTTTCGCGCTCGCGTTTGCGGTTCCATGCAACGCGCCGGGACTCAAATTTATCTGCCGCGATCCGTTCGACTCCGAGCGATCGCATTTCGACCACCCGCTCGCCTCGCGTTTCGAGGAGATGGATTGCGTCGTCGTCTTCGAGAACGTGACGGTGCCGTGGCAACGGGTGTTCGTATGCGGCGACATGGCGCGATGCAACGCGCTCTATGCCGAGACCGGCGCCGTGATCAACATGATGCATCAGGTGGTGGTCAAGAACGCGGTAAAGAGCGAGTTCATGCTCGGCCTGGCCACGCGGATCGCCCAGGTGAGCGACGCGATGAGCCTGCCGCACGTGCGCGAGCGCCTGGCCGAAATGATCGTCACGACCGAGCTGATGCGATCGTGCCTGCGCGCCGCCGAGGCCGACGCGGCAGCCGACAAGTGGGGCGAGCACATGCCGGCGCGTCCG
This sequence comes from uncultured delta proteobacterium, assembly GCA_963734845.1. Lineage (GTDB taxonomy): Bacteria > Desulfobacterota > Binatia > Binatales > Binataceae > JAKAVN01. The sequence continues at coordinate 26,898 of CAVTIS010000012.1, read as the reverse complement.
CCACTCGACGCCGCGCGCAATCTTTTCCCCAAGCTGTACCCGCGCCTCGCCGAGATCATCCAGCTCAACAGTTCCTCGAGCCTGATGGCGACGCCGTCGGAGCGCGATTTCAAAAGCCCAATCGCGCCCGAGATCGAACGCTACTTCGGCCAGGCCGACGCCGGCGCGCGCGAGCGCGTGGCGCTCTATCGGCTGGCCTGGGACGCCGCGGGTAGTTCGTTCGCCGGCCGCCAGGTGCTATACGAACGCTTCTTCTTCGGCGATCCGGTCAGGATGGCCAGTGCGCTGGTCGACAACACCGACCTTGCGCCGCTGGTGCAGCGGGTCAAGGATTTCATGGCGCGCACGGACTAGGCCGCGCCGAGCGACCTCGCCCGCACTTCTCCGATGGCACGGCTGCGCAAGGCGGCGCGCATGTGGCGCGATCCGGAAAAGCGCGCGCTCGCGACGAGCGTGCTGGTCGCCGAGGACGGTCCCCTGTACGCGATCGATCCCGAGCGCCTGTTCGGCCGGCGCGCGCCGCTGGAGGTCGAGCTTGGGGCCGGGCGCGGTGATTTCATCATCGAATATGCGGCCCAGCGTCCGGAGCGCGATTTTCTCGCGGTCGAGCTGGCGGCCTCGGTTGCGCGGGTGCTGGCGCTGCGCGCCGCGCGCCGCGGACTCGGCAACCTGCGCGTGGCGCGGATGGACGCGCGCACGCTGGTCAACCTGATGCTGCCGGCCGGGAGCCTGAGCGCGTGCCACGTCTATTTTCCCGACCCGTGGCTCACCCTCTCGCAACAGAAGCATCGGATGTTCTCGGCCGGTTTCGCCGAACGCCTCAAGCGCGTGCTGGCGCCCGGAGCGATCATCCACGTGGCGACGGACGTCGAGCCCTACGCGGCGGAGATGTTTGCGATGCTCGCGGGCGCGGGGTTTCGCCGGATCGAAGCCGCGGCGCCGGGTGCGCGAGCCTCGGGATTTGGGATGAAGTACCTGGCCCAGGGCAAGGCGGTATTTTCCGCCTCCTTCACCCTGGTTCGGGGCCTTTCCTGATTTCGCCCTCGCGCTGTGGTCGTCCGTATCGGATCGTGCTTGCCTTGGCATCGGGCAGCGTCTAACCTGACTCACAGTTTCGTATCATGCGGCGTTTGGTTTTCGTGTTGGCGGCTGGTCTCGCGCTCTGCGCGTCGGCCTGTGCCGTGCATCAGCAGACTCCCACCGGCGAGAACTATTACTCGCTGGGACAGCAGGCTTTTGCCCAGCACGACTACAAGGGCTCGGCGATCTACTTCCAGAAGCTGATCGACCAGTACCCTTTCAGCCCGTACGCCGAAGACGCCGAGCTCAAAATCGGGCTGTCCCAATACCAGGATAAACGCTACGCCGAGGCGATCTCCTCGCTGGGTGACTTCGAGAAGATGCATCCGACCAGCAAACAGATCGAGCTGGCTTCGTACTACCTGGCGATGGCGCACTACGATCAGATCGGCCGCCCCGACCAGGATCAGAGCAACACCGAGCAGGCGCTCCAGCAATTTGAGATAATCGAACGGCGCTATCCTGAAACGGGTTTCGCCGCGCTCGCCCATCAGCAGATCTCCGTCTGCCGCGAGATGCTCGCGCGGCATCAGCTTCTGATCGGAGATTTCTATTACAAGAAGGCCAATTTCCGCGCCGCCGAATCGCGCCTGGCCGAGCTGATGCAGAAATGGCCCGACACTCCGGTTGGCGACGAGGCGCTTTACCAGCTCGGCACCACGCTGGAGAAGGAAGGCAAAAAATATTCCGCCGCCCAGGCCTTCACCGCGGTCGTGCTGCACTACCCCGGCACGACTTACGCAAGCAAGGCCCAGCGCGAACTCAAAAAACTGCATCAGCCAGTCGATACCGAAGAAGACCCGCTGCATCTGGTGCTGACTGAAAGTGGCTTCGGCGATACCGACCAGGTAAGGGTACGCCAGGGCGACGAAACGGCAGTGGCTTCCGCCGGCGACTATCCGCCGCTGCCGATCCTGAAGGCCCCGCCGGCGACCTCCGATGCCGGCGCGCCTCAGGGTTCGACGGTTCCGGACCCAGCCCCTGATGCGCCCCCCGTGCCGGCGCGCAGTTCCATATCGTCATCGCCGGGCGCAGCCGCCTCTGGCACAGCTGCTTCCGGCACGGCCACTGCGGATACGGCGGCTCCCAGCAGCGTCGCGGCAGCCGGGCGCGGATTGAGGACGCTGGCGCAGATCGGGCCTGCCACGCTCAACAAGGTCAGGCTCTCCTCGTCCGATCCGCCGCTGTCGGTAATCTTCGATTTGACGGGGCCGGTCGCGTTCGAGAACCAGCTTCAGGGCGGCTCCAGTTCATCGACTCTGACGATCCATCTGAAGGAGACCAGGCTGGCGAAGGGTCTCCCGACTCATCTGGTGTTCGACCGCTCGATCTTCCACGACTGCGATATCCAGTCCGACGCCGGCGGGACCACGGTGACCGTCAATACCTCGCCAGTGTCGCGCTACGCGGTGGTGCCGCTCAACGCTCCGCCGCGCCTGCTGGTCACGTTTACGCCCGAGCAGCAACAGCCGGTAAACGCGAGCGAGCCTGCCGACGACACCACGAATTCCAACTGACGGGATCTCCTTAGCCGTGTTAATTCGACACTGTGCTCCCCTCTCCTTGGACCAGGCGAGGGTTAGGGAGAACCACCTCAAGTGGCTCCGTTACAGCCGAATTCAGACTAGCCTCTCCCGCCGTTCGCGACACTCGCGGCGACCTTTTCCAGGTCAAGGCGCGGTTAGAAGATGCCGAGCGCATAACTATGCCCAGCTCTCTTGAAACGAGGAAAGATGAAATCTAAACGGACAGAGAATTCGGAATTAGTCCAACGTTAGTTGAATACCTGGTCGAAGCGCAGGCCGAGAAAGTTCAGCACCACTTCCGCGTAGAGCCGCAGGCCCCACATAAAGCCGTCGACCGGGATACGTTCGTCGTTGCCATGATAGAGCGCTCCATACGGAGTCCGCGGACCGATCCGCACCGGTGCGAACCCATAGCAGGTCGCACCGAGCTGCGCGTAGAACTTGCTGTCGGTCGCCCCCGGCAGCATCCAGGCGATCGCACGCGCCCCGGGGTCCGCCATCTCGACATGATGCGCGATCAGGCGAAATAGTAGCGTGTCCGCGCTGCCCTCGGCCGGCGGCGCAGACTTGAGCACCTCGAAGGCGGGTTCCGGTCCCACGATCTCGCGCAACTCGGCGAGCAGGCTCTCGGCCGTCTCGCCTGGCAGGGTGCGGCCGTCGAGTACCACCGAAGCTTCGCCCGGGATGACGTTGTCCTTGTAGCCGGCGCGCAGAATAGTGGGGGCGACGGTGTTGGCCATCATCGCGCGAAACAAAGGCGGCGCGCTTTGCGGATCGAGACCGAGCTGATCGAGCGTGCGCCGCATCAGCGGCGTCAGCCGCATCCGCATCGGAGTCCGGTTGATTCGCACGATGAGTTCAGCGAGGGCCGCGATGGCGCTATCGGAGCGCGGGATCGAGCCGTGACCGGGCGGCCCATTGACGGTCATCTTCACCGTCACATAGCCCTTCTCGGCCACCTGAATCGGATAATAGCGGCGCCCGCCCAGATGCAGGGTGAAGCCGCCGGCCTCGTTGAGCACCCATCCGGCGCGCACCAGGTCCGGATGCCGCTCGACCAGGAAACGGGCACCGAGTTCGGAGCCGGCCTCCTCGTCGGCCACCGCCGCCAGCACCAGGTCGCGGCTGAGCGCGACGCCCGCGCGGCCGAGCGCGAGCATCAGGCCAAGATCCATCGCGCCCTTGGCTTTCATATCGATCGCGCCACGGCCCCATACGCAGCCGTCCGCGAGCTCGGCTCCGAACGGCGCGCGGCTCCATCGTGCGGCCTCGACCGGCACGACGTCGGTATGCGAGGACAGCATCAGGGGCGCGCCGCCGGCGCCACCGCCCTTCAGTCGCGCCACAAGGTTGGCGCGGGTGGGCTCCTTTTCGAGCACCACGGACGCAATACCCTCGGCGCCCAACGCGGCGGCCAGAAAATCGGTGGCGAGGCGCTCGTTCCCGGGCGGATTGGTGGTGTCGAAGCGGATGAGCGCGCGCAGGTACTCGAGCACCTCGCGCTCGAAGCTATCCCACGGTGTCCGCAACGATCGGTCTTGCCCGATAGGTCTCACGGGACTGAGAAGTCTATCCGACGCCGCCACGGCTGTGTAGCACGGGAGCGCGAGACCGACTCGCGACACGCGGAGCGTCGGGCTTGCCAGTGCCTGGGCGGGATGCTACGAGCGAGAAAAAATCTGGGCTCAGGAGGTTATGGCCATGACCCATCGCGGCGGATGCCATTGCGGACGCAACCGGTTCGAAGTCGAGGGCGATTTGAAACAGGTGATGGAGTGCAACTGCTCGATCTGCACGATGCGCGGCTATCTGCACTGGGGCGTGCCGCGCGAAAACCTGCGGCTTGCCACGCCGGAGTCCAACCTCGCCACCTACACCTTCAAAAGCGGCACGGTGAAGCATCATTTCTGCCCTAACTGCGGATGCGCGCCATTCATCTCGTCGCCTGACGGCGTATACGTCAATGCCCGCTGCATCGAGGGCGTCGAACCGTCGGCGCTGAAGATCGAACCTTTCGACGGACGCAGTCTCTAGACGAGCGGCATGGCTACCAGTGCCGCCTCGCCGTCTGGTTGCGAGTCCGCGGCGCCGGGCTGATCGAGCTCCGCGCCAACCTCCGGGCGGCGCGCCGCCGTCGCCCTCCGAATCGCGGCCAGCAGGACCGGCTTCTTGACCGGCTTGCTGACGTGTTCGTCGCAGCCGGCGGCGAGACTGCGCCTGACGTCATCTTCGAGCACCGATGCGGTTAGCGCGATTATCGGCGTCGCGCGCAGGCCCTGCGCGCTTTCCCACTGACGGATCACGCGCGTGGCGGCGAGCCCGTCGATATCAGGCATCTGCACGTCCATCAGCATCAGGTCGGGGCGCAGGGCTTTGAACTTGTCGATCGCGACACGTCCGTTTTCGGCGATATCGATCTGGTAGGGAAGCTTCTTCAAGTAAGCCTGGATGAGAAAGCGATTGTCCGGCGCATCCTCGGCCAGCAGGATGCGCAGGGGGCGCGTGTCGACGGGAGCCGCTGCCGTATCGGCAGGCCCCGGGAGCGATTTGGCGACGTCGCCGCCGTTTAGCAGGAGGCGTATCTTCTCGAGCAACTCGACGCGCTTGACCGGCTTGATCAAATAAGTGTGCAAGCCCGCCTCACGCATTCGGGCGAGCCTGAAATTCAGCTCGTCAGAGGTCAGCATCAGAATTATGGTGTCCTGGCCGCCGGGAGAGGCCCGCGGGAAACCCTCTTCGATCGCTTTGCGCGCGACCTCCACCCCATCCATGTCGGGCATATGGTAGTCGAGCAGCATCAGCCGATACGGAAGGCGGGCCGCGCGGGCGCGCGCGAGTTCAGCGAGCGCCGCCGGGCCGCTGGCGGCTTGAGCAACCTCGGCGCGATTGCCCACGAGCATCTCGCGCAGGATCAGGCGGTTGGTCTCATTGTCATCGACGACCAGCACCCGAAGGCCGTGCAGGTCCAGGTTTGCGCCGCGCGTCCGAGCCGCTACTGGCCGGGTATCGACCCCAAAGGCAACGGCAACCCGAAATATCGAACCGCGGCCGGCTTCGCTCTCGACCTCGACCTGCCCGCCCATCATCTCGCTCAGGCGCCGCACGATCGTGAGGCCGAGCCCGGAGCCGCCGAAGCGGCGCGTGATCGAGGTGTCGGCCTGAGTGAAGCTGGAGAAAATCGCGCCGAGTTGGTCGGCAGCGATTCCGATACCGGTGTCCGATACTGAGAAGCGCAGCCAGGCGGCCGGGGCGCGCGCTTTGGCCTCCTCGCCTTCGGGGGAGTTGTGCGCAAAGCCGAGGCGCAAGGCCTCGGCCGGCGAGAGGCTTTCGACCGTGAGCGCCACCGCTCCCTGCTCGGTGAACTTGATCGCGTTGGCGGCCAGGTTGATCAGAATCTGGCGCAGCCGCAACGGATCGCCGATGAGATTCGGGGGCACGTGGGGCAGGATGCGCACGGTTAGTTCGAGGCCCTTGGCATGAGCGCGCAAGCTGATCGTGTCGATCGCCTTGCTGACGACGTCTTCAAGGTCGAAGCTCACGGACTCTAGGCTTAAGCGGCCGCTCTCGATCTTGGCGACGTCGAGAATGTCGTCGATCAGACGCATCAGGGCATTGCCGTTGGAGCGCATGGTGTCGACGCAGAGTCGCTGCTCGGGGTCGAGTGCGCCGCCGTCGCTCAGCAGATCGGCCATGCCGAGGATGGCGTTCATCGGGGTGCGGATCTCGTGCGACATGCTGGAGAGAAACTCGGATTTGGCTCGCGACGCGTGGAGCGCTTTTTCGCGCGCCGCGATTAGTTCCTGCTCCATCTGAATGCGCACGGAAATGTCGCGCGAGACACCAAAGATGATCGGGCCTTCTTCGGTTTCGATCACCGCACCGGAAACGAGGTGCCGCACGGTGACGCCTTTGAGGATGAAGTCGGTCTCGAAATTCGTGATTATGCCGTCGGCCCTGACCCGGCGCAGGAATTCCTCGCGGTCTTCGCGACGGAGGAAAAAGGGAAAGTCGTTGATCGACCCCGCCAGCGCCTGCACGCGCGGGATGCCGGTGCGTTTTACGAACTCCTCATTGACGTCGATGATCGCATCGTTCAGCTGCGTAATGACGATGTCGGGAATGGCGTCGAACATGCTGCGCAGTATCGCCTCGCTCTTGGCCACACGCGCTTGCGCCTGACGGCGGTAGGCCACTTCGTTGCGCAAGAGCTCCTCGGTCGCGGTCAATTCCTCGACTCGCGCGTGCAGAAGCTCCTGGGCTTCGCGCAACGCGCGTTGATTTTCCCTGATACTGGTGGCATCGCGGGCGATGTTGAGCGCATAGAGGTCACCCTCAATCTCAACCACCACGGATGAGAGAAGGTACGGCGCAAGCACTCCCTGAAATCGAAATTCGGTCTCGTAATTCCTTGTGTGCCCCTTGTCCTTCAGCCGCTCGATATACGCGGCGCGCACTTGCATGCTGCTCCAAGCCGCGACTTCAAGGGTCGAGGTCGCAAGCGCTTGCTCGCGGCTGAGCCCGGAGCGTCGAAGAAATTCTTCGTTGACCTCGAGCAGCTTGCCGTCGCTGAAACGGGTCAGGGTCACGATATCCGGAACCGCGTCGAAGAGCTTGCGCAACATCGTTTCGCTTCCGGCCAGGCGCTTTTCCTTATCCAGTAAGGTTTCGATCAGGATGGCCTGGGCACGATATTGATCCTTCAGCGCCGTAAAACTCAGCGCGAATGCCGCGACGGCGGCCAGCACCATCCATCGGTGAAGGTCAGCCGGCCCGACCACACCGCCCACCGCGGCGATCGCGAAAGCAAGCATACCTATAAGGGTAATCAGACCCTGCCAGCGCGCGCTCCACGGCACCAGCACCGCGGTCCCGAGCGCGAGGACGAAAAGCGCGAGCAGCAATGGCTCGTCCTGCCGAATGACGAGTGCCGACAGAGTCCGGCTGGAAGCCAGGATTAGACAGAAGGCCATCGTGACGCTACGCCAGTTTGCCCCGAACCACTTGAAGTAGGTCAGGCGGAATCCTGCGCCCACCAGAGCGAGATCGAAAATGAAGAACGGCTGCGTCGTGTAACGGATCGCGGGATCGAATCGCACGATCTCCAGCCAGGCGGCGACCTCAAAGAGAAACACCACGCCGAGGCCGGTCCGCAGCAGCACGTTGAGTTGCCGCAAGTTGGATTCCGATGCGCAGGCCAACGTAGCCATGAATCGCTCGTGCCAGGGCGCCCGCCCATCGGCGAGCGCGCCTAGGAGTTTCAGCCGCTCGCTGTTCTTCGAGGGCTTGTTCATCTGCTGGGTCATGCGGCGGCTGCCCGTTCTGAAAAGGGGCGTGTTCGTCCACTTCTTACAGAGCAAGAGCGATGCCCTGAGGCGCGACACCGGGCAACGCGTCGGGAGGCCAGTCTAGGAGCGTCAACGGTAGCGAATCGATTTGAAGCCGCCGCGGAGATCGAACGCACGGAAGGTGTGGCTGGGAGACAGGTGATCAGATCTGGCACAAACCTCCAGCGGCTTGCATATTTATCTATATTTGCTTAATAAAGGCTTTATTGGCTTTTGAGCCACAGCATGATATTCTTGTTTGCCGCTACACGATGATCAGAAATTTTAGTGGCGACCAATCTTTATGAAATCCAGCCGACCACGCCGGCCAGTCAACATTCATTGGCGCCGGGGCGGACCTTTCCTTGCGACGCTCCGCGCGGCGGTCGGCGAGAGACTCGGTCGGCTCAGCGATCTTAGTTCCGCTCCGGGCCTGCGGACCGCGCGCCGCCAGATACGTCGATGGCTGAGCGCCAACGGCCTGACGCTCCTGGTGGTGTCCGCGATGATGGCCATCGCCTGGATCGTCGCCGAACGCTGAGCCTCCCGCGTCCAGACGCCGAACATCCAACCGACTGCCAGCCGCCGCCCTCCAACTGCACAGGAACGCGTATCGCTCTAGCGCTGCCGTCGCATCGCTATCGGCCTGACTTCTCCATTTAAGGCGGCCGCCGCTGAAGTGTAGACATTTTCCGCTCCCCGGTGGCAATTCTCCCGCTTTTGGTCTGATGAGACCGGCTTCGTCGCCGCCGACAGCCAAATTTCCAGCCTTCTATAATGAAAAGTCCGTGAAATGCTGCAGATACCTGTCTGGCCGCTGGTTTGCAAAAGCCGAAGGAGGCGCCGGGCCGATACGCGCCAGACAACGGGATGTGGCTATAATGAAGGCCGTGAAAGTCGGCACGCGTCTTACTCTCGTGCTGCTGCTGGCGCTCACGCCCGTGGTGGCTTTGTATACATACTGGAGCGTCGCCCGCTCGACCCGAACCTACATTGACGACCTCAAGCGCGAGACCCGCGCGAGCACGCGTGCGCTCGTGCCGGCGGTGGAAAACGATCTTCTCGAGAATGAATGGGATCAAATTCACGACGTGCTCAAGCGGATGAGCCGAGACCGAACGACCCTAAGCGCCTTGTTCGATACCCAAGGCAGGCTGTGGAACAATCAATCCGGCTTCCCGCCTGAGCTCGCGCCCGGCCCCGCGGAGTTCAGCCTGTTGAAGTCGCACAGCTCTGCCGAATTCGAGCGCTCGGCTGGAGGACGGCGATGGTTCTGCCGGCTGGTTCCGATAACCCTCGCGGGCCAGCGCAAGGGTTACCTGCTGGTCGCGCAGGACTGGACCGACATCAGCGAAGATTTGGAGGCCCGCACCGTGGGTTCGGTCGCGGCCGCAATACTGGTGATGGCGCTCATCGCGACGATCATCCCGCTCGTGGTCCGGCGCTACGTTTCCAGTCCATTGAGCGAACTATCGCGCCGCGTCACCCGCCTTTCGGATCAGGACGACTCGGAACGCGGCCCGGCCGGCGACGAAGTCGAACTGCTGACCGAGGAGTTTCGCCGCCTCGACCAGCAACTGACCCGGGCCGGCGCCGACCTGCTGGAGCGGCATCGGCGCGAACTCGAACTCGAACGCAGGCTGCAACACGCCGACCGCCTCGCCACCATCGGCACGCTTGCCTCGGGGCTTGCCCACGAGATCGGCACCCCGATGGGCGTCATTCGCGCACGAGCCGAGTACCTGCTGCACAGCCGCCCCGCCTCGCCCAAGCTCGACGAGGGCCTCGAAATCATTATCAAGCAGATCGATCGAATTTCCGGGATCGTGCGGATGTTGCTCAATTACGCGCGCGAGCGTGAACCAATCCGCACCGCCTGCGACCTGCGCCGGATCGTCGAGCACGCGATGAGCCTGATCGAAACTGAGGCCGCCCGCCGCCAGGTACATCTGTCCACCGAACTCGGCGAGCGTCCGCTCACGGCCGAGTGCGACGCCGACCAGCTCCAGCAGGTGTTCATTAATCTCGCAGTCAACGCGCTCGACGCGATGGACCCCGACGGCGGGACGCTGCGGGTCGTCGCCGAAGTCAGCGGTATCGACCACGAGCGCCGCGCCCGTATCACGTTCGCCGATACCGGGCCCGGCGTGCCGCCGCAGGTCCGCTCGCGCGTGTTCGACCCGTTCTTCACCACCAAGGAACCGGGCAAGGGCAGCGGGATGGGCCTCGCGGTCAGCCAGTCGATCATGCGCGACCACGGCGGCGAGTTGAGCTTCGAGTCCGGCCCCGAAGGCGCGCGCTTTTTTGTCACCATACCGATCGCGCGGGCCGAAGCGCGCGCCCAAGCGCACAACGGCCAGAACGCGGCGCTACCGCGATGAGCGCCAAGCAACAGGCTTCGGTCCTGGTCGTTGACGACGACCATGAGATGGCCGCCGTCGTATGTGACGTGCTGCGCGAGGCGGGCTACGACGCAGCCGGCGCGAGTCAGGGCGCCGAGGCGCTCACGCTGGTAAAGCGCGAATGTCCCGACGTGCTGATCTCGGATCTGCGGATGAGCGGGCTCAGCGGCCATCAGCTCCAACTCGAGCTCAAACGAGTCGCCCCCAATCTGCCGGTAATCATCATCACGGCCTTCGGATCGATCCAGACCGCAGTCGAATCGATGAAGCTCGGCGCGTTCGATTACATCACGAAACCCTTCAGCAACGATGAGTTGCTGCTGGTGGTGGCGCGCGCGCTGGAGAGTCGCAGCCTGCGCCAGGAAGTGCGGCGGCTGCGCGGCGAACTCGCGCGCAGCTATGGTCTCCCCAACATCATCGCGACCAATCCACGGATGGTCGCGATGCTGGAAATGCTCAAGCAGATCGCCGATAGCCCAGCCAGCGTGCTGCTGACCGGCGAGAGCGGCACCGGCAAGGACCTGCTCGCCCGCGCGCTGCATTTCGAAAGCTCGCGCCGCGAGGGCCCCTTCGTACCGGTCAACTGCGCGGCGCTTCCCGAGGCGCTGATCGAAAGCGAACTCTTCGGCCACGTTCGCGGCGCCTTCACCGACGCGCGTCAGTCGCGGACCGGACTTTTCGCGGCCGCCCGCGCCGGCACCCTGTTCCTCGACGAGATCGGCGAAATGCCGATGGGCTTGCAGGCCAAGCTGCTGCGCGTCATCGAGGACAAGCAGGTCCGCCAAGTCGGCGCGACCGAGGAAACCCCGGTCGACGTGCGCGTCGTCGCCGCCACCAACGCCGACCTCGAGCGTCTGCTGGAGCAGGGACGCTTCAGATCCGACCTCTACTACCGTCTCGCCGCGATGACCCTGGCGGTGCCCCCGCTGCGCGATCGCCCCGAGGATCTCCCGCTGCTACTGAAGCACTTTCTCTCTCGCGCCAGCGCAGAGGCCGGCAAGCCCATACCCGAGATCGAAGCCGAAGCGCGGGCGTGCCTGATGCGCTATCGATGGCCCGGCAACGTGCGCGAATTGCACAACGTTGTACAAACCGCGGTCCTCATCTGCGGCGACGGCAAGCTCAGGGTTAAAGATTTGCCGCCCCGAATTGCCGGCATCACCGCTTCGCCCAGGCTGACAATCGCGGAGGCCGTCGATCGGCGCCTCAGCCTCGACCGCCTCGAACGTGAGTATGTACGGGCCATCCTCGGATCGGTCAACGGTAACAAGCGCGAGGCCGCCGCCATCCTTCAAATCGATCGCAAGACGCTCTATCGCAAACTCGAAGAACCCGAGCTCGACGATTCTGCGTCCGCGCCGGCGGACAGAGCCGAGCAGGACGACAAAGCCAGTTAGGCCAGAGCCTCCGAGTGAGTATTCGTGAGCGTCGCGGGATTCACCGCGGCGCAGCCTTACCAACGCTAACTGGAATTCTCAGGTGGAGCGGTTAACCGGGCAACCGTCTATTTTGTGAGTTCGCCGAACGCTTGCATGAAATTGGGCGCGTCCTTGGCAAAATCGATCGATTCAGTTCCCATGTACGGATCCGGAAATTTCGCGACCTCCTCAGGCAGGCCGTCGCAGTAGACCTCCAACAGATGTCCGTCCGGGTCGCGGAAATAGATACTCTTGGTGACCCCGTGATCGACCGCCGAGACGATCTTGACCCCATGCTTCTTGAGGTCGGCGTAGGCAGCCTGCAGATGCGCCTGGTCGCGAAGGCGAAACGCGACGTGCGACAGTCCAACCGCGCCAGCCGCTGAATCGGGAGCCGTCGCCTCGACCTCGATCGCGGCGATCTCATGATGGTCACGGCCATTGCTCGCGAAAAAAGCCATCTTGATTGCGGGCTCGAACTGCATGATCTGCAAGCCCATCACTTCAGAGTAAAATTTCTTGGAGCGCTCAACGTCACGCACTTTGAGTACCACATGGCCGATTCTGTCGGGGCATATCATATTCGTTCTCTCCCTCGGGTTTCCCTTGGCGTTGCCTACTCTACCACACGTGACCTTGGCCTTGGGCCGGGATGGAACCCCCATATATCTATCAACCGGGATCTTCAGCTCGAATCCCAGCCTAGACATCCCATCAACACCATACGGTTGCAACCGTAAAGTGCACCCGCCCGGAATCCCTTGACGTCACCCTTTCAGGCCCTATCGGCGGGGAAAACCACCAATTGAAGGTCGCGGCGCGGGCTCGCCGATGCCTCACGCAGCGCAAAGCCGAGTCGAAGTGCGAACGTCGGACGCCATTTTGCAGCAGCGGTAAGCGACGATAACATCCTTTCTGCGCCGGCGAGCCAAGCTGCTTCTCCCGATCCGCTCTTTCTGTGAGGCTATTTTAACAGTTGTCCGGCGAGGCCCATCGCGGTCATAGGCAAATTTGCCGCTGCCAGAGCATCCTGGCTCGCACCGCCTGCTCTTGAACGTACAAATCGCCGACCGCGATCAGGCCAAACGCAGGCGCGTGAATTCACGCCCCCGGATGAGCTGCCAGAAGTCACCGATCGGGCCGTGTTTGACGGCGGGACCGGGCTAGCTGCTCAGGGTTCTGCCTAGCGGCCGCAAGGGCTGGCGGTGGCAGGGCCGCACGCCCGCGGGGCGCTGTACGCCTCGCCCTCGGCGAGTGGGGCCGCGCTGGCCTCACGGTGCGCCAGGCACGCAAGCTCGCGGCCGAAGTCAGGCAGCGCGTGCGCGCCGGCGAGGACGTCGAGGCGCTCCGCCGCGAGCTCAAGCGGCGTCGTGGCGAGTCCAAGTTGAGTCCAAGTCGCCGAATTGTCTAGCAGTTATGCGGTTTATTCGGCGCGCCGCGGATGGTTAGTCCGCTGCGCCGCGGCCAACGCCGGCGATGGTTCTCCATCTTTGGTTCTCCAGGGAACGGATTGTGAGTTCCCAAAGAACCCCAAACTACGTAGGGTCATCTGGCTTACCGCCCATGGTCGTGCGCGCTTTTTTTGTTGCACCGGAGGGCGTGGACATAACTGACAGGCGAGCGTGCGGCTCTGTCAGGGACAACCCAATGTGACCTCAAAGGGGGATGAATTGAGGGCATGTCTTCTTTAGTTTGGGCTGTTCCTAGGACGGCCTTTCGGTCTGGGGAAACTCATATCTTCCGCTTTCTCAAGGATGCACGATGCTCGGTGCGGACTGTAGAGGTTAGGCTGTTCAAAACGGGCCGCCTGTCCGACCGAGCGCCCATGGATAGCCGACGCTGGGGAGCCGGCAACGATCCAGCCGAAACTGCCAGGGAAATCTCGAAGTACATTGCTAACAGTGGATCGGCGGAAGCCACTATTGTGGCGTCTGACGAAGTCTGAACCATCCGCGGGGCGGCCCAGCCCCGGCGCCGAGCCGCCCAGCCGAATCGTCACGCCACCGCCTTTCTCACAACGTGAAGCGCCTGCCGCGATTCCGGGGTGAGCCCTTCGCGCTTCGCTTGTCTGACCGTGCACTTCAGCTCGGCTATCTCGCGCTCGAGCTCTGCGATTCGCGCGCGCGCGGCGCGCGTCTTAGTCCACGCTGCCATCATCTCCGCTGACGGTGGCCCGGCTGCTCTCCGGACGGCTTGCCTCAGGGCTTCCATGTGTTCGTCGAGCGACTCCATCCAGGTCTCTGCGTCGCTGTCGTGTCTGCCCACCTCTGGCCCTAGCACGAGGTCAAGTGAAGTGAGACAGGCAATCCGGATAACCTCGGGCCGGTCCTCGTCGAGGTCGACCTCGAGAAGGTAGAACTGCTCGAAATCCTTTTCGTTCTCCTCCCACCAATCGCGTTCATCGAGCACCGCTTGTTTCAGCAGCGGCCCGCGCTGGAAGCCGAACCGCACGGCCAGCTCGGTGCCCTCTGCCTTGACGACCGCCAGCAACTTTCCGAGCTGCTCCTCGTACTGCCGCAGATACGATTTTCTCTGCATTGTTCCCCCCTTGTGGTGTTCGCCCCGCTCCCCACATTCACCGCCACCGCCCTCCTTCCGCGCCGCTCACGCTTTCCCCGCGAGGCTGTATGTACGTCATCCGTAATATAGCGATGGCGTAATGTCAAACACTGCACGAATCTCTTACTTGTCGCTATATCCTTGGAGTGGTAACCTGCCCCCATGGGCAAGGTCAAAATCACCGTCCAAGGCTTCAAGTGCGAACGCTGCGCCCACGAATGGGTTCCGTTGAATAAGGACCAAGAACCGCGGGTGTGCCCGAAATGCAAGAGCCCCTATTGGAACCTTCCGCGGCGCAGACGCCAAGGAAAATAGGTCCGTTGCTTGCTTTTGCCAAATATGGCATATTGACCACGTGGCTGGTGGGGACGGGAAAAAGCCTTTGGCATGGGTGGGTACGTCACGTGACGATCTGCGGGCCTTTCCGCAAGAAGTTCGCTCGACCATGGCTTACGCATTACTGCTCGCCGAGAACGGAGACAAACACCCCGACGTCAAGCCTCTGCATGGATTCGGTGGTGCCGGCGTCGTTGAGATGATGGATGATTGCGACGGCAGTACTTATCGTGCCGTCTACACTGTGAAATTTGAGAGTGCAGTTTATGTTCTTCACGCGTTCCAAAAGAAATCACACAAGGGAATCGCGACGCCAAAAAGCGACATCGATCTTATAAAGGCACGACTCAAGCAGGCCGAAGAAGCTGATCGCATGGCGAAACAACAGCGGGCCGTGAGGTAACGCCAATATGAATCCGATCACGAGGAGCAGCGGTAATGTTTTTGAGGACCTTCTTCTCCCTGATGCTCCTGGCCTGATGGCAAGAGCTCAGCTTACTCGACAGATTGCGAAGGTCATTCAGCGAAAAGGACTCAGCCAAGTCCAGGCGGCACAACGGCTTGAAATCGATCAGCCCAAAGTTTCCGCGCTGCTTCGCGGGCGATTCCAGGGCTTTTCTGTCGAGCGCCTCCTTCGATTTCTGAATGCGCTCGATCAGGACGTCAAAATTATTGTGAAGCCGGCGAAGGGCCATGCCCACGGTTCGGTCATTGTCGGATAGTAGCGAGAGCCCGCGCGCGACGCTCGAGTTTCCGCTGAAGTTTGCGCGCGCGCTTCTCTGCGGCTCGCGCGGTGCGGCGCCCTTCTTTGACTTTACGTTCGACGTTCATTTACCAGCCCTGATTGCCGCCGTCGCTCGCCGGAATGATCTGATACAGCGTCCAGCCCGCGCTAAGTAGCTGTCGGACCGCGGCCTGCGTGAATACCCGGATCGCGGCGAGCTGCGCTTGCGCGTTCAGGAATTCAGCGTGTCCCCCGTTGACACCTGATATTCGGCCAACGAAATTCGTCGGCACGTATAGCAGGGCTGAAAAATCAGTTTTCATTGCTCGGGGGGCGGGACCGCCGATGGCAAGTCGACGGCCCCGCGGCTACGCTGTGGGCCAAACAGCGCCCCCCATCAAATTGACGGGCCGGAGGGATACGCCCACCCACGCAAAGGAATTTCTGCGCGGCAGGAAATCTCGGCCATCTCGGGACTCTCGGCAGCGACCTGGCGCGTACTACGTTGCTCGAAGAGCGTGAAATGCCCCCGGCCCAAAGCTTTCACCGATGAAACGTCACGCTGCGCCGCGACCGCGCGCGCCCCTCGGGCGTAAAGGCTTTCGCGAAGGCGTCATTTGCTTCGGCGCGGCTCATCTTTCGCCCAGGCTCGTGCGCGGTGACGAGATTAGGGTCCGGCCGCGCACCTGTCGTCTCGCCGCCCCACCGTCCGCGTGGCTCGGGATACGTTTCTTGGCCCCGCTCGTTCGCATCGGTCGCCTCAGGCTTGTTGCCGGCGCGATTGGGCAGGTTGGGCATGTCCGCATCGCCTGAGGGCAGATCAATTTTTCGTAAGTAGGAAGTGGCCATGCGGTGATGCTGGATAGCCGAGCCGAGATCCTCGTTGTCAGGGTGGCTCTCCTTCGCCACGCGGAGGTGAGTGCCGAGCTTGTCGAGGTGCATCGCTGTGTGTCCGAGGTGCTCCTCGTTCGATGAGCTGCTTTTGCTGAGGTCGTCGATCAGCTTCGCCAGTCCCGCGCTCGTCTTGATCTGGGGCTCGCCGCCGCCGATCTTCATCACGTGGCGCACGCCAAACGTTCCGGAACTTTTCATCAGAGTTTCCCCTTCATTCGATTTGTACGCCTGGCCGAGATTCCGCGGCGCCATGTCCTGGAGCGCGATCTCGTCGATATAAAGCCCCCCTCCACTTCGCGACTGATGCGCTGCGATCTGCGCCCCGTGGACCACGTTCTTTGACAGCAGCTGCCAATCACCGCGGCTCGTAACCTGGACCGCGAATCGGATGTCGCCGCCGCCGCTCTTTTGGATGTCGTTCTCGAGAACGGCCCCGACGCTGCGGCCGCCCACGACGACGGACTTATTGCCCATCGCGAACGCCGCCAGCGCCTCCGCGGCATCGGACGCGCCGCGCAGCGTGAATTTCGCGACCTGGTGAACGTTGTCGAGGCCGTCGAGATCGGCATGGAGGTATCGATCGGAAACGTATTTGCGTTGCACTTCAGATCACCTGAGTCCGATTCTGCGCGCGCTCGCGGTCGCGCAGGTAACTGACAACACGATCGTGCTGGGCCCCGATCATCAGCCGCGCGTTTTGCATCAGGGTGCCCTTGATCAGGATCCTTCCTTCGCCATCTGCAGAGAGCTCGGCGCCCCCCGCTTCGATCTCTTTGATGATTTGATCAGCGCTCATCTTCTTGGCGCGCGCTTCAATTTCGCCCTCTCGCCGTGTGCGTTCCTGCGTCTCCGCGGTTTCACGATTGTGCTTAACGGCCGCGTTGCTGGAACTAACCCAGCTCTCGAGCCGCTCGAGCTGCGCATCGAGCAGCGCGTCGGGCATGGTCACCAGCGCAAGGACCACTAGTCCGGTGAGCGTCGCTGCCGAGCGCGTCCTGAACCGCGCAATCGTATCGGCCTCGCAGGCGCGCTGTATCTCCCAAACGCGCTCGCGCACTTTCGTGAGTACCCTCAAGGCATCGCCAAAGACGTCGAGTGTCGGACTATCGATCGGCTCGTCCGCGAATTTCAGAAATTCGTCAAGCACCATGACGACGCCGCCGAGCTCGGGCGGCGCGCTGAGACGGGCTTCGGCCATTTTGCTTACAAGTGCCTGGTTCACCTCAGATCCTCCTCTGTAAATAGCTAATGCGTATTTATGATCAGTACCGGATTAGACTGTCGATTTGGTCACTCCACTGCTCCTCTGAGCGAGACTTCGAAGGCGCCGAGGATGGTCGAGCGCATATCGCGCAGCGAACTCCGGAGATATGACCGCTCGGGCAGATTCATCCGCATCGGATGCGCGGACACGTTGACCTCGCGCGGGTTGCGCAGAGAATGCCCGAAAGCTTGAGTGATGGTACGTGTGTGGGCCGGAACTTGGACGGTGCCGCGAAGGCCGTATTCATGGGCCGCAGCGTATTTGGCTGCGTTCATATCGGCGCCGACGATGCCGGTCACGCTGGTGTCGGTCTCCTCGACGTGCTGATTGATGGAGCGCCGCAAGGTGCCGGTGCGGTTCTTCAGCACCTGTCCGGACAGCTTGTCGGACACCACGTGGCGCTGAAGGTCGATCGCCAGGCGGGCGACAGTGTTTCGCAGACTCGCGCGCGCCGCTGGAAATACGTTCTCCAGCTTCGCCCGGACTTCTTCCGCGCCGTAAATTGTTGCTGTAATCATCTCGCGTCCTCCTGCCTGGAGGTTTGCTTCTGGACCTCGAGCGCCATCAGAATTCTGGCGGCCGCGTGCGCGAGATGGTCCTCGCCATCGTGCTGGCCCCACCGGAATTTCTGTAAGTGCCGCTCCGCGCGTTCGACGTGAAACAGCGGCGAGCGGCGCATCCAATCATCGCGATCATGCGTGGCTTCGCCGCGGGCGAGCACCTTGGCGATCGCACTTAGGGCGGCCCGCAGTTTTTCAGCGTTCACAGCGATCACCGGCCGTCCGCTGCCGTGCGGTGTTTGGAGGGGGTCTCCGCGGCACGGATCAGGGCTTCGACGTCGCAGGGATCGAGCATGACCCTGCGGCCTAGTCGCAAATGAGGCAGCTGTCCAAGCCGGATCCATTTTCTCACCGCGCTCACGGAAACGCCGAGCGTCTGGGCTGTGACGGCGACTGAAATGAGACACCGCGCGGGCCGCATGGGAGTGGCGGGCTTCCTCATGGGACAATCCTCGTGAACCGGGTGCGGCGAAATCAAGGTACGGTCGGTGCGCACAGTGCGCAGGTAATTGTCGCCGATCTATGACAATTAAATTGGTCCTTTTGCTGTTTCCGGATCGAACGGTTGAGTCGTAGCACGCGACTCAATTGTCGTTGCGGGCGACAATATTTGGTCGCGGGTGATACCGAGATCGGGAAGTAATGTCGTGCTCGACGACATTTCCATAGGTGTCGCGAGGGACGACGCCTCGGCGGCTCGCCGCTTTTCCCACAGGCATTTGGGCATCGAACCATCCGACCCACAGCGCGAGCCTGAAGCACGCCGCGCTGCACAGTCCCGGCCGCCCCGGTGCCAGGGGGCGCGAGCACCATCGGCAGCGACGCGAAGGGGCGCTAGGCGCAATGCGCATGGGCGGCTCGGCGGCCGGCTTCCTGGATCAGCGTGCGCACCTGCCCTTCGGTGAGGTGCCGCCGGCGATCGTAATCAGCGCGCAGGGCCGGGAGCACTTCGATTACCATCCGCCGCGCTAACGAGCGACTGAGACAGCCTTCGCATACTGACAACTCGGCCCGCGCCGCCTCATCGAATGCCGCGCGCACTGCTTCATCGAGGACGACTTCGAGGATTTGTTCGAACGCGACCATCTAGCGCCCGAACAACGCGCGGAGGGCGAGATGGCCCATTGCAGGAGCGCCAGTGCGCTGGGGCACCGAGCCGGAGCTCACCGTCTCGATGTGGCGCACGCCGCGCGCGGCGTCCCTGGCCTCCTGGATTTCCTGCGTCGTCCGGATGTACGTCTCCATCATCTCGTTCGGCTCTTCCGGATGATGCGCGGGATCGTCCCGGCGCAAGACCTGCTCGCGATAAAAGTCGATGAGGAAAGGGTCGCGGCCCTCGGCGGATACGAAGTTAAGCACTTGAGTTAGCGCGTCGACCTGGTCGTCGTGCGGTGCGGCCGGGAAACTTGAAACCTCGTCGAGAAAATCCGCCAGCCACGGAGCCGCTTCGGGCAACAACACGTTCCCCGTCTCGCACAGCGCCGTCACCGCGTGCGCCCGCGATAGCTTGTCGGCATCAACCCGCACAGGCACGATGGGCAGCCGCGAGTTGAGCCGCAGCGTCTGCAGCAAGGACTGACCAGAAGCTTTGTCCTCGAGCAGAATCCGCTCGGGCTTCCAGCGCTCCGCCAGCGCCAGCACTTGCCGCTCCAGGGCCGGGAATTCGTAACGGCCGCGCATGAGGTCGAGCACGAAATAGCCGTTGGCGGCCACGCCCAGCACGACGCCCACCGAGTAATCGTTCGACGTTCCGACCTTGAATGCCGTGTCGAGCGAGATGATGATCGATTCGAAGCGCGGCGGCAGCGTGGCCGCGGTGTAGTAGCGCCACCACTCACGTTTGAAGACCGCACCCTCGGCCGCGGCAGGGCGCTGTTGATAGAGCGCAGCCCACGCCGCTCCGCCTACGGCCGCCCGGATCTGAGCGAGCTTGGCCAGCGAGAAGCGCTTCGGCCATAATGCCGCGCCCTCACGGCGCCAGCCCTCATCCGCTTCGGCGATCGCCGGCAGGTTGAGAACTATCCAGCCATCATCGCCATGCTCGCGCAGCAGCCACCCGGCGAGGTCGTCCTGATGCCAGCGCGTTTGTATGAGCACGATCGCAGCGCCAGGCTGAAGGCGCGTGTAGGCAACCGATTCGTACCAGCTCTGTAAACTCTTCCGCTCGGCTGCGCTGAAAGCCTGCTCACGCGACTTGATCGGATCGTCGATCAGCAGCAGGTCGGCGCCGCGGCCGGTGATGGGGCCGCCCGCGCCCACGGCGTAGTAAGCGCCGCCGGCGGTCAGGTTGAACCGATGGACCGCGTTGCTGTCGTCGGAGTGGACACACTTCGGAAAGATCGCGCGGTGCAAAGGCTCTGCGACGAAATTGCGAACGCGCCGGCCGAAGTCGGACGCCAACTCCTGCCCATACGACGACGCGATGATCGAGCGGTCGGGATTCCGGCCGAGATACCAGGCCGGGAACATCGTCGACGCGATTAAGCTCTTGCCATGCCGCGGGGGCAGTGTGATCAGCAGACGGTCGATCTCGCCGCGCTCGGCCTTCTCAAGGTGCTCGACGATCAGCCGGTGATGGGGCGCCATCTCAAAGCGTGGCCAGACCAGCGCGCAGAACACGGCGAGGTCCGTTCTAGCAAGGCCGATCGCGCGCGCCGCCGTGCTCTTGGCTCGCTCAATGTCGTTCGGCGTAGACTTTCCCATCATCCTCCACCACAACGCGCCTGAGCGGCGTTTTCGCCTCAGCGCGCCCCGTTCTCGTCAATGTTCTCGTCGTCGATAGGCGCCGGCGGCTCTGGCGGCATCCGTCGCGCTTCGGAGATCTCGCACGCGCGCGCCGTCTCCGGCTCGGAAAGGTCGTACGCTGCCCGAGTGCCGTTCGCCTTAATCGCCATCCGCGCGGCCGGCGTCATTCCCAGCTCGCGCGCGAAAATCGCCTGCGCAAGCCGCAGCTTCCGATAGTCATCGAGGAGTCGGCGCGCCTCGCCCCGCGGATTGATCGCGCCGTAGCTGCGTAGCGCCGCGTACACCTGGCCGGCAAGATATTCGAGCTCGGCCCACGCGCGCGCCGCCGGCATATCGCTGGGTTGAAGCCATTCCATGACGTCGCGCATTTTCCGGGCCAGCCGCTCAACCTTTTTGTCCCGCAGCCTAAGGCCCGGCGCGGCCTTTACGTAAATCCCAGTTTTCGCGTGTTTCGGGCGCGCCGCTGAAGCTGGGCACTCAGTGGGCACTGGCGCCGAATTCTCCTTGTGACTATTGAGGTTTTCGGGCGGCATCTGTTCGCCTATCTGGTGCCTATCGGGCGGATCGCCGAAGTGGTCGCCGGGGCTGGTCGGAATTGCGCCGTCTGGGGCCATCAACAGCATGTTGCGCGCGGGCCCGGTCCATTCGCAAGGTAGGTTTCCCACTCGGCTAAAGGAGCCACACTAACAATGCCATCGTTGGCACTCTTAGGAAGGGTCTTTTTTCCCTATATCTTCGGCTTTGGCCCTCTTAATGGCATACATAGTAAATAATATATATATTCATTGACTTATTACTAAGAAGGCCACGTGACACTCTAAGGGCTATGGGGGCCAGGGATTCTGAGGGCCCATGCACTAAGGAGGCTATGGGGGCCAAGCGCTTCATAGGACACGAGAGTCGCCGCCGCAGAGTAGTCAGTTTATCCACACTCGCCGCGCGACCTGTTAATTCACCTCGAGCGTTGGATCAACCCCTATTGACTATCATCGCTATCGTCGTGTAGGTTTTGGTTAACCATAAACGGGTATCGGAACAACCGAGCCCCTGTGCGTGCAGCAGCGCTGCCGCCGGGCTCGGTTTTCTTTTTGTGGCCTCCCGGTTGGCAGTCGGAGGAGGCCATGAGCGACATTCTTCGATTTCCCGACTTGGCGGCGTTCGGGATTAGGACTCGCCAAACACTGGCGAGGCGCATCGCCGAAGACGGCTTCCCCAAGCCGTTCAAGCTAGGTTCCAGCTCCCATCAAATTGCGTGGCTTCGCGAGGATATAGAGCGCTGGGTCGAGGCCCAGGCGTCCGCAGCATCGGGCAACGGCAATGGTCGTTAGCAACGATCCGTGGCTACAAAACCTCGTCGACTTTGTGGCTGCTCGTCTCGACATGAACCGTCGACTCGCCGGGAGAGAGAGGGCGCCGGCTGTCTCCCAAGCTCCTCGAAAGCCTCGACGATCAAGAGAGGAAGCGATCAGCGAAGCGACTGATCGGTGGATTTTTCACTATCCCGACGAAGAGACGCAGGAATGACAGCCGAAGAAATCGCCCGCGCATGCGGCCAGGGTCGCGAGAGGCGCACCACGACTGGATGGACCACGCTCTGCCCAGCGCACGACGATCACAATCCCTCGCTCAGCGTCGACGAAAAGAACGGCAGCATTCTGTTCAAATGCCGAACCGGCTGCGATCAGGCCCGGGTAATCGACGCGTTGAAGGACCGCGGGCTATGGCCAGGCTCGAGCAACAACGGTCATGGGCAAACGAGGGCGCACCTCATCTCACGCTCGCGCAGTTCGCTAACGCCAAGGGCTTCAGAACCGATTTTCTTACTCAGGAGGGCGTCAGCGAGAACCGAGGTGGGCTCGTTTTCCACTCTCTGTTGATGAATGGTCAGCGCGCGGCGCGCCAACGAATTCGCCTCGCGCTCGCTGGCGAGAAGCGCTTCATCTGGAACGAAGCAAAGGGACAGCCAGTCCCTTATGGGCTTTGGCGGCTCGAGAGTGCGCGCAAACGCGGAGTGCGTGAGCTCATTCTCTGCGAAGGGGAATCTGACGCGCTGACTTTCTGGAATCACAATATCGAAGCGCTTGGCATACCTGGCGCCGACATGTGCAAGGTACTGGCTGCACCGCATATCCGAGACTTCGTCACAATAATCATCTGCAAAGAGCCGGACGATGGCGGCGAGACCTTCGAGAAAGGCTGCAGCGGGCGCCTTGCCGCGCTCGAATTTGGAGGCGCTGTTCGCGTCGTCGAGATGGCGCGCGCGAACTGCAAGGATCCGAACGAATTGCACCTCCGGCTGCTCGGCGATCCGGGCGGATTTGAGAGCGAATGGGGCGCGCTCGTCGAGCAGGCGCGATCGCTCGAACTCCAGGCCGTAGGCCTCGAGGTGTTCAATGCGGCTGCGGTAGTCGAGCGGCCCATCGAATGGCTATGGCCGAGCCGAATACCGCGCGGCAAATTAGTATTGTTCGTCGGGCCCCCAGGTCTCGGCAAAAGCTTCGCTTCTCTCTACGTAGTAGCGCAACTCTCGAACGGCCGGTCGTGGCCCGATGGCAGCGCCAACGGAATTATCTCGGATAGCATCGTCTTTTCGGCTGAGGACAGTATCGCCGATACCATCGTGCCGAGGTTGATCGCGCTTGAGGCTGAGCGCGGCCATATCATTCTGGCGCGCCGCGTCCGCGAAGCGAACGAGGCGGGCGAAATCAATCGGCGCGCCTTCAATCTCGCCCGAGATCTGCCGCACTTGGAAACCACTCTCGATCGAAACCCCAATAGCAAGTTGGTAATTGTTGACCCGGTGAGCGCCTTTATGAGCCGCGTCGACACCCACAAAAACGCAGAAGTCCGATCTGACGTTCTCGATCCCCTTGCCGAACTCGCCGAGCGCAGAGGCGTAACCGTACTCGCCGTCACCCATTTTAATAAAGGCAGCGGCGGCAACTCGTTGGAGCGCGTCTCCGGCAGCGTGGCTTTCCCGGCCGCCGCGCGCGTCGTCTGGGGTTTTGCCCGAGATCCAGACGACCCAGGTCGCCGCCTGATGCTCCTGGGCAAGAACAATCTCGGCCCCGAAATTCCTGGCCTCGCGTTCCGAATCGTTGGCCTCGAGAATGGCCGCGCCACCATCGAGTGGATCGCGGGTGAGGTCGAACAGAAATTGGACCAAGTGATGGCCGCGGAACGAGATCAAAACCGCTCCGACGATAGCAAGCTTGACCAAGCCTGCGCCCTTATCCGGCAGATCTGCGCGCATCCTATCCCTGTGGTGGAGCTCGAGGCGCGCGCCGAGGATCTCGGCATAAGCGAGCGAACGTTGAAGCGGGCACGCCGTCTGACAGGCTGCGTTTCCTACCGCGCGGGAGGATTCGCCAACAAGGGCGTATGGATGGTTCGGATGCCCAGTGGAGGCGGCGATGCTTCCTGACTTCGATCCGGCACGCGTGCCGGCCGAACAGATACCTGCGGTCCTGGCGGCGCTCGCCGCATGGCAGATCCAGCTCGCTGCGCGTCTGAGTAAATCGTCCGCGACAGCTACCGCCTCGGTTGCCGATTCTCCGCTGCTCACTGCCGGGGAGATGGCGAAACGCCTAAACATCCACGAATCGGCCGTCCGCACGATGGAGCGCGAAGGGAAAATCCCGGGGGTGCGTATCGGGCGCTACGTGCGATTTCGCGCCGAGGATGTCGAGGCAGCCCTGGCTCGCGATAGCCGTTGACTGCGCCTCGCTAGTCTGCTACGTTACGTAGCATGACGGCCAAGGAAGTTCGCGCCATCCGCCGCAAGATGGGGCTCACGCAACAGGAACTCGCCGATCGCGTTGGAGTCGCCCGGAACACCGTCGCGAGATGGGAGATGGGTGCGATGGGCGTGAGAGAAAGCGCGGCGCGTCTCCTGAAGCGCCTGGCGGCCGAATCGAAGGAGAGTAAGCGTGGCAAAAATTAGCCAATACCATTCGGACGATTGCGCTCGGGCCAAAGGATGCGGCTGCACGTGGCGGCTGGATTATCGGCCGCTCGGGATGCGCGGACCGAGCCAGCGCGTCGAGTTCCCGACCAAGAAAGCGGCCGAGCGTCATCTGACCGAGACGTCCCACAGGGTGACCCGCGGCGAGTACATCGCGCCGGCCGCAGTGCCGACGTTCAAAGAGGCGTCAGAAAAATGGTTTGCGCCCAAGGCGGACAGACGCCCTGGGTATGTCGCCGACTTGCGGTCGAGGCTGGATAAGCATGTCCTGCCTCAGATCGGTGACAAGCGCCTCGATCGCATCACCGTCGCGGCGATCGAGAAGCTGCGCGATGATCTGCGGAAAGACTATGCCCTCGCTACGGTTCGCCAGATCGTCCAAATCGTCGGCGGGGTGTTCAAGGCCGCGATCCGCCGCGGCGAGGCCACGATGAACCCGACCGATCGCCTCGAGCGCAACTTCACGGCGGCGCGCGAGCTTACCAACGATGCCAGCGCCGGAGGCGACGACGGCGCGGTAAACCCCGACAGCATTCTCAACCCGGAAGAAATGCGGTCGATGTTGAATGCTACATCAGCCGGCCTTTACCGGGCGTTGTTCACGACCGCGGCCCTTACGGGCGCTCGCTCCGGGGAGTTGTTCGCGCTTCGCTGGGGTGACGTCGAGATGCCGAAGAACGGCCCCGCCTTCATCTACATCCGGCGCACGGTCACTTGGGCGCGCGTGAGTGGTGAAGGAATTCGGCCCCGGTACTTTCCTCCAAAAACCAAGGCCGGCGTCCGAAAAATTCCGATCGCGGACGAGCTGGCGACGGCGCTCAAGGTTTGGAAACTCCAATGCCCGCCCACGGCGGAGGGCTTGGTGTTTCCGGCGGCCGACGGCCGGCCAATCCGCCGATCAAACGCCCTGCGATGCGGGCTGTGGTCGGCTTTGCGGCGCGCGGGATTGCGCCGGGTGAACATGCACAGCTTGAGGCACAGCTTCGCGAGCGCCCTGATCGCGGGCGGCGCTGCCGTTACCGAGGTCCAGCACCTGCTCGGCCACGCCAGCCCGGCGATCACACTCAAGATTTACAGCCATTGGTTTTCGTCGGTCGACAGCGGCGCGGTGGGTCTGCTGAGCAAGGCGATCCTGGGCAACGATGCGGGCGCGGCGAAAAAGTGGGCAGAAAGTGGGCACCAGAACGATAGCATCGCGAGCGAAAATGCTATAAATGCTTGATTTCATTGAGCGGAGAGGTGGCCGAGTGGTCGAAGGCACCAGATTGCTAATTCTGTACGACGGTCTTCTCAGATCAGCTCAGATAATAAAAGGCAATAGGCAAATCAAAGTATTTTCACGATTTGCACCTCATCTCAGATCGCCTGCAATTCAGATCATCTTGGACACTTTTGGACACTTTTGGACACTTCGGGCGAGAAACTCTTTCGCAAATTTGCGAAATCTGTATAAGAAAAATTGAGTGCCAAGAACCAAGGTTGTCTTCTATCGAGAGGCCGACGGCAGCGTGCCGGTGCTGGAGTGGTTCGACGGGCTCCCAGCCAAAGCGCAGGACAAGTGCAGGATCAGAATCCAGAGGCTCGCGGAACTCGGGCATGAGTTGCGTCGGCCGGAAGCCGACATTCTTCGAGACGGAATTTACGAACTGCGGCGTCGGACTCCAACACGTGAACTACCGAATCCTCTACTTCTTTCACGGCCGAGTCGCAGCAGTCCTCGCGCACGGCTTGACGAAGCAGGACAGGGTTCCCGATGCAGCAATCGAGACGGCGCTCGCGCGAAAGCGAAAGTACGAGCAGGATCCGAAGCTCTACACTTTTGAAGAGTCGTGAGTGCGTCCGATCAGGAACGAAAGACCATGAAGAACACAACCAAGCGAAAGCCCACGACTGACGCGGTTGAAATCATTCATCGCCGTTACTATGAAGGGCGTCCGCAGAGAATTGCCGAGCTGGCCGAGGCTGAGGCGAACGACACGGTTGCGCGCAAGATCTACGAGCTTCGCAAGCGTGCGGGCCTGACGCAGCAGCAGCTCGCGAAACTCGTCGGCACGACCACCTCTGTAATTAGCAGGCTGGAGGACGCTGATTACGAGGGACAT
>CAVTIS010000011.1:0-280519 GCA_963734845.1 uncultured delta proteobacterium | reverse complement strand
GACCCGGCCAAGTGCTGCCGGAACTTAAGCGTCAGGCCTGTGCCACCGGTGCCGAGGCGCTCTTGATCGTAGACGACAGGAAGCAGGACGTGAATTCGAAGCTCTACGAAGTGACGCCCAACGAGAGCGAGACCGCCGTTACCTCGGCGAACAGCACCCCGAATCAGGCCGGGGATTACATCAACAAGATGCAGTACAAGCCCCGGTTCGGAGAGCAAGGGCATACGGGCTACTACGTCGACGCGCTCGCTATCGATTACGCAACCGGCGCGAACACCGCTGCCACCGGCCAGCCGCTGAAACCGTAACGCCAAGCGAAGCCCGGCCGTCCAATAGAGCCTGCTGCGAAGCCGCTCTGACGCCGGCGTTTTAGTTCGTCTGCGCCGCCGGCGTCACCTTGAATCTGACCAGTTCTACCATCCATTCAGGGCCTGTGGGACCGCCTTCGAGTGACACCGTCCTTATCAATCCGACGTTGGGTGCGTACCAATCCAGATAGGTGAGCTGGAGCTGTTGTTTCTTGCGTGCATACATCCCGCCTTCGTACTTGGCCTGGGTCTCGATACGGATGCAATTGTTGAAGCGGCCAGCGGGGGTCTCTATCTCCTTGGTTTCGGCGAAGGTACGATGGCTCTGGTTGATGTTGAAAGATCCCGAGAGATGTCCATAGGGGAAGATCACGTTGGTCCATGCCAGATTCGGCTGAAGCCGCAGCGGCAGAAACTGCGCCTCTTCCGACCGTCCCCATGACGGCGCCATAATAGTTTTCTGATCGTAGTCGAGCGCGGATAGGCGCGCGATGTATCCGTTCTTGGCGTAATACACCAGGGGGCGAGTGCCGCCGCGCTCGAGACTGTAAACTCGTCGACCACCGAGCCTGTGACCTTAAGCGCGGGAACATATTTCACGCCGATCACACGGTCAGTGATCTGATACTGCGTGCCCTGACTCTTGGCGATGACCTGGTAAGTCCAGGTCAATTCGGGGTCAATGGGAAATAATCGGTTCCGATCCGAGATCGCCGCGATTGCAACCGGCAAGCGGTGCTATCGCCAACCCAATGCTAACAGGCCAGCCACTCGGCCCATCGCAAGACCACCACCCTTCTTTAAAATAGAAGCCGCAAAATAGAAGCCGCGCCCTTCGGCGTTTTGAATGTTCTATGGACGTAGCGCAGGGACAATGCCGTGAAGCCGGCCCGCGCGCGCATTATTCGCGCGCTGCCGCGCTCGCTGAGCGTACATAAAGCCTCCGACACTTGGCAAGCCGCGCGCACGCGGTCGACCAAGAGAGGGTTCGCTGGCCAGGAGACCGTCGGCTGACTGGACACCCCGGAGGCTATGGCAGTAGAGATGGCGCAAGGAGCTGCCGATGGCAAAAAAGCGCTAACCAGAAAAAAATCAATGTGTGTCTGACTTTCGACTTCGACGCGATCTCGGTCTGGATCGGCAATTTCCACGCCTCCTCGCCGAGCGCCATCTCGCGTGGCGAATTCGGCGTGGTCGGCGCACGGCGGCTGCTCGACATGCTACGCGAGTGGAAAATCCCCTCGACCTGGTTCGTCCCTGGCCATACCGCCGACACCTATCCCGACGCGGTCGCGCAAATCGCCGCTGCCGGCCACGAGATCGGCCATCACGGCTACCGCCACGAGCGCCTGGGCTCGTCCGAGGAGGAGATACGCGATTTCGCTATGGCAATCGCGTCGCTGAAGAGGGTCACCGGCCACGCGCCGGTCGGCTACCGATCGCCTGCTGCCGGGCTCACGCCGCACACGCTCGAACTCCTGGTCAGCCACGGGATGCTCTACGACAGCAGCATGATGGGGGACGACTTCACGCCTTACTATTGCAGGGTCGGCGACCAGGCACCCAAGGACAGCGCCTTCATCTTCGGCCCCCCGACCGAGGTCGTGGAATTGCCGTTTACCTGGGGACTCGACGACTTCGTCGCCTTCGAGCACATCTGGACCCGCAACGGCATCAACCCGGGCATCGCCTCGCCGTCGCGGATCTTCGAGGTCTGGGCGGGCGACTTCGACTATCTCTACGATCGGCTTGGCGAGGGCACTTACATCCTGACCCTGCATCCGCAGTGCATCGGCCGTGGTCATCGCCTGCTGATGCTCGAGCGGCTCGTCGACCATATTCGCAGCCGTGACGGGATTGGGTTCAAGACGATGCGCGAGGTGGCGGAAGAATTCAAACGGTCGCGCCCGCCCCAAGCTGTCGAGCGCGCCTGAGCTTCCGCAAATCCATACGCAAATCCGATCGTCCAAGCATTGCGTATTAATAGATGGCGACTCGCCGCGGTGCGATGGAACCGGAAAACCCACCGCGGTGTTATCGCATCAGAAGCTGGATTAACGGGCCGGGCGTGCCTCACTGCGAATGGGGAGGCAATGCGACTAAAGATGGGGATCTGCCGTCGTTGGCTTTTCCCGGCGCAAGCGCCGCGATCAATGTACGTCGGCTGAGGACGCCCGGCCTTTTGCACCATCGGCGCCGACCCGCGCGCCGCGCGCGTGCCAGCACCGCGGCCGGCCCTTTATACAATGACGCTTATTTCGGACGCCGCGATTTTTCGCCCGCCGCCAGATGCAGCTCTGCGACCGGGTTGAGTCCCGTCGTCCAGTTGACGTTGCGCTTGAAGACTTCCATGTCGTGGCCGGGGACCACGCGCGGCAGCTTGTCGCCGATAATCCCGCTCATCTTCTCGAACACCTGCATCACGTTCCACGGATTTCCCTGGATATAGCCTGGCGGCCACATCTTCTCGAGATTGGCGTACCAGTACACGCAATCGCCCGCCGCGATATGCGGGCCGGAAGCAGTTTCGATTTCCACCCATTGCGAACCGAAGGTGTGCGATTGCGAAGCCAGCCTGCAGGTGATGCCGGGCGCGACTTCGCGGTCGCCGTCGAGCAGGGTCACGCGGCCCGCGGCAATCGCCTCGTCGAAGCGGTCGAAGTTCTCCCAGTTAATCGACGAGAGCGCCCACGAGCCGGGGCCCGCCGTCTTGATTAGCTCACCGCGCCGAAGCCGCGTCCAACCCTCGTACTCCTCGCGCTGAACGTAAACCTTGGCCTTGGGAAACGCGACCACATTGCCTGCATGGTCGGCGTGCATGTGGGTCAGAATGACTGTGTCGACGTCGTCGGGACGAAATCCGATCTTGCCGAGAACGACGCCGGGCCATTCGATATCGGTGAACATCCCCGAAAGCTTGTCCTCGGCCGAGGCGAAGCCGCTCTCACCGAACCCGGTGTCGATCGCGATTACGCGCCGGTCTTTGGTTCCCGGCGCCGAGACCACCAGCGTGTAGAGCATCGGAATTTCGAAGGTGCCGGTGTTACTGGCGATCGGCGACCCGCCCATGAAATCGCCCGACACCTGGGTACGCGCATAGCCAAGGACCCAGATAGAATAGTCAGCAGCCATCGAACCTTCTCCCAACGTTTAAGCGCCCGCGCGGCGCGATTCGATCGTGTAACGTGGCGCGCTCAGCCCGTGAACTCGACCACCGCAGCACCGCTGCCCCAAATCGAGCCGTAGCCCAATACTTTGCCCTTTACGCGATCGGCGCCGATCGCACCCATCAGCCAATAGTAACTCTTGAATTGCATGTCGGCGCCGGTTTTCGCCGCATACTCGGGCACCATGTCCATCGCGTCCACGCCTTTGCCGGCGGCCATCAGGTCGAGCAGCTTGCGGTTAGCGGCGTCGTCCTCTTGGTTGACGATCCGGTCTTCCTCGTCGGTAATCTCACGCGTGAAGTAATGACCCGAGAGTCCGGTCGACGCGACCACCACGGCGCGCCGTCCGAGCGCGCGCACCGCGTCGGCGGTTGCCTGGCCGAGCTTCAATTCCTCCTCTCGCCCCGAATAGATGTTGCACGAGATACAGACGACGGGAATTTCACTTTTCGGATTGAGAAAATTGAGCGCCACCAGTGTGCCGGTGTCGACCGGAAAGCCCTCGTAGTCCACTGGACGCACCTGCAGGCCGGCCGCGGTGCCGAGATCGATCGTCCTGCGCGCGACTTCGAGGTCGGTGCGAAAGTTGTACGGCAGGTTGCCGAGGTCGTACCAGTTCTCATCGACATGCAGCCCCGTTGGATTCGCCCGCGCCTGAACCAGGTGGCCAAGCACGGAAACCCACTGCGTGCTGAAGATGATCAGTACGTCGGGCCGCGCCTCCTGCGCATTGGCGCCCGCCACGCGGCAGGCGTTGCGCAACTCGCTGCGGCTCGCCGACTCGGTGGGCAGCATCACGTGCGGCATGCCCGGCATTATGTAGCCCTTGACGATTTGTCCTTCAGGCATGGAGCTGTGCTCCGGCGCCATCGGTGCCTGCGGACAGGTCCCATTCGACCACCGCGTTGCCGGTCGCGATCACGCTCCAGTAACCGTGCACGCGCGCGGGAATTTTCGGAAAGCCCATCGCCGCGAGCATCCAGAAGAGCCCGCCCGACTTCACCTCGGCGCCGGTCTTCTCGATGAACTCGGGCAGCACGCTCAGCAGTTCGTCCATCTTGCCCTCGCGCATCAGGCGCAGCACGCGCATGTCCCACAGATAATTGGCGTGACTGAAGACGTGCTCTTTGCTCATATCCTCGGGCAGATTGGGATCGGGCTCGCGATCGAAATGGAAATGCGAGAGCGTGTTGCTTGCGGCCAGCACGGCGTGCCGGCCGGTCTTCTCGATCGCGCGGCGCGTCGCCCGTCCCAGCTTGTACATCTCCTCGATCCCGACGCCGAGCGAGAAGTAGTACGGCGAATTGTTAGCCGAGAGACTCAGGATCGGGATGTCCCAGCCGGGGTTGAGCATGTGCGAAGTGACTATCGTGCCATAGTCGAGGCGGAAGTCCGGATTAGTCATCTTGCGCGCGATAAGGCCCTCGGCGCGCGCCTCATCGTAAACCGCGTCAGCTAGTTCGACGTCGATCGCGGTGTCGAAGTTGTAGCGAAAGAGATGCGGGAAGATGGGATCGACCGAGAGGCCTTTTAGCCGCGGCACGCGGGTCACATGATGGCCGACCAGCGTCATCCAGTGCGGCGTATGCACGATGATCACGTCCGGTTTAAGCTGTTTGATCTTCTCGCGGCAGTTGTCGTAGGCCCAGCGCAGAACTTCCCATCCGCCGCTGGAACGCGGGATGTTCTGCGGCGGATTTTCGCCATACACCAGGTGCGGGGGATGGGGTGCGATAAAGCCGCAGACGATCGATCCTTTGCGAGCCATGTCAGGCGCCCTCCGATCGGTTTTGCCGCCGCGCCGCAAGCGTCGACTCCAGCTATTGCGGCCAGCAAGCGAGTTTACTCCCGCGCGCTCAATAAATCACCTTTGATTCCATCAGCGCGGCGATCTCTTCCTTCGATAGGCCCAGGATGCCGTTGAAAACTTCGAAATTGTGTTGTCCCAGGTCGGGCGGCGAATTGTAGTTGTAACGAGGCACGTCGCCGAGTCGCGCCGGAATTCCCGGCATCACACGTTTGCCGGCCGTTCGATGCTCAAGCTCCCACCAGTAGCCCCATTCCCATAGATGGCGGTCCTGCTGAATCTCGACGCTGTCGAGCACTGGCCCGGCCGGCACACCGGCACGCTGAAGACGCTCGGCCAACGCAATATGCCCATAGGCACGGGTCCATTCGGACAACCGGGCGTCGAGCGCGTCGCTGTTTTGCCAGCGCGCGAACTGATCGGCGAATTTCGCTTCATGCGTCCACGCCGGATTACCCATTACTTCGCAAAGCGCCTGCCATTCGGCATCATTACCTACCGCAATGGCTATCCACTTGTCTTCGCCGGCGCACGGATAAGTATTGTGCGGCGCCATCACGTCGTCGCGATTGGCCCATTGCCGGCGATCGCGTCCATTCATGAAGTAGTCCATGTACCATTCGGGGGTTTCGCCGATTACCGTCTCGCCCATGCTGGCGTCGAGCCACTGGCCCTCGCCGGTGCGGTCGCGATGGCGCAGCGCCGCGAGCAGGTGAAACACCACCGCGGTGCCAATCGCGTAGTCGGGCCAGGTGCCGCCGGTATGCCTCGGCGCCCCGCCCGGGTAGCCCTGCGCGTCGAAGGTCCCGATGAACGAGCACGCCATCGGACCCCATCCGACCCAATCGGCCGGTTCGGTGCCGGTTTTGCCCAGCAGTGAGACCGAAATCAGGATGATGTCGCGTTTGACCGCGCGCAGGTCCTCGTAGCTGAGTCCGAGCCGGCGCGAGAGCGGCGCCGGATAACACTCCAGCACGAAGTCGCTCCGCTTGACGAGTTCGTAGGCGAGTTCCTTGCCGCGGGGCGTTTTGACGTTGAGGTTGATCGACTTTTTGCCGTAGTTGAGCGTGTGGTAACAGCCGTTGTCGTTCACGCTGGAGAGGCCCGCGGCCATGAAGGAAGGATTGAGCCGCGAAAAGTCCAGGTAGACCTGCGATTCGATCTTGATGACCTCGGCGCCCATCGCCGCCAGCCACAAGCCGATTTGCGGACCGTTGATGATCCAGCTGAAGTCGGTGACCCGGATTCCTTCAAGCGGCAGACGCGCCATCGTTCTCCCCTTCCCCGGGTCAAATCACGCCGGCGGCGCGAAGTTTCGCGAGTTCCTCGGGCGAGTATCCAAGCCGCCCGCACAGGATCTCTTGGTTGTGTTCGCCGAGCAGCGGCGCGGGGCGCGCGACGGGCGGCGTGGCGGTCAGCCGCACCAGCGGTCCCGGATAGCGGAAACGGCCGGCGACCGGATGATCGATCTCTATGAAGGCGTTGCGCGCGCGCAGATGCGGATGCTCGGCCGCCTGCGCGACGGTCAGCACGGGGCCTATCGGCAAGCCGATTTTCTGTCCTTCGCGCACCAACCAATCCATGTCGTGCTTGAGCAACTCCTGCTGGATCAGTGGCCGCACGACGTCGTCGTACTCGGCGCGCGCCGCCGTGCCCTTGAACAGGTCGGCCTCCAGGGCGTCGGGATGGCCGAGCAGTTCCTTGAGCGCCTCGAAATGCGAATCCACCACCCAGAGCACGTAAACGTAACCGTCGCGGCATCGCGACGGCTCGAGCCCGGCCTTGGCGTTGGCGCGCAGCCGGCTGTATGGCATCCCAGCATAACTGTAGACGATCATTTCGATTTTCGCGGTATTGACCACCGATTGCCAACACGCGACGTCGACCCATTGCCCGGCGCCCGTAGCTTCGCGATGCATCAAGGCCATCATGCTCGCCGCCGCCGCCGTCGTCGCGCCCATCATGTCGGCCTGGCGGCCGGGCGCGCGCAGCGGATTCTCTTTCGCCGAATCGTTTACCAGCGTAGGCGTGTTGTAGCCGGTCAGGCTCATCGCCCATTCGATCAGGTCCGATCCCTTCCATCCGGCATACGGCCCGCTTTGGCCGAACGGCGTCACCGAAGTGACGATCAACCGCGGATTGAGCGCGTGCAGGACTTCATAGCCGAGCCCGAGGGATTGCAGATGGCCGGGCGGATTGTTTTCGATCAGGATGTCGGCGTCGCGCACCAGACGCTTGAAGATTTCCGCGCCGCTCGCCGCCGCGGGATCGAGCGTCACGCTTTTCTTGCTGGTGTTGAGGTAGAGAAAGAGTCCGCTCTTCTCCGGATGCGGCCGGTCGCCGGGAAACGGCGGATGGCTTCGCGCCTGATCGCCCTGGCCCGGCGCCTCGAGCTTGACGACCTCCGCGCCCATGTCGGCGAACAGTTTGCCGCACATCGGCCCCGAGACCATCGTGGCGTATTCAACGACCTTGATGTCATCCAGCGCTGCGGCGGCCAATTTCGTTGTCTCCCGGACTCATCGCTGCGAAAATTCGGCGCTCTCGGCGGCGCCGGTCGAGCCAACTGTTCAACTCTTCAACTGCTCCATAGCGCAATTCACGAAACAACACCTATCCTATCGACTTAGGGCGCTCCGTGGATGCTGTCGTCGGTCGTTGGAGCGTGCGCCGCCGGCGCCTCGGCCGCAGGAACTTTCGTGAACACCAGGCAATAACTGGAGAGGAACATACTTCCCGGCCACGGATCGTCCATGTTGTCGTACTTGAAGCCCGCGTGCTCGACCTCGCTTATGACGGTCATCGGGCTGATGCCGTGGCCTTCACGATTCGGCGGCAGTCCTTTGGGCTTCCACGGCCACAGCAGGATGGTGGGGCGGAAGTCCAGCACCGCCAGTCGGCCGCCCGGACGCAAGGCGTGGAAGAGTCCACGGTCAGTATCGGCGGGATCGGTCAAATGATGGTAGACGCGGCGGAGCAAAATCGCGTCGCAGCAATTGGCGGGCAATCCGGTATCGCTCGCGGTGGATTGCACCACGGTGATGTTGCGCAGTTGCGCCGCGGCGACGGCGCTGCGAATTTTGCCCAGATTCCGCGGATCGATCTCAGTTGAAAAAACGTGGCCATTGGGCCCTACCAGAGTGCCCAGCATCACCGTCATCCAGCCTGACCCCGCGCCCACGTCCGCGACCACCATCCCGGGCTTTAACTGGAGCATCGCGGCAAGCCGATCCGCGTCCGCCTGCTTGTGCGAGCATCCTGCCAGCGCGAACGCCGTGGCGAGCATCGAAGCCAGGACCAGGGATCGCGCGCGGCCCGAGAACGAGAGTAGGTGCGGGCTGTTCATCGGAAAACGCTGTTCGTTCTTTCCACTTCTTCTCTGATTTCAGCTTTGCGGCCCGCGCGCGTGCGAGGGGCGCCGCGCTAGTCGGAGCGCGTAAACCGCCGCACTGTGCTTTCACTTGTCACCGCGCTGCCGATGCCGGTAGATACGTTGATTAAATTCGTACGCCAAACGGAGCCACCAATGCCAGCGCTATTGTTCGAAATCCGCGACCACATCGCCTACCTGACCATCAATCGTCCCGAGGTCCATAACGCGATGAACCCGGAAGTCGTCGTGCGCATGGCCGAAGCGTGGCAGCGCGTGGCCGCGGACGATGACGTGCGCGCCGCAATCATCACCGGCGCCGGTAACAGAGCCTTCTCGGCCGGAGCCGACCTGGCGCGGATGATTCCGTTGATGACCGGCGCGCGCCAGCCCGAAGACGAGTGGGACCACAAGATCAAGGAAGACCCCAAGATCGGTGCGGTCGCGATGCTGCGCGGATGGAGCCTCTACAAGCCGGTGATCGCGGCGGTCAACGGGTTTTGCATCGCGGGCGGCCTCGAGCTGATGCAGGCGACCGATTTGCGCGTCGCGGCCGAGTCGGCGAGCTTCGCCCTGCAGGAGGTCAAGTGGGCGATCATCCCCGCCGCCGGCTCGCTGGTGCGCCTGGTGCGCCAGATGCCGTACTGCAAGGCGATGGAAATTCTTCTCACCGGCAATCGCATCGAGGCCGCCGAGGCGTGGCGGCTGGGGCTCATCAATTACGTGGTGCCGCAACAGGATGTGATGGCAAAGGCGGAAGAGCTGGCGCACACGATCGCGGAAAACGGTCCGCTCGCCGTGCGCGCAATCAAGGAGACGGTGGAGAAATGTTCGGGGCTGCCGTTCGAGGCCGCGTTCAAGATCGAGAACGAGGCCCAGCGTTTCATCCGCAAGACCGAAGACGCGCGTGAAGGTCCGCGCGCTTTCATCGAAAAGCGCAAGCCGAACTATAAAGGCCGGTAACTGAGAGACGGCCGCTTGGCGCGGCCGAGCTGAGGTTTCCCGCCACCAGTCTCATCGCGAGCCACTCGGCGCCGTTTCAGGTTTCGGCCTAATTGCGGCCGCGACCGAATTTGGCACACCGGTCCGTATCGGAGACACGCGGCCGCACCGCGTGTCACTCAAAAACTCCAGCCTTTGGCTTACTTGCGCAACGCAGTCGCGCAACGGCAGGCATCGCTTTTGCGTTCCCTGGAACCAGTGGGAGCGGATTATGCCGACGGCGCAGAGACGATCCGCCGGAAGACCAATTTGGCTGTGGCCTAGAACCAGTGAGTAAGCTTCGCACACTACTGCTGGCGCTAGCCGGCGCCGCATTGACTGCCGCGATTGTCGGCGGCCTGGGAATTCTTTGGCGCTATTCGCTGACGCCGGGGACTGGCGGAACTCCGCCCGCATTTTGGCCAACTCAAAGCCGGCTCGCGCGCAAGGCCGGCGCACTCAAACTTGTGATGGTTGTTCATCCGCACTGTCCCTGCACGCGCGCAAGCATCGGAGAGTTGGAGATTTTGATGACACAGGCGCAAGAACAACTCGACGCCAGTGTGATTTTCCTCAAACCGCCTGGTTTCAGCGACAATTGGACAAAAACCGGCCTGTGGCGCGCCGCCGTAGCAATCCCCGGAGTCAGCGCAATGATTGATGACGGGCGCGAGGCACGCCTGTTTGGCGCCGCAACCTCGGGTCAGACGATGGTCTACGGCTCCGAAGGCCGCCTGTTGTTCAGCGGCGGCATCACGGCGGCGCGCGGCCATTTCGGCGTGAACGCCGGCGCGAGCAACATCGCGGCGCTGCTCGAACGAGCCGCGCCGCGCGCTGCCGGAAAGACGCCCGTTTACGGCTGTGCGCTATTCGCCCCGCCTTTGTTGCCGGCAAAGCGGAGCGCCAGGCTGTGTCTGAAATAGATCAAGACTTCCAACCGCAAGAGTACAGCGGGCGTCGCGCAACGGTCCTGTTCGACGAGCTGCACCTGCGCATCTTCAAGCAGACCGACAGGCTCTTTGCCGGTCTGATGGCGGTGCAATGGATCGGCGGAATTGTCGCCGCGCTTTGTCTGTCGCCCACGACCTGGGCCGGTGGCCAGAGCTCGATCAACATTCACGTCTGGGCCGCGATCTTTGTCGGCGGCGCGCTGGCCGTGCTGCCGATAGGGATGGTGCTGATGTATCCCGGCCGAGCCGCCACCCGCCACACAATCGCCGTCTGCGAGATGCTGTTTTCGGCCTTGTTGATCGATGTGACCGGCGGCCGGATCGAAACTCATTTCCAGATCTTTGGCGCGTTGGCCCTGTTGGCCTTTTACCGCGATTGGCGTGTGCTGGTCACCGCCTCGGCAGTGACGGCGATTCATCACTGCGTGCTCGGAGTACTTGCGCCGCAGGATATATACGGAGTGTACGTAATCCAGCCCTGGCGCTGGGTCGAGCACACGGGATGGGTGGTCTTCGAGGACCTCTTTCTCATGATCTCGATAGCCGAGAGCCTCAAGACGATGATGGGAGTTGCCGAGCGGCAAGCCGACCTGGAAGCCGCCAACTCCAGTGTCGAGCGAAAGGTTTCATTACGCAAGGCGGAACTGGAGCAGAGCCGCGACGATCTTGTCGCGACGCGCGAAGCGGCGCTCGCCGCGTCGCAGGCCAACGAGGCCATGATGCGTCAGCTATTCGATGCCGTTCCAGGTCTGGTGACCCTCACCCGGATCTCCGATGGAAAGTTCCTTGAGGTAAATACCGAGTTTCTTCGGCTTACCGGGCTCAGCAGAGAGAAGTTGCTTGCAACTACCACGCGCGAGATCGGTCAATGGGCGCGGCCGCAAGAGCGCGGGGCGTTCGTTCGGAAATTAGGGACTGATGGCCGCGTACATGAGCTCGAGGTTGATTTTCGGTTCCAGGGCGCTGTCGTCCCATACGTCGCTTCATCGGTGGTCGTCCAGGTGGATGGCGAAGGCTGCGCGCTGGGTGTCGGACACGATATTAGCCGGATCAGAGAAAGCGAACGGGCGCTGCGCGAGGCGCAGCAACGGCTCCAGGCACAGGTCGAGCAACTGACCTCGACCCAGCACGACCTGGGTGAAGGCGCGGGAAGCGGCGCTGGCGGCCTCCCGGGCCAAGTCCGAATTTCTCTCCAGCATGTCGCACGAGATTCGCACTCCGATGAACGCGATTTTAGGGATGGCAGAGCTGCTTGACGAAAGCTCCTTGAACCGCGACCAGAAAAAGTTCCTCGGCATCATGCGCAACAACGGCGACGCGCTGCTCTGTCTAATCAACGATATCCTCGACCTCGCCAAGGTCGAGGCCGGGCGGATGGCGCTCGAGCGCGTCGATTTCGATCTTGAAGACGTGACCGACAAAATATTCGAAACGCTCGGCATGCGTGCCCATGCCAAGGGCCTCGAGCTCGTGGTTCATTTGATGCCCGATGTGCGACGCGAGCTTCGCGGCGATCCGCAGCGCTTGCGCCAGATTCTGATCAACCTCATCGGCAATGCGATCAAGTTCACGGAAACCGGCCAGGTGCTGCTGTCCATCGAGCGCGACCCTTCCGGCGACGGACCCGGCGCGCTGCTCTTCACCGTTTCGGACACCGGCATCGGCATCGCCAGCGACAAGCTTGACGCGGTCTTCGCGAATTTTACCCAGGCCGATTCTTCGACCAGCCGCCGCTATGGTGGCAGCGGGCTTGGCCTCGCGATCGCCAAGCGTCTGGTTGCCCTGATGGACGGCCGCATCTGGGTCGAGAGCGAGGTGGGGGCGGGCAGCGCGTTTCACTTTACCGCACGCTTCGAGGTAAGCGGCGCGCCGCGTGCCGTCGAGTCGTCGACGATGACTCCGATGCTCAGGGGCATACGCGCGCTGGTGATCGATGACAATGCCACCAACCGGCTCATCCTGCGTGAAATGCTCACCAGCCGCGGCGCCGCGGTGAGCGAGGCCGAGGACGGCCCCCAGGGTCTGGCGTCACTGGAGCGCGCTCGGCTAAGCGGCCGGCCCTTCAAGCTCGTGCTGCTCGATTGCCGGATGCCGGGAATGGACGGCTTCCAGGTGGCGGAGCGGATCAAAAGCATCGGCTACGACGGCATACCGCTCCTGATGCTTTCCTCGGACGGCCTCAAGATAGAACTTGCCCGCGTCGCTAAGCTCGGGCTCGACGCCTACCTAGTGAAGCCCGTGCGCCGGCTCGAACTGTTCGAGGCGATTGCGGCCGCGATCGCAAGGCACGACGGCGATTCCCGTTCGGCAAGCGGCGAGCAGGCCGCCGTTCCGTCCGCATCAACTGCCGCGCCGCAACCGCAGCGTCCACTGCGCATTCTGTTGATCGAAGATGCAAAGGACAATCGCACTCTTGTCCGCGCCTATCTGGAGGGCTCGAGAGCGCGAGTCGACGACGCGGAAAACGGGTTAATCGGCGTCGAGAAGACAAAAGCGGAAAAATACGAT
The DNA here is from genome assembly GCA_963734845.1 of uncultured delta proteobacterium. Classification (GTDB taxonomy): domain Bacteria; phylum Desulfobacterota; class Binatia; order Binatales; family Binataceae; genus JAKAVN01. The sequence continues at coordinate 267,428 of CAVTIS010000011.1, read as the reverse complement.
CTGATCCTGATGGATATCCAGATGCCTGTGATGGACGGCTTCGAGGCGACGCGCCTCATCCGGGAGCGCGAGCGGCAAACCGGCGGCGCGCGAGTCCCGATCATCGCGCTTACTGCTTCGGCGCTGGAGACCGACGTGCGACGTAGCCTCGAGGCCGGCGCCGATCTTCACGTTAGTAAGCCGGTCAAAAAAGCGACGCTGCTCGCGGCGATCGAAAGCGTCATGCTTGCGTCTTCCGGGCCAATGCTGATGCCGTCAGCGCAGGCTGGACCTGCCGTCGAGGCCGCGCCTCACGCAAAAATCGTAGCCTGAACCGCATCAGCCGCCGCCGGCGGCGCGCTCGCCCTCGGACCCCGACTGACTCGCCGGCGACGCATCCGTCGCGGAAGATGCAGGCGGCGGCTTGTTTCCCGACAATCGATGCGACACGCGCTCGACCACGACGAAGAGGACCGGCACCAGGAAAATCGCGAAGCCGCTCGAAAACGCCATGCCGACGATCGTGACCGTCCCGATCAGCCGGCGAGCCACCGCGCCGGCGCCCAGCGCGGACCACAAAGGCATCAGGCCGAAAATGAACGCGAACGAAGTCATCAGGATCGGCCTCAAGCGCTGGCGCGCGCCGTTAAGTGCGGCCGTGACCAGCGCCTCGCCCTGTTCGAGCTCGGCCTTGGCGAACTCAACGATCAGAATCGCATTCTTGGCCGAGAGCCCGATCAACATGATCAGGCCTATCTGCGCGTAGATGTCGTTGTCGAAGTGCCGCGACCATAATCCGAAGAATGCGCCGCAAACGGCCACCGGCACGCTGAGCAGCACGCTGAACGGCAACGACCAGCTTTCGTACAGCGCCGCGAGAATCAGAAAGACCAGGATTAGCGAAAGTGCGAAGACTCCCGCGCCGCCGCCCGCCACCGACTGCTGGTACGAGATCCCGTTCCACGCATAGCCCATGTCGCGCGGCAGGACCTCGTTGGCGACCGTCGCGACCGCGCTCATCGCGTCGCCCGTGCTGTGGCCGGGCGCCGGAGCGGCGAAAATTTCGATGCTGCGGTACTCGTTGAAGCGCGTGGTAAATTCAGGACCGAAGGCCTTGCGCATATTGACCAGAGTCGACAGCGGGACCATCGTGCCCGCGCTATTGCGAACATAGAACTGCCCGACTTCCGTCGCTCTGGTCCGGTACTGCGGTTCCGCCTCAACGAAAACCTTCCACACGCGTCCGAAGCGGTTGAACTGGTTCACGTAGTAACCGCCGAGGAGCGTTTGTAGCGCGCGATAAACCTGATCGATCGAAATCCCGAGCTTGAACACCTTGTCCTTGTCCACCGCCGCGAAAAGTTGTGGCACCGAAGGACTGAAAGTGAAGCGCATCCCCGCGAACTCGGGCCGCTTGCGCGCCGCGGCGAGAAACTTCTGCGTGTTCTGCCACAGATAGTCCACGTCGTGGCCCGCACGGTCCTGGATGAAGAAGTCAAGCCCGCTTGCCTGTCCGATTCCGGGGATCGCCGGCGGCAGGAACGCGAAAACCTGCGCGTCGAGCAGAGTGGCGAACTTGCGATTCAGCGAAGCGACGATCGCCGCGGCCTCCAGCGCCGCCGTTCTGCGTTCCGGAAAGGGCGTCAGCAGACAGAAGTACACGGCGTTGCGAGGGCCGGTGGTTTGCGAGAGCACGCTGAAGCCGGCGATGCCGTTGCCGTAGCGCACGCCTGGCTGGCGTTTCAGGAGATCGTCGATTTTCCGCATCACCGCGACCGTCCGCTGGAGCGACGCGGCTTCCGGCAACTCGACGTTGATTATGAAATAGCCCTGGTCTTCGTCGGGCAGAAACGATAACGAGAGCGCCCTGCCGATTCCTCCCGCCAGGATCACGAATCCAACCAGGATTGCGAGCGCCACCACGAACTTGCGGATGAGCCAGCCGGAGAGTGCGACGTAGCCATTGGTCGCGCGCTCGAAGCCTGCGTTGAACAGGCCGAAGATTCGCGCGAGCGGGCCCCTGCGCGCCGTGCCGCTTCGCGGCCGCAGCAGGAGCGCTCCCAGAGCCGGGCTGAGCGTCAGCGCGTTGAAGGCCGAGATGATGACGGAGAATGCGATCGTCAGCGCGAACTGGCGATAGAGCGAGCCCGTGATACCTGCCATGAAGGCGGTCGGGATAAAAACGGCGGACAGCACCAGCGCAATCCCGACCAACGCCCCGCCGACCTCGTCCATCGCTTCGAGCGCCGCGTCGCGCGGCGCCTTTCCCTGTTCGATTTTCGCCGTGATCGCCTCGACCACCACGATCGCGTCGTCCACCACCAGGCCGACCGCCAGCACCAGTCCCAGCAGCGAGAGCGTGTTGACCGAAAATCCGACCGCTGGAAAAAACATGAAGGCGCCAACCAGCGACACCGGGATGGTCAGGATCGGAATCAGCGTCGCGCGCCAGTCTTGCAGAAAGATAAAAACGACCAGCACCACCAGGCCGATCGCCTCGAGCAGTGTCTTCACGATTTCCCGCGCGCCCTCGGTCACCGGCACGGTAGTGTCGAGCGTCAGCGTCACCGCCATGTCGCCGGGAAAGCGCTTGGCGAGCTCGGCCATCCGCGCCTTGGCCAGGTTCGCGGCGGCAAGCGCATTGGAGCCGGGATTCTGGTACAGCAGCAGCAGGGAGCTCGGCGCACCATTCATGTACGCCTGCTGGTTGTAGCTTTCGGCGCCGAGCTGGATCCGCGCGACGTCCTTGAGCCGCACCAGCGAGCCATCCGGGTTGGCGCGCAGGATGACGTTGCCGAATTCCTCGGCGGTCAACAGTCGGCCCTGCGCACGCACCGTGTAGGTGAGCTGCTGGCCCGGCGGTGCCGGCTCACCGCCGATGGTGCCCGCGGGGTTCACGACATTCTGGGCCGAAATCGCGTTGACGATATCGTTTACGGTCAGTTGGAGCTTGGCCAGCGTGTCGGGCGCCACCCACACTCGCATCGCGTAGTTCGCGGCGCCAAAAATCTTGACCTGGCCGATGCCGGGGATGCGTGCGAGTTCGTCCACGATGTTGATCGAGGTGTAGTTGGCAAGGAAGGTCTGGTCCCAGGTTCGATGCGGCGAGGTGATGGCGAAAACCAGCAGCGGAAGCCCGACCGTCTGCTGGGTCGTGAGGCCGTAATTGCTCACCGCGGAGGGCAGGCTGGAGAGCGCCTGCGAGAGCCGGTTCTGGACCTGCACCTGGTCAAGATCGACGTCCGTGCCGACCTCGAAGTTGGCCTGCAGGGTCATCGTGCCGTCGTCGCCATTGATCGACTGCATGTAGATCATGTTCTTGGCGCCGTTGACCTGCTCCTCGATCGGAGTGGCCACCGACTGTTCGACGGTGAGCGCGTCTGCGCCGGTGTAAACGGCCGTGGTCTGGATCTTGGGCGGCACGATCTCGGGAAACTGCGCGACCGGGAGCCGGAAGACCATCACGGCGCCGGCAATCACAAAAAAAATGGCGATGACCATCGCCACAATTGGCCGGTTGATGAAAAATTTCGACATCGGCGCTAGCCCTGATTCGCCGGGCTGGCCGATGCCGCGGGAGTGGCGGATTCGCCCACCGGCGTGGGGGCGGCTGCGCTCTCGGGCTCAGCCGGCATCAGCCGCGGCCGCACTTCCATCCCGTCGGAGACTTTTTGCAAACCCTGAGTGATGACTCGTTCGCCGGGCTTCAGCCCGTCTTCGATGATCCGGAGTGCGCCCGCCTGCTTGCCGGTCTTGACCGTGCGCAGGCTCACCCGATTGTCGGCGCCGACGACCGCGACCTGGGTCTGTCCCTGGGTCTCGAGTACTGCGTTCTGCGGAATTAGCAGTGCGCCGCGTTTGGTATCGGCGGCGACGCGGATTTTCGCGTACAGACCCGGACGGAGGAGGTAGTCGGGATTCGGGAATGTTCCCTGGATGATAATCGTCCCGGTCTGCACGTTGACCTGGCGATTGGCGACGTAAAAATGACCTGGATACTTGTAGGGCTTGCCGTTGGCCAGGATCATCTCCAGCACCGGCTCGTTTTTCCCCACTCCGTTTTCTTCGTGCCGCTTGATCCGCTCGGCGAAGTGCAGATACTCGCGCTCGCTTATCGGGAAGGTGACTTTGATCGGGTCGAGTTGCGAGACCGTCGTCAGCAGCGTCGTGGGCCCGACCAGGTCGCCGACCTGCGTCTTGGCGATTCCGGCGATGCCGCCGATGGGCGAGTTCACGCGCGTCCACTGCACGTTGAGCCGCGCCGACTCGACCGCCGCCTGCGCCGCCTGTACCTGGGCCGCGGTTGCGCGCGTGGTTTGGGTCTGGGTATCGAACTCCTGGCGCGAAATGACCGCCGCTTTGTAGAGCGCCGTGTAGCGCGCCAGGTCCTGCTGGTGCCGTTTGAGTTGAGCGTCCACTTGGGCCAGATTCCCCAGCGCCTGGTCGAGCGCTGCCTTGTACTCGCGATCGTCGATCTGAAACAGCAACTGGCCTTCGGTCACATGGTCGCCGTCCTTGTAGTTCTGCTTCAGCAGGTAGCCGGAGACCTTCGGATGAATTTGCGCATTGACGAATCCCTCGGTCGTGCCGACCCACTCCGAGTAAAGCGGCACATCCTTCTGGATCACCTTCATGACCACGACTTCCGGTGGCGGCGGCGCCGTTACGGGCGCGGTCTTGTTGCAGGCTATCGAGGCCAGCACCAGCACGATCCCAAGAGCGGTGGCGGCAGGTCGAAGAATTCGCCGCGGCGTCAGCCAATTCACGCGCGATCTCATAGAACTATCGATTATGCTCAAATGCCGCGCGATGGGCGAGAACCCGAAATGAACTCGAGAATCGATGAGGCGGGCTTCTTGGATTCTTTGGTTTGCCGCCCCAGGATCTCTAGCAGGACCAAAGTCCAATATCTTCAGGATCGGCAAGATGGGACTGTTTAAGCATGGAGCGTATCTCGCGTGAAACGATCCTTCGCAGCGGCAGCCGTCCGCACAATGGCCGCCTTGTTGATTGACGCAATAGTGTTGGGAGGCGGCGCTCCAATAGCTACTGCCGGCCAGGCCGTTTCCGGACAAAGCCTCGGATCGGCCGATGAATATGTAAAGGGTACTCCGGACTTTGGGAACGCCTACGAGGTGCCCCTGCTAGGAATCGAAGTGAATAACGGGGCGGACCGTCTGAAAAACGGCCGTCCAGTGAGCGGAGTCGAGGTCCTCACCGCAGTTCCAAGCGGCGCGGGCGCGGCGGCCGGCTTGCAAGGCCGCCACCAGGGGGTGCAGACGGCTCTGACGGTTGGGATCCTCGCCGGTGCGGTATTTTTCCCGCCGGCGATGTTGGGAATGATGGCCCTGCAGCAGAGCGGGATCGGCGCATCGCACGAGCTGATCATCGCGGTGGACGGACAGCGCACGCGCGACGTCAGCGACTTCGGAGATGCGATCGCAAAAGCCGAAGGCGGCGAAATCGTGTACCTGACCGTCGTCAGCGGCGGGCGGCGCGAACAGATTCCGGTGGAATTGCCGGTCGGCCGAATTCCGACTCGATCGCCGGCCGGCCAATAGCGACTGCGCGCCGCAAGCAAAATACCAAGTAGCGATCAGCCAATGCCGCGAGAAAAAAAACCGGGGGAGCTAATAGATGAAGCCGACTTCGAGGCCCACGAAGGCACAACGAACCTTCCAGAATCGCTCTCCTGCGCTGTTGCTGATGCTCGGCATCGCTTTGCTCGCCGCTATCACGGCGATGGCGCAGCAGCAGATAAGCGGAGTGCCGGGATCGCCCAGCGCCACTACGACCATTGACGGGAAACAGCTCCCGCCGCCCGATCCGAAATTCGGTGGCGTGATCAAAGAGAACGCCGCCCAATCGAAACCTTGGTGGGCGCCACGTGTGGTGCCAGCCAAGGGCGCCCCGAATGTGCTGTTGATCATGACTGACGACGTCGGCTTCGGTGCGCCGAGCACTTTCGGCGGCGTCATCCCGACGCCGGCGCTGGACCGCATCGCTAAGACGGGGTTGCGGTACACGAATTTCCATTCCACGGCGCTATGCTCGCCCACCCGCGCAGCGCTCATCACAGGCCGCAACCATCACTCGGTGGGCTTCGGAGTGATCTCGGAACAGTCGACCGGCTTCCCGGGTTACAACAGCCTCATTCCGAAGGACGCAGCGACCATCGGCGAAATCCTGAAAGAGAATGGCTACAGCACGTCGTGGTTCGGCAAGGATCACAATACGCCCACTTTCACGGCGAGCCAGGTTGGGCCGTTCGATCAATGGCCAATCGGCATGGGCTTCGAATACTTTTACGGGTTCGTTGGCGGTGACACCAGCCAATGGGAGCCGAACCTGTTCCGCAACACCACGGCGATCTATCCGTATGTCGGCCATCCAGGCTGGAACCTAACCACCGCGATGGCCGACGATGCAATCGACTGGCTGAACGAGATCAACGAGATCGACCCCGGCAAACCATTTTTCTGCTACTACGTGCCCGGCGGCACACACGCGCCGCACCATCCGACGCCGGAATGGATCAAGAAAATCAGCGACCTGCACTTGTTCGACAAAGGCTGGAACGATCTGCGCGCGCAGATCTTTGCCAACCAGAAGAGGCTGGGGGTGATTCCGCAGGACGCGAAGCTGACGCCGTGGCCCGACAAGCTCCTTAAGAAGTGGGATGCGCTGACGCCGGAGGAGAAGAAGATGTTTATCCGGCAGGTCGATGTCTACGCGGCCTACCTTGCCTACACCGACCATGAGATCGGCCGCGTAATCCAGGCCGTCGAAGACATGGGCAAACTCGACAATACGCTGATCATCTACATCAGCGGCGACAATGGCAGCAGTGCGGAAGGCCAGGTGATCGGGACGCCGAATGAGGTCGCCATGTTTAACGGCGTACAGGTCCCGGTCAAAGACCAACTGAAGTACTTCTACGACGCCTGGGGCTCAGATCAGACTTACAATCACATGGCGGTCGGCTGGACCTGGGCATTCGACACCCCGTTTAGTTGGACCAAGCAGATAGCCTCGCACTTCGGCGGGGTCCGGCAGGGAATGGCTATTTCCTGGCCTAGCCATATCAAGGATGTCGGAGGTATCCGCAACCAGTTTCACCACGTCATCGATATCGTGCCGACGATTCTGGAGGCCACTGGAATCCGGGCGCCCCAGACGGTCGACGGGATCAAGCAGAAACCGATCGAGGGCGTGAGCCTCGCCTACACGTTCGACAAGGCCAACGCCACCAAGCCGTCGCCGCATCACACCCAGTATTTCGAGATGATGGGAGACCACGCGATCTATCACGACGGTTGGATCTTGAGCACCAAAGTGATTCGCCCTCCGTGGGAAGTGATTGGCCCGGTCAACCAGGATCCGGCCAACAACGTGACGTGGGAGCTGTACGACTTAAGCAAGGACTGGACGCAGGCCGATGACGTTGCGGCGGCGAATCCGCAGAAGGTGAAAGAGCTGCAAGAGTTGTTCTTGAACGAGGCGCGCAAGTACCAGGTATTGCCAATGGATGCCTCGGTCGCGACGCGTCTTGTGCAGCCGCGGCCCAACATCACTGCGGGCAGATCCGAGTTTGACTACACCAGGACTCTGACCGGCATCCCCCAAGGCGATTCTCCTCTGCTCCTGAACACCTCCTACACCATCAGGGCTGACGTCGAGGTGCCGGAGGGTGGCGCCGAGGGTATGCTGCTGACCTCGGGCGGCCGTTTTGGCGGATACGGTTTCTATCTGTTGAAAGGCAAACCCGTCTTTCTGTGGAATCTGGTCGATCTGAAACGGATCCGGTGGGAAGGACCGGACGCACTTACAGCCGGCAAGCACACGCTGGAATTCGACTTCAAGTACGATGGAATCGGCGCTGGGACGCTGGCCTTCAACAGCATGAGCGGCATCGGTCAGAGCGGTACAGGCGTCCTGAAGGTGGACGGCAAAGAGGTAGCCACTCAAAAGATGCCACACACGTTGCCCCTCATCCTGCAATGGGACGAGACCTTCGACATCGGATCGGATACCGGCACACCCGTGGATGACCACGACTACCAGGTGCCGTTCGCGTTCACCGGCAAGCTCGACAAGCTGACGATCTCGATGGACAGACCGAAGCTCGCGCCCGAGGACGAAAAGCGGCTGATGCAGGGGGCGGCTAGTGCGGCCGACGCCCAATAGCCGCGGGTGAAGGAAAATCATGGCGTCTGAGAACGTTGGCAAGGCATTCAAGGAGCTAATTCCATGAACCAGACCTCAACTTTTTGGACCGGCGGTAGTTCTGCCGGGCGTGTCGCCATCCTGATGCTGGGCATCGCTTTGGTCATTGTTCCTGAAGCGTTCGCTTGGGGCCAACTCTATGGCGGTGGAGGGTTCGGCGGTGGAGGGTTCAATGGAGGAGGCGGTGGGGGAGGAGGTTTCAGCGGGGGCGGTGCTGAGGGATCTCCTGGAGGCGGAGCCAGCCGTGTGTACACCTATCCAAGCCGAGGGCAGAGTCCGCAGCAGCAGCAAGTCGATCAGGGTCAGTGCTACACCTGGGCCGTTCAGCAGAGTGGCTTCAATCCCGCGAATCCCCAGATTCCAGGTGGTCCGCCACCTGCCGTCAGCGCGCCGCAGGGCGGATTGTTTCGCGGAGCCGCGGGGGGAGCGGCCTTGGGGGCTATCGGGGGCGCAATTGGAGGAAACGCCGGAAAAGGCGCGGCCATTGGCGCTGCCACGGGGGCGGTCTTCGGCGGCATGCGGCGGCGGAGGTGGATGGAGCAGGAGGAGTTTCAGCAAAGCAGCTATCTGGAACAGCAGCAGAACGAGCTGAACCAGGGACGCAGCAACTTCAACCAGGCCTTCGGTGTATGCATGACGGGCCGCGGATACACGGTGGGATGATGAAACAACGCTTCACATGCAAAGTTCTGGCAGAAGGTCCAGCAACGATGAAGCTTCCAGGTGCGCTCGCCGCGCTCCTGGTTACGGTCGGCGTTTGCATGGCGCCATACGCCGCCGAGGCGGCCGGCAAGTACGACGACGCGGCCCCATTCGTATGTGTTCCGACCGCGGTCGCAGAATGCGTCTCTGACGGTGAATGTCGCCCCGGGACGGCCGAGAGCGAGAATCTTCCAGACTTCTTCAAGATCGATCTTAAGGCCAAAACCGTTCGCGCCGAAGATAAAGGCAAGCAATCGCCCATCGAGCGGGTCGACCGCGAGGGTGACGAGGTCACCCTCTATGGTTCGGAGGCTGGACGCGCCTGGGTCCTGATGATTCGCGAGAAGACAGGAAGGATGTCCGCATCGGTCACCGGCGATGGAGAGAGTTTCGTTATCTTCGGCGTCTGCCCGCCGCCATAGAAGCTCTGCAGACAAGCTCTACATAGAAGCTCCAGTTGACGGCGCCGCGTGGAGGATTCCTTTTTCTGCCGACTCGGATATTTGTTCTGGGCCCGCGGGAATACTCAGCTAACTCGATAGACTTAAAATCAACTCAATCCTGAGCAATCCAGCCGCGGTCCTGAAATCTGATCCTGAGTTGAGTCGCAATCTCGTCGGCGGTTGCCTTCGCGCGACCTTCCAAGCCCGATCTACCGCTCGCCGCGCCATAAATCTTAACGCCGCCAACGACGATAAGACCGACCGGATTCGCGGCGGCTATGGCCACCGCGGCGGGGACAATTAAGCCAGGGGTTTTGTTTCCAGCAGACGTAAGGGTTCCGGAACCAAGCTTTAGCAGACCTTGAGGGGTCACAAGATATCCCTCGACTACCGTATCCATCTCAGCTGTTCCGGAGCCAAATCCGATGACCATGCGCTTGACCATGCTGCCCGCACTGCCACCCTCGGTTGAAACGATGTATCCACGGATTATGGCGTCCCCGACCTGCGGCGATGATCCCGGACCGGCTTCAATCGCGGGCATGCCCATATTCTGAATGTCTTTGACCAACTGCTGGGCGATCATTGCGCCGTATTTGCGGCCGGTTTCAATCTCCTCGGGCGTGGGCGGCGTACTCGGCGCACCGACTTGACCGGCCAACGACGAACCGGCCGGCATATCGGAGGGCGCGGCTACGAAGTCATACACCCAGATCTGATTTGGACGCGCGAGCCCAGGTGCAGTCATCGGCGTTTGCTGGGTGACATTGGTTGAAGCGCAGCCGGCTAGCATCGCGACCACCAAAAGGAGTCCTATAGCTTTAGCGTAGAATTTCATGACCGCCATGGTATCTTCCAGCCACTAGCAATGGAACGCTGCCGTTCTTAATGCAGCGTCGAGTCAGATGACGTTCAGCAGATGAAGGTTCAGCAGATGAAGGTTCAGTTGGACCGCGATATGCCCAATCAACGATCGGCATTTTAAGCTGGCGGCCCAATAGAGCCATGAGGATGGCCGTCCGTTGCGCCTCGCGTGGATGCCTCGCGTTTTTCTCCTCGCTAGTGCTAGTAGAAAGGGCGCGGAGGATTCGCTATGGCACTCAAGCTGAAAAAAACCGTCAAGCAACTGTGCGCCGAAGCTGAAAAGGAGATCCAGACCATAACCCCGCAGGAAGCGATCAAGCTCAGGGACGACCCCGGCGTTCTGCTGGTGGATATCCGCGACATCCGCGAACTCCAGCGCGACGGCCGCGTGCCCGGCGCGCTGCATGCTCCTCGCGGGATGCTCGAATTCTGGGTCGATCCGGAAAGCCCCTACTACAAAGAAGTCTTCGGCTCGGGCAAGCGCTTCGTGTTCTTCTGCGCGGGCGGCCTGCGTTCGGCGCTGGCTACGCAGGCGGTACAGCAGATGGGCCTTGAGCCGGTCTGTCACATCCGCGGCGGATTTCGCGCCTGGAAGGAGGGCGGCGGCGCGGTCGAGCCGATGCCCGAAAAAAAGCCGGAGTAACTTCGGCGTCCAACGCGATTACCTGAACCACCTGAACCGGGAGAATGTGCGAATGACGACCGATGAACGAATTCAGCAGGCCGCGAAGAAGTACCGCAACTGGGGAAAATGGGGCAAGGATGACCAGCTCGGAACACTGAATTACATCACGCCGGAAAAAATCATCCAGGCCGCGCGCCTCGTGCGCGCCGGCCGCGTCATTTCTTTGGCCCTGCCTTACGATTCCAAGGGGCCGCAGACCGGCGCCTGGGGCAGGGTCAATCCAGTTCACACCTTCGTTTTGACCGGCACCGATGCCGCGGCGGGCGTGCAACCGTTTCCGCATGGCATCGGCGCGGCCGACGATGCGGTCACGATGTTCTTGCAGTGCGGCACGCAATGGGACGCGCTCGCGCACATATTCGATTACGGCAAGATGTGGAACGGACAGGACGCCGCCAAAGTCAGCGCGCGCGGGGCCGAGGTCAACGGGATCGAAAAGATGGCCGAGAAAATCGTCAGCCGCGGCGTCCTCCTCGACATCGCCCGCTTCAAGAGACTCGAAGCGCTGGCGCCGGGCTATGCGGTGACCGAAGAGGATCTGACCGGATGCGCGGCGGCTGAAGAGGTGAAAATCGGACGCGGCGACATCGTGCTGGTGCGTACTGGACAACTTGGCTACTGCAAGAAAAACGGATGGGGGACGTTTGCCGCCGGCGACGCTCCCGGGCTTTCCTTCAGCACCGCGGACTGGCTTTACCGGACCGAGATCGCGGGTATCGCGAGCGACACCTGGGGCCTGGAGGTGCGGCCCAACGAATTGCCCGACGCCTTTCAGCCGCTGCATCAGGTTATGATCCCCAACATCGGCCTCCTGGTGGGAGAGATTTTCGATCTCGAAAAAATCGCCGACGATTGCGCCGCTGACAAAGTCTACGAGTTCATGTTCGTCGCACCGCCGCTGCCGATAACCGGCGCGGTCGGATCGCCGATCAACCCGCAGGCGATCAAATAAGCGCTTGACCGCAATGATTCAGTCGACTTTGCTGGTCTCGTGATGGTCGACGACCAATGAAAACATCCAGGAAGACTCTGATATGGCAAGTCCGACAAATTGGCTGATTTTCGAGCTCGTGGTTCTGGCGGTGGTGGGAGCGGTAGAGTTTTTTGTAGCCCTCGCGGCCAACAAACAGAGCAAGTTGTACGGTATCAACGGACAGTGACCCGGGTCCGGACTAATCGAGCCGAGGGCCTCGCCGGCGGGGATTAGCCGGTGGGGCGGTCGAGGCGCCGGCGGAGTAAATCGATCATGCGATGCGCGATGAGCGCCGGCGGGTCGCCGCCCGGATGATACCAGACGTGCGACCAGTTGAGTCCGCCCATCAGCAGCAGTCGCAGGTAGCGGCGGTCGGCGTCCTCGGGTAGCGGAAGCGCGTCGATGAGTTGGCGAAAGCGCGCTTCATATTGGTCGCGTAGCTCGAGCAGACGCTCCGCCACTTTGCCGCCCTCCGGCGGCAGCACCCGAATCATCACCTGCGTGTAGTCGCTCAACTCGAGCAGCGCCTCCAGATGCGCGGTGCATCCGGCCTCCAGCCGCTCCCAGGGCGTGTCCTGCTGAGCCACCGCGGCGTCGACCTCCTCCGCGATATGGCGCAGGCCCTCCTCGTAAACCGCCAGCAGCAACTCTTCCTTGGAGGGGAAGTGATAGTAGATGGAGCCCGAGAGCATCCCAACCTCGTGCGCGATGTCGCGCATCGAGGTGACGTGAAATCCGCGCTCGCGGAACAGGCGGGCGGCGACGTCGAGCAGTTGCTGGCGGCGGTTGTCCTGCCGCGGAGCGCGGATGGCTGCTGCGCTAGCGGGAGTGGATGCGCTCATCTATTGATGCGCCCCGTGATGCGCCCCGTTTCGCCATTTCGGCGCTGGTCGCCATTCGCAACCAGCGCTTGGCCGTTTGACGGCTTAGCGGCCGCGCCTGCCAGCCGGCTCAGTTGGCTGCCGCCGCACTCTGATTATAGGTGCGGCCATCGGCGTTGGGGTTGAAGCCGAGATCGCTCAAGTGCGACTTGATGCGATCGTTGAGCAGTCCCACCTTATCCATGTTGGCGACGACCTGCTGATGCATGTCGCGGCGGAACATCTGGCGGAACATCGCCTGCTCGGTGCCCTTGGCGACATCCTGCCGGTAGCGCTCGATTCCGTCGACTTCGGCCTTGTTGAAGCCCACAGCTTCGTACGCCTCACGCGGGAACTGGCCGCTCATCACCAGCCGCAGCGCTTCCTTGGTGAAGTCTTCGACCTCGTGGCGCTCGGTCTCGCTGAGTTGTTCGATCTGCTCGGGCAGGCTCAACACCGAGAAGCCCATGTGGCGCGACTCGTCGCTCAGGATTTTACGGCAGATGACGCTGAGCAGCGGATCCTGCGCGCTCTCGGCGAGCATTCGGAACAGCGACACCGCGAGCGTCTCGGCCACGAGCTGCAAGCCGATGGTCTTGATGTACCACTTGCCGCTCCCGACCAGTTGATCGAACAGCGACTTGAGGTTGCTAGTCGCCGGGTAGACTTTGTTGCCGAGTTTTTCCTTGAGGTAGCGGGCGAGCACTTCGGCGTGGCGCGCTTCGTCGACCACCTGGGTGGTCATGAAGAACTTCGCGTCGGTGGTCGGCACCATCTGTACCAGCTGGCTGCATGCGATCATCGCGCCCGACTCGCCGTGCAACAGCTGCGACAGCCGCCAGGCCGAGAACTCGATATTGAGCTCGCGGCGCTGCTTGAGGTCGAGCTTTTCCCAGTAGGGGCTGCCGTAGGCGTCGATGAGGCCGTCGTGAAACACGCCGCGATTCGGATCTACCGGCGCGCTCCAGTCGATGTCACGCGAGACATTCCACTGGTCGCGTTTGGCGTTCTCGTAGAGCCGCCGCATGTCCGGCGCGTAGACCTCGTAATCGCGCTGATAGATGGTCTCGATGGAGCTGGGGATCGAGTGCCACGTCTCGGTCGTCATCTGAGCCATTTTCAACAACTCCTTAGATATGGATACGGGTAGCCCGCAGCGTCCCGTTCGCTAAAGCAAACGCTTGTTTGCTATGTATACGACCACCTCGACTTTGTGTCAAGGCTTTCGATGTTGTCACCCGGCCCTGCCTTTCAAAGCGCCGAAAAACGGCCAGAATTGGCGACATTTCTAGCGCCCGGTGAACTTCGCGGCGCGACGTTCAAGAAACGCGGCCAAGCCCTCCTTGCGATCCTCGGTCGCATACAGAAGCCCCATCCCCTGCCGTTCTGCCTCAATTCCAGTCTTAAGGCCGGCGTTTTGCGCGATACCAACCAGCAGCTTGCCGCATCGGAGTCCCACCGGCGGCAGCTTCAGCAGCTTGCGCGCCCATTGCGTCGCGACCTCCAACGCCTGGCCCGCGGGCGCGATTTCATTGACGAGACCGTGATGGAACGCCTGCTGCGCGCTGAGCGGCTCGCCAGTATAGATCATCTGTTTAGCGATTGCCGTTGGCAGCATCCGCGGCAGCCGCTGCGTCCCGCCCGCGCCCGGCAACAGCCCGATCTTTATCTCGGGGACGCCGATGCTGGTGTCTTCGGCGATGATGCGGAAATCGCAGCACAGCGAAATCTCGCATCCGCCGCCGTACGCAATTCCATTGATCGCAGCGATCGTCGGGCGGTCGAGATCGTCGATTCCGTTGAAAGCCATCTGCACGCTTTCGATGAAGCTCATGAAGTCGGGGGGCCCGCCGATCTTCGCCAGCGCCGCGATATCGGCGCCAGCGCAGAATGCGCGCCCGTTACCGGTAAGGATCACCACCCGCGCGCCCGGGTCGGCGCGGATATCGGCCGCGAGTTTGCGCAAGTCGTCGATCATTTCCGGGTTGATTGCATTCAGCTTGTTCGGCCGGTTGAAGCGCACGGTCGCAATCCCGTCCGCACATTCGTATTGCAATGTCTGGTACATCGCTCCTCCTGTCTGAAAATCGCTTGAAGGTTTGCGCTGACCGCGAGGCGGCGCGCCGCTCTAGACCATGGTCAATCCGCCGCTCACCGAAAGCGCCTGCCCGGTGATGTACGAGGCGTCGTCGGAGGCCAGAAATGCCACCGCCGCCGCGATATCCGCCGGCTCGCCGAGGCGGCCCATCGGCACCGCGCGCCGCAGCGCCTCGTGCAGCTTGGGATTATGCGCCGCGAGTTCCTGGAGCATCGGCGTGTTGGTTGGCCCCGGGCATACGCAGTTGACGTTGATCCCGTGGCGCGCCATCTCGCGCGCGAGCGTCTTGCTGAACGCGATCACGCCGCCTTTGGCGCCCGAGTAAACCGCTTCGCCGCTGGAGCCGACGCGGCCGGCGTCCGAGCTTATCGAGACGATTCGTCCACCGCCGCGCGCGATCATTGAATCGAGCACCGCGCGGCAGCAATTGATTGGCCCACGCAGATCGATCGCCAGCACCTTGTCCCAGGTCTCCTCGCTGTTTTGCAGGAACGGCTCCACCCGATCCCATCCCGCGTTGTTGACCAGGATGTCGACCGGCCCCAACTGCCGTTCGGCCTCCGCCACGGCCGCGCGCGCGCTCGCGAGCTTGGCCACGTCGATCGCAAGGCCAACCGCGCCGCCACCGATTTCTTTCGCCGCGGCCTGGGCGCCGGCCTGGTCGAGGTCGGCGAGCGCGACCTTGCACCCCTCCTCGCGCAGGCGCTGCGCAATTCCTTTGCCGATTCCGCGCCCCGCGCCGGTGACGAATGCGACCTTGCCGCTTAGTCCGCGCATCTGATGACTCCTTGGTTAGGCGAATCGCAGCGCCATCGCAGGCGCGGCGCGATTATAATCCCGTTGCGCCCATAATGAGAAAGGAGAGGACAGGCCGATTGCGAGAGGCGAATTACGATCGCATCAGGCGCCGGGTTTCGGCGGAAGGCCGGCCCACTCCACCATTGCTTCCAAGCGCTGGATCAGAGGGGGTATCGGAGTGCGCCAGCGGAACAGCATTGCTTGGAGGCGGGAAAAGCCACGAGAAACTTTGTAGGCCTGCTCGAAGAGATCCTCTGCTCGTACGTCGCCAAGCTGGTTAGCGCCCACAGAGATCTTGAGTTGCGTGCGAATGGCCTTGACAACATCTCCGCAGGCCAGAATTCCGGCACGATCGTCGCTCGTTGTTGCTGCTCTCCAGTAGGCCGCAAAAATCAGGTCGCGCACCGTAGCAACCCACGACAGAACCGCAGGCAATGCCGACTCTTCGCCGCCAATCAAGAGTCCTACTCGGGTATGTCCGAAACAGATGTGTCCGAGCGCCTGACCGAGCACGTAACGCAGTTCCTCAAGCTCGAGAGCATCAATCAGAACAGACGGCAAAACGATGACATAAGGCGCCGACAATCCATAGGCATGAGCCCTCCAGACTTGCTGGCGGATGACAAAAACCCGCGTCGGCGGCGCATGTAAGCGCTGTCGAAGTTCTTCAAAGATCTGGTAGATCGCGGGGAACTGGGTCGCGGTCACTTCTGCGCCCTGTAATCTGTAGGAGGTCTTCGCCTGTATGGCGATGAAAAGCATCGAGAGATAGACCACCACGGCTGCGATCAAGACATCCTTCTCTCGAAAGAGGAAACCTCCCGCTCCCAAGATTCCTACTGCGATGAGCGCAAGCCCCAGCGTGCGATATTCCGCCGGATGGCGGTACTCCAATAAGCGGGAATCTTCCAGAACTGGTGGTCTGTCCGGAAGTCTAAGTCGCCAGCCGGAACGATCGGCGGTCCAGGCGCCACCCTCTCGACTCTCGGAGCGCGCATCGTCGTGATGCTCTGTCACAAGCGATTGTTTCATCGTGCGTGACGCCTTCGCCAGAAGTTGCTACTCAGGACTGGATTCGCCTGATCCGATATTGCGTTGGCGGGCAACCAGTTCGCGCCGAGATCCTGTCCAGCTTCAATTGACTGTATAGCCGCGGCCCTGTAAGCAGGCCGCCATCGCTCGCATATATGCCGGCCGCGCAGAGTTTCCGGCGGCAGCGCGGTCGGCTTGAACGTCAGCTTGCCGCAGTCTTTCGTCGCGACGTCGGAACCCGCCAGCAAGTCCGCCCATCGCAGCGCCGGCGGCGGCGCCTTTACCCGCGTTGCCCGTTATGGCGCCACCGACTGCACCCAGTGCCGCGCCTCGTCCGGCGCCTTGGAGCACATGAGGTTTCGAGGGCTGGTGCTGTTGAGGCGGCTGGGCGTTCGCAGCCTGTGGCTTGCTCGGATCAAACCCGGTCTGCTGCACCGCCCAGCTGTGACATTCGTAGCGGTCTTTGTCCTGCTGCGCCTGGCTCTGTCCCTTGGACGGATAGATGAACATGTCGTTGTTCTGTGCGCTCGCGACTCCCGCGCCGAGCAGCACGAAAAGAGCGATCAGTCCTGCGGTCACCCTTCGTCGAACCGAACGAAGTACGTATAGGTGTTTCATTTGTGCCTCGTGCGAAAAAGGTTTCAACCCTTAGAGAGAGTTTTCGACAGCTCACAGGTCGCACAGGGCCAGGTTTGCGGCAATCGGACTTTGGTCTCATGCCGACGCGGAGTTGCGCCGCGGCCGGAAGCAAGACACCCCGGGGGCCGTGGCCATCGCGGTAGCGACAAGACGCTAGCTAAGTGGTCTTCGCAGTTGCGTCAACGTTGGCCCCCGATTCCGAACTCGACTTCGGTGTGCGAGACCGGAGGCGGCGGCGGCGCGGGCACGCTCCCTGTGCGCCCGCAGGGAACTCTGCTAGGAGAGAGGATTGGGGCGCGCCGGCCAGTCCGCGCGCGACCGAAACCCGGCGCGGAGGCCAGGCGATGAAAGCGATCGATGGTGACAGTCACTTCATGGAACCGATGGATTTGTTCGAGCGTTACATCGATCCGGCCTTTCGCGAGCGCACGGTGAAGATGGTCCGTGACCCCGCAACCGGCAAGGCGGAGATGCTCGCCGACGGCAAGCCGCTCAGGCTCCGCGACGTCGACCAGATAATGGGCATCCTGGTGGGCTACGGAGAGAAGGAGCAGGGCCTCAACATCGGCAACTTCGACCGCTACCTCGGTTACAGCGAGCAATGGCAGGACATGGACGCGCGCGTGCGGTTCCTCGACGAAGAAGGCTTCGACAAACAGGTGCTCTACCCGAGCCTCGGTATCGTGTGGGAGGGCGAGGTGGACGACCCGGCGCTCGCCGACGCGCTCTGCCGCGCCTACAACACCTGGGCCTTCGAACTGGTCGCTTCGCATAAGGACCGCCTGTTTCCCGCCGCGCACATCTCGATTCGCGACCCCGCGCTCGCCGTGCGCGAAATGGAACGCGTGGCGAAACTCGGCGCACACACCATCTTCGTCTCCTCGGCGCCGGTGCGCGGCCACAGCTTCGGCCATCCCGAATTCGATCCGGTATGGGCGGCGGCCGAATCGCTCGACCTCGCGGTCGGCATCCACCTGGTCTCGCATCGCAACTACACCGGCAGCGCCTGGTACAAGGATCCCAAGCCCGGCCTGATGTACTTCACCATGAGCATCATCCAGGATCCGCGCATGGCGCTGACCACGATGGTGGTCGACGGCGTGTTCGAGCGTTTCCCGAAGCTGCGCGTGGCTACGGTCGAGGCGATGGTCGGATGGGTCGGCGAATGGATCGAGCGGCTGGACTATCGCTACTCATACATGGGGCACACGTCCCAGATGAAACGCTCGGCCGAGGAATATTTCCATCGCAACATCTGGATCAGCGCCGATCCGGAGGAGCGGATGTTTCCATATATCGTGCAGTTCGCCGGCGACGATCGCTTTTTCATCGGTTCGGACTACCCGCACGCCGAGGGTTTCGTGCGGCCGGTGGAAAAAGCGCGCAAGCAGTTGGCATCGCTGCCCAAGGCGTCGGTCGACAAGATTCTCGAGACCAACGCGCGCAACTTCTACCACATCTGATCGCGGATTCGGGTTGTATCGGCCCAGCACTGGAAACGTTGTAAAGTACCGATGAGGGACTGACCGTCCGCAGCCGGCAAAGTCGCCGGCCGCGACAACCAAACGGCGACGATGACATCAGTAAATTTCGAGACCGACCCGAGCCGCTATCGGCACTGGAAATTGGAAACCTCGCGCGACCGCGCGCGGCTGACGATGAAGGTCGATGAAGCCGGCGGCCTCCGACCCGGATACGCGCTCAAGCTCAACTCATACGACCTGGCGGTGGATATCGAGCTCGCCGATGCCGTGACCCGTCTGCGCTTCGAGCATCCGGGGGTCAGCGTGGTCACGATCGATAGCGCGCTTGACGGGATGTTCTGTGCCGGAGCGAACATTTTTATGCTCGCGCACGCCGACCACGGCTTCAAGGTCAACTTCTGCAAGTTCACCAATGAGACCCGCCTTGCGATCGAAGACGCGAGCGCTAATAGCGGCCAGCGCTACATCGCCGCGCTCAACGGCACGTGCAGCGGCGGCGGTTACGAACTGGCGCTCGCCTGCGAGGAGATAATCCTGGTCGACGACCGGCGCTCGGCCGTGAGCCTGCCCGAGATCGCATTTCTCGGCGTACTGCCTGGCACCGGTGGCCTCACCCGCCTGGTCGACAAGCGCAAGGTGCGCCGCGACCTCGCCGACGTCTTCGCCACATTGGCCGAAGGTGTGCGCGGCGAGCGCGCGGTGAAATGGGGCCTGGTTGACGCCATTGCGCCGCGCTCGCGCTTCAACGAGGCGGTGGCCGAGCGCGTCGCGTCAATGGTCGACGCGACGCGGGTGGGTCGCGCCGGCATCACGCTCGACGCACTCGCGCCCGCCGAGAGCGAGACTGAAATCCGCTACCGGCATCTCACGATGCATCTCGATACGGCGCAGCGCCTGGCCGAGTTGATTATCGAAGGACCGAAAAACGTGCCGGCAATTCCTGCCGAGGCGGCGGCGCTAGGCACGGATTTCTACCCGCTACGGCTTTTCCGCGAAATCGACGACGCGCTCCTGCGTCTGCGCTTCAACTATTCGGAGATCGGCCTGGTGCTGATCAAATCCGCTGGCGACCTGGACCGCATCGCCTCACTGGACCGCGCGATGTGGGAGCGGCGCGGCGACTGGTTTATCAACGAGACGATGCTGCTCATGAAACGCGTGCTCAAGCGGCTCGATCTCACCGCCAAAAGTTTCTTTGCGATCATCGAGCCGGATTCATGCTTCGCGGGTTCGATATTCGAGCTGGCGCTCGCCGCCGACCGCATCTATATGAAGTCGGGCACGGACGCGAGAATCGCAACCGGAGTGCTCAATGCGGGCGCGCTTCCGATGAGTAACGGCCTGAACCGCCTCGGCACGCGCTTCATCGCCGATCCGGCGCGCGCCGCTGCGCTTGCCGCCGGCGGCACGTTTGACCCGGAAGCGGCGATGGAGGCGGGGCTGGTGACGGCCGCGCCGGACGAATTGGACTGGGAAGAAGAGTTGCGTCTCGCAATCAGCGAGCGTCTCTCGCTCTCGCCAGACGCGCTCACCGGGATGGAAGCGAGCATCCGTTTTGCCGGGCCGGAGACCATGGAGACGCGGATTTTCGGACGGCTCTCGGCGTGGCAGAACTGGATCTTCCAGCGCCCCAACGCGATCGGCGAACACGGCGCACTCAAGCTGTACGGCCAGCCCGAGAGCCCGCAATTCGATTACAGGCGGACCTGAATCAATGCGCGCCGGCTCCGGCGCGTCGGAGCTTTATTTGCCATGATCGGCGAAATCCCCAACAACGTTGATCTCGATCACGACCAACAGTTGCGCCGCGCGCTCGCGACGTGGCATCCGCGCTTCCTTCAATGGTGGAACGAGGTCGGGCCCGAGGGCTTTGAGGCGTCCACCGTCTATCTGCGCACGGCGATAAGCGCGTCGGCCGACGGATGGGCCAACTACGCGTATGTGAAAATGCCGGAGTACCGATGGGGCATCTTCCTCGCGCCGCCGGAGAACCGCAAA
Organism: uncultured delta proteobacterium; assembly: GCA_963734845.1. Classification (GTDB taxonomy): domain Bacteria; phylum Desulfobacterota; class Binatia; order Binatales; family Binataceae; genus JAKAVN01. The sequence continues at coordinate 246,647 of CAVTIS010000011.1, read as the reverse complement.
ATCGGCTTCGGCGACAATCCGGACGCCGACCCGTGGCAGCAGGTGCCGGGCGAGTTTCGCAAGGAGCTGCGCCGCATCATCGTGACCCAGGGCGACACCGAACCGGCCTCGGTCGAGCAGCAGCGCCACCTCGGCAAGACCGCGCCGTCCCTTTACGATCTCCGCAACCTCTTCCAGGTCAACGTCGAGGAGGCGCGTCACCTATGGGCGATGGTCTACCTGCTGCATCGTTTCTTCGGGCGTGACGGCCGCGAAGAGGCCGACGAGTTGCTCACGCGCCGCAGCGGCCATCGCGATCATCCGCGCATCCTGACCGCGTTCAACGCGCCGATCCGCGATTGGCTGGACTTCTACTGCTTCGCGATGTTCACCGATCGGGACGGCAAGTATCAGCTCGAGGCACTCTCCGAGAGCGGCTTCGACCCGCTCTCGCGCACCACGCGCTTCATGCTGACCGAGGAGGCGCATCATATGTTCGTCGGCGAGACCGGAGTGCAGCGCGTCGTGCAACGCACCGCCGATTTGATGAAGCAGTCGGGCCGCGCAGACATCCACGCGCTCGGCGGAATCGAGCTCGGGGTCATCCAGAAGTACATCAACCTGTGGTACTCGGAGAGCCTCGATTTGTTCGGCGCGGAGGATTCGAGCAACGCGGCGACATATTTCGCGACCGGGATAAAGGGGCGCTATCACGAGCACGCCGCTAACCTCTATCGTGAGCATCGCGCGCTCGAGGACGAGTACGAGATGCGCCTGCCGGGCGGCGCGGTCGAGCGGATTCCACTGCGCCGTGCGATGAATGCGGTTCTGCGCGACGCTTACGTGCAGGATTGCGAGCGCGGGCTTGCGCGATGGAACCGCGAGCTCGCCGCGCGCGGCCTCGGGGAGCGTCTCGCGCTCCCGCACGCGGGCTTCAATCGCAAGGTCGGAGCGTATGCGGGGCAAAGCTGCGACCCGCACGGAAACCTGCTTGCGGCCGAGGAGTTCGCGGCGCACCGCAGCGAATGGCTGCCGACCGAAGAAGACCGCGCGCGCAATGCCGAGCTGATGCAGCCGGTGTACGAGCCGGGCAAGATTGCAGGATGGATCGCGCCGCCGGCCAAGGGCATCAACGGCCAGCGCCCGGATTTCGAGTATGTGATTCTGAGTTAGAGCAGAGGCGTCGCTCGAAGAGCGGCTCTCTGCTCCTCCTTCCGCTCATTTTTAATGCCCGCGCGCCTTGGGGGCAGAGGGTAGGGCGAGCGCTCGGGCGGAGCCGCCCGAGCGCGTATGCACCGACGGCTGAACCCGCACCCGCGTTCTCAGCGCTCCGCGGCGACGGCGGCCGTGCGCGCTCCGCGCGCGGCCGCCGTCGCCGCGGGCGGGAGATGCGGATACAGCTTGTACACCATCAGATAGACCACCACGCCGGTCACCGACACATACATCCAGATCGGCCACGTCCATCGCGCGATCCGTCGATGCCGCGCGAAGCGGCCGCGCAGCGCACGCCCGAGCGTGATTAACGCGAGCGGGACGATTACCACTGCGAGTACGATGTGGGTCGAGAGGATGGTGAAGTACACCGGCCGGACGAGACCGTGGCCGCCGAAACGCACGTCGCCCACGTGGTAATGATAGATGCAGTACGAAATGAAGAAAGCTACCGAAACAGTGAACGCGCTTATCATGCATGCGCGATGGACGCGCACGTACTGACGGCGGATCGCGATATAACCGGCTAGCAAGAGTACCGCAGCCGTCGCATTCAGAATCGCGTCGAGAGGCGCGAGCCAGTCATAGGAAGGTGAAGGCATCGGCATGTGGAATCGGCGGACCGCGATTCGCGGCCCGCCGATTTTCTCACGATAAACTCATCGCCAGGATATCAATCGGATCGATTGAATTGATTTGCTCATGCCGACGCGTGGCCATGACGCAGCAGGCGTCCCGGCAACGGCCCGTCCGGCGCGACCGTGTCGCGTCCATGTTCGCGGATGACCTGGCCGTTCACGATGACCGCGTCGATTCCGTAGGCATCGGCGACCAGCCGGTCGGCGCCGGAGGGAAGGTCGTTGACCCGGCGCAGCCGCGAGCATCCGATTTTGTCCGCATCGAACACCACCACGTCGCCCGCCAGACCTGGTGCGAGGCGCCCGCGGTCGCTCAGCGCGAAAACCTCGGCCGGCCGCGCCGTCAGCATCCATACTGCTCGTTCGATCGGAATCGCCTTGCGCTCGCGCACCCAGTGGCCCATCAGGTAGGTCGAGAAACACGCGTCGCAAAGCTGGCTCGCATGCGCGCCCGCGTCGGAAAGCCCAACCACCGTGCCCTTGCCGTTGAGCAGCGCGATAACCTCGTCTTCCTCGTAATTGAACAGCGCCATCCGAAAGCGCGCTTCGAGTTTGGTTTCGAGCCCGATGTCGAGCATCAGGTCGATCGGATCGACGCCGCGCGCGCGCGCGAGTTCGGCGAGATTGCTTTCCTCGAGCTCCGGATGCCCCGGATAGTGCGAGACCCAGCTCCGCTCCCATCGGTCGGCAAAGCGGCCCGCCGAGTTGATTCCGGTCTTGGCCTTGAACATCGCACGGAATTCGGGATCGGCGTAAATTCTGGTTTTGCCTTCGAAGTCGGCTTCCGAAATCTGCTTGAAGACTGACAGGCTCTCGAAGATGAAAGGCTCCTTGAGCGTCATCTCGAAATTGAGCGGCCGGCACGCCACCTGCGGCACGATGTTCATCCCCTGCTCGGACAACTCGAGTGACTGGGCGAGCAGGCGGCGATGGCCGTCGTTGGATCCGGTCATCCCGGCAAGCAGCGCGGTCCAGGTGATGGTGCGGCCGGTGGCGCGGAACAGGTCGGCGAACTCATTGAGGAACAGTTCGCGGCCGACGGTAGCCTGGATTACTCCGCTCTTTTCCTCCGCCAGCACGCTCGCCAGCGCGGTTATCTCGCTCATTTCCGCTTTGCGGCTAGGCACGGGCTTGCCGCTATAGCCGACGTGGGTGGGCGACTTGGAGGTCGCGAAACCCACCGCGCCGGCGCGGATTCCGCGCCGCACGATCTCGCGCATCTGGGCAATCTCGCCTTCGCTGGCCGGCCGTTCCACGGATTCCTCGCCCATCACGTACAGGCGCGTCGGGGTATGCCCGATGAGCGCGCCGACGTTGATCACCGAGCCGCGTTTTTCGACCGCGTCGAGGTACTGCTCGAAAGTCTCGAATGGCCATTCGTAACCCAGCCCTGCCTCCAGCGCATCGAGGCTCATGCCCTCGACTTTCTCGAGCGTGCGCATGATTAGGCCGCGATGCTCGGGGCGGGTCGGGGCGACGCCGAAGCCGCAATTGCCCATCACCACCGTGGTCACGCCGTGCCATGGCGAAATCGTCATCATACGATCCCACAGGATCTGCGCGTCATAGTGCGTATGGATATCGACGAAGCCCGGGGCGACGACGCGCCCGTGCGCCTCGATCGTCGTTGCCGCCTTGCCGGGCGCCTCGCCCACGGCGGCTATTTTGCCGCCCTTGATCGCGACGTCGCCGTCGCGCGCTGGAGACCCGGTGCCGTCGATTATCGTACCGCCCGTTATTTTGAGGTCGTAATCCATTGAACTCTCCTTGTGCGAATTCGCCTTGCCCGCCGGTACGCCGCGTTTTTGCGTCCGGCATGCGGATCGGGAAATCCGGAAGGGGCCTGAATCCAGGACCACTTATATCGCAGCCTCAAGTGCCCGATCCAGCCGAGAACGCGCGCCAGAGGGCGGTTGGACAGGCGCGTTCCGTTGTAAACGCGGCAGCTGTTTAGTAAAACTCAATGTAGGAACGGAACACGTCTGTATCCCAGGCTCCGCCCGGAGCCTTCACGAGGAAGGAAAATGCAAAAACCCATTATCTCGGCGGATTCGCATATCACCGAACCGCCAAACACCTACATAGACTTTATCGATCCGAAGTTCAGGGACCGCGCGCCGCACATGGTGCGCGACGAGCGTAAAGGCGATCTGTTCATGATCGACGGGATGTCGCGGCCGATCCCGATGGGGCTGATCGCGGCTGCCGGCAAAGCCGCTGAAGAATTGACGCTCCTCGGGATCAAGTTCGAAGAACTGCATCGCGGCGGATGGGACCCCGAGGCGCGGATGGCGGACCAGGACCGCGACGGCGTCGCCGCCGAAGTCATCTACCCGACGGTCGGGATGCTGCTCTGCAATCACAAGGATTACGATTACAAAAAAGCCTGTTTCGACGCTTACAATCAGTGGGTCGCCAATTACTGCTCGGCCCATCCCGATCGCCTGATTGGCACCGGGCAGACCGCGATGCGCTCGGTCGAAGAGGGCATCTCCGACCTCCAGCGCATCAAGGACTTGGGCCTCAAGGGCGTGATGATGCCGGGTAATCCGCAGGTCGAGGACTACGACAGCCCGATCTACGATCCGTTCTGGGTGGCCGCGATCGACCTCGGGATGCCGCTCAGCTTTCACATCCTGACCAGCCGTGACGATGCGGTTGGCCGCGGCCGCGGGCCCAAGCTCAACAGCTTCATGTCGATCATCCGCGGCAACCAGGACATCATCGGGACGCTGATCTTCAGCGGCGTGTTCGAACGCCACCCCAAGCTCAAGGTGGTGTGCGTCGAGGCGGACGCAGGCTGGGCGCCGCATTACATGTACCGCATGGACCACGCCTACGACCGTCATCGCTACTGGCTCACCGCGGGCACGATCTCGAAGCCGCCCAGTGAGTATTTCCGCGAGAATATCTACCTGACGTTCCAGGACGACTGGGTAGCCTTCAAGATGAAGGACCTGTGCAACTTCCGCCGCCTGATGTGGGCCAACGACTTCCCGCACAGCGATTCGACCTGGCCGTGGTCGCAGGAACTGCTCAAGAAGCATACGGCGGACCTGACCGAGGTGGAGAAGAACCAGATTCTCCACGACAACGTCGCCGAGCTTTACCACTTGAGCGTGTAACCCGGCGCGGGACTCGCGACGGAGCCGGTCCAAGCACGAGCGCGACCGAGGAAGAGCGCGACCCGGGAAGAGCCACGACGAAGGAGAGCGCGATGGCGAGTGTGACACAGCTGGGTTACCTGGGCATCGGCGTGAGCGAGCTTTCGCGATGGGAGCACTTCGCAACCGGCGTGCTCGGACTGGAGATCAACGGCGCCGACGCTGACGGCTCGACCTTCCTGCGGATGGACGAGTATCACCATCGATTCATCCTGCAGCCGGGCGGCGCTGACGACCTCACGTTCGTCGGATGGGAGGTTCGCGATCAGGCGGCGCTCAATGAAATCGCGGCGCGGCTGCGGGCCGCCGGGGTCGAAGTAAGCGCGGCGACACCGCAGGAAGCGCGCGCGCGGCGGGTGGTCGAGTACCTGAAGCTCAAAGACCCGAGCGGCATTCCGACCGAGATTTATTTCGGTCCGCTGATGACTTTCGAGCAGCCGTTCAAGTCGCCGCGGCCGCTCTCCGGTTTCGTCACGGGCGAGCTGGGAATGGGGCATATCGTGGTGCGCGTGGATGACTCGGCCAAGAGCCTGCATTTTTATCGTGATCTGTTGGGGCTCCGGGTTAGCGATTTCATCGATATGGTGTCGCGGCGCGGCGGCGCTCCTATCAGTCTGACCTTCATGCACTGCAATCCGCGTCATCACTCGATCGCTTTCGGCGTCATCCCGGCGCCCAAACGCCTGATGCACTTCATGCTGCAGTGCCGTCACGTCGACGACGTCGGCTCGACCTACTACCTCTGCCAGGACCAGGGGGTCGAAATTTCCGGCACTATCGGACGCCACACCAACGATCACATGATGTCGTTTTACATGCGCACGCCGTCGGGTTTCGAGGTCGAGTATGGCTGGGGCGCGCGAATCGTGGACGACGCGACCTGGCAGGTGCAAAAGCATGAGGCCCCGAGCATCTGGGGCCATCGCGGGAGCCTGGTCCCGAACTCGCGCAAACCGGCGCCGGTTTGAGATTCGGCTCGGCACGCCGCGCCGAACCGATTGGCCCTGAACGCCGCGCGGATAGCTCGGCGCTCAGGCCCGTTGATTGTACAGATTCATCGCGCGCTCAAGCCCGTTCGCAATCACCGTTTCGACCGCTTCGGCCGCACGTTCGATCGATGCCTTGAAAGCTTCGAGCTCCCCGCGGTCCATCGTATGGAGCACGTGCTCCTTGGCTTCCAGACCGGGCGCGGGCCGACCGATTCCCACTCGCACACGCACGAACTCGGGCGTGCCGAGCGTGGCGGCGATCGAACGCACGCCGCGATTACCAGCGTCGCCGCCGCCGCGTTTGAGCCGGATCTGGCGTGGATCGAGATCGATTTCATCGTGGACGACGATCAGCCGCTCGGCGGGAATCTTGTAGTAGCCGAGGATCGCCGAGACGCATTCGCCGCTCAAATTATAGTAAGTCTGCGGCTTCACCAGGATGACGGAATCCGCGCCAATCCTGGCCTCGCCGGCGATGCCCTTGAACTTGCGGCGATCGAGCCGCGCGCCGCATTTTTCGGCCAGGCGATCGATGACAGTGAAGCCGATGTTGTGGCCGGAGCGACTGTATTGCTCGCCGGGATTGCCCAGGCCCGCCACCACCCATCGCATCTCGCGCAACTCCTCGGGCTTCTCGGGCGGTCTCTCAGAGCCGGCGCGCGCGGAGCGGAACCGCGAGAACATCTGCCCCAGCCGGCCCATCGCATGATTCGCGCGTGATTCGCGCGCTACGCGCTCCTGCGGTTGGCTCGCACGCGTCCGTTGCGCGGCGCGGCCGTCAAAGCCGCGGTCAGCGGTGCCATTGCCTTGAACAGTGCGGCCATCTCGGCCGGCGTCCCAATTGAAATCCTGAGAGCGTCGGGCCACGCACGAAAAAAACGCACCAGCACGCCGCGCTTGCGCAATCCGGCGGCCATTGGACCGAGGTCGCGCCCGGGCATCCGCGCGAGCACGAAGTTGGCCGACGACGGCGGCACCGTGAAGCCCATTTCACGCAGCCTGCCGGTGGCCGCGGCGCGCGTGCGCTTGACGCGCTCGACATTGCGCAGCATCCAGGCGTTGTCGTCCAGCGCCGCGGCGCCAGCGGCGATCGCCAGGCGGCTCAGGTTGTAGGAATCCTTGACCTTGCCGAGTTGCTCGATGATCTCGGGATGGGCGAAGCATAGCCCCAGCCGCATCCCCGCCAGCGAATATGACTTCGAGAGCGAGCGCAGCACCAGCACGTTGGGAAATCGCCGCACCAGTTCGAGGGCGTTTTCCTCGGCGAAGTCGACGTAGGCTTCGTCGATCGCAAGCAGGCGCCCGTCGAGCAGGCGCGCCAGGCGCGCGAGCGTCCGGCGCGGTGTGAGCGTGCCCGAAGGCGAGTTGGGATTGCATACGATCGTCAGGCGCGCGTGCGCGCGGACCAGCGCTTCCACCGGCAGTTCGAAGTCGGCGCTCCATGGCGGTGCGATCACGCGCGCCTCCTGCACCGCAGCCAATGTGTCGTAGAGCGAGTAGGTCGGCGACGCCCACGCCACGCGGTCGCCGGAATCGAGCGTTGCCCGGAACAGCATTGCCAGCAATTCATCTGAACCGTTGCCGGCGACTATCAAACGCGGCGCAAAGCCGTAGCGGCGCGCCGCGGCCGCGATGAAATCGTCAGCCTGGGGCGCGGGATAGCGCCGCAGCGCCTGGCCGAGCGCCGCGTGCGCCACCGCCCGCCGCACTCGCGGCGAAGGAGGGTACGGATTCTCGTTGGTATTGAGCTTGACCAGGCGCTCGCCCGGCCGCGGCTGCTCGCCCGGCACGTAGGGCGCCATCTTATGGATTGCCTTGCGAAACATTGCGCGTCTCTCTATTCGCGGCCGGACCGTCAGCGGCGCCCGCGTTGCGCGCGGGCTTTGCTGCGCAGCGGTCTCGAAGCGGTCGATTCAAGGAGCCATCCGAGGTAGGCCGCCGAACCGCCGCTTGGAGCGAGCGCCAACAGCTCGGGAACTTCATAGCTGTGCAGTTCGATCACGCGTTGCTCCACGCGCCGGAGCAGGCTCGCGCGAGTCTTGATGAGCAGAAGAAATTCAGCCTCGTCCTCGACCGCGTCGCGCCATCGATACACCGAGCGTATCGGCCCCACGATGTTGACGCAGGCCGCCAAACGCTCGTCAACCAGCCGGCGCGCGATCGAACGCGCCTCCTGGTCGCGGCCGGCGGTACACAAGACAATTCTCGCCTGTGATACGGGCACAGCGCGTTACTCTAGCGGCCCGTGCGCAACAGTCCAAGCCGCTTCAAGACTCTCGCGGTCGCGGGACACGGAAGCGGCGGCGCGGGTATTCGCGCGCCGGCCCGCATCTTCATCCGCTCGAGGTGTGCGGCGAGCAGCGCGACGTCGCTCCAGCGGTCGACGTCATACCATGCCGGGCCGAGCGCGTAGCGTGTGCGGCGGCGGCGAAGCCGCGCAACGGTTTGGCTCAGCACGCCGGAGCGTCCCCAGGCGATCGAGCCAAAGATCTCCGGCATCGGGCCGCGCACGCCGACCAGGTAGTATCCGCCGTCGAGGCTGGGCGCGATCACCACCGGCACGCGATCGAGCAGGGCGACGCTTCGGGCGAGCAGCGGCAGCGGCAGCGACGGCGTGTCGGTGCCGATGAGCACTGCGCCGCCGATGCGGTACGGCGCGAGCGCACGGGCCATCCGTGCGCCGAGACTGCCGCCGCCTTGGTCGATGAGTTCGGCGCGGAAGCGGCGCGCGGCGCGGCGCAGGTAGTCGCTGCTTTCGGCGCCATCCGGCGCGCTGGCCGCGATCACGATTCGCCCGGGCGCAAGCGCGCGGCATTTGGAGAGCGCGTCGAGGATAAACGCGCCCGCCAGTTCGGCGGCATTGGCGGCGCCCAGGCGCGGGATGAGCCGAGTCTTGGTATGGCCGGCGAGCGGCTCGCGGCAAAAGACGATTAGCGTAACATCACGGTTCGATCGGGCCATCGTTGGCGAGCGCGACTCAGTTTCCCTCACCGCCATCGTGACCGATCCCTTTGATGATATTGAGCGGGAGCTTGAGCACGTTGGTCAGGAAATACGCAACCGAGGTAATCGGTTGGGGCACGACATGGGGATGGCTGAGTGGGCCAGTCACATGAAAGTACGCTGCGACAAAGTGATCGGAGGACAGCCCGCCGCCGATGATCGGCACCTTGGCCATCAACCAGTTGACGGTTTTGAACGGAACCATGCCGACCTGCATGTCGATGTTGCCGTCGTCCAGACGCATGTGCCCGAGCGCCGAGATGTTCATGACCGGGCCGCGCAGCAGCAGGTTGTCGCTATAGAAGTCGCCGTCGCGGCCCTTGAATTCGGCGGTCAGCGTCTGAAACGGCACGCCGCTCAGGCGCGGGTCGGGCACCTTGGCCGAGAGCCAGGTCTTGAGATCGATATAACCGAGGATGCTCGAGAGCAGCGCGAACTTATGCAGCACCCCGTCGTCCATCTCGACCGATACGGTTCCCGCCATCGTGCGGAAGAAGTCGGTGTTGGAGTCGGCCCACAGGTCGCCTTTTACGCTGAGGCGGCCGCTCAGCGGAGGCTCGCTCTGGGGATCTGCGAGACCGAACAGCGGGCCGGCCTGGACGCTATTGATGCGGCCTTTGACGTTAATCCAGTCATCGCGACCGCGTCCGGAGAACTCCATCTGGGCGCGTCCGTCGAACATGGTCGCGTTGAAATTGCGCACGTCCCAGTCACCGTTCAGCTCGCGGTTGAAGTCGCATTTCGCCTGCGACATCGTCAGACGCTCGAGATTCGCATGAGCCGCCTCGATATGGCCGACCACCGGCACCGGAAAAAAACGCGCGGGAGGACTGGGAGCCCACGGTAAGCGGATGAACTTCATCACTTCGAGGTCGAGGTGCCCGGCGTTCGCGACGATTCTGAGCACGGGTTTGTCGAGGTCCGCGACGCCGAGCGAGAAGTCGAACGGTGCGCCCTGCAGTTTCGCTCCGACGATCGCGAGTAGCAGTCCGCGGCCGTCCAAGCTGAGGGTCGCCGATTGAGCCACGATTGGCGCGCGCAGGAAGCCCAGTTGAATCTCACCCGCGCCCATCGTCAGGCGGCCGTTGGCGCGAATGCCCTGAGTGCGGGCGGGCTCGCGCACGATCGTGAGGGTGCCGCCGAGCGGTCCGCGCGCCGCGATGTCGTCCGGATCGACCATCAGCGGCAGCCACTGCTGTATATCGATCTGATGCATCTCGACGGCGATCTGGCGCAGCCTTACCTTGCCGGCGTCGAACGCCAGGTTTCCATTCACCGTCACGTCTCCTGGCACTTGGGGCTTAGCGACCGCGGCCATCACGCGGCTCAGCTCGATATTGCCCGGTGTGAGCGTCACGCTGCCGCCGACCAATGCGATCTGTTGCGGCAAGTCCTTGGCGGACAGGGTTAGGGCGCTGGTGTCGATTTTCGCCAGATATTTTGCGGGCGGCGCGGGCGCTTCGGTGTCGAACGATCCCGACGCGGTAATCCGCACCGCTGCGGTGCCGGACAGTCGATTGATATGTTTGGCGGTCCTGGCAGCAAGGTCCGGAGAAAGCTTCAGCGCGGCTGAATAGAGTTCATCGATGTCGAGCGTCCCGGCGCCCTTAAGCCGGTAGCGCACACGGCGGGCGCCGGAACCGAAATCGGCGTCGCCGCTCAGTTCCTGAAACGACGAACGGCCTAAGGCCGCCGATCCCTGCGAAAGCGTCAGGCGCCCCTTCGCGTAGGATATTTCCGCGTTAGCCTGCGAGAGCGCCGGCAATGCCGGCGCGTTGGGCGGCTTGAGGCTCACGGCCGCGAGCCGCGCCGAGAACTGCAAGGCGCTCGCGAGCGCTGCTGCGCGCCATCCTAGATCCTGCAACGCGCCCTGATAAGTCGCGCCCTCGATCGTTATACTGCCCGAGACCAGCGCTGCCGCTAGCCACGCCATCGGTTTGCCCATCGCGCGCGCGGTTTCGAGCCGTGCTTTGAGCGCGGCGAGATCGATTTGCGCTCCGCTCAGATGCGCGACCAGCGCGGCGCTATCCTTGAACGGGTCGTTGAGTGTGAGATCGCCGGACGCGACCGTCGCCGCTGCCATGCGCGCTTGCACGCCCGTCAGTCGTATCCGCTCGGTGGAAACTGAGTAAATCGTCTTTAGCGAGCAGTCGCCCAGCTCGAGCGGCTTGCTCAGGCGTGCGCCCGAGGCTCCAAACTGATCGACCGCAAGGTCGCCGCGGCCGTCAAGCTCGCCGTTGTCGTGCACCTGGAAGGTTGCGTCGCCATGCGCAAGTCCGTTCACGGTTACGCCAGCGCCGACGTTCTGAACCAGCCGCCCATTCCAGAACCACAATTCTCCGTTCGAGATAATCTGGCCGGTGGCGTGCGGTCTGCTATCGATGCTCATCCGGCCGCTAAGTTCGAGCCCATTGAGCGCGGTATGAATATGCGGGGCGATGAAGCCCACGTTCCAAATCTTGGCGTGCCTGCGCCGCGGCGCCGCCGTCAGCGAGAAATCCTCGAGCAGCGGCCGGCCAGTAGCGTCGTCGACCCGCGCGTTGGCGATCGTGACGCGCTCGACGAGGCCGGAAAACTCGCGAAACTCTTGCGCCACGGCTTGAATCGCAGGGCCGTCGGGGCGCGGCAGCAAATGTGGGCCGACGCTGGCCGCGGTGGCGGGAAGCCCCAGCTCCGGACCCACAATAACGACCCCGCGCAGCGGAAGCCCGTTGCTCCAGATCAGCGCGTGATAGCTCAGGTAGACGCGGACGCGCTTGGAGCGGATCAGCTCGCGGCCCTCGTGCAGGATGATCGGGCGCTCGAGTACGACTTCGAGATGCGTGCCGATGTGCAGCCGCTTGCCACTGGCGAAAACCTGATAACCGCTGCGTTCCTCGAGGTGCTGGAGGACCAGACTTATCAGGCGCGCCTGGTAGCGCATCGCGATCGCCGCCGCAGCCGAAAGCAGCACAGCAAGGGAGAGCAGGGCGATCGCGGCGGCGCGCACGAGTCTCATCCGGAGCCAGGTCCTGAATCCACGGATATGTCTAGAATTTTTGCATCCGCCGCGGCAAACCGGAATCGGCGGAGCGCGCGCGAATCACTCGCTCTCGGCTGCTACAGCCGCGCCGGCTCCGGCGGACTCCATCCAGCCGGCGCGATGCTTGCCACGCAGCCCGGTCTTTAGCACGCGATTGCGCAGCCGGACCGAGCGCGGCGTGAGCTCGACCAACTCTTCCTCGTCGATCCATTCCAGCGCCGTATCGAGCGTCATCAGACGCGGCGGGCTCAGCCGCACGGCCTCGTCGTGTCCGGCGGCGCGGATGTTGGTGAGCTTTTTTTCGCGACAGACGTTGACCGGCAGGTTGGTCTCGCGCGCGTATTCCCCGAGGATCATGCCCTCGTAGACCGGCTCGCCGGCCGGAATGAAGAAGATCCCGCGCTCCTGAAGATGGAAAATGGCGTACGGCGTCGCGATCCCATCGCGATCCGAGATCATCGCGCCGTTCTGGCGCGAGCGGATCGCGCCGCACCACGGCGCATAGCCGTTGAACACTGAGTGCATTACTCCGGTCCCGCGCGTGTCGGCGAGGAAGCGGCCGCGAAAGCCGATAAGCCCGCGCGCCGGAACGTCGTACTCCAGCCGCACGCGGCCGCTCTGATGCGTCGTCATGGTGCGCATCCGGCCCTTGCGCGCGGAGAGCAGCTGGGTGACCAGCCCGATATGCTCCTCGGGAATGTCGATCACCAGGAATTCCATCGGCTCGAGCAGCTCGCCGCCCGAACTGCGCGTCACGACGGTCGGCTTGGAGACCTGCAGCTCGTAACCCTCGCGGCGCATCGTTTCGACGATCACCGCCAGCGCCAGTTCGCCACGCCCCAGCACGCGCCATGAATCCGCGCCCGAAGGCTCGACGCGAATGCTGACGTTGCGGCGCGTCTCGAGTTCGATCCGCGCGCCCAGTTTGCGCGAGGTCACGAACTGACCCTCGCGGCCGGCCCACGGCGCGTTGTTGACCGAGAAGGTCATGGCCACGGTCGGCTCGTCGATCCGGATACCGGGGAGTGGGCGCGGATTTTCGGGATCGGTGATGGTCTCGCCGATCTCGATGTCCTCGAGGCCCGCCACCATCACCACGTCGCCCGCGTCCGCCGAGGTCAGCTCGGCCCGCTTCAGCCCGCGCCATCCGTAAAGATGCGCGACTTTGCACGACTCTCGCGAACCGTCGGCCCGGTACAGCGCATACGTCCCCCCTGTCTTGATTGTGCCCGCGACCACCCGTCCGATCGCCAGGCGTCCCACGTATTCGTCGTAGTCGATATTGTTGGCCTGGAACTGCAGCGGCGCTTCGGGGTCAACCTCCGGCCCCGGCAGATGACTGATGATCGCTTCGAATAGCGGCGCAAGGTCCTGGCCTGTACCGTCGGGCCGGGTAAGCGCGATGCCCGCGCGCGCGTTGGTATAGAGAATCGGGAAATCGAGCTGATCCTCGTTCGCGCCAAGGTCGATGAACAGGTCGTAAACCTCGTCGAGCACTTCGGCCGTGCGCGCGTCGGCGCGGTCGATCTTATTGATGCAGAGCACCGTCGAGAGCCCGGCCTCGAGCGCCTTGCGCAGCACGAAGCGGGTCTGCGGCAGCGGCCCCTCGGACGCGTCGACCAGCAACAGGATGCCGTCGACCATCGCGAGCGTGCGTTCGACCTCGCCGCCGAAATCAGAGTGGCCGGGCGTATCCACAATATTGATGCGCACGTCGTGCCACGCGATCGAAGTGTTCTTGGCCATGATGGTGATGCCGCGTTCGCGCTCGAGCGCGAACGAGTCCATCACCCGATCGGCCACGTGTTCGTTGGCGCGGAAAGTGCCGGACTGGCGCAGTAGCGCGTCGACCAGAGTGGTTTTACCGTGGTCGACGTGGGCCACGATGGCGATGTTGCGGATATCTTGTCGTCGCATTATGGGGACTGATATTAAACGGCGCGGCCGAAGCGGCCGCGCCACGCGTTAGTGTACCTGCCGCGGACCGCGCTGTAAACGCGCCCTTGCGCACCCTAGGGTTAAGACTGTTAGCGGCGCGTTATCTGTCGCGTCCGGGTGACAAGGCATTGCCCGAGTGACTGCTAGTGCTAACTGCCCGAGACTAGGGAGACGAAGGTGTACCTCCACCGGGAAGGCCGGCGTCAGGAGCGGTGTTGGATGGAGGCGCCTCCGGAGCGCCCATGTCCGGCGACCCCTCGGATGGACCGCCGAGTCCCTTTTGCTGCTCGAAGTGCTGCAGGAGTTGCTGGACGTTCTTGACCTCGGTGATTCGCCAGCGGCCGTTCTGGCGCGCCATGCGGATGTCCCATTGCACGCCCTTGTCGTCGCGAAAGTCGGTCCACGCCGTGTCGCCGGAATGATGGAGCACGACGAGCGCGCCCAGCACGGCCGCGGCCGGCATTTGAACTTGCCGCGCGCCGCTGTTCACCTGCTGCGTCGCCCATTGCTGGACCCCTGCGGCCAGCGGCGCGCTCAGCATGTCGACCGCGCCCTTGCCGACGAGCGCAGTGATGACGTCGTTGGCTTGCGAGTTGTGCTGCAGCATCTCGTAGCCGGCATTTTTGACCACGCTCGGAAAGTCGACGAAGGTCGCGGCGGTCGCGCCGTCACGCTCGTCGATCGCCTGCTTGAGCTGGTAGATGGCGTAGGACGGCGTGGTGGGAACGTAGAACAGCGCCCAGCCGGCGATGACCAGGACGACCAGGACCCCGATCGCGTGGCGCGAGATGAAATTCATACCGGTCATTGTGCGCGAGGCGCGCGGGACTGTCGAGACAACCCTGCACGCTATCCGGTCGAGACGTCGTGGTGAGCGGCGCGTCGGTCCAAGAGCAATGGTGGGTCAGGTATGCGAGAGCAACGACGCGGCGGCGCGGTCGAGCAGCCAGATGACCTCGCCATTGGGCGGATCGATGATTTGCGCGGGAAAGCGATCGGGATCGCGCGGACCCTCGAGCGCGGTCTTTACCGCCGCGGCTTTCCCTTTGCCCTCGACCAGGAACATCACGCGGGCCGAGTTATTGACCACGGGCGGGGTGATCGTCACGCGATGACGCTGGGGGGCGTCGACCTCGACCGCGACTGCGATGCGCTCGCGTTCGTGAAGCGCTGGATTACCCGGAAACAGCGACTCGACGTGAACGTTATCGCCGAGCCCGACGAGCGTCAGGTTGAAGCGCGGAAATTCGCCCTCCTCGATTCCGAAGGAGGTTCGCAACTCTTCCTCGTAGGCGAGCGCGGCCTGCTCGGGCGGGTCTTCGCCGCGTATCCGATGAATCTGGCTCGGCCGCAGATCGAGGCGGCTCAGCATGGTGCGATTCGCCATCCCGAAATTGCTCGCCGGATCATCCGGCGGCACGCATCGCTCATCGCCCCAGAAGAATTGCACCTCTTTCCAATCCACGCTCAGGCGGAAGCGCTCGGCCAACAATTGGTAAGTCGCCGCTGGCGTCGATCCGCCGGTGAGGCAGAGCATGAACTCGGCGTGCATACAGATCGCTTCGCCCGCGAAGTGCGCGATCTCTTCCGCCGCGTGCACGTTGAGCGAATGCGCGTCGTCCAGAATGATGAGCTTCGGTTCGGCCATGACAAATCCACTAAAGTGGCGTTGTGAGCAAAATATCCGAAAGCGCGCCGCCCGCGCCAGCGCCGCCGCTGCGTCTCACCGGCGAGCCAGCCGTTCTCGCCTATCGCCGCAGCGGCGCGTGTCTGGCACGACACTACTGTTTCATCGCGCAAACAGCTTGAGCGCGCGGTCCACTGTGTTCTCCACCGTGAAGCCGAAGTGCTTGAGCACGTCCTGGTACGGGCCCGAGGCGCCGAAGGTCGTCATTCCGAGCACGTCGCCCTCAAGGCCGACCCATCGATACCACGACATTGGCGAGGCCGCTTCGATCGCGAGGCGGCGACGAATCGCAGGCGGCAGAACCGAATCGCGATATGCCGCGTCCTGCTTTTCGAACATTTCCATGCTCGGCATGCTGACGACGCGAACCGCGTGGCCGCGCTTTTCGAGTTCTTCTTTGGCGCCCACCGCGAGCTGCAGTTCGGAGCCGCTCGCCAGCAGAATTATCTCTGCGCTCCGCCCCTTGGTTTCGCTGAGCACGTAGCCTCCACGAGCCAACTCGCGCGCCGGCGCCATCGCGGCGCGGTCGAGCGTCGGGAGTTTCTGGCGGCATAGCGCCAGCAGCACCGGGCCGCCCCGATGCATCATTGCGGCGCGCCACGCCTCGGCCGCCTCGTTGGCATCGCCCGGCCGAATCACCGTGAAATTGGGAATGGCGCGCAGCCCCGAGAGCTGTTCGACCGCCTGATGAGTCGGGCCATCTTCGCCCAGCCCAATCGAATCGTGGGTGAAGATGTAAATCACGTGGACGCCCATCAGCGCCGCCAGCCTGAGCGAGGGCCGGCAATAGTCGGTGAAGATGAGGAAGCTCGAGCCGTAGGGGATGAAGCCGCCGTGCAGTGCGACGCCGTTTAAGATCGCGCACATCCCGTGCTCGCGGATGCCGAAGTGCAGGTTGCGTCCCAGGTAATCGTGGCGCTCAAAATCGCCGCCGTCCGCCACGTCGACGAAAGTCGATTCGTTTAGGTCAGCCGCGCCGCCGAACAGGTTCCAGACTTTCTTCGCGATCGCCTGCTCGGCCCGCGAGCCCGACTCTCGGGTGGCCAGCGTATCCTTGGGCGAGAACTGCGGCAGCTCGGCGTCCCATCCTTTCGGCAGCTCTCCCGCCAGCATCGACTTGAGCTCTGCGGCTTCGCTCGCATGCGCCTTGGCGTAGCGCTCGAAGCGGCCATTCCATTCCGATTCGAGTTCGTGGCCGCGCGCGCCGCAATCGCGAAAGCGCTTGAGCGCCTCGTCGGGGACGTAAAACGCCGGCTCCTCGGGCCATCCATAGAAGCGCTTGGTCAGTTTGACCTCTTCGACGCCGAGCGCCTGGCCATGCGCCTTCGAAGTGTCTTGGCGATTGGGACTGCCATAGCCGATATGCGATCGCACGCGGATGAGCGAAGGGCGGTTCTCCTCCGCGATCGCGTTTTCAATCGCGTGCGCGACCGCCGTGAGGTCGTTGGCATCGTCGACGCCCTGGGTATGCCAGCCGTAGGCGTTGAAGCGTTCGCAGACGTTCTCGTCGAACGAGAGGTCGGTGCCGCCGTCGATCGTGATGTGGTTGTCGTCGTAGATGTAGATGAGGTTGCCGAGGCCGAGATGCCCCGCGATCGAAGCAGCCTCGCTCGCCACGCCTTCCATCAGATCGCCGTCGCCACAGATGCCGAAGACGCGATGGTCGAACAGCCCCGACTTGTCGCGCTCGAAGCGGGCGCGCAGATGCTTCGCCGCGATCGCCATCCCGATACCGTTGCCGACGCCCTGGCCGAGCGGCCCAGTAGTAGTCTCGACCCCGGGCGTGATGCCGTATTCCGGATGGCCGGGGGTCATGCTGCCTAATTGGCGGAAATGTTTGAGCTGCTCCAGCGGCAGGTCATAACCGCTCAGGTACAGCATTGCGTACAACAGCATCGAGCCGTGACCGGCCGAGAGCACGAAACGGTCGCGCCCGAACCAGTGCGGGTTGGCCGGGTTGTAACGCATGAAGCGGGTCCACAGGAGGTAGGCGATTGGCGCCATCCCCATCGGCATCCCGGGATGTCCCGAGTTGGCTTTCTGCACCGCGTCGATCGCCAGCACCCGGATCGAGTTGATGCAAAGTTGATCGATATTCGATTCCGGGGCCTTGGTTTGAGTTGCGGTTGCCACGTTTACTCCGATTGGGGTCGAGGACAGCTGCCGGCTGTCATGGGTTCATCTTCCACTTTCACTTTAATTTTACGCGGACGCGCCGCGCGCGGATGGGTCACCACTTGGAACCGTCGTCATCCTTCGGATCGCCGGACCTGTGCCGCATCAGATTCACCGCCTCCCTGGCGGTGCCCTTGTCGCCATGCCTGAGCGCCTCGGTGAACCTCTGCGCGACCATCCGCATCATCGCCCCCTCGGCAGGATCGAGTTCGCCCGCGATCGCGGCGAGACGCTCCATCGCGCCCCTTAATTGCTCCAGCGAGTCCGCCAGGTCGCCGCGCTCGCGGCTGGCCACGGCGGCGCGCAGGCGCTGGCGGAGTTCGGCGACGGCTGGCCGCGCGCGCTCTCCGACGGTGACTTCGAGCTCGCCCAGGTTGTCAGCGAGTTTGAGGAACGGGTCGAGCGATAGGTTATCGGAGGGCATGGCCCAATTTTTTACCTCATCGCGGCCGCGTTGCAAGGAAAGCCGAAGCTGGCGGCGCGATTGGTTGCGAAAATCATCAGAATCCAGACGCTTCACAGAATCCAGTCGCTGCGAACGCCGTCGACGGACCCTGTCGATGATGGGATTGTCGATGATGCTGCGCGATGGTGATGTAGAAGTGACTCGGCTTTTGATACAAGATGAAACGTTACAACGACCCTTTAGGAGCATCGCGCTTAGATGAGACGCATCGGTGATCGCCGCGTGGTGGTAACCGGCTTGGGCCTGGTCACGCCGCTGGGCACGGGAATCGAGAAGAACTGGGAAGCCCTGATGGCGGGGCGCTCGGGTATCGGCCCGATAACCCGCTTCGACGTTTCCGACTTCGCCGCCCGCATCGCGGGCGAAGTGCGTGACTTCGACCCGCATGACTGGATCGAGAAGAAGGACGTCAAAAAGATGGACCTCTTCATCCAGTACGCCTTGGGCGCGGCCGAGCAGGCGATGCGCCAGTCGGCGCTCAAGATCGACGAGAGCAATGCCGAGCGGGTTGGCGTGCTGGTGGGAGTCGGAATCGGCGGACTCCTCACGATCGAGGAAAACCATCTGCTGTTTCTCGACACCCGGCTCAAACGCATCACGCCGTTCTTCATCCCCAAGCTGATCAGCAATCTGGCCCCGGGGCAGATCGCGATTCGCTACGGCGCGCGCGGCATCAACCTGGCCACCACCAGCGCCTGCGCATCGGGCAGCCACGCGGTGGGCGAGGCCTACCGGATGATCCGCGACGGTTACATCGATGCGGCGATCACCGGCGGTGCGGAAGCGGCCCTGACCTCGCTCGGCATCGGCGGCTTTATCGCGATGCGCGCGCTGTCGACGCGCAACGACGCGCCCGAGGCCGCCAGCCGTCCCTTCGACGCCGAGCGCGACGGCTTCGTGATGTCCGAGGGCGCAGCATCGTTGATCCTCGAGGAGCGCGAGGCGGCGCTGGCGCGCGGCGCCAACATCGTGGCTGAGATTGCCGGCTATGCCGCCAACGGCGACGCCTATCACATGACCTCGCCGGCGCCGGAGGGGAAAGGTGCGGCGCGCTGCATGATGCTCTGTCTGCAGGACGGCGAACTCGATCTCAACCAGGTCGACTACATCAACGCCCACGGGACCTCGACGCCTCAGGGCGACACGGCCGAGACCCAGGCGATCAAGCACGTCTTCGGCGAGCGCGCGGCCAAAATCGGGGTGAGCTCGACCAAGTCGATGACCGGCCATACGTTGGGCGCGGCGGGCGCGATCGAATCGGTCTACACGGTGCTGGCGATCGAACGCGGAATGCTCCCGCCGACCATCAACTATGAACATCCTGACCCGGAATGCGACCTCGATTACGTGCCCAACCGGCCGCGGGCCGCGAAAATTCGTCTCGCGCTGAACAATTCGTTTGGGTTCGGCGGCACCAACACCACGCTGGCCTTCAGACCGGCGGTCGAACTTAGCGGGAAGTAACAAGATGGGATCGCGAATCGTCGCGACCGGGCGCGCGCTGCCGCGCACCGCGGTTACCAATCATGAATTGGCGCGGATCGTCGATACCTCCGACGAATGGGTGCGCACGCGCACCGGAATCGCGCAGCGCTACGTGATGTCCAGCGGCGAGTCGCTGGTCGATATCGCCGCTGCCGCCAGCACCACCGCGCTCGATCGCGCCGGCATTCGGCCCGCCGATCTCGAAGCGATAATCGTCGGCACCGTCTCCTCCGAGTTCGGCTTTCCATCGTTCGCCTGCCAGCTCCAGCATCGCCTCGGCCTCGATTCGATTCCGGCCTACGACGTCGCCGCCGCCTGCTCCGGCTTCGTCTACGCGCTTAACGTGGCCGACAACGCGATGCGCGCGGGCGATTACTCGCGCGTGCTGCTGGTCGGCACCGACGCGCTCTCGACCATGGTGGACTGGAACGATCGCGCGGTCTCCGTGCTGTTCGGCGATGGCGCCGGGGCGGCCGTGATGGTTTCCGAGCCGGGGCCGCGCGGCGTGCTCGCGAGCCTGCTGCGCGCTTCGGGCGAGTACTGGCATCTGCTCTCGGTGCGTGCGACCGGAGTGCGCGCGACGCTCGACTCCGAGGTCCGGCGCTCGCCCGACGACGCGATCAAGATGAAAGGGCCGGAACTGTTCAAGCTCGCGGTGCGCTCGATGGCCGACGTGACGCTCAAGGTGGCCGAGCGCGCCGGCGTGAGCCTCGATGAGGTCTCGCTAATCGTGCCGCATCAAGCCAACATCCGCATCCTCAACGCGGTCGCCGATCGCCTGGGCGTCTCGCATGACAAGGTCTTCACTAATATCGACCGCTACGGCAACACCTCGGCAGCCTCGGTGCCAATCGCGCTGGACGAGGCGCTCGAAGCCAGCCGCATCCACGACAACGACCTGGTGATGCTCAACGCATGCGGCGGCGGCCTGACCTGGGGCGCCAACCTGCTGCGCTGGTAGGCCGCGCGGCTCGCGAGGCGAGCGCTCCTGCGGCTATTTCGCGGGCGAGCCGGCCGCCGGAAAGTTCGCGAGTTCGTCTTCCATCGGTTCTTCGTTCGACACTTCGTGGGTGCCCTCGACAGTAAGCTTCACCGGGGTCTCGCCGTGCTTCTCGATGCGATACTTGGTGAGGCCGATCCGTTTGAACTCCATCGGGACGCCCTCGCAGATCAGAAACGAGGGGGCGTTGCAGACCTGCAGATGCAGATGCGGCTCGGAAGAATTGCCGGAATTGCCGAGACGTCCGAGGACCTGTCCGCGATGAACCTGCTGGCCGGCTTTCACCGTAATGCTGCCGGGAATCATATGCGCGTAGCCGACGTATAGTCCGCCGCCGATGTCCTCGACGATGTGATTGCCCGCTATGTTGGCGAGATTCATCTCCACCGCAATTTTGTCGGTGTGCGGGACGTTTTCGGGAAGCCCGTCCTTGAGGCTTACGATTTTTCCGCCAGCAACGGCCAGTATTGGAACGTTGTAGGCGTGGTAGCTGGAATTTTTGTACTGGTCGCCGGAATAGCTGTTGCCGTCGTCGCCGAGCTTTATCCAATCGATCGCGTAGCGCTCCGGCACGCGCGGCTTGCCGTCGAGCACGATGATCGCGCGTCGATGGAGTGAGGTGTTCGAGGGCCCGTTCGCGGCGAACCATCGATCGCCCGTGAACGGTTCGTCGATCAACGCGGCGCCGGTCTTTCTGATCGCAAGTTCGCCGATCGGAATCCGCTGTGCGTTTTTCGGGTCGCCGTCAGCCTCGACCACCAGCGTATTCTCGAGCCGCTGGGGTGTTTCGCGGCCGGAAAAATTCAGGAAAACGTAAAGGACTCCGCTGGCGCCCGGCGCCAGGACCGGATCGTATGCTTTAATCCGGTTTTGCGGCGCCGCCGGCGTGAACGAGGACTTCAGCGCATCGTCCTCGATTGCGACCGCGAACGCCGCGCCGCCGATTCCGCGAACTCGAAGCGCCACCAGGCGTACCGCCTTTTTTCCAAAGTTGGTCAGGTAGAACTCGTAGGCGAGATGCGCGGTGGCATCGCCGATCACCGGGATGAATGGCCCGGCCGACGCCCATCCGCCGACCAGCATCACGCTCTCCAACTGCAGCGAACTGGCCAGCGGCACGTCTTCGGCGTGCGCGGCCGCCGGACCACCGCCGCATATAATCGCGGCGAGAAAAATTCCAACAATCGCAAATGTCGCTCGTCTCATGCGGATCAGGCTCCTTGTTGCCCCGGCGATTATCAGTGCAACCGGCCGCGCGTTCAATCGCGCGCATACGCCGCGCTTTCGCGTGGACGCGGCGGTGCGCTAGAAGTCTGCGGGGACGATCGCGGCGGCCTTACGCGGAAGCTCTCCTGAAAGTGTCACTTTAAGTTGACGACTCGCAGGAAAACGCGCGAATAACAGATCGTCACCAAAGGCGGCGAAGCTCTTGATGCTCGAGGGTGTGGTGCCGTGGCCGGAGCCGGCTGCGGAGCTTTATAGAAAACTCGGTTACTGGCGCGGCGAGCCGATTGGCGACCGCTTCGACCGCTCGATTGCGGAGAATGCCGCGCGCCTGGCCATCGTCGACGGCGAACGCCGCATCACTTATAGCCAACTGGGCGCGATGGTCGAGCGGCTCGCGCTCCATTTTGCCGCTCGCGGCGTCGTCTCGGGCAGGCGCGTCATCTTTCAGTTGCCCAACGGCCTTGAATGTGTGGCCGCCTACTTCGCCTGCCTCAAGACCGGCGCGATTCCCGTAGCGACACTGCCGGCGCATCGCCATACCGAGATCGGCCATCTCGCGCGCTTCACCGACGCTTATGCCTGGCTCATCCCGGCCGTGTATCGGCGCTTCGATTACGTCGCGATGGCGGCCGAGTTGCGCGAGGCGCTGCCGGCGATGCGGGAGGTGTTCGTGATGGGCGGGCGCGCGGGCGCCGGGATGACGCCGCTCTCTGAGCTGTTCGACGATCCGATTGAGCAGCGGATCGCGCCGTCTACGCTGGCGCAGATTCGTCCGCGCGCCGAAGACCTCGCGGTGTTTCAGCTCTCGGGCGGCAGTACGGGGCTGCCGAAAGTGATCCCGCGCACGCACGACGACTATCTCTACAATTCATTGCGGCTGGCCGAATGCTCGGGCTTCGATCGCGACGGCGTCGCGCTGGTCGCGATCCCGATGATGCACAACTTTTCGCTGCTGGCCGCGGTGCAATCGGGGATTTTGCTCGGCGCGCGAATCGTGCTCGCGCCGTCGCCGGAGGCCGAGACCGTTTTCCCGCTGATCGAGCGCGAGCGCGTGACCTGGATCTGCGCGGTGCCCGCGATGGCGGTGAGCTGGCTCAACGATTCGCGTTTCAAGCAGACGGATTTTTCTTCGCTCCGATCGCTCGCGGTGGGCGGCCAGCGGCTCAACCCGGAACCCGCGCGCCGCATCCTGCGCGAAATCGGCCCGGTCGTGACGCAAGTCTATGGGATGGCCGAGGGCCTCTGCTGCTCGACCCGGCAGGGCGATCCTGAAGAAGTTCTCGTCAACACCCAAGGCAGGCCGATTTGCGACCACGACGAGTTGCGCGTGGTCGGGGACGACGGCCGCGAGGTCGCGCCCGGCGAAGTCGGTGAACTGCTGTGCCGTGGACCCTACACGCCGCGCGGCTACTACCGCGCAGAAGAGCACAATCGCGGCGCGTTCACGCCGGACGGCTTCTATCGCACCGGCGACCTCGTGATGATGCATCCGAGCGGCAACCTGGTCGTCGAAGGCCGGCGCAAAGATGTGATCAATCGCGGCGGCGAGAAGATCAGTGCCGAGGAAATGGAAGACCTGGTGCTGTCGCATCCGGCGGTGCTCAACGCGGCCATCGTGGCGATGCCCGACGAGGTACTCGGCGAGCGCGCGTGCGCCTACGTGGTGCTGCGCGCGGGGCAGAGCTTGACCTTCGCCGCACTGACGCGCCATCTGGAGGAGCGCCGTATCGCGCGTTTCAAGATTCCCGAGCGCCTGGAAATTGTCGAGCGCTTTCCGATGACCGCCGTGGGTAAGATATCGAAGAAGGATTTGCGCGCGGACATCGTGGCCAGGCTGGCGCGCGAGGCCGGCGCGAAAACCGGAGGCGGCGCCAAGCCGTAAACTTCAATGAGCGCAATCCTGGATGAAATCCGCGCCGCTTACGATCCGCTCGGCGTGACGGTCGAAGGCGTCGCCACCTATGGCACGTATTATCGGCTGCGATGCGCGCGCTGCGGCGCGGCACTGGGATGCGTCGGCGATAAGTTGCTGCCGGGGATGGCGCGGGAACTGGTGGACGCCGAGATGGATCTTTATGCAGCGGGCCTCGCCGGATGCGCCTGCGGATTCCAGGCCGAGCGCGCCGGCGCGATCGATCCGGCGCGCGCGGCGTCCGCCAAAGCCCGTTTTGCGTGAGCGCGGTGCGGCGCGCTAGATTCTAACGAGTGATTCCGAAAGAGGAATGACCGATATGGCGCTCAACGATTTGACCGCGGACGATATTACGCAGGGCGAAATTGGTGACGACGCCGAGCGCGGCGAACGCATCCGCGGCGGAGGACTGTGGCCGTTCTGGACGCGCATTTATGCCCAAGGCGATCCGCTGCCTGACCTCTCCTGCAAAATAGATCGCCCCGAGCATAATTTCGACGAAGGCGACGAGTTGCCCGAGGACTATCGCAACCTCCTGATGAAGATGCTGCGCCACGAAGGCGAGCGCGCCGGCAACAAGAGCTTTCTCGGATTGATGGGGACCTGTATCGAGGTGGCCGAGACCCTGGCGCCCGATCCGGCGGCCCGGCTTATCAAGTCGGAGTACCTGGCCGAAGAACTCAAGCATGCGATCATGTTCCATCGGATCGCGGTCGGCCTGGACCCCGACTTCGCGCTGCGCGACGTGCCGTATGCGCATTACGCGTTTCATCTGCCCAAGGACACGTGGGCCGACGACGCGTTCTTTCATTTCCTGATCGATCTAAACGGCGCGTTTCATGCGCGCGACTGGCGCGAATCGAGCTATGCCCCGCTGCGCAAGATTTCGCGCACGGTCGAGCGCGATGAGTTCGGCCATTCCGAAATGGGCTATCATTTTCTAAGCGCGCTTTGTGAGGAGCGCCGCGGCCGGGCGCTTGCCCAGGCGCTGCTGCCGAAGTGGTACTCGGCGGCGCTCGACATGTTCGGCCGCTCCGATTCGCCCAACACGCCACGCTTCATTCAATGGGGCCTCAAGGGTGTCGGCAACTCCGAGATTCGCGCGGCCTACAAGGAATACGTCGATCGCAAGCTCCTTGCGCTGGGGCTCGACCTGCCCGACGAGCGCCAGGGCCGCCGCTTCCTTTAGATGCGCGGGCAGATGCGCGGGCAGATACGCGGGTAAGATCGCGTCGGCGGGCTCATAAATGCGAACCCGTAAATGCGAAATTCGTAAATGCGAAATTCCTAAATGATTGATGAGCTGCTGCGCCGCCGAGCGCTTATCGTCGTCGGCAAGGGCGGCGTCGGGCGCACCAGCGTGAGCGGCGCACTCGCGATGCTGCGCGCGGCCGCTCCGGCCCGCGTGCTGGCCATGGAATACGATCGGCTCGGCGCGCTCAGCACCGCGATGGGGCGCAAGCCGGCTCTCGACCCGGCCGAAGTTGCCCCGGGCCTGTGGACGGTAGTGCTCGACGGCGCGCATCAGCTCGAGGAATATCTTGCCACCGTGGTGCCGGGCCGCGCGATGCTCAAGGCGGTCGTCAACAGCGGCGCCTACCGCTACTTCGTCGAGGCGGCGCCGGGACTGCGCGAGCTGATCATGGTCGGGAAAATCTATCACGAGCTGGAGTACAGGCCGCCCTCGCCGCCGTGGGACATGGTCGTGCTTGACGCGCCCGCCTCGGGCCAGGCGCTGAGCGTGCTGCGGATGCCGCTGGTGGCGCGCGAGACTTTCGGCGCGGGAATAGTCGGCGGCACGGCCGCGCGCCTGTCGGAATTGCTCCGCGATCCTGCGCGATGCGGCGTCGTGCTCGTGACCTCGGCCGAGCCGTTCGCGGTGAGTGAGACGCTGGAGACTCACACGGCGCTCCGCAGCCTGGGGCTCGATGTTGCGGCGGTGATTTTCAACCGCACGCGCCGGCCGCGCTTTGACGCGAACGCCGTTGCGCGCCTCGCTCGTCGTCCGGCGCTGCGCGCGGCCGCGCCTCATCTCGACGGCCTCGCCGCGCTCGCCCACGCCGAGCTCAAGCGCGCGGCCGGCGAGCGCCGCGCGCTTGAGCTCGTGCGCCGGCGCATAGGTGCGCCGATAATCGAGCTCGCCGAGTGCCGCGGCGTAGGCGGGCTCGCGCTGATGCGCGAGCTGGCACGCCAGCTCGCGCATCAACGCGCGGGCGAAGCCCGCGCGCACGCGCCATCCGCCTGAACGAACCGCCCGCTGCATCAGCCGTGTCGTGTCTTTTTGAGGGTGATCTTGAGGATGATCGCCTCCGTATTGAGGATGATCGCGTCCGTGCCGCCGCGCGGGATATACTATGTCCAACGTGCGCAGCGTCCGGGCCGGGACTCGGCGCACAGCGGAGAAAAATTACGCGCGATGGCTAGCGCAGGCAGGCGGGGTAGGGGATCGGCGGCGGCTGGACGGCTGCGCCGCACACTCAAGCGGCTCGGCCCGCGACGCGCGGCGGCGGGCGTCCTCCTTTTGTTCCTCTTCGGTTGCGGCTTTTACCTGGCGCAACTTTATGGCGAGGTCTCGGCGCTGATCGAACAGCGCGAAGCCGCGCTCACCTCGGCCGTTTATTCCGCGCCGCTCAAGATCGAGCGTGGCGATGACCTCGCGCAGCTCCACTTACTCGAACGAATCGAACGCCTCAGCTACACCCGCGTGACCGACCCGGTCCATCCCGGCGAATACTCGCTGATGCCGGGCCGCGTGACGATCTTCCTGCGCGGCTTTCACGAAGGGATACGCGAGCGCCCGGCCGCGCTGGTTCATCTGACGCTCGCCGGTACCAGGGTCGAGGGCGTGGCCGACTCTTTCGGGACGGCGCTGCCCGCGGCCATGATCGAGCCCGAGGTCATCGGCCGTCTGCTGCCCGGAGCACCGCCCGAGCGGGTCGAAAGTCAGCTGAGCGATATTCCGCCTTACCTGGTGCGCGGCCTGCTCGCGACCGAGGATCGCTATTTCTACTATCATCCGGGCTTCGACCCGATACGGATGATCGAGGCGGCAATCGCCGACCTGCGCTCGCATCGTCTGGGCCAGGGCGCGAGCACCCTGACCCAGCAACTCGCGCGCACCTTTATCGACCGCCACGAGCGCACGTTCCTGCGCAAGATACGCGAGTTGGCGGTCGCGCTGGTGATCGAGATACGGCTCAGCAAGAACCAGATCCTCGAGCGCTATATCAACGACGTCCCGATGGGCGCGTACGACGGCACTCCGATCACCGGGATGCCGCTGGCGGCGCGTTACTTCTTCAACAAGGACCTGCATGAGGTCACGCCGGCCCAGGCCGCGACGCTTATCGGGATGATTCAGGCGCCGACGCTGTACGATCCGCGCCGCCATCCCGAGGCCTGCCGCGCGCGCCGCGATATCGTGCTCGCCGCGATGCGCCGCGACGGCGTGATCGACGCGGCCCAGTACGCCGAGGCCGCCGCCGCGCCGATCGAAATCGCCAAGCTGCCGGGCCTGCGCCGCGCGCCCTATTTCAACGACTACGTGATCGCCGAGGTCGAGCGGATTCCCGGTTTCAACGGCAATCTGGCCGGGCTCAAGGTCTACACGACCCTTGATCCCGAGATGGAGCAGGCGGCGGTCGAGAGCGTGGATTCGAATCTCAGGCGGCTGGAGAAGCAGCATCCGCGTCTGCGCAAGGGTGCGCATGGCGAAGAGCTCGAGGGATCGATGGTCGCGCTCGACGCCCGCACTGGCGCGATTCTCGCAATGGTCGGTGGGCGCGACTATTCGATTAGCCAGTTCAACCGCGTCACCCAGGCCGAGCGCCAGCCCGGTTCGGCCTTCAAACCGATCGTCTACCTGAGCGCGCTCGATCCGTCGCGCTCGCCGATCGGGCAGCCGGTCACGCTCGCCTCGCTGCTTCCCGATCGCCCGATGACGTTCAACGGATGGACCCCGGTCAACTACGAGCGCACCTACCAGGGCACGGTGACTGTGGTCGAGGCTCTGGCCGAATCGCTTAACGTCCCGACCGCCTACCTGGGCAGCCTGCTCGGCCCTTCGACGATGGTGGCCATGGCGCACGAGATGGGTATCGACGAGGAAATCCCCGCGGTGCTGCCGATTTCGATCGGCGCCGCCGAGACCACGCTGCTAGAGCTGACCGGCGCCTACCAGGTATTCGCCGCTGCCGGAGTATCGCGGCCGCCGTACGCGCTGGAGGCGGTGTATGACGCGCACAACCATCTGATCTACCAGCACGCTCCGCACGAGCTAAAGCTGGTGAGTCCGCCCGTGGCGTACCTGATGACCGGCGCCCTGGAGCAGGTGATCAAATGGGGCACCGGCGCGGGCGCGGCGAAGATGGGGCTGGATTTTCCGGCCGCCGGCAAAACCGGCACCACCCAGGACTACCATGACGCGTACTTCATCGGTTATACGCCGCGCGTCGTATGCGGCGTATGGGTGGGATTCGACCATCCGCAGAGCCTCGGCGCTTCCGGCGCCACGGCGGCGCTGCCGGCGTGGGTAAGTTTCATGCTCGACGTCACGCCGCGCAACTCGCCGCCATTCGCGGTGCCGGACGGGGTTACGATGGCGACGATCGATCCGCAAAGCGGCGGCCTCGCGACCAGCGGATGCCCGCGCGTCGCTACGGTTCCGTTTCTCAACGGCACCGCGCCGACGCAGATCTGTCCGCTGCACGGCGGCCTCGCTCCTGCGCCGACTCTGGTCGCCGGTTCGGGCGCCGCGCTGCCGCCGCCACCGGGCGCCGCGACGGCTCCTGGAGCCGCATCGACGCCGGCGACCAACGGCGTATTAGGCGCGGTCGGAAATTTCTTCGGTTCGCTGTTCAGCCACTGACGGGCGCGACAACGCCGCGCGACTTCGCGCGCCAGTCCACTCAGCGCCGCTCGTCAGCCTCGCTCGTCGTCGGTATCGCCGTCGTCGGAATCGCCGGCGTGGTCGAACGAAGCCGCATCGTTGTCGCTTGCCGGCGATTCGCCCGGCGCAGGAAGCGGCGCGGCGCCGGCCTGCGAGTACGAGGCCAGGCGGCGCGACACGATGATGAAGCCCGAGTGCGCGACCATCCGATGCACCGGGCGCACGCTCAGACCCTTGACATGCCAGTTGCGCAGCAGCGTCTCGAACGATTCGACTTCGCCGAAGCCGCCGTCGCGTTCGAGCGCCGCCACCGTGTCGCCCAGCTGGATCGCGGTCGGCACGTAACACACCAGCACGCCGCCCGCCCGCAGCGCGCGCGCCGCCACGCCGAGCGCGCGTCCCGGCTCGGCGAGATCGAGGAACAGGCGGTCGACGCCGGTCTCCGCGAAGCCGGCGTAAAGGTCGCCAATCTTGAGCGTCCAGTTCGGGGCCTCGCCGAAAAACGCGGCGACGTTGCGCCGCGCCGCGGCGGCGAAGTCCTCGCGCAGTTCATATGAAATGACGCGGCCGGCCGGCCCGACCGCGCGTAGAAGCGCGATAGTCAACGCGCCCGCGCCGACCCCGCCCTCGATGACCGTGGCGCCGGGGAAAACGTCGCCCCAGATCAGCAGCGGCCCGGTGTCCTTGGGATAGATGACCTGGGCCTGGCGCGGCAAATGCGGAATCAGATCGGCGTAAGTCGGGCGTAGGACCAGGAAGGTCTCGCCGGTGCTGAGTTTTACGCGTGACCCCTCGTCGGTGCCGATCAGATCGTCGGCGGGGATTTCGCCGCGGATGAGGATGCGCGTGCCGGGGCGCAGCATCTTGAGATACCGGCGGCCCTTGCGATCGATGAACAGGACGGGGTCGTGTGGTTTGAGTTTTGCTTCCAAGGGCTTAACGCTTAGACGCTCGGCGCGGCGCGCGCAACCCGCGTTTGGCCGGCACGGCGCCTATATGCGCCGCGGAGGATGTCGGCCGAATAGTTTTGGGGCGCTTGGGTTGTGCTATAGTAATGCGGCTGAAACGTCGTCGAGACGTATGAACGAGCCGGCGCATACAACCTCCTCCGCAAGGCATCTTCTGCGTGGGCTCGTCTTCGGATCATAGTTTCAAAAGTTAAGCAGTTAAAAACCAAAAACCCCAAGAAAGAGAGCGTCATCGGTCATGGCTGAGAAAAAAGCGAAGACTGCGGAAAAGAGCCGCGATGTGACTTATAAACACCTCTGTCCGAGTTGCGGCGCCGAGAGCAAGGTCACGATGTTCGCCGGCTACGGCCGGCGCGGATTTTTCCTGGTCTGCGACAAGAACTGCGGCTACGTCGCACGCACGCGCTAAACGGAGGCGATAGAAGCGATGGCCAGGACTCGCAAGACCAAGACCGCCAAGCGCGACCTCTATCCCAGTTTCGCCGACGCGCCCGACGAGGCCGATGAAGATGCCGATCTTCCCAAGGACGAAGCCGGGCGACGCAAGATTAAGCGCCAGTACCAGGAACTCCTGGGCATCCGCATCGAAAAGCTCAAGGGCCGCATCCTTAACCGCGAGCGCATCAACAAGACCATCGACGGCATCTATTTCATCTGCGCGAAATGCCTCAAGGTTTGCCACTCGCTCGACGACGGTCTGATCGAAGACCCTAGCAATCAGAACAACCAGTGCGGCAAGTGCGGCAAGGCCCGCACTGCCGCCGCCTGACCGCCTAAGTTCTTCGGCTCGCGCCGCGGAATCGGCGCGAGGGACGCACTCTGCGGCCGCGATGGCATGGCGGGCGCGGCTGTGCTTTTATTAGTCGGATCAAAGAGCTAATTGTTGTGCTGTTTTGCCGGCGCCGGGCGCGCGCGATGCGAGGCGGCGGAGGAGCCACACAGGACCGATGTCCTTTCAGATAATTCGCCCCGACATTGATCTCGATTTTGTTGGCAAGCGCTATTTTTTCGTCGTGCTTTCGAGCCTCATCAACCTTGCCGCGATCATCCTGCTGATCACTGTGGGACTGAACTATGGCGTCGACTTCGTCGGCGGCAGCGTGGTCCAGTTGCAATTCAATACCGCCACTGACGGCGGCCACATTCGCAGCGCCCTTCAGCCAATGGGCCTCGGCGAGGTAACGGTACAAGACTTCGGCGCCGCCGAACGCCATCAGTATCTCGTGCGTTTCGCGACCGTAAAGAATGTCGGCAGCCTGGGCAAAAAGCTCGAAGCTCAGCTCGACAAAACCTACGGACCGGGCGCCGCGCAGGTGCTGCGGGTCGAGTCGGTGGGCGCCAAAGTCGGCCGCGATCTGCGCCGCAACGGCTTTATGGCGGTGATTTTCGCGACCATCTTCATGGGCCTCTTCATCGCCTGGCAGTTTCGCGGCGTGAGCTGGAGTTTCGGCGCGGGCGCCGTCATCGCGCTCACCCATGACGTGCTGGTTGTCGTCGGCGCGCTGGTTATTTCGCGCCTGGAGTTCGATCTCACGACGCTCGCCGCGCTGCTGACGGTCATCGGCTACTCGGTGCACGACACCATCATCGTGTCGGACCGGATACGCGAAGACGCGGCCAAGCGCCGGCGCGAGCCTATCGCGGCCATCATGAATCGCGCGATCAACGAGACCCTGTCGCGCACCATCCTGACCTCGGGCACCGCGATCTCGGTGTTGATCGCGCTGCTGACGCTCGGCGGACCGATCCTGCGTCCGTCGGCCTTCACCCTGCTGGTTGGCTTCATCACGGGGACTTACTCGTCGATCTACATCTCGGGCCCGGTGGTGCTGTTCTGGGAGGGCAAGGGTGGCGGCAAGGGCCGCGGCGCGGTCACGCGCGCGGCGTAGCGTAACGTCTCAATACGAAATAAACACCGGGCGAGGGCTCTATCGCTTGAGCCTCGCTGCGCAGCCTGCAATCACGGCCGACGAAATCACCCTGACCCTGGGTTTCGAGCGTGCCGACGGCCTGGAGCGGGTCGGCTTTCTATGCATGATCGCGCGCGCCATCGCCGACGCGCCGAACGAATCCGATAATGCGTCCAGCTTAGACGCTATTCTTATGCGGCTGGCTCCGTGGTTCGAGCGCGAGTTCGAGCAGACGCGCGAGGCGGCGCTCAAGTCGCTGCGCAGCGAGCGCAAGCCGCACGTGGTGCGTTTCGACCGCGAGCATCCGGGACCGTTCGCTGCCTGACCCCGAGGCGTCCGGGTCGACCTCGCGAAGCAGAAATTACCGGATTCCCAGTCCCGCCCTCAGACCTTTGCGCTGGTCGTCCATCTGCGCGGGTACGCTCGCGCCGATTTTTTTGAAGAACTCTTCCTGCGAATCGAGTTCGATGGTCCAATCCTCGGGCTTCACGGCCATCGCCTCTTTCAGCGCATCCGGGGCAATCTCGATACCCGTCAGATCGAGCGCGCCGTCAGCCGGCTTCATGCCCACTGCCGATTGCTCGACCGCGGCGCGGCCGTTGACTCGCTCCACGATCCATTTGAGCACGCGGATATTCTCGCCGTAGCCGGGCCACAGAAATCGCCCCTCGCGGTCCTTTCTGAACCAGTTGACCATGAAGACTTTGGGCGGGATTTTCAGTTTGTGCTGCATCTCCAGCCAGTGGGCAAAATAGTTGCCCATGTTGTAGCCGCAGAACGGCAGCATCGCCATCGGGTCGCGCCGCACGATACCGACCTTGCCGGTGGCGGCGGCCGTGGTCTCCGATCCCATTGTCGCGCCCAGATAGACGCCGTGATTCCAGTCGAACGATTCCAGCACCAGCGGAACCGTCGAGGCGCGCCGCCCGCCGAAAACGATCGCCGAGATCGGTACGCCTTGCGGAGAATCCGCGTGGGGAGAAAGCGCGGGATTGTTGCGCATCGGCGTGGTGAAGCGGCTGTTGGGATGCGCCGCGGGCTTGCCTGAATCCTTGCGCCACGGCTGCCCCTGCCAGTCGAGAAGTCCCGCGGGAGGATCGATCTCCATGCCCTCCCACCAGACGTCGCCGTCAGTGGTCATCGCGACGTTGGTGAAGATGGTGTCGTGCTCGACCATCTTCATCGCGTTCGGATTGGAGTGTGCGTTGGTTCCGGGCGCGACGCCGAAGTATCCGGCCTCGGGATTGACCGCCCACAGGCGGCCGTCCGAACCGACTCGCATCCACGCGATGTCGTCGCCGACGGTGGTCACGCGCCAGCCGCGAAATGCCGGCGGCGGCGTAAGCATCGAGAGATTGGTCTTGCCGCACGCGCTCGGAAACGCCGCGGCGATGTACGAGGTCTCGCCCTCAGGACTCTGGAGGCCCAGGATCAGCATGTGCTCCGCCAGCCAGCCGTCGGTTCTGCCGAACCAGCTTGCGATGCGCAGGGCAAAGCACTTCTTGCTCAGCAGGGCATTGCCGCCGTAGCCGCTGCCGGCCGACCAGATCGTATTGTCCTCGGGAAAGTGGCAGACCAAGCGGCGTTTGGGATTGCAATCGAGCGTGGAGTGGAGTCCGCGGTTGAACTCGTTGGACGCGCCTAACATCTGGAGTGCGGCGGTGCCCATCCGCGTCATAAGTCCCATGTTGAGCGCGACATAGATGCTGTCGGTCAGCTCGACACCGACGCGCGAGAACGGGGAATCGAGCGGTCCCATCACGTAAGGAACCACGTACATCGTGCGCCCGCGCATTGCGCCGTCGAACCATCCGCGCATCCGCTCGTAAGTCTCCGCCGGCGCCATCCAGTTGTTGGTCGGCCCGGCATCCTCCTTGTTGCGCGTGCAGATGAAGGTGAGGTCCTCGGAACGTGCGACGTCGTTGGGGTTGGAGCGATGCAGGTAGCAGCCGGGCCGCTTCTTGGGGTTGAGCGGAATCAGAACGCCGTCTGCGACGGCTTGCTTGTACAGGCGCTGGCGTTCCGCCTCGCTGCCGTCGCACCAGTAGACTTGATCGGGCTTGGTCAGTCGGACCGCCTCATCCACCCATTCGGAGAGAAAGCGGTTTTCGGTGGCGTTCTTTTTCGCGTTTGTATTTGTCATCTCGTCAGCGACTTCAGGTTTGATTTGATATGTTTAGCTTGGTTTTGGGGTACTCGACCCTTTACCTCAGGATTAACTGTAAAAATACCGCTCGATCACAATATAACAATAAATCATATCGTCGTGGTTAAAAAAGGGCTAAAAAAGGCTGCCGAAGACAGGAGCAACAAGCGCGGTTGAGAAGAGAGCGGAGCGGTGTCCGAAGGCGACGTGTCGAATCGTCCGCCTGGTGGCGGCCGGTTGTCGAGTCTCACGATTCCTTTGAGGAGGCCGCGACCGAAAGCCCCCGGAAGCTAGGTGGGAATCAACTATTGGCGCCGTCCAAAGCGATCGCCTCCAGCCGCTTCACGATAACCGTGAGCTTGCGGCCTTCGCGCGAGAGCGCCTTGCGCCGCCGCAGGTCGTTCATGACTTCACTGACCTTGGGCCGCGAGGCGCCGACCAGGTCGGCGAGCTGTTTGTGCGTCGGCGCTACGCCGAGCACGACGCCGCGATGGTCCTGCACGCCGAACTCGCTCGCCAGTTCGATCAACGCGACCGCCACGCGCCGCATCAGGGCGAAGCCGACGAAACTGGGATAGCGGGCGAGGATGCGGCCGACACGGCTTGCCGCCGGCTCGGCGATACGCGCATAGGTTTCGTAGTCGACGCCCAGGGTGATCCCTACGTAGTGCTGGAGGGGCAGCCGCCCGACTCTGCAATCGTCCAGCGCGACCCATTCGAAGTTATGACCAACCTCCGACGGCATCTGGGGTAGCCTGAAGACTACCCCGGGCATCATCATCGCTACGACCCGCGGGCCATCGCCGTTGAGATGGCTAAGCTGTGCCGCACCGGATAGCAGGATGTGCGCATCGGTCGACGGCTTGCCGAGTTCCTGAAAGATGACGCCGTTGCGCTTGACGCTCCTGACCGCCATCGCGAGGGCCAACTCTTTCGCCTGGGCGGCGGAGAGCCAGGAAAGATCCTTCAGCCGCTGAAGGAGTTCGAGGTCCGAAAGCTTTTCACGACGCGGTGCCGGCATAGGTCAGCCTCCAACAAGGCCACGAGCCCTGATGGGCGGTGTAGGGGAAAGATGCAATCCAGGACGAATGGAATTGTCGGTAGGCGCATTGACCGTAAGCCTGTCGAATGTTCTCGACTGTCATAATCGTTCGCGGAAACAACATTTAAACAAGCACTAAAGAAATCTAGCAAAGGGCAGAGACCGAAACTCACCAACGATGTAAAAAAAGCGCCTTAAGTCAGTAACTTGGGTTACTCAGAGGTCTCTTTTTTTCATCATTTGCGTAACGCGATGAGTGATTGCATTATTTGAGAGCTTCGCGCGGCGCTGAAACCGGGACTGCGGTCTTACGCGAATCGATGGCGACTGGTCATAAAACGTCACCTGCGGTACACTGAGGCAGTCTCCCTCGGCATTCAATGAAACGAGTCAGTTTGAAAAAACACGCGCGCAAAGTTTTGACTGGCGAGTTTGCGCGGCATCGCAATTCGAGCGCCGCGCGAAAACTACGCCTCGATCTGTCCGCCGTAAGAGGGCTCGCCGGGCTCTCCCCTGAGCGGTTGAGCGCGCTGGGTGGCCAGCTCAGAGTTCGCCAATTTCATAAGCGCGCGGTCATCTACAGCGGAAAGCAAGCCGGCGATACCATCCACATCATGCTCTCGGGCATCGCCCGGCTCACTTCGATCAACCGCAGGAACGAACGCGTCCTGCTCGAGGTGCTCGGCCCCGGCGACGTTATATGCATTCCCACGCTGCTGCCCGATCTGCGTCACAGCCTGGAATGCGAAGCCTTCACCGAGTGCGAGATCGGCGTGCTGAGCGCGCAGGACCTGGTCGAAACCGCGGGCCTCCAGTACGATGAGTTCCTCCTCGCGCTGAAGCTCACGATGGGCCGCTGGTGGGCGTTGCTGGTGCGCCAGTCGCGTTACATGGATCAGACGATGGAGGAGCGAATCGCGGTCGCTCTGTTCGACCTCGCCGACAAGTTCGGCCTGCCCGACGCTCGCGGCACCATCATCAACGTGCAATTCGGTCATCGCAATATCGCGGAACTGGTAAGCGGGTCGCGCCCCAAAGTCAGCGTATGTCTGAGGAAGTTGGCGTTGGCTGGCGCGATCATCCAGGAGCGCCGGCGGGTCATCGTCGTGCCGGACAAGCTGAGCGCCGTCCTCGACCGCGATTCCGAGCTCCGATCGCGCTCGCGTGCCACTGACCTCTCGGTAGGCTAGACCCTGCCGAGGTCGAGTCCGCCCCACCTGCGGGGACCGTCGTGCCTCGATGTTGGGGGCGTTCCGCCTTATAACGCTCGGTTCGGGAGTAGCGCCGAGCTTATAGTTCATTTGACACCTAAATGGATTAAGCCGTATACTCGACCTTGTAAGTCCACTAATTTAAGTGCTACATATTGTGGCGCTGTTTTCAGGGTTAGGATGCGCGCTCAAGCGCGATTCCAGAGGGTTCGGAATTACGATGGTCAAGCTGCCGATATACATGGACAATCACGCGACGACGCCGGTCGATCCGCGGGTGCTGGAGGCGATGCTGCCGTACTTCACGCAGAAGTTCGGCAATGCTGCCAGCCGCAACCATAGCTTTGGCTGGGAGGCCGAGGAAGCGGTCGATAAGGCGCGCAACCAGATCGCCACGCTGGTCAATGCGAAGTCCAAGGAGATAATTTTCACCAGCGGGGCGACCGAGTCGGACAACGAGGCGATCAAGGGGGTTGTCGAATTCTACAAGGACAAGGGCAACCACATCATCACCTGCGTCACCGAGCACAAGGCCGTGCTCGATAGTTGCCGCGCGCTGGAACGGGCGGGCAAGGCGACCGTGACTTACCTCACGGTGGACAAGTACGGGATGGTCGATCCCGACGCTGTGCGCAACGCGATCACCGACAAGACCGTGCTCATTTCGATCATGTACGCCAACAACGAGGTCGGAACGATTCATCCGATCCGCGAGATCGGACGTATCGCCAAGGAACGCGGGATCATCTTCCACTGCGACGGGGTGCAGGCGATAGGCAAAATTCCGGTCGACGTCGAGCGCGACGGTATCGATCTGCTCGCGATGTCCGGGCACAAGCTTTACGGACCCAAAGGAGTGGGTGCGCTCTACGTGCGAGCCAAGGGGCCGCGCGTGCGGCTGACTCCGATTATCGACGGCGGCGGCCATGAGCGCGGGATGCGTTCGGGCACGCTCAACGTGCCGGGTATCGTGGGCTTCGGTGCGGCGTGTGAAATCGCGGGCCAAGAGATGCAGGACGAGGCGGTGCGGATGCGCTCGCTGCGCGACAAGCTGCAGGCGGGGCTGTTCGAGCGCCTAGATGAAGTCTACCTCAACGGCCATCCGACCGAGCGCCTGCCCGGCAATCTCAACGTCAGCTTCGCCTACGTCGAGGGCGAGTCGCTGCTGATGGGCGTCAACGACGTCGCCGTGAGTTCGGGCTCGGCCTGCACCTCGGCCACGCTGGAGCCGTCGTACGTGATTCGCGCGCTCGGCACTAATGAGGAACTGGCGCACAGCTCGATCCGTTTTGGAGTGGGACGCTTCAACACCGAGGAAGAGGTCGACTTCGTGACCGAGCGGGTCTCGCGCGAGGTCAAGCGGCTGCGCGAGATGTCGCCGCTGTACGAGATGGCGCGCGAAGGGATCGATCTTAAATCCGTCAACTGGCGGGCGTAGTTCGCAAGCTGACGGGTTTCGACAGGCAACCGGCAACGTAATCGTAAATTTGGGCTAAGCGACCGGAGGGGTCATGGCTTATTCAGATAAGGTTCTCGAGCACTACAACAATCCGCGCAACGTCGGCAGCTTTGCCAAGGACGATCCCGGCGTCGGCACCGGAGTGGTCGGTGCGCCCGAGTGCGGCGACGTGATGAAGCTGCAGCTTCGGATCAGCGAAAATGGCGTGATCGAGGATGCGCGCTTTAAGACCTTCGGTTGCGGCAGCGCGATCGCCTCGTCCAGCTACGTGACCGAACTGGTCAAGGGCAAGCATATCGACGAAGCGATGACGATCAAGAACACCGTGATCGTGAAGGAACTAAATCTCCCGCCGGTGAAAATTCACTGCTCTGTGCTGGCCGAAGATGCTATAAAGGCGGCGATCACCGATTGGCGCAGCCGCAAGGACCCAACCGCAGCCGGTGCGGCCAGCGGGACGGTTGCTGAGGAAGAGCCGAAATCCGCCCAGGGCAAATCCTCGTAGAGGGGCGCCAGGCGGGCGTCGCAAGGAAAAATGATTTCGCTCTCTGAAAACGCGGTCTCCAAGATAAAGCAGCTCTCCTCCGAGAAGCCCGGCAAGGGTTTGCGGGTCAAGGTGGTCGGTGGCGGATGCTCGGGCTTGCAGTACCGGATGGAGCTCGACGATCCCAAGGAACGCGACAAGGTTTTCGAGCGCGACGGCGCGCAGCTTATCGTCGACAAGAAAAGTTTTCTCTATCTCAACGGCTCGGAACTCGACTACTCCGAGGAACTGATGGCCTCGGGCTTCAAGGTGGTCAATCCCAACGCCAAGCGGACGTGCGGATGTGGAGAATCGTTCGTCGTATGACGACGCGGAGATCAAGGCGTAGCGATGATGCAATGCCCTTCATGCGCGCGGCCGAGCGAGCCGCGCTTGACCTGCCCCGAATGCGGGGCGCCGCTCGGCGTTGAGCTCGACCTCTTCGCCGCGCTCGGCTTGCCGCGCAAGCTCGTCCTTGACTCAGGTGAACTCGAACGTATCTATCATGAGGCCGGGCGGCGAATTCACCCCGACCGCTTCGCGAGCGCAGCGCCCGCGGTGAGGCAGGCGAGCCTCAAGAGCACGGCGCTACTGACCCGCGCTTATCGCACGCTCCGCGACCCGGTCGCCCGCGGGCGCTACTGGCTGGAGCTGATGGACGAAAAGCTCGCCGAGAACAACCAGCGCGTGCCAGCCGACCTGGCGGAACTGGTGTTCGAGGTTCAGGAACAACTCGGAGAGCTGCGGGGAGCGCGCAATGGGAGCGCCAACTCGCTCGGCGTCGCGATGAAAGCGCGGCGCGCGGAGCTTGAAGAAATCGTAAACACGACGCAGGAGGAGCTGGAGCGCAATTTTGCGCGCTGGGACAGCGGAGCGGGGGAGCGTCAGGACCTGGTCAACGAATTGAAATCCGCACTTTCCACAATCGCCTACGTGCGGACGCTCACCCGCGACGTCGACCGCGCGCTCGATAGCGCCACGGCCGATATCAAGACCAACTGAGGAAGTAGCGGAATCAACCGCGTCGCGGACCGCGTGGCGGCCGCGGGCGCAGCATTATTAGCCATGTCCCGTATATTCGGCATCGATCTCGGAACCACCAACAGCCTGATCGCGGTTATGGAAGGCGAGCGTCCGCAAATTCTCGCCGATCCCAAGACCGGCAATCCATTGCTGCCGTCGGTGGTCGCGATAACGCCCCAGGGCGAGGTGTTCGTGGGCGAGCAGGCGATCGCGATGGAGCCGCATCTTACGGTTGAACGCGACGGCCGCATCCACGCCATCGGTTTCGAAGGCGGTGAGGCGGGCGCCGTGGTGCGTTCGGTCAAGCGCTACATGGGCCTTGGCGGTGACGAGGTCGCCGCCGAAGATCGACATCGCTACAGCTTCGCCGATTTCAGCGGGCCGGTGGTGCGCTTCGCGATCGGCAAACGCACCTTCACGCCGTCGCAGATTTCGGCCGAGATTCTGCGCGCGCTCAAGGCTCGCGCCGAAGCCGCACTGGGCGAGAAAGTCGAGCGCGTGGTGGTAACGGTCCCGGCATATTTCAACGACGGCCAGCGTCAGGCCACCAAGGACGCCGGGCGCCTTGCCGGACTCGAAGTGATGCGCCTGGTCAACGAGCCGACGGCCGCCTCGCTCGCCTACGGGCTGAATCAGATGGCCGAGGGGCGGGTCGCGGTCTTCGACCTGGGCGGCGGGACATTCGATATATCGATCCTCAACATCAAGGGCGGGATCTTTGAAGTGCTCGCGACCAACGGCGACACGCATCTGGGCGGCGACGATTTCGATCGCTTGCTGGTCGATCTGCTGCTTGCAGATCTGCCACACCAATTGAGGCTCGATCGCCACATCTGGAACAGCGCGCGGCTCGCTGCCGAGGCGGCCAAGAAGCAGCTTAGCGATCAAGACGAAGCCCAGATGAAGCTCGCGCTGCCCGATCGCGAGGTGCGCAAAGCCGTCACCCGCGCTGAGTTCGAGCGCATGGCCGACGCGCTCGTCGGCCGCTCGCTGGAGCGATGCCGGATGGCGCTCGCGGACGCCGGACTCGCGCCCGCCGAGGTTGACGCGGTGGTGCTGGTCGGCGGATCAACCCGGATACCGCTGGTGCGCCGGCGGGTGGCGGAGCTTTTCGGGCGGGAGCCGCTCTGCTCGCTCGACCCGGACCACGTTGTGGCGCTCGGGGCGGCGGTTCAGGCAGGCGTGCTGATGGGCTCGCAGGGCGACATGTTGTTGCTCGACGTGGTGCCGCTGTCGCTCGGAATCGAAACGATGGGTGGCGTTATGGAACGCCTAATCCATCGCAATACAACTATTCCTACCAACGTGACCGAAGGCTTCACGACGGCGGTCGACAATCAGACCCACGTCGATATCCACGTGGTGCAAGGCGAGCGCGAACTGGCGGCGGATTGCCGCTCGCTCGCGCGCTTCAAGCTGGGGCCGATCGAGACCCAGCCGGCCGGTCTCCCGCGTATCCAGGTAAGCTTCCTGATTGACGCTAATGGAATCCTAAACGTCACTGCCCACGACGTCCGCACCGGCCGGGAGCATTCCGTCGACGTTAAGCCCAGCTATGGTCTCACCGACGACGAAATAGAACGGATGCTTGAAGAGTCTATCGATCTGGGTGAACAGGATCTTGAGCAGCGGATGTTGATTAGCGCGCGCAATGATGCTGCCCAACTGTTAGGCGCATTGACCAAGCAGCTGGATGAATATGGGTCGCTAATCGAGGCACAAGAGCGAGTTCAGGTAGAGGAATGCGCCGCGAAGCTCGAAGCGGCTCGAAACGGTACAGATCGTGCTTATATTTCGGCCTTGGTAGAAGAGCTCAATGAGCTCTCGACGCCATTTGCCGAGAGAATCATGGATTATGCGATAGGCCGCGCACTCGAAAAGAAGTCAGTCGAGGAGCTGTCGTAGGCATCAGGTGCCTTATTTATCGGGCACCTGCGGCATCATTCAGGCGGTTTTCAGTCGGGCTCGGGGTGAGGGAGACGGGGCAAATGGGTTTGAAATGGGATCAGGCGCAGGAAATAGCCGAGGTACTTACAGAAAATCATCCCGGGATTAACCCACTTCAGGTGCGTTTCACCGATTTGCGGCAGTGGGTTGCCGATTTGGATGAATTTGACGACGATCCGGGCAGCTCCAGCGAATCCAAGTTGGAGGCGATTCAGATGGCTTGGAACGAGATTTACGAAGAAAACAACGAAGACGAATAACTACCGTAACCTGGCAGTGCTGAAACAGACTGACCGACGCGAGGCGAGCGAAACCCTGAGGCTGATCAATCAGATTCGCAGATTCGCGCAGATTCGGCGAAACTATTTATTCGCGAAACGATTTAGATGAATAGGACGTCTTACTAAAGCGTCCATCACAAGGAGGATCGGTGGGGTGGGAGCACAAGATCTGGTGAGGCAGGAGCAAGGAGCGAAGATGCAGGAAAAGGAAACACTGGACGAAAAGCTGCCGGGATTGTTCGAGCCCGACACGCTTTTGCCGATCCAATATTTCGAGGCGATGCGCCGCAAGCATCTGCTTGAGGGTGAAAAGCGCCTGGTGCTGAGCGTGCTCGAGGATGCGGTCGAATGCTTCATGAAATGCATCGACTCATCCACCAACAAGGGTCAACGACTGTTCCGCGATGCCGAAGAGTGGATCACTCTGGAAGACAAGAAGTGGGTTTTCTCTTTCGACAACGTGTGCGAAATGCTCGACGTGAATCCGGAGTACCTGCGCCGCGGACTGCGCGAATGGAAAGTGCGCAAGCTCGACGCGATCGAGCGGGCGCGCATCGCACGGGCCGAGCAGGCGGCTTTGGCGGCTGCGCAGCCGGCTGCGCCAATCGAAGCGGAAGCGCCGGTTCTTGAGGCCGAGGCGGAGGCTGCCAAGCCGATGATCGCCAAGACGGTCGTCAAGCCGGCCGCGAGCGCAAGCCGCTCAGTGAATCACAAGGGCACGCGATCCGATCGGCGGGCCAAGCTGCGCAAGGCTCGCGCCTGACGCGGGGGGCGACTGGCGATTCCGCACGCGTGTACCTTTAGCGCGCAGCTTCTGTTTCCGCGAGTTTGAGTGTTCGTTGAGAGCCAACTGGAACGGGCGCCGGCGCCCGTTCGTTGGCATCTTCATCCCTCGCCCCCCTGAATACAGACAGCGCCAGGAGAACGAGCGCCGCTTAATTGGCGCGGGCCGCCACCCTCACCTCGAAAACAGGAAGCGGAAACCCGAACTCGCCGAATGCGTATCTGGAGCCGAGGTTCCAGATATGAACGTCTCCTTCGCCCGAAGAATTTTCTCGCGCAGGATTCTCTCCGCTTCAGCTGGATTAATTCTGATCGCGGCGCCAATTTTGGCGACCGCCGCCGCTGCGGACCCGTATCACGACCCAGACGACGTCGCGGCCTATCAGGCCTATACGGCGCAATACGGTCAGCCGATGCCGCCGCCCGGGCGATATCCCGCGCCGCCCAATTTCGCGGACCGTAATCAATTGGAGGCGCGACTCAACTATGCCGAGTCGCAGTACGCTCAGGCGCGCCGGGCGGGCGACGAGCGCGCCGCCAAGCACTGGAAGAAACAGATCAAGCATCTAAGCCGCGAGCTTTCCGGCGGCGGTAATCCGTACGGCTCCGGCCACGGCGCGTCGGCCTTCATGCCGCTTGGTGGGCCGTCCTACGGACCGCCGCCGTCCGCCTACGCGCCACCGATGCCGGAAAACGCGCCGCCGGGGTATGCACAACAGTTCTATCCGCCAACCGGTTATCCCCCGGCAGGTTATCCGACGGCTGGCTACCCCTCCAACGGTTACCCGCAAATGGGAGATCCAAACGCGGGATATCCATATGGAACCGCCGCTTCTCCCTACGGCGCTCCCGGCGCTGTTGGACAGACGGGTTCGACGGGCGGCCTTGGCGCGCTGCTCGGTCCGCTGATGGGTGGAGGCGCTGCGCCTTCTGCTGCGCCCTATGGCGGCTACCCGCAGGGAGCAAACGCGCCATCTCCGTATGGCGTTCCCGGCGCTGTCGGACAGACGGGTTCGACGGGCGGCCTTGGCGCGCTGCTCGGCCCGCTGATGGGTGGAGGCGCTGCGCCTTCTGCTGCGCCCTATGGCGGCTATCCGCAGGGCGCAAACGCGGCATCTCCATACGGTGCCCCCGGCGCTGTCGGACAGACGGGCTCGGCGGGCGGCCTAGGTGCGCTGCTCGGTCCGCTGCTTGGCGGGAGATCTATACCATGACCAGACCGCTTCCATTACGATGCTGCTGAGCTGATCGAATCTCGCATTTGCACCGCGCGCCGGTCGTTCCTTGATGAGCGATGCGGCGCGCGCGTTTTTTATTCCTGTGCGATGCGATTCGCGCTAGTTTTCACCCGTGGCACGAGCGTCATAAGCGGAAATGTCTCTACACTGCATCGAGGCGTTGAGGATGCATAGGCAACAAGCGATAACCCCCGGCTCGAGCTTGATCGCAGCGGTGTTGGCGATAGCTGGGTTGATCTTGGTTGGGATGGTGTTGGCGGCAGCCCCCCTGGCGGCCGCGCCAGTCGCCGCCGCGGCGCCGACGCCCACCCTGGTCAACGTGCTCACCTTCCACAACGATAATTTGCGCAGCGGCCACAACCGCCACGAGACCATTCTCAAGGTCTCCAACGTCACCGCCAAAAGCTTCGGCAAGCTCTTCTCATATCCGGTCGACGGTTACCTCTATGCCGAGCCGCTTTACGTCTCGCAGCTCCCGATTCCCGGTCAGGGAACGCGCAACGTGGTCTTCGTCGCGAGCGAGCACGACAGCGTCTATGCTTTCGACGCCGACGGCATCGCGCCGACCTTGCTGTGGCAGAAGAGCTTTATCGATCCGGCCAACGGAATCACCACGGTCGACACGGTGAACGACATCCGTTGCGGCAACCTGGTGCCCGAAATCGGTATCACCGGCACGCCGGTCATCAGTCTCGAGAACCAGGCGCTATACGTGGTTTCCGAGGTCAAGGACCAGAACACCGGCAGCTACATTATCGAGCTGCACGCGCTCGAACTCGCGACCGGAGCCGAGAAGGCTGGCAGCCCGGTTTCGATAAGCGCTTCGGTGGCGGGTACCGGCGCCGGCAACGATGGCCACGGCAACGTGCCGTTCGTCGCCCGGCTCGCCAATCAGCGTCCGGCGCTGCTGCTCGCAAACGGCATGGTCTATATCGCGTTCGCCTCGAACTGCGACGAGGGCCCATACCACGGATGGCTGCTGGCGTATGACGCGCTCACGCTCATGCCAAAGGCGGCTTTCAACCCCACGCCCAACGGCAATGACGGTGGTATCTGGCAGAGCGGCAACGGCCCCTCGGCCAGCCAGTTCGGCAGAATCTTTATCGGGATCGGTAACGGCACATTCGACGGCACGACCGATTACGGCGACAGTTTTGTGAAGCTGGATCCGATG
Organism: uncultured delta proteobacterium; assembly: GCA_963734845.1. Lineage (GTDB taxonomy): Bacteria > Desulfobacterota > Binatia > Binatales > Binataceae > JAKAVN01. The sequence continues at coordinate 202,154 of CAVTIS010000011.1, read as the reverse complement.
CTTCGTGTGGTTGACTACTTCACCCCCTCCAACCAGGACTTTCTCAACAATACGGACGATGACAGCGGAGTCACCGGCGCTGTTCTGCTACCCGATCAGACATTCGAGGTGATGGGCGGAGTCAAGTCGGGCCGGTTCTATCTGCTCAGCCGCGGGCCGATGGGGCGGTTTTGCGCCGCGTGCGAAGATTCGCAAGCGCTCGGCATTCTCGACACCGGCTTCGGGATCTTCGATGCGCCGGCGTACGCCTTCGGCAGGGTTTACATTGGCGGCGTCGGTGCACGGCTCAAGGCATGGCAGATTTCCAATGGACGCCTGGCGGTGTTCGCCGCGGCGCGCAGCGCGAACACCTTCGGCTATCCGGGCGCCAGCCCCGCGATCTCCAGCGACGGCGACATTCATCGAATCGTCTGGGCGCTCGACGTGAGCGGCTTCGGGAAAAGCCTTCCGGCGATGCTGCACGCTTACTGGGCGAACAATCTGGCGGAGATCTACAACAGCGCGCAGGCGTCAGGCTCGCGCGACACTGCGGGGCCGGCGGTCAAGTTCACCGTGCCGACGGTGGCCAATGGCAAGGTCTACGTCGGCACCCAGACCGAACTCGACGTTTACGGACTCCTGCCGCCTGCTCCCTAGCCGGCCGCGTCGGCGCCCGGCACCCGAGCTTGGGATCGCCCGCTGCACCGTGGCATAAAAGCATCGGGATGGCTCGTCGCGAGCGCCGTAAAGTTATGCGCGAAAAGAGGTTGGAATCGTCATGAGCGTTACATCGAAAACCGTAAGCGTGACCGCCGCCGACGGCGGTGTCTTCAACGCCTATCTCGCGCTACCCGAGGGCGGCCGCGGGCCGGCGCTCGTGCTGCTGCAGGAGATTTTCGGCGTCAACCGCTATCTGCGCGAAGTCGCCGACCGTTACGCCGAAGAGGGCTACGTCACGATCGCGCCCGACCTGTTCTGGCGGATTCAGCCGGGTATCGAGTTGGGTTACTCGGAGGCCGAGATCAAGGCGGCTTTCGATTTTTTCGCGCGCTTCGATCCCGACCAGGCGATCAAGGACGTCGCCGACACGGTGCGCGCGCTGCGCGCGATGCCGGAATGCAACGGCAAGGTCGGCGCGGTCGGTTTTTGCCTGGGCGGGATGCTCGCCTACCTGACGGCCGCGCGCTGCAACATCGAAGCGGCGGTCAGCTATTACGGCGTCGGAATCGAAAAGCGGCTCAACGAAGTTGGCGCGGTACGCTGTCCGCTGATGCTGCATTTCGGCGAACAGGACCGGTTCGTGCCGGCCGCCGCGCGCGAGGCGGTCGCCGCGGCCTTCAAGGATCGCGAAGGTATCGAGATTTACGTCTATCCGGGCGCCGATCACGCGTTCAACAACCCCGTGCGTCCGAACTACGACCGCTTTGCGGCTTCGCTCGCGCACTCGCGCACGATCGGGATGCTGCGCCACGCGATCGGCCCGCGCTTCGACCTGAGCGCGCTGTGGGAGCGGCATGCCGATCTCGAGTTCAAGTATCGCAACGCGGACGCCACGATGACGACGATGGTCGATCGGCCTTACGTCAATCACGTGCCGACGATGACGGGCGGTGTCGGACAGCAGGAGCTCCATCGCTTCTACAAAAATCACTTCATTCCCAAATTGCCCCGCGACACCAAGTTCATTCCGGTCTCGCGCACGGTCGGAGCCGACCGTGTGGTCGATGAATTCCTGCTCTGCTTCACCCACGACATAGAGATCGACTTTCTCCTCCCCGGCGTCGCGCCAACCGGCAAGTACGTCGAGATTCCGACCGTGGCGATCGTGCAGTTCCGCGGCGGCAAGCTGGTGCACGAGCATATTCATTGGGACCAGGCGACCGCGCTGGTCCAGCTGGGCCTACTCGATCCGAAAAACCTGCCCACGGCCGGACGCGAGACCGCCGAGAAGCTGCTCGACGAGACGCGGCCCTCGAATACGCTGATGAAACGCTGGAAAGATAGCGAGTCGAAAGGCTGATGCCGCCCGCGCCGCGTGCGATCCTGCGCGACGTGCGATCCTAATTGACGGCCTCGTGGACCGGTTGCACGGTCTCGCCCTCGCGCGCCGACTGCCCGACATTGAGCGCCACGAGCGCGCCGGGGTCGATACCGGTGGCGACCTCGACCGCGATTCCATTGTCGTAGCCGAGCTTCACCTGCGTCAGATGGAGCACGTTGTCTTTTACGATCGGCACGAACACCTTGCCGTCGCGGAAGATCAGGGCGTCATCGGGAACCAGCAGCGCGCCCTCCGGAACGGACACGACAAACTCAGCACTGCCATACATTCCCGGCAAGAGCGCCTCATCGGTGTTGGGTAGATCAACTTCAACCAGCATCGTGCGCGAATCCGGCGCCAGCGCATCCGGATGGCGAGTGATGGCGCCGTTGAACTGTCGCCCGGGAAATTCATTGACCGTGATCGTGGCGCTGTCGCCGTTGCGGATGAACAGCGCAATATTTTGCGGAACGTAGGTATAGACCCGCAAGGGTTTCGTCCGCGAGATGCTCAGGATGGCGTCCGCGACGCTGGTCGAGCTGGTCGCCTCGGGAATCAAATGGCCGGGATCCACGTTGCGCGCGGTCACGATTGCGTCGAACGGCGCGGTCACCCGTTCGTAGGTCTGCAGCGCGACCGACTGAGCGAGCGTCGCCTTTGCCTGCATCATAGTGGCGTGCGATTCGTCGGCAATTTGCTGCGAAATCACCTCCTGGCGGACGAGAATCTGGTTGCGATCGTCGGTGAGCTTGGCGATCCGGTAGGCGGCCTGCGCGTTGCGGACCTGCTGGTCGGTTTCCGGCGACTCGATCAGGGCGAGCAATTCACCCGCGTGCACGTGGTCACCCTTGTCGACCAGGATCGATCTGATATAGCCCGGCACCTTGGCGTAGATTTCGGTTTCGTCGAAGCCGCGGGTGGTCGCGGGCAGCTTGATGTCGCGGGTAGCGGGCGTGCGGCCGACTTGCGCGACCAGCACGTGCGGTCCGAGCGCGGCCTTGTGCGCCAGCTCGCTGGTCTGGCGCCCGATCCATAGCTCGCGCGCGAGCACCATCCCGGCCGTGGCAATCACCGCGATCGCAATCACGCCGATCCATCCGGCCGCAAATAACTTCCCGGAAGGTTTGGCTGTATACTGTCTCGGATCATCCTCCATCTGTTTGCTATCGCTCACGCGTGCGGCTGCGTGAGTGCCTCGATCTCCGCGTCGCGCTGATGCTTGCCGATCAGGTTGCGGCTGAATATCGAATAGACCGCCGGCACCACGAACAGGGTCGATGCCGTTGCCAACAGGAGCCCCCCGATCACGGCGCGGCCCAGCGGCGCGTTCTGCTCGGAGCCGGAACCCAGGCTGAGCGCCATCGGGAGCATGCCCAGGATCATCGCGAGCGCGGTCATGATGATCGGACGGAAACGGATGCGCCCGGCCTCGATCGCGGCGGCAACCGGGCCGTAACCGTCCTCGCGTAGCTCGTTGGCGAAAGTGATGAGCAGGTTGCCGTTGGCGACGCCGACGCCGACCGCCATGATCGCGCCCATCATCGACTCGACGTTGATCGTCGTGCCCGTCAGCACCAGCATCCAGATCACGCCCGCGAGCGCGCCCGGCACCGCCATCATGATGATGAACGGCTCGAGCCATGACTGGAAGTTGGCGACCATCAGGAGGTAGACGAGGATGATCGCGAGCACCAGGCCTTCGCCGAGCGTGACGAACGACGTGCTCATCGCCTGGCTCTGGCCTCTGATCACGACCTGGGTGCCAGGCGGTAGCTTGCCCAGTCGGCCGATTTCCCTGCGCACCGCGGAAGTGACCGCGCCGAGGTCGCGGCCCGATACCGCGCAATCGACGTCCACTACGCGCTGGACGGTGTAGTGCGCCACGATGGCGGGGTCCCAGCTATGGCTGACCGTCGCGAGGTTGCCGAGCAATTGCGGCTGCGAGTACGTTATGGTTCCGCCGGCGGCCGTCGAACCATTGGTTGCGCCGCTCGACGAAGTTGCGGTCGTGCTGAGCGGGATATTCTGAAGGGCGCTGACCGAGTCGAACAGATGCTGCGGCGCCTGCTCGATAACGTTGTAGTTAACGCCGGAAACCGGATCGAGCCAAAAGTTCGGCTGCAAAAGCTGCGCGCCGGAGAGCGAGGAGAGCAGGCTAGAGGCTACCTGCTGCTGCGTTATGCCGAACTGGAGCGCCTTGGTGCGATCGACCTCGACCTTAAGGCTGGGGTAGTCCAGCGGCTCGGCGATGCGCAGGTCCACTACTCCCGGAATGCGCGCCATCCCCTCCTTCAGACGCAGCGCGATATCGTAGTCGGCCTGAAGGTTGTTGCCGTTTATTTGCGCGTCGATAGCAGAAGGCAGGCCGAAGTTCAGAACCTGGCTGATGATATCGGCGGCCTGGAAATATGAGGTCACCTGCGGATATTTCGCCGCCAGCGCATTGCGAATCCGCTGCTGGTACATCGCGGTCGGCCGATGCTTGGGCTTGAGCTGGATGAGCACGTCGGCATCCTGCGGGCCAACACTGTCGGTTTGATAGAAGGCGAGGTCGTAGGACACAGGCAGGCCGAGATTGTCGCTGATGCTCTCGAGCTCGGCAGCCGGAATGATCGTGCGGATGGTGCGATCGATTTGGTCAACCAGATATTCGGTGTGCTCGATCCGGGTACCGGTGGGCGCGCGCACGTGCAGCCGCATCATGCCCGCATCGACGACCGGGAAGAAATCCTCGCCCACGATCGGCAACAGTCCGAGCGAAAGCACGATCAGCATGGCGACGCAGGCCAGCGCCAGCCCGCGCCGGCCGATGAAGGTCGCCAGCCCGAGCCGGTAGCGCTCCTTCACGCCCTCAAACCGGCGGTCGAACGCGCGCACCAGTTTGCCCCATCCGCCATGCCCGAGATGGTCCTCGTGATCGTCGGGAAGCAGTAAACGCGCCATCGTGGGCACCAGCGTGCGCGAGAGCAGATACGAGGTCAGCATCGCGAATACCACCGCCAGCGCCAGCGGTGTGAACAGGAACCTGGCGACGCCGGTCAGAAGCACGACCGGAAAAAACACGATGCAGATCGACAGCGTGCCGACGAAGGTCGGCGTCGCGATCTGCGAGGCGCCGTCCAGAATCGCGGCCAGCAACGGCTTGCTCATCGCGTGGTTGCGATGGATGTTTTCGATTTCCACCGTCGCGTCGTCGACCAGCATCCCGACCGCGAGCGCGATTCCGCCGAGCGTCATCGTGTTGATTGTCTGGCCGCTCAGCTTGAGCGCGACGATCGCGGTCAGAATCGACAGCGGTATCGAGGTGATTACGATCAGCATGCTGCGCGGCGAACCGAGAAACAGCAGCACCATCAGCGCGACCAAGGTGGCCGCGATGACGGCTTCCTGCACCACGTCCCACAGCGCGGCCCGCACGAACCGCGATTGATCAAAGCTAAGCGAGACCTTCAGCCCCTTGGGCGCGGTCGCGAGGATGAGCGGAATCTTGGCCTTCACCGCGTCGACCACGGTCAGCGTCGAGGCGTCGGCGTGCTTGATCACCATCAGGTAGGTCGCTTGCCGGCCATCGACCCGGACCACGTTGGTTTGCGGCTGATGGGAGTCGGTCACCGGCGCGATGTCGCCGAGGAAAACCGGAGCGCCGTTGACATACTTTACCGGCAACCGGTTGAACTCCTTGACCTTGGGGACGCTCATGTTGAGATCGACGTTGTATTCGTAGTTGCCGATCTTTTCGGTGCCTGACGGGATAACCACGTTGGTCGAGGCCAGCGCCGCGCCGAGGTCGGCCGCCGACATCCCGTTGGCGTAAAGCGAAACCGGATTGAGATTGACCATGACCGAGCGCTGCACGCCGCCGAGCGGTGCGGGCGACGAAAAGCCGGGAATAGTGAAGAGCTGAATCCGAATGAAGTTGAGCCCGTAATCAAACAGCCGTTCGGTCGAGAGCGTATCGCTGAAGATGTTCAGCTGGGCGACCGGAACGTTGCTCGCGTTGTAGGAGATGATTTGCGGCGGTTCGGTGCCGCGCGGCAAATTCGTCAAAATGGTTTCGGAGACCGCATCTATCTGCGCGATCGCCGAGCCGAGGTCGCTGCCCGGCTGAAAATACACCTTCAGAATCCCCAGCCCGTTGATCGATTCCGACTCGATATGCTCGATGCCGTTGACGGTGGTCGAGTAGGCGCGCTCGCTGATAAACACCATCCGCCGTTCGACATCGAAGGCCGACAGGCCCGGATAGTTCCAGACCACGAGTACGACGGGCAGGTTGATGGCGGGAAAGATGTCGACGTTCATCAACTCGAACGACAGTGCGCCGAGCACGAGCATCAAAAGCGCCATCACCGCAACCGAGAGCGGGCGGCGGAGCGCTAGACGGACTATCCACATAACGGCAAGCGACGACTACGCTAGGGGCGACTACGATCAATCCTGTCAGGCGGTTTCAAGGCGGCGCCCTCGATGGGCGCCTTTCGGTTTCAAACGTTGGTCGAAAGGATAAGGCAGAGCGTGGCAGGCTGGCAAGCGTCGCCCTGGCGCGCCAGCGTGCGTGGGCGTCGACGCCGTTTCAAGCATGCCGAAGCTTCTTCAGCCGGGCGATGGCGCTCGGATGCTTCGACCCGCTACAATCATAGCCCCGCCGCGGGGTAGTGTCCTAATTTGAATTTGCCCGATCCGCCTCGATCTGCCATCGTGACAGCATGCGTAAGCGGTCACGTAAACAAGAACCCGAAGACATAAATCAGGCAGCGTTTCGGATCGTCCGCGATTCTACCACCGGCGAACCCGACCTCAGCAATGAGGATGCCCGCAAGGCGCTCGCACAAGCGCTAGGACGGCTTGGCGGCCTTAAAGGCGGCCCGGCTAGGGCGAAGAAGCTCAGCAAGGCGGAACGCAGCAAAAGCGCCAGCAATGCCGCTCGCGCTCGGTGGAGCAAACCCCGATAAACGGAAACTCACCAATGCGCAGGTTTCTGAATTGGTTTTCCATTCTGGTCTATAACCGGGTCCAGAAATTGAGAATTCGCGAGATCCGTCTTGACAATGTGACGGACAAAACTTGCTGCACGCGCTAGATCAATTGGGACCGCACCATCTGGGCATATCAGACCAACCGGTAGTCCCAATTCCTGCACGACCAGTCGGATAGGTTCCGCCAAGTCAGAATCTTTCGATACGACAACTGCGGCCTCGTATCTGCCTTTACAACCGTCGAAAATCAGATGGGACGCTAAATTAACGTCCGAGCCCTTTTCTTCGGTACTGTGAACCTCAACATATGGAGAACCGTGAGAAGGTGGATGAACTAAAGGGCGCGTGATTATCTTCGGCAAAAAGCGCCCATAGTGGATCGATAAGCCTGGGATCGTTTTCAGGGCTCTTAAGTAGGCGTTCTGACGTGACGGCTCGCCGGGGTCGCGGCTCCCCGATACCCGAGCAGTATAATATTTGACTTCGACGATTTGGTTCTGGCTGAGAATGCTGGAAACCAAAACATGCAGATTCAGCCATTTGTAAGGCCTGTCCTTTAATGCCCGGTAGTACAGGTTGAACCCGTCGACATAAGCGAAAGTGTGGGGGTTAGGCATTGAACAAAAACAAAGGCCGCAGAAGCTTACGCTCGCCTGCGACCTTTGAGCTAGTAGCTAAGCTACTAGCGGGTATGGCTGAACCATATTGGGCGCAAAAGAACGCTGTCAATACGGTCTCAAGTCTCAAAAATTCAGTTCCCGGAAGTGGCATGGGAACCCCCTTCTAGGCTAGGCTTAGCTACTCTTACTGCCTTTAAAGCACGCCAAACTGTAAGGGTCTGTAACCCTAGAATCTTAGCGATTTCGCCGAAATGTTTGCCCGAAGCGTGCAACGTCTTCATCTGTTCGATCTGTTCAGTCGTGGGCTTCGCCGCCGATGCTTTTTGCTCCGCTTTGTCATTACTTGATTGGGCGTCAGCCTTTAGGGCGCTCATCTTCAAACCCTTCGTGCGGCCTCGTTTTCGGCCTTTTTTACCTTTGACGTTTACCTCAAGCTTTTCCTTCCGCATTCCTGGGTACCATTCCGCTAGGCCCCATTTGCCCTGAACCTGCAAAACATCTCCGTCCGTGCGCTTGATTCGTGTAAGGGTTGCGCTGATTGTACTCGCCAAATCCTTTGCGGTGGTGAGCAACCCACCGTCCTGTAGTGCCTTGGTGATTTCCGTAAGAGCCATTGGACGCTTCATAATCCTGAGGCACTTTCGGATAGCATCCGGAATGCTCGTACCAAAGAACGTATCAGACTGAATCTCGCCGGGCTGACCTGTACGGTCTACCCTCGCAAGAGTTTGGTTTACTTCGGGGATCTGTCCAGTCTTTAGGCTCAACCATTGCTCAAGACCAGTGATGGCGCTGTCAAGGGCGCTCCGCTTCGCCTTTAAATCCATCAAGACGGCCGCGTAATCGATATCATTACTCATCGCAATTGCCTCCAAAGATCCCGCCTGCTATAAAGCAGACGGGAGTAGTGTGAAAATACCGGAGCGGGCGTCCCCGCTCCGGAGTGGACCGCCGGTACAACCGGCTTTAGGCTATCAAACGCACCACCTCCCGACTGTGGCGGGCCGACTTGGGGTCACTCCGGCCAAAGAGTTAAACCCTCAAGTCGGCCCTTCCTTACCACAATACTTTTTTACGCTTATTCATCGTATCTAGCAATCGCCGCATAGGTACGCGGCAAATGTTTTTACACAACGGTGTCACTAGATAAGAGAGCGGCGCAGTCTATTGCCCAATGTCTTAAGTCTCATCCTTGACAAATGCGTGACCGGTCACGTATAGTACGAATATGAACGCGCTGAACACGAATGAACAAATGCGTGTGATTGCGGCTCTGGTTGAAGGCAACAGCATTCGCAGCGTCGAGCGCATGACCGGAATCCATCGCGATACGATCATGCGGCTGATGGTTCGCGTGGGCGAAGGATGCGCCTCACTGATGGACCGCGAAATGCGGAACCTCAACTGCCAGCGGCTCCAATTGGACGAACTGTGGGCATTCGTTGGAATGAAGCAGAAGCGTGCGGCTCAACTGCCAGAGCGTGGAGAGTTTGGGGACGCTTACACGTTCGTGGCTTTGGACGCCGATACGAAGCTGGTCCCGTGCTTTCATGTTGGCCGTCGCACGGTAGCTGATACGACTATTTTCATTGACGATCTGTGCTCCCGCATCGTGAACAGGCCGCAAATCACGACAGACGCTTTCGTCCCGTATTACGACGCCATCATGCGCGCGTTTGGAAAGCGCTGTGAGTACGCACAGTTGGTTAAAGTGTTTGCGAGCGATTTGAATGTCGGGCGTGGTCGCTACTCGCCACCCAGGATGATCAGTAGCGGCAAGGAGGAGCTTATAGGAGACCCCGATCCGGTACACATTTCGACAAGTTTCGTAGAGCGCCAGAATCTAAGCGTGCGCATGGAATGCCGCCGTTTCACAAGGCTGACCAATGCGTTCAGCAAGAAATTGGCGAACCTCAAAGCGTCTGTGGCTCTGCACTACGCGCACTACAATTTCGTGCGGGTCCATCGCACGCTGCGCTGCACGCCAGCGATGGCCGCAGGCGTGACGGATCGGCTATGGTCGGTCGAAGACTTGATCGAGACGATCAAAGAGTAAGGAGCGGCGGCATGAAATTTCTGGCCCGAGGCATCGGCATTGTTTTCTTCGTCGTCTCGATCTTGGCGAGTCTGGTCTTGTTCTTCTACTACTGTGTGGTTTTGAGAACTTGGTTAGGCGGCTTCCTGGGCACTCTCGTTGCGATCTTCACGTCTCCCAGTGTGTTTGTTTTCCCATTCGTCTATTGGCTTGTTGAAAGAGCCTTTCCGGTCTTCTATTTTGAACTTCTCGGCATCTGCTTCGGTAGTCTTATGGTCGGCTATTTTCTATGGTCGGTCGGTAGCGATTCAAATTAGGACACTACCCGCCGCGGAGGGTTGGTTGCTCCGAGGGCCGGAAAGTGTCAAAAAAGATGGTTCGGGCGGGGTCGTAGTTCAGCCCGGTTAGAACGCCGGCCTGTCACGTCGGAAGTCGTGGGTTCAAATCCCATCGGCCCCGCCAAAATTTGCTTGCGCCGGCCGTCCCGCCCTGAGGGTTTTCATGATGGGCTTCCCCATGATGGGTCCCATCGACGGGCGTGGCCGCCAGGCACGAGGGTTGATGAGTTGAAACTGAGTGAACAGACCAGAAGCGTTTCGCACGAAAACGCACTGCGCGATCGGCGCTGGGTGCTGATTGACGCCAGCGAACGGCCGCTCGGCCGCGTCGCGACGCGCGCGGCGAGCGTGCTCCGCGGCAAGCATCGTCCCGACTTCACACCGCATCAGGACGCCGGCGACTTCGTCATCATCATCAACGCCGGCAAGGTGCGCCTCACGGGCGACAAGCTCGAGGGCAAGGTGTACAGCCGCCACACGGGCTATCCGGGCGGCGTACGCACGACCACTGCGGCGCGCCTGATGGAGACGCGGCCCGAGCGCCTGCTGGAGGCGGCGGTGCGCGGGATGCTGCCGAAGAACCGGCTCGGACGGCGGCTCTTTACCAAGCTCAAGATTTATCGCGGGGCGGATCATCCGCACGCCGCGCAGCAGCCTCAGCAGGTCGAGCTCTAAACCGGCGGTCGGGCTGCGGGCGGCGCTCAAGCTTCTGGAGGGAACCAAGGCGAGATGGCAGACAAGAAGGCGGAAATCTGGACGGTCGGCAAACGCAAGAGCGCGATCGCACGGGTGCGGCTCGCGCCCGGCACCGGCGCCATCAGCGTCAACGAACGCGCGCTCGAGGTCTATTTTCCGCGCGACACCTCGCGCATGAAGATCATGGAACCCTTCGAACTCACCGAGACCAAAGGCCATTACGACGTGATCGTAAGCGTCCGCGGCGGCGGCATCGCGGCCCAGGCCGAAGCCGTGCGCCACGGAATCTCGCGCGCGCTGGTCGTCGCCTCCGAGGCTCTGCGCCCTGCGCTGCGCAAGGGCGGGATGCTGACGCGCGACCCGCGCGAGGTCGAACGCAAAAAGTACGGCCGCCACAAGGCTCGCAAGCGTCCGCAATACTCCAAACGCTAAACCGCGCGCCGGCGCGCATGCGCAGGATACGTTTTTCCAGGCCGCGCGCATGGCCGCTTTCCGCCGCGTGCGCGCGTCCACAACTGGCCCGCGCCGCGCATTAGTGCTAGGTCGTTGGGCAGGCTTGTTGCCTCGGCCGCGCATTATCCACATACGGCAAGGAGGGCGAGGGAGTTCCGATGGCGTCGCGCAACAAGGTCAAAGTAGCGGTGCTGGGAGCGTCCGGCTATTCAGGCATCGAGGCAGTGCGCATTCTTGCCGGGCATCCCTTCGTAGAGTTGAGCATGCTCACCTCCGAACACTACGCCGGACGCGAGGTTACCGACGTCTATCGCCACTTGGCCGGGATCGATCTGCCTCCGTTCGAGGAGTTGCGCCCCGATCTCATCGCTGGGCGGGCCGAAGTCGTGATGTCGTGTTTGCCGGAGCGGGTCGGCGCGGCGCTGCTGGCTGAACTGGCCGCCGCCAGGCTCAAGATTATCGATCTCTCGGCCGACTTCCGTCTGAAGGATCCCGCGCAGTACCGGGTGACCTATGGCGCCGAGCATCCGGCGCCCGCGCTGCTCAAGGAGGCGGTGTACGGACTCGCCGAGTTCCATCGCCATGAACTGCGCGAGGCGCGGCTCGTCGCGGTGCCGGGATGCTTCCCCACCGGCGCGCTGCTCGGAATTTTGCCGCTCATCCGGCGCGACCTGGTCGACCCGGCCTCGATTGTGATCGACTCCAAGTCGGGCGCCACCGGTGCTCGGCGCGCGGCCCAAATCGAACAGCTCTTCGCCGAGGTCAATGAAAACTTTCGCGCCTACAGGGTCGGCAACCATCGCCACGTTCCCGAGATGGAGCAGGAGATCGGCACCACGCTCGGGCGCGAAGTCGCGGTGATGTTCGTGCCGCATCTGCTGCCGGTGACGCGCGGCATCCTGAGCTCGATTTTTATGCGCCCGCGCGCCGGCACCACCGAGGAAGACGTGCGCGCGGCGTTCGAGGCGTCCTTTGCGAAGTCGCCTTTCGTGCGGCTGCTCAAGTCGGGCGAATTGCCCGAGCTGAAAAACGTCCGCGCCACCAATTTCTGCGAACTCGGCTTCGTGCTCGATCGCCGTTCGCAAACCCTGCTCGTGCTGACCGCGATCGACAACCTCGGTAAAGGCGCGGCGGGCCAGGCGGTGCAGGACCTCAACCTGATGCTGGGGCATGACGAGGCGGCGGGACTGCTGGGCGTGGCGCCCGTTCCGTGAAACAGGGCGAAGGCCGTCACACAGCAAGTTCCAGCGGCGAGCGCCGTATCGCGCGGCGTGAGCTTCTAAGCGCAGCGCTGACGCTCGGTGCTGCGGCTGCGATAGGCGGGGTCGCGCGCGCCGCCTCCGCACTGCCACTGCCTCCGCCGGAAAGCGGGCTCGCCAGCGAGGGTCTGCTCAAGGGCGAGGCGGGCCTTCAGCCGCGACGTCCGATGGCGTTGCCGCATCCGGAGATTTTCGGCTTTCTCTCACACGATCAGCTCGCGCAAAGCTATCAGGCCTATCGCCGCGATTTCGAGCGCCTGGTAGTGGCCGAGCGGGTGCTCGCCTCGATGCCGCGCGACGCCGCCCATGGCAACGACTACGGACTGATCCGCCGCCAGCAGATCGAGGCGGCGAATTCGGTGCTGCTGCACGAGTTCTATTTCCGCAATCTCGCGCTCAAGCCGATGAAGCCCTCGGGTTACATGCTCGACAACTTAAACGAACACATGGGTTCGTTCGACCGCTGGCGCGCGGACTTTATCGAATGCGCGCGGATCGCACCGGCGTGGGCGATTCTCGAATACGACCCGTACGACGATCGATGGCACAATCTGCCCGCGGGCGGCGACGATGCCGGCGGATGGGCCGGCGGTAATCCGTTGGTGGTATGCGACGTGGCCTCGCACGCCTATCTGCTCAACTATCCCGATCGCGCGAAATACACCGCGCGCTTCCTCGAACACATCGATTGGGACGTGGTGGCGGCGCGCTACCGCGCCGTCGATCGCCACTGACCCGGGCTTCAGTTCTCGAAGGCTGATGAGATTGCGCGGCGAGATCGGCTTGGTCGTTTTGGCCGCGCTCGTTTTCGGCGCGGTGTTCAGCTATCCGTTAGTCCTTCATCCTGGCGTGCTGAGCAGCTTTTGGGACTGGGACTTCGCAATGCAGCTCACGCTCGCGGGCTACCGCAGCATAATCGGGTACCATCAACTTCCGCTCTGGAACCCTTGGAAGTGCGGCGGCGCTCCCCTGCTGGCCAATCCCCAGGCGCGCATCCTCACTCCGTTTTTTCCGCTCAGCCTGATCTTCGGGCCCGCGGCTGGCGCGCATCTCGAGGTGCCGCTTCACCTCGCGATGGCGTGGGCTGGCGGCTACGTACTTGGCCGCGTACTCGAGATGCGTCCGCTGGGCGCCGTGGCTTGCGCCTCGGCGTTCGCGGCCAGCTCATGGTTCCCTTTGCACGTGGCCTCGGGGGAACTCGTAATGATGGGATTTTGCTATCTCCCCTGGCTGCTTGCCTTCGGCTGGCGTGCGATTGAGCAGCGATTGCGATGGGTGTGGCCGGCGGCGGCAGCGCTCGCGCTGATGTGGCTCGACGGAAGTCCCTATCCGCCAAGTTTTGCCGCACTAATGCTCGGCCTGCTCGCGGTACCGCTCGCTGTCCTGCAACGTAGCATCCGCCCCCTGTGGGTGACGGCATGCGTCTTTGCCTTGGGGCTGACGGTAGCGGCGCCAAGCCTGATGTTGAGCTACCTCTTCGCCGCGGCCCATCCGAGACCGACCGCTCTCGATTCCGGCTCGCTGCACGTGGTCTGGTCAGCCCTCTTGTCGCGCAATCAGGATCTGGAAAGGCAGAGCGGGGTGATGTGGGGATGGCAGGAAGTCGGCGGGTACGTCGGCGTCTTTCTGGCGCTGGGAATTGCCGGCCTGATGCGCCCATGGCGTGCGTTGCCCTGGGCCCTCGTGGCGGCGCTGCTGGTCACGCTGACGATGGGCGCGAGCGGTCCGTGGTGGCCGTGGGCCTTGCTGCACAAGCTGCCCGTGTTCTCGTGGGAGCATCTGCCCTACCGGTTTATTGTTCCGCTGGTGCAGGTGATCGCGGTGCTCGCGGGTTTCGGTGCGGACTGGATCGCCGCTGGTTGTGGATCCGCGATCGCAGCCGCGCTTGTCGTGGCTGCCACGCTCGACTGTTTTTGGGTGGGGACGTACAACTTGCGCTATCCGCTGCAAAATCAGGTCGCAGCCGTCGCTCCCGGAGATTTCCGTCAGGTGCGCGAGCCGGGTAGCGGGTACACGATCGTCTCGCGCGACATGGTGCGCTTGACCTCCCAGAACCTGGGAATAATCAACTGCTACGACTACACGGAATGGAATAGCTCCGTCGCCGCGAGCGGCGAACCCAACTACCGTGGCGAGCAGTACCTGCTCGGCGCGGGCACGATCGAGCTGGTCAAATGGACCCCCGACCGCCTGGGCTTCACCGTTGATGCGCCAAGTGCGACCACACTGGTGGTGAACCAGAATTACGACCGCTTCTGGCGACTCACCGCCGGACGCGGCACCGTCATCTCCCAGGGCGGGCTGCTGGCGGTATCAATACCTGCGGGGCGGCAGACGCTCTGGCTTTCGTACTGGTGAAAGGCTCATCGCCGTTACACCACGCGGCGCATAAACTCCAGGATGTCGTATCTTGCGCCGCATCTTCGCTGATATGGTCTGAGATGGAAATCCAAGGATTTCTTGTCTCTGAGATCATGCAAGATTGGCTGAGATCTGGACACGTTGGACACTTCGTGGACACCTGTTGGAAACTTCGAGGCTAGGAATTGGCGCTTTCTGACGATGATTTCTCCGTCAAGGGATTTGCTGCTATTAGCCGTTAGCAAATGATCATCAATCGCAACGGCGTTTCCTGGCGGAACACAGCTTACAAGCCGGGTCACAGGTTCGAAACCTGCACCGCCGACCAGTGAAACCGAGCCGTCGCGCCGCCCAGGAAGCAGATTGAGCAGATCCCGGCTGCTTCACGTGGCGGCCAATCTTGGCGTCGCGACGACCTTTGTGGCAACTCTGGTGCCTTGGGAGCCGCAGTTGCTGTCGACGACGCCGAACGCCTGGCGCACGAATCTCTCCGCCTGGATTTGGATCATCGGCGCTCTAACGATGGCCGTGTTGTCATTGACGCGGTCGGCGCCGCGTGAAGCCCGAACCGATTATCAGGCGCTTATCGCGGTTTCGGCGATGATGGTTCTGCCGCTCTTCATGCGCCCCGCTACGCGCTTCGCCGCTACGAATTGGCCCACACTGGAGGCGGCCGGCGCGATCTTTCAGGTGGTTGGTCTGTCGCTGATGCTGGTCGCGTGGCTTTACCTCGGCCCCCATTTCGGATTGCTCCCGGCCAACCGTGGCCTCGTGGCACGCGGCCCCTTCCGACTAATTCGCCATCCGGTGTACGCGGCCTGGCTGCTGACCGCCTTCGGCAACTCGATGGCTGCTCCAAGCGTCCGCAATTTCGCATTGGTGGCGCTGACGATTCCGTTCATGGTCTGGCGCATCGCGCTCGAGGAGGAGTTGCTCGATCGCGATCCCCAATACTTGGCCTACCGGCAGCGGGTGCGCTGGCGGGTTGCGCCCGGCATGTTCTGAAGCCCCAAATCGGCAAAATCGAAGCGGCAATCGTCACTTACGGTTTCCTTCGAGCCTTGAGAACGGTTACGTCAACAAACGGCGAAATTGCTGAGCCCTTTCTCTCCGTGAGTTAATCTGCGCCACCGTTACACCACGCGGCGCATGAACTCCAGGATGTCGTAGCCGGTGATCGCGCGGCTCTTCTCCGACCATTCCTTGAGTTCCTTTTCGCTGACGATTCCCGCCTGCGCGCCCTTAGCCAGGTCCATCAGCGCAATCTTGATCGTCGCCTCGTCGATCATCTCGCCGCTCTTGGGGTCCGCCATCGAGCCGCCACCCTTCTCATGGTAGAGCTTTACCACGCGGCGCGCGTCCTCGACCTGCTCGACGCTGGGCGTATAGCAGGCGTTGGCTATTTCGGCCTGCTGCGGATGGATGATCCAGGTGCCGTCCATCCCGAGGTTGGCGGCGCCGACGTTCTTCTCGCGCAGCCCGCGCTGCAGCTCGGCGACCTTCGCCGGCGAGTCGTCTTTACGCCACAGCCGAAGGTAGACGTTGTCGACCGCGTGCAGCCCGGCGGCTTTGGCCGCGACCACCATCGATTGCTTGGCATAATGAAAGTTCTGGTTCTGATTTTCGACGATTTCGCGCACGCCCAGGTTGGCGGCGAAATCCGCGATGCCGAAGACCAGGCCGCACATGCGGTCCGACGCGGTTGCGATCTCGAACGCCTTGACCAGTGCCTGCGGCGTTTCGACCAGCGATTCGATCTGCATCCGGTACTTCCATCCGCCGCGCTGCTCGAGGTCGTCGAGCATCCGCGCGACTTCGCGGATTTCCTCCGGGCCGCGCGTCTTGGGCAGCATGATGCCATGGAAGCGATTGGGCGCTCCCAACATGATCGCTTCCATGTCGCCCTTAAAAAACGGTGAATGAATATTGTTGGGACGGACCGTGACCACCTTGCGGCCGAAATCCAGCGTGTTGAGCGCCTCGACCATCACCTTGTGGCTCTTTGGGCCTTTGAATTCGTAGGGACAGGCGTCCTCGAAGTCCGCCATCACATGGTCGACCGGCGCTTTAACGGCGTCGGCGGCGGTTTGATGGAGCTTCATGTTGTGGCCGGGATAAGTCATCTCCGTGCGAGGGATGACGAAGCGGGTGCCGTTATCGAGTACGTACATGGTTCATGTCTCCAAAGTCCTGAAAGTCTTGCCCGATCTCCGCGGCTTTTTGATCCGTGCTCGCGTCTCGGGGCCTGTCTCGTGCCTGAAATTCTAGTGATGCTTGTGGTTGATTGATGGCTTTTAGCGGCCTTGTCCGCTTTCGCCATTCGCGCCGTAAACGTACCGCACCCGGCGCGCTGGCGGCAAACTCTATCTCGCTAAGCGGCTTGACGCGCGTTACGTGGGTGGCCTACCTTCGTGGCGACGATCAATCACAACCAATCACAACGCGGCAATCTTAGGGAGAGAGCGGCGATGACTATCGATCAGATGAACGATCTGGAAGCGATCCGCCAGCTCAAGGCACGTTATTTCCGCCTCATGGACACGCAGCAATGGGAGGCTTGGGCGGATTGCTTCACCTCCGATGTGTCGGCGTCCTACGAGGGTGCGCCGCGGGCCAATCCCAAGTTGCCCACCGTCGTCAGTTTGGCCGGGCGCAGCGAACTCCTCAAAGGTGTCCGCGGGTTGCTGACCGGCGCGAAATCGATTCACCAGGGCTTCATGCCTGAGATTGAGCTGACCAGCACAACCACGGCGTCCGCCGTCTGGGCGATGTTCGACTATGTCATGCTGCCGACCTGTCATTTCAAGGGCTGGGGGCATTACCACGAGGAATACGTCAAGGAAGGCGGCGCGTGGAAGATAAAGAAGATTCACCTGACCCGCCTGCATACCAGCGAAGCTTTTCTTTGAGATTGCGCTCGGACGGGCGACGATTCCGTCAGCCGGCGATCGCGCGACTATCTCTGATTCGATTTAGGGATCCGCTAAGGACCAGAGAATCCAAATCTTTGGAGAACCGCTCTTCCACAAAACGTCTTTCATTTTTACGTTTTTACCGCTTTTCCGCAGCTGCACCAGTTCTTGAGGCTACGTGGGTGCCGGAGGCTCGAACGTTTTTTTGGCGCAGATGTCAACTGCGTTGGCATCGCAATTGCTGTCCTCATTGCCGGAAGCAAGAAACGTCGCTGAACAGATGGGCTTTGCGCGATTGATAATTGCCGTCAACCAAGTCTTAGGGATGGACGCTCGCACGTCTGGGCGCGCCTCCGGTTGCCAAGGATGCTCTAAACATATAGCTAATTGCGCACGCCCGCTCACGAGCGGGACGTCATAGGAAGCACAAAATCTGATGAAAGCTATTGTTTTTGAACGCAACGGAGGCCCCGAAGTCTTACAGTACAAAGACATTCCCGAACCCAAGCCCGGCCCCAACGAAGTCGTCATCAAGGTCAAAGCTTCGGCCTGCAATTTCAACGACATCTGGGCGCGTCGCGGACTGCCGGGGATGAAGATCCTGCTGCCGCACATCTCGGGCTCCGATGCGGCCGGAGTGGTGGTGGACCGCGGCAGCGAGGTACACGACGTCGCGATCGGCGACGAGGTGGTCGTCCATTGCGGCATCGCGTGCCGCCACTGCTACTATTGCACGCGCGGCGAAGAATTCTTCTGCCAGGAATTCAAGATTTGGGGCTTTCAAACCGGCCCGCTCGATGGCGCGCACGGCGAGTACTGCAAGGTGCCGGCGGTCAACGTGCTGGCGAAGCCCAAGAACCTGACCTTTGAAGAGGCGGCCTCGATGCCGCTCGTGCTGGTCACGGTGTGGCGGATGCTGGTGTCGCGGGCGCACGTGCAGGCCGGAGACTTCGTGCTGGTATGGGGCGCGAGCGGCGGGCTGGGCGTGATGGCGATCCAGATCGCCAAGCTGTTCAACGCGCGCCCGATCGCGATCGCCTCCAGCGATGAGAAGCTCGAACTGGCGCGCAAGCTCGGCGCCGAGTTCGGGCTCAACCGCACCCGCGACGACATCTTTGCCGAGGTTCGCCGCATCACTGACGGCCGGCGCGCCGACATCGTGTTCGAGCATACAGGCGCCGATACCTGGCCCATTTCGATGCAGTGTCTGAAATGGGGCGGCACGATTGTTACCTGCGGCGCCACTTCTGGCTTCGACGCTCACATGGACATCAGGCTGCTCTGGAACAAGCAGCAGAACTACCTCGGCTCGCATCTTGGCAACAAGGGTGAGCTGATCGAAGCGATGCGCTTCGTGGAACGCGGCCTGATCAAACCCGTCATCGACCGCACGATGGCGCTCAAGGACCTCGGCAAGGCGCAGGACCTGATGGAGGCCAACGCGGTGGCGGGGAAGATCGTGATGCTGCCTGCATAAGGAAAAAAGCGTTGTCGACCGGACGCGAAGCGTCCGTTTCGCGACGAATCAGGCGACCAGTTCCTCAGAGCGGCCGCGCGCGCCGAATGCGCTCACGGCGCTCGCTATTATGCGGGGTTCCTGGGCCAGTTCCCGTCTTTAAAGGCTCGCGCGCTACCTGCCGGTCCGCACTATCAACTACAATTGCCCCCGGCGCGGGACCGCAGGCCCGGCGCTTCTTCGCGATGACTGTGCCGCACACGCTATGGGACAAGCTCCGCCGCTCCATCGACGGCGAGGTCCGTGCCGACAACGCCACGCTCGCGCTCTATGCCGCCGACGCGTCGGTCTACCGGCAGGTCCCGCTCGGCGTCGTGATTCCGCGCCACGAGGCCGACGTGATGCGCACGCTTGGGCTGGCGCGCGAAAATCAGCTGCCGATTCTCGCCCGCGGCGGCGGCACGGCGCTCGCCGGCCAGGCCTGCAACGCGGCGATCGTGCTCGATTTCTCCAAGTACATGAATGCGATTAGGCACGTCGACGCCGCGCGCGGACTCGCGGTGGTCGAACCCGGCGTGGTGCAGGCGCAGCTCAACGCGGCAGTTGCGTCCGAAGGGTTGTTCTTTGCGCCGGATCCTTCCACCAAAGACCGCTGCACGATCGGAGGGATGATCGGCAACAACTCCTGCGGCGCTCACTCCGCAGCCCACGGCAAGACCGTCGACAACGTCGAGGCGCTCGAAATCGCGCTCTACGACGGCACCCGGCTTTCGCTCGGCACGGGCGGCGAGGGCGAGGCATTCGCCGCCGCCGTGCGCGGTGGCCGCGAGGGCGAGATTTATGCTGCGACGCGCGCGCTCGCAGAGCGTTCGGCCGAGGAGATTCGGCGGCGCTACCCGAAAATTCCGCGCCGCGTCTCCGGCTACAATCTCGACGAGCTCTTGCCCGATCGCGGGCCTAACCTGGCGCGCGCTCTGGTCGGCTCGGAGGGCACGCTCGGGGTTACGCTTGCCGCGACGCTCAGGCTGGTGCCGCGTCCGCGACGGCTCGCGCTGGTAGTGCTCGGCTTCGACGACGTCTACCTCGCGGCCGACCAGGTTCCATGGATCTTGGAACACCATCCGCAAGCGCTCGAGGGCTTTGATCATCACCTGCCCGACTTCGCGCGCGCCAAGGGACTCGAGGCGGTGCGCCTGCTGCCCAACGGCCGCGCGTTCCTGCTCGTCGAGCTTGGCGCGGATACGGCCGACGACGCGTTGGCGGCGGCTGAGCGGTTGACAACTCAGGCGCGGCGTGTGCGCGCCTGCACGGGAGTCGCTCCGCTCTTCGCCGCTTCGGAACAGCGCGCGGTCTGGAGCCTGCGTGAGTCAGGACTGGGCGCCGGCGCGCTCATCCCGGGCCGTCCGCGTACCTGGCCGGGCGCCGAGGATACCGCGGTGTCGCCGGCGCGCCTGGGCGATTACCTGCGCCGTTTTGTGCGGCTGCTCGAGAGACACAAGCTTGCAGCGGCGACCTACTATGGTCATTTCGGCGAGGGCTGCGTCCACTGTCGAGTGAATTTCGATTTCACCACCGCCGAAGGGGCAGCTACGTTTCGTGCCGCGATGCTTGAGATCGGCGACCTGGTGACTGAGTTCGGCGGCTCGCTTTCGGGCGAGCATGGCGACGGGCTTGCGCGCTCGGAGCTTTTGCCCAGGATGTTCGGCGCGCAATTGATCGGCGCCTTCGCCGAGTTCAAGCGCATCTTCGACCCGGACTCGATGATGAACCCGGGCGTAATCGTGGCGCCTCATCCACTCGATTCCCATCTGCGGATCACGCCCTCATATCGCCCGGCGCCGGCCGAGACGCATTTCGACTTCGCCGCCGAGGGCGGCCTTGCGGGCGCGGCGCTCAAGTGCGTGGGGATCGGCAAGTGCCGCAAGACCGACGCCGGCACGATGTGTCCGTCGTACATGGCGACGCGCGAGGAGATGCATTCCACGCGCGGACGCGCTCACCTGCTCTGGGAGGCGCTGAGCGGCAACGGCCTGCTCGACGGTCTCGGCGATCCTGCACTTAAAGAAGCACTTGAGCTTTGTCTTTCATGCAAGGCGTGCAAGACCGAGTGCCCCGCGGCGATCGATATGGCGGCGTACAAGGCCGAGTTTTTTGCGAAGTTCTATCAGCATCACCGCCGCCCGCTCGACGTGCGCTTCTTCGCGCGGATCCATGAAGTCGCGCGCCTCGGCGCGGTCACGCCGCGCCTCGCCAACATGCTTTCGCATGCGCCCGGCTTGGGCGCGATCGCGCGGCGCACCCTCAATGTCCATCCGGACCGCGAGCTACCGCGCTTTGCCGCACGGACGTTTCGTTCATGGTTTGCAGGGCATCGCGACGCCGGCGATTCCACCGCTTGCGAGGTCGTGCTCTTTCCCGACACCTTCAACAATTTTTTTCAGCCCGAGGTCGCGATCGCCGCAACCGAAGTGCTCGAGCGCGCGGGCTTCAGGGTCGTGATTCCGCCGGGCGATCTATGCTGCGGGCGGCCCCTGTATGACGCCGGGATGTTCGATCGCGCGCGATGGCGCCTCGGCCAGGCGATCGACGCGCTGGCGCCTATGCTCGACCGTGGCGCGGCGCTGGTCGGGCTGGAGCCGAGTTGCCTGCTCACGTTTCGCGACGAGTTGCCAAGTCTCTTTCCTTCCGATCCGCGCGCCGCCACACTTTCCGCTCGCGCGATGTTGTTCGACGAGTTTCTCTCCCGCGAGGCGCCGGACTTCGTCGCGCCAAGGCTAAACGGGCGCGCGCTGGTGCATGGGCATTGTCATCAGAAGTCGCTGGCCGGGATGAAAGGTGAGATGGCTATCCTTGGCGGAATCGGCGGACTCAAGACCGAAGCGCCGGATGCGGGATGCTGCGGGATGGCGGGGCCGTTTGGTTATGGCGCGGATCGCTTCGATATCTCGCGCGCGATCGCCGAGCGCGTGCTGCTTCCCGCGGTCCGCCAAAGCGCGCCCGACACGATGATCGTCGCGGACGGGTTTGCCTGCCGTACCCAGATTCGCCATTTTTGTCCCGAGCGCCGGCCGCTCCATCTCGCCCAGTTACTCAATCTAAAGCCCTAGGCTCGGCATGGAACGCAAGGAACTCAAGATGTACTCGGACTACAAAAGTCCTTTCGCGTATCTAGCCTTCGATCCGGCCTTTGCGCTCCAGGAGCGTTTCTCCGTGCGTGTAAGATGGATTCCGTTCCAGCTCCGAATCAAGGATCGCGGCCAGCGCAGCGTCTATTCCGATTACAAGGCAAAGTACTCCTACCTCGACGCGCGCCGCTGGGCCAAGCCGCGCGGAATTCTGATCCGCGCGCCGCAGAAGGTTTACGATACGACGCCCGCGCTCATCGGCGGCCTGTTCGCCGAATCGAAGGGCCGGCTGCTGGAGTACAGCCGCAGGGTCTACGAATTGTTTTTCCGCCGCGAGTTCGAGGCCGACGATCCGGAGGCCGCTGCCGCGCTGCTCGCGACGCTGGGGCTTTCCGCCGCGGAGTATCGCGAATATCTGAGCGGCGAGGGCGCGCGAGCCTACGCGGCGGCACAAGAAGAGGCCGCGACAGACAACGTATTCGGCGTCCCGCTTTTTTTCTTCGAGCGCGAACCGTTTTGGGGTCACGATCGCCTGCCGCTACTCGAGCAGCGGCTCGCTGAGGACGGCTTGTCGCTCGCGCGTTGACGCGTCCGTCTCGCCTTTCCTGAAGCCGGGGTTTTGCGCCCGTGCGGAAACATTGTACATAGAGCTTGGAGCCGATCGGCCAGGCCGACCGGAAAAAAAACAGAGAGGTGCGTCGATGAAATTTGGAATCATGTTCGATACCCACATCGACAAGTGGGAACTGATTCGCTACGCGGAGGAGCTGGGGTACGACACCGGCTGGGTTCCCGATTCGCAGATGATCTGGTCGGACTGCTACGCCACGCTGGCGTTGGCAGCGGTCAACACCAAGCGCATCAGGATCGGCACCGGCGTCGCAATTCCCGGCACCAGGATCGCGCCGGTCACCGCGCATTCCATCGCCAGCATCGCGCAGCTGGCACCCGGGCGCGTCTTTCTTGGCATCGGCACCGGCCATACCGCGATGCGCGTGATGGGGCAGGATCCGATGCCGCCGCGGGAATTCCGCGAATACCTGCGCGTGGTGCGCACGCTGCTCGAGGGCAAGGAAGTCGATTACACCTACGCCGGCAAAACGCGCGAGATAAAATTTCTCCACCGCGACCGCTACTTCATCAACCTTGATCATCCCATCCCGATCTACGTCGCGGCCAACGGCCCCAAGGCGTTGCGCGCGACCGGAGAGTTCGGCGACGGATGGATCACGGTGACCGGCAGTCCCGAAGAATTCCGCCGCTCGATGCAGATGGTCGAGGCCGGCGCGAAAGAAGCGGGGCGCAAAATCGGTCCGGAATTTTACACCAGCTGCCTGACCACCGCCTGCGTGCTGCGGCCCGGCGAAAAGCTCAGCGACGAACGAGTCGTCAACGAGACCGGCTCGCAGGTCGCGTGCACGATCCATTTTGCCTACGAGATCTGGAAACAGCGCGGCGAGAAGGACGAGCTGATTCCGCCATTCTTCGCCAACATCTGGGACGACTACACAAAGCGCGTGAAGAACTACAGCCTGCCCGAGAACGCACGCTTCCGGCAGATCCATGAAGGTCACTGCACGTTCCTGGTCCCCGAGGAGCGGCGCTTCATCACGCCCGAGGCGATCGCCGGAGTGTGTATCGTCGGCACGCCCGAGGAGATCATTCATCGCGTGCGCGAATTGGAGAAAGCGGGGATCAAGGAAATCACCATGCTGCCGCCGGCCGACTACCAGCGCAAAGTGTTCCGCGACATGGCGGAGATGGTGATGCCGGCGTTTCGCTAGGCGCGCCGCCAGGCGCTGCCGACCACGCGGTGCGCCGCAACGCTCAGTCGACGCCGTAGCGTTTGCGCTTGCGCCACAGCGTGGTCACGTTGATGCCGAGCGTGGCCGCGGCTTCGTCCAGCGTCGCGCTCTGGGCGAGCACGCGCGTGATGTGCTCGCGCTCGATCTTTTCCAGGCTCGCCGCCGCCGCCGCGCCGGACGCAAGGGTGTCCGGCGTTTCGCGGAAAATCGAGTCGGGAAGATCGTCGGGCGTAATCAGGTCGCTGCGGCACAGCACGGCCGCCCGTTCGAGCGCGTTGCGCAGCTCCCGCACGTTGCCGGGCCAATTGTAATTCTTGAGCGCGACGGCGGTCTCCGGCGAAAGCCGCATCGGCGCGCGCCGGTTGCGCACGCTGGCGGCGGCAAGCATCCATAGCGCAAGCGATCCGATGTCCTCGCGGCGCTCGCGCAGCGGCGGCACCGAGAGCGTGATCACGTTGAGACGGTAGAACAGATCCTCGCGAAACCGGCGCGCCGCAACTTCTGAGCGCAGGTCGCGGTTGGAGGCCGCGATGATGCGGATGTCGACGTGGATAGTGCGATCGCCGCCCACCCGCTCGAAGCTCTGCTCCTGCACGAATCGCAGGAATTTGGTTTGCAGCGCGCCTGTGAGGTCGGCGATTTCGTCGAGGAAGACCGTGCCCCCGTCGGCCGCTTCCAGGCGCCCCGGCTTGTCCTTGATCGCGCCGGTGAATGCGCCGCGGACATGGCCGAACAGCTCGCTCTCGAGCAGTTCTTCGGAAAGCGTAGTGCAGTTGACGACCACGAAGGGGCGCTCGTGGCGCGGACTCCATCGATGGATCTGGCGGGCCAGCACATTTTTGCCGGTGCCGCTTTCGCCGCTCAGCAGCACGGTCGCCTCGCTTGCCGCGGCCTGGCGCGCGGTCTCCATCAGCCGGACCATCGCGGTGCTGCTCGATTCCAGCAGCGGAGCCTCGTCGATCGCGTTGCGCAGCGCGCGATTCTCTGCGCGGAGTCCCTGCAGTTGCAGCGCCCGTTCGGCGAGATGCTGGATCTGATCGAGCGAGAAAGGCTTGGTCACGTAGTCGAAGGCGCCAGCCTTCATCGCGGCGACCGCATTTTCGACCGTGGCGTATGCGGTCATCAGGATCACCAGGCACTCGGGGCGGCGCTTCTTGATCTCGGCCAGCAGCTCGAGCCCGTTTATCTCAGCCATGCGGAAGTCCGTCAGCACCAGGTCGAACGGCGCCGCGTCGATCATTGCGCGGGCCTGGCGGCCGCTTTCGGCGGTCTCGGCCTCGTGACCGATCGACTGGAAGAACGACGCTAGGTTGGCGCGGATATTCTTCTCGTCGTCGACGATGAGCAGCCGCGCCATCAGGCCTCCCGCGACACCGGCAACTGGACCACGAAACGGCTGCCGGTCGGAGCATTGCCGGTGACAAAGATTCGCCCACCGTGCGCGATCACGATGTCCTTGACGATCGCCAGTCCCAGCCCCGCCGCGCCTTTGTCGGCGCCGTCGCCATACTGCGCGAAGCGCTCGAAGACATGGTCGCGCAGCTCGGGCGCGATTCCCGGGCCGGAGTCGGCGACCTCCAGCCGCACCATGTCATCGGCCCATCCGGTCATGACTTCGATCCGTCCACCCCTGGGAGTATAGCGCAGCGCGTTGCCGATCAGGTTCGAGACCACCCACGAAAGCTTGACCGGATCGCCGCTCACCGGCGGGACTCCCGTGATATGGCGGTCCAGCGCCACCTGCTTTTCCTCGGCCTGGATGCGAAAGCGCCCCGCGACCTCCTCGGCCACGCGCGCGAGGTCCAGGCGCTCGCGCGCGATCGAGATGGAGGCGAGCTCGCCGCGCGCGAGATTGAGCAGGTTGTCGGTGAGCTGTTTCATCCGCGCGCATTCCTCGAGAATCGTGCGCAGGAACTCACGCTGGCGCGAGTCCAGCGTTGCCTCCTCGCGTTGCAGCAGTTGCGCAGAGAGCGCCAGCGACGTGAGCGGCGTGCGCAGCTCGTGCGAGAGCGTTTCGACCAGGTTGCTGCGCGCCCGATCCTGGTCGCGCAGATAGGTCACGTCCTGCAGGATGAGCAGGGTGCCGAGCGCGACGCCCTCGGTGCGATGGAGCGCGATCGGTTTGAGCACATAGGAATGGTCGCGGCCGCGCACGTGCAGCTGCACCTCGGTGCGCGGCCCGTCAGGCGCGGCACGACGCAGCCCGCGCAGCGCGTCGCGCACCCGGCGATAGTGCGGCGAGTTGCTGCTGAGATCGTCTAACGGATTGCCGAGCGCGTCGGCGGGTTCGATGTCCATGATTAGCGCCGCCACTTCGTTGATATGAGTGACAACTCCGGCCGAGTCGATCAGCACCACGCCATCCTCGAGGCTTTCGACGATCGCCTCGGTCTTGCGTTTCTCATAGAGCAGGCGTTCGAGGTTGAGCTTCTCGTATTGCTCGAGATGATCGGCCATCTGGTTGAACTCGCGCGCCACTGCCTCGAGCTCGGCCAGCGGCTGCGGCCCGAGCCGCACGTGGACGCGGCGCTGACTCACGCCGCGCAGCCGCTCGGTTAGTTCCGTGAGCGGGCGCGCCAGTACCCATCCCAGCCCCCACGACATCGCGATGCCGGTCACCAGCAGGACCAGGAGCCCGCCGGCGAATTCGTAAGTCAGCCGCTTGCCGAGCCCGGCGGCGCGGCTGTCCGCGCGCCACATCGCGGCCTCGTTTATCGCGGTGAGGTCGTTCAGCCGCGCATGCAGCTCGTCGAACTCCTGGTCGTGGCGCGCCTGCGGCGGCGCGGCGGCGATTTCCTCGAACAGCCGCCGCCCGCGGCCATCGATATCGTGCGCCAGCTCGGGCTCGCCAGCCTCGGTGAAGTCTTGGTCCTCGATATCCATCCAATGCCTGAAGGCGGCGCGCGAGCGGGTGAGCTCGGCCCGCCCACCGCCATCGCGCTCGGCGAGCTGCAGCACCCGCAGCGTTTCGTGGAGATGCTGGGCGACTTCGATACTGACGTAGTTGCGATGGAGCGTTTGACGAATCACGGTCCCCAGCCGGTAGACGCGGGGCAGGGCATACAGGCCGAGGCCGATTACCAGCACGACCAGCAGCAGGCTGACGTTGCGGATGCGCGTGCGCAGCGATGGCGTGCTCATGATTGCTTGTCGGCGTCGTCATCGCCGCCCACCACCTCGACGTCGAAATCCACCGCGGCGTTGAGCATCTGCTTGGTCACGTCGCCCTTGAGCAGGCGGCGCCAGAGCGGCTGGTGCGTGCGGCCGAGCACGATCTTGGTAACTCCGTGCGCGCGCGCGAATTCCAGCATCGCGGCCACGATGTCGTCCGATTTCAGCCACACGGTTTCGGCGCCGAGATCGCCGGCCAGGTTGATGTTGTCGAGCAGCTTGACGAAGTCGCGGGTGCTGACTCGCCCGGCCGCCTCGGATGGTGTCTCGACGTGCACCGCGTACCACTCGGCTCCGAGCTGCCCCGCGATCCGGCAGGTCTTGCGTAGGAGCATCCCGCGATCGTGCGCATTGGAGGATAGTCCAACCATTACCCGCTCGTTCGGCAGCATGCGTCGGCCGCCTTCGCGCTGCAGCGCCTCGCGGTCCTCACGCTGGCGGCTTAGGCCGCGCGCGACCTCGCGCAGCGACACTTCGCGGAGCGACGCTAGGTTGGCCGGCTTGAAAAAGTTCTTGAGCGCTTGCTCGATTTGCGCGGGCGGATAGATCTTGCCCTCACGCAGCCGTTCGCGCAGCGCCTCGACCGTGACGTCGACGTTGACGATCTGGTCGGCGCGCGCGAGAAAGGAGTCCGGCACGGTTTCGCGCACCTCGATGCCGGTCAGCCGCTTCATCATCGGGTTGAGGCTTTCGACGTGCTGGATGTTCATCGCGGTGATGACGTTGATGCCCGCAGCGAGCAGCTCTTCGATGTCCTGGTAGCGCTTTTCGTGCTTGGAACCAGCGACGTTGGTGTGCGCGAGTTCGTCGGCCACTGCGACCTCCGGCTTGCGCGCGAGGATCGCGTCGACGTCCATTTCTTCCAACGGGACGCCGCGGTAGTCGATCCTGCGGCGCGGGACCACTTCCAGGTCCCCAACCATCTCGTCGGTGTCCTCGCGCCGATGGGTTTCGATGAAGCCGAGCACCACGTCGATGCCTTTGTTGCGCAGCTCGTGCGCCTCTTCGAGCATCCGCCAGGTCTTGCCAACGCCGGCCGCTGCGCCGACGTAAATCTTGAGCCGCCCCTTTCGCTGCTCGGCGACCAGGTCGAGGAAAGACTCCGGCGCGGGACGCTCCTCAGCCATACCGGCAAGAGTATATACGCACGCCGCCGCGCCGTCTTAGCGGGCCGGCGCGGCCATCCGGTCAAGCGCTAGGTTAAGCTCCAGGACATTGACGCCCGGTTCCCCGAACAGTTCGGCGAAGCGCGGCCGCACGTTGTCGTGCACCACGTCGAGCACTACGGCCTCGCTGAGCCCGCGCGCCTTCGCCACCCGCGCGACTTGCAGCTCCGCCGACGCCGGCGAGATTTCGGGGTCTAGTCCGCTGGCCGAGGCGGTAACCAGGTCAATCGGCACCTGCGCTGGCAAGGCGCCGGGGTTTTCCTGAAGCACCTTGTGCAGCGCGGCCTTGGTCGCATCAATCAGTTTGCGATTGGTCGGCCCCAGGTTAGACGCGCCGGAGTTGCTCGCGTCGTAGCCCTTGTCGCCGGCGGCCGAAGGACGGGGATGGAAATATTTCGCGGCGGCGAAATTCTGTCCGATAAGTGCGGAGCCCACCACCTGTCCGCCGCGCATGACCAGGCTTCCGTTCGCCTGCCAGGCGAAAAGCACCTGCGCGATTCCCCATACCGCTATCGGATAGACGATTCCGGTCACCAGCGTCAGCGCGATGGTCATCGCGATCGCAGTTATGAGCGTGCGCATTGCTTTTCCTTTTCCTCACGCGAGATGGAACGCGGTCACGAAGAGATCGATGAGCTTGATTCCGATGAACGGCACGATCACGCCGCCGAGACCATAGATCAGCAGGTTGCGGCTCAGGATGGCGGCGGCGCCGAGTGGCCGGTACGCGACACCGCGCAGCGCCAGCGGAATCAGAGCAACGATGATCAGCGCGTTGAAGATGACGGCCGAGAGGATCGCGCTCTCGGGAGTCGCCAGATGCATCACGTTGAGCTTCTGCAGTTCGGGGTAGCCGATCACGAACATCGCCGGGATGATCGCGAAATACTTGGCGACGTCGTTGGCGATCGAAAAGGTGGTCAGCGCGCCGCGCGTGATCAGCAGTTGCTTGCCGATCTCCACCACCTCCATGATCTTGGTCGGATTCGAATCGAGGTCGACCATGTTGCCGGCCTCGCGCGCGGCCTGGGTTCCGGCGTTCATCGCGATCCCGACGTCGGCCTGGGCGAGCGCCGGCGCGTCGTTGGTGCCGTCGCCGATCATCGCCACCAGCTTGCCTAGCGCCTGCTCCTCGCGAATCAGCGCGAGCTTGGTTTCCGGCGTGGCCTCGGCGCGAAAATCGTCGACGCCAGCCTCGTGTGCGATCGCCGCGGCGGTCAGCGGATTGTCGCCGGTGATCATCACCGTGCGCAGGCCCATCGCGCGCAGCCGCGCGAAGCGCTCGCGGATACCTTCCTTGATGATGTCCTTGAGATGGATCACGCCGAGAATCTGCGCATTGTCGGCGACCACCAGCGGCGTTCCGCCGCTGCGCGCGATACGCTCGACGATGCCGGCCAGCTCGGTCGGCGCCTGGCCGCCGCTCTCGCGCGCGAACTTGACCACTTGGTCGGCGGCGCCCTTGCGAATCCGCCGCCCGTTGAGGTCGACGCCGCTCATCCGGGTCTGCGCCGAGAAGGGGATGAATTGCGCGTCCTTCTCCGCCAGTTCGCGGCCGCGCAAATTATACTCGCGCTTGGCCAGCACCACGATCGAACGGCCCTCGGGTGTCTCGTCGGCGAGCGACGCCAGTTGCGCCGCGTCGGCAAGCATCTCCACTCGCACGTCAAGCATAGGCAGGAACTCGGTCGCCATCCGGTTGCCCAGCGTGATGGTGCCGGTCTTATCGAGCAGCAGCGTGTCGACGTCGCCGGCGGCTTCGACCGCGCGGCCCGACATTGCGAGCACGTTGTGCTGGACGAGGCGATCCATCCCGGCGATGCCGATGGCCGAGAGCAATCCGCCGATGGTGGTTGGAATCAGGCACACCAGCAACGCCACCAGCACTGGCAGCGAGAGCGAGGTGCCGCCGTAACGCGCGTATGGATAGAGGCTAACGCAGACCAGCATGAAAATGATCGTCAGACCGGCGAGCAGGATGCTGAGCGCGATTTCGTTGGGCGTTTTCTGGCGCTGCGCGCCCTCGACCAGCGCGATCATGCGGTCGAGGAAGGTCTCGCCCGGGTTGGCGGTGATGCGCACCTTGATGTGGTCGGAGATGACCGTGGTGCCGCCGGTAACGGCGCTCCGGTCGCCGCCGCTTTCGCGAATGACCGGGGCGGACTCGCCGGTGATCGCGGCCTCGTTGACCGCGGCGATACCCTCGATCACTTCGCCGTCGCCGGGAATGACGTCGCCCGCCTCGACCAGCACCACGTCACCGCGTTTGAGTTTCGTCGCCGCGACCAGCTCGATGCTGCCGCCGGCAGTGACCAGCTTGGCCTGGGTTTCGGTGCGGGTCTTGCGCAGGTTGTCGGCCTGCGCCTTGCCGCGTCCCTCGGCCATTGCCTCGGCGAAGTTGGCGAACAGCACCGTGAACCACAGCCAGAGCGCGATCTGAAACTCGAAGGCGGCAAGCGCGCCGCGGCCGAGAAAGAAATCGCGGAAGAGGATCACGGTCACGGCGAGCGCGGTCACCTCGACCACGAACATGACCGGGTTGCGGGCCTGGATCCGCGGGTCAAACTTGCGCAGCGAATCAACCAGCGCGCCCTTGACGATCTGGCTGTCCCACAGCGCCGTCGCCTTACGCTCAGTCATCGAAATCCACTCCTCTGCTAGTAGAGCTTGCCCTGCATCATCGCCAGGTGCTCGACGATCGGGCCCAGCGCGTCGGCGGGGAAGAACGTCAACGCCGCGACGATCAGGATCACTCCGATCAAAAGCACTACGAAAATCGCACCGTTGGTCGGAAACGTGCCGGCGCTTGGCGGCGCAACTTTCTTGCCCGCCAGCGAGCCGGCCAGCGCGAGCACCGGAATTTTCATCATGAAGCGGCCAAACAGCATCACAAACGCGAGCGTCGTGTTGTAGAAAAAGCTGTTCGCGTTCAGTCCACCGAAGGCCGAGCCGTTGTTGGCCGAGGCTTCTGAGTAGGCATACAGAATCTGCGAGAAGCCGTGCGGTCCGGGATTGGTAATGCCCGCCAGTCCCACCTTGGTCACGACCGCGATCGCGGCGGGCAGCAGGATAACCGCGGGAAAGATCAGAATGAAAAGCATCGCGAGTTTCATCTCACGGCCTTCGATCTTCTTGCCCAAATACTCCGGCGTCCGCCCCACCATCAAACCCGCGATGAAGACCGACAGCACCGCCATCACCAGCATCCCGTAAAGTCCTGAGCCGACGCCGCCGAAAATGATCTCGCCGATCTGCATGTCGACGAGCGGGACGAGTCCGCCCAGCGGCGTGAAGCTGTCGTGCATCGAATTGACCGCGCCGCACGAGGTGTCGGTGGTGACGGTCGCCCACAGCGCCGAATCGATGGTGCCAAAGCGGGTCTCCTTGCCCTCCATGTTGCCGCCGGACTGGCCCGCGGTGGCGTGCTGATGGAGACCGAGCGCGGCGAACTGCGGATTACCGCGCTGCTCGGCCCAGATGGCCGGCGTCACGCCCATCAAAAACATAATCGCCATCACCCCGAACAACGCCCATCCCTGTCGCCGATCGCCCGCCATGTGGCCGAACGTATGGGTGAGGCCTGCGCCGATCGCGAAAATCGCAACGAGCTCCAGCAAGTCCGTCAACGGAGTCGGGTTTTCGTATGGATGCGCCGAGTTGGCGTTAAAAAAGCCGCCGCCGTTGGTGCCGAGTTCCTTGATGATCTCCTGCGAGGCGACCGGACCTTGGGCAACCACCTGCTGCGCGCCCTC
Source organism: uncultured delta proteobacterium (assembly GCA_963734845.1). Lineage (GTDB taxonomy): Bacteria > Desulfobacterota > Binatia > Binatales > Binataceae > JAKAVN01. Next base: position 170,009 of record CAVTIS010000011.1, on the reverse strand, counting down.
CACCGTCTTGACCTGCGCGTAGGGACTGAAATTATCCGGCACCCCCTGCCAGACCAGCACCAGCGCGAAGACGACCGAGATCGGCAACAGCACCCACAGTATGGCGCGGGTCAGGTCGACCCAGAAATTCCCGAGCGTCTTGGCGCTGCGGCGTACGAAGCCGCGAATCACCGCGATCGCGATCGCGATACCGGCCGCGGCAGAAACGAAATTGTGAAAGGCGAGCCCGGCCATCTGCGTGAGATAGCTCATGGTCGATTCGCCGCCGTAGGCTTGCCAGTTGGTGTTGGTGGTGAAGCTCGCCGCCGTGTTGAAGGCCAGATCGGGCGCCACGCCCGCGAACTTCTGTGGATTGAGCGGCAGGAACGCCTGCAGCCGCTGCATCGCGTACAGCACGATCATCCCGACCATGCTGAAAACCAGCATCGCGACTGCGTATTCAGCCCACGTCATTTCGCTGCCGGGCCGCACCCGGCAAACGCGATAGATGAGCCGCTCGATCGGCGCGAGCACCGGGTCGAGAAAAGTCGGCTCGTGCGCGAAGACGCGTGCCATGTAAAGCCCGAGCGGCACGCTCAGCGCGGTGACGATGGCCAAGAAAATCCCTACCTGGAAAACTGCGTTCCAGAACATCTGAGATCCCTCGAAGAGGATGGGCCCCTAGAATCGCTCGGGGCGCAACAGTGCGTAGACGAGATACGCGGTCAGGAGTACGGCGCCAGCGGATCCCAGGATCAATTCCCAAGTGCTCATAACCGCTGACATCCTTCCACGTAGGCGAGGCTCACGGCGAAGAAGGCGGCCGTTGCCACGATGAAGATCAGGTCCCACATGACCGTCATAATCGAGCACGAGACATGCCAAAGCGACGATCGTGTGAAGATGAGAAGCTTTGCGCTGCGAGCGTGCCCATGATTGCAGTTTGCAGGGATGTGAAAACTGCGCTTCGCAATGTCTATGGCGAAACTCGAGCGCAATCGTGCGCTTTCCAAGATAGGAATGGTTTGCTAGTTTTCGCGCGCCGGCCACAAGCGCCTGAGAGCGCACACGAGTCGTAACAAAAAAGTAATTCCGAAACGTCGTTCATGTATCAACCGTCCGAGACAGAATTGCGTGACCGCCTAACTGGCTTCATCGCTAAGCAAACCGGCGGGCCCGTCACAGTTGGCGAGCTGACCCGTTACTCAGTCGGATTCTCGTGGCTGACCTATGGTTTCGAGGCGACGTGGGAGGAGGGCGGCGAGCGGCAGCATCGCAAGCTCATCGCACGCATCGGTCCGCCCGACGGAGTCTTCGCGCCGTACAGCGCGGTTCCGCAGTTCGTCGCGCTCAAGGCGATCGAGCACAGCGGAGTGCCGGTGCCGCGCGTCTACTGGTATAGCGATTCGCATGAGGTCTTGGGTGCGCCGTTTTTCCTGATGGAGAAGGTCGAGGGCGAGGCGCCGCTGCCCTGGGTGCCGGGCGGTGGTGCGGCATTTGACGACGCGACGCGCGCGGCGTTGGGCGAGCAGTTCGTTGCCGGGCTCGCGCGGCTGCATGGTTTCGATTGGCACGGCACGCCGGCGGAACAACTCGATGGCGCTCGCGACGTGACGCAGGCGGCGGCCGCGCAAATCGACTTTTGGGAGCGATACCTGCGGCGGCATGAGCGGCAGCCGTATCCGATTCTGGAGTGGGGGCTGCTGTGGCTGCGCGCCAACAGCCCGCGCGCGCCGCGCATCAGCGTGATTCACGGCGACTACCGGATCGGCAATTTCCTGGTGCTCAACGGGCGCATCAGCGCGATGCTGGATTGGGAGCTGGTGCATCTCGGCGACCCGCATCAGGACCTGGGATGGATGTGCATGCGGGCGTTTCGCGGTCGTTCGCCGCTAATGTGCCATTTGGTTGCGCGCGATGAACTTTACCGGCGCTACCAGGAGTTGAGCGGAATCGTGGTCGACCCACGCGCGGTCACGTTTTACGAGATATTCGGAACTTTTACGCTGGCCGTGATGCATGTCGGCGCGGCCAACTGCTTCGAAAGTGGAAACTTCGACGATTTGCGGATGGCCGCGATGGGCGCGCAGCTCTGGCGTCTGCTGGCGCAGTTGGAAAGACTATTGTCGGGCGAGGCACCATGAATAATTCGCTCAACCGGCTAATCGATGGCATCGTTATCGCGCTGGAACGCGAGATTATCCCACGCGTCGACGACGCCTACGCGCGCGGACAGGCGTTCGCGGTGATGGATCTGTTGCGCAACATGCGTCCACGCCTGCAATGGTCGCGCGAGGTAACTCTCGCGCAAGTCGCACTCCAGGAGGCGGCGCTTGGACGGGTGGACGACGTGTGCCGCGGACAAGTCGAGCGACCGCCGGCTTATAAGTCACCGGCCGCGCCTTCGATCACGCTCGACACGACGGAGTTGGAGGCTCGCCGCGATCGGCTGGAGACCGAGGTGTGCGGCGTGCTCAAATGGCTCACGGAGCACCGCGCCACGCTCGACGCCGCGGTCGCGAAATCGGTCGAGGAGACGCTCACGAACTACATGCGCGAAGCGATCAAGCGCGAACTGGCGCTGACCGCGAATCCGCTCTTCGCAGAAATCTCGCGCGGCGCGAACGCGTGAGGATACGGAAGGAAAGGTAGAACATGCTCACAGCGCAAGACGATTTCATCGGTCATCAGCTTCCCACCACTTTCGACCATGTTGGCACCAGCGACCCGGCCTGGATGGAGCGGATGTGGTACACGGGGCATCCCGTGCCCGCCGGCGACATCATCTTTGACATCGGCTTGGGTTACTATCCCAACAAGAATGTGATGGACGCGTTTGCCGGCGTGACCATCGACAACGTGCAGCACAACATCCGTATGTCGCGCCGGCTCCGCCCCGATCCGCTGCTGACCGGCGTCGGGCCGCTGCAAATCCACGTGCTCGAGGGCCTGCGCCGCCATCGAATCGTGCTGGCGGAGAACGATTCGGGGTTGAGCTTCGATATCGAATTCCAAGCCACTCTGAACCCGCATGAAGAGGAGCCGCATTTCCGCCGCCGCCACGGCCGGGTCGCCGAGCAAATCGCACGCGCGCAACAGGTCGGGCGCTACTCGGGATGGATCAAGGCGGGCGGAAAGCGCTACGAGCTCAAGCCCGAGAGCTGGTGGGGACAGCGCGACCGCTCCTGGGGAATCCGCGCCGAATTGCACACCGACGAGACCAAGCCGCCGATTTCTTATTTTCCGCCGCTGCTATTTAGTTGGTCGACCATCCAATTCGCCGATCATGGGTTGCAATGGTACTTCAACGAGCGCGCGCCCGGCGACTTCATCTACATCACCGGTGAAGAAGTCCTGCCGCTAGGGAAGCAGGCCGACCGCCGCCGCCGTATCACTCACGTCGCGCACGACATCACGTGGGCTGACGATTCGCGCGGCCAGACCATGGACCACGCTGAATTCGAGATGACCTTTGCGGATGGCGCAAAACGGAGCGTGCAGATCAAAATGCTGCCCGGCCGCTACTATCTGAAGGCCGGGATGTATGGCGGCCTGAACGGATGGGCGCAAGGCGACGACAAGGGTCCGCTTCACGTCGAGCACGATCGCTGGGACCTGCGCGATCCCGAGATTCGCCGCCTGGTGCGCACGCTCAGCGATCACGTGATCGAAGTGCGCGACGGGAACTCGGTCGGCTACGGCGTGATGGAATATGGCGTCTCAGCCGGCTATCCGAAATACAAGCAGATACAGAATCACCCGATCTTCTGAAGCGCGGGATCGGGAATCTCGATCTTCGGCAGCGGCAGCAAAACCAGGAACGCGGCGGTTGCCATTGCGAGCGCGGTGGCTATCGCCCATCGGTAGCCGCCGGTGTGATCGATGATAAAGCCGGCAAGCGGCGGCCCGATGAGCGTGCCGAAAGCATTGCTGGTATAGAGCGAGCCCACCAAAGCGCCCAGGTTGCCAGTGCCGAAGAACTGCGCCAGCACTGCGGGCGCCAGCGCAACGTAACCGCCATAGCCGGTGCCGATCGCCAGGGCGAAGATTACCAGCGTCAGATAAGAATCCGCGCCGAGCCAGATGGCATAGCTCAGCGCCTGGAGCAGGAAGCAGAAGAGGTAGAGGCCGACCAGCCCCAGCCGATCGGCGAGCGCGCCGAGGCCCAGCCGTCCGCATACGCTCCCGATGCCGATGACGCCGATTAGCGCCGCGCTCGCGACCGGGTTGACCCCGAGGTCGCGCGCGAACCCGGGTAAAAATACAAACGGCACGAAGAGCGGCACCGAACATAGAAACGACGACGCGTAGAGCAGCATGAAGGCCGGCGTTCGCAGCGCTTCACCGGTGGTGGGTCCGCTCCGGCTGCGCGCGATCGGCGATCGCTTGGCCATCGCGGCCGCGAGCAGAAGCAGCGACGCGCTCGCCGCGCCGAACAGCACGTACGTCTCGCGCCATCCATAGAGCGGGATAAACTTCGCGGCCAGCGGCGCGCCCACGATCGTGCCGAAGCCGATGCCCGAGACCGCAATTCCGAGCGCCGTGTTGCGCCGGCGCACGAACCATCCGCTGACCGCAGCCACCATCGGCGCATATCCGCAGGCGACCCCTATTCCGACGCCTATGCCGTACGTCAGGTAACTCAGCCACAGATGATTGATCGAGGAAGTCAGTACCAGGCCGGTTCCCACGAACAACGCGCTTGCGACCATCATCGGACGCGGACCGATCCGATCGGAAATATGGCCCGCGGCGGCCCCGAAGAGAAAATAGATGAATGCGGTAATCGAGAAGATAGCCGAGATCGCCGCGTGTCCGGAATGAAACTCGGCGGCCATCGGCGTGACGAAAGCGCCGAAACTGTAGGCCACCGCGAACAACGTGAACATCGAGAGAAACGCGGCGAATACAATAATCCAGGCCCGCGGTGAATCCGGCTCAGTCGGCAGGATGCGATCGAGTGAGAAGATTTGGCCGCGCAATCCGGGAGCCATGCCGGGCGGTTGCGCTTCGAGGGTTTTGGTTCTCACGCTCATCGTTACCCAAGCGCGGCGCCTCAAGGACCGAGCCGCAGGTGGTGCTGCATCCTATTCACGCCGCCGCTCAGCGGCAAATCGCGTTAAGGACGGACACCGGTCCTACGTATTAACCCCGAGATCCTGCGTATAACCCCGAGAGATGAGGATCGTGATATGCGTCTGTCTATGCGAACAACCGATGTGACTTCAAGAGCAGCTAGAGATCCAGATGGAGTCGCACCGCGTCGGCAGTCTTGCGCATCAGCGCAGTTCCCAGCCGGCCCACTGCGCCGCCTCCTAATCTAGCTTCTGTCCACTTTCCGTAAATCGCGGCGACAGCGCATATCGCGAGGGCTGCCCGACAATCGTGCCCGCGCATGGCCTAAGGTTCGCCGCCGTGTAATAAAGGACTGAGCGCGTGATAAGCCGGCTTTCGCCTGCGGCGCGCACTGGAGAGAGAGACCACGATGCGACAGGGAATCACGATCCCGCTCGAAGCTTTTCAGAACCAACACTTCGTCGACCTGGTGCGCACGGCCGAGCGTGCGGGCTATGTCGACGCCTGGTCGTTCGAATCGTTCGCGACCGAAGCCTTCGCCCCACTCGCGGCTGCCGCGATGCTCGCGCCGCGCATGCGCCTGGGCACGGCGATCGTGCCGGTGTTTACGCGTTCGCCCGCTTTGATCGCTATGTCGGCGGCGACCGTGCAGCAGCTTTCCGGCGGCCGGTTCATCCTGGGGTTGGGAACTTCGTCACCGGTGATCGTGCAGCAGTGGATGGGCGTGCCGTTCGAGCATCCGGTGACCCGAGTACGCGAAACCGTCGCCGCAATCCGCAGCGCGTTCAGCCGCGAGAAGGTCACGCTCAAGGGCAAGACAGTGCAGGTCAATGGCTTCCGCATGAACGTCACGCTGGACACGCCGCCGCCGATCTACCTCGGCGCCCAGGGCGAGAAGATGCTCCGCCTGGTGGGCGAGATTGCTGACGGACTGATCACCAACTTCATCACGCCGTCGGCGCTGCCTGCGATGATCGCGCACGTGCGCGAGGGCCAGCGTGCCGCCGGCAAGGACGCAAACGCGCCGCTGGACGTGGTCTGCCGGATCTTTGTCGCGGTCGACGAGGACAGCGACGCGCTGCGCGCCGAACTGCGCCGCCATCTGACCGCCTACATGACGGTACCGCAGTACAACAATTTCTTCCGCGAGATCGGTTTCGAGCGCGAGGCCACGACCGCCGCTGCGGCCTGGAACGCGGGTGATCGCAAGGCGGCGGTCGCCGCCGTGCCGGATCGGATGCTGGAGGAGATTTACGTCTTCGGCAGCGTCGACCATTGCCGCGCGCGGCTGGCGGAATTTGCCAAGGCAGGCGTGACCGCGACGGCGCTCCAGCCGGAATCGTTCGCCCCCGATCCGGCGGAACGCCGGGCGCGGATTCTGCGCGCGGTCGAGCGTCTCGCCGCCTCCTAGCCGGGAGTCTCGCGGCCGATTGAATCTTCTCGCCATTCGGGAAGCGCTAAGAAAATAAGCGGAAAAGCCGGGAATACTTTCATCCGGAGAGCGCGATGGCTGGACAAAAAAAATCACTCAAGGCGCCAGCGCGACGCTTCATCGCCGACGTCAAGAAGATGCGGGCGCGTGCGCGCCGGCACATGCAGTCCGGCGCCGTCACGGAAAGCTATCGAGCCGATCGCGCGCAGGTTATCAAGGTCCTCAACGACGTGCTCGCGACCGAAATCGTTTGCGTCCTGCGCTACAAATCGCACTTCTATCTTTCCAAGGGGCTCGACGCGGAGCCGGCGCGGGCCGAGTTTCTCCAGCACGCGGGCGAAGAGCAGCAGCATGCGGATTGGGTCGCGGAACGGATCACGCAGCTCGGCGGCGAGCCCAACTTCGATCCCAAAGGGCTGCCCGAACGCAGCCATTCCGAGTACGGGCGGCATAACAACCTGGTCACGATGATCCAGGAGGACCTGGTTGCCGAGCGCGTCGCGATCGAATCCTATTCCGAGATCGTGCGATGGCTCGGCGATGACGACACGACCACGCGCCGCATCATGGAAGACATCCTCAAGATGGAAGAGCAGCACGCCGACGACATGGCCAACCTGCTCGCCAAGGTCGGTTAGCGCTCGCACGGCTCGAGCCAGGGCCGGAGACAGCGCAGGAGATTGCGATGAACGAGGTTCGCCCAACCGCGGCCGGAGCGTCACGCGTCGCCGTTGATAAGGAGCAACACGGGCCGCTCGGCCTTGGACTCTTCATGCCCAATTGCAGCAACTCGTACTCGATCAGCACCTACAAACCGGTGCCCGACGACTGGACGTACGAGTCGAACGCGCAAATCGCCCGCGCCGCCGAGGCCGCCGGCTTCGATTTTCTTTTTCCGGTGGCCAAGTGGAAGGGTTACGGCGGCAAGACCGACTACTTGGGCACCTCGCTGGAAACCATGACCTGGGCGGGGGCGCTGCTCGCGACGACCGAGCGCATCCAAGTCTTTTCCACCGTCCATGTGCCGATCTTTCATCCGCTGGTCGCTGCCAAGATGGGCGCAACGCTTGACCATATAGGGAAGGGGCGATGGGGCCTCAACGTGGTCAGCGGATGGAGCGAGCGCGAGTTCGGGATGATGGGCATCGAAGTACTGCCGCATACCGAACGCTACGAGCGCACTGCGGCCTATATCGAAATCATCAAGGGCCTGTGGACGTCCGAGCCCGGCGCCTTTGACCACGAATCGAAGTGGTACCGGATTCGCGGGGGATGGGTGATGCCGCAGCCCACGCGCAAGCCTCATCCGCCAATCGCCAACGCCGGCGGGTCGGAGGAGGCGCGCGAGCTGGTCGCGCGGCTGTGCGATTGGGCATTCATCGCCGTGCCATCGCTGGAGGCGAGCGCCGCGCTGAGCGCCGACGTTCACGCGCGCGCCGCGCGCTATGGACGCACTGTCAAGTGTTGCGGTTACCCGTTCGTGGTCTGGCGCGAGACCGAGCGCGAGGCCAACGAGGAGCGCCGACGCATCCTGGAACAGATAGATCGCGAAGCGACCGAGAACTGGGCGCGCGGCCTACTTCCGCAAAGCGGCTCGTTCGACAACTTCACGCTCGAGATGTTCGCGCTTGGCGGAGGCGCATTGCCGATCTTCGGCACTCGCGAGCAGGTCGCCGAAAACCTCGACCGCTTGTACCGTTCGGGCATGGACGGTGTGCTGATGGTCTTTCTCTCTTATTACGAAGATACGCTGCGCTTCCAACGCGAGATAATGCCGCTGCTGCGTCAGCTCGGAACGATCCGCTGAGCACTATGAGATAAAAGACAAAGAGAGAAAGGTGGAGGCGGCGAACGGATTCGAACCGTTGAATGGAGGTTTTGCAGACCTCTCCCTTAACCACTTGGGTACGCCGCCCCGCTACGTACGATTTTAGCGGAGCCCGAACGCTAACACACGCGCCGCGGCACAACAATTTGCGCCTAGGAGCGGGCGCGCGTCGTCGCTGCCCATAACGCAGTTGACACGCCGCCGCGATTCTGCGGCAATGACCCCGACACCGACCTTCGCAGGGAGGACCGCCATGCCTACCGTCCCGATCAAGGATGAACACCGCGTCGGCACCGAGGCTCGCTTCAAGGTCGAACCCTCGCCGTATCTCCAGAGACTTTTTCAGAGCGGCACTCCTGATCTGAACTGGATGAAAGAGACGGGAGAGTGGGGCATGCACGCCAAGCCTTCGGGCCTTGGGCTGCGGCTTAAGGACATCGAGATTGGCAGCTACGGAGTCATTCCGGAGCGCGGCGGCGAGCATCGCTCTATGGCGCCGCGCGGCGCGGTGGTCCCCGACAACGTGCCGTCGCTCGGTTTCACCATCAACAACAAGGACGAGTGTTGGGCCGACAACGTCAGCGAGCTTTACGAGGAAGCGGTGGCGCGCCAATGGAGTTCCGCACGCGACATTCCGTGGGATGAGCTCAAGCCTCTGCCCGACGATCTCGAGCGTGCGATGTGTCAGCTCTGCACCTTTCTCACCGAGATCGAGTTCATCGCCGCCGACGCGCCGACGCGCTGGATGAGCCGCATCAACCAGGACTTCTTCGAGGTCAAGATGTTCCTCGCCACCCAGGCGATGGACGAGGCGCGCCACATGGATGTCTTCCGCAAGCGCGCGCTCGCCAACGGCGGCGGCTTGGGTAAGGCCAGCGGCTACAGCGAGCTGGGACTGAAGAAGATTTTCGACGCGCCCAGCTTCTCGGCGCAGACCGCGCGTCTCCACCTGTTGGGCGAGGGCTTCGTGCTGACCATCTTTCGCCAGGGCGAGTTCATCGCGCCGAGCCGGGTCGACCAGGAAATCTTTCGCCGCTGCATGCAGGACGAGTCGCGCCACGTCGGTTACGGCACGATGCATCTGCGCACCCAGCTTAAGTCACGCCCCGAACTGGCCCAGGAAGTGCATAGCGAACTGGATGACGCCGAGCGCATCCTGCTCGAGATCTTCAGCGAGCCCGAGTCAGTCGAGCCGATGGCGGTGCTGATGGGCGGCGGGCTCGCTCACTTCGACAAGGGGATGGAGATGCAGGCGCAACTGTGGCGGCGGATCGTCGGCGAGTACCTGCAGCGCTGCGACTCGGCCGGCCTTGATCGGCGTCCGCGCTGCCTGCTGCCGACTGAGTTCTCCAAGCTTATTTCCTGATGGCGCCGGAATTTCCCGATCCGCAATGGTTTCTCGCCCTGGGCCGCCTGATGGCGACCCGGGGCGAGCTTTTTCAGCGGATTGGCTACGTCGAGGCCCGCTTCGTTGTACGTGTGCTCCCCGATGAAGATGCAGGCGGCGGGCAGGAGCAGAACACCGGCGTCACGATGCAAGGTTACGCGCTGGCCGACGCGCGCGCGCTTGCTTCCGGCGAGGCCGGGTCATTCGATCCGGATTTCACGATCTGTGCGCGGCGCGCGGTGTGGCGGCGAATGCTGGATGAAATCGCGCGCAATGGCCATCCGGAGCTGCGCCACACGCTGAGTTCGCTGGCACTCATGGGCGATGAGCTTTGGCTGGAGTCCACCGACCAGCTGCGCGAAGACAAGTTCTACCGATTCAATCAGAGCCTGCAGGAACTGTTCAATCTCGCCGCGCATTTGCCCCCCGGCTGATTTTCGCGAAGAGTGGAACGGTCCAGGAGGCGGGCGGCCAATCGTTACGAGGGCGGAAAATAGCCAGCGCGAACACAAGACGCTGATTTTCTTTCTGGTCGCGCTCGAAGCGCTGGCGGTCGTGTTGCTGATCGCGGCATTCGCTCTAGGCAACGATTCGCTGAAGGTGGCTTCGTACGCGCTGGGGATGCCGGTAACCTTCGCGCTGCTCGGCAATATAGGCCTCTACCTGAGCTGGTCGGATAAAAGGTAGGCGCGCGGGTTCGCGCCCGGTGGTCTCTGAAAATGCGCTTGCGCTAGAGCGTACGCTTTACCGTCATGCTCGCAATCACCAGCATGATCGCCGTGAACACGACCAGAAATGCGAGATCGCCAGAGATCGCGGCAAAGTTCGCGCCCTTGAACAGGATCGATTTGAGCGCGCTCACCGCGTGGGTCTCGGGATTGTAGTGGGCAAAGACCCGCAGCCACGGCGGAAAGCTCTCGATCGGGTAAATCGCGCCGCTTGGAAAAAACAGGATCACGTTGAGAAAGCCCGCCGATGCGCCGACCACGCGCGGATTGTTCGCGCGCGCCAGGATAACGAAAGTCATCGCGAGGATCCCGGTCGCCCCGAGGACTATCACCCCCACCAGTATGGCGGCCGCCGGCGCTCCGCCGGTAATTGTCCCGCCGGTGATCAGCAAGCCCACCGCCAGCACGATCACTGACGCGACACTAGTCACCAGCACGCTCGAGCCCAGCACGCCGGCGGCGAGGTTCCAACGCGAGAGCGGCGTCACCAGGTAGCACTCCGTGATGCCCATGAAACGGTCCATCACCCAGTTGAACACACCCGAGGTTAGCGAGCCCATGAAGAGCGCCATTACGATCACGCCCGGAATTAACGAGCGGTCGTAGTCGACGGTGGTGAAAAGGTTGTTCGGACGGATCACGATTTGGTCGAGCTTGGGCTCGCGCGCGGTGACGTAGCCGGCGCGGATCGAGGCGGTCGCTTGGCTGAACACGCCCGTTAGCGTCGCGGCGCTAATCGAGTCGACGTTGTCGGTAAACAATCCGAGCTCGCCGATGCGGCCTTCCGCGATACTTTGGCTGAAGCCGGACGGTATAATCAGTGCGGCCTTATAGACGCCGTCGCGCACGTCCTGGATTGCCGCGCCCGCGTCGCTGTTGTAGGTGATGGTGATGACCTTGGGGCCGGCGGCCAGCGCCTGCATCTGTTCCATTACGCGGATCGCATAGGGGCCGTTGTCGTGGCTGACGATCACTACCGGTAGATGCTTGAGCACACCCTGGAACGAGTTGCCAAAAATAACCAGGTAGATGATCGGCAGCAGGACGCTGGTGAAGATGGTCAGCGGATTGCGTCCGATCTTGAGCAGGTCGCGGCGCATTATCGACCAGGTTTTTCTCATCGCGGATCTCCGTCAGCGCCCCGGCGGCATCGGCATCCCGAAGCTCGAGCTGAAGAAGCCGCCCTTGCGCGCCGGCTCGTCGCGCAGACGCCGTCCAGTGAATCGGATGAAGACGTCCTCGAGCGACATCCGTTCGAGCTTGATCGAAGAGACTCTGGCGCCGGCATTTTCGATCGCGCCGATAATCTGCGGCATCGCGTGTGCGCCGTCGTCAACCGAAATGATAATCGGCCCGTCAGGATCGCGCGTGACATCGTGGACCCCTGGCTGTCCGCGCAGCATCGCTAGGATCTTTTCAGCGTCGCCCACCACTTCGAGTTCGATGCGGTCCGAGCCCTTGACCATCGCCTTGAGCTCGGCCGGCGTACCGATCGCGATGATCTTGCCGCCGTCGACGATCGCGATCCGGTCGCACAGCGTTTCGGCTTCGTCCATGTAGTGCGTGGTGAGCGAAATGGTGAGCCCGGTGTCCCGGCGCAGCTGCTCCAGCAAATCCCACACGGCGCGCCGGCTCTGCGGGTCAAGCCCGATGGTCGGCTCGTCGAGGAACAGGACCTCTGGCGAATGGATGAGCCCGCGCGCGATCTCCAGCCGCCGGCGCATCCCGCCCGAGTATGTCTGCACGAGATCGTTGGCGCGCTCGGTCAGCCCCACCATATGAATCAGGTGCTGCGCACGCTCGCGCCGCACGCGCCGGCTGAGATTGTAGAAGCCCCCGTAAATGTCCACATTCTCCCATCCGGTGAGGTCGAGGTCGGAGGTCAGCGCCTGCGGAATCACGCCGATCGCTTCGCGCACGCGCCCAGGATCGTGCGCGACGTCGAAGCCGGCGACGAAGCCCTGTCCCGAGGTCGGCACGATCAGCGTCGTGAGCATCCGGCTGAGCGTGGTCTTGCCCGCGCCGTTGGGTCCGAGCAGACCGAACAACTCGCCGCGGCGCACCTCGAAGGTCACGTGATCGACGGCGGTGAATTCGCCGAAGCGTTTAGTGAGTTCGCGGGCTTGTATTGCTGCTGATTGCGATTCCATTATTGCGCGCAAATGCGACCTCGGCAGTCATCCCGGGCTTGACCTGTCCGGTCGCCTGCAGTACTCGCACTTTCACGTAGAAAGTGCGGATGTCCTGGCGGCCGCGGCGTACGTCGGTCTCAGTCGCGAAATGTCCCTCCTGCCCGATCGCCATCACCTGTCCCGCAAAAACCATCGGCGGCCGCGTGGGCAACGTCACCTGCGCCGAACTGCCGACGCGGATCGCGCCGAGGTCGGTCTCCTCCAGGTCGACGCGCGCCCAGATAGTAGAAAGGTCGTCAACGGTCAAAATTGGCGTTCCGGGCACGACCCATTCGCCGACCTCGAGGTTTTTGCTCACCACGGTGCCGGCGATGGGCGCGCGGATGACGGTGTCGTTCAACTGGTCGGTGTAGAACTGCACGTTGGCTTGGGCGGCGGTCACCGCGCCGCGGCTACTGTCGAGCGCGGCCCGCGCATCGTCGCGCTCCTTGGCCGAGATTACGTGTTCGGCGTAGAGCTTGGCGTTGCGCGCCATCGTATTCTCCGCGTTGTGCAGCGTGGCGCTGGCGTTCGCGAGGTCGCCGCGCGCTTTGGCGAGCTGGTTCTTGATGTCGATATCCTCGGTGCGGCAGACGATCTGGCCGCGCTCGACGGTGTCGCCCTCGAGCAGGTCAAGCTGCACGATGCGGCCAGCGATGCGGCTCGTGATGTTGACCTCGGGTGCTTCGATTATGCCCACGGTCTGGATTGTTTGCGTGTCGGCCGCAGGCCAAAGATATCTGCTACCCAGGTAATAGCCGCCGCCGAGAATCAGCGCGACGATCGCGAGCTTCACTACTCTGCGGATGATGGTTTTCATCGGATCGTGCCATGCGTGGCCGTGGCCGAACCAGATACACGCGAGCTACGGAGATTCTCGCTCAGCTGGCGGCCCCGGTCCGTTCCATTGCGGACGCGCGACGATCCGCGCAGCTCGCGTTCCAGCCGCAGCATCAACTTTTCGAACAACTGGGCCTTGAGCGCCGCGATACCGTGGCCGATTTCCACCATGCTGGTACGAAACGGGCTCGCGCCATGGCTTTTCATGTCTTCCAGCAGCCGTTCGAGGAACGACTCCCACGCACCCGCGAAACGGCGCTCGCGTTCGACATGGTGCAGCGCGGCCTCCGGGTCGTGATGGGCGAAATAAATCTTCACCTGCGCTTCGTCGTAGACGAAAATCGGCTGCGCGGGCTCACGGAGCGTGCGCAGGAAATGCTCGCGTCCTTTGGGCGTAATTGCGTAGACCTTGCGCGCGCGCAGGCCGCGCCGCTCGGCACGCATCGTAACCATCGCGTCGTGTGCGAGCTTCTTGAGCGCCGGGTAAAGTGAGCCGTCGCTGGCGCGGTAGAAGAAGCCAATCGGATCCTGAAAGCGGCGCTTGAGGTCGTAGCCAGTCATCTCGGACTCCATCAGGAAGCCCAGGATGGGGAACTTGATGTCGATCCGCGGGGGCTTTTTGGGCCAGCCGATCTCAGGCGGCGCAACCCAGCGTGAGAAGGACTCTTTTGCCCCTGGCTGCTTGCGGGAAACCGCCGTGGCTACCTTTGCTCGCTTCGTTGCCATCGTCTCGTCCTACAACACGACAATATATCGAGTCGATATATCGAGGCAAGGCTTCCGAGCCAGGTGAAGAATAATCGCGCGGATCGGCCTCAAATCCAGCGCCAGCGCTGAAAGCGTCCCGACGGATTTACCTAGCGAAGTGGTGAAATTGTGGCGATGTGAGTCTGTGGATAGTTAATTAGAACTCCAGTTCCCATGCCGTGGCGCTTTTTGTATCCCTCAGAGCATGGAATTGATTCACATTTTCGAGAAGGCCGAGTTTCAGACCGCGCTCGCCACTCTTCAGTGGCAGGGCATCGACCACGACCCGGATCAAAAGGGCGAGCCTGTTATCTGGTTGCACAACAGGGCTGATGTGGAACCCGCGCTTAAACGTCTGAGAGCAGAGGGCATCCGGGCAGTGCACAAACCTTGGCACTGAAAATCCCTGGCGTCAGTCCGTTGGCTCTTACTGCCTGGTACTGCTTCTGCTCCACACGGTCGGATATAGGGCTTGGCTGGTTTCCAATCCGCGTCGGTTCCGCGCTTATTCTTTGGAGCTGTAGCTGACTCCGAGACCGGCGCGCGCGTCCGATTGAATCCCATACTGCGGAATCGGATAGCGCAGACCATTCGCGGCGAGCCGCTTCAGTCCTTCGATCGTTCTGGGCAGGTAACGCGGCGGAATCGCCATCAGCAATTCATCGTCCAGCACACCGCCGTAACGGCGCTCGGCGAAGCACGGAATCGAAACGCTCGGCTCTCCGGTCTTGAGCGCGCGGCCCCATGAATCCGCGCACGCCGATTCGCCGACGCATCCCCATTCGAACTTCTTGTAGCCGGCCCACTGCAGGCCGTTGATGAAGATGATCATCTGGCCCGGGGTGCCATAAATGAGGCAGATGTCGGGTGGGTTGAGCCGACCCGAGGTCAGTGGCGAGACCGCCATCGCGGCATAGCGGCCGTGCGGCACAACGTCCATCGCATGCTGATGGGCCGAAGAATCCTCGACGGTCGAGTACCACACCCCGGCCATCCGCTTGCCCGAGAGCCAATCCTCGTCGGCCGGCTGCAGTCCGATCACTACCGCGCACTGCGCGCCGACCAGGTCCTTGGCTGTAATACCGACGGTCCATCCGAGGCGCGAGGCCTGCGCGACGATTTGATCGGTCGTGTGAATCGACTTCGGCCGGCGCAGCTTGGGAATCTGTTCCATCTCCTCGACGGTGGCGAACAGCTTCATCCCGATCGGCGTGGTGCGCAGGCGCAGCAGACGATTGAGATCATCGACGATCTGGTTCCAGTCATACGACTCGGGCTCGGCGAAGATCGCCGGCTGCTGGCGCGTGCGTTCCATCTTGCTGTTACCTCCGGCGGCTGTGCGACTTATACGAATTCATCGCCGTTCATTCTAGAGGCTGCCCGAGTTGAATACATCTTAACACCGGCTGATAAGATGCTATCTGACGGAATTGAACCCGATGATTGAGCCGATGTTCGCTTTGAAAGCTCTTGCGAATCGAGAGCATGGATTGCCACGCGTCGTCGCATGACGCCCACGGGTGACGGTTCTCTCATCCACGTTCGCCGACTCCGATGCCAAACGAAATTCATCGGCCCCAGACCTTTCGAGAGCGCGCGTGTTATGCGAGTGATCAGACCGCCCTCGGCACGAACTACCACGCTACTGTTTCTGCTGCACTACTATGACGTCGACGGCAAGTTGTTCAAGTCGGAGCATTTCGAGAAAATCTCGATGGTCGATAATGTACCCACCGTCATGAAGACGTGATGAACGACATGCAATCCGGCGGTAGAGCGACATCGATGTGTCCAGCGTAAAGTACGACAAGCAGGCGCCCACAAGGTTATTCAATCCGAAAGACCTTCCCGGGGCCGCCAACGATGCATTCTGGAAAGGGATCGCTCAGTGAAAGAAGCCGGCGGCTGGAGAGAACCAAAAATGCGTAACTACCGTCCGTGATATGTGAAAAACGGCGTTACGCTGATCGCGGTCAGGCGGCCGCCCTTGTCGAAGTCGATTCGTATCGCGATGTCCTCGCGAGTAAAACTGAAGCGCGAGCCGACGTTGCGAACGCCCGCGAGGTAAGAGCGCTCATCGGGCAGATAGCTGTGCTGCCATCCGTGCGCCGTCAGGTACGCGTCGACCTGGCTTGACGGCGTGCCTATGGGAAGCTCGCGTCCGAGCTGCGCTTCGAGCTGGCGCGGCTCGGGGCCGCGAGCGCATCCGGCGGCGAGTAGGATTGCGAGAGCCACCAGCGCTGCGCGGACGCGGTTCAATCGAGCCTCTGTGAGGTGCCATGCTTTTCTGAGGCGCGCGAGCGCCTTAGGCGGCTGCGCGATGGCCGAGCACCTGTCGCAGGAACAGGCCGGTGTGCGAGTTGGCGGCTGCCGCGATTTCCTCGGGTGTGCCCTTGGCCACGATCTGGCCGCCTCGGTCGCCGCCCTCTGGCCCGAGGTCGATGACATGGTCGGCGGTCTTGATCACGTCGAGGTTGTGCTCGATCACGATGATGGTGTTGCCGGTGTCGGCGAGGCGTCCCAGCACTTCGAGCAAGCGTTTGATGTCGTCGAAGTGAAGCCCGGTGGTCGGCTCGTCTAGTATATATAGCGTGCGCCCGGTGGCGCGGCGCGCGAGTTCCTTGGCGAGCTTGATGCGCTGCGCTTCGCCGCCCGAGAGCGTGGTCGCCGACTGGCCGAGATGGATGTAGTCCAGGCCGACGTCTCGCAGGGTTTCGAGTTTCTGGCGAATAGGCGGCACCGATCCCATGAAGTCGACCGCGTCGAGCACGGTCATGTTGAGCACTTCGGCGATGCTCTTGCCCTTGTACTGGATCTCCAGCGTGTCGCGGTTGTAGCGCTTGCCGCCGCAGACTTCGCAGGTCACGTAGACGTCGGGCAGGAAGTGCATCTCGATCCGGATTATGCCGTCGCCCTGGCACGCCTCGCAGCGTCCGCCCTTGACGTTGAACGAAAACCGCCCCGGTCCATAGCCGCGCATTCGCGCCTCGGGCAGTTGCGCGAATAGTTCGCGGATGTGGGTGAAGAGCCCGGTGTAAGTCGCGGGATTCGAGCGCGGCGTGCGACCGATCGGACTCTGATCGACGTGGATGACCTTGTCGAGGTGCTCGACGCCCTCGATGCTCTTGTGCGCGCCAGCGCGCTCGCGCGAGCGGTTGAGTTTTTGCGCCAGCGCCCGGTAGAGCGTATCGAGCACCAGCGACGACTTGCCCGACCCCGATACGCCGGTGATGCAGATGAACACGCCGAGCGGAAAGCTCACTGTCAGATCGCGCAGATTGTTCTCTTTCGCGCCCTTGATCGTGAGCGCGCGCCCGGAAAGCGGGCGGCGGCGGCGCGGCGTCGCGATTTCGAGCTCGCCCTTGAGATAGCGCCCGGTCAGCGACGCCGCGTTACGCATCACCTCTTCGGGGGTGCCCTGCGCGACCAGGTGCCCGCCATGCACGCCTGCCCCGGGCCCCATGTCGATGAGATGGTCGGCCTCCAGCATCGTGTCGCGGTCGTGTTCGACCACCAGCACAGTGTTGCCGAGGTTGCGCAGGCGCTTGAGTGTCGCGAGCAGGCGCTGGTTGTCGCGCTGATGCAATCCGATCGACGGCTCGTCGAGAATGTACAGTACGCCGACCAGGCTCGAGCCGATTTGCGTGGCCAGACGAATGCGCTGGCCTTCGCCGCCCGAGAGGCTCGCCGAGACGCGGTCCAGGGTCAGGTAGTCCAGCCCCACGTCCGCGAGAAAGCCGAGACGCTCGCGGATCTCCTTGAGGATGAGCCGGCCGATCTCCTCTTCCTGCCGGCTCAGCTTGGGCGTGGCGAAAAATGCCACCGCTTGCTTGACCGACATCGCCGAGACCTCGGCGATAGATTTGCCGTTGAAGCGGACGTAGAGGCTTTCTTTCTTCAGCCGCGCGCCCTCGCACTCCGGACACGGCCGCATATTCATGTACGACTCCAGCATTTCGCGGATGCTCTCGGAGTCGGTTTCCTTGTAGCGCCGGTCGAGCCAGGTCAGCACGCCTTCGAACGCGCGTTCGTAACCGCGGCGATGCTCGCCGCGCTGGTAGGTGAAGGCAATCTCCTCGTCGCCCGAGCCGTTGAGGATCGCGCGCCGCACCTTGACCGGTATGCTTTTCCACGGCGTATCGAGGCTGAACTTGTAATGCGCCGCCAGCGCCTCGAGCACCGGCTGCATGTAGTTCATCGTGGCCCACGGCGCGATTGCGCCGTCGGAGATGCTGAGGTCTTCGTTCTGCACCACCAGCTCGGGATCGAAGTACATGATCGAGCCGATACCCGAGCACGACGCGCATGCGCCGTGCGGACTGTTGAACGAAAACATCCGCGGCGTGATCTCCGGATACGAAATGCCGCATTCCACGCACGCGAAGCGCTGGCTGAAGTAGACTTCGCCTGCCTCCTTGGCGTCGAGCCGTTCGATCTTGAGCAGGTCGTGGCCGTACTTGAAGGCGACCTCCAGCGAGTCGCTGAGACGCTTCTCGATTCCGTGGCGGATGGCGAGGCGATCGACGATCACTTCAATGGTGTGGCGCACGTTCTTGTTGAGCGCGATTTCCTCGCCCAATTCGCGCACCGCGCCGTCGACCTTGACCCGCACGAAACCGGCTCGGCGAAGGTCGCTCAGCTCCTTGCGATATTCGCCCTTGCGGTCGCGCACGATCGGCGCGAGCACGTGGATGCGCGTGCCGTCGGGCCAGGCCATGATGCGGTCGACGATTTGCTGAACGCTCTGCTGCGTGATCTCACGCCCGCAGTTGTGGCAAAACGCGTGGCCGACGCGCGCGAACAACAGGCGCAGGTAGTCGTAAATTTCGGTAATGGTGGCCACCGTCGAGCGCGGGTTGCGCGAGGTGGTCTTTTGTTCGATCGAGATCGCCGGAGAAAGTCCCTCGATCGAATCGACGTCCGGCTTCTCCATCTGCTCCAGGAACTGGCGCGCGTAAGCCGAAAGTGACTCGACGTAGCGGCGCTGGCCTTCGGCGTAGATGGTGTCGAATGCGAGCGAGGACTTGCCCGAGCCCGAAAGCCCGGTGATGACGACCAGGCGATCGCGCGGAATCTCAAGGTCGATATTCTTGAGATTGTGCTCGCGCGCGCCCTTGATGACTATTCGATCCGCCATTGCCGATTCGCCATCGTTACCAGACTTTCCGTCGCGACTTTCTCCGCTCAGGCTTTGCGCCGCAGCTTCTGCGCCGCCGCCGCGCCGCCGCGCCGGCTGCTCGCGGCGCCGTTGCGCCCGCTCACCGCCCGCCACGCATATTCCAACGCGGCGAGCATGCTCGCGCCGTTCGCCGCGCCGCATCCCGCTATATCATACGCGGTGCCGTGATCGGGCGAGGTGCGCACGAACGGCAATCCCAGGGTCACGTTCACGGCGCGCTCGAACTCCAGGGTCTTGAGCGCGATTAGTCCCTGATCATGATACATCGCGACCGCCGCGTCGAAGCCGAACTTTCCCGCCGGCCGGATGAACGCGGTATCGGGCGCGAGCGGTCCATACGCATCGATGCCGGCCCGCCGCGCGCGGCGAATGGCCGGGACGATCACCCGCGCCTCTTCGTCGCCGAAGAGTCCATGCTCGCCCGCATGCGGGTTGAATCCGAGCACGCCGAGGCACGGCCGGGCTACTCCCAGCCGAGCGCTCAGATGCTGCGCGAGTAGCCGAATAGTGTCGAAGACGCCCTGGCTGCTGAGCGCGCGCGAGACCCGCGCGAGCCCCATGTGCACCGTCACCAGTGCGAGCCGCAACTGATCGCCGGCGAACATCATGCGCCACAGCCGCGTGCCGCTCAGTTCGGCGAGCAACTCGGAGTGGCCGGGAAAGCGATGGCCCGCGCGGTTGAGCCACTCCTTGTTGATGGGCCCGGTGACCAGCGCTTCAACCGCCCCGGCCATCGCCATCCGCGCCCCTTCCACAATATAGCGATACGATGCCTCCGCGCCTTCGACGCTGGGCGCTCCAGGCTTGAGCGCGGCCGCGCCGAGGTGGCCGATTTCAAGCACCGCCAGTCCGTCGGCGGGGCGAACGGGCGCGTCGCCCGGATGCCACGGCCGCGGCTCGGGGACGCCGCGCAACCGACGGGCGGCGGCGCGCATCGCACCGGGGTCGCCTATCACCAGCAGTGCTGGAGCGGCGCGGCGCGGCGCTATCGCGGCTGCCGCCTTCAGGATGACCTCGGGGCCCACGCCGGCCGGATCGCCCATGCTTATCGCCAGGAGCGCGGGCGCGCCCGGCCTCGATGGCATCGGCCGTGTCACTCTAGTTGAAGGTTTCGATGTAGTGCTGCTTGACGAGATCTTTGTCGACCCAGGTGCCAAATTGTTGTTGCGCTTTCTGACTTATCAACTTCTCACGAATCTGGCCGGAGACTTCCGAGAACGGTTTGACGCCCACCTGCTCGTGGGCTTCGAGCTTGATGATGTGAAAACCGTGCTCGGTCCGGATCGGCTCGGAAATTTCGCCTAACTTCATGTGATCGATTGCATTCTGAATCGGGTCGATCATGTCACCGCGCGAGAAATCGCCCAGCTCGCCGCCCTGGCTTTTGGAATCGTCGTCCGAGTACTGCTGTGCCAGCTTGCCGAAATCGGCGCCATCGGCCAGTTGTTTGCGGACGCTGTCCGCCTTGGCGCGTGCCGCCGCGATCTGGTCCGGCGAGGGATTGGGCGGCAACGCGATCAGGATTTGCGCGACCTTGAAGCTCTCCTTGCCGACGCTGAACTCCTGCGGATGCGCGTCGTAGTAGGCCTTGACCTCGTCGGGCGAGACATTGACTCTCTGCCGCACCTCTTTCTGGATCATAACCATCTTTTGCAGTTCTAACCGGGCGTGCTTACGGAAATCCTCGTATGTATGGCCCTGGCTCTGTAACTGCGCGCGAAGCTGTGCGTCGGTGATCCCGTTGCTCTGTTCGAAATTGGCGATGTATTCGTCGACCTGCCGCTCGTCGACCTGGTCCTTGTACTTCTTGACCTCGCTCTCCAACAGGCGCTCCGAAATGACTCCCTTAAGCACCGCCTTGGTATCCGACGAATTCACATCGTCCGGATCGGTCAGCGTTACTTTGTTGACCGTCGCAAAAGTCTTGAGGTCGTGAACGGTGATCGGATCGCCGTCGACGCTGGCCACCACCCGATCAAGGTCATCCTGCGCACGTGCGGTGCGCGGCGCGACCGTCGCCGATAGAGCCGCGAGGCACGCGGCGATCAGCGCCACGGCGCCCAAGCGCAGACTAAAGTGATGCTGGCTCATGGCTTAACTGGCGAGCGTCCCGGAGGGGCGGCCCGGCCCCGCCTCCAATTTTTCACAGGCCGCCAGGGCCTGCAAGACACCGTCGAGTTGCTCGAACAACAACTCGTAGTTGTTGCCCGATTCGCCGGCGCCGGTTTCGATTCGCACCATCACCTGGAACGACGGCGTGAGCCGCATCCGGCGGCGATTGCCCTCGGTCAGTGCGACCAGGCGGGCCGTGTCCACCGGCGCGTCGGGATGAAACTTTACTTCGAGCTGGTCGCCCTTGAGTATCGCGCTCAGCATCATCATCTCGCGCATGCGCCGGCGCAAATCCATCGCGGCCAGCAGATTGTCGACCAGCGTCGGCGGCGGTCCGAAACGGTCGCGCATTTCCTCGCGCAACCCGTCGAGATCGGCGCGGGCAGCCGCCCGCGCCATCCGCCGGTACAGCACCAGGCGCTCGCCCTCGTCGGGGACGAAGCTGTCGGGGATGTACGCCGGGATGCCGAGGCGGAGTTCGGGCTCGAAGTCCGGCCGCAGCGGCTCGCCGCGCAACTCGTGGATCGCCTGCTCCATCATCTCCGTATATAGCTCGAAGCCAACCGCCGTTATCTGGCCCGACTGTTCGCGGCCGAGCAGATTGCCGGCGCCGCGATGCTCGAGGTCGCGGATCGCGAGCTTGAAGCCGCCGCCGCTTTCGGTCTCGACCAGCTCGCGCAGCGCGTCGATACGCTTCTTGGCGTCGCGCGTGATGATGTGCTCGCCCGGAATCAGCAGATAGGCGTACGCCTTCTGGCGCGAGCGTCCGACCCGTCCGCGTAGCTGATAGAGTTGGGCCAGGCCGAAATGGTCAGCGCGATTGATGATCATGGTGTTGGCGTTAGGAATGTCGAGTCCCGACTCGATGATCGCCGAGCACACCAGCAGGTTGACGCGGTTCTCGATGAACTCGCGCATCACGTTCTCGAGCTGGCGTTCCTTCATCTGGCCGTGCGCGACCGCAACTTTCGCCTCGGGCACGATCGCGCGCAGATGGCGCGCCACGTACTCGATGTTCTCGACGCGGTTGTGCACGAAGAACACCTGCCCGGAGCGGTTGAGCTCGCGCATGATTACTTCGCGCAGCAGTCCGTCGTCGAAATGCGCGACGAAGGTACGGATCGCCTGGCGGTCCGGCGGCGGCGTCTGGATCACGCTCAAGTCGCGGATCCCGAGCATCGCCATGTGCAGCGTGCGCGGAATCGGGGTCGCGGTCAGGGTCAGGACCTCGACCAGCTTGCGCAGCCGCTTGACGCGCTCCTTGTCGGCCACACCGAAGCGATGCTCCTCGTCGATGATCAGCAGGCCGAGGCGCGGGAACTCGACGTCGTCCTGGAGCAGGCGATGGGTCCCGACCACGATATCGACCTTGCCCGCGCGGACGTCGTCGATAACCGCTTTGTTCTCGCGCGCGTTGCGAAAGCGCGAGATCATTTCGATTCGCACCGGGTAGCCCTCGAAACGTTTGCGCATCGTGTTCCAATGCTGCTCCGCCAGCACCGTGGTCGGCACCAGCATCGCCACCTGCCGCCCGTCCATCACCGCAATAAACGCCGCGCGCAGCGCCACCTCGGTCTTGCCGAAGCCGGCGTCGCCGCAAATCAGCCGGTCCATCGGCTTGGCCCGGCACATGTCGCGCACGACCTCGTCGATCGCGGCGAGCTGGTCGGGCGTCTCTTCGAATTCGAAGCCCTCGGCGAATTCCGCGTAATCGGAGCCCGGATGGGCGAAGGCGTGGCCCTCCATCACTTCGCGCGCGGCGTAGATGTCGAGCAGATCGGAGGCCATCGCGAGCACCGCCTCCTTGGTGCGCCGCTTGACCCGGTCCCATGAGCCGCTCCCGAGCTTGTCGAGTTTCGGCTCCTCGCCGTCGCCGCCGATATAGCGCTGGACCAGGTTGATGCGCTCGACCGGCACGTACATCGCGTCGGCGCCTGCGTACTCCAGCGCCAGGAAGTCGCCCTCGGTGCCCGCGACCTTCATGTGTCGAAGCCCACGGTAGCGCCCGATTCCGTGGTCGATATGCACCACCACGTCGTCGGGCTTCAGCTCCTCGAGATTGAGCAGCGCGCCCTTGGAGACCGGCCGCGAACGTCTGTGCACGCGCGGCTCGCCGAAGATGTCCTCTTCGCTGTATACGTAGAGCCCGTCGGCTTGCAGCACCACGCCGGATGAGATTTCGCCCTCCATGATCGTGGGGCGAAAGTCGGGCCACTCCATCAGTGCGCCGAAGCTCTTGCACTCGGTGTTGACCGTGAGGTCGTAAGCCTCCAGATGACGGCGGAGACGCGCGGCCTGGCTGGCGCCTTCGACCACCATCAGCGCGCGGCCCTGTCCGCGCTGCACCTCGCGCAATTCCGTGGCGAGCGGCTCGAAGCTCGGCGGCGTGCGTGGCCCGGTAAGGGCGCTCGCGCCGAGCTTGAGGCTCGGTTGGCACTTGACCTCGATCGCGGGCGCCCATCCCTCGCGCGGCGCGGCCACGGTCACGAGCGAGCCGACCTCGACCGCGGTCATCGCGCCGAGCGCGTCTTCGAATTCATCCGCGCTGAGGTAGAGCGACTCCGGCGGCGGATAGAACGAAGGCTTGCTTTGCGCGGCTTCGGCGGCGGCGGCGGTCTGCTCGGTGACCCTGATCGCCTCGGCCAGCACGCGGCCCGGCTCGACGATCCAGACCACGGTGCCCGAGGGCAGGTAGCTGAAGACCGTGTCGAGCGGGCGGCCGAACAGCAGCGGGGTCAGCAGCTCTGCGCCGGGGAACAGCAGTCCGTTGGTCAGCGAGTCGCTCAGTTCCGCCAGCTCCCTACGCACCAGGCCGATTTCGCTCGCGCGGAGCGCTACGCGCTCGCGCACCTTGTCATCCTTGAGCGTGATCGGCGGCACCAGGCGAGTGCGAATCACGATCGCGTCGCGCGTCTCGCCCAGCGAGCGCTGCGAGGCGGGATCGAACTGGCGCACGGAGGTCACGATGTCCTCTTCCAGCTCGATTCGCACCGGATTGTGGTAGAGCGGCGAGAAGATGTCGATGATTCCGCCGCGCACGCTGAAATCGCCCGGCTCCTCGGTCTGCGGCACCCGCTGGTAGCCGGCCGCGCTCAGCGCGTCGATGAGCGCTTCGAGATCGAGCGTGTCGGCGGCGGCGATGCGCATCACCGAGGACTCGAACACCGGCCGCGGCAGCGTGCGCATCAGCAGCGCCTCGGCCGAGGCGACGAGCATCGGGGCCTCGCCGCGGAGCGCCGCGTACAGCGCCGCGAGCTGCGCCGCCTGCGTATGCGGCGGCGGCGAGAGATGTGCGAACGGCTTCAACTCCCAGGCGGGCAGCAGATGAACCCGGCGCGCGAACGGATCGCTCTCGGGCGCCTCGTCGAGAAAATATCCGACCTCGCTCGCCAGCGCCTCGGCCTCGCGCGCGAGCGCAGTTACCACCAGGATCGGGCGGCCGAGTCCGAGCGCAGCCTCGCGCAGCATCAGCGCTCCCGCCGCGCCCTTAAGGCCCATCAACGGAAAGCGGCTCGCGCCGCCCGTGTCCAGGCGTGCCCGAAGCTCGCTCCCCGCTTCTCTCAGACTCCGTTCCAAATCGATCTTCGACCGCTCCGACCCGTCCTAAATGGATCTCCGTGATAAATTGCGGAATTAAGGATCAAACCCAATGGTCCAACCAAAGGTAACGATCAAATTAAAGCTCAAACTAAAGGTAATGATCCAAATGATTGTAGCAAAGGCGGCCGCTCCGGTCGCGGGGGCGGTTTGTGCGCGCGTCTTATGGTGCCGCTTTGGCGCTTTTTTGAAAGCTCAGCGTCACCGGCAGCTTGACCGCTTTGTACTTTCCGCTGCGCTGCTGGCGCAACACGGTCAGATAGATGATGTCGCCGGGATGGAGCCGGGCGAGATGGTCGGGCAGGTCGGAGTCGCTGGTCACGCGATGGTCGTCGATTGCGACGATCAGGTCGCCGTCCTCGCCGAGCTGGCCCGACTTCGCGAGCAGCGGCCTTAGCGCCGCATCGAGCGGCCCGAGCAATTCGCCCGCGGTCGCGCCGCTCGCGCCGATCGTGGTCATCGGCGTGCGGGCTTTCAGTCCGGCGCGCGAGGCCGGGCTATTCTCATCAATGTCCATCACCTCGAGTCCGCCGACCTTTTGCCCGTCGCGGATCGAAACCGCGTAGAGCACAGTGATCCCTAAGTAGGGGCGCGGCCCATTATTCTCGGAAGCCGGTAAATCCGAGGGCAGCGGAGCGTTGTCGGAACCGAGGTCCGGTTCCGGCGTAGTACCCTCGGGGCCAGTTTGCCCCGGGCCAGTTTGCTCCGGGACATTCTGCTCGGGCACGCTTTGCTTCGGCGTACCTGGTTCAGCGGCGCGAGGCGCAGCGACGCCCGGCCGCCCTGACGCCGCCGGCGGCAGCTCGAGCGTCTGGTCGCCGCCGGCCTGGATGCTCTTCGGGCCGCTTTGGGTCTGTGCGCCCGCCGGCCGCGCGCATATAAGTATGATCGCAAGCGCCGAACAAAGCGCGAGGCGGCGGAAATTTATCGTCAAAGTCATATCGAACATAAAGTCATGTCGGCGCGGCGGCTTTATGATGATAGGTCGTGCGGAATTGGGCCTCAAGCCGGATCGCCGCGCGCTTGATGGGCGCGAACTGAGCGTGCCAAAGTGGCAGCGCGATGAAAATCGTCAGCACAGTCGGACTAAGAGCTCCGCAACGCGCGCTCATCGAGCGCGCCGTTCCCGGCGCCGAAATCGTCGATCGCCAGTGCCGCACAATCGAAGAAATGGCCGAACTGGTGGGTTCGGCCAACGGATGCGAGGTGCTGTTCACCTTCCGCGTCCCGCCCGAGACGATGCGAATTGCGCCAGGGCTCAAATGGATTCAACTTCTGAGCGCGGGCGCCGATCACGCGCTCAAAGGCCAGGTTGGCGACGGCGTCGCCATGACCACCTCCAGCGGAATCCATGCGGCTACGATGGCCGAGTACACGATTGCCTCGATGCTTGCGTTTGCCCACAAGCTGCACTTGCTCATCCGCGCGCAGGCGAATCGCGAATGGCGCCGCTCGGGCGACTTCATGTCGATGGTCGACGCGATGCGCGGCCATACGCTCGGCGTGATCGGTTACGGCTCGATCGGGCGCGAGACGGCGCGGCTGGGGCGGGCGCTCGGGATGCGAGTGATCGCGCTCAAACGCAATCCGGCCGCGCGCCACGACGACGGATGGACGCGGGCGGGACTCGGCGATCCCGACGGCAGCATCCCGGAGCGTTTTTATGGCCCCGGCGAACGCGTCGAGATGCTCGCGGAGTGCGACTACGTCACGGTCACGCTGCCACTGACCGAAGCCACGCGCGGATTTATCGGCGAGCGCGAGCTTGGCGCGATGAAGCCGCACGCCTATCTGGTCAACGTCGGACGCGGAGAGGTCGTCGACCAGGGCGCGCTGGTCGAGGCGCTGCGCGCGGGCCGCATCGGCGGAGCCGGTCTCGACGTCTTCGAGCGCGAGCCGCTGGAAGCAGATAGTCCGCTGTGGGCGATGGAGAATACCATTCTGACGCCTCACATGTCGGGCGCTTTCAGAGGCTACGTCGAAACCTGTTGCGAGTTGTTCGCCGACAATTTGCGCCGCTTTGCCGCGGGCCAGCCGCTGCTAAACCAGGTCGACCCGGCGCTCGGCTACTGAACGCACGCTGATTTCGCGTACGCGCCGGTTGCGCCTTGTTCGCTCCGGCGGCGCCTCCTATGCTTGGCTGGTTGGCGGTGGCGCAATGGCCGATTGGGATCCCGACCTCTACCACAAGTTTCGCAACTATCGTGACGAGCCCTTCAGAGCGATTCTGGCAAGGCTCGAAGCCGAGGGCGCCGAGCAACAGACCGCTGGCAGCGTCGCGAATCGCATAGCAGAGCGGATCGTGGATTTAGGCTGTGGCACCGGCGAGAACACGGCGGAACTCGCGCGGCGGTTCTCCCGCCGCGGCGCGACGCACGGGCTCGACTCGTCGCCCGCGATGATCGATCGCGCGCTCAAACTGCGCGAACGGTTGGAGCCGGCGCTTCGCGAGCGGCTGAGCTTTGCCCTCGCCGATATCCGCGAATTCAATGCCGGTCACGAGCATTCGCGCGAGTATTCAATGATCTTCTCCAACGCAGCGCTGCAATGGCTCACGGAACATCGCGAGATCTTCACGCGCTGCTTCGAAGCGCTCGCACCCGGCGGACGGATGGCGGTCCAAGTGCCCGCCAACGATCATGAAACCGCGCAGGTCACGCTCAACGCGCTAGCGCACGAGGAGCCTTGGCGCGCGGTGCTCGCCGGCGTGAGGTCGCCCTCGGCCACGGTCGCCGCGCCCGAGTTTTACGATCGGATGCTCCGCGAGATCGGCTTCGAGCGTATCGATTGCTACTATCATACGTACCATCATCCGATGGGTTCGCCAGCCGAGATCGTCGAATGGTGCCGCGCAACCGTGTTGCGCCGTTACGTGGATTTGCTCGATGCCGCGAGGCGCGAGCCCTTCATCGAGGCTCTGACGGCGCGCCTGGAGCGCGCGTATGACACGCGCGGCCCCTTGACCTTCAACTTTCGCCGGCTCTTTATCTGGGCGCGTCGCCCAGCCAACTGACGTGGAACATTCGCGCATAGCTCCGGCGCTGATCGCGCATGGCGGCGCCGGCGGCCGCGGTCCGGTCGCGGAGCGTCCGGAGCGCCGGCGCGGGATGCTGGCGGCGGTCGCGGCCGGCGCCGAGATCCTGCGCATCGGCGGCAGCGCGCTTGACGCCGTCGTCGCTACGGTGCGCGCCCTGGAGGACCATCCGCTATTCAACGCCGGCGTCGGTTCGCTGCTGACGGTTGATGGCACCGTGGAGATGGACGCGTCGGTGATGGTCGCTTTGCCGCCGCCGCCGCCACCGCGCCGCGGCGCGATATCGGCGGCAGCGCTCGCGCGCGGTGCGGCGCTTGGGCCGCGCCCGCGTGCAACATTGTACGCCGGCGCCGTCGCCGGCATTTCTCGCGTGCGCAATCCGATCCTGCTCGCGCGCGCGGTGATGGAGCTAACGCCGCACGTCCTGATGGCCGGTGCGGGCGCCGAGCGCCTGGCGCGCCGCGCCGGAATCGCGCGCTGCCGCCCCGAGGACCTGATCACGCAGCGCGCGCGCGAGCGCTGGCGCGCCGCGCTGGCACGCCGCGCCGAAGCGGCCGGGAGCGCCGCCGAGGGTGCCAATCCCGGAAGTTTCGGCACGGTCGGCGCGGTCGCGCTCGACGCCGACGGCGGACTCGCCGCGGCGACGTCGACCGGAGGAGTGAGCGGCAAACTGTCCGGGCGAGTCGGTGACTCCGCCATAGTTGGCGCGGGGACGTTCGCCGAAGCGCCTGGTGCGGCCTCGGCGACAGGGCAGGGCGAGGCCATCATGAAGGCCACGCTCTGCCGCGAAATGGTCATGGCGCTTGGGCGCGGCGATCCGCGCGCGATCGCCGAGCACGCGATCGCGGAAATGGCGGCGCAGACCGGCGGCCAGGCGGGCGTTATCGTGATCGATCGCCGCGGCAGGCTCGGCTACGCGCACAATGCGGAAGTTATGGACGTGGCAATGTTCGATCCGGCAGGCGGGTTTGAATATCGATGGGCCGCGCCGCTAAGCAGCCGCGGTCAGGGCGCGCCGGCGCCTCGTGGCTGACGCGGCGTTTCGCCGAATGGCGATCGAGACGCGGCCGCTTCGGGAAGTGCGGTTGGGTGCTCAGCGGGCGACGGCGGCCGCGCTGATTGCGGCGGCGATGGTGCTCAGCCTCGGGATAAGCGCGCCGTTCGAGAAGGATCAGGAAGCCCAGTCCGCGCAGTGGATTCAGGCGATCGTCCAACGCGGACAGTGGCTCCTGCCGCGCGACGATTACGGCGGACTCGACCGCAAGCCGCCGCTTTACTACTGGCTCTCGGCGCTAGCTGCGAAGAGCGGCGTAGTTGCCGACGATGAGGTCGGTGCGCGCGCGGTCGCGCTAGTCGCGGGCGCCCTGCTCGCCGTCGCGGTGATGCGCTGGAGTGCGGCGTTCGTCGGCGAGGCCACTGGATGGCTCGCGCTCGCTTTCGTGCTCGGCACTTACGGTTTCGCCTCGCGCGCGACGCTTGCGCTGACCGACATGCAGCTCTCGCTGCTGCTCTTCGCGGTGTGGTGCTGCGTCTATCGGCTGCTCGAAGAGAACGGCTCGCGAGCCGTGTCGATTTTCGGCGGCGTTCTCCTGGGATTGGCGCTTTTAACCAAGGGGCCGATTGCAATCGTGTTGATTGGTTTGGCCGGCCTCATCTATTTGTTGCTAGTCAGACGATCTCCGCTCGAAGTGTTGAGCCACGGATGGCCATGGCAGATGGCTGCCGTGGCGCTCGCGATTGCCGCTTGCTGGTATGTACCGGCGTTTATCGCGGGCGGATGGGTCGTGGTTGGCGTGTTTCTCTCCGAGAATTTCGGCCACTTCATGCCCTCGACGCTGGGCGGGACGGGGGAGGCCTCGCGGCCGCTTTGGTTTATCGCGGTTCGGATGTTCGGCGGCGCGCTGCCGCAGAGCTTGCTGGTCATCGCTCTGGGGATGGCGCTTTGGCGGCGCGACGGAGATGAGCGGGCGCGCGGGCCGCTGCTCTTTCAATTGAGCCTGGTGCTGGCGGTGCTGGTTTTTTTCTCGATCGCGAGTTCCAAACGCGACGACTACATTCTGCCCGCCATGCCGGGACTGGC
This sequence comes from uncultured delta proteobacterium, assembly GCA_963734845.1. Lineage (GTDB taxonomy): Bacteria > Desulfobacterota > Binatia > Binatales > Binataceae > JAKAVN01. The sequence goes on along the minus strand of CAVTIS010000011.1, from coordinate 139,819 downwards.
TATCCTGTTTGCCGCGCTTTTCACCGGCGCGGCGATCGCGCCCGACCGCGAGCGTTCAGCGTCGGCGACAGTACGCAACGTCAGCGCGGCAGTAATTGCGATTGCCGCAGTCGCGACGATCGCCGGAGCGTTGTTGGCCGCGCACCAGGGCCACCTGCCGGCCGCGTTCTCCGACGGACTACAATCGAGCGACGCTGACTTTCTCGAAATATTTCTGAGCGGCATGGGGCATCTGGCGCTGCCGTTCGCGATTTTCACCGTCCTCGCGATCGTCGGCGCGCTCGCCGTGTTCGTCGGGCTGTCGTTGCGCCGCACGCTATGGTCGGGAGCCGGACTGGCGGCGATCGCGCTGGCCGGCTCGACGCTCTTCGCCGGCACGCTCAAACCCGAGTATGCGCGTATCCGATCGATGAAGACCTTCGCTACGCAGGTTCATCGCCGCGTTGGCAACGCGCCAATCTACATTGCGTGGGGCCACGACTATGAGTTGTCTTTTTATTACGGTCGCGGCATCTGGGGCCTGGACCATACCGACCCGAAGGTTTTGACCGCTGACCTGGCCGCCAAGCGGCCGGTATACGTCGTCGCCCGGCCGCGCGAGCTTATGCGCATCGCGCCGGACCTTCGCGGCCGGCTGAAACTTGTGATCCAGTCCGGTCTGGGCGGCGGCTATGGACCGCCCGCCCTATACGAAATCGCGCCCGCCGTCGCCCCGGCGGCTTTGAATTGAGGTGCGACTAATTGGAAAGTGCGGGTCGGGTCATTCTGCCGCTATGGGCGTGGCGCTGATCGCGCTCGGGATCAAGGATAGCTCGCTCTAGTGGATTGCCAGCGGAGTCGCGAGCGGAGCCGCCGGCGCCATCCCCTTCATCGGTTCCCCGCTGATGGACTTCGTCGTCGGTGGGCCGACGGCACAGGGCCGCGCTGACGGCACTGGGCGAGCGCAAAGGCACCCGGCCCGCCGCTTGCCTAATCCTTCGCTAAAACTTTACGCTTTAGCGCTTGGACGCGAGGATACCGCTTCGTACCATCGCGCCAGGTTTTTCTGCTCGGGCGTTATCCGCAGTTTGATCAGCTTGGCGAAGTCGATCGCCACCACCGCCGTGATGTCGGCGATGCTGTAGCGCTCGCCGGCAATGAACTTGCTGGCGGCCAGGAATCCGTCGAGCATCCCGAGCGTCTTTTCCGCCGCCTGCCGGCAGACCTCGCCGTATTCGGGCACCTGCGGGATGCGTCCCTTGAAGAAGTCCGAGGTATTACGAAACGCTCCGGTCACCATCGCGAACAGGTTCAATTCCATCCGCCGCTGCCACATCTCGACCAGCGCCTTGTCGCGCGCGTCGACGCCCATCAGGCGCGGTTCGGGATGGCTCTCTTCGAAGTAGCGGCAAATCGCGACCGTCTCGGCGAGCAGCGTGCCGTCGTCCAGCTGCAGCACTGGCACTCCGCCGAAGGGGTTGATCTTCAGGAATTCCGGCGTGCGGTTTTGCGCCTTGGCGAGATCGATTTGCTCGTCGGGAACCTGGATACCCTTTTCGGCTAGGAAGATTCGCACGCGGCGCGGATTGGGCGCCATCTTGTAATCATAGAGCTTCATATTTACTCCTTGCCGAATTCGCTCGAGTCCCTGGCGACACAGTTGCCGGATGTTAGCAACGGCTGGACTCCAACGCCAAGCGGCGTGGTCCCTTGGTTCGGTTGGGGTTTGCGGGATCGTCCGGACGGCGGTTTGCCCGCTCCATTGCGCGGAGTTATTGTCATCGTCGATGCCGATCTACGAGTACGAATGCGCGGCCTGCGCGAAGGTAAGCTCCCATGTCGTGATGGGGACCCGGCGTCGCGCGCGGCTGGCCTGTCCGGCATGCGGCGCCGCGCGCCTTAAGCGCGTGATGTCGTCGTTCGCGGTGGTTTCGAGCGAGGCGTCGCGGCTCGCGGAATTCGACACCTCGCGGCCGCGCGACGAATCGTTCTACCGCGACTCGCGCAACGTCGGATTGTGGGCCAAGAAGCGTGCGAAGGAAATGGGGGCGGACCTTGGAACCAAATTCGAGGAAACGGTGGAAAAAGCGCGCAGCGGCAAGTTGGTCAAGGAAATGCTCTAGAGAAATCTCGCCGCGCCCCGCTCCGGGGCCAAAACGTAAGAGCAAAGAGTGGGAATAGAAAGAAATGGACGCAAAAGATCGCCTCGGTGACAAGCTTCACGACGTCGAACATGCGCGCGAAGAGCAATGGGCGCATCAGCGCGACCAGGAACTGCTCGAGAAACTGCGCAAAAAGGGCGACGACGCGCTCTGCCCGCAGTGCCGCAAGCCCTTGGTGGCCGAGACGCGCGGCGGGGTCGCGATGATGGCGTGCGCGGACAAACACGGCGCGTGGTTGCGCGCCGAGGTCCTCGACGCGGTCTTCAAACGTTTGAAGTGACCGTTGTACGTCGGTAGCTGCGGCGGCCCACGACCTCGAGCGGCCGGGGCTGTTCGTCGCTCGCGCGACCGCGCGGGCGGAGGGGGATGACATGAAGCTCGCAACTTTCACACATCAGGGAAGTACTCGAATCGGCGTCGTGATGGACGACGCGGTGGTCGATCTTGCTGCGGCGGCGCCGGAGTTGCCGCGCGAGATGGCGGCGTTGCTGGCGGCCGGCGCCGGTGCGATGGATCGCACGCGCGCCGCGGCGACGGCGGGAAAAAACCGGATCGCGCTTGCCCAGGTGAGGCTCGAAGCGCCGATTCGGCGTCCGCCCGAGTTCCTCGCGATCGGACTTAACTACGCCGACCATATCGGAGAGACCGGCCGCGAGCGCCCGACTTTTCCGATCTTCTTCAACAAGCAGATCACCTGCGTCAACGGGCCCTATGACCCGATTCATCTGCCGCGCGCCTCAGAGGCGCTGGATTACGAGGGCGAACTGGGCCTGGTTATCGGGCGGCGCTGCCGCCACGTGCCGCGCGATCGCGCCCACGAGGTTATCGGCGGTTACATGATCGTCAACGACGTGAGCGTGCGTGACTGGCAGCGCAAATCCGCCACGATGACGCTCGGCAAGTCGTGGGACACCCACGGTCCGACCGGGCCGTGGATCGTGACGCCGGACGAGGTCGGCGATCCGCATACGCTCGAGCTGCGCACGCTGGTCAACGGCGAGGAACGCCAGCATTCGAACACACGCCACCTGATCTTCGACTGCTTCTCGATCATTGAGACGCTCTCGACAGTGTGCACGCTCGAGCCGGGCCTCATCATTTCGACCGGAACTCCGTCAGGTGTCGCGCTGGCGATGAAGCCGCCGCGTTGGCTCAAGGCCGGCGACGTGGTGCGGATCGAAATCGAGCGTATCGGGCATATCGAGAACCGCGTGATCGACGAACCCGCCAGCACCACGGTCATCTGAGGTATGGAAAAACCGGCGGAGACCGCCTATCCGATCGAGGAATTGCTGCGGCGGCGATGGAGTCCACGGGCGTTCGCCGAGCGCCCGGTCGAGCCGGAAAAGCTGGCGAGCATGTTCGAGGCGGCGCGATGGTCGGCCTCGTGCTTCAACGAACAGCCGTGGAGCTTTATCGTGGCCACCCGCGATGACGCGGCTGAATTCGCGCGCCTGCTGAGTTGCCTGGTCGAGGGCAACCAGGCCTGGGCGTCCCACGCGCCGGTGCTGATGGTCTCGGTGGCGCGGCTTACCTTCGTGCAGAATGGCAAGCCGAACCGGCACGCGATCCACGACGTCGGGCTCGCAACGGCGCAAATGATCCTGCAGGCGACGGCGATGGGAATGTTCGCGCATCCCATGGCCGGGTTTCACCCCGACAAGGTGCGCGAGCTTTACGCAGTGCCCGAGGGCTACGAGCCGGTCGCCGCTATCGCGGCGGGTTACCCGGGTGACCTGGCGGCGCTTTCCGAATCGCTCCGCGAGCGGGAGCTTGCGCCGCGCATGCGCAAGCCTCAAGAGGAGTTCGTGGTGCGCGGGCGTTTCCGCCCCTGATGGGCTGGCCATCCTGACCGGCTAAGCATTGCGGCCGGCTCACCATTGCGGCTGGCCAGCCGTGTTGACAGGGCGATCCCTCGCCAATTAGATGAAGATGGAAAGGCTGCTTCGGATTCGGCGCATGAGGCCGCAGATCAATATAAATCGCAGGCCCAGTATATAAAGATGTACTTTCAGTTTAGCGTAGCGCTTGCACTGACGATCCTGGCGCTGGGCGTCTCAGCGCTGCTGATCGGCCTGCAAAAGCTGCTCGCGCCGAACAATCCGCACGCGCGCAAACTGATGGCCTACGAGTGCGGCGAGCCGCCGACCGGGCGCGCCTGGATAAACTTCAACGTTCGCTTTTACTTGATCGCGCTCATCTTCGTGATCTTCGAAGTCGAGGTCGCCTTCATCTACCCGGTCGCCGCCGTTTTCTCCGACTGGGTGCGCCATGGTCAGCGGCTGTTCGCGCTCGGCGAATTGCTCATCTTCCTGCTCGTCCTGTTCGTGGGGCTGGCCTACGTGTGGGTCAAACACGACCTCGAATGGGTAAAGCAAGTCCCCGCAAGCAATGCTCCGACCGATAGCGTAGACTGATAGCAGGAAGGTCCTAAGATGCCGTTGCTGAACAGCCTGCCGGACTATGTCCTGACCACCAAGACCGACGAGCTAATCAACTGGATGCGCAAGTCGAGCATCTGGTACATGCTATTCGGGCTCGCCTGCTGCGCGATCGAGCTGATGCATACGGGCGGTCCGCGCGCCGATATCGAGCGCTTCGGCGCGACCCCGCGCGCGTCTGCGCGCCAGTCAGACCTGATGATCATCGCGGGGACGCTGACCCTCAAGATGGCGCTGCGCACGCGGCTGCTGTACGATCAGATGCCTGACCCGAAGTACGTGATCTCGATGGGGAGCTGCTCGAACTGCGGCGGCCTGTTCCAGCTTGCGTACTCGGTGTGCGACGGCGTGGACAAGGTGATTCCGGTCGATGTTTACGTCCCCGGATGCCCGCCGCGTCCAGAAGCGCTGACCGAGGGTCTGCTCAAGCTGCAGGAAAAAATCATGACCGAACGCTGGCTCGCCAAGGCGCCAAGCGCCAATGGAGAGGCCGCTTAGTCGCCGTCGACGATGGAGCCGCTCCAGATATACGAGCGACTCAAGGAACGCTTCGGCGAGCGGGTTCTGGAAACGATCGAAAAGAAGCCCGACCCGTTTGCCTTGGTCGATCCTGCCGCACTAATCGAAATCTGCCGCTACCTGCGCGAAGACCCGGAACTCGCGATGGATTGCCTCTCCAACGAGACCGGCGTCGACTACAAGGATCACGTCGAGGTCGTCTATCACCTTTTTTCCTACGGCCATCGCCATGGCGCGGTGCTCAAGATAAAACTGCCCCGCGAAGAGCCGCGCGTCGCGACGGTCGAGGGTATTTGGAAGTCGGCCAACTGGATGGAGCGCGAAATTTTCGACCTGGTGGGCGTCAACTTCGAGGGCCATAGCGACCTTCGCCGCATCCTGATGCCCGAGGACTGGCCCGGCCATCCGCTGCGCAAAGATTTCGTCGAACCGCAGGAATACCACGGCATCTCGACCGTGCGCGAAAGCCCGATCGTCCGACTGGATTCGCACAAGAAAAAACCAGCGTAGGAACAAATGACCGACGCGACCGAGCCCACCCTGCGCACCGAGGAAATGACCCTCAACATGGGGCCGCAGCATCCCTCGACCCACGGGGTGTTGCGCTTCGTGATTCGCGCCGACGGCGAGGTGATGCGCGAAGCCGTGCCCGATGTCGGCTACCTGCATCGCTCGATCGAAAAGATCGCCGAGAAGGTCGGCTATCACGGCTTTATGCCGTATACCGACCGCGTCGATTACGTGTGCGCGATGTTCACCAACCAGGGCTGGGGAATGGCGTGTGAGAAGCTCGCCGGTATCGAAGTGCCGCGCCGCGGCGAATACTGCCGGGTGATCTCAACGGAATTCAATCGTATCGCGTCGCATCTGCTGACGGTCGGCCTGATGGGGATGGATATCGGCGCGATGACACCGTTTCTGCACGCGCTGCGTGAACGCGAGATGATCAACGATCTGATCGAAGAGCTGTGCGGCGCTCGGCTGACCTTCAACTACATGCGCATCGGCGGCGTGGCGTGGGATCTGCCGCCGGGTTGGCGCGAGAAAGCGCTCGCTTACCTTGCCCATCTCGATCCGATTCTGGAGGAGTACAACGCGCTCTTCTCCTACAACAAGATTTGCATCCAGCGCCTGGCCAACGTCGCACCGATAAGCGCCGAGGAGGCGATCAACTACAACCTGGTCGGGCCCAATCTGCGCGCCTGCGGCGTCAAATGGGACGTGCGCAAGGACATGCCGTACTCGGCCTACGCCGACTTCGAGTTCGACGTTCCAATCGGACGCGGAGAGTGGGGCATGATCGGCGACTCGATGGACCGCTACATGATGCGGATCTATGAGATGAAAGAATCGGCGAAGATTCTGCGCCAGGCGCTTACCCGGATGCCCGACGGCCCGGTGCTGGCGAAAGTGGTGCGCAATTTCCGTCCGCCCGCCGGCGAATGCCAGGTGCGCGTGGAAAGCGCGCGCGGCGATCAGGGATGGTACGTGGTGAGCGACGGCAGCGGTTATCCGTGGCGCGTCCATGTGCGCACTGGTTCATTCGCCGCGATGGGGATCATTCAGAAGCTGAGCCGCGGGTTGATGATCGCGGACCTGGTGGTGCTAATCGCGAGTCTCGACGTGATTGCGCCGGAGATCGATCGCTAGGCGCCGATGCAAAACTGGATCAACAGCCTGATTGCGGCCGGCGAGTTCGGAAAGAATCCTCCGCGCGACCTGGTCTACGCAGCTTTCATCTTCGTGCTTAGCGCGGTGGTCTTCCTCGGTGTGGCCTTCCCTTTCGCCGGGATCGTGAGCTGGGTCGAGCGCCGCGTGTGGGCGCGAATCCAATCGCGCGTCGGTCCCAATCGCGTCGGTCCCAACGGCTCGCTGCAATGGCTCGCCGACGGCGCCAAGCACGTGCTCAAGGAAGACATCATTCCCGACGAGGCTGACGCGCGGTTGTTCAAGCTGGCGCCGTACCTGGTGGTGCTCGGATTCGTGTTGCCGTGGGCGGTGATGCCGTTTTCCTCGGCGCTCATTCTGGCCGATCTCAACGTCGGCGTCCTCTACTTCACTGCAATAACCGCGCTGACGGTGGTCGGCGTGCTGATGGCCGGATGGGCGTCGGACAACAAGTGGTCGCTGATCGGCGGAATCCGCTCGGCCGCGCAGATCATCAGCTACGAAATTCCCGCCGGGATGTCGATTTTCCCGGTGGTGCTGATCACCGGCACGCTCTCGATGCAAGGAATCATCCGGGCGCAGGAATGGGAGCCTTATCACTGGTTTCTCTTTTCGAATCCGTTCTGCTTCGTTGCGGCGATCGTGCTTTACATATCGGCGCTGGCCGAGGGCAATCGCACGCCGTTCGATCTGCCGGAGGCCGAGTCCGAACTGGTCGCAGGCTTTGCGACCGAGTACAGCGGGATGCGCTACCTGCTCTTCTTCTTCGCCGAATGGGGCAACATGTTCATCGCGGGCGCCCTTATCACGACCTTATACCTCGGTGGATGGCAGGCGCCGGGTCTCAGCGCGAGTCCGCTCGTCATGAACGTGCTCCAACTGTTGAGTTTCAACGTCAAGGTCCTGTTTCTGGTTTTCACCTCGATGTGGGTGCGGGGGACGCTGCCGCGGGTGCGCATCGACCAGATGATGTCGCTCTGCTGGAAGTTTTTCGTGCCGATCGCGTTCATCAACATGATCGGCACTGCGGTTTGGGTTGCAATCTGGCCCGACGGCAATCCGGTTGCAGGCTACGTGATGTTCGCGCTGGGCGTGGCGATCGCCGTGCTATTCATCCAGCGCGTGATGTACTATCTCAAACGCTCGCGGATGGAGATGTACCTGCATCCGACGATCTGAGCGGTTCGTGCGGCGAGACGATGGGAGCGGCAACCGAATACTTTCGCCATATCAAGGACGCGGTCGTCACCATCTTTGATGGGATGGCGGTGAGCGCATCGCATCTGCTTCGCCGCCCGTATACCATCCAGTACCCCGATCGCACGCCGGTGCGCGTGCAGGACACGTTGCCGTTCCGCTACCGCGGTATCCTCGACGTCGACCTGGAGATTTGCACCGGATGCCTCGCCTGCGAGCGCGCCTGCCCGATCGACTGCATCGTGATCGTGTGCGAGAAAAACGCGCAGACTCGTGAGTTGACCATATCGCAGTTCGATATCGATATCGCCAAGTGCATGTACTGCGGCCTGTGCAGCGAGCCGTGTCCTACGGGCTCGATTCACCATACGACCGAGTTCGAAGGGGCCGACTTTTCGCTCGAGAGCCTGATTCGGCGTTACGTGCCCGAGCCGGTGGTGGCCTACAAGGTCAAAAAAGGCCCCGAGCCCGACATGCACGTGGGCCAGTTGCTCGAACGTGGAATGCGTTACGTCGATGAGTGGGCGCAGCCGGGCGGCGACAAGCCGCCCGCCGCGCCCGCCGCCGGGGCCGCGGCGAAGCCCGCGGCCCCGGCGGCTTCGGCCAGGCCGACTCCGCCCGCAGCGGGCTCCGCTGCTGCGGCGGCGAAGCCCGCCGCCGCAGCGGCTCCGACTGCCATTCCGCCCCCTCCGGCAGCGCCAGCCGCGCCGGGTGGCGCCGGCGCGATGCCTGATGCGACAGCGGGGTCGGCGGGCGCGTCCGCGCCCGCCGACCCCCCTGTCACAACTAACCCTCCTAGGAAGGACGAGCCGGGGTCGGCATAGTCGCTCCGGCCGCGCACAAGCCAACCGCCCGCATGCTCAACTCGCTCGCAGCGCAGGTCATCTTCTACTTCGTTGCGGCTATTACGGTTGGCTTTGCGGCGCTGGTCGCGTTCTCACGCAACATCGTTTACTCGGCATTCGCACTGGTTGGCGCGCTGATGGGCATCGCGGGAATTTATATTCTGCTCGCCGCCGACTTCGTCGCGATGGTGCAGGTGCTGCTCTACGTCGGCGGCATCGTGGTCTTGACGATATTCGCCGTCATGTTGACGCAGGGAATCGGCGATGTCGCGGTGTCGAACCGCGCGGCCGGACCGCTCGCGGGTTTGAGCGTGATCGCACTTGCTGGATCGGTGATGCTCTACGCGACGTTGCGGACGCCGTGGCATCTGGCGCCCGATATCAGCGTTTCGGCGACGACCTATGGCGTTGGCAACGCATTCCTTGGAGCCTACGTGCTACCGTTCGAGGTTGCGTCGCTGGTCTTGCTGGCCGCGCTGCTCGGCGCGGTCGTCATCTCTCGCCAGGATCCTGTCTCACGACCGGCGGGCGCGGCCGCGGAGAAGACGGAGGGCTGACCGCGATGGGCGGGGGCATCACGCTCAATCATTTCCTGGTCCTGGGGCTGATCATCTTTCTGCTCGGCTCGTACTGTGTGCTGACGCGGCGCAACGCGATCGGCATCCTGATGGGTATTGAGCTCATTCTCAACGCCGCCAACATCAACTACCTCGCTTTCGCTTACTTCGGCGGCGCCCGTTACGACGGACAGATTTTCGCGATCTTCGTCATCATGCTGGCTGCGGCCGAAGCCGTGATCGGCCTCGCTGTGATCCTGGCCATCTACCAGAACCTGCGGACGATTGACGTCGATGCGACCGAGACGCTCAGCGGCTAACCAGTCCGCGCGCTGCGCTCGCCTTGTTTTCGCCGCGGTTTCTGCTTATATCGACGCGATGCCGTTGGCGATCCCGCTTCTCGTCGTTGGTTGGATCGGGCGCGATTGGGGTGGGGTTGAGGTGAGGCTCTAACACGATGGAGCATCCGCTCGCGGTCGATTTCGTGCGCTGGATTGTATTGCTGCCGCTGCTCGGCGCGGCGGTGAACTTCGTGATCGGCGCTCGCTTGCAGCGCGAGTTCGGCAAGCGCGCGATAAGTCTCATAGGATGCGGAACGGTGGCCGCGGCTTTCGCGCTGGCCGTTTATGGCTGGGCCACGATGCTCGCGATCGCGCCGGCCGATCGCTTCATGCTCGACCACCTCTGGCGATGGATTGACGTCGGCCCGCTGCGGCTCGACATCGCGCTCTGGCTCGACCCGCTCTCGATGGTGATGGTGCTGATCATCACCGGCGTCGGCGGCCTGATTCATATCTATTCGACCGGCTACATGCACGAGGACGAGTCGTACTGGCGCTTCTTCGCGTGGCTCAACCTGTTCACGTTCGCGATGCTGGTGCTGGTGCTCGCGGACAACCTGTGGCTGATGTTCGTCGGCTGGGAGGGGGTCGGCCTCTGCTCCTTCGCGCTTATTGGCTTCTGGTACAAGGACCTCGCGAACACGACGGCGGGCAACAAGGCGTTTATCGTCAACCGCGTTGGCGACTGGGCCTTCGTGGTCGCGCTGTACGCGCTGTTCACCGGACTCGGCGCGGCGGGACATCCGACCCTGGTGATCCGCGACGTCGCCCATTGGGCTCCTTCGCTGGCTGGCATGTCAGGTTACTTCGGGATGTCGCTGGTCACGTTCGTTACGCTGCTGCTGTTCGCGGGCGCGACCGGCAAGTCGGCGCAGATTCCGCTTCACGTATGGCTGCCTGACGCGATGGCGGGCCCGACCCCGGTGAGCGCGCTCATCCACGCGGCCACGATGGTGACGGCGGGCGTCTATATGGTGGCCCGGCTCAATTTCCTCTTCTCGATGGCGCCGGCGACGATGCTGGCGATTGCGACGGTTGGGACGCTGACCGCTTTCTTCGCCGCCACTATCGGCACGACGCAGGACGACATCAAGAAGGTTCTGGCCTATTCGACCGTAAGCCAACTCGGCTACATGTTCGCGGCGGTCGGTGTGGGCGCGTACGTCGACGGCGTTTTTCACCTGATGACACACGCGTTTTTCAAAGCCTGCCTGTTCCTCGGTGCCGGATCGGTGATCCACGCGATGGGCGGGGTGCAGGACATGCGCCTGATGGGCGGCCTGCGCAAACGGCTGCCGATCACGTTCTGGACTTTTCTCGCCGCGACGTTCGCGCTCTGCGGCGTCCCGCCGTTCGCGGGCTTTATGTCGAAGGACGCGATTATCTGGGACAGCTTCGCCCACGGCCATCCGCTGCTGTGGACGCTATTGTGGCTCGGCGCGGGAATTACCGCGTTCTACATGTTCCGCCAGGTGTACATGACCTTCTTCGGCGAGTTTCGCGGCACTCACGAGCAGGAACACCATCTGCATGAATCACCGCCCTCGATGACTCTGGCGCTGGTGGTGCTGGGCGCATTGTCGACCGTCGGCGGCTTCGTAAGATTGCCGGCGTTTATCGAGCGCTTCGATCCGTTCGGCCATCCGTTCGCAAATTTCCTGGCGCCGGTGTTCGCTTCGCCAGCGACGCGCTGGGTGGTTGAATCCGCGGCCGAGAACCGTAACGCCGAAGCCGGCTTGGCCGTGCTGTCGCTGGCGCTGGTGGCCGCAGGATGGTTCCTGGCCGATCTCACCTATCGCCAGCGCTCGATGGCCTTGGATTGGGTGAGCGATTTGTGGGGCGGCGCGCTCTATCGCACGGTGCTGAACAAGTACTACGTCGACGAAGCGTACACGGCAGGCCCGGTGGCGGGGACGCTGAAGGCCTCGCAAGCCGCGGCCTGGTTCGACTTCCACATTATAGATTGGATCGTCAACTTCGCCGCCACGCTGACGGTTTTCAGCTCATGGCTCTCGGGGCTGCTCGACCGTTACGTGGTCGACGGACTGGTCAATCTTGCCTCCAACGTCACGCTCGATGCGGGTCAGCGGATGCGGCGGCTGCAAACCGGTTCGATCAACGGCTATCTATACGGAATTCTGGCGGCGGTTACGTTCGCCCTCATTGTCCGTGCGGTGTTGCGGACGTGAGGCTGAGGCGGGGAGGGGCGGGGCGGTAAAACCAACGGCCGTATCGCGCAACCGACGATGAGCCATCCGCTGACCCTTATCACCTTCATCCCGCTAATCGGGATGGTCCTGATCCTGCTCTGCCCCAAGGGGCAGGAGAAGTTCATCCGCTGGATAGCGGTGGCCTTCACCTTCCCGCAACTGCTCATCGCCGGATGGCTGTACGCCAATTTCGACACTACCACTACTTCGATTCAATTCGCCGAGCATCGCGCTTGGATTCCCGCCTATCACATCTTTTACTTTCTCGGCGTCGACGGAATCAGCATCTCGATGGTTCTGCTCACCGCGATCATCTGTTTCATCTCGGTGTTCGCGAGCTTCAGCATCGATCGCGGCGAGCGCGGCTACTACGCGCTGCTCCTGCTACTCGACACCGGCATGATGGGCGTGTTCGTGGCGCTCGATTTTTTCCTGTTCTACATCTTCTGGGAAGTGATGCTGCTGCCGATGTACTTCCTTATCGGCATCTGGGGCGGTCCGCGGCGCGAGTACGCGGCGATCAAGTTCTTTCTCTACACGCTGCTTGGCTCGGTGCTGATTCTGCTCGCGATGCTAGGGCTGTACTATTACGGCGCGACGCCGACCTTCGACATGATCGAGCTTGCCGCGAACGCCGGTCACTACTCGATGACCTTTCAGCGCGTGGCGTGGCTCGCGCTGTTTATCGGTTTCGCGATCAAAATCCCGGCCTTCCCGTTTCACACCTGGCTGCCCGACGCACACGTCGAAGCGCCCACCGCGATCAGCGTCATTCTGGCCGGCGTGCTGCTCAAGATGGGCACCTACGGCATCCTGCGCATCAACTTTTCCATTCTGCCGGCGGCGAGCCACGAGTTCGCCTTCTGGCTGCTCGGCGTGATCGGCACGATCAACATCGTGTACGGCGCGCTGTGCGCGATGGCGCAGACCGACTACAAAAAGCTCATCGCCTATTCCTCGGTGAGCCACATGGGTTACGTGATGCTCGGGATGGCGGCGCTGACCAGTGTCGGGATCAACGGCGCGGTGCTGCAGATGTTCAACCACGGCACCATCACCGCGATGCTCTTTTTGCTGGTCGGCGTGATCTACGACCGCGCGCACCACCGCGAAATCGCCGGCTTCGGGGGGCTGGCGAGCCAGATGCCGATGTATGCCGCGATAACCGGCTTCGCGTTTTTCGCCGCAATGGGCTTGCCGGGGCTCTCCGCCTTTATCTCCGAGGTCCTGGTGCTGATCGGCGCATGGCAGCGTTACCCGGTGATGACGATCCTGGGCGCCGGCACCGCGATTCTGACCGCCGGTTACATGCTATGGACCTTCCAGCGCGTCTACCTCGGCCCACTCAACGAAAAATACCAGGGCCTCAGCGACCTCACGCTGCGCGAGGCTTTCACACTGATTCCGCTTGCGATCATCGTGCTCATCCTCGGCGTCTATCCGCATGCCATCCTCGACCTGCTCGGCGCATCGCTCAATCACGTAAATCAGGTCGTCCTGATGGCGCATGCGCCAGCGGCCGCCGCGATGGTGCCGTGAGCGGCGGTCGCGCGCTGGCGAATCGAAGATGGACCTCGGCAACCTCGCCAGCCTGAACTATTTCCTGCCCGAGCTGCTGCTCACAGCAGGAGTCATCCTGCTGGTGGTCGTCGACCTGATCGTGCGCGACAAGTCGTCGCTCGGCGATATGGCGCTCATCATCACCGCAGGAGCGTTGGTCCTGATCGCGATCGAGCCGGCGCAGCGCGGCGCGTGGCTGTTCCATCGGATGCTGGTGTTCGACGCCTTCGCGGTCTTCTTCCGCGCGCTGATCGCGCTGGCTGCGCTGGTCGCGGTCTGGATGTCGATCGGCTCGGTGGAAGTGCGCGCCTGCGACCAGGGTGAGTACTACGCCATCCTGCTCGCCAGCACACTCGGGATGTTCCTGATGGCGGAGGCGACCAACCTCCTGATGGCATATCTGGCGCTGGAGTTCGTGAGCCTCACTTCCTACATCCTGACCGGTTTCCTGCGCCGCAACCGCCGCTCCCAGGAGGCCGCGCTGAAATACCTGATCTACGGCGGCGTCGCGTCGGGCACGATGGTCTACGGGATGAGCTGGATTTTCGGAATCGCCGGCTCGCTCGACTTTGGCGCGATCAACCAGGCGCTCGGCGCGACCGGCCATATCCCGGCGCTCACCGTGTTCATCGCGCTGGTGCTGATCCTGGCGGGGCTCGGCTACAAGATCGCTTCCGTGCCATTTCACATGTGGGCGCCCGACGTTTACACTGGCGCGCCGATTCCAGTCACCACTTTCCTTGCTGTTGGATCGAAGGCGGCAGGCTTCGCGTTGCTGACGCGCTTTTTCTACCCGGCGATCTCGCGCCTGGGCGCGGGCGGAAATTGGCAGCCGCTCCACGGCGTCGACTGGCCGCAACTGCTGCTGGTCGTTTGCGTGATCACGATGACGCTCGGCAATCTCGCCGCGCTCCAGCAGACCAACATGAAGCGCCTGCTCGCCTACTCATCGATCGCGCAAGCTGGTTACGCGCTTATGGGCGTGGTGATCCTGACCAACGACGGCGTACGCGCGATGCTGTTTTACCTGTTCGCCTATTATCTGATGGACGCGGGAGCGTTTCTGGTCGTGATGATCGTAGCCAATGCGACCGGCCGCGAAGACATCGAGGCCTATCGCGGCCTGGCGTGGCGCGGCGGCGCGGTGCCGGCAATCGCTTTGGCGATCTTCCTGCTCTCGCTGACCGGCATCCCCGCGACTATCGGCTTTATCGGCAAGTTCTATATTTTCGCGGCCGTCATCCGTTCGCAATTCTACGTGCTGGCGGTGATCGGCATTTTGAATTCGACGGTTTCGCTCTACTACTATATGGCGCCGATCAGGATGATGTTCCTTGAAGAGCCGCGCGGCGACGAAACGCCGATCACGTTCGAGCCGTGGAACTATGGCCTGATGGGCGTCCTGGCGTGCGCGACGGTGGTGCTGGGATTGTACTGGACACCGGTCATCGCGTTCGCCGACCGCTCGATGCACTTCTTTACCGGCCCATCGTAAGCGCACGCCTGACCTGGCGGCGCCCCGCGCTTCATCCCTTCGGCAGCGGAAACTCTTCGAGATAATGCTGATAGTCGGGCTCGACGTCGATCTGCAGGGTCGCGAGCAGTCGCACCACGCCGTTGTAGACCGCGATCGTCATCACTAGATCCACCAGCCGCTCGTTGTCGAGTTCGGCGCGCAGCGCCGCGAAGGTGGCGTCGGACATCGCGAGGTCTTGCGTCATCTCGCGCGCCGCGCGCAGCACCACCTTCGCGAGTGGTTCCAGTGAGGTCGGCCTGCCGACGGTTTCGTCGGCGATCGCACGAAGGTCGCCGTCCGAGACGCCGAATTCGCGACCGAGCTTGACGTGATGCGAATATTCGTAGGGCGAGCGGGTCAAATAGCCGACTTGCAGGATGGCTAACTCGCGCAGACGAGGGTCAAGGCGACTTTTGAAACGGATGAACCCGGCGAGCGCACCAAACGCGCGGGCGCCGTCGGGACTATGCACCAGCGCGCGGACTAAATTGATGTTGCGTGCCAGTAGATCCTGGTTTTCCGCCGACAGGTCGGATTTGTCGAGATATGGTATCCGTGCCATCGCGTTGGAACCTCCCCGGATGCGGTCGCGCGCTTGATGCGCAGATGATCGCAGGCTAGATGCTATAGCGCCTGCGCGCGTCGCCCGACAACACGCGGCGAATCAAACGGAGTGGAAGAGAGAATGGGCAAGCTCGACGGAAAAATCGCCTTGATTACTGGAAGCGGATCGGGAATCGGACGCGCCACCGCGCTGGTTTTTGCGGCGGAAGGGGCGAAGGTCGCGGTGGTCGACCGCGCCGGGGACAACGCGCGCGCGGTAGCTGCGGAGATCGCGAAAGGCGGCGGCGAAGCGGTCGCGATTGTGGCCGACGTATCGAAAGGCGTTGATACCGAGCGGATGGTGGCGGAGACGGTGGGCCGCTTCGGCCGGCTCGACATCCTCTACAACAACGCCGGCATCGGTTTCGCCCGCCGCACGCATCTGCTGACCGAGGAGGAATGGGATCGCACGATCGACGTCGATCTTAAGGGCGTCTTCCTTGGCTGCAAATACGCCTTGCCCGAGTTGATGAAGCGGGGCGGCGCGATCCTGAGCACCGCGTCGGTCGCCGGTATCGAGGGTTTTCGCCAGATGGCCGCGTACTGCGCGGCGAAGGCCGGCGTGATCATGCTGACCAAGTCGTTAGCGATGGATTACGCGGAGCATGGGATTCGCGTCAATTGCATCTGTCCCGGATCGATTGAAACGCCGCTCTACGAGAGTGGCTTCGACAACCTGACGCCCGAGAAGCGCGCACGAGCGCATCAGATGTTTGCCGCGATGCATCTTCTGGGACGCGCCGGAGAGCCCGAGGAGATTGCGCGAGTCGCGTTGTTTTTGTGTTCTCAGGACGCATCTTTCATCACTGGACAAGCCGTAGTCGTGGATGGCGGCTATTCGACTGGCCATCGAATGATAAAGCTCGCTTGAACCCGACTGTCCGTAAGACGATCTGAGCGTGATGGGATTTTGGTGCCAACTTTTGGTGCCAACTGTTTACGTACCAAGGTCGCCGACTCCACTGAGTTCGGCCCCAAGTTGGCACCAAACATTTCGAGAGCCGCCGATTAAAATCGGCGGCTCTCGTTTTTTTCCGTAAGCCTGCCGTTTCCGTTCGCTATCATCAGCGTCGCTAGCCTCGCGGCTGTTTGAGGAGAGTCCACCCGGTTTTTTCGCGCAACCAACCGCCCAACGGGGCAGCAGCGGCCATAGCCACGACGCCGAGAAGCATCAGGAGTATTGGGCCTTGGTCGTTTGACCGTTTCGCCTCGCCAGCATCCGGGATTGGTAGCTCGTTAGAGACGTCGGAGCTAGGTTGGACGGGTGGCCCGGCATAGCCGATGGTGCCCCTATTGCCTCCGGTGAATCCGGTAAAACCCCGGGCTAGTCGGTGGTTGCGGTGACCCAATCTAAGGCGCGGATCGGCTGACGGAACGCAGAGAGCGTAGTGGTATAGCAGCAATCCAAACTGGATGGTTGTGGATGTGGTATCGGCGCTCTGATACATCCGCGTCATATTGTTGCGCTGCTCGTCGCAGTCCGCTGCAGTTTCGGTCGAATCCAGTTCGGTCCATTGGCCGAGGGGAGCCTTGAGTTGAAGCGGACCGGGTGGATTGCCGAGAAGGAATGGCGGCACCAGTAGAAACCAGCGCGCGGAAGTTTTACTGCTTTCACTCGCCGCGAGGATGGCCACAGACCTGAAGAACGTAAGAGCGATGAGGGCAAGGAGTGAACCTTTTAGCCATTTTGGCATGGGCCGCCTCCTTATGTGAATCCGATGCCCATCCTAGTCCTTTGCCCGCCGAATGGAAGCGATGTGGAGTTCGAGCGGCTGTGACCACCCCTTCCCCGGCAGGCCGCGCCGCGAGTCGAGCCGAGCGCAACCCGTGGCCCGCTCAGCCAGCGCCGATGGCGCAAGTGGCGTCGTGCCAAGCCGACGATGTGATGGCCAGCGTGCTGGATGGTGAACCCGTCACCGATTCACTCGCTACCTTGGCCGACTTGCTGATGCTGAAAGGGATCGTGGACGAATACGACCGATTGACTGCGAACGCAAAGCTTCAAGAGCTTCAAGAACATGCGCGTGCCCTTGAGAAAGCAAAGAACCAAGGACTGACCCGATGCACTAGACGACAACAAACACATGCGTCCAACCCCTACCGTGCCCTC
Organism: uncultured delta proteobacterium; assembly: GCA_963734845.1. Taxonomy (GTDB): domain Bacteria; phylum Desulfobacterota; class Binatia; order Binatales; family Binataceae; genus JAKAVN01. The sequence goes on along the minus strand of CAVTIS010000011.1, from coordinate 122,111 downwards.
TCTATTCTAATATATCTTCTCTACTATACTTCTTTTAGAATCTCTAATCGTTACCCCGACAGTTCAATCATGCTTCGTAGCGCGTTACCGGGAGAGTAACTCTCTCCACCGTGCGCAAAATTGCGCACCTAGTGGACGGAGGGCCAAGTGAGATCGCGTGCGCTGCATGATGCCTTGAGCACCGGCGCGAGCGACTCAGTGGAGCACAAGGCGCTCAGCCGCGCGATCAGCAAGGCCGACGGAGATCGCGACCGCGCGATTCGGAACGTGTGTCGGCTCTACCACGTTAAAGATCTCGAAGCGTTACCGTTGCCGATTAGGTTCGTGATTCGCTTCGCGTTGCCAGCGTGATTTTCGGGCTCTCTCTCGGTCATTGGCAAGAATGTGAAAGAAGAGTTGCAGAATTGCTTGAAGCTTCGTAACAGTTGCGGGCACCCGAACAGCTTGAAGATCGACGAGAACCGTGTCGCTGCCCACATCGAGATTCTACTGTTGAACGTTTTCAGCAAATTCAGCTGATTGCGCACTCTCGCGCGATCATCGTGACGCGATAGCGATCATTGTGACTCAGGCTTGACCGCCCGTGCCTTCTCCAGCACCACCCACGCGATCAGTTCGCGCCTACCCTACATCATATACAACCATACAAATACCTCGACCTCCCTCGTCTCACTCGGCCCACCACATCGCCAGCTGGTGTGCCCTCCGGGGTAGCCAGCCATACAGATAGCTCGTCACGCGAAGTCGCGTCGTGGCCGGTTGTTGCCTTGAACAAATCGAGGAACTGCGCACGCCAGAACAGGCGCTCGGCGTCGGTCTTTTCCATGCTGAAATTTGATAACGCTCCGCCAGATGCAACGATTGAGTGCGCATGATCCAATCGAATCGCTGTCCGGCTTAGATTCCATTTCTGGCCCGCCGCCCTTGGTGCGCCGTTCTCTTCCCAAGATGCCCCTTCGCTAGCTTGAAATCGCACGCGATCCGCGATCACAGCGCGCCGAAGATCGAGCTTGCGCCAACGTCCAAGGGAGGATCGGCTCACAACGGCAGGTTGCCCGTGATGGTGCCAAGGTGGTGCCAAGCGGTGCCAGAAACGCGCGGATTCGATCTGACTGCGGCGCACTCGAAGCCCGCGAAGACCCGCTTTCCATTTACGTCTCGTGCGATGGCGTGCGACTGCGTGAGTTATCAGTTGCGACTGGTCATCGAATGATACGGCCCACCTAAAGGAATCACGAACGATTCAAAGTGAACGCGCACAGGCGTTTTTGCTCGCATCGCAGAAATCGATGGTCTAATTGCGCGTGCGGATGTATACTATGCAAAGAGAGACTGATTTTTGTGATCCGGTATTTCCTCAGCCGGCGCTGCAGGGGGCGCATCGCCACGGATCGAAGGAGAATGAGATGTCTTCGATAGCGTTCACCCTGCTTTTCGGCTTCCTTTCGGGGATCGCGGGCTTTGTCGGGAGTGCGTCGTTCGAGACGGTCCTGATGCTCGGGATGATCGGCATCATGCATCTGAGCCTGGTCTCCGCGGGCAAGTCAGGCGACAGGCTCGTGCGGGAAGATATTCCAAGCTAACAATCTGATAACATCCCGGCGTGGCCGGAATGCTCTATGTCGTCGCGATGCCGATCGGCGACATCGCCGACCTGAGCCCGCGCGCGATCGCAATCCTTGGGGAAGCGGACCTAATCGCGTGCGAGGATACGCGGCGAATCGCGCCGCTGCTCGCCGCACATTCGATTCGCACCCCGACGCTCAGTTATTTCGAACATAACGAGGAACGCCGCGCCTCCGAGCTGGTTGATCGGATGCGTCGCGGCGCGCGAGTCGCGTTAGTCACTGACGCGGGCACGCCGGCCATCTCGGACCCCGGCTTCAGAGTGGTGCGTGAGACGCTGGAGGCGGGAATCCGCGTGGGCTCAATTCCCGGCCCCTCAGCGGTTGTCGCGGCGCTTTCGATCGCGGGGTTGCCTACCGACCGTTTCACGTTCGAGGGCTTTCTGTCCTCGAAGCCCGCGTCGCGCCGCAACGAGTTGAAGGCGCTCGCGCGTGAGCGGCGCACGATGGTGTTCTTCGAGGCGGCGCGCCGCCTGGGCCCTGCACTCACCGACATGGCCGAGGTCTTCGGCGCCGCGCGCGAGGCCACGGTCACGCGCGAAATCGGCAAGACGTACGAAGAGGTGGTGCGCGCGAACCTGGGAGAGTTGGCGGCGCGTTTCACCGCAGCTCCGGCGCGCGGCGAGATAACGCTGGTGGTTGCGGGACTCGGCCGCGATCAGGGTGCGCCGCAACAGGCCGCTGGCGACGAGGCCGCTGCAACGCCGGCGCTTACGGTCGAGATGCTGTGCGAGGCCGGCCTTTCGCTCAAGCAGGCGAGCGCGGTGGTAGCGCGGCTGGGCGGGCGCAGCCGGCGTGAGATTTACCAGGACGCGCTGGCCGCGCGGCGAACACGCCGACATGGCCATCAACCCGATAATGCGGACGATAATGCAGATGACAGTCCAAATGACAATCAACAAGACGACAATCAAGACGATTAGTGATGGTTTGGCGCGTCACGCCGCACTTCGCTGTTGATGCGCACGCTGGCCGTTGCTTGAAAGCCGTGGGTCGGTAGGCTTCAATGCCGCCAGAGATGGCGACAACAAGCAAAGCGGGCGCTGACGGAGCCGCCGCCAACGGTGGCCCTGGCGGGCCGGTGGCAGTGCTGGTCATCCACGGACCGAATCTGAATTTGCTCGGCCAGCGCGAGCCGGAAATTTACGGCCGCACGCGCCTGGGTGATATCGATCGTGCGCTCAAGCAGTTGGGACGCGAGCTGGGCCTCAAGGTGGAGACCTTTCAGTCCAACAGTGAAGGGGCGATAGTAGATCGAATCCAGCGCGCGCGGGGGCGCGCGCGAGTGCTGGTGATAAATCCGGCGGCGTACACGCATACCAGCGTAGCGATTCGCGACGCGATCACCGCCTGCGACCTGCCGACCGTCGAGGTACATCTCTCCAACGTGTATGCGCGAGAGGCGTTTCGCCATCACTCGACCATCGCAGGGATCGTGGTCGGCCGGATCATGGGATTCGGCGCGGAGGGCTATCTGCTGGCGCTGCGCGCGGCCAAGCGCTTGATCGAGACGCAGCGCGCGGCCGCGGGCGCCTGACGCGGGTCGGGCGGCCGGCGTAACGCGAGACGGCGTGGATCGTATTTCTTGGAGCATCGATGGAACTGCGGGAAATAAAAGCTCTGCTCGCCCTGATGCGCGACTTTGGGCTGAGCGAGCTTGAGATCGAAGACAAGAAGGGCAAGGTGCGCCTGGTGCGCGCGGCCGATTCCGCCGGCGAGCATCAGGCGGCCAACTCTGGCCCTCCTGCGCGCGCCTCGGCGCGAGCGGCGGCCAAGGCCGCCGTCGGCCTTGGCGGTCCGGTTTCGAACGCGCGGCCGGCGGCGGCGCCGGAACTTGCCCCCGGCCATCGGTACGTGCAAAGCCCGATGGTGGGGACGTTTTATCGCGCATCGTCGCCCGATTCCGATCCGTTCGTGGAAGAAGGGGACAGCGTACGCAAGGGCCAGGCGCTATGCATCATCGAGGCAATGAAGATGATGAACGAGATCGAGGCCGAGATTGGTGGTAAGCTTACCAAGATACTTTGCGACAATGGACAGCCCGTCGAATACGGGCAGCCCCTGATGATAATCGAGGCCGGCTGAAGCCGCGCTTTCGGATATAGACGAGCGCGCCATGTTCAAGAAACTGCTGATAGCCAATCGCGGTACGATCGCGATCCGGATCATCCGCGCATGCCGCGAGCTGGATATCGCGACGCTCGCGATCTATTCGACCGCCGACAAGGACGCGCTACACGTCCGCATGGCCGACGAGGCGGTATGCATTGGGCCGGCCGCGGCCGAGGACAGCTACCTCAACATCCCCGCGATCATCAGCACGGCGCTGACCTACGGCGCCGACGCGGTGCATCCCGGCTATGGCTTCCTGTCCGAAAACGGCGACTTCGCGGAGGCCTGCCGCCGTTCGGGGGTGCATTTCGTCGGCCCGCTCGCGCGCCACATCCGCCTGATGGGCGACAAGCCGCGAGCCCGGCGCATCATGCAGCGTGCCGGCGTGCCGGTGCTGCCCGGCAGCGAGGGCAAGGGCGTGACCGAAGTGCGCGAGGCGCTGGCCGACGCCAAGCGTCTCGGTTTCCCGGTGCTGATCAAGGCCGCGGCGGGCGGCGGCGGCAAGGGGATGCGGGTGGCGCGGGACGAGAAGGAACTGAGCCGGCTGTTCGCGCTGGCGCGCGCCGAGAGCGAGGCCGCGTTCGGATCGCGCACGATGTATCTGGAGAAGTACCTCGAGCACGCGCGGCACGTCGAATTCCAGATTCTCGCCGACACCTATCGCAACGTGATTCACATGGGCGAGCGCGATTGCTCGATTCAGCGGCGCCATCAGAAGGTGCTCGAAGAGGCGCCGTGCCCGGTAATGACGGCGCGGCTGCGCGATAAGATGGGCAAGGCAGCCGTGCGCGCGGCCCAAGTCGTCGGCTACTCCAACGTCGGCACGGTCGAGTTCCTGCTCTCTGCCGACGGCAGCTTCTATTTCATCGAGATGAACACGCGGATCCAGGTCGAGCACGGTGTGACCGAGATGGTGACCGGGGTCGACCTGGTGCGCGAGAGTCTAGCGCTTGCGATGGGCGAGAAGCTGCGGCTCAAGCAGCGCCAGGTCAGGATCAACGGCGCGGCGATGGAGTTCCGGATTTACGCCGAGGATCCCCACACGCATCTGCCGTCGCCCGGCGTGGTGTCGAATCATCATGCGCCCGGCGGGCTGGGCGTGCGGGTCGAATCGGCGCTATACGACGGCTATCGCGTCCCGGTGCAGTACGATCCGTTGATTGCCAAGCTGATCGTCCACGCCAGCGATCGAGCGGGCGTGGTCACGCGGGCTCGAGCGGCGCTCCGCGAGTATTTGGTCGACGGCATCAAGACCAACATTCCGCTCCATCTGCGGATTCTGCAGGATGCTGATTTTTTGCGCGGCGAGTTCGCGACAGATTTCCTGAGCCGCTACGAGCGCGAGACTCACGCCGCCGAAGCCGTGCGCGCCGCAGGGCGCTGAGCCGCGCGGCGCGCGTTCTCGCCGGCGCGCCGCCAGACTGTCAGACCGTCGCAAAGCTGCCCATCGTCCGCTCGCGATCTGGTATGCTATACAGACATCGCCGAAACGTCGGGACGCCAATCGACGTTCTCAAGGCAGTCCAATGCAAGAGGAAAAAGCAATGAGCAGCACCGCATCCGCCGAGCGGCAGCAGACCCAGCCTTCGAACTTTCGCTTTGATACCAGCAAGATCGAATGGAAGGACTTCCTTACCGAAGGCTGCTACTACCGGATTCTGGACGTCAACGTCGAGGCCCATACGGCCGACATGCTGGTCAAATTCGAACCGGGAGCCCGCTGTCTTTTTCATCGCCACGTGGCCGCGACCACGACCCTGGTGCTCGAAGGTTCGCTGCACGTTTTCGATCAGACCGCCAAGGGCGTGGTCGAGAAGGTAAAGCCGGCGGGTTCGTTTTCGAGCGGTGCCGAGAACGAGATCCATATCGAGGGCGGCGGTGACGACGGCGTGGTCGTTTACTTCAGCATGCGGGGCAAGGACGATCACATCTACGACTTGCTCAATACCGATTTCAGTTTGCGCCGGGCGATAACCGTGCAGGACTTCGCCAGGGATTGGGAGCACTGGTCAAAGGCGTAAGCCTCGGGCTTTGCCGCTCGTCGGTCGCGCACCGCACTATCCGAATATATGCCGAATATATGACGATATGACGAATATATGACGATTTGCATATGACCATTTGCGCCCGTTCAGTTTTGGCGCTCGCCGCGATACTCGCGGTCGGCGCGCGATTCGCGACCCCGGCGCGCTACGCTCTCGCCGCCGACTTGCCTTCGGCGGGATCGGGACTGCTAGGGGAGCATCAAACGGGCACGGCGGCGGCGGGAGCGGCCAAGGCCGAGGTCACCGAGCCGGCGTACAATTTCGGCACCGCGCTTAGCGGTCCACCGATAAACCACGTCTTCATGATCAAGAACGTGGGTGCGGGGCCGCTCGAGATCAAAAACGTTACGTCCTCATGTGGATGCACGGCCGCCAAGCCCAGCAAAAATATCCTCGCGCCCGGCGAAGTCTCGACCATCGCGGCCTCCGTCGATACGCATTTTGAGCAGGGCCATAGCCTCTCTGTGGTTACGCTCACCACCAATGATCCGGCGAATCCGTCGTTGCAACTCAAGCTCGAAGGCGTGATCAAACCGCAAGTGGCGGCCCAGCCGATGGACGTGGACTTCGGCAGCGTTCATCACGGGAGTGCGGCCGCCCGCGACATCGTCGTCAGTGACACGGTCGGCGCCGCGGGATTCGCCCTCAAGTCGGTCAAGAACGATAGCCCGTATATCAAAGTGACTGAGGCGGCGCGCACCGACGGCAAGCCGGGCGCGCTGCTGCACGTGGCGCTGTCGCCCTCGATGCCGCCGGGACCGATCAGCGACACGCTGCGGATCGAGACCAGCCTCGCGCCGCTTCGAGTCGCAGTTCTCGGCGTGGTGACGGGAGACCTGGTGGTCAAGCCGAACCAGGTCTCGTTCGGCATTCTGCCGCATCACCAGGGCGCGGTCCGAATCGTGCGGCTCACCAACCAGGGCAGCCGCACGATTAACGTGCTTGGCGTCGACAGCACCAGCAACAGCGTATTCGCGCGGGTCGCGCCGGTGACGCCGGGCAAGGAATACAAGCTGACGGTGGCGCTCAGGCCCAACACTCCCGACGGGCAGATTCGCGGCGCTCTAACTATCCGCACCGACGATCCGCAACAGACGACACTGACCGTGCCGTACTACGGCATCGTCGGGTCCTTTCGGAGCTGAGGTCCGCCGCAGCTAAGGTCCGCCCGCGGCGCCATGGCTCTCGCACAGGAATAAAGTTCCGGCGGCTATACGCGGGCCAGCATCCGATACCTCCAAAGCGCCGCGTGAAGCGTTTGCAACGGCCGGCGCACGGGACTAAGAGTCGCCCATCCTGTCCACGTGGATGAGGCGGTTATGGATTACGACGACATCGTGGTCGGTGCCGGTTCTTCCGGGGCGGTGCTCGCCGCCCGGCTGAGCGAGGATTCCAATCGCAGCGTGATGCTGCTCGAGGCCGGGGCCGACTATCCCGCCGTCGAGCAAACCCCGTCCGATTTGCTGCACACGTGGATTTCGGCGGGGCCGCATGATTGGGGCCTCGTAGCGAAGGCTACGGCGGACCGCGAGATCGCCTACCCGCGCGGCAAGGTCACCGGCGGTTGCTCTGCGGTGAACGGGCATATTGCGCTGCGGGGTACGCCCGAGGATTTCGACGAATGGGCCGCCTGGGGCAACCAGGAGTGGAGTTTTTCGAAGGTTCTTCCGTTTTACCGCAAGCTCGAAAACGATCGCGACGCGCAGGGCGACTTTCACAGCGCCAGCGGCCCGATCTGGATCGAACGTCCGCGCGCCGACACCTGGCAGCCGATCAATCGCGCCTTTCATGAGGCCGCGCGCGAGCTCGGTTATGCCGACGTCTGGGACCATAACGATCCGCGATCGACCGGCGTCGGGCCGTGGCCACGCAATCGCCGCGACGGCATCCGCATATCGACCGCTATCGGCTATCTCAATCCCGCGCGCCATCGGCTGAACCTGACCGTGCGGCCTTTCAGCCATACCCATCGCGTAATCGTCGAACGCGGCCGCGCGACGGGCGTCGAAGTCGAATGCGGTGGCGTGGCCCAAACCATTCGTGCGCGCCGGGTAACGCTCTCGGCCGGCGCGATCAATTCACCGGCGATCCTGATGCGTTCGGGCATCGGGCCGCGCGCCGAGCTCGACGCGCTGGGCATCAAGTCCGTTGTGGATTTGCCCGGCGTCGGCCGCAATCTGATCGATCACGTGCTGGTGCCGGTGGTCGCGACGCCGCGGCCGGGCGTGCCGCATGATTCGCAGGTCACCAACCCGGTCGGTATCCGCTACACCGCGAGCGGATCGAACGAGTTCAACGACATGCAGATGTACGTCTTCAATTTTTTCAACAAATCACTGTGGATCGGTGCGGAACTCGATCTGCCATGTCCGAGTATCGCAGTGACGCCCGGATTGCAGCGTCCGCGCGCGCGCGGGCGGGTCAGTTTGCTGAGCGCCGACCCCGACGTTCCAGCAGGTATCGAGCTCAACTATTTCGGCCATCCCGAGGACATGCGGCGGATGGTGGACGGCGTGCGTATCGCATGGCGCCTGATGAACAGCACGCGCTTTGCGCCCTATGTGAAGGATTTCGTCAACATCTCGCGCGAGGTCGTCGATTCCGATACCGCGGCCGCCGATTTCGTGCGCAACAATTGCGGCACTATCTATCATCCGACCAGCACGGCCAAGATGGGGCCGGACTCGGACAAGGAAGCGGTTGTCGACCAGTACTGCCGCGTGCGCGGCGTCGAGGGCTTGCGCGTGGTCGACGCGTCGGTAATGCCCAATATCGTGCGCGCCAATACCAATCTGACCTGCATTATGATGGGCGAGCGCGTGGCCGACTGGATGCGCGCCGAGAAGTAGGGCGCCTTGCAGGACCGGGAGGACCGGGACGAATTGTGGGGTGACCTCAGCCGCGCCGCTCGCCATTTGACCGCCTTGCGCGCGAAGCGCGCCATTTTCGTACTTGTTTCGGTAGGTTAGCGCCCCGTATACTAAAAATCAGCGGCCGCGGCGCGCCCGCAGGCGCTTCGGCCCAAGGCGGATTGGCCGATGGGCGCGTCAATACTGCTGGAGCCGTTTCGCCGCGTACGTGACGCGCTGATGCGTTTTGCGGCGCGTCAGCTCACCAAGCCGCTCAAACGCTATACCCTCGTTTATCCCAACGACCTGACGGAACTGAAGCGTCAGATCCGCAAAGGCGACGTGCTCCTGGTCGAAGGCAACGAGCGTATCAGCGAGGTCATCAAGTACCTGACTCAGAGTTCGTGGTCGCACTCGGCGCTCTATGTCGGCGACGAGGCGATCAAGCGCGACCCGGAACTGCGACTCAAGCTCGCCCAGGAATACGGCGAAGAAGCCAACTACATGGTGGTCGAGGCGCTGGTGCAGAGCGGAGTCGTGCTGACGCCGCTTGCGCAGTACCGTAACTTCAACATCCGCATCTGCCGCCCGTACCGGCTTTCGGACTCGGACTTGAGGCTGGTGATGGATGAGGCGCTGGCGCACGTCGGGCGAATGTACGACCTTAGAAACGCGTTCGACCTCGCGCGATACTTTCTGCCGGTAAGCCTGGTGCCGGCGCGCTTTCGCCACACGGCCTTGCGCTTTGGCAGCGGCGATCCGACGCGCGCCATCTGCTCGAGCATGATCGCCGAGTGCTTCGACCGGGTCCGATTCCCGATCGTGCCCAAAATCGAGCCGCTGCCCGAGGGTTATCCGGTCGTGCAGGGTCCGCCGCGCCGGCTGGGCAAGTTGATCTCGAGGCCGGTCCATCTTCCGCCCGGCCTCTATCATATGATCTCGCCGTCGCTGGTCACGCCGCGCGACTTCGACCTCTCGCCCTATTTCGAAGTGATCAAATTCAACCTGATCGCGGGCGCTCGTTTCGATTATCGGCGAATCGTGTGGGCCGACACGGAAGCCGAGGAAAGCTCCAAGCTGGAGGCCAGTTGACGGGGCTTGTGCGACGCGCGCCGGGTCTGCGATAAGTAAGCAGCGGAGGCGCGCCACATCGTGTCAAAGACGGTGTGCGACCGCCCCGCGAATCCTGGACGGTATCGCGTGCATGAGCAGTCGCGAACTTTTAGAGAAGGCGATAGCCAGAATTTTGCATCGTCATTGCAACTTCGGCTGGGCGCATTACTATATCCCGAGCGAGAAGTTTCCGAGTCTTATCGAAGAGTTGGTTGAAGTGGCGAGCCCAGCCGGGCAGGTCAGCCACGAGGAACTGGTGCAATTCTTTCTGCGTACGCAGCGGTTGAGCTCCGCACAGGGGCGGGCGGCGAAGTTCGAGGAGGAATTCGCGATTTACCGAAGAGGTTGATTCGCGTAGAGGTTGATTCGCGCACAGCGACGTTAGCATCGGGGTCAGGTGCACGAATAGCTGCTCCTCGTGCCGTGCCGTCCCGTCAGTGCCGCCGCCAACTCCAGGAAACCGGCCCGCGATTTTAACGACACTCCGAACGGAGGTTTCATCCTACGATGCCGATTAACCAGGTCGAGCCACCGCAGGCTCACGAAATACTCAAGAGCAATCCGGAAGCGATCTATCTCGACGTTCGCACGGAACCCGAGTTCGCGCAGGGCCATCCCGAGGGCGCGATCAACGTGCCGGTGGTTTTCATCAAAGGGCCGGGCCAGATGGAGCTCAACGGCGAATTCGTCGACGTGGTGGCCAAGACCCTTGCGCCCGGTAAGAAGCTGGTGGTCGGATGCCTTGCCGGTGGACGCTCGCAGCGCGCGTGCGAATTGCTCGAGGCGGCCGGCTACAGCGACCTCACCAACGTGCGTGGCGGTTTTGGCGGCGCACGCGATGCCGCGGGCCAGGTCGTGGTCACAGGATGGCGCGACGCGGGATTGCCGGTTTCCTCCGAGGTCGGCGACAACAGCTATCAGGCGCTGCGGCGCAAGGCCGGGCTCTAGCGCGCTGTCCTCTGGCGCATCGGTCTCTGGCATCGGCATTGACGCGCGCGCAGCACGGGTAGGCGCGCACACAGGGTTGCACCTCAGATGGCGATACGGCTCACACGGATTTACACCCGCAGCGGCGACCGCGGATTGACCGCGCTGGTCGGCGGCGCTCGCGTGGCCAAGGAAAGCGCGCGCCTGGAAGCCTACGGCACGATCGACGAGCTCAACTCGATCGTCGGTATCGTGCGCAGCTATCTCCCTGCCTACAAGCGCCGCTTCGGCAAAGAATACAAGTGGTACTCAGAAAGCCTGCGGCGCATCCAGAACGAGCTGTTCGACGTCGGCTCCGAGCTGGCGACGCCGCCGCCCGCCGAATACGCTGGGATGCACAAGATAGGCGCGGCGGAAGCGAAGATGCTCGAGGAGGAGATGGACCGGATGCAGCTCGAGCTGAAGCCGCTCAACTCCTTCACGCTTCCGGGCGGTGGGATGCTCAATGCTTTCCTGCATCAGGCGCGCACGGTCTGCCGGCGGGCCGAGCGCGTATGTTGGTCGCTGCGGCGCGTCGAGCCGATCAACGATCATCTAATGGCCTACGTCAACCGGTTGAGCGACCATCTGTTCGTGCAGTCGCGATGGGTCGCCAAGCGGCTGAAGGAGCCCGAGTTCCTGTGGGACCGTGGCTTGCGAATCGATCCGCGCGCGGCGGTTAAGGCCAAGCGGCAGACCTCTGCCGCGGCGGAGATCGAGAACGGTAATGGCAAAAACAAGGATGCGCGACGCAGCGGCAAGCGCCAAATTTGACAAGGGGCTAAATTGACGCGCTGAACGCGCGGTGGAGAGAGAGAGGGCGGGTAGAACTTCGATGGCGGAAGTGCAACGGCTCGTGCTGCATCAGGCCCAGGTGGGCCCGATGGCCAACTTCGTTTATCTCATCGGCGATCCGGTAACCCGCAAGGCCGCCGTGGTCGATCCCGCATGGGACGTCGACACGATAATCAAGTGGGCGGAGCGCTACGGGATCGAAATCGAGCACATCCTGATAACGCACTACCATCCCGACCATCTCGGCGGCAGCATGATGGGGATGACGATCGAAGGTGCGGCGCGGATGCTCGAACGGGTGAAGGCCAAGGTCTACGTCAATAAGGCGGAGGCCGAGGGCACACGCAAGGTGGCAGGCCTTAGCGACTCCGACCTGGTCAAGATGGACGCCGGCGACACGCTCAAGCTGGGCGACCTGACGATCACGTTTCTGCACACGCCCGGCCATACGCCGGGGTCGCAGTGTTTCCTGGTCGACGGCAACCTGGTTTCGGGCGATACGCTGTTCGTCAACTCGTGCGGACGCGTGGACCTCCCCGGCTCGGACCCGGAGGCGATGTACAACAGTCTCAACCGCACGCTGCGGAGCCTGCCCGACACTACCGTGGTATATCCCGGACATGCGTATTCGTCGGAGTCGAGCACGACGATCGGCGCGCAGAAGCGGACCAACATGTACATGCGGTTTCCCAGTCTCGAAGATTTTCTCGACGCGATGGGCTACGGGCGGCGCTGAATCGATCCGTCGCGACCTGACCGGCGATGCCCAAGGACGATCTCAAGCGCGCGCGCGCCGAAATCGAAAAGCTGCGCGAGCAGATAAACCTTCACAACCATCTCTATTACGTCCTCGACAATCCCGAGCTGACCGACGCTGAGTATGACGCCCTGATGCGCCGGCTCGAGGCACTCGAGACCGCGCATCCTGAGCTGCTCTCGCCCGACTCGCCCACCCAGCGCGTCGGCGCCAAGCCGAGCGAAAAATTCGCCGTCGTTGTGCATCGCCGGATGATGATGTCGCTTGCCAACGCGATGGACGCTGAGGAGATGCGCGAGTTCGACCGCCGAATCAAGCGTTTCCTCCATAGCGAGGCCGACGTTGAGTACGTCGCCGAGGTCAAGCTCGACGGTCTCGCGGTCGAGCTGGTCTATGAGGACGGGCGACTGACCGTCGGATCGACCCGTGGCGACGGAGTCAACGGCGAGGACGTGACGCAGAACATCCGCACGATCAAAAGCGTGCCGCTGCGCCTCGTGCATCCGGCAAAAGGCGCGATGCCGCGGCTGCTCGAAGCTCGCGGCGAAGTGATTCTGCCGCGGCGCGCGTTCGAGCGACTCAACAACGAGCGCGTCGCGGCGGGTGAGCCGCCGTTTGCCAATCCGCGCAACGCCGCGGCCGGGTCTCTTCGCCAGCTCGATCCGAAAATCAGCGCCGCGCGCCCACTCGATATCTTCTGCCACACTCCGGGCGCGGTTGAGGGCGTCAGCTACCAGAGCCAGTGGGAGTTTCTCCAGGGGATCAAGTCGCTGGGGCTCAAAGTGAATCCGCTGACGAAAATATGTCACGGCGTCGACGAGGTGCTGGAATACCACGCGCAAATTTCCGAGCAGCGCCATTCGCTCGACTACGAAGCCGACGGCGTGGTCGCCAAGGTCAACTCGTTCACGCTCCAGGAGCAGCTGGGCGAGGTCTCGCGCTCGCCGCGATGGGCGGTCGCGTTCAAGTTCAAGGCCCAGCAGGCCGAGACCCGGGTCAACAAGATTGAGGTGTACGTCGGGCGGATCGGTTCGCTCACACCGGTTGCCCAACTCGAGCCGGTGGCGCTCGCCGGCGTGACGATTTCGAACGCCTCGCTCCACAACCTCGACGAAATCCGCCGCAAGGACGTGCGGGAGCGCGATACCGTGCTGATCGAGCGCGCCGGCGACGTGATTCCCTACGTCGTGCGCGTGACCAAGGAGGGCAAGCCGCGTGCGCGCGAGTTCCAGATGCCAGCGCATTGCCCGAATTGCGGCGGCGCGATCGTGCACGAGGAGGGCGAGGTCGGCTACTTTTGCGTAAACGTCAATTGCCCGGCGCGAGTGCGCGAGTCGATTCGCCACTTCGCCTCCAAGGGCTGCATGGATATCGACGGCCTCGGCGACAAGCTGGTCGGCCAGCTGGTTGAGACCGGGATGGTGAAGGAACTCGACGACATCTACCGCCTGACGCACGATCAAGTCGCGGGGCTGGAGCGGATGGCTGAGAAGAGCGCGCAAAACCTGCTCGACGCGATCGAGCGCTCGCGCCATCGCACGCTCGACCGCTTTATCAACGGGGTCGGAATTCGCCACGTTGGCGAGAGCACGGCCCGCGCCCTTGCGTTGCGCTTCAAAACGATCGACGCGCTTAGCCGCGCGAGCGAGGACGACTTGCGCGCCGTCCGCGATATCGGCGACGAGGTCGCCCGCAGTATTCGCGAGTACTTCGACGAGCCGCGCAACAGCAAAGCGGTCGAGCGGCTGATGAAGCATCTCGATCTCAAGCCGCTCGCAACGCCGCCCACCCAGGGGCGCGCGGCGCTGCGCGACAAGAGCTTCGTTCTGACCGGGACGCTCGAGACGATGACCCGCGAGGAGGCAGAGCAGAAGATTCGCGCCGCCGGCGGCCGCGTGACTTCCGCGGTCAGCCGCAAGACCGACTTCGTCGTGGCCGGCTCGGAGGCGGGCTCCAAGCTGCGCAAGGCGGCCGAGCTCGGAGTGAAGACGCTCGATGAGCAGGCGTTCATGACGATGCTTGGCGGTGAAGGGCGCGGCTGATGCCGTCGCGGGTGGAGCCCATGCCCGAACCTGATTTGGCGCGGCTTCGGATGCTGGTGCACGGGCGGGTGCAAGGAGTATTTTTCCGCCATGCGGCGGCCGAGCAGGCGCGTGAATTGGGGCTTCGCGGGTGGGTGAAGAATCTCCCTGGCGGCGACGTCGAAATCGTTGCGGAGGGACCCCGTCGCGAGTTAAAGATCCTTGCCGCGTGGGCGCTGCAGGGGCCGCGGCTGGCGCGCGTAATCGGGGCTGAGGAGGAGTGGTCGGATTGTCTTGGCGGGGCGGGGCCGTTTACGATCCGTTAGGTAGGTGCTTAAGAACCGGACCCTTTCGCCTTTTTCTGTTATTAGCTATAGTTCTAGATGGCATTAGGAGCTTGGCCCCGGCTATGACGCTGATAGGTGCTCGCCGCAGGCCATGTAGCGCAAGGAGTTTGAAGAAAAATGGCTCTACCACCTGAGGCAGCCGGGCAAGCCGCGGATTCGCATGGCCTTGCCGGCGGCGGTGCGGGACACAAGCGGCGCGAGAAGGTTGACCACGTCGTCATTCGTTTCGCGGGCGACTCGGGCGACGGGATGCAGCTCGCCGGGATGCAGTTCACCACCGAATCGGCGCTGGCCGGTAACGATATCGCGACCTTGCCCGATTTTCCCGCCGAGATACGCGCGCCTGCGGGAACGCTCGCCGGGGTCAGCGGTTTCCAGGTCAATTTTTCGAGCAGTGAGATTTTCACCGCCGGCGACGAGCCCAACGTGCTGGTCGCGATGAATCCGGCGGCGCTGAAGGCCAATATCGACGACGTTCCGCCTAACGGCGTGATCATCGCCGATGTTGCGGCGTTCAGCGATTCCAACCTCAAACGCGCGGGCTTCACCTCCAACCCGCTCACCGACCACTCGCTCGACAAATACCAGGTCTTCCAGGTCGATGTTACCAAGATGACGACGCTCGCATTGCGCGACTCGGGACTCAACAACCGGGCCGTGATGCGCTGCCGCAACCTGTTCGTGCTCGGCTTGGTGTCGTGGCTTTATCAGCGGCCGATCGAAAGCACCGAGAACTGGCTCGCCGGGCGTTTCCGCAAATTGCCCGACGTGCTGGCCGCCAACGTGAAAACGCTCAAGGCGGGCTACAACTACGGCGAGACCACCGAGGCATTCGCGAGTTCCTATGTCGTTGACCCGGCCCGGATAGCTGCGGGCTTTTACCGCAACATCACGGGCAACAGCGCAACCGCGTTGGGCTTCGTCGTGGCGGCGTGCCGCGCCAAGCGCCCGTTGTTCCTCGGCTCCTATCCGATTACCCCCGCCAGCGACGTGCTTCACGACCTCGCCGGCTTCAAGAATTTTCCCGTCTACACCTTCCAGGCCGAGGATGAGATCGCGGGCATGGCCTCAGCAATCGGCGCGGCCTTCGGCGGCGCGATCGCTATCACCACGACCTCGGGTCCCGGGATGAATCTCAAGGCCGAGGCGGTGGGCCTCGCGGTCAAAACCGAACTGCCGATCGTCATCACAGACATCCAGCGCGCCGGTCCTTCGACCGGGATGCCGACCAAGCCGGAGCAGGCGGACCTGCTGATGGCAATGTATGGGCGGCACGGCGAGTCGCCGATTCCGATAATCGCGGCGGCGACCCCGGGCGACTGCTTCGACTGCGCCTACGAGGCCGTGCGGATCGCGACCAAGTACATGACTCCGGTAATCCTGCTCACCGACGGCCAGCTCGCCAACGGCGCCGAGCCGTGGCTGGTGCCCGACGTAAGCAAGCTGCCCGACATCAAGGTTGAATTCCGCACCGACCCCAACGGCTTCATGCCTTACATCCGCGACCCCGAGACTATGTCGCGGCCGTGGGCGGTACCCGGTACGCCCGGGCTGGAGCATCGGCTCGGCGGCCTCTCGACCGAAGACCAGACCGGCAATATCAGCTACTCGCCGGCGAACAACGAGCTGATGGTGCGGCAGCGGGCGCGCAAGGTGGCGGGCATCGCGCGCGAGATTGCGCCGATCGAAATTTTCGGCGACGCGGGCGGAGGCGAAATGCTGATGCTCGGATGGGGCTCGACCTTCGGGCCGATTCGCGAGGCGGTAAAGCAGCTGCGCGCCAAGGGCAAGAACGTCTCGCACATCCATCTGCGCTATCTGAACCCGCTCCCGAGCGACCTGGGCGATAAGCTTCGGACGTTCCGCAAGGTAATGGTCGCCGAGATGAACATGGGACAACTGCTCAAGATGGTGCGCGCGGACTACCTGGTCGACGCGGTTGGCTGCAACAAGGTGCAGGGGCGTCCGTTCAAGGTCAGCGAACTGACTAATCGCATCCTGCGCGCACTGGAGGGCTGAGAGAAATGGCTACCGCTTTGACCCGCAAGGACTTCATTTCCGACCAGGAGGTGCGCTGGTGCCCCGGATGCGGCGACTATGCAATCCTCTCGCAGGTGCAGAAAATCATGCCGGAGCTGGGCGTCGCGCGCGAGAACACGGTTTTCATCTCGGGCATCGGATGCTCCAGCCGCTTTCCGTACTACATGAACACCTACGGCTTCCACACGATTCATGGCCGCGCACCGGCAGTCGCGACCGGGCTCAAGGTGACGCGGCCGGATCTGGACGTATGGGTGGTCACGGGCGACGGCGACGGACTCTCGATCGGCGGCAACCATCTGATTCATGTGCTGCGCCGCAACGTCGACCTCAAGATCCTGCTCTTCAACAACAAAATCTATGGCCTCACCAAGGGCCAGTACTCGCCGACCTCCGAAGTGGGCAAGGTCACCAAGTCCTCACCCGCCGGCTCGGTTGATTTCCCGTTCAATCCGATCACGGTCGCGCTTGGTGCGCATGCGGCGTTCGTCGCCCGCACAATCGACGTCGAGCAGAAACATCTCGGCGAAATGCTCAAGCGCGGCCACGCAAATCGCGGCGCTTCGTTTATCGAGATCCTCCAGAATTGCAACATCTTCAACGATGACGCTTTCAAGGAAGTCAGCGACAAGACTATCAAGGCCGACCATCAGCTCGTGCTCGAGAATGGCAAGCCGCTCATCTTCGGCAAGAACCGCGACCGCGGCATCCGCATGAACGGGATGCGTCCCGAGGTGGTCCAGCTCGGTAACGGGGTGAGCGAAAGCGACATCGTGGTGCATGACGAGACCAACCTTTCGCTGGCTTTCATGTTGGGGAACTTCGAGCCGCCGATGCCCACGCCGGTCGGCGTCTTCTACTGCTCGCCGCGTCCGACCTACGACGCCGCGATGAACAAGCAGCTCGAAGAGGCGCGCGCCAAGATGGGCGTGGGTGATCCGCAAAAGCTGCTGCGCCAGGGCGATACCTGGACGGTCAACTAGGACGGCAAACAACAGTTTCGATAAAAAAGGCTCGGAGCCTCCAGGCTCCGGGTCTTTTTCTTTTTCACTGATGTCACGGCCGCCGCTGCGATGTCGCGGCTTGGATCCACGCGCTGCCCGCTGCGTCAGCTACGGCGAGGAAGTTCGACGCGCGCCCATCCCGAAGCGCACAGCTCGCCCTTTTGATTGCGCTCCTCCAGCTCGCATTCGACCGCGCCGTTTTCGGCTTTCGCGACCGTGCCGGTGCAGGTCAGCACGTCGCCCGGAGTCGCGATCCCGCGGTTTTGCCATCGGAACCTCAGCACGCGCGCGCGGGGGCCCGCCCAGTCAGCGACCGCCTGGTAGAGAAAACTACCGTGCAGATGGGCTTGGACAAGAACGTCGGGATAGCCTTCGGTGGCTGCGTAGGGTTTATCGAAGTGAATCCGATGCGCATTCCAGGTCACCGCGCTGAAGCGGAAAAGCTGGATCGTGGTCGGCCGCTTCACCAGCGGCGTGAGTGCGGTGCCGGTCTTCACGTCCTCGAAGCAAAGCTGATGGCCATGCATGGTCGGGCTCTCCCTAATCAGCGCGCGATGAAGGTTTCGTGGCAGGTCACGAGCGGATGGTCGTCGGCGTCGCGATAGATCTGGATCACCTTGATCAGGAGCAGATCGCCGGAGCGGCCCTGCTTCAGTTCGACGCCGTCAAGACGCAGTTCCATCGAGACCCGCATGCCGTCGGTCACCGGCGCGTGAAGCTCCAGGTCCTGGCCGCCGCCCATGATGCGCATTCCTTCCAGCGGCAGGAACGCGAACTCGTGGCTGGTGGTGCCGTCGGGCCGGAGCGAATCCTGCGGCGGACCCATCTGCCAGTTGCGCACCGCGCTCAGAAAAAGCGGCGGCGCGATCGTGTCGGAATAGCCGGCGGCCCTGGCCGAGTCGGCCTCGAAGAAGACCGGGTTGAGATTGTCGGCCGCGATCGCGAAGCGCTGGAAGGCTTCCTTGCGCATGATTCCAAGGTCGGTCCGTTCGCTCCGCCCCACGTAGGGCTTGAGCTCTTCGCACAACTGGGGAATCGAAACGCTCATATACGATCTCCGTGTCAGTCCCGAGACGATTGGCCGAGCATGTTGCGCGCGATCATCCAGCGATGGATCTCAGCGGTGCCGTGGCCGATTCGCCACACTCGCACCTGCCGAAAGAAACTCTGGATCGGCAACTCGCGCGTGTAGCCAAGGCCGCCGAAAATCTGGATGCAACGGTCGGTGACGCGCTGCGCCATCTCGGTCGCGTAGAGCTTCGCGATGAACGCCTCGTTGCGGATTTTTTGCTTCGCGTCCGCCATCCATCCCGCCCGGTAAACCAGCAGCCGCGCCGCTTCCAGCTCGACCTCGGAATCGGCCAGCATCCACTGGATCGCCTGCCGGCTGGCGATCGGTTTGCCCCAGGTTGTGCGCTGCTTGGCCCACTCGACCGCCATCTCAATCGAACGCGCGGCAATTCCAAGCTGGAACGCGCCGATCTTCAGCCGCCCATGAGTGAGCTGGTAATCCGCCACCGCGAAGCCGCCGTCGGCCTCGCCCAGGCGGTTCGCGTCCGGGACGACGCAATCGGTGAATTGCAGCTCGTGCGGGTCCCAGTTGTCGCCCATCGTGGGAATCTCGCGCGCGACTTTGAAGCCCGGCGTGCCCTTGTCGACCAGGAAGCAGGTGATTCCCCGGGCTCCGGCCTTTGGGCTGGAAGTGGTGAACAGGATTACGAAGTCGGCGCCCTCGACGTACGAGATGAAGGTTTTGGTGCCGTTGACGATCCATCGGTCGCCGTCGCGCACGGCCGTGGTGCGGATGCGCGCGAGATCCGATCCGGCGTCGGGCTCGGTGAAGGCGTAGCAACTGTGCTTCTCGCCCTTGATGATCGGATAGAAGAACCGCTGCTTCTGCTCGTCGTTGCACAGGTAGAGCGCCGGTTCCGGGCTCCCGCCAAATTCGAACATCGCGGGATGCTTGAACAGCTCTTCATTGATGAGGCACATCGCGAGCTGGCCGACGTCGTTGCCACCATACTCGGCCGGCACTTCGAGCGCCCAGAAGCCGGCCTCGCGCCCCTTGCGCTCCAGGCCGTGGCGTACCTCGATGTCGAGTTTTCCCTTGATCAGAAACTCTTTCTCCAGCGGCATCAGCTCCTTTTCGCGGAACTGGCGGACGCTATCGACCATCATGCGATGCTCTTCGGTGATTGCGAAATCCATGAGACTCCTCCCCATCTGATATGGGTGACGAATATTGAGCGCGGCGCGAGCTTTTTGGCAAGCGGAATGCCTTGAGCAAAACCCGTAACTTCGCCATCCTCAAGACCGTCCGCCAAAGACCGCCCGGAGAACACGGGCGCTTTTGAAAATGGGAGAAGCGAGATGACGGAAGCGAGATATAGATATGGCGACGTATCGGTGGGGGTGAAGGATTACGTTGGCCTTGTCGAGATTCATCGCCCACCGCATAATTTTTTCGACGTTCAGCTTATCCGTGACCTTGCCAATGCGTTCAACGCGCTGGACGAAGACGCGGCCTGCCGTGCCTCGGTGCTATGCGCTGAGGGCAAGTCATTCTGCGCCGGCGCCAATTTTGCCAATCGTGCCGCGACCGGAGTCGAAGCCGGCACGGAGAAGCGCAATCCGCTCTACTCGGAGGCGGTGCGGCTTTTCAGTTGCAAGAAGCCGATGGTCGGGGCAATCCAGGGGCCGGCAATCGGCGGCGGCCTCGGACTAGCGCTGGTGCCGGACTTCCGGGTCGCTTCGCCCGAGGCGCGCTTCGCCGCCAACTTCGTCAAAATCGGCTTTCATCCGGGCTTCGGCCTGACTTACACGCTGCCGCGGCTGATCGGCGTTCAGAAAGCCAATCTGCTGTTTTTTACCGGGCGGCGGATTACGGGCGAGGAAGCGTATGCGTGGGGACTCGCCGATGTATTGGTCGACTCGGACCGCCTGCGCGAGACGGCGGTCAAGCTCGCGGCCGAGATCGCCGAGAACGCGCCGCTCGCCGTGAATTCAACTCGCGCAACCATGCGTCGGGGACTGGCGGAGGCCGTGCAGGCGCAAACCGATCTCGAGTTCGTCGAGCAGGACTGGCTGATGCGCACCGAGGATCATCGCGAGGGTATCAAGGCCGTCGCCGAGCGGCGTCCCGGCCGCTTCGTCGGAAAGTAAGCAACACGTCACATCCGAGCGGCTGCGGTGGCCGGTCCGTTAACGTCGCACCGAAGACCCTCGCGGCGGCGGTCGCACTGATTCGCCGACCGGTATCAGCCGTACTTGCCGGGCGGCTTGTGCTGGGCGAGGGCCTGTGGCAATGAAGGGCAAGACCGGAACGTGAAAAGTGATAATTCTATGCCGCGAGGCCAATTCCGTGCGAATGCAATCAGCAGGAGGATTAGTCCAATGGAAAACGCCCTCATTGAACTGATGCGTTATGACATGATGCCCATCCTGGAACGGGCCGCGACAGCTTTGGAGCAGGTCGGCGCAAGTTTGGAGAAGGTCGTAGCACTGCTTTCAGAGCCGACCGAACCACCACGCGAGTCGAATCACAAGCAGGAGGACTGATGGGTACATACGCTGCGATTCGATGGGCGCGAAACTGAATAGAAGGAAGATCAGGAACGTGAAAGCGCAGAGAATCGCCGTGGCGTCCTTGTCCTTCGACGCCACGCGTACCCCATTGCTAATCGGACTGTCGCTCTACGACTGGATGATCTACCTCGTCCGGGTTGTTCGCCTTATATTCTCCTTCACTGAAGTCAAGTTCGGTCAAGGCTGCGGTGGCCGGTCCGCTAACGCCCCACCTGCGACGCTAACGCCGTAGCTAGGTAGCGCTCCACATCTTCGGCCAGCAGCAGCCGTTCATTTTGTAGCTCGGTTGCGGCGCGCGCGACGGCGCTAACGTAATGTTCGTGACTGGGATAGCGCTCTTCCAAAGAGAGCCGCGGGTCGCCCGTCTCGAGACGCTCCTTTGCGGTGGCCGCGAACGGAATATAGAAACCCACCGCCATCAACGCGCCCTCGGCGAAACCCGCGCTCCGAATGTTCCAACCCGCGCGCGTACCCAGCGGCACGGCGACGTCGGGCAAGCGAATGCCCGCTATTTCGTTGCCGTCCGCGTCGACCTTGGGTACCAGCACCGGGTAGTCGTGCCCGGCGATCGCCCGGGGCGGCTGCTGGCTGTAATCAAGTTCGCACAAGCCATTAACCAGTCCCGTGTAATGCATGCCCGGAATGTCAGGAAACGCGAGTCCCGTTTCGGGCGACGGAGGCACGAGAGTTCCCTCGCCGGCGCGCGGAAACCGGCTCGCCGGCGGCGGTGTTCCCCGGCTCACCCATTCCTGCAGCGCCACCAGCAGCGCTCGATTCAAGGAACCGTAATCGAGACGATTCAGTGGGTAACTGTGGTTCTGGAAAAACACTCCGCTGTGCCTGAACATCGCAGGCCCAGCATGTCCAGTGCCGGCGAGCGCATAAACACGGACCTGATCGGGCAGCGTTATATCCTTTCCACTTTCATCGGTTACGACCAGGGAACTTCGCCCTTGCCAGAACTCGGTGCTGGAATCGACGTGCATGATCTTGGGACAGGTGTCGGTAGCCAGGCCGCGGGTCAGGATGCCGTCGGTCTTTGCGCTAATCGGATCGAAGCGCGTCGTATAGGTAAACGGGAATTGGTCGCCAGGATACAGATGGTCTTCGTGTTGCCGGTGAAATCGCCCGGGCTGGGAAAAAGGATGGTTGAGGAAAATCCGCCGGGACCCGGCGAGGCTGGCGTATACGCCGTCAAAGACCCTGCGGCCCGACGGCTCCTGGTTGAATCCGAGGCGCAGGAATTCGCGGAGGAAGCGGCCCGGCTGCGATCTGCCGTAGACAATGACGTCGTCGACAGCGGGTCTGCCTCCGGCCTGACTGAGCGGATTGGGCCGGCCGTTCTCGTCGGCTGACGCATAGCGCATGAACGTTACGAGGTCGCGAACGGCGGCAAATCCGAGACCCATGACGATGGGATCGCGAGCGGGGTAAATGAACTCATATATCGCGCCCGCATCAAAGCCGTCGGCCAGCGTGATTTCGAGCCTGGTGGGCGATAGGTAGCGCCATTGCCGCGGCGGAATCGGCACCCGTGGATCTTTCTCATGTTGCCGAACCGTGAGCGTAGCTTCGCTCTGCTCCAGCGTGTTCGCAGGGTAAGTCAAGGGCGCGATGACGGTGCTCCCGGTAGTGCCGAATACGTATTCTTCTCTCGATCTTTCGGCAATCGGGGCTCCATTGTCGTTAGCAATCGGGAAGCCCGCGAGCATGTGGCCTTCTTCGGCGACAACATCTCCCTGCCAGGCGCCGAACAGGATCGCGTAGCCCTGCCGCATGAGGAAACCATTGCCGGCATCCTCTGCCGTCGCAAGTTCGTTCGAACCGGGGCCCTTCGGCGCGTCGTTCAGGTCGACCAGGGCAAGCTTGTCGCCGCGATTGAGCGCGTCGAACAAAAGGTGTCGATTGCTCTTAAAAATGTCTGTCGGCTTCAAGAGACAGAAATCCACCCAGTATTCGACCCGGCCAGCCGCGTTCCTGGGCGCCTTGCCGAGGTTGACGATTTCAGCATTGAGCGGATGGGACGGATCGACCTCACCGAATGCACGGCCCACGATTTTTTCGTAGGGTCCGACACTGCCGAACGACATCCCGGCAAAAGCGCTTTCGACGCGGCTGATCTCGATTTTCATGATGTCCCCTCGCGAGCGTTGTGGTTGCCCGCAGGCGGCGGCACCATAGCACATTTTCGCCCAGAACCGGCTAAGGACCGGGTAACGCGCTGTCCGCTCCGCTCCCCCCTGGCCGGACAAGCAGGTCAGATCGTGATTGAAAGTCGAATCGGGATGTGATGTTGTCCGTGCCATAGCCAGTAGTTAATTCGGCGAAGCGGAGGAGGAACGAGATGGCGACTCCCAAGGTCATCGTCCAGCTGTATCCAGTGCTGCCTGCCGAGGATCGCGCAGACCGCGAACGCAAACGTCCGCTCGGACGCAACAGCGAACTCTACCATCGCGTGCTCCATGAATCGCTCGACCTGGTCAGAGAGATCGACCAGATGGGAGTCTGGGGCATCAGCACGATCGAGCACCATCTCCACTCTGAGGGTTACGAACTCGGGCCCAATCCGGGCGTGCTCAACGCCTGGTGGGCCGGCGCGGTGAAGCGCGCCTACCTGGGCGCGTTGGGCTACGTGATGGCGACCCGGGACCCGATTCGCGTCGCCGAGGAAACCGCCATCCTCGACCACATGACCAACGGCCGGTTCTTCGTCGGTCTGACGCGCGGCTACCAGGCGCGCTGGACCAACATCCTGGGCCAGTCCATCGACGCGGTGGCGACGCTTTCGGATGGCAGCGCGGACGACGCGAGGAACCGCGAGATTTTTGAAGAGCGCACGCTGATGCTAATGCAGTGCTGGACGCAGGAGTCGGTCGAATCCAAGCAGCCGCATTACGAGATTCCCTATCCCTATGAGACCGGCGTGCGCGGTTATCCGGCATGGAAGAGCGCCGCGACCGCGGGCGCTCCGGGCGAAGTCGGACCCGACGGAAGCATCAAGCGCGTGAGCGTCGTTCCCAGTCCTTATACGCGGCCGTATCCGCCGGTCTTCGTCGCGATGAGCGGCAGCGCGAGTTCGATCCCGTTTCTCGCACGCCACGGCTTTCGGCCCACCTACTTCACCAGTCTCGAAAACATACAGCAGTTCGCGCGACTCTACGTCGATGAGGGACGCGCTGCCGGACTGCCGTATGTCCTTGGCGAACGACAGAACCTTGTGCGTTGGATTCATGTGGGCCGCAACGAACAGGAATTCCGCGACAAGCTGATGCGCTACGACTATGAAATGTATGCGAACTTTTATACTGCGTTCTTCCCCAAGCTGCCACACTTTGCGGATGCGGACGCCACTCTGCAGAGTATGAAAGAAAGCGGTATTTTCCTGGGCGGAACCGTCGAGCAGTTAAAGCAGCAATGGCGCCATATCTATGCGACCGTTCCCGCCGAATATATTACGCTCATCTGGCATTACGCCCAGTGTCCCAAAGAGGTGGTGCTCGACGAGCTCGACACGTTCATGACCAAGGTACTCCCGGAACTCGAAGCGCCATCTTCTGCTGAGCGTCCTGCGGAAGCTCACGCGCCCTGACCGGGTGTCGACCGCTGACCCGCGCTTCGCGCGGCGCATCGGCTCGCTAGGCTTCGCAGCCGTAAACGCGCATCACGTTGTCGCCCAGCACTTTGCGGCGCGCCCGGTCGCTGAGCTTGGCGGCCATCTCTTCCAGCTCTTCGATATAGCCGCCGGTGTGGTCGGGATGCGGAAAGTCGGAGGCCCAGAAAAACTTGTCCTCGCCGCATAGCTCAACCATCGCGGGCAACGCGTGCTCGTCAGGATCGGCGGAGACCCAGCATTGCCGCTGGAAGTATTCGCTCGGTTTGTGGAGCAGCGGTATCGAGCGTCCCAACAGCGTTTCGTACACCGCGTCGAGCCGGTCGAGCCAGTAGCTGACCCATCCGCCTCCCACCTCGAGCACCACCAGCTTGAGGCGTGGGAAGCGGTCGAAAGTGCCGAAATGAAAAAAGCTGGTGAAGGCGTGGCGGATCGCGTCCGAGGCGGTGACGTTCAGGAACATCGGATGCTCGCGGATGTACTTGTACTCGTACCGTCCCGGCAGCGCCCATACCGGCTCGAGCGTCGGATGAAGGCCGAAGGGAACGCCGAGGTCCTGTGCCCGGGCGAAGACCACGTCGTGATCGGGATGAGCGTGCGGCTTGCGGGACATCGTGAATTGCGCGACCCACGAACCCTTGCATCCGTCGCGCACCGCGCGCTCCAGTTCATTCGCGGCGGCTTCCGGATCGCCGAGTGAGAGGTGGGCGATCGGGACAAGGCGTCCGCCGCTGTCGGCGCAGAAGTCGACGATCCAGCGGTTGTAGGCGCGCGTATAGGCCTGCGCCAGTTCGACGTCCTCGCACTCGGTCTCCCAGAAGAGGCTGAGCGTCGGATAGAGGAAGGCGGCGCGCAGGCCTTCGAGGTCAAGACGCGTCACGCGATCGCGCGCGTCGAACGCGCCGAGCGGCGGATTCTCGCCATAGCTTAGCTGGTCGATTTCGCGATGGCTGTCGCGCGGCGTTCCCATCGAGCACATGTGCGCGAACACTGGCCCGCGGGTGATTTTCGACGGCCGTCCCGCGATTTCCAGGTACTGCGTGCCGCGATCATCGCGCTTGATCCTGAGCGCCATCGGCTTGTATTTCGCCTCGAGGTAGTTCTCCCACAGGTCCGCCGCCTCCAGGATATGCCCGTCGGCATCGACCGCGCCCTCGAAGCGAAGCTTGCGAATCCGATCGTACTTTGCCGCCATGATTGAATCTCCCGTCCCTGAGCGCCGCTGTTCAGCAGTCGCCTGGAACCGTAGATCGCGCGCTCAGAGCTCCAGCGCGCTGCCGGTGCCGACCGTCGTCTTTGTGCCGTCGGACTTCTCGCACCAAACCTCGACTTCGGCGCGCGTGCGTGCGCCCTCGTGCCGATGCTCCAAAATGCGGCCGCGCGCAGCGCTAGTTTCATTGGCCCACAGCACATTGACCAGGCGCAAATCGAAACGGCCGCCGCACAGGAAACCCACGCCAAACCGCCGCGTCATCATCGCGCCCGCCAGGCACACCGACAGCATCCCTTGCACCACGATCTCCGGGAAGCCGAGCTTGCGCGCCGCGTCGCGGTCGGTGTGGTAATTGATCGCAGGGCCCGAAAACGCCATGCACATCGCTTCGCTTACGTGGATCATCGGCGACTCGATCGGCTCGCCGCCGCGCTCACCGACTTTGAAAGTGCGGGCCGCGTCGCGCTCGCGCGATTTGTCGACCGCGAACGAGCCGGCCGTGCGCTCGGGGAGCAGAAAGCTTTGATGCGTGCGGCCGCGAGTGACCACGCGCCCGGTGGAGTCGAAGATCAGCGTTTCGTTGACCACGTACTCGCGGTCGCGCTTGGTATAGCGCTCGACGATGACCGATCTCGAGTGCAGCCGTTCGCCGACCATCACCGGCGCGAAGAAATCGAATTCCTGGCGCGCGTGCAGGTTGCCGTAGAGGTTGGGCAGGTACCACGAATGGGTATGGAAGACCGCCGAATGCACGATCAGCGCCGGCGCCACCGGACCGCCGAGAGGCGAGCGCCCGCGATACCACGGATTGTCGTCGCCGGTGCCCGCGATATACCGCTCAACCAGATCAGGCGTGATTTCGTATTCGGCGCCCCCGTAATCGCGGCCTACGTAAACTTCGCTCGCATCGAACACGCTCGTCGGTTCCATCGCGCATCGCCTCGTCAGGCCTTCAGGCCTTTTTTATCTTTTTCTTCAGCCGCTCGTCGAACTTTGCGCGATCGGCCACCGCGCGGCTATGCGTACCGGTCCCGATCTCATCCATCTCGTCCGTCGCGCGCACGGTGAATTCGACGCGCCGCCCGTCGACCTTGGTCACCTCCGCATAAGCGGTGACCTTGTGCCCCTCGGGCGTGGCGGCCAGGTGCTGGACGTTGACCACGATTCCGACCGACATCTCGCCGGGCTCCAGGTACGGTTTCATCGCGTCGATTGCCGCCATCTCCATCATCAGGCTCATCACGCAGGTGGCCATCACCGGCGGCAGCGACGGCTCCATCGTGCCCGCCAGGTCCTTCTGTCCCACCGTGATGCTGTGGCTGCCCT
The DNA here is from genome assembly GCA_963734845.1 of uncultured delta proteobacterium. Classification (GTDB taxonomy): domain Bacteria; phylum Desulfobacterota; class Binatia; order Binatales; family Binataceae; genus JAKAVN01. Next base: position 94,703 of record CAVTIS010000011.1, on the reverse strand, counting down.
TGGTTCCCACCGGTATCGGCCGCATTGTAACCCTCTTTTGGATTTATCGGTTTACGCGGCGCGCACGCGCCGCAGCTTCATGTGATCGAGTTTCTTGACCAACCACTCGACGCGATCGTTGCCCCAGAAAAGTTCGCCCCCGACGTTGAACGTAGGCACGCCGAACACCCCGTCGCGCTCGGCTTCGGCTGCCGCGGCCCGCAGATCGCCGGGGCCGTCGCCGTCGGCGTAAGCGCGAAAGCCCGCGGCGTCGAGGCCGGCTGCGGTCATCACGGCGGTCAGCGCGTCGAAGTCCTCGATATTGAGCTCGCGCTTGAAAAAACGTTCGAACACCCGGTCGGCGTATGGGCGAAAGCGGCCGTGGCGGTCGGCATAGAGCCCGCTCATCAGCGCGAGCCTCGAGTCAAAAATCTTTTGCGGCCCGCGGATGATCATTCCGCGCTCGTTGGCGAACCGGCGCATATCCATATAAAGGTAGCGCACCTTGTCCCAGTCGCGCTGCGCGCGCTGCTCGAGGTCGCCGCCATAAGCTTCGCGTATCGCGAGCTCTAGCGGTATGAAGCGCAGACGCACGCGATGGGTTTCTTCGAGCTTGTACGCCGGGTTCATCGCTAGGTACGTGAACGGGCTCTTGAAGTCGTAATAAAGTTTTATTGTTTCGGCAACGTCAGCCATCTTAACCACCGATTAAGTGGATAGCCTAAAAGCGCGCTGCGAAAAAGCGCGGCGGACCTCCATTTGCCGTTCGCATTACGCAAGCTCCACTCGATTCGCCCGGCCATGGATGCAAAAATGGTTTCTTCACTAGAGTTGCATCGTCAGGATGTTCTTCGAGGAAGCCCGCTTATGGCAAAGCTTTCCACCAGCCCTAGCGGCGTGCCGGGCCGCGTTCGAGACCAGCCGGCCGCCGGACCACCGCCCGGGTCGCGATATCATGTTATCGAGGCGGTCACGCCAACGGTCGATTGCGGCCGCTATCCGGTCAAGCGCGTCGCGGGAGAGCCATGCGTGGTCGAGGCCGATATTTTCCGCGACGGCGACCACGTACTGCATGCGGTGATCAAATGGCGGCCCAAGGGCGAAACGCAATTCTCCGAGTCGCCGATGCTACACGTGGACAACGATCGCTGGCGCGGAGAATTCCCGCTCGAGCGCAACGACCGCTACCTTTTTACGATCGAAACGTGGACCGATCTATTCGCTTCGTGGGAACGGGGCTTCAGAAAGAAAGCTGAAGCAGGACGAGATGTGGCCTCCGACCTGCTCGAGGGAATCGCCCTCATCGAGGCTGCCGGGCGCGGGGCCAAGGATACGGACCGCACGGCGATCGACGCGGCGCTCGAGCGCCTGCGCGCGCTCGGCGAACCGCGCCACGCGGTCGCGATTGTTTCCGATGAGCAGCTGCTCGGCCTGATGGCGCGCCTGGGCGATCGCTTCAGCGCGACCGAGTATCGGCCGTTGCTGGAGGTAGTGGCGGACCGGCCGCTGGCGCGCTTCGGCGCCTGGTACGAGATGTTTCCGCGCTCGCAAGGCGAAGTGCCGGGGCGCGCTGCGACGCTGCGCGAGGCCGAGCGGAGGTTGCCCGAAATTCGCGACCTCGGCTTCGACGTCGTGTACCTCGCGCCGATTCATCCGATCGGCCACACGAATCGCAAGGGGCCCAACAACTCGCTCACTCCGCTCGCCGACAGTCCCGGCAGTCCGTGGGCGATCGGCAGCGAGGCCGGCGGTCATACCGCGATCGAGCCGGCGCTCGGCAGCCTGGACGATTTCGATCATTTTGTCTTGGCCGCGCGGCGCCTCGGACTGGAAGTCGCACTCGACTTCGCAATTCAGTGCTCGCCCGACCATCCCTGGGTGCGCGAGCATCCCGAGTGGTTCCGTCATCGGCCCGACGGCTCGATCAAGTATGCTGAGAATCCGCCCAAGGAATATCAGGATATCTACCCGCTCGACTTCGAGGCGCCGGCGGCCGGGGCTCTGATGGAAGCGCTAAAGGAAGCCGTGCTGTTCTGGGTCGGCCACGGTGTGCGGATTTTCCGGGTCGACAATCCGCATACCAAGCCGGTTGAGTTCTGGCATTGGCTTATCGAAGAGGTGCAGCAACGCCATCCGGACACGATTTTCCTGGCCGAAGCGTTCACGCGGCCCAAGGTGATGATGGCGTTGGCAAAGGCTGGTTTTACTCAATCATATACCTATTTCACCTGGCGTAATACCAAGACGGAATTTATTGAGTATCTGACCGAGTTGAGCCAGCCGCCCGCAAACGACTTTTTCCGGCCCAATTTCTTCACCAACACTCCGGACATTTTGAGTCCGATTCTGCAGCGCTATGGGCGTCCGGCATTCAAGATGCGGCTGGTGCTAGCGGCGACGTTGTCTCCGTCCTACGGCATGTACAGCGGCTACGAATTGTGTGAGAACCAGGCGGTGCCCGGCACCGAGGACTACCTGAACTCCGAGAAATACGAAATTCGCACCCGCGACTGGCACGCTCCCGGCAACATCAGCGAATTTATCGCGCATCTCAACGCGATCCGACGCGGAAATCCCGCCCTCGGCCGGTTTACCAACCTGCGGTTCCTGGAGACCGACAGCGATCAGATCCTGTGCTATGCCAAGAGCACGCCCGACGGCAGGAATGTTATTCTGGTGGCGGTGAATCTCGATCCTGCTACTCCGCATTACTGCACCGTCGTGGTGCCGCCGGAAGTCGTGGGAGTCGCAGCGGGCGAGACCTACGGTGTGACTGACCTGCTTACAGGTTCATCGTGGACCTGGGGCGAACGCAACTACGTGCGGCTCGATCCGGCTGTCGAGCCGGCCCACATCCTGCTGGTTACCAAACACGCATGAAGAACGGCAACAACAATGGGCTGCCCGACGATCCGCTGTGGTACAAGGATGCGATCTTTTACGAGCTGCGCGTACGCTCGTTCTATGACAGCAATGGTGACGGGGTAGGGGATTTTCCCGGCCTGACGCGCAAGCTCGATTATCTGCGCGATCTCGGCATCACCACCATCTGGCTGCTCCCGTTCTATCCGTCGCCGATGCGCGACGACGGTTACGACATCTCTGACTATACCGGCGTGCATCCCGAATGCGGCACGCTGCACGATTTCAAGGCTTTCCTGCGCGCCGCCCATGAGCGTGGCCTGCGCGTTGTGACGGAACTGGTGCTCAACCATACCTCAGACCAGCATCCGTGGTTCCAGCGCGCTCGCCGCTCGCCGCCGGGCAGTCCGTATCGCGATTTTTACGTCTGGAGCGACACGCCCGAGCGCTACAAGGAGGCGCGGGTCATCTTCAAGGACTTCGAGCTTTCCAACTGGACTTGGGATCCGGTGGCCAAGGCGTACTATTGGCATCGTTTCTATTCGCATCAGCCGGATCTCAATTACGACAATCCGGCGCTCAAGCGCGCGGCATTTCGCGCGGTCCATTTCTGGTTCGGGATGGGAGTCGACGGATTGCGCCTTGACGCGGTGCCTTACCTGTTCGAGCGCGAGGGCACGACTTGCGAGAATCTGCCCGAGACCCACGCCTTCCTGCGCGATCTGCGCCGTCACGTCGACGCGAATTTTCCCAACCGGATGCTGCTCGCGGAAGCCAACCAATGGCCCGAGGACGCGGTCACCTATCTGGAGGGCGGTAAGGAATGCCATATGGCGTTCCATTTTCCGATCATGCCGCGCATGTTCATGGCGGTGCGGATGGAAGATCGCTTTCCGCTCACCGATATATGGGCGCAGACGCCGCCGATTGACGAAGCCTGCCAGTGGGCGATCTTCCTGCGTAATCACGACGAGCTGACGCTCGAGATGGTGACCGAGGAGGAGCGCGACTTTATGTACCGGGCCTACGCGCGGGAATCGCGGATGCGCGTCAACCTGGGCATCCGGCGTCGGCTCGCACCGCTGCTCGGCAATAATCGCCGCGCGATGGAGTTGATGAATGGCCTGCTGCTGTCGCTGCCCGGCACCCCGGTCATCTACTACGGCGACGAGATCGGGATGGGCGACAACATCTACCTCGGTGATCGCGACGGCGTGCGCACCCCGATGCAATGGAGCGGCGATCGCAACGCGGGCTTCTCGGCCACCGATCCGCAGCGGCTGATCCTGCCGGTGATTATCGATCACGAGTATCACTACCAGACCGTCAACGTGGAGAATCAGGAACACAACCTGCACTCGATGCTGTGGTGGATGCGCCGGGTGATCTCGTTGCGCAAACAGTTCAAGGCCTTCGGGCGCGGCACGGTTGAATTTCTCAGCCCAGAGAATCCGCACGTGCTGGCTTTCCTGCGCATTTACCAGGACGAGCGCATCCTGGTGGTCGCCAATCTTTCGCGTTTCGTGCAATACGTCGAACTCGATCTCGCGCGCTTCAAGGGAATGGTGCCAGTCGAGTTATTCGGGCGGAGCGAGTTTCCCGCGATCACTGAAAAGCCGTACCTGCTCACCCTCGGGCCGCATCTGTTCGACTGGTTTTCGATTCAGACGCCGCGCCACGCACCGGCCGTGGTCGAGGTCGCGAACAATGCGGTCGCTCGGATCGAAAGCACGGCCGGATGGGACGGCTTTATGCGCGGCGAGGGTTGGGAAATGCTGGCCAGGGCGATGCCGGATTTTCTGCCGCGATGCCGATGGTTCCGCAGCAAGGCGCGCACGATTAAGACGGTCAGGATCGCCGACGCAATGACATTGATCGAGGGCCCCGGGGGGGCCCATCTGATGCTGGCCAACGTCGAGTACAGCAACGCCGAGCCTGAGACCTATGTGATGCCGCTGGCTCTGGAGGCCAACGGGGCGGGACCGGGCGATGAGCATCCGGAGTTGACCGTCGCCCGCCTGCGGCTTGCCGGCGGGCGCAACAACGTGGTCGAGGGGCGGCTGTTCGAGGCCTCGGCCGATCCGCGCTTTGCCAGCGCGATGCTCGAGCTGGTCGAACGGCGCCGCCGCGTGCGCGGCCAGCGCGGGGAGCTTATCGCGACCGCCGTGCCCCAGTGGCGCGGCCTGCGCGGCGATCGCGAAACCCCGTGCGAACCGCGTGCGCTCAAGGCCGAACAGAGCAACTCCTCGGTGGTCTATGGCGACCGTCTGATCCTGAAGCTGTTTCGCATGCTCGATCCCGGCGTCAGCCCCGACCTGGAAATTGGCCGGATGCTCGACGCTCATGCGCACTTCGCGCACACGCCGCCGCTTGCCGGGTGGCTCGAATATCAGGCCGGACGCGAGGAGCCGAGCACGGTCGGCCTGCTGCACGGCTTCATTCCTAACCAGGGCGACGCGTGGACGCACGCGCAAGGCGAGCTCAGCCAGTACTTCGAGCGCGCGCTCACCAACAAGGATCGCGCGGTCGAGTTGCCGAACAAGCCTCTGGTGAACCTGGTTGCGGAAGATCAGCCCGGGCCGATGGCCATGGAGGCGATCGGGGCGTTCTTGACCACGGCCGGATTGCTGGGGCGGCGCACTGCCGAGTTGCACGTCGCGCTGGCCGCCGGTACCGACGATCCGGACTTCGCTCCGGAGCTTTACTCGTCGCTCTATCAACGCTCGGAGTACCAATCGATGCGTAATCTGGCCGGCCAGGTTTTTCGCATGCTCCGTGCGCGCCTCGGGCTGTTGCCGGAGACCGAACGTGCGAAGGCGAGCGACCTGCTTTCGAACCAGGAGATTGTGACCGCGCGCTTCCAGGAATATTTGCGGCGCCGATTCACCGTCACGCGCATCCGCACGCACGGCGATTTGCATCTCGGTCAGGTGCTGCACGCGGGCAAGGACTTCGCCATAATCGATTTTGAGGGTGAGCCGGCTCGTCCGCTGAGCGAGCGGCGGCGCAAGCGATCGGCGCTGCGCGACGTGTCGGGCATGCTGCGCTCGTTTCATTACGCGGCGATGGGTTCGATGCTCGATCATTTGCGCGCAGGCACGCTCAGTCCAAGCATGCTCGACGCGCTGGGGCCGTGGGCGCGGCTGTGGCAGGTATGGGCGTCGTGGGCTTACCTGAAAGAGTACCTGAAGGCGGCGGATGGGGCGGATTTCATTCCCCGCGATCGCGAAGAACTGAGAATCCTGCTCGACGCCTTTTTGCTCGACAAGGCGATTTACGAGCTCAGCTACGAACTGAACAACCGTCCCGACTGGGTGGCGATACCGTTGCAGGGCATCAACCAGGTTCTCAGCGGAGCGGTCTAGGAAGCGAAACCAATACAGGAAGCGGATTTCATCATGGTGCCTGATATTGCTGCCGCGGGCCACGAGATGGCAAACGGCCTGGAGAGCCTTGCCGCGCTCGAACATCTCGATCCGCATTCGATTCTCGGCGCGCACGTCGAGCCGGACGGCGTTGCGGTGCGCGCGTTTCGGCCCGACGCCGAGGCCGTCGTGCTGCTCATCGACGGCGAGCAGGGCGGGCGCGAAATGGCGCGCATTCATCCGGCGGGAATCTTCGAGATCCGGCTCAAGGGGCGGCGCGAGCTGTTCGCCTACCAGCTCCAGATTTGTTTTCGCGGCGGTGTTTCGACGACGGTTCGCGATCCGTACTGTTTCCTCCCAACCATCGGTGACCTCGACCTCTACCTGCTCGGCGAGCTCAAGCACGAGCGTCCCTACGAGATCTTCGGGGCGCATCCGCGCGAGCTGGGCGGCGTCGCTGGCGTCGCGTTCGCGGTCTGGGCGCCCAACGCGCGCGGTCTGAGCGTAGTCGGTGACTTCAATGGATGGGACGGGCGCATTCACATGATGCGTTCGATGGGCGGGTCGGGAATCTGGGAACTATTCGTACCGGGGCTCGACGCCGGTACCCGCTACAAGTATGAAATTCGCCCGCGCGAGGGTCCGCCATATCTAAAGACCGATCCGTGGGCGGCTGCGCTGGAGAAGCCTCCGGCGACCGCGTCGATCATTTTTTCTTCGCGCTACCGCTTCGAGGACGACGAGTGGATGGCAGCGCGTGCGGCGCGCGAGCCGCTGCACACGCCGGTTTCGATCTACGAAGTTCATCTCGGATCGTGGCGGCGCGTCCCCGACGAGCATAACCGCTGGCTCACCTATCGCGAGCTCGCCCCCGCGCTCGCCGACTACGTCGGCGAACTGGGTTTCACCCACGTCGAGCTGATGCCCGTGATGGAGCATCCATTCAGCGGCTCGTGGGGCTACCAGGTGAGCGGCTACTTCGCGCCTACTTCGCGCTTCGGCACGCCCGACGATTTCCGGTTTTTCGTCGATTACCTTCATTGCCGCGGCATCGGCGTGATCCTCGACTGGGTGCCGGGCCATTTTCCCACCGACGCGTTTGCGCTCGCGCGCTTCGACGGCACCGCGCTCTACGAGCATCTCGATCCGCGCCTGGGATTTCATCCCGAGTGGGGCACCTACGTCTTCAACTTCGGCCGCACCGAGGTACGCAATTTCCTGCTCGGCAGCGCCGAGTGCTGGCTGCGTGAGTTTCACGCCGACGGGCTGCGCGTCGACGCGGTCGCTTCGATGCTCTACCTGGACTACGCGCGCCGCGCGGGCGAATGGCTTCCCAACGCCCATGGTGGACGCGAGAACCTCGAAGCGGTCGCTTTCCTGCGAATGCTCAACGAGCAATCCTACGCGCGCAATCCCGGCGTGATGACGCTCGCCGAGGAATCGACCTCGTGGGCCGCCGTCAGCCGCCCGACCTACGCCGGCGGCCTGGGATTCGGCTTCAAGTGGGACATGGGTTGGATGCACGACACGCTGGAGTATTTCGCGCTGGACCCGGTGCATCGCCGATGGCACCATCGCGATCTCACTTTTGGCATGCTCTACGCGTGGAACGAGAATTTCGTTCTTCCGCTCTCGCATGACGAGGTCGTGCATGGCAAGAGCTCGATGCTCTCGAAGATGCCGGGCGACCGCTGGCAGAAGTTTGCCAACCTGCGCTCGCTCTATGGCTACATGTGGGCGCGGCCCGGCAAGAAGCTGCTTTTTATGGGCTGCGAGTTCGGCCAGTGGAAGGAATGGAACTATGACGAAAGCCTGGATTGGAGCGTGCTCCTGGGCAGCGAGCATCGTGGACTCCAGGCGCTGGTAGGAGAACTCAACCGACTCTATCGCGCGCAGCCTGCGCTATGGGAGGCCGAGCACGATCACGCGGGCTTCCAGTGGATCGCCGCCGACAACGCCGATGACAATATGATCGCCTTCATGCGCATTGCCCCGGCCAACGGCCAGCGCGTGATTTGCGCCGGCAACTTTTCGCCCGTGCCGCGCTACGGCTATCGCGTCGGCGTGCCGCGCCCTGGCTACTACGGCGAGTTGCTCAACACCGACGCCGAGCGTTGGGGTGGCAGCAACGTCGGCAACGGGGGCGGCGTCATCGCCGACCAGGTTCCATACAACGGATTGCCGTATTCCATCTCGATCACTCTGCCGCCGCTCGGCGTGTTGTGGCTTGAGGTGCCGCGCGACTGAGCCGCGCCCGGGTTCCTTGCAAACCAGTCGGGAGCGGATATGATGCGCGCTGGACGATGTGCGGCTGGAAATGGCCGGCTGGCGCCGCGAGGGAGGACTCCGTGCGATGAAGACCGTTGAAGAAACGCTCACCGAGCTCGTTGACCGCGAAGAGATCCGCGACCTGCCGGTGCGCTATTGCGATTGCGTATGGCGCGGCGATGTGGCCGGAATCGTCGAACTGTTCGCCGCCGACGGATCGTTCACCGTGAAAACCCCCAATGGCGAAACCGTTCACAAAGGCCGTGATGCTCTGCTCAAGACGTACACCGAGGGACTGCGCGACCTGCAACCGCGCCCCTACATTCATAACCATGTGGTCGAACTGGGCTATTATGGCCGCGCAAGCGGGCGATGCTATCTCGACTTGCGCAGCGAAAAACGCAACATGGAATGGATCGGGTCCGGCCACTATCTCGACGAATACGTGAAGGTGGGGGACCATTGGAAATTCGCGTCGCGCTACTTCACCGCCCTCCACTTCGACCCCGCAACGTCCGCCAAGGCGACCGCTCCCGCGAAGGCCGCCGCCCGTGCCAAGCCCGCCCCCAAGGCGGCCGCCAAACCGAAACCCGTGAAGGCCAAGGCGGCCGCGCGCAAGAAGGCCGCGCCGGCGAGACGCAAAGCAAGACGTTGACGGGTCTCCGGTGAAGCCGCGCGTTTCCACAAAACCGGCGGACCCGAGGTCCTGATTTACGAAGACGTGCCCGATTCTGTTCCGGGCCCAGGCCAGATCCTGCTCAAGGTCGAAGCGGCGGGCGTCAACTATGTCGACATCATGCGCCGCCGCGGCGACCCGCTCCACGAGCCAACGCCGCTCCCTGCCACTGTTGGCTATGAGATGGCGGGCACGGTGGCTGGTCTGGGCACAGGTGTCACGTTGCCGACGCTGGGCGCCAGGGTCTTCGTCAATGCGCGGTCGGGCGCCTATGCGCAATATGCGCTCGCGCCCGCCGAGAGCGCGATCGAAATTCCCGCAGGAATGGACCCGATCAAGATCGTGGCGTTGTGGCTCCAGGGCCTGACCGCCGCCCTGGCGCTCAGGCACGCCGGCCGCGTCGCCACGGGAGAGACGGTCCTGGTCGAGGCAGCCGGCGGCGGCGTCGGCACGATGGCGGTCCAGATCGCGAAGCTCTACGGCGCAGGCAAGGTGATCGCTGCCGCCGGCAGCGAGGACAAACTCGAAGTCGCGAAAAAGCTCGGCGCCGACGTCGGAATCAACTATGGCAAATCCGATTGGGTGCGAAAGGCCTGGGATGCGACCGGCGGCAAAGGCGTCGACGTCGTGCTCGAGTCGGTCGGCGGCGCGATCTTCGAGCAGGCGCTCGAGACGCTGGCGCCTTTCGGCCGCCAGGTCGTCATCGGGTCGGCGAGCAACCAGCCGAGCAAGATCGCTTCGGGTTCGCTCTTCAACCACAACCGCGCGATCGTCGGCTTCGGGATCCATCAGTATTATCCGAAGCCGGGCCTAATTCAGGCCACGATCAACGAACTAGTCGATTATGTTGTCGCCGGGCGGCTAATTCTCCAGCTGGATCACGTCCTGCCGCTGAGCGAGGCTGCCACCGCGCATCGGTTGGTCGAAGAGCGCAAGTCAACCGGAAAGGTCGTGCTGTTGCCGTGGTGAGCAGCACCTCTTCATCGCACATCCCTCTTGCGTCTGACGCTGGCCGCCTAGCCTTGCTGCCCTTATCCCCAGCTTCCGCGGGCCAGTGTGAGTTCGCGCGATAGGGCCCGACCACTCACGCAGTAGAGCTTTTCCGGTGCGAGGGTATGCGCCCGGGTTTCGCCTTTGCCCGGCGCTCCGTTTTGCGCGAGCCTAATCTATCGGCATACGCCTTCGTAAACTCGGCTCCGAAGTAAAAGATCAAGCCCGAATAGTAAACCCACAGCAGCAGAACCAGTACCGATCCGGCTGCTCCGTAAGTGGAACCGACAGCGCCCTTGCCTATGTACAAACCAAGAGCGAGCTTTCCTACGTTGAACAGGAGTGACGTAACAAACGCGCCGACCCATACGTCGCGCCATTCTATTTTCGTGTTGGGTAGAAATCTGTATATGGCGGCGAACATCAAGGCAATGATGCCGAGCGAAAGTGCAAAATCCGCGGCGTGCAGAAGCAGTTCCGGGGCAGGCAACAATCCGCTGAGCGACTTTCCCACAGCGGCGATCCCCGCGCTCAAAATTAGTGAAACTGTCAGCAGGAACCCCACTCCCAGGAGCATGCCGACAAATACTACATTCTTTTTTACGATTTCCTTGACATCGCCGCGTTCTTCCGTTCGCCAGATCTTGTTTAGTGCGCTTTTCAGTTCCGACAGCACACCGATTGCACCGGCCATAAGGGAGATAATGCCAACTACACCCGCGAAAATTCCCTTTGCAGGGCGGTTTGCTGCCTCGATCATGCTCTGAATCGCTGCCTCGCTTTGCGTTCCGACCAAACCGCCGATTTGCTCGACGATTTTCCCTTGCGCTGCGTCGCGGCCCAACACCAGGCCGACAGTCGCGATTGCCAGGATCAACAGGGGCGCCATCGAAAAGACGGTGTAGTAGGACAGGGCGGCCGCCATGCGGGGAGCGGCGTCCTCGCTCCATCGGCTGAAAGTCTCGCGAAGCAACCCAAAGACGACCGCCGTGCCGGAGCGCGCTTCGTTCCCTGTACGGATCTCCACCTCGGCGGCCGTTCTCCCGGCCCTGGAAAATCCGATCCTGTGCTCGAGCAAGGCGCGCTCGGCGGTCAGGAAGCTATTCCTGAAAAAGCCCAGAACCGCATCTATGTAGTTCAAGTCGGGATCGTCCAAAGGACCTTCGAAATCCAACCGCGTAGCAATTCGGTCCTTCGGTCTGTTTTTGCCCAACTTCACTAGTGCCTCAGCGCCCCAGGCTTTCATGGTTTCGACAAAGCTGCAGTGTCTAGGCGCTTCCAGTTCGAGGTGATCGAAAATGGGCTTTGCATATCCCTCGATATAACCGTCAGCCGCCGCCGCCTCTATGAAGAGATCGGCAATTCCACGGTTCACGTCCAGTTGAAGGTGGTTCTCGATGAGACCTCGAACTTCCGTCAAATCGACGTTGCAGGTTTGGAAATCGAGATCAAACGTCGGCACACGGGAGAGCGGATAGCCTTGCGCACGCAGCACGAGGTTGCCATTTGCCATCACTCGCGCGGCGCACCTGGCCGTCGCCATCAAGGACGGCGCCAGCTTGATGCTATTCGTAAGGTTATCTAAGCGAAGATTCACGTGGTCGATTCTTAGGTCTGCGCCATCCTGCCCAGAGATTCCCTGCAGATGAGCTTCTCCATCGCTCAGGATGGCGGAAGATATTCTGAAGGCGGGCAGGCGCTTGACCTTGTTCTGCCACGACAACGGATCGTTGGCTTTAGTATCGCGACGCCCGTGGTTCTCGTTATCAGGGTTTCCGACGTTGCGATTGGCGGCGCGGACGGCGCCCTGATCAAGGTCTACGAAGAGCCGAGGTGTGTTCACTCGGACATATGCGACGCGCGATCCGGTAATCAGATCTCTCCAGTTACTGCCGACCACGATAGATCCCACGGTCAGGAAATGCTTTGCCCCGCCTCCGTTTGATTGGGCCAGTGAGAGGCCTTCCGCTACCAGGCGTGGAGCAGAGAAATCAATGCTTACTCGCCGGATTCTACCGCGGTAACCGGGAACTTTCTGAACGCCAAGATTTGCGAGCCAGGTCAGGATCGATGGCATAGCCGCTCTGGCGACCAGTAATACCAGTCCCGATCCCACAACAGTTTCAATCTTTCTCGAGCTGAACTTCATTTTGGCAAGTGAACCGACGAGTCTGCCCCCGGGCGCTTCAGCGACCGTGAGCTACCGGTCGCAGCCCGCCGCGGATGAAATTCGTCGCGGTCTCGCGGGCGGCCTGACGGCCGAACAATGTAAGCATCGCCAGGCCCAAGCGCGTGACCATCCCGCCTCCTACGATAAACCCGGCACCTGCGGCGATCGCGACGGCGGGCATGGGATTGCGGCGGATATTCGTTTCGACCTGCTTCAGGTCCAGCTTAAGCCCCGCCTTGTCAATATATTTCTGAGCAGTGTCTCTGATAGCTCCGTCCGCTTTCTTGGCGGCCTTGTTCACCGACGTTAAGGACTCGTCGAATGTTTGGTCTCCTTCGTGCTCGGTAGGCATTTTTTCAATCCTCTGCGCATGTTTCAAAGTTGTTTGTTCAATCCTTGTTTTTTCAACCAAGCTCAACCAGCAGAGTTCGCTGATAGAAAACTGAACGCAGCTGAACAGGCTGCAAGAGCGATGCCGTTATTTTCCAGAAATCGAGGTCTTTTGGCAGTGACGAACGGTCTCTTACGATAAAACTCACATGGTGGCGCTGCTCAATTACTTTTTCCGGGTAGGAAAAAACCTCTGGCAGATTCGTTGCTAGGACAGAGAAATCCGGAGGCCCAGAGCCTTCGATTTTTAACCGACAGCGACAGGAGCCCAACGATGACCACGATCGAGAAATCAATTCACGTAAAAGTGCCCACCCGGAAGGCCTATAATCAGTGGACTCAGTTTGAAGAATTTCCACGATTTATGGGCGGGGTCGAGGAGGTGCGCCAATTGGACGAAAAGCGATCGCGCTGGCGCACCAATATCGGCGGCAAAGAAAAGGTATTTGACACCGAAATCACCGAACAAATACCGGACAAGAGGATCGCGTGGAAGAGCCTCTCGGGGGCGTCGCAGGCCGGAGTCGTGACCTTTCATACCCTGAGCGACCGAAAGACTCGAATTATGCTTCAGATGGAATACGAGCCTGAAGGATTCGCAGAAAACGTCGCCGACGGCCTGGGGATTGTCACCCGGCGGATCGAGAAAGACCTCGAACGCTTCAGAGATTTTATTGAAACTCAGGGCACCGAGACTGGGGCCTGGCGCGGCAGAATCGAGCACGACGCCTGATCTCTGTCGCGCCAGGCGCGAGGGCCGGCGTCTCATCGGGTTGAGCCCCCACGGCCGCCCTTTCGCGTCGCACAAGCAGTAGCATTCACACGAACGCCTGCTTCCAACAAATAGCAAATCCAATTCGTTCAGACACCATTACACGCTTGTACGAATCGGATGTAATGCTCTTCATCTCTTTCCCTCGGGACGGATTGGTACAACCAAACCGTCCCGATGTGTTCTCACATTCACATGGCCTAAACGGAAGGTTATTTCTCAGGCGCTTTGGAACTTCGGACTTGCCGCCGCTGTTTAGCAATGGGGCGACGGGCCGCGATAGGAAGGCCAGAGATCGCAGCGAAACAATCCGCTCACCCATGCGAGCAGGAGAACCTATGAATCGAAGACACGCGAAGTTACATCAACGCCTGGATCAAATTGCCGACCAGACCATCCATAGCAAACCCTCGTACCGACGCATCAAACGCTTCCTTGCGCTCGCGGCCTTGCTGGGTAACGCGGTGCTGATAGTGTCGTTCGCGCAGGCCGCTTCTGTTCGAATCCTACCGTTGCAAGTATCCACCTCGCCCGCCAATGGCGACCTGAATCCTTATGGCCTCGTCGAGGTACCTTCGGGACTGCCTGAGGGGTCGGTTAGGGTCGGTCGGCTCCTGGTTTCGAACTTCAATGACTCGGGAAATACCCAAGGCAAAGGCACAACGATCGTTGCGGTTAACCCTGCCAACGGTAAGGTTGAACTCTTTTTCCAGGGAACGCCGGGTACCCCGCTTGGATTTTCCAACGCGCTCACCGTAGCCACTGCGGGATTCGTCTTCGCTGGTTCGGTTCCCACCAGCGATCCTGGCGGCACGATAGCTGAACCAGGGGCTCTGCTGGTCCTCGATAGCAAAGGTAATCTTATAACTCAGCTACTGAAGTCCGACGGCATCAATGGTGCCTGGGGCATGGCGATCAACGACGAGGGAGATAGCGCGCTGCTCTTCGTCTCGAATGTGCTCGATGGAACCATCACGCGGCTGAAGGTTTCCTTCGCGCATCATACTTTCAGCGTGAAGAACAGCATGACCATCGCTCACGGCTATGCCTTTGGCGCCGACCCAGCTGCTGTCGTGGTGGGTCCGGCCGGACTCGCGTACGACCGCAATCGGGATATCCTTTATGTGGCCTCCGAGCTGGACAACGAGATTTTTGAGTTGGATGGAGCGGGCCACACGACCACCGACCTTGGAACTGGTGCCGTGCTCTTTTCCGATTCAACGCATCTACGCGGACCCCTCGGACTGATACTTGCCACCAACGGCCACTTGATCACCGCCAACGCGGATCCGTCGACAGTCACGAATACCACCGCGGGGACGAGCGAGATCGTGGAATTCACGAGGCACGGAAAGTTCGTCAGGACGTTTTCGATCGATTCCGCTCCGGGCAGCGCGTTTGCGATAAACGAATTGATGAAGAACGACTTCATCCAATTCTCTTACGTCGATGATGCCGAGTCGGCGCTGACGATTTTGCACCTAACGCACTGACAAGCGCAGCGGGCTAGGGCGGCTGCGAGGCACCGGCCAATAGCGATTGCGCGCCTCGCAGGCTCTGCTCGGTTTCGCGCAAAAGGTCGGCGAACACCTCAGCGGCGGGCTTGACGCCGTCGACGAGGCCGGCGCCTTGGCCGGTCGGCATGAAAGTGCGGTCGGGGTCGGCGACCTCGCCCTCGCGCCCGGAAAAACCCATCACGCCATTGCGGTACGAGACCCGCACCTGTTCCGGAAACGGCTTGATCTTCGCCGGGTCGCGTTCCCATTCGAGCGCGTAGCCGGTACGGATCACGCGACACGGCTTGCCCGTATAGCAGCGCGTGCGGATCGTGGAATCGTCGCGCGCATGAACGATCGCGTCGCGATACACCTGGGCCGCCTGCGCCTCAGGCGTCGCGATGAACCGCGTGCCTACAACCACGGCCTGCGCGCCCAGCGTCAGCGCGGCGGCGACCTGGCTGCCATGCGCGATCCCGCCGGCCGCGAGCACGGGCAAACGCACCGCACGGATCATCTGCGGCACCAGCGACATCATTCCGATCTCGCCGGTATGCCCGCCCGCCTCCGAGCCTTGCGCGACCACCACGTCGGCGCCCGCCTGCTCGGCCTTCTCGCCGTGATGCACCTTGCCGCACATCACGACCACCTTCATCCCGTGATCGTGCATGGTACGGATGAACTCGGCGGGGACGGCCAGGCCGGCGACGAAGATCCGCACCTTCTCCTCGATCAGCACCGGCATGTGCGGGCGCATCATGTCGGGAATCGGCGCCAGCAGGTCGACCGCGAACGGCTTGTCGGTGAGTTCGCGCGTGCGGCGGATTTCCTCCCGCAGTTGCACGGGCGAGCATCCGGCCGCGCCAATTACGCCGAGGCCGCCCGCATTGGAGACCGCGGCGGCCAGCCGATGCATCGCCACGCCGCCCATCCCGGCGAGCAGAATCGGGTACTCGATACCGAAATAGTCGCAAATGGAAGTGTGAAGCACCGCATCTTTCCTCAAAACTCGCCGCTACTTCAGCAGCGGGAAAACCATCTCCGCGAAATCCCGATAGACTTTGCGCTCACGATCCATTGGAGGCCATAGCACGGTCTCGCGCATGCCGGCTTTTTCGCTGGCGCGGATCTGATCCGCGATCTCTTCGGGCCGGCCCACCAGGCAGCCTGCGCGTATCGCCTCGGGCGTCACGAAGCGCCGCTCTTCGGGCTGCATGTAGACCAGGTGACCTTCATGGATCTGACGAAAGCGCGCCGTCTCGGGCAGGCTGAAGTTTTTGACCCGCTTCAAGTAGTCCTCCCAGATATTCACGAAATGCGGAGGTATCAGGTCGTCCTTTTCCCCAAGGTCTTTCCAGATCTCGTAGAAAAAATGCAGCTCGCACATCACCCACGACCCGGTTTCGTCTATCACGCGGTCATCGGTAAGCTTCTCGCCCGGGCGCAAGACGCATCCGGTGGTGATGAAAGCGGTATGGAAGTCCGCCGGCAGTGTGCGTTTGGCGTGCGCCGCTCCCTGCGAGATTTTATCCAGCTTCTGTTTGGTCACGTGCGGCTGTCCGCCAACTGTGATCCAGCCGTCGGCATACGCGCCGGTTGCTTCCAGCGCTTTCGGCCCGTTGGCCGCGGCATAAATCGGAATCCGCGGCTTAAGGTTGATGAAGTGGCGGTCGAGATGGAGGAACTTTATTTCGCGCGTCTTGCCCCGGTACTCGTAGTCCACTGCTTCGCCGGCGAGGAGTGCGCGGACCACGCGCAGGTACTCGCGAAACTCGCTCGTGCGCATCGGGTCCTGCCCCATTACGCGCATCGCGGTGTGTCCGGTGCCGAGCCCCAGGAACACCCGGCCGGGCGCGATCTCATTGATGCTCGCGATGGAGTGCGCGGTCACCGGCGCGAGCCGTGTGCCGGTGATCGCGACCCC
This sequence comes from uncultured delta proteobacterium, assembly GCA_963734845.1. Taxonomy (GTDB): domain Bacteria; phylum Desulfobacterota; class Binatia; order Binatales; family Binataceae; genus JAKAVN01. The sequence goes on along the minus strand of CAVTIS010000011.1, from coordinate 77,811 downwards.
GGTGCCGATCTTTATGCGCCTAGTATTCGCCGCCGCCAGCGCCATGGTCGCGTAGCAGTCGGACCAGATCATCTGCGAATCGCCGACCCACGCGCGATCGAAGCCCAGTTCTTCGACGTAGCGAATAACGTCCCAGTTTCCGATATGCGTGCTTACGCCGATGCCAAATTCCATCGTTAACCTCCGGGTTTGTGCGGCCTGCCGCTGCAGGAACGAGGATTAACAAAAGTCCGCGGGCGGGGCTATCGCGGAGCGGAGCCCAACCCTTGAGAAACACGCCCGGCTGAGGCAGTCTCGCAATCGGCAGTGCGAGCGGCCGCATCCGGGTGCCGTGGATGCGGCGCCGCCGACCATTTCCACGGAGGAACAATGTCATGAGCTGGGATTTCGAAACCGAACCGGAGTTTCAAAAGGAACTCGACTGGATCGATAAGTTCGTGCGCGAGGAAGTCGAGCCGCTCGACTTCGTGCTGGAGTCGCCCTACGACGTCCGCGATGCCAATCGAAACAAACTGGTACGCCCGCTGCAAGCCGAGGTCCGCAAGCGCAAGCTCTGGGCCTGCCATCTCGAGCCCGAACTGGGCGGCCAGGGCTACGGCCAGGTCAAGCTTGCGCTGATGAACGAGATTCTCGGCCGCTCGCGTTTCGCACCCACCGTTTTCGGCTGCCAGGCGCCGGATTCCGGCAATGGCGAGATTCTCGCCAAGTACGGCACGCCCGAGCAGAAAAAGCGCTATCTCGAACCGCTGCTCGCCAACGACATCGTCTCATGTTTCTCGATGACCGAGCCGCAGGGCGGCGCAGACCCCAAGGTTTTCACCACGCACGCCGAACTGCATGGCGACAACTGGGTGATCAACGGCGAGAAATGGTTCTCCTCCAACGCCCACTATTCCTCGTTCCTGGTCGCAATGGTGGTCACGGATCCCGACGCGCCGCCATACAAGCGGCTCTCGACCTTCATCGTGCCGACCGACGCTCCGGGCGTGAGCATCGTGCGCCGCGTCGGCGTCGGCCAGGAGGCCAACGGCACCCACGCCTACGTGCGCTATCAGGATGTCCACGTGCCCAAAGACCATCTGCTGGGACCGCGCGGCGGCGGCTTCGTAGTTGCGCAGACGCGGCTTGGCGGCGGGCGGATTCATCACGCGATGCGCACCATTGGGCAGGTCCGCAAATCGTTCGACCAGATGTGCGAACGCGCGCTCTCGCGCACCACGCAGGGTTCGCTGCTCGCCGACAAGCAGATGGTGCAGGAGAAGATCGCGGACTCCTGGATCGACATCGAGCAGTTCCGCCTGCTGGTGCTGCGCACCGCGTGGCGCATCGACAAGTACAAGGACTATTTGAAAGTACGCAAGGACATCGCCGCCGTGAAGGCCGCGATGCCCAAGGTGTTCCACGACGTCGTGGTGCGCGCGCTGCAGGTGCACGGCTCGCTCGGCGTGACGCCGGAGATGCCGTTCGCCGAGCAGGTGATGGAGAGCTTCGTGATGGGCCTCGCCGATGGGCCGACCGAGGTCCATAAGATCACGCTCGCGCGCCAGGTGCTGCGCGACTACAAGGGCACCACGGGCCTGTTCCCGACCGGCCACATCCCCGCGCTGCGCGATGCCGCGATCCGGAAATTCGCCGATCGCATCGAACTCGAGGTGGCCGCGCAATGACCACCCGTCCCGTGCAATACGATTTCAGCGGCAAAGTGGTGGTGATAACCGGCGGCAGCCGCGGCATCGGCCACGCGATGGCGCTAGGGTTCGCGGCCGCCGGTGCCAGGCTCGCGATCGCAAGCCGCAAGCTCGACACCTGCGAGGCGACCGTCAAGGAAATTCGCTCACTCGGCGCCCAGGGATCGGCGCACGCTGTGCACGTCGGCAAATGGGAGGATTGCACCCGCCTCGCCGACGAGGTTTACGAGCGCTGGGGGCGCGCCGACGTGCTCATCAACAACGCCGGCATCTCGCCGCTGGCGCCGTCATCGGCGGAGACCAGCGAGGAGCTGTTCGACAAAATCATCGGGGTCAATCTCAAGGGCCCGTTTAGACTTTCCGCGCTTTTTGGTTCGCGGATGGCGGCAGCGAACGATGGCGGCGCGATCATAAATATCTCTTCCACGGCAGCGATCCGTCCGGATCCGGAAACCGCGCCGTACGCCGCCGCCAAGGCTGGCCTGAACATCCTTACAGTGGCGTTTGCGAAAGAATACGGTCCCAAAGTCCGCGTCAATTGCATCATGTGCGGCCCCTTCCACACCGACATCAGTAAGGGATGGTCTCGCACCGAAGATTTCGCCAAGCGCGCGAAGGAGACCTTCCCTCTGCAGCGTGCCGGCGAAGCCGAGGAGGTCGTGGGCGCGGCGCTCTACTTCGCAAGTCCGGCTGCCAGCTACACCACTGGCGCGATCCTGACGATCGACGGCGGCTCGGCGCACCTGATCATGCGGACCACTTACGAATCGTGAGCAGAGCGGTCTAAGCGCAGTCGCGATTGCTAGAATTATGACACCGGGCGGCGCGAGCCGTCCGGCGTCTTAGCGAGCGCGTGCCCGTCGATTAGTATTTCGCGATCACCTCGCGGCTGAACTCTTCTATCATTTCGCGGCCCTGCGGATAGACCACCTGGATTGCGACCTGCCGAAGCCCCGCCGCCTCCATCGCCTTGAGGCGCGCGATGATCTCCTCTGCCGTGCCGGTCAGCGTGCTGGCGCGCATGATTGGATCGTCGAGATACTTTTCCTCGCCCGGCTTGAGGTAGATAAGATGGCCCTCGTGGACTTCGAGGTAGCGGCGATCCACCGGCGTTTTCATTTTCGAAACGTACTCGTCGCGGTAGCGTTCCCATTGCTTTTGGAACGGCGAGGATGCCGAGGCCGTGATAGCCGAAGCCTCCCACATCGCATGCAGCAACACCGCTGCGAACGGGCCGACGCGCTTGATCGCGCGCGGCGAGGCCGCCGATTCGCCGGGCTTGAGCACGCAGGCCGAGGTCAACAGCATCGCGGGGAAATTGCTGAGCTTGCGCCCGGCGCGCGCGGCGCCTGCCTCGATATGCTTGAAGTCAGCGCGGATGTGGTCCGGATCGGAGAGTGCCGTTATCCATCCGTCCCCAACCTCGCCCGTGAGCTCGAGCGCCTTGGGGCCGTTGGCTGCGACGTGAATGGGAATCGGATCTTTCAGATTGATATAGCCGTGATTGGGATGGAGAAAGCGGATAGCCCGCTCGCGATTGCCTTCGCGGTACATCACTTCTTCGCCGCGCAGCAGCTTGCGGCACATCTCGATGTACTCGCGCATGCGCTGGAGCTTGACCGGCGGCAGGCCCATCGTATTGCGGCCGGTAAAGCCGGTGCCGATACCCAGCATCGCGCGACCCGGCGCCATCAGGTTGATGGTCGCGATCGAGTGCGCGGTAACGGGTTCGATTCGATTCGAAGGAATCGCGACGCCGGTGCCAAGCTTGATTCGCTTGGTATGCTCGGCGGCGAGCGCCAGGCATACATAGACGTCGCTGTATATCATCTGCGAATCGTAAAACCAGGCGTGGCTGAAGCCGTGGTCCTCGGCTATCACCAGGTCCTTCCAGGCGTCGGGGCGGGCTGGGTATGCGATCGCAAACTCCATCGCTCTCTTCTCCTTGCGGCCGCGATCGATGCGGCTGCGCGCGCAAAAGTTAGCCCGATACCAGCGTGCCGCAGTTCCATTTGTCAAGCGAATTTGGACAGAGATCTGCGCCGCTGGTCTGTAGGCGCGGAGATTGACGGCGCAGCCGATGCAAACGCTTGACGTCGTGGTGCTGGGCGCCGGAGCGGCCGGACTGATGTGCGCGATTAGCGCGGGGCGGCGCGGCCGGCGCGTGCTGCTGCTCGAACATGGCGCGCAAGCGGGCGCCAAAATTCTGATCTCGGGCGGCGGCCGCTGCAACTTCACCAACCTGGAGGTCACGCCCGAGCGCTTCATCTCTGCCAACCCGCACTTCTGCAAGTCCGCGCTCAGCCGTTACACCGAGCGCGACTTCATCGCGATGGTCGAGCGCCATCGCATCCGCTACCACGAGAAAACCCTGGGCCAGCTCTTCTGCGACGGATCGGCGCGCGAGATCCTTGCGATGTTGCTCGCGGAGTGCGCGGCGGCCGCGGTCGACCTACGCGTTGGCCATCAGATTACGGCGGTCACCCGGGCCAACCGCTTCCGCGTCGAGACCAACCGTGGCAGCTTCGCCGCGCCGGCGCTGGTGATCGCGACTGGCGGGCTCTCGATTCCGAAAATGGGAGCAAGCGGTTTCGCGTACGATCTCGCGCGCCGCTTTGGGCTCGGAGTAATCGACCCAAGGCCGGGCTTGGTAGGGCTGAAGTTCGCCGGCGACATGCTGGCGCTTTGCCAGTCGTTGAGCGGCGTCTCAGTTGACGCAGTCGTTTCATGCGGCCGCCAGAGGTTTCGCGAAAATGTCCTGTTCACCCATCGCGGTCTCTCTGGCCCCGCGATTCTTCAGATCTCGTCGTACTTGCGCGAAGGCGAAACGCTCACGCTCGACCTCGCGCCCGGTCTCGAAGCCGAAAACTTCCTGCGCGAGCGCAAACGCACCCGCCCCAGGGCCGAGCTTAAGACCGTGTTGGCCGAGGTTCTGCCGGCGCGTCTCGCGCAAGCGTTGGCGGACGCAGTCGGGGCCGAGGAGACGATGGCGAATTTGCCGAACCGCAGCCTGGCCGCGATCGTCGCACAGCTCGAACGATGGCAGGTTGCGCCCGTGGCGTCGGAAGGATGGTCGAAGGCCGAAGTGACGGTGGGTGGAATCGATACTGCGGCGCTGTCTTCAAAGACGATGGAGTCGCGCGAGGTCCGCGGTCTCTATGTCATCGGCGAGGCGGTGGACGTCACGGGCTGGCTCGGTGGATACAATTTCCAGTGGGCGTGGTCGAGCGGCTGGGTTGCTGGCGAGTCTTTATGAAAGAAAATCAAGGGGTTTTTCGACGCGGTGCAGCGCCGCCGGGAGCCTCTGACCGCAAATTGTGGCGAAACTGTGGCGGTTGGGGTGTGGATGGCTGATTTTTGGATGGTGCTTCGGTGTCCGGCGCGGGGATCATTGGCCGGTTATAATCCATGAGAGCCAAGCGCACACGGAGAGGTGGATGATGATGCAAGAGGCAGAAGCGACAGCGCGAGTGACCTACCAGCGATACAACGATCAGCAGCGCGGACCACAATTTTGCGATGAGTGCGGGAAGGAAGTTCCTGCGGGCGCCATTAGCGTGCTCGCCACCATGCCCAGCGGAAACAAGATCGAGCCCGGCTGGCTCTGCCCCGACTGCGCGAAGAAAGAGAACGTCTGAAACTTGGCGCGTTCGACCAAACCCCGCCACGTCGTCGCGCTCGCGCTTGTGGGCTGGTATCTGATGATGCCGCCGACCGATGCCGAAATCAGTTGGGAGTGCGGCAATAGCTTGACCGCACAGATCGCCCGTTACGTATCCGGCGGCGTGGCGAAAGTTTGCGAGACCGAAGAACACTACACAGGAATCGGCTATCTACAACCACTTTCCCAATGGCACCAAGTCGGCGAACCATTCGAGCACCTGTCGGAATGCGAGCAGGGACTCCATGAACTGTTCCAAGCGGAAATGAAAGATAACGAGGGCAAACCCCACAACGAGCAGTACCATACTCGCGACTTCGGCCGATGCATCGCCAGCGACGATCCGCGCCTCAAAGGGAACTAAGAGGGGAATGATAGCCAAGCGAAGAAATTGCGGGATTGAATGGAATCACATCACTTTCTGATCGGTCTTCTCCTTGGCGCTCTACTCGGGGGCGTCGTGGACGTGGCTGTTCGTGCTTACGAGCGCTTCAAAGAGGGCCAGAGAATAGCCCTCGCGCTGGGAGCCGAGATTAACGCATTGGTAAGGCTGGCTGAGGCCAACAACTACATTGCCGAAGTCAATGGGATACTTGCTCGGCTAGATGATCCCCAGCATGGGCCGACTGTTGTGCGCACTGATTTTTTCGCGCCTCAGATCGGGCAGGACTACTTCAGCACCTTCGACTCGGTTTCGGACAAGATCGGACTTTTGAAACCACCGCTTGGTGCGCAAGTCGTTCTTGTCTATTCGGCCACCAAGTCCCTCTTCGACGAGATTGCCGAGTCGCGAATCGCGATGGAACGCTGGCTCGAAGGGCGCCCCAGCCAACTGGACGCCCGAGATTTTCCCGCAATGCTGAGGAACGTCGCTTGGGCAATACAACAAAAGCTAGTGTTCTGCGTGGGGCAGGGAGGACAGGTAAGCGCTGCGCTGCAAGGATACGGCGGACTGTCGAACAGCCGCTTAATCTGGGGCCATCTGTCAGGATATGCAAGTCGCGTCGCGACCCTGTGGAAACGCCTTCGAGGACAATCGCCCGCCCTACCTTAAGGCTCGGGCCGCGCGCTGGTCAGCCTCGCTGCGTTTCCTTGAGCAGCCCGGCGCGGCGCATGGCGTCCGCCACGTTGCGGACGATCTGTTCCTTGGACTTGCCGCCGGTCGCGACGAACGCCGCCGCCGGACGCGGCTGGTCACGGAAGCGGCGCATCGCCTCGTAGCGCGCGCGTTGCGCGGTCGTGCTGGTTCGCGAGCATGACTTGTTCATAGGGGCTCAAGTCTTTCGGCACTTCGACGGCGATGAGTTCGCGCATCAGTTCCTTGATGCGCGCCTTGCCCTTTTGGACGTTGGCCTGATGGCGCTTCACGTCGGGGTTCTCGCGTAGCTTCACGACCAGTTCGCGGCGGTCGTCAGCTTTCCCGAGTTCGGTTCGCTTCGGGTCGGCGTCGATTCTGGCGATGTCCTTCTCTAGCTGGTCGTAAAGTTCGGTGCTACTGCGATCCCACGCGACGAACAAATCGGCGAGATGATCGCCGGTGAACTGCGGCTTCGGGACGTTGTGTCGCGCCATCGGCCAGCGGATCTTGTGACGTGCCATCTGAATACCTCGCGTTAAATCTAACCACTAGGACCTCGAAACTATCACCTTGACGCTCGCCGGGGTCGATGCCTACGCTCCCCGCTCATGGAGCTCCGCATACTGAAGGCGGGCATCTTCCTACTAGTGTTGGTGCTCACTATAGAAATCGGTGGTATTGCGCGCTCACTCCGCCGCATTGAACGAATGGAACATCATTTCCACATGGGCGGCCGCGGCTCCGTGCAAACTAGCGCGCTCGGCCCGGAGTCCGCACAGACGCCCTCCAGCAACACTTTTTCGCCAATAAAATTTCTTGTCGTGCCGAATGATTGGCGTCTGCTCGCTCCGCCGCTTATGGGAAAGCCCGACGATGAGCGTGTAAGAACGGCGCTCGGGGCACCGCTGACTCACTGGCTTCAATACGGCGAATTCGATTCCGCGAACGAATGTGAGAAGAGGGAAAATGCCCTTGAGCGCACGCAATTAAAGAACGACAAAGAGGCAGACCATGCGGAGTTCTTTAGAACGGAGCACCTGCGGTGCGTCCCCCTTGAACATCTGGTTGCCGAGGCCGAGATGGCGAAGGGACCGCCATTCAACGACCTAGTACGAATGTCGAGCCGCGACGCGAATGGGAACGCAGTGAGAGTCCTATCGATGTCGGTGCATTTCGACAACGGCTCGCCAGTGTGGTACGTCGGGACAGCGGGCAAATGCGGGGGTGAGCTAGCGCCGCCCGATCTCCAAGCGCAAATACGCGCGGAGTTCGCAAAGTACACGACCACACTCGTAAAGTTCGAGAAGGGCTCGCTCGCGAGCATCAATGGCTCGATTTTTTACATGAACTGCAAATAGATACACATGGTCGCGCGTCGCGACGCGCTAGTTTTCTGACACGATGGTCCAGAGTGATCCTAGCTTGGGCGCTGGGGGCTTTGGTCTTCGCGGTCTTATCGCGTCCTTGGATGGCGGGGCACGGATCGGCTGTATACGCTAATCTGCCGGGCTGATAGGAACCGCCGGGATTCAAACGCTTCCGGGCCGCCACGAGACGCGAGCCCCAGAGATCGACCCTCAGCACCCTCGACGCGGCAGAAACGGCTCTGACGCGCAGGAATGGCCGTCGCGGGCCGGGCGTTTTTACCGGCCCGTAGTAATTGTGTCGCGGATTGTGGCGGAACGTCAGGTAACTAGGGGAAGTAGGGTAACTGAGTAATCGAGAAATGCGCGGAATCTATTGCGTTTAGTGTCCTTGAATACTCACAGAAACCAGTCGGTGTCGGATACAATTTCCAGTGGGCATGGTCGAGCGGCTGGTGCGCCGGCGAGGCTATATAGTTTCACCACACGATTCATCGCGATCCGTACCGCGCTTGCATCTTCGGCGGCCAACCGGGCGAACGCTGGAGCGGGTATTCATGACGGCCGGCACTGGGCCAAATCTTCTCACACGACCTCCGAAAATGACGTCGTGCGAAAATGTTACAGCTGAAGACGCGGATTCGATAACAATGCCACGCCAAATGTGGCCGGAAAGGGCGACCTTTCAAGACTATTTTGTTGATCGTACTCGCCAGCATGCTTTTTGCTCCGTGACAACCAAGGGTAGGGGGCCAGGAGGAATACGGGCGTGGCGTACAACCGTAGATGTTGGCTCATTCTGTCGGCGGCCCTCGCCGTGCTCTCTGGTTGCTCCAGTGTCAGCCAACGCGCCGAAGAGCGCCGGCCCTTCTTTCAGCCCGAGTACGACCTAACCAGCCACGGGCGCAAGACACTGTTCGACAGAGTGGTCGAACTTGATCCCGGCGGCCTGCATGTCACGGTCGCTTCCGACTATCAGAGTAATGCCCCGCTCAGACTTGCGGTTCTTCCGTTCACCGATCGCGGCAGTGCCAACTTCGTTGTCGACAAGATTCCGCTGACCTTCCGCGACCATCAGCAGCGAATCCGCTGGGCCTGGACGGACGCACAACGCCTGCGCCGTTCGATGGTCGGTTATCTTTCCGAACGGGAATTTTACGTGCTCAATCCGATCGGCGTCGATGCGGTCCTCAATTCCCACGGGATTACCGACGAGGCCAAGCTGGAAAAGATTTCTCCTCGGAAGCTTGGTTCATGGTTAGGCGCCGACGCCGTGGTATATGGAGAGGTCGTAAATTACGAAGCCTATTATCTGGCGCTAATTTCAGCGTGGCAGGTAGGCATGCAAGGCCGAGTAGTTTCGACGCGCACCGGCGAGCAACTGATTACCTTTAGCGGCAGCCGCTACTCCGTGAATGTGATGCCCGCTCTCACTCCGCAGGACATCCTGATAAATTCCGTCGAATCGCTGCTCCAGTTGCGCGACGTGGTGCTGGCGCGTTCGGAAGAGGAGGTCTGCCGGGAACTCGTGCTGCGGATTCCGGTTTCCGAGAATCTGCGGCTCCAGATTGCGCGGCAGGCGCTCGAGATGTCAGAACGCGATGAGAGTTCGACGATACCTGCTTCCATGACCCCGCCGCCCTAGGGAAGCTCTGCACAGGTGGTTGTGCTGAAAGATTGGCTGAAAGTGGTCATGACAATCGGGTTCAACGAATGGAGGTTGAGTGATGACTGGTCCTGCGATGAGCGCCACCGAGACTGCTTGCTGCCCGAGGTTTCCTCACAGCGCACACCTGGCCCCTGCTGGGAGCAGCTGTCTGCGGACCTGATAGAGATTAGCCAGCGCAAACATGGTCTGCGCCCGTGCCAGGTTCTTGGCCAGGCCGCGGTATCTCACTTTGGCGAAGCCCCACAGTTGCTTGACTATGCGAAAGGCGTGTTCGCCGCGCGCCCGGGTCCGCGAACGCGCCCGGTTGATCATCCGCCAGCGCGCGCTCAGCGGCCGTTTAGAGGTAGGACGCCGATTGATCCGGTAGCGCATCCCCCAGGCCTCGAGAAACTCTCGATCGTCTTCCTTCCAGTACGCCTGATCGCCGAAGACTTCCCGCTCCAGCCCGTGCAGCAGGTCAGGCAACTGGGTGATGTCGGCTACGCTGGCAGCGGTCGCTCTGACCGTATGGACGATACCGCGTTTATCCGCGCCGATGTGCAGCTTCATCCCGAAGTGCCAGTTGCGACCCTTGCGGGTTTGCTTCATCTCGGGGTCGCGGCTCGCACTCGCGTTCTTGGTCGAACTCGGCGCCGCGATGATGGTCGCGTCCACGATGGTGCCCGAGCGCAGCAGCAGCCGCCGTTCTTCCAACAGGTCCGCCACCGCATCGAAGATGGCATGGGTCAGCCCGTGCTGCTCCAGCAGGTGGCGGAAGCGCAGAATCGTACTCTCGTCCGGCACCACCTCGTCGCCCAGCTCAACCCGCGCGAAACGCCGCATCGACTCGCTGTCATAGATCGCATCTTCGGCCTGTGGGTCCGACAGATTGAACCACTGCTGCAAGAAATAAATCCGCAGCATCTTCTCCAGTCCCAGCGGCTGGCGACCTTGGCCGGCTTTGGGGTAGTGCGGTTCGATCAGCCTGACCAGCCGCGACCATGGAATCACCGCATCCATCTCGGCCAGGAACCGCTCGCGCCGCGTGACTTTGCCCTTCCCATTCCACGCCAGCGATGCAAACGTCCGCTGATTACCCATCTCCTCTCCTCCACACCCGCCGACCCAACTAACTATTTATACCCGAACCGAAACACTTATGCAGAGCTTCCCTAGGAGCCTGCGCGGGTCGATTACAGACCGGCGGGGCAACCGGTGAACAGCATCCAAGTTCGCGCAGCCGTTCCATAGGGTCTCCCAGTCGAGCCACCCTTCTTCCCCAAGACGCGGCTGGCCCATCGCCACGGCTGCGGGCCGAGCGGTTATTTTTTCGGCGCGCGATTCGCGATCCAGGCTGTGCGAGGCTCTTACGCGCCAAGTGCTCTTGTAGTAGGTCTGAAGAGCGCCCTGGTCGCGTTCGTAGCGCGAAAATACTTCATGTCGAAGAGAAGAATGGCGCGATAAGGATCAGCAATTGCCCTATCGAGCATTTAGACGGAGTCTCACCGCCAGCTATTTGGCTCCGTTCGTCATCACGCTTTTTGTGCTTGTGAGCATCGTGCTCTGGCGCTTTCAGAACCACGCTTCGATCGCGGGTTGGGTGGAACATAGCGATCGGGTCATTCTGCGCGTCAAGGACACCGAACTTGAATTACACGAAATGCAGTCCTTACTCCGCGGATATCTGTTGACGTCCGATAACCAGTACCTGGCGGATTTTGGCGACGCCCGCGCCGCGCTCGGGAAGAATATCACGACACTTGCCGCGTTGGTCGCCGACAATCCAAGCCAGGAACAGCAGGTACGCGAAATCTACGATCTTCAGGAAACATGGACCAAGACACTCGAATCCCCGCTCAATCAAAACGCTGGCGGACATTTTGGCAAGGAAGCTTTTGCTGAATCACACGCAGACGCCCGGGCGTTATTCGACGCGCTCGAAAAGTTCGTCGCCACTGAGCAACGACTTCGCAGCCAAAGAGCTGCAAGCCAAGAGGTCCAGTACTATGCAGTTTTTTTGTGGGTGCCCCTGCTTACCGCCGTCGTGATGATCATCCTCAGCTATTGGGGCTGGCATCAGATTCAACTGGCGACGGAGCAGCTTCGAGGGGCACTGGATGTCGCAGAGAAGGCAAGAGACGAGGCGCAAAGGGCGAGCGCCGCGGCGGAGAAGGCGAGTCGGGCTAAAGACAATTTCATGGGAACCGTATCCCACGAATTGAGGACACCGCTGAACTCGATAATGCTCTGGTCCGCGGCGTTGCTTCGTAATCCGGCGGTTGGCCAGGACGTGCGCCAGGGGGTCGGGGCTATCGAGCGGGCGGTCAGGGCTCAGGCGCAATTGATCGAAGATCTGCTCGACATTTCCCGGATCGAAAGCGGACGGATGCGGCTCGATGTGCAGACGGTCGATCTCGCCGAAGTGGCTAAGGCGGGAGTCGAAAGCATGCGAATTGCGGCGGAGGCCAAAGCCATCACGCTGCAGGAGATCATCGATCCTCGCGTCGACGCTGTCGCCGGCGATCCGGGGCGGCTCCAGCAGGTGATCTGGAACCTGGTTTCCAATGCCGTCAAGTTCACGCCGAAGGGCGGCAAAATTCAGGTCCGGGTAGAACGGATAAATTCGCACGTCGAACTCGTCGTGGCCGATACAGGACGGGGCATCGAGACCGCCGCGCTGGGGTCGGTATTCGATCGCTTTTGGCAGGCAGATGACACGGTTCAAAGCAAACATGGGATGGGCCTTGGCCTGTCGATAGTCAAAGAGATCGTGAGCCTGCACGGCGGTACTGTCGTGGCGCATAGCGAGGGGCCCGGCAAAGGCTGCACATTTACCGTGAGGCTTCCGCTACCTATCAGCACGATCCCGTCGCGCGAGGCGCGTCGCCATCCCACCGTGGCGTGGATCGGAAACGCCGCCAAGACGACACGGCTCGATGGGTTCTCCGTTCTCGTTGTCGATGACGATCAAAGCGCCTGCGATGCATTAAGGAAACTTCTCGGCTCATTGGGGGCGAGCGTGACCGCTACTACTTCGGCAGAATCGGCGCTGGCGATGCTCGAGGCGCTGAAACCCGATGCGGTCATTTCGGACATAGGAATGCCGGTCCACGATGGCTATTTTCTGGCGAGGGAGCTGCGCAAATGGGAGAAGCGAGCAGGCAGGAACGGGCGCATGCCCCTGGTTGCGCTTACCGCTTACGGACGTGTCGAGGATAAAGTTCAAATCCTGACGGCCGGTTTTGACAGCCACGCGATCAAGCCGGCGGATCCGGAGGAGCTTTCCACAATTTTAGGAACTCTCATCGCCTCGCGCAGAGATGGGAACCAAGCGTGAGACGCAGAGGATGCCGGCTTCCAGGCTCCTCCGAGGACGGCCAGCCTTCAGCACTCCTGTGACGGCATAGCGGCGCCGGCGCTTCAGCGCTCAAGCGATCCCCACTCGGGGAGTGGCAGATTCTTTCCGATCGCGAGCGCAAGAAGTTCGCCGACGCGCACACTGAGCGCGACCCCGTGACCCGCGTACCCACCTGACACCAGCACGCGAGGATTCGTCGGATGCGGTCCAAGCAACGGAATCGCGCCGTCGGCAAATGCAATTGGTCCCGCCCAAGCTGACTCGAAGCGCGCCTCCCGCAGTGCCGGATGCAGTCCACGCACGCGCGTTCGCAATCGATCCAACACCTCGGCGGAGCTTCCCTCGCGAACGTCGATGGCTTCCAGTTCGGCCGGCTGGCCGAAGACCAGCCCCGCCCCAAAAATTACCCGCCCATCGCGAATCGTGCGGCCCCATAGGTAGGGCAGGTCACTGGTATAAAACGGTATTCCTTCATCCAGTCCGATCGCGGCCAGGGAGACCGCATCGAGAGGTTCGGTCGCACATGCGAAGGTTAGGGAGCTGTGCAGCGGAGCGGTCTCAGGCAGAGTCGCATTGATCCACGCATTGGTGGCGACGACTATATGCTTCGGCCTGATTCGCTCGCCGCCGATCTCCACGCACAGTTCAGAGGCGAGGGCGATTCGAGTAACCGGCGACTGCTCACGGATGATCGCTCCGTGCTTTGTCGCTGCCTGCGCAATCCCGATCGTCAAAGCCGCCGGCTGTACGACCCCGCCGCTAACCGTCCGCGCGATACTTACCGGATGGCCATCGTCCGACCAGGGGAGCTTCCTTGCCGGCGCACCGGTCTTATGGGTTATTTCCCAGCATCCGAGAAGCTGCAAGTCGCAGTCGATTTCTTCCTCGTCAACCAATCGCTTCAGACCCGGCACGCACGCCTCGACCCGATCCAGAATGCCCGCGGCCGTGCCTTCGAGGACCAGGCCGCCGGTTCTTCCGCTGGCGCCATCGCCGATGAGCCCGGCCTCGAACAGAACCGCGCGGATTCCCATTTTCGCCAGGTGATAAGCCGTCGAGGCCCCGGTCAGTCCGCCGCCGACGATGGCGACGTCGGGCACAGCTAATGCGGCGTTATCGAACGCGAAGGTGGACGGCCGTTGCCAAGGGGAGGCGCCCCATTGTGCTCGAAGCTTCGGCATGACGCGGCTCAGTTGAGTTGGCTGGTCATCGCGATTCAGCCACGCAACTGCAATCTACATCGTATCAACCACTTATGGCCGATGGGAGGGAGGGCTTACGGGAAATTTTACCGGTCTCACTGAGATTTATTCAGAATAAACGGAGGTAGATAGGTGTTGGTTCCGAGTATAGCAATTGCACTCTTTCCTGTGTATGTGGTGGCGATTAAGTTTGGCATCCATAGTCATTCAACTATTTGTTTGTTCGGGCAATGCCTTTACACAGCAAACAAATGGGATAGCTGATACGACTAGGATTGACCGGGCAACGCAGAAAGCCGGATGCTCGGAGAGCCGAATCGCAGCGCTTGATCCGGTCATCGCACCTCCAATTAACGGCCTCAAGGCCCATGACTTACACGATAGCTTCAATGAACTTCATTCTGGTCATCGTCACGAAGCAATCGATATCATGGAACCTGAAGGCACGCCGATACGGGCAGTCGTCGATGGTATGATTCGGAAGTTGTTCTTGAGCAAAGCCGGCGGAAACACGATCTACGAGTTCAATGAAAAGCGATCGTACTGTTACTACTACGCTCATCTAAAGCAATATACTTACGGTCTTCATGAAGGGATGCGCGTTTCGCGAGGCGAGGTAATTGGATATGTCGGATCGACAGGCGATGCGTCTCCCGCCGCTCCTCACCTGCATTTCGCAATTTATCAGCTGGGATCCGATAGATCCCTATCCTGTGCTTGAACGTTCACTGTCGGTGGCGTCGCGATCATCTTCGTCGCGACCCGCGTTTACTTCAATTTACCCTGATCCTGGAAATGCTACACGCTGCGAGCTAAGGGGTTCATTTTCTGATCTCAACAGTGACTGAACCCTTTCTTTCCAGAATCTCGGTTACTACGCTGTCGTCCGAGGCTCGCCTTAAGAACAGGGAGACAGAACCATCACCCACCTTCAGATTTTCGATTCTCAGCCATTCGAGCCATGTCGGCATGGTGGGCGAGTCGATGAGAACGCGCCGCTCGAAACCCTTTACTTCCAAGCCGAGTAACGCTTGCAGGATCATGAAGATGCTGGCGGCCGACCATGCCTGCGGATAACAGGCAACAGGGTAAGGTATCGGGCCGAGCCGAGGCTCGCGCTGAAAGCCGCAAAAGAGCTCGGGGAGGCTCGGGGTCTTCATCTGCACCGCCGCATCGAAGAGGCCTTCGAGGATGCTGAGCGCGCCAACCCGATTCCCATAGCGCGCCAGGCCCAACGCCGCAATCGCGTTATCATGCGGCCACACCGATCCATTGTGGTAGCTCATCGGATTGTAACGTCGCTCGTTGGCTCCGAGTGTACGTATGCCCCATCCCGAAAACATGTCATCGCCGAGAAGCCGCTGCGACAGCGCGGCGGCTTGACCGGGGTCCAGCATCCCGGCTGCGAGGCAGTGCGCGGCATTTGAAGCCATTACCCGGCAGGGGTGTTTCTCCGCGTCGAGGGCGAGCGCGACAGTGCGCTCCGGCTCCAACCAGAAGTCGCGCAGGAAGGCCTTTCTCAACGATGCCGCCTGTTCGAGGAGTCGCGACGCGATGCTGGTGCGCCCGAGCCGTGTCGCCACGTCGGCTACTGCAATATAGGCGGCATAGAGGTAGGCCTGAACTTCGGCCAGAGCGATCGGCGCGGTAGCCAGTTCACCGCTCGCGTGTGAGATCGCGTCAAAGGAGTCTTTCCATCCCTGGTTCGCGAGCCCGCGCGGCGTTTTGCGCATATACTCGACGTAGCCATCGCCATCGCAATCGCCCCACCTTCCGATCCATTCGAGCGCGCGCTCGGCGTTCGGCCATAGCGCTTCGGCAAGTGCAAGGTCCCCGGTGGCCGTGACGCAGCGCCCATAGAGCCACAAGAACAAGGGCGTCGAATCAATACTGCCGTAATAACGGCCAAAGGGGACTTCGCCGGTAGCCGCCATCTCGCCTGCACGAATCTCATGCACGATCTTTCCCGGCTGCTCCTCGCGCACCTGGTCGATTCGCGATCCCTGCAATCCCGCCAGCGCTCGGAGCGTTAGCACGGCGACGTCCGGATTGAACGGCAGTACCGCCAGAGTGGTGATGATGCTGTCGCGGCCGAAGAGAGTAGCGAACCAGGGTATTCCCGCCATCATGAAGGTGCCGTGGCTGGTGTGCGAAATGAGCGAGCTCAGGTCCGCTTGCGAGCGGGTCAGCAGAGAATCGAAGCGTTCATTGCTCGCCGAGAACCTGGCCCATCCGGTCTGGGACTCCTCGATTTCCGATCGACGGGCAGCGAGGGCGCCGCGGTAATTGGTCGGGGATGCGGAGCGCCGGGGCATGCTCTCGTGTTCGCGTCCACCCGTGATGCGAGTTTCAAGTGCGGCGGTTTCGCCATGGGCGAGACTTATCAGGAACGCGGCTCGCTCTCCGCCAAGGGCTTGCGGTATCGCGTCGAACGCGATCTTGCTGAAGCGCTTCACGCCGTCGAGGCCTTTATAGGAGAACCTGACCGCGCTTTTCCCCACCTCCGGACGCAGTGCTGTGCCGTGATGTTCCCGTTGGACTCCGCGCACTTCGAAAATGTCGGCAAAATCAGCGGCGAGAAAAAACGTGAGCGGGATCTGAAGCGGCTTCCCGGCATAGTTGCGCAGCTTCAGCCGATGAATCAGAGTCGAATCAGCCAAGACCCAGCTCCGCTCCATCTGGATTTGGTCGCGCGGCAATTTGATCGCGCGGTCATGCGCATTGAGATCAGGGTTGGTCAGATTGACCTGGAGTTGCACCTTGTCATCGCTCTCATAAGAATTCAGGAAATACGGGGTGCTTCCGTCAATCCTGAGCTCGAAATGACTCAGATAGCGAGTGTCGCGATGGAAAAAGCCAAGCGCTTCCAGTGGGTAGTCCAGGAGGTCGCCGCCGACGTCGAAGACGGCAAAGCTCTGCCCGTTGGCCAGCACGTGCGAGGCGCGCCGTGATGCTAGAGCTGAGGCGAGAACGTAAAAGTCGGAACCGACTTTGAGTACTTTACGCGAGTCACTTTCGGTGCTCGCGACCGTGCCGTTCACGGCCGCGGGTTTGACGCTTCGGCGTTTCACAAGTCGGATTCGGAACTTCGCCCATCGATCGGGTTAGGGGAGTCTGCTCGTTATCTCGCGGCTTTCCATTGAGCTTGCCTTGACTCCCTTCGACTGGCTGGCGAAGACGCTCATCCGACACGCCAAGGCTTGGATCATTGCGATCCCGAAACGATCGGGTCAATCAATACATGAAGGCGAGCGTGTTTCCAAGATACCCCTCTCAGTTTCGCTGCGCACGGAAACGCTACGCCTGCATCGGCGGACGGATCTCGTTCCCGGCAAGGGCCGGCTCAAGAGCCAGGCCGCGAATCTGTTCCTTGAGCAGATGGGCGTACGTTCCGCCACGGCTCAGGAGCTCGGCGTGGCCCCCGGTTTCAACGATGTTGCCGTCGTCGAGCACGACTATCAGGTCGGCGTCTATCGCGCTACGCAGGCGATGGGCGATTAGAAAGACCGTACGTCCCTCCATCAGACGCTCCATCGCTTCATGGATCAGGTTTTCTGATTCTGAATCGACGGCGGAGGTGGCCTCATCGAGGATTACGACCTTCGAATCTTTAAGGAAGGCGCGTGCGAGGGCGAGGCGCTGGCGTTGCCCGCCCGAAATTTTAACTCCGCGCTCGCCGATCACCGTGTCGATTCCAGAGGGCGCCGCTTCGACAAACTCGCGCATATTGGCCAGTTCAAGCGCCCGCCAGAGCATTTCCTCCGACGCATCTGGGCGGGCGTAGAGCAGGTTGTCGCGGATGCTGGCGCTAAATAGAAGGGCGTCCTGCGCCACCAGACTTACACTCTGGCGCAAAGACTTGAGCGTGTAATGCCGCACGTCCTTGCCGTCGATCAACACACGCCCGCTGCTAACGTCGTAAAAACGCGGAATGAGGTTCGCCAAAGTGGTTTTGCCGGCGCCGGAACGTCCGACCAGCGCCACCCGGGACCCTCCCGGCACATTCAGGTTGAGTTCGGTCAGCGCTTCGCGGCCGGGCGCTCCGTTGCGCGTCGGATAAGAGAAGCTTACACGATCGAATTGCACGGTTCCGCGGCGAACCGCAAATTTACGGCTCAGCGGATGGTCAGTGATTTCGGGCTTGATATCAAGGAATTCAAAAATACGCTCTATTGCCGCCAGTGACGACGCTACTACCACTGAAAATTGCGCGAACCGTTCAAGCGGAAGATAGAGAAAGCCAAGGTAAGTGAAAAACGCCACCATCGTTCCGAGCGTCATCGTGCCTTTTATGATCATCAGGGCGCCAATCCAGACCACGATCGTTGGCGCACACCGGGTCAGCAACTGGATGAACATCTCTTGACGGGCAGCGAGCTTGACCTTATCGATTGAGCGCTCACAGAGGAGTTCGCTTCGCTCCCTGAAGCGACTAACCTCATGCTCCTCACGCCCGAACGATTTGACCGTGGTAGCTCCGACGACCCGCTCGTGGACCTCGCCGGAGAGGTGCTCGAGGGTTTCCTGCATGCGATGACTTACGGCCTTTATCCTGGGCGAGTAGTACCGCATGAAGATGACCCAGACTGGCGCGATGCACATTGCGACCAGCGCCAGCCGCCAATCCATCGCGAATAAAACCACGACCACCAGGCCCAAAGAAATAGCGTCCATCCAGACGTCGATGAAGGCCGAGTTTACCAGCTCATGCGCCTGCTGTACGTCGTTCAGCACGCGCGAAACGATCGCGCCCGACGGATTGCGATCGAAGAAAGCGTGGGGAAGCCGCTGCAAATGTGTGAACAGTTCGCACTGCAATTCGAATATCAGCCGATTGCCGGCGACTCCGGCCCAGTAGTTGCGGAAGTAGCTGGCCAGAGACTGCAACGCGTAGAGCAGCAATAGCGCGCCACTTAGCGCCGCCAGCTTGTGTTCCGCGGTCGGCGTCATTTGCGCCATCCCAGCAAGCCCGACGCACCAACGGTCAATAACTCGGTCGATTCCGTCCAGCTTCGGATGCGATGACAGCAGAACGTCGATGACGTATTTAAAGGCCAGGGGAAAAGCGAGCGGCAGGGTAAATTTACCGATTCCTGTCAGCGCTGCGCCGACGACCAGCGCAAGATGCGGTCTGACGAATGACAAAAATCTGATAAGGGGCGAACGAGAACTTCTGACTTCGTTCGAGTTCATCGAGCTGAACCTTCTGGGCATAGGGGCGAAATTTTCCGAGCCGATTGGCTCAATCAGGGAGCAATGGATATGCCTTTGAGTTCTGCTATGCCATGTGACGAAATCTTAGCTATATTTTGGCTTTCGCAAGATTCGGAAAACACGAGATGGTCGATGTTAACCGATATCGGGACACGATTTGCGCCGCGTAAAAAATACCGTCTGCCACGTGCGAGGAATTAACCCCAGAACTGGCACGAATCTAGCGTGCCGATAGGGGCTGCTCGCGAGATTCTACGATGGCGTTACCGGGGACCGAAGATCAGCATGTTCGCGCCGATGAACGCGTCCACGACATCCGGCGTGCCCCGGGCGCAGTGACGATTATCACCGCGATCGTCATTCTTCTGGTTTACCAAGGCTACAGTCTTTCGATCGTCGGCGTGGCTTCTCCATGGATTGCCAAGAGCTTTGGCCTGGACGAGGCGAAACTGGCCGAATTGTTCGCCTGGATGTCGCTTTCGGCCTTTGGCGCCCTCATCTTGGCCAGGCTCGCGGATCGGGTCGGCCGGCGGCTAATCATCCTCTCCAGTCTCGTGCTGGCTCCGCTTTGCGCGGGAGGAGCCGCCCTGGCGCGTCGGCCGATGTCATTTGCGCTCTTTGAGATTTTGATTTCTGCCCTGCTCGGCGGCTCCGTCTCATCCGCGATTGTCCTCCTCGCCGAAGAGTTGCCCGTCGAGCAGCGAGCGCGGGGACAGGCGTTTGCGGCCAGCGCCAGCGCGGCGGGTGGCGTGCTCGGCTATATCGTCATCCCGTTCTTGTTGCAGTGGGAATATTCGTGGCGATGGCTGCTGGCGCCCTGCGTCGCGGGAATTGTGTTGGCGGTCCCGTTGGCGCGTATGCTGCCGGTTGATTCGCGATGGGCTCGGATGGCGTCGACGAAATCGGTTTCGGGCAGCCGCTTTTACGACATTTTTCACCCGCTCTATCTTCGTCGCACGATCACGCTCCTGGTTTGCGCCGCCCTCGATACCGTCGCTGGCAGTGCGGTAAACGGCTGGCTCTATTTTGATGCGGTTTCGATCATCGGACTTTCGCCGCAGAAAGCGAGCTCAGTGATCGTCGCGGGCATGGTCTTTGGGATGATGGGGTTTCCCGCTGGCGCATGGTCCTCTGACCGCTTCGGTCGCGTGCCGACCGTGATGTACGTGGGCGGCGCCGCCTGGCTCGGAGCTTTGGCCTTTTACTGGGGACCTCCGAGCGGCATAAGCTGGCCTCTAACCTGGCTGCTCGCCGCCTATTGCTGGTTCAAGATTGCCTCCGGCGTGATGACCGTCGGAGCGAACTCCGCCGCCACTGAATTGTTCCCCGCGGCGCTGCGCACCACGATGATCGGCTGGCAAGGTATCACGGCCGCCGCATTCTCGATGCTGGCGCAGGTCATGATAGCGGCTTTGATCGGACCACTCGGGGGCCTGACCAAAGTGATCCGCTACCTGGCGCTCCTCGGCATTCCCAGTGCCGCGATTTTCGGAATGTTCATCGACGAGACGAGAGGGCTTCCACTCGAAGTTGCGGCAAAGGAAGAGGCGTGGGCAAGCGCGCGTGCGGCGATGACGCGTGGTGCGATCAAATGACCGCCAGCGCCAGATCAAGGCTCATGTTTTGGCCTCGGTTCCTCATCGCCGTAGCCGTATTGCTCGCGAGCCCGATCGCTGGCGCCCACGCGGTGCGTCGTAAACGCCATCCCCAGCGCCATCCGCTGCAAAGGCGAAGGTTTACGCCCACACCGACGCCGTCGCCCAGACCCACGCCGGCCCTCAGCTCGGTGGTTCTCATCGCAGGCGGCACGGGAACGGTCAAAGCTCCGACCGGCGAGAGCCCGGCGGTCTTGGACGTAGCGCAAATCTACGATCCCGCGACCGGCAAATTTGTCTTGACCAAGCCCATGACAACGCATCGTGACCGCGATGCGGCAGTGCTCCTGGCTGATGGACGAGTGCTGATCGTCGGCGGGGTCGATACTGTGCTTGTGCCGCTGGTGTCATTTTCCGGTCCAATGATGCCGTGGATTCTTTCTTCGGCCGAGATCTTGAATCCTCGCGACGGAAAATTCAGCTTGGCGGCCAAAATGAAGACGTCGCGCGATCAGCCCAGCGCCACCCTGCTGAAGAACGGCAAAGCGTTGGTGGTAGGAGGAGGCGACAGCGGCGGTGAACTGTACGATCCAAAAACCAACAGCTTCGCCGCAGTCGGCGAAATGACTGACAGCCGCTATGGACAAACCGCGACTCTCCTACGAAATGGCAAGGTTCTGATCTGCGGCGGCGGACCCCGCGTGGCGGAACTTTATAATCCCACCACAGCGAAATTCACGCCAACCGGCAAAATGCGCCAGAACCGTATCTTTCACACTTCGACCCTGCTGCCCGACGGGCGGGTACTTATCGCCGGTGGCAGTCCGTACGCAAGGAGTTCAGCTCTCGATACCACCGAAATCTATGACCCCAGGACTGGAATCTTTAGAGCTGGGCCGAAGATGAAAGCGCATCGCGCCGGTCATACCGCTACGTTGCTCAAGGATGGCCGTGTGCTGATAGCCGGCGGAAGGGATGACGACTCAGCCGAAGTCTACGATCCGGCCCTTCAGCGCTTCACAGCGACATCTCATATGACGGCGAGTCGCATTGGACACTCCGCTACTTTGTTGCCCGACGGCACCGTGCTGATAGCGGGCGGCTGGACTCCGAACTACGAGGCGCTCGCGAGCGCGGAAATTTATGACCCGGTCAGCGGAAAATTCAAGCCCACGGGCAGCATGGCGCAAGCCTGTTCAGGGCAGGTGGCTGTGCTAATCCGGGTGCCAGAAAAGGCCCAATGGATCCATCCGGTCCCGATTCCCAAGGCGACCGCAAGTCCAAGCCCATCGCCCACTCCAAGCCCATCGCCCACTCCAAGCCCATCGCCCACTCCAAGCCCATCGCCCACTCCAAGCCCATCGCCCACTCCAAGCCCATCGCCCACTCCAAGCCCATCGCTCTCACTCCAAATCCAGGTCCGCCGCTCATTCCATAATAAATCTCGAGCCTTCGTTTTTTGCAAAAAGTACAAGAGCGCGCTCCCATATAGCTTCCGGCGAAGATGAATTGTCGCCTAAACTGCGCGATTTGCCGGGGCATGGGCTTTGCTTATTCACATTATCGAAGCACGAATCGGACATTCGGGAGAGAACGCCATGGAAGGAATTTCCATCCCTGTAATTGAAGAAATCGCCTCGATGTCCCGGGAACGCTGCCAGGGTGAGCGCATACGGCTCAAGAATGAAATCTCATTCGCTCGAGGCAACGCTCTGTGGGGCGGCCCTTCACAGGATCTCTCCGTCGCCGCGCTCAAAGAGGCCGTCAATGCGATCGAAAGACGATTGTGCGAACTTGCCGTCCCGGAAGATAGCAACTGTATGTTCAACTAGAAATTGATCTCGGAGCTTGCGTTCTGAGAGACCCACTATGACTCTTGTTGATATTGTCGTCGCGCTGGTTGTTATCGGGCTGATCATGTGGCTGATAAATACCTACATTCCGATGGCGGGAGGTATAAAGAGCCTGTTAAACGTGGTGGTGTTTGTCGTCGTTCTGATCTGGGTCTTGCAGATATTCGGATTGGTAGGCGCCATTCCTTTCCGTATTCCGCCGTTGAAGTAAAACTGAAGCAAGAGAGGATTGAGCAGGTAGCGAAAGCCTCGGTTCCTCCTCCAAAAGGCTGAAACCCTGTGACCCTGCGACCTCCCTGTGAGAGTGCATCTCATGCGACCGTGGTTAATCCGAGCAATTGGCGCGCTGGCTTCCGGTGTGGTTCTGGCCGTCTTTCTGTATTCGTGCGCGTCACGCCTGGCTCCTCAGCCCGTCGCGCCGGTCGCGCCTCCGGTCCTCGCGCAACCTATTCAACCCACCGCAGCGCCAACCCCCGTTAGCCATACCGCTAAAGCATCGTGGTACGGGCCGGGTCTGGCCGGACAAAAGACCACCAGCGGAGAGCCCTACAATCCCGAGGCTTTGACTGCCGCTTCCAAGACACTGCCGCTCGGTTCGGTAGTGAAGGTAACGAACCCGGAAAATGGCAAATCCGTAAAGGTACGAATAAACGATCGTGGCCCCTTCGTCCCGGGACGCAGTCTCGATTTATCGAAGCGCGCCGCCGAGCGAATCGGAATCGTCCACCGAGGCGTCGCACGAGTCAAAGTGTCCAAGTCCCCGGCTACACCGGCTCCAGCTCAAGATCTCGAAACCGATTCGGGGCCTCCATAAGGGTTTCTGAATGGCCCCGCAACCCCTGACCTCAATAGAAGAATAAGCGACCCGCGGCCCAGGTGCGGCCGCAGATGCCTGGTCGCCTCAGCGGTCTCGAATAGTCTCAACTATCTACAGCTTGCGACGCGATTCGCGAGTGGATCGCTTTGCTGCACGTATTGTTGCGACGGAGAAATCGACGTGTGGACACTGGCCGAGGTGCAGATACCCAGATACTCACAGCATCCAGAAAACAGAAACGCTATCATGACCGGGATGAACACTTTTTTGATAAGCATGCGAAGGACCTCCATTCGTTAACGTAGTGCGGGATTCTAGTCGATTTGAAAACGCCGGCGGCACGGCCTGATTTGTCACTCTTCCGGGGGGGGCGGATGATGTGCTCGAAATCTGGGCGAATGCCGCCGGCGCACCTAATCTTCGATTCCGTGTTGGCCAGTCCTATGGGTTAACGCCGCCAAGGTTAGTCGATGATCCGGATTCCGGATTAACCGGGTTCGTTGGGCCGGACGGATTCATTGGTTTGTTTCTCATACTGCCCACACCAGAGCCAGGATCGGTTGCAGCGCCAGCAGGCGGGACGCTGGGGGCGCCTGTAAAGCCCCGTGCCGCGTCCGGATTGCCGAGAGAAGGCGCTGTGGTGCCGGTGGAAGGCGCGGTATTGGGCGAGGTGGGCGAAGCATCGCCAGGATTTGTATTTCCGCCCGCACCCATCGATCCGTTACCGGTACCAATGGCGCCATCAGTGCCTTGTGCATAGACCGCTGGAGCGAGCGCACTTAACGCGATCGTAAGAGCACCGCCGACGAGAAAGACCGAGACGCGTTTGCTTGATCTCATTAATTTTCCTTCGTAAATGAAGATGCGAGGCTCAAACCCGTCAAATTACTCCAACTAGGGCCAGGATAATCAGGAGCAGGAGAATTCCGCCGAGGCCCCCGGCCGGATAGTAACCCCAGCCTGCGCTGTACGGCCATGCGGGTAGTGCGCCGAGTAGCAAGATAATCACTATCACTAGTAAAAGAGTTCGCGCCATGATCACCTCGATAATATCTCTGGTGTCTCCGTAGAGAGTACAGTTTATGTTCTGCTGATCAAAGCTGCATCATGCATGCCAACAGAAATTGCTTGGTCTTGCGTCTTATCGGCGTCTGCAAATGCGGCGACGGTCAGGGGGCTGCAAATAGTACAGGGTTTTTATTACCTGTGAGAAAGAGTTCGTAGTAAGTGGACGCGAACGGAGAGGAGCTGAAGCAACGCTAGGGCGTAACCGATCTTCGGCGTGACGGGCACCGAACCGAGTAGCTTAAGGCCGATGCTTTCGCACGAGAGAGGCTGTCAGTTCAATGAGCCTGTGGGGCGCTATGGGCTTATGGACACATTCGTCAAATCCGGCGGTCACTATTGCGTGTCGTTCGACGCCGCTGGCGAGCCCGGTTAGTGCAATCGCAGGGGTGCTTTTGCCGTGGAGCTTGCGAATTGTTTCGACCAGGTAAAGTCCGTCACGGTCAGGCATCGCGATATCGCTTATCAGGATGTCGGGGCGCTTTTCCCCAAAGATAGCGAGCGCTTCTGCGGCCGACCGCGCAACTCTTACCCGCGCCGAGACCCCTTCGAACGTCATAGCCAGGACCTCCAACAACTCCGCGTCGTCCTCCACGAGCAGGACATCCAATTCCTGCAATTCCGGAAGGTCAGCCGGTGCGCTGGGCGAAGCGGTCGTACGATCCGTTTCGTCGGCATGCGGTGCTTCGGGCGCAAGCGGCAGGTTTACGGTAATGGTGGTGCCCAGGCCGACACCCGGGCTGGCGGCTTCAATTGTCCCGCCATGCAGTTCGACCAAAGTGCGGGCGATAGCGAGCCCCAGCCCCAAGCCGCCATGGCGACGGGCTATGGTAGGATCGGCTTGGCTGAAACGGTCGAAGACTTTCGGAATGAACGCTGACTCGATCCCTTCGCCATTATCCTCGATTCGAAGCGTGAAGCGATCCTCGGAACACGTACTTTGCGCTTTGATTGTGCCGCCCTGCGGCGTGAATTCGATCGCATTGTTCAAAAGCTTGCTGAAGACCTGTTCTATGCGATCTTCATCGCCGAAAACATTGCCGGACTCAGTCAAGTCGGCGCCTAGTTCCTGGCGTTTCGCTCGAGCCGCCGGCATCGCGGTCTGAATTGCGCGCCGAGCAGCGTGTACGGGATTCATGGGGCGGCGATCAATGCGGACCTTGCCACCAACGATGCTTGAGATTTCGAGCAAGTCTTGGATAAGCCGGACCTGCTTTTCTACGCCGCGGTCAATCGCCGCCAAGGCTTGGTTCAGATGCTCGCGGTCCACACCGCTCCGGATAATTTCCACTCGTCCGACTATGCCTTGGAGCGGCGACCGCAGTTCATGCGACACCATCGCCAGAAAATGATCCTTGGCCCGACTATCCGCTTCGGACTCGGCCCTGGCCCGCTCGGCGTCGTGGCGCGAGGCTTGTTCAAGGGCCGACAGCGCTTCGAACTTCCGCTGGGCATCGTCGTAGGCGCTTTTGATCTTCCGGTTGGAAGTTTCGAGGCCCTCAATAATGGAAAGGAGTTGAACCTTGGTGCGCCTCAGTTGCCGGGGCCCCGCGGTCCGTTTCTGCTCACGGGGGACGCTTCGACGGCTGATCTTTTTCGGACGCAGTTCCCGCGAAATCTTATCTATCCCCGATCCTTCTTCGAGCATGATCATGAAATGTCGCCTTCCGTCCGCGAGCTTGGACGGAAGTGCTTCTATCGTTAGTTGTTTGCGCCGATCGGCGCGATCCTCGAATTCGGAGCTTTCGCTGGCTGAGGCCGTACCATCTCGGTTGGAGTTATAGAAGCCATTTTCGGGCAGCGTATTCAGCAGCTCGGAGAAGGCGTCCAGGATCGCGGTGGAGGAAGTTGTACCAGCGATTCGAGATTTCGGAAGTCGCGGCCTGGCTTCCTCAACCTCCCTGGGTGCGCCAACTGACGGCGGCTTGCGCGGTTGCCGCGATG
Organism: uncultured delta proteobacterium; assembly: GCA_963734845.1. Taxonomy (GTDB): domain Bacteria; phylum Desulfobacterota; class Binatia; order Binatales; family Binataceae; genus JAKAVN01. The sequence continues at coordinate 51,324 of CAVTIS010000011.1, read as the reverse complement.
AGACATGTGTGGGGCGTCGCATGATTGGTCACCTGGGGAACAGTATAAGATCAGCAGTTCCAAAATCGCCAATCCTATTGATGGACGCGAACGCGAAAGGTGACCGCCCGAATCAAAGAGCAAAGGAGATCTGGCTCTAACTAACGCCAGCGCCATACTCCGTGTGTAAAAAAGAACCGTTTCGTGGTCTTCGTCTGAAGCGAAATTTGGAATACGCCTCCAGAAGCGGCAAAGTTCGCAGCTTTCGCGTGGGTAGCTATTAATTGAGAATGCTTTATCGATTCATGGCTCGTCACTTCGTGCCGCGGCGATTGTTGTCCGTGCTACAAAATTTTCGCGCGCCCGGTGACTCGATTTGGCATGGCAAGGATGCGTGCCGAAGCTGCCGGTGGAAACGGCGCTGCGATCGCAACTCGCGCGATTGATGCACAGCGCGGAAACCACTGCCGTCCGATTTCAAATGCAACCCAGGCAGCGGCACGCAAAGCCTTGACTGCGGTTAAGGAGCCCTTTGCAGGCACCATACATTAAGCTATGCTCAATTGTGGGGTTGTGGGGAGATGCCGCTTGGGCCGCTTAACCTAGTTACACGCAGGCCAACAATTCTGGTTGTCGACGACAACGCCGACGCGGTTGCGGCATTGGCCCAGATCCTGGAGTACGAAGGATACATTGTCGCGACAGCCTATGATGGACGCGAAGCGCTTCAATATTTAGCGGCTCATCCGCTGCCGGGTCTGATTATTCTCGATCTCATGATGCCTGTAATGAATGGTTGGGAGTTTCGCGCTAAAATCGCCAAGCTGCCCAATTATGCGAATGTGCCGATCGTGGTCATGACTGCGCTCGCAGAAGCGGCCGAGATCGATGCCGCCGCGATAATTCCAAAACCTATCGACTTGAAACGTCTCTTGCGCGTCATGGACCACCTGCTGATACGCGACGCGGACTCCGATGGTTCGCGATCGATCAACTGACGGTCAGTTCAGCGTGAATTGTAAGATTCGCGATTCGCAAGCCGGGATCTCGTGGATCTGCTCCGAACTCAAAGTGATCAAGGGGCCGCCAAATGTTTGACGTGGAATCGTCGAACCCGGAAATTTGGAAGCAAATAAAGGATCTGGAACTACGAGAAGCAGACGCCATGCTCCGCGCCGATGTTTCCGCCCTGGATGCGCTATGGTCCGACGATTTACTCGTGAACAGTACTTCGAATCTGATCGCGGACAAAAGGATACTGCTCGGCGTGATAGGAGACGGGCGGCTTCGTTTGAGATCCTATAGCCGGCTTACATTACGGGCGATGATAAACGGCGACACCGTTATCACTACCGGCAACGAAAGCTCGCAGCTCGAAGGGGCCGCCGCCGGAATCCTGCTGCACTGCAGTTACATGAACGCATGGATCAAGCGCGATCTCGCCTGGCTGCTGTTCGGCCGCCACGTCGGCCTGATTTCGAGAGTCCCAGCCGATTTCACGCATCGCGGTTGAGGCATCTTCAACAGTATCGTGCGCGTTTTCCTGCGCGTCGGTTCCCAAGCAACAAGGCGGCGGGATCCTGGCGGCAGCAACGACTGCTTCGCGCCGCCGCCAGGATTTTCGCTCGTTAATCAGGCCATTTTACGAAAGGCCAACGGGTCTTCCAGGACTTTTGAGACAGTGCAGCTTTCACATAATTGATATACCAAATCGCCCCACTGCTAGAAGTGCCGTCATACCAATCGCCGGAATAGTGAAAACCAACGCAGCCCCACAGCATCGTGTTGATGTTGCCGCTTGCGACATCTCCCGAATAAGTATGACCGTTATGTCCCGGCCTCCCGGAAAAGTACGGCGAGATGTCGCCGTCCAGGCAGGCTCGCATCGACGCGAAATGATAGTCTGCGGCAAAGGCGGTGGAATCGACGAGCATCGGCCACGTCTGCCAATTGTATACCGCTTTTGTTTGGAAGATGCTCCATGACTGATAGCAGCAATTCGTACACTGATAATCCCATAGGCTGGTAAACCCGCCGTTGACACACTGGGAGTACGATGTCCGTTCGTCGCCGCCGCTCTGTGGCTGATTCCACCTCCAGACCTCGGTCGTCGCGACAGCTCGCACCAAGTCTTCGTCAATTCCCCATTTACAGGCGGCCCAACGAAAGATCATGTCCGTAGTACCAGAATATTGTCCATCGACGCGTGAGTAGGCCCAGCTCCCGTTAAAGACATCGGCGCCGTAGCCGTGGGATCTATATGAGCTAAGCTGCGATGAGGTGGGCTTGGTGGCATTGGTGCCTGAATTCGCCGAAACCATCTCCGGCTCCCACGGGATCTCAGACGCACAGGTTGCATCGCTAGGCAGCGAAGCTCCCGGTGACAATGTGCTGAAGTATTTGGAGCCACCACCCGAGCCATGATTGTTGACCACGACCGTAATGGTTTGAGATGAATTCGCGGTGCTGCTACCCGACAGGTAAGATTTGACAGAGAGTGTGTGGGAACCGTCAGCTACTGACGTCGAATTCCATGTAAAAGTCACAATTCCTGTCGGTGCCGTGGATCCCCCATTGCCGTCGATCCACAGTTTCGACCACCAAGCGGACGTTATCTGTGCTTTGACGGTGACAGTTCCGCTCACGGTCGCCCCACTGGAAGGAGAATTGATGACCACCGACGCATTCGCGGATGTTGCTAATGGGATAATAAGAACTGACGCTACGACGAGCGCATATTTTATATAGCTCTTCCAATGGCTTATCTGCGAAAAAACAAAACCTGACATAATTCCGGCTGTTCGCGATTGAATCCACATCGTGTTTACCCGTTTATCCTCTTCCGATAATCCCTGTTTACGACCCGTCGCCCCCTCAGCCTCAACCGTGGGCGAAGAAGAATACGTGATCGTTTGCATCTCCGGAGAACATCAGTCTCCGAAGGCAACGCCTCAATATGGACGCGAAGGCGTGCTGCAAATTGTGCTGTCGGGCGACCCGTATGCGCTCAGTTCAAGCGCAAACTCGCCAGGTGACAGCGGCTCTGATTTGAGCTGGGATTCTTAGGAGAGAGGCGAACCGCGACCGCCGAAGCTGTGAACGAGATTAAAGGCTGACTCGCTGCGCAGCTGCCGTTCGCAGCTCTTGATGACAATAGGTTGATCGCAACGTCTAGGATGATTGGCCATATTCCGCTTCCCCCCGGTCCTTACGGCCTCTGGAAACGCAAGAATGCACATCGTGATATAGGCCCATGGATGAAGTGTCAAGAGCCAATAGAAGGCGTGAAAATGTTTTTTTGACAGATGCTAAAAATTGGATGCCAAAACCTATCTTATGATGAAGATTCGCGCGATAGCCGCTCCATAGGTCGGAACCGCCCGGGAAATTTGTAACCTTGGACGGCGCGCTGACGGACAAAAGTGCGGGATTCATCAGACGATAGATCTGTAACAAATACGAAAGCGGTTCAGCAGCACCAAGCGTTATTTAAGGTATGGGACGTGGCACGACCCCTGCGGCTTTCTAACGGTGTAACCGAGGAAGCGAAATAAAGAGTTATTGCCGTCCGCGGGAAAAACCACATGGAGGAGGTTGCCAAGTTAATAATGCGACGCACTATACACAAGTCAATTTTGGCTATAGCAGGTCTATCGATGATTGCAGGGACTGGGTGCTTCAGCTACCACAGAACGACCACAGAGACCCCGGCGCAGGTGGCGCCCTCTGAGCCCCCCAGTCAGAGCACTACCACCAGCACCACTACGCAATCCAACGACGGAAGCGTGAGGGAACATTCCACTACGACGTACGCGCCGTAAGCCGTAAGCTTTGAGCGGATGCTCCCGGATGGCTGTACTCGGCCAAAAGCGCGACGTGCTCCTAGGCCGAGAGCGCCGCGCTGAAAGCGAGCCGGCCATCCGGGCGCCCGCGGCGCCAGAGGAACTACGCCGTCCGCCGCCGCAGTGGTTCCTGATGTCTTCTATTTATCGCCCGCGGTACGTGTAGCCTCGACAGCATTCGAGGCGTCGTTCCTGACAGTATCACTGGGGTAAGCAGTCGAGAGGCGAGACGCGACTCGGGCGGCCGCCAATGGCCGGACGCTAGGTTTATCGCGATCGGACAAATAGATTTTCTGGCCTGGAAATATCTTGTTGATGTCCGTTATCTGCGGATTGGCCTCTATCAGGAGGTTGAGGGCATTGCGGGAGCCAAGGTGTTGAAGCGCCAGGTTTTCGAGCGTGTCTCCATATCTGACCAGGATACTGCGTTTCCCGTCAACTTCCGTCGCCTCGGATAGCGTCGACGCGTGGACTGCGTGCGAGATTCTCTCTCCTTGTCCGACAGCTGAGGCAGACGCCGACTCCTCCGCGGGCCTCGGTTCGGTCGATGTGGGCAGAACTATGGGGTCGATATTCTGTTCGTGCGTCTGCTGGACGCCTGGGGGTACCAATGTTCCTGGCGCCTTAAGGGTTGCAGCCTGTGCGTTTGTCGTTCGGGGTCGCGGGGCGCCAGGCAGGCTGGCGGCCACCTTCTCTGCGATGGACTTGAAGGCAGCCTTGGTGTCCTGCGCAACTGTGAACGATGCGTCACCATCAGTGCGCAGCGTATTGATTTGCGTGTTCTGCGGCGTATTCCTGGAGATGTCTTTGTAAACATATCCCGTAAATAGCAACAGTCCCAATGCTGCTCCAGCTAACGCAGGCCGTTGCCACTTGGATGGATTAGTCAGTACTTTTAGTCCGCCGAAGAGCGATTCGCCATACTCAGCGACCGCCGTTCTGGCCGCCTTGAGTTCGACTCGCGGTCGTCCAGCAGAGTACGCGAGCAGCATAGCGTTATGGCATAGGACATTGATTTGTCGAGGAATGCCAACGCTGTGACGAAGCAAATAGTCGAGAGCGTCGGGATTAAAGATTTCCTCCGAGCGTCCATCCTTCGCCCGCAACCTGTAGCCGACGTATTCGTGCGCTTCGGCGAAACTCAGGCGGGTGAGCACCGAGCGCGCGGCGATTCGTTGATTAAACTGACGCAACTGAGGGCTCTTCAGGCGCGTCGCCAATTCCGGTTGTCCGACCAAAACCAGTTGTAGATACCGCCCAAGCCGCTGGCCATAGTTCGACAACAGGCGGAGTTCCTCCAGCGCGTCATCGCTGAGGTCCTGGGCCTCATCAACGATTATCGCCAGCCGCTCATGCGGCATCCGCCCTCCGAGATAACCGGCCAGCGCCTCGATGCGGTCCAGCTTGGTTCCCGTACACGGAACACCAAACTGGCCGAGGACTACTCGCAGGATGTCCTCGAACGAAAGCTTGGGATTGATAACATATGCGGCGCGCAACTGCTCGAAATTGCGAGCAAGGATGGAAGATACCAGGGTAGTTTTGCCGGTTCCGATCTCACCAGTGAGCGTGGTAAAGCCGCTGGGCTCGTGGAGGAGGCCCCACTCCAACGCCGCCAAGCTTTCGCGATGCGCCCGACTCAGGTAGAGGGCCTCGGGACCCGCTACAGCTTCGAATGGCGGGCCGGAAAGGCGGAAGTGACGATAGTACATGGGCCTCCGTTAAGATCGTCGATTCGAGTAAGAAGGTAGAGCAAGCGCCGTGCCAGCAAACGGCAGGAAAGGTTCATTTATCTCACTTGGACTCGAAGATTTTCGTCCCGCCGCTTCGTATTCGATTTCGATCAGACGATCGCTGCCGAATACTTCCTTCGGTATGCAAACTCGTTTCGATTAGGGCGGGTGGCCCGAACGGGCAACCCGCGGATTCCCCGAAAATTTTCCGATTGTAGGATGGGTATGTAAGACCTAGCTGACTGAAGTTATTTCCGGTGAAGAATGGAAAAAATTCAATCGTTGGAACGCGAAATCGCTGAGAAAGCATGCGATAATTCGTTTGCGCCTAAATACATACATTCGGCACGGCTATTGCTCGAAGCCTCCCAGCAAATCAAGGAGAATCTTCGACCGCCGCGCGGACATTGTTCCGAATGAAAAACTCTCCCCCCTTTTTTCGTTCGGCCCTCTGCTGCCTCCGCGCGGCGGTCTTCTATCAGGGGCGTTTGCAGGTGCCCGCAACTTCACTCATCTGGCCACCGCGATTCTCGGCCCGATTCTCGAAATGATGCCTTCATTTTCTGCCAGGGCGGATCTCATCACTATGGGAATGACCTACGTTAGCGTCTAGCAGGTGCTCGAGTCTCGATAGTTAGTTATGCGGCCGACGAACGAGCATTTCGGCCGCGACCGAAAAGGGGAGTTCAGTAGACTCTCTCGATATCAGTAGCAGCCGTCTGTCTGCAGTTGGGGGGCGCTTTGTTTCAAACCATCGCTAGAGTGGCCGCAACGCTCGCGGCATCGACACACAGGAGCTGGATTAGATGAAGTCGACTGAGTCGTCCTTGTCTGATGGGCACAAGAGCAATGGTCTTCGTAACGGCCGTCAGTTCTCTGACGGCCGGCGAGCCGCGCGCGAGAATGACCCCGCCGAAGAGCAATTGCGCGGGCTGTTGTCGACGCTGACGGCCGCAGCCAATGGAGATTTTTCTGCGCGCGTATTGCTCGACGGTTACGGCGGGGTGATGCGGCAAATCGCGCAGAAGTTCAACCGAATGGTGGAGTTTAACGAGGCGCTGACCAACGAGATCATGCGGGTGGAACGGGTCGTCCGACGCGAAGGACGTATGACAGAGACGGCCTCGCTGCGTGGGGCGACCGGCGGATGGTCGCACGTTGTAAATTCGGTCAACTCGCTGATCAGCGGACTGGTGCAGCCCAGCACCGAGGTTGCCAGAGTTATCAGCGCGGTTGCCGACGGTGACCTGACGCAAAAAATGGCGATGGAACTCGACGGCCAACCGGTGAAGGGCGAGTTTCTCAGAATCGGCAGAACCGTCAACGCGATGGTCGATCAGCTGAGCTCCTTCGCCGCGGAAGTTACCCGCGTCGCCAAGGAGGTCGGCACCGACGGCAAGCTCGGCGGCCAGGCCCGAGTCAAAGGGGTCTCCGGCATTTGGAAAGACCTGACCGATAACGTCAACGTGCTTGCCGGCAACCTCACAGCCCAGGTCCGAAATATCGCGAAGGTGACGACCGCCGTCGCCAACGGCGACTTGTCGCAGAAGATCACCGTCGACGTCAGGGGTGAAGTCCTCGAACTGAAAAACACCATCAACGTCATGGTCGACCAGCTCAACTCCTTCGCCGCAGAGGTCACGCGCGTCGCACGCGAGGTCGGCACCGAAGGAAAACTCGGCGGCCAGGCGATGGTCAAGGGCGTCTCAGGCGTATGGAAGGACCTGACCGACAACGTTAATTTCATGGCGTCCAACCTGACCACCCAGGTCCGCGGCATCGTCAAGGTCGTGACCGCAGTCGCCAACGGCGATCTATCGCCCAAGCTGGAAGTGGCCGCCAAGGGCGAGATTGCGGCACTGGCCGACACCCTCAACAGTATGACCAAGACCCTGGCGACCTTTGCCGAGCAGGTCACCAGCGTTGCGAAGACCGTCGGTGTCGAAGGAAAACTTGGCGCGCAAGCAGAGGTTCCCAACGCCGCCGGCACCTGGAAGGACCTGACCGACAACGTCAACCTGCTCGCGAATAACCTGACCGCCCAAGTCAGAAATATTGCCGAGGTCACAACCGCGGTCGCCAAGGGCGACCTCTCGAAGAAGATCACCGTCGACGCTCGAGGCGAGGTCAATGAGCTCAAGAACACCATCAACACCATGGTGGACCAGCTCCGCTCCTTCGCTGCCGAGGTCTCGCGCGTCGCGTTCGAGGTCGGCACGGAAGGCCGGCTGGGAGGGCAGGCCGACGTTAAGGACGTCTCGGGCACCTGGAAGGACTTGACCGACAGCGTCAACGGCCTCGCGGGCAATCTGACCGGCCAGGTCCGCAACATCGCCAAGGTCACGACGGCGGTCGCCAACGGCGACCTTTCGCAAAAGATCACGGTCGACGTTAAGGGCGAGATTCTGGAGCTGAAAAACACCATCAACACGATGGTCGATCAGCTTCGATCCTTCGCCGCGGAAGTCACCCGCGTCGCCAAGGAGGTCGGCACCGACGGAAAGTTGGGAGGCCAGGCCGAAGTTCGCGGCGTCTCGGGCACCTGGAAAGATCTGACCGACAACGTCAACTCGATGGCTTCGAATCTAACCGGCCAGGTCCGTAACATCGCGCAGGTGACGGCGGCCGTCGCCAGCGGCGATCTGTCGAAGAAGATCACGGTCGACGTTAAAGGCGAAATCCTGGAACTGAAAAACACCATCAATACGATGGTCGATCAACTGAACTCGTTCGCCTCCGAGGTCACTCGCGTCGCGCGCGAAGTCGGCACCGAGGGCAAACTCGGCGGTCAGGCCCTGGTCCAGGGCGTTTCGGGAATCTGGAAAGACCTCACCGACAACGTCAACTTCATGGCGCGCAATCTGACCACCCAGGTCCGCGGCATCGTCAAAGTCGTGACCGCGGTCGCCAACGGCGACCTCAAACAGAAACTCGCGGTGGATGCGCGCGGCGAGGTCGCGGCGCTCGCCGAAACCATCAACAACATGACTGACACGCTCAGCACTTTTGCCGAGCAGGTGAGCACGGTCGCGCGCGAGGTTGGCGTCGAGGGCAAACTGGGCGGCCAGGCACGCGTCCCCGGGGTCGCCGGCACCTGGAAGGATCTCACCGACAACGTCAATTTCATGGCCTCGAATCTCACGACCCAGGTCCGCGGCATCGTCAAGGTCGTGACCGCAGTCGCCAACGGCGACCTCTCGCAGAAGCTGATCGGCGTCGAAGCCAAGGGAGAAATCGCGGCCCTGGCCGACACCATCAATGGCATGACCGACACGCTGGGCATCTTCGCCGACCAGGTCAGCACCGTGGCCCGCGAAGTCGGCATCGAGGGAATGCTCGGCGGGCAGGCCAAGGTTCCTGGCGCGGCGGGCACCTGGCGCCATCTGACCGACAACGTCAATCAGCTCGCCGGTAACCTGACGGCCCAGGTCCGGGCCATCTCGGAAGTGGCCTCCGCCGTAACCAAGGGCGACCTCACGCGATCGATTCAGATCGAGGCGGCCGGCGAAGTCGCGGCGCTCAGCGACACTATCAACCAGATGATCGGCAACCTGCGCGAGACCACGCGCAAGAACACCGAGCAGGACTGGCTCAAAACCAACCTGGCCCGCTTCTCGAGCATGATGCAGGGGCAGAAGGACCTGGACACGGTATCTCGCCTGATCATGTCCGAGCTGACGCCGCTGGTTTCAGCGCATCATGGCGCTTTCTTTCTGATGGGCGACGACGGCGGAAGCCCGATGCTCAAGCTGACCGCGACCTACGCGTATCGCGAGCGCAAGGGCCTGCCCAATCGGTTCTGGCTGGGCGAGGGACTGATCGGCCAGTGTGCGCTCGAGAAAAAGAGCATCCTGCTCACCAGGGTTCCGACCGATTACATTCAGATAAGTTCGGGCCTGGGCGAGGCTGCGCCACTCAACATCATCGTTCTGCCAATTCTGTTTGAAGGAAATGTCCGGGCCGTGATCGAATTGGCGTCTTTCAACACGTTCAGCGAGATTCACCAGATATTCCTTGACCAGCTCAGCGAAAGTATCGGCGTGGTGCTGAACGTGATGATCGCGAATATGCGCACTGAGCAGTTGCTCGAGCAGTCGCAGAAGCTTACGCAGGAGCTTCAGAATCAATCCTCTGAGCTGACCGACCGGCAGCAGGCGCTTAAGCTGACCAATTCGGCCCTGGAACGGCAGGCGATCGAGTTGGAGGAAAAGGCGCGCTTGTTGGCGGAGCAGAACGTCAAGGTCGAGGAAAAAAACCGCGAGGTGGAACAGGCCCGCAAATCGCTCGAAGAGAAGGCCGAGCAGATGGCCTTGTTGTCGAAATATAAATCTGAATTCCTGGCCAACATGTCGCACGAGTTGCGCACCCCGCTCAACAGCCTCCTGGTGCTGGCCAAGGTGCTGTGCGAAAATAAAGGCGGCACGCTCACCGACAAGGATCTCGAATACGCCCGCACGATTCACGGCTCGGGCATCGACCTGTTGCATCTGATCAATGAAGTTCTCGATCTCTCCAAAATGGAGGCCGGCAAGCTCCATATCGAATACCGCGACGCATTGCTCGCCGACGTCTCGGAATCGCTGGAAAAGAGCTTCAGACCGCTGGCGGTGGATAAAGGTCTTGCCTTCGTCGTCGATCGCTCCTCCGATCTGCCCAGGTCGATCCGGACTGACCCGCAGCGCCTCGACCAGATCCTGCGCAACTTGCTCTCCAATGCCTTCAAATTCACCGAAAGCGGCTCGGTTACCCTCAAAATAGCCCGGGCCGATCTGGCCAGCGATCCTGAGATCGAAACGCTGCAGCCCGGAATCGGCGCGATAGCGTTCTCCGTGATCGACACCGGCATCGGTGTCGATGAAGCCAAGCAACAGATCATATTCGAGGCTTTCCAGCAGGCCGACGGAAGTACCAGCCGCAACTATGGCGGGACGGGACTCGGGCTTTCGATTAGCAGGGAGCTTGCGCATGCCCTGGGCGGAAAAATAAGCGTGCGCAGCAAGCTCGGCGAAGGCAGCACGTTTACGTTATACTTGCCCGAGTCGCATCTGCAAAAATCAATCGAAGACGGCGTCGAGCCTTTAGCCGCCAGTGCCGGGCTGCAGGCCTATGATGAAAGTGCGGTAGCGCCGTCCTCCCTGAGCATGGAGAGCGAAGACGGCGCGGCGCAATATGTGGGCTCCGTTGCAAATCGCAAGGCGTTGGTCGTGGATGACGATCCGCGCAACCTCTACGCGATGCGGATACTGCTGGAGCGGTATCAGATGGAAGTGCTGCAGGCCAAAAACGGACGCGAGGCGCTCAACCTGATCAAGCAGCATCCGAGCCTTGCTGTAGTGCTGATGGATATAATGATGCCGGAAATGGATGGGTTCGAGACCATCAAACGGATCCGTACCGAACTTAATCGTCTCGAGTTGCCGGTAATAGCCGTCACGGCCAAGGCCTTCCCTGAGGACCGCGAACGATGCATTCAGGCCGGCGCGTCGGACTATTTGGCGAAGCCTATCGACGAACGCCAACTGATCATGCTCATCGGCGCGAGCCTCGGAAACTGACGGTCGATCTTCTCCGAAACGGTGGATGAGTGCGGACGCGGGAGCATAGGCGATGCCGATAGCTGAGATTAACCGGTTGGGAACCAAGAGGTCGCGCGACGACGACGCCACGCGGGTGGCCGGGGTCACGGCCAGCATTCTTCTGGTTGACGATTACCCGGGCAACCTTGCCGCGCTCGAAGCGACCCTCGATCCGCTTGGGCACAGATTGATCACGGCCTCGTCCGGCCGCCAGGCGATCGATCTGCTCGCGCATGAGGAAGTCGCAGTGGTCCTGATGGATGTTCGCATGCCGGGCCTGGACGGATTCAAGACCGCAGAATTGATGCGCAGCAGATGGCGCGCCAAGTCCACGCCGGTGATTTTTCTTACCGCCGCCGACACTGATACGGCGGCAATATTGGACGGCTACGCGAGAGGCGCCGCGGACTTTCTGGTGAGGCCCTACGAGCCCGAGATCCTGCGCTGCAAAGTGGCCGTTTTCGTCGACCTCTATCTCAAGGAACAGACCATCAGGCAGCAGGCTGCGGCATTGCGCCATCAGGAGCGAGAGGCGCTCGAACGCAAGAGCGATCTGAGGTTCCGCAAGCTGATGGACGCGATGCCGCTGTGCGTGGTGGTAACCGACAGCCAGGGCGGCCCTGTGTATTTGAATGAGAGTGCGCTCAGCTATACGGGCTTGACCGCGGAAAATGCCTCGTCCCGTGACGGGCTCCTCAACACCATCCATCCGACAGATCGCGAGCAGCTGGCGCAGCAATGGAACGAGTCGATCACCAGTTATCGCCAGTTCGAACTTAAATTTCGAATTCGCAGACACGACGGCCTCTACCGATGGCATCTCGGACGCGTTATCCCGCAGCATGACGACGCCGAACGGATGACCGGCTGGATTCTCACGGCTACCGATATCGAGATCGAGAATCAGGCACTGATTCAGGCCGAAGCGGCAAACCGGATCAAGGATGAATTTCTGGCCACCGTGTCGCACGAACTGCGCAACCCGCTCAATGCCATTGTTGGATGGGTCAACCTGCTGCAGACCGGCAATCTCGACGCCGACGGAGCCAAGCGAGCGCATGAAACGATCGAGCGCAACGTTCATTTGCAGGTTTCCTTGATCGACGAAATCCTGGATCTGTCACGAATCGCCAGAGGTAAGGTTCATCTCACGCTGCGCAGGGTAGATCTGATACCGCTCATCGAAAGCGCATTGGATGTAATCCGGCCGGCGGCTGAGGCCAAGAACCTGCAGGTCCAATGGGAATGGAGTGGCCCGCCACCTTGTATCAACGGGGATTCTGAGCGTCTGCAGCAGGTGATTTCGAATCTTGTGTCTAATGCGGTCAAATTCACGCCGGCAGGCGGCCGAGTCCGCCTTAGCCTGGAGCGTGACGCGCGTGAGGTCACCTTGAGCGTGAGTGATACCGGCAAGGGTATCGCTCCTGAATTTCTACCCTTCGTATTCGATATGTTCAGGCAGGCCGACAGTAGTACCAGCAGAGAGCACTATGGGTTGGGCCTCGGACTTGCCATAGCTCGCAAGCTGGTCGAACTGCATGGCGGGTCCATCGCGGCGGAGAGTCAAGGGGTGGACAAAGGCGCCACCTTTTTTGTGACGCTGCCGCTCCAGACCGTCCAAACGGGGCCCGAGCAGCTGCACGGTTCTAAAGTATCCAACGTCCCGTCGTTAGCGCTCGAGGGCGTCAGGATTCTCATCGTCGAAGATCATGGCGATTCGCGGGAAGCGCTCGCGGAGCTTTTGCGCAGGCTCGGCGCGAAAGTTACCACGGCCGAGTCGGCGCAGGAGGGTTTGGCCGCTATCGCACGCGACGTTCCCGATGTGCTTATAAGCGACATTGCGATGCCCGGACAGGACGGATTTGCGCTGATACGATCGCTGAACCAGCACCCGGCGAATCAATCTGGGCGGATTGTATCGATAGCACTCACCGGCTTGAGCGATCCCCATCATTCGCGACGCGCCCTCGAGGAGGGCTTCGATACGTGCATGGTCAAGCCGTTAGACTTGAGCCGTTTGGTCGACTATGTTGCGTCGGCGGTTGGGAGGCCGGACCGGTAATATAAAGAGACAAGCCCTCGGTCGCGTTAGCGATAAGGTAGATTTTACAAACAAACGCGGCCGGAGGCTTTGTTTTCAGATGTTTATTCCTCCTTCTGCCATCTTTGAGCCCTTTATTTAACTCAATCTTAATCTATCCTAATGGCACCATTGGTGCTACTGTCGTAGGCAATCCGGTTCGGAGGGGGTAAGGTTCGCGAGACCCTCCCGGCGAGGCTACGCTCGTCGAGGCTGTATTCGCGCCCCATACCTCGGAAATCGTGACTGTGCCTCGAACGTTCGTGGCGACACGCCCGAATGACTCGAGCCATTGCGAACGACGCATCAAATAACGCGAACGCAGCGAGCACTATGAAAGCTGGCCCCAGAGTACTTATCGTCGAAGACAACGCTGACGTGCGCGAGGCGTGGACCCTTTTGATTTCGTCCTGGGGATATCGGGTCGAGAGCGCGGAGGACGGCGAGCGCGCTTTGCAGTTGATTGAAAGCTGTGACCCGCAAATTCTGCTGCTCGACCTCAGATTGCCCAAGAAGGACGGCTTGGCGGTGCTCGCAGAAATTCGGGCGAAGGGCTGGCAGTTCCCCACCATCGTGATCTCGGGCGAAGGCGAAATCGAAGACGCCGTCGAGTCGATAAAACTTGGCGCCTACGACTACCTGCGCAAGCCGGTCGATCCTCATCATCTGCAGGTCCTGCTCAACAATCTTCGCACGCATATAAGCGTCAGCAAGGAAAACCAGCTTTTGCGTCGTCGCCTGATGGAAGCCGGCGAGCTCGGACCAATGGTTGGGCAATCGCTCGCGATGCGCCGCGTGATGGCGCTGGTAGAGCAAGTCGCGCCGACCACCGCATCGGTCGTGATCGCGGGTGAGAGCGGCACCGGCAAGGAATTGGTCGCGCGCACTATCCACGACCTTTCACCGCGGTCGCGCGGTCCCTATATCGCCATCAACTGCGCCGCCTTGCCCGAGACCCTGATGGAAAGCGAGTTGTTCGGTCATGAGCGCGGAGCTTTTACTGGCGCCGATCGCCGCCGTGAGGGCTGCTTCGAACTCGCGACCGGCGGAACGCTTCTACTCGACGAGATCGGCGAGATGCGGCCGGAATTGCAGGCCAAGCTCCTGCGAGTGCTCGAAGAACACAAGATTCGCCGCCTGGGTGGGAGTGCCGAGATCCCAGTGGACGTGCGCGTGCTCGCGGCAACGAATCGCAATCTGGAACTACAGCTTCGCGAGGGGAAATTCCGCGAAGACCTTTACTATAGACTCAACGTTTTTACGATCCAGCTACCGACGCTACGCGAGCGTGTCGAAGATTTGCCGACCCTGATCGAGCATTTTCTGCGACAACTGACTCCCTCCGCGGGCAAGCCCGTGGTGGGCATGGAAGCGGACTGCTTGGAGCTGCTTAGATCCCAACCATGGCCGGGAAATGTGCGACAGCTGCGCAACGTGATCGAGCGGGCCATTATCGTCACCCGTGGGCCGATGATCTCGGTGGTGGATTTGCCGCAGGAGATTAGGCTTCGGATCCCAGGAGAAAGTGCGCCTCGCATACAAAGCCCAGTCAGTTCCGGCAACGGCGTACACGCGGGTTTGGATGTTCACGTGGGGATGTCGCTGAACGACGTCAAACGCGAACTTCTCCTGCAGACGCTTAAGTCTACCGGTGGCAACAAAGCGAAAACCGCGGAGATCCTCGGCGTCTCTCTTAAGACTCTTTACAATCACCTCAAAGAAGACTGAGTCCCCTCGCGATTGCGGCCGCCGAAGCTCTGAGCCGGGAGCTCTCCCTCGGCGCGGAGCACTCAGCCCTGCGCGCTTCTCGCGCGAAGTGGCTGTCGTCGCCGTTCGGGGGAACTCCGCGGCTAAATAACAAACCTGCCCGGTCGAAAAGTAATTCTTGCCACGAAAACCGCCTAATAAATGGGGCTATGCGCTGCAACTTCAAGCGATAGCGGAATATAGCGTATCCGCTCGTCTCAAGCATGAAGCTTGCACCTACTCAGCTCAGCTTCGTGACGCAGAATATAAAAACCCTCGTGGGTGAACACATGAAAAAACGCAAAAGCGCTCAGTCCCGAAAGTACAGCAAGAAAGCTTCTTCCAAAGTTGAACGATCGATGCACGAGATGAAGGAGGGAAAGCTCAAGTCGGGAAGATCGGGCAAAAAAGTTAAAAGGCGCAAACAGGCAATAGCTATTGGGCTATCAGAAGCGCGCAAAGCAGGAGCTAAAGTCCCTTCGCGCTCGAAAACCTGAAGGAGCGAATCCCCGAGCAATCGTTGTGCTTTCATTCAGCTGGAGAACAATCAAATGCAACATCTAAGATCGCTTACGCTCATATCCGCGGCTGCGGCCATAGCAATCGGTGCATGTGCAGCGTGCGGACCGACAGCTACGCGAGAGACGACTACCACGACCGAATACAGTACCCCGACAACGCCGCCGCCACCGGTCGTAACGCCTCCATCCTCCGCGCAGACCACCACGACCACCACCACGTCGGCGCCTGACGGTACGGTGCAGAGGCGATCAACGACAACGTACTCACCTGGGGCAGCTCCCTAACGCGGCCTGAGAAGAACCCATTGAGCTCTGGCCGAGCGGTTGAGACCTCCAAGCATTTCGCGCTTCACCGCCGGTCAGGTTTATGGCCTCTGGCACTTGATGCGGGCGGGTTGGAGCGCTCGGTGAGACGCGCCGGTTCGAATCTTCAGTGTTTGCAGGGAGCCAGAGATCTACGCTGATTGGAAACGACCTGTGACAGAGAATGAGCCAGCTGTATAGCCATCCCGTAGAGTACGACCTGGAGCATCTGGGAGATGCGGACGTCGAATTCTATGTCTCGATGGTGCAGAGGCTTCGGCCGCGCAGAGTTCTGGAACTGGGGTGCGGAACTGGCCGGATTACCCTGCCTTTGGCTGAGCAAGGTGCGCGCTTGGGCTTCGAGATAGTCGGCCTGGAGAAACAGGCCGAAATGCTCGAGCGCGCCGCGAAGCGACAACGTCACGCTGCGCCCGAAGTGCACGCGAGGCTCAGGCTCGTCAACGCCGATATGCGAACCTGGAAGACGGAATCGGCATTTGACCTGATTATAATACCCTGCTCTTCGATCAGTCATTTGCTGACCCTCGAAGACCAGCTGGCCGTATGGAATGCGTGTCGCCATAACCTCAGACCCGGCGGCCGATTTCTAGTTGAGATCACAATGCCGAACATGGCGGCATTTGCCGATTCGTTCAACGTTCCGCCCCGCGCGCTGGTCGAGATAGACCTGGATAAGTGGGATGAATCTGAGGGAGTACGGTTCATCCGGCGGAAGACCTCTCGCTACCTTAACCATGAGCAGTGCGTCGAAATGCGGTTTCTATATGAAAAATACAAAAACGGACGGGTCGTAGATGGCTACCTCGATGACTTCGTCGGCCACGTGTTCTTTCCCCGTGAATTGCAGCTGCTGTTCATTCACACCGGATTCGAGATCGAACAAACCTTGGGAAACTACCGAGGCAGCCCACTAAAGAGCGATTCACCTCTGATCATAATGATGGGTAGGCGGACCGAGTCCTAGGCCTTCTCTTGGGAATTTAAAGGCTCTGCAAAGCACCATGAATGTTCGGCGATCGCGCTTGTCACTGTGGCTGCTCGCGGCATTTGTCGGCGCCGTGATAATTCTTCTCGTGACGCCCTTCTTCATCGATCCGATCATACGATCGTCAGTCGAACGAAACATGAATGAGCGGCTGAAAGGTTATGAAACCCACGTCACCGGCGCTCATTTAGGGCTATTCAATGGCGAGCTCAGTTTGCACGATGTTACGCTGATTCAGAAAGCGCACCCTCGCTCTCCTGTAGGACGCTTTCCGGTTCTGAGTATCGACATACAGTGGAGCGAGTTGTTCACCGGGCATATCGTCGCCGACCTGCTTCTGTTCCATCCCAGGTTTCGGATCGATCTCACGCAGTTGCGTACTGAGCGAGCAGACAAAGTTCCACTCTCCAAGAAAGGCTGGCAGTACGCGATAGAGAGCATCTATCCGTTCAGAGTCAACCACTTCACCGTCGACGACGCGGATGTCACCTACGTCGACACCGATCCGAAACGACCGCTTCTACTCGAACACTTGTACATAATGGCGGGTAACATCAGAAACCTAAGATCGCCGGACGCTTCCTACCCGTCGCCCATAATGGCCGAAGCAACCGTTTTCGATGTAGGCCACGCTAGCATCAAAGGCCACGCCAATTTTCTTACGAAGCCGGTTGCCAGCATTGCGGTGAACTATCATATCGAGAACGTGCCGCTCGAGCAGTTCAAGCCCGAGCTTCAGCGCGAGAATCTCGACGTTGAAGGCGGCACGCTGACCAGTGATGGTTTCGTCGCATACGGCACCGCGGCAAAAAGAGTGGACGTCCATGAGGTCCGGATCGCGGGCGCGCACTTTGGCTATACCCATTCGTCGCCCACCGCGGCTGTAGAGGCGCGCAGGGTGGCTGAAGTCAGGGAAGGAACAAAAAAGATCAACAATGCTCCAGCGACGTTTATTAGAATTTCCAGACTTGACGTCGTTGACAGCGAGGCCTCTTACACCGATGACGCCAAGGATTCTCGCTACCGGCTGTTCATTTCCAAGCTACGCGTTGAATTGACGAATCTGTCAAACCATTTCAGCGAAGGGCCGGCGCACCTTCGTTTACGCGGCCGATTCATGGATAGCGGATTGACCACCATCCGTGGGGATTTCCGTCCGGAGAAGGCAGGGTCGGACTTCGACTTGGATCTTGCGATTCGCGACGCCAGCCTTCCATCGATGAATGACCTGTTGCGCGCCTATGGCAAGTTTGACGTTAAGGCGGGTCAGCTTTCCGTGTACTCGCAGGTAACAGTTCGGCAGGGTGAAATGAAAGGCTATGTGAAGCCCCTGTTCAGCAACCTCAAGGTCTATGACCCTACACAAGACAAAAACAAGTCCGCCATGCATAAGGTGTACGAAATGGCGGTTGGGGCGGCCGCCAAAGTAGTCAAGAATTCATCCACTAACAAAGTTGCGACCCAGGTCGATTTGTCCGGAAGGCTCAAAAATCCGGATGTCAGCACATGGCAAGCGATGTTGGAAGTTGTGGAGAATGGATTTGTTCGAGCTATCCTGCCCGGATTCGATCGGCAGGTGCGAGAATCCGCGTCAGGATGAGGGCCGACGTTTTAACAATTGTCGACGACGACCTTTACGAGAGCATCAACGTCCAGAGGTTTCCTGAAAGCCCCAACTGCTCCAAAATCCCCGGCTACAAAATTCTCCTGGGCGCTCATCACAACAACGGGAATTGTTGCCAGCTCCTCGACTTGCCGAAGCGCTGCGCGCAATTGCCTGCCGTTCATGACCGGCATGTTCAAATCGAGAACGATGAGACAGGGCCGCGATGAAGTGTGCAAATAATCAATAATCCATGGCTTCAGCGCCGTTGGAGGCTCCAACAGTGCTAAAGCCTTCCAGCTCCAGAATCTGCATCAGAACCTGACGTGATTCTTCTTCGTCTTCGACCACCAGGATCGTATGGGTGTGATCATGTATGGTCATTTAAGATTAACGTAAAAGCGCATATTGGTTTTGACGTATCGCCATGAAAGCGCAGCGCGGCGTCAGGAAAATTCAAGGGTATGAAAAATCGCTGACGCCGCGGCCGCGACGCAACGACTAGTTAATATTTTGATCGTTAAGCCACCTGCGGATTTCCTCCTTCTTATCGCCCGTCCTCTCCTGGATTCTGCCGCTGAGCTTATCCATGTCGCCTTCGACCTCCAGGAAATCGTCGTCGGTCATCCTGGCCCATTTCTTCTTGATTTCGCCCTTGAGCTGGTTCCATTTGCCCTTGACTTGATCTTGATTCATTCGAATACCCCTTTAATCTGCATGAGCAGAGGTTGCTTTCTAAGCGGTCAAGAGTGAAAGGCAGCAACAAGCGTGCCCACCAAAAACACGTTATAAATTCGAGAAGATTTGAGCCCCATGCGCCGAACGAGAGAAGGTTTTTCATCCCGCTTGAAAGAAGCGGCGGCCACTCCGCCAACCGCTCGACGCGGATCGCATAATGCGTACGGGCAAGTTTGCAAAAGGTCGATTCTGTCTGCTGAGGGACTGCGGCTCAGCCAGCGGATCGGCCCAAGGCCTTGCGCACGGCGGGCGCGAGTTCGTCCATTGTAAAGGGTTTTTTTACCACGATTTCGTCGGCAAACTTTCCCTTGAGCCACGTCTGGTCGACATAGCCGGTGATGAAAACCGCCCTGATTCCCGGGTGCTTGGTGCGAGCCCGTTCGAGCAATTCGATTCCGGACATCCCAGGCATCGCGAAATCAACGATCAACAGGTCGATTGCCGGATCGGCGTCGAGCGAGGTGAGGGCGGCATTGCCGCTGGAAACCTCGATGACATTGTATCCGCTATCGCGCAACAAGAGCGCCGTAATCTCGCGCACGTCGTCGTTATCGTCGACCAATAAAAGATTGGCGCCCATCGTCGTGTTCATGGCCATGCTGACAGCCATGCTAACCTATGTAAACGGTAGGCGCGCTCCGCCTCTCTCGTTCTCACCATACGAAAAAAAAAGGATGGTTAAGCCGCCCTTGATGCCCTAGTCTTTTAAAAGGGACAGTCAGACGGCATCAGTGACCAGGGAGGCCCGTTTTTCGGGTTAACAGATACATGGGGTCGTCGATCGATAAGGCGAACCGCATCGAACTTTTCGCCACCGGCGGTGAAACGGGGCGGCGGCTGCGCGAGATTGATTGGTCACAAACGCCGCTCGGTCCGCCGACTTCGTGGCCGCAGAGCCTCAGGACGGCAGTCCAGATCATGCTCGGTTCCCGGTACGCGATGTGGATGGCCTGGGGGCCGGAGCTGACGTTCTTCTGCAATGATGCATATCGTCCGACGCTGGGGACCAAGTATCCGTGGGCTCTGGGCAGGTCCGCGCGGGAGGTATGGAAGGAAATCTGGAGCGACATCGGGCCTCGAATCCAGGAAGTGCTGACTACCGGCCGCGCCACATATGACCAGGACCTTCCGCTGATTCTTCTCCGCTCGGGATATCCCGAAGAAACCTTCCATACTTTTTCGTACAGTCCCTTGCCTGATGACGAAGGCGGCATCGGAGGACATCTTTGCGTCGTTATCGAGGACACCGATCGTTTTATCGGCGAGCGACGGTTGCGAATACTGCGCGAAATCGGTGCAAGGATCCCAAACCGCCAGAGTGAGGCCGATCTGTTCGCCGCGGTGGCCGAATGCCTCGCCACCGATCCGCGCGATCTGCCATTCGCGCTCATCTACCTGTTGGAGGGCGGGGGCGAGCAGGCCGCGCTCGCTTGCAGCACCGGGATTCGCCCGAACCATCGCGCGGCGCCGTCGCTGCTGACGCTGGATGGGGGCGAGTGGCCGATTCGCCAGGCGCTGACGGAATCGACCGCCGTGATCGTGGCCGATCTCGCGACCCGCTTCGGTGATTTGCCCGCGGGAGACTGGGATATCCCGCCTCGGCAGGCGATCGTCGTTCCGATCGCCGAGCAGGCGCAGACTCAGCCCGCGGGCGTAATGATCATCGGTCTCAACCCGTACCGTCAGCTGGACGACGCATATCGCGGCTTCATCGATCTGTTGGCCCGGCAGATTGCCGCGGGACTGGCTGACGTGCGCGCTCTGGAGCGAGAGAAACGCCGGGCCGAGGCGCTGGCCGAAATCGATCGCGCCAAGACCGCGTTTTTTTCCAATGCGAGTCACGAGTTCCGCACGCCGCTCACCCTGATGTTGAGTCCGCTCGAGGACATTCTTCTGCATGGCGCTGTCGCCGGTAGGCTGAGTGTCGAGCGGGAGCAGATCGAGCTGGTACGCCGCAATGGCCTGCGGCTCCTGAAGCTGGTCAACGCGCTGCTCGATTTCTCGCGCCTGGAGGCGGGCAGAATTCAGGCGCACTACGAACCGATTGATATTGCCGCCTACACTGCGGAGCTCGCGAGCACTTTTCAATCCGCGATGGACAAGGCCGGCCTGCGCTATGTGATCGATTGCGCGCCGGTGGCGGCGCCGACCTTTGTCGACCGCGAGATGTGGGAGAAGATCGTCCTCAATTTGATTTCGAACGCTTTCAAGTACACCTTCGAAGGCGACGTCGAGGTCTCTCTGGGCGAGTCCGCCATTCCCGGCCGCATAGAACTGCGCGTGCGAGACACGGGATTGGGAATTCCCGAACGGGAACTGCCCCGGCTGTTCGAGCGCTTTCAACGGATCGAGGGCCAGCACGGCCGCACCCATGAAGGCACCGGCATCGGGCTCGCTCTGGTCCAGGAGCTGGCGCGCCTGCATGGGGGCACGGTAGAGGTCACCAGCGCTCTCGGCCAGGGCTCGTGTTTTACGGTTTCGATCCCGGTGGGCAAGGCTCATTTGCCGGCGGCCGATATCAGCGCGGCGGGCACTGCGCCTTCGACGGCGCATCGCGCCGAGGCCTTTGTCGAAGAAGCGTTGCGCTGGCTGCCCGGCGCGGCTGCGCGGCCCGAGTTCGAAATTCAGAACGACCTGCTCGATCCGATCGCGGCAATTGTGCCGGCGGGCGAGCGGCCCCGCGTGCTGCTGGCCGACGATAATGGCGATATGCGCGACTACCTGCGCCGGCTGCTCTCGAGCCGCTATGAAGTCGAGGCCGTGGTCAATGGCGAGGAGGCGTTGGACGCGGCGCACCGCCGCCGACCCGATCTGATCCTGAGCGACGTGATGATGCCGCGGCTCGACGGCTTCGGTCTGCTGCGGGCCGTGCGCGCCGACCCGGAGCTGAGCGCGGTCCCGGTGGTGCTGCTGTCGGCGCGTGCCGGCGAGGAGGCGAGTGTCGAAGGAATCGAGGCCGGCGCTGACGGCTACCTGGTCAAGCCGTTCAGCGCGCGCGAGTTGCTCGCGCGGGTGCGCACCAACATCGGGCTTGCCGGGGAACGCCGCCGCGCCGCGCGGGTCTTGCAGGACAGCGAGCTGCGGCTGCGATCGATTTTCGCCGAGGCCAACGTGGGTATCGCGCAGGTCGATCTTGCGGGCCGTTACGTGCTGGTGAACCGGAAATACTGCGAAATCGTCGGCCGTTCGATGGAGGAGCTGCTCGGCCTGCGGCTGATCGAGCTTACGTATTCCGAGGACGTTTCTCGCTTTAATGAATTGCTGGACCGAATGTTCGAAATAGGACGGCCTTTCACGGTCGAAGTGCGCAAGGTCCGCCCCGACGGATCGCTTTCCTGGATCTCCAATAGCGTGTCGCTGCTCGACGGCCCTGATGGCCGGCCGCAATACGTAGTTCTGATCGTGCAGGATATAAACGCTCGCCGTGCCGCGGAGAACAACCTGCGGCGGCTCAACGATACCCTCGAGCAGCGGGTGGCGGCCGAAATCCAGGAGCGGATGCAGGCCGAAGAAGCGTTTCGCCAGGCGCAGAAGATGGAGATCATCGGGCAGCTCACCGGGGGCGTCGCCCATGACTTTAATAATCTGCTCCAGGTGATCATGGGCAACCTCGACGCTTTACGCCGGCGCATCTCACCGTCCGACATTGCGGATGGCGACGAATTGTTGCAGCTTGCCGATGCGGCGGCACGGGGCGGACAGCGCGCCGCGATTCTCACCCAGCGCTTGCTGGCTTTCGCCCGCAAGCAGCCGCTCAAGCCCGAGCCGCTCGATGTCAATCGGCTGGTCGGCGGGATGTCAGAACTGCTCCGCGCTTCGGTCGGCGACAATATCGAAATCGAACTGGTGCCGGCGGCGGACTTGTGGCGCATCTCCGCTGATCATAATCAGCTCGAGAGCGCAATTTTGAACCTTGCGGTCAACGCCCGCGATGCGATGCCGGACGGCGGCAAGATAACCATCGAGACCGCCAACGCCTACCTTGACGGTGAACTCTCGGCGCTGCGCGACGAAGTGGTGCCCGGGCAGTACGTACTGATCGCGGTCACCGACGACGGCGTCGGGATGAAAAAGGAAGTCATGGACCGCGTTTTCGACCCCTTCTTCACCACCAAGGAAATCGGGCAGGGTACGGGTTTAGGACTTTCCCAGGTCTACGGGTTTGTCAAACAATCCGGCGGGCACGTGAAGATTCAAAGCGCGGAAGGGTTGGGCACGACGGCGCGATTGTATCTGCCGCGTCTGCCGATAGCGGAGAGCGACGCCGCCGAGCTTCCGCGCCTTCGCGCAACCGCCGCTCCGCAATCAGGGACAGCCGCCCGCGATGGTTATCCAACACCTATTGATGAACCGTTGCACCGAGATAAAGCGCCGCGCTGAATCGGGCGATTACAATCCCGGCGCTGGATGAGTCGATAACCGCGGGCGGCGATGGAGCCGCAGGCGTTCCACCGAATCTCTGCTCGCCGGTAAAAAGCGCAAGCGCGAATGCCGGCGCCTCCCGCGGAATCGGCACAGTTAGCGCCGCCGAACTCAAGTTGCAGAAGATCAGCGCGATTCCGCCCGCTGGATCGTTGCGCCGGATTATCATCCATCTCGCATCTTCGCGCGCGCCCTCGCTGAGACTAACCTCGGTCAAGTCCTTGCGGCAGTTGGAGAGGCAACGATTCTCTTTGCGGAGCGCGATGAGCGCGCGATGGAGCGCGAGCATTTCCCGATGCGGCGAGCGCGCGGTTTCCGTCCAATCCAGCTGCGAGCCGGCGAAAGTGTCGAGCGCCTGCGGGTCGGGGAAGGGCCGGTCTCTGAAGAAGGATTCGTATTCGCGCCGGCGTCCCTCGGAGACCGCGCGTGCCAGCGCCGGATCGGTGAAACTGGTGAAATAGTTGAATGGTGACGACGCCCCGAATTCCTCGCCCATGAAAAGCATCGGAAGGTCAGGCGCACAGATTAGAATTGCCGCAGCGAGCTTCTGCTGTTCGAGCGTAAGGAGCTCGGAGAACCGCCGCCCCGCGTCCGCATTGGCAATCTGGTCGTGGTTTTGGCTGAACACCACAAACTGGCGGCCGGGATTCGACGCGGATGAAGCTCCGTGGTGGCGCTGACGATAAATCGACCGCCGGCCATCGTAGACGAAACCATCGGTGATGGCTTTGCGCAGGTCTTCGATTCGGCCAAAGTCGGCGAAGTAGCCATTCCTGGCGTCGGTCATCAGGGTATGCAGCGAGTGGTGAAAATCATCGTTCCATTGAGCGTCGAGCCCGTGACCGCCGATTGTGGGTGAATTGATCACGCGCGGATCGTTCAGATCGCTCTCGGCGATGAGCCATGCGTCGCGCCCGAGTATATGCGCCTGCCGATGAAAAGCGTCGGCCATCTCGTGCAGCAAATGATACGCGCCGAAGTCGAAGATCTCGTGGATCGCGTCGAGCCGCAGCGCGTCGACATGGTACTCAGTCAGCCAGTACAGCGCGTTGTCGATGAAGAAGCGCCTTACCTCGGCGCTTTGCGGACCGTCGAAATTGATCGCGGAACCCCATGGTGTGCGATAACGGTCGGTAAAGTAGGGGCCATACTCGCCCAGGTAGTTTCCTTCCGGGCCCAGATGGTTGTAGACGACGTCCAGCACCACCGCGAGACCTTCGTGATGACAAGCGTCGACGAGCCGCTTGAACCCCAGAGGTCCGCCATATACGGCATGCGGCGCGTAAAGGTAGGCGCCGTCGTAACCCCAGTTGCGAGAGCCGGGGAACGTCGCCACCGGCATGAGTTCGAGCGCCGTGATGCCCAGTTCGCGCAGATAAGGAAGCCGGCCGATAACACCGTCGAAGGTTCGCTGGGGCGTGAAGGTTCCGGTATGAAGCTCGTAAATTATGAAATCTTCCAGCGCGCGGCCTTTCCAATTGCGGTCGGTCCACAGGAAAGCTTCGGGATCAACGATTTGAGAAGCGTTATGAACTCCGTGAGGCTGAAAACGCGAAACCGGATCGGGACGCTGGCGGTCGGAAGCAAACTCATAGTAGTAGTCCGCGCCGGCGCCCAGACCTTCGGCGAATACGCTGAAGGCGCCGTCCGCGTCCCGATCCATAGTCAAAACCGCCGGACGCGGATCTGTGACACATAACGAGAGTCGATCCGCGAACGGAGCCCAGACGCGGAAGAGCGCGCCGCCGTGGGTCAAGGTGGCGCCGAACTCAAGGCGCCAAATCTGGTCTTCATTCGTTTCAACCATCGAGTTCTCTCAAGCTGAGGGCACGAGCATCGCGATCGGCATGTGCGCGAATGCCTCACCCATCGAGAGAAGCAAGGTCTGTGCCTCTTGCCGCGCGTCGATGGCGCGACCGGTGAACAGATCGACATAGCGCCGCGCCGCAAGATCGCTCGGCAATATGAGTTTCGTGTCCGACCACGCCGCTGCTGCCGGAAACGAATTTGCAGTGATTCCCAGCCTGGTGAAAAAACGCCCGGCTGCGATTATTACGCTATCGCCCGCGGTGTGCCGCGCGAAAGCTATAACGTGTCGCGCGCGCTCGCCCGCAGCCTCCAGCGGCGCGTAGGCTCCGTTTGCGAATAGCTCCGGATGGCCGCGGCGAAATTGCAGGGCGCGTTGGATCACGTACATCTTTATCCGCCCGTCCGCCGGAGAGGTGAGCAACTTTCCCACCAGTCCGCGCCGGTCGCGGTCAGCTCCACGGGCAATATCTTCGAGCATCGCGCGGCGAGCCGCGAAGTCGACCGGCCTTCGGTTGTCCGGATCGACCAGGTTGTAGTCCCACAATTCCGTGCCTTGATAGAAATCCGGGACCCCAGGCGATCCGGCTTTGATCAAAGTCTGCGACAGTGAATTGAGTATTCCGGCCATCGCGATCGGCTGGCGGAAAGCGGCAAAATCAGCGAGGAAAGCGTTCGCCGGATTGGACGCAAGCGCGCTGCGCACGAACTGGGTAATCGCTTCGTCGTGGGCCGCGTTAGGACTAATCCAACTGGTGTGAAGCTTGGCTTCTTTCGCGCACTTTTGCAGGTAGTCCTGGACACGTTGTACGTATCGCCCGTGCTCGTCAGGAGTCATCTTCTCAAGCGGCCAGGTTCCGACCAGAGTTTGATAAAGGAGGTATTCCTCGTTGGCATCGGGGATCTGAATGCCTTCCCACTCGGCGCGCAATGAAGCGTTGAGCGTGTGCCATCTGTGCAACGCGCGCTCCCAGGCCTCAGGGATTTCCGCGAGCACGTTGATTCGGGCGCGCACGTCTTCGCCACGCTTGGTGTCGTGGGTGGAAGTGGCCGAGAGAGCATTCGGCCAATCGCGAAGCCGGCGCTCGTTGCGGGCATGAAACGCATCGACCGAAACGCCAAGGGAAGTCGGCGCGCCGCCGACTTCGTTGAGCGAGGCGAGCGGATAGAACCGGTAGAGCGCGGTGTCTTCAAATCCTTTGGCCATCACTGGGCTGGTAAGCTGTTGAAAGCGCAACGTGAAATCGAGGCGATTCTCCCGCGCGGCGTCGTCGAGCGAGCTGGGGTGAGCCAGCAGAAGTACCGAAGCGAGGAAGTCAAAGGTGGATTCGCTCAGCGCGGCATTTCTGCGTTTGGCCGTGTTGATCGCGGCCATCACGCGGCGGCGGTCCTCGTCGCTGACCGAACCTTCGGAGTTCACGTAGGAACGATAGACCGGAAAGCACGCGATCACTTCGGCCAGCACGCGGCCCAGGTTGTTGAGCGTGAAGTCGCGCGACCATCGATGCTGCTCCGAGATGCGATCGAGCTTGCGCGCCAGCACGTTCTGCTCACCCGACATCAGCGCGCGCAGCACCAGCTTTTTGCAATCATAGACGATGTCTGAGAACTCGCGCCGATAGCCAGTGAAGCGCGAATAGAGCTCCATCAATTGCTCGTGATTGGCGCTATCGACGTACAGCCCATTTAGGTCGTTCAGGAACTCGTAGCCAGTCGTGCCATGCACGTGCCAATCGGCGCGCAACTGCTCGTCCGCACCGAGAATTTTTTCGACCACGATGTAAAACGGAAGCAGGCGCGCCGCAGTATCGCTCGCCTCGCCGTCCCGGTCGTGCGCGATGCCGGGCGCTTCGCCAGCGCCGAGCGCGTCAGCACATTCGCGCTGCAACGTCTGCAGGTATTGTCCGGGGTCGCGCAGGCCATCGACGTGATCAATCCGCAGTCCACTGACTGCGCCTTCGCGGACCAGGCCGAGTATGAGCTCGTGCGTCGCTCTGAAGACCTCGGGGTCTTCGACCCGGATCGCGGCCAAATCGTTGACATCGAAAAAGCGGCGATAGTTGATTTCGTCCGCGGCGACGTGCCAGAAGCTCAGCCGGTATGCCTGGTCGTCCAGGAGCGCTTCAAGACGATCGAAGCTGTGCGGCCTACCCGTACTTCCGTTGAGGTCCGCAATCGATGCCTCGACCGCCGAGCGCACGGCCGTATTGGTTTCCATCAGCGCGGCCAGCCGCTCCTTGACCATTTCCTTTTCGCGCTGACGCTCGCGAACTTTCGCTGCGACGGTCTCGGTGCGCAGCGGAAGATGATTGAGCGCAGTGACGATGCTGGCGAGTTCCAGGAACTCGCGGCTCGAATCGCCCAGCTCGTGCTCCAGGCGCGACAGGACAGGTTCGAACAGCTTGATCCAGCTGCGCGGAGCCACCGGAAAGACGCGGTCGTGGTAACTTAATTCGAAAGCCCCGTTGCGATACGCGATCGTAAGTTCGCCGTTTTCCAGAACCCGCCCGAACTGATCGGCGAGCACCGGGAGCAGAACCTTGTTTGCCAGATCGGCCTTTGGCGGCAGCCAGTCGATATCGAAGAAAGATGCAAATGGAGAACTCGGTCCGTTCTCGAGCACGTCGAACCACCATTGATTAGCGGCGTCGGTGATGCACATGTGGTTTGGGACAGTATCGACGACCACGCCCATGGCATACTGACGCAGCTTGGCGGCGAACTCGCGAAATCCATCCGCACCACCGATTTCGGGGTTGAGCCTGCGATGGTCGGTCACGTCGTAGCCGTGGCGGCTGCCGGACCGGGCCTGCGAAACAGGAGAAGTGTAACAGTCGGTGACGCCGAGCCGATCGAGATAATCGACTATGCCGGCCGCGTCGCGGAGCGTGAAATCGCGGTTGAGCTGGAGGCGATATGTAGCCGAAGGGATGCGGGCGCTCACCGGCAAGGTCAAACCTCAACCGCTAATGCGAGGGCGCAAGTGGTCCAGGCGCGACCGGTAAAGCCTCCGGTGCGGTAGGGGCGCGTAAGAGAGTTCAATTCCGGTCCTTCAGAACGACTCCGGCGACGATCAGGCAACCGCCGAGCACGATCGCTCCGATGCTGGCTGTCGGAGGTATGACATGCAGAACGTTCTCACGATTTTGCACCGTAACATCGCCCAGCCTTGCGACTTCCTTCGTGTTGCTGGTCCAAAACGCAGGAAAAACAAGGGCCGCGATTCCCAGAAGCGCGAAAAATGCCCCGATAACAACAAGCGATTTCATAAGAACTCCCATCGCGCGTCGCAAAAGGCAATAGATGACGTCTGCTCGAAACGTCGGCGCGATATCCGTATGTAGGCGCGGAACGTGCCAACGAATTTCCGAGGCATCTACGAATCGTTTGCAATTCTTACCTAGGGAAGCTCTGCACAGGTGGTTGTGCTGAAAGATTGGCTGAAAGTGGTCATGACAATCGGGTTCAACGAATGGAGGTTGAGTGATGACTGGCCCTGCGATGAGCGCCAGCGAGACTGCTTGCTGCCCGAGGTTTCCTCACAGCGCACACCTGGCCCCTGCTGGGAGCAGCTGTCTGCGGACCTGATAGAGATTAGCCAGCGCAAACATGGTCTGCGCCCGTGCCAGGTTCTTGGCCAGGCCGCGGTATCTCACTTTGGCGAAGCCCCACAGTTGCTTGACTATGCGAAAGGCGTGTTCGCCGCGCGCCCGGGTCCGCGAACGCGCCCGGTTGATCATCCGCCAGCGCGCGCTCAGCGGCCGTTTAGAGGTAGGACGCCGATTGATCCGGTAGCGCATCCCCCAGGCCTCGAGAAACTCTCGATCGTCTTCCTTCCAGTACGCCTGATCGCCGAAGACTTCCCGCTCCAGCCCGTGCAGCAGGTCAGGCAACTGGGTGATGTCGGCTACGCTGGCAGCGGTCGCTCTGACCGTATGGACGATACCGCGTTTATCCGCGCCGATGTGCAGCTTCATCCCGAAGTGCCAGTTGCGACCCTTGCGGGTTTGCTTCATCTCGGGGTCGCGGCTCGCACTCGCGTTCTTGGTCGAACTCGGCGCCGCGATAATGGTCGCGTCCACGATGGTGCCCGAGCGCAGCAGCAGCCGCCGTTCTTCCAACAGGTCCGCCACCGCATCGAAGATGGCATGGGTCAGCCCGTGCTGCTCCAGCAGGTGGCGGAAGCGCAGAATCGTACTCTCGTCCGGCACCACCTCGTCGCCCAGCTCAACCCGCGCGAAACGCCGCATCGACTCGCTGTCATAGATCGCATCTTCGGCCTGTGGGTCCGACAGATTGAACCACTGCTGCAAGAAATAAATCCGCAGCATCTTCTCCAGTCCCAGCGGCTGGCGACCTTGGCCGGCTTTGGGGTAGTGCGGTTCGATCAGCCTGACCAGCCGCGACCATGGAATCACCGCATCCATCTCGGCCAGGAACCGCTCGCGCCGCGTGACTTTGCCCTTCCCATTCCACGCCAGCGATGCAAACGTCCGCTGATTACCCATCTCCTCTCCTCCACACCCGCCGACCCAACTAACTATTTATACCCGAACCGAAACACTTATGCAGAGCTTCCCTAGAGGAGGCGCGGTAGGCCGGTGAGAGGCGCCGGAGTACCTGTGTGTGGCGAATTGCTGATTTTCGATACAAATCAGCAATTCGCCACACACAAGATCAGCCAGGATCCGTAACCAACTCAGCCCTGTGCGCATGATGAAAGAAACCCTCTGCCGTCTACGCTGTCTCCTCAAGATTCCGAAGAACTATACGGGGTTCGAGGCCGAAACGAATGTTTTTGCGGAGCACAACTCCCGACACGCCCCTGGTTGAGGCCGCCCGAGTTTTGGCGGAGCGGAAGATGGGTTGCCTGCCGGTGGTGAAGGAAGGACGCCTCGTCGGCATCCTCACGGAGAGAGACTTTGTCGCGATGGTCGCGCGCAAGCAATCCAGTTAAGCGTTCGCCGCGGCCCTGCGACTGCAGTACCGGCGGCTAATCAACCTCCAGCATCCATAGCATCCGCGATTGTACGCTGGACACGGTGCGCCGCATCCCGTACGCGTCACGCCCTGCGGGCGACACGCGCTTGAGCAACTCACGATGTGTCCGTCACATGGCGCAGTATCGATTACGTACTCTTGTTGGTACCCGCCTGTTCAGTGATCCGGACGAGGCTAGCCTCAGCCGCGTACCGCGCCGGCGTCGCGCGACGACATCAGGGAAGACGTGTTAAACTTTCGCGCGTCAGAATACACTCGTTTGAGGAAGGCTGAATGACCTCGTTCAATAAAATCCTGTGCGCAGTCGACTTCGACCGAAACTCGCTTCTGGCGCTTCGCGTCGCCTCAGAGCTGGCGCGCTCGAGCAAAGGGATCCTCCATATATTCCATGTCGTGGGGTTGCCGTCCGATACGTCATCTTTCGAAAAGCTCGAAACGACCGCCCGACGCAAGCTTGAACGATTGGCTAGCAGAGTCTGCGAAGCGGTGCAGTACAGAGTTCACGTTACGGACGGCAATCCGGACGTGGAGATCCTCGTGATGGCGACGCGTGTGCGTGCGAATATAATTGTAATGGCGACTCACGGCTGGAAAGGACTTCGTCGTATCCTCCTTGGAAGCGTCGCCGAAGCCGTTATGCGGGAGGCGCCATGCCCTGTGCTTACCGTAAGACCCAAGGCTCTGCCAGCCCGAGCTCGACTCGGCAAAAAGGCGCGCGGCTGAAACGGATGGAGCCGCGGCCAAGTGCAGGCCGCCCCGCTTGGCAGCCGGCGCGCTTAATCCATCTCGCGCGGCGTGTTATCTGCGGGCGTGGCGAGCGCCGGTCTGGATCGATTGCAGATAGGCGACCAGCCTGGCGATTCTTGCCCGGACGGCGTTCTCGTTGCGCGTCTCGGCGAAGAAGCGCGCGCCCCATACGGGCATGTCGCGCGGGCCGTGAGCTTTGACCTCGGCGCGACCGTCGATGAAGCGGGCGACCTGGTCCTCGGGCAGCGGATTCCCGAAGCGCTCTGAAAGCCTGCGCAGGTTGGCCGGCGGAGTAGTTAACGCGGGTGCCACGGGACCGTCACCTTCGCCGGTGAGTCCATGACATGAGGCGCAATACTCGAGATAAATTTGCCGACCTTGCGCAACGTCGTCGCCCTGCGCGCTTGCGGCCGTGGCGCAGATCAATAGGAGTCCAGCCAGTGCAGCGTTCCATTTGCGCGTCGAAGTCATAAATCGTCTCCCGCACTCACGATACTACTTTGCGGGCGCGTCCGCATCTCGGGTGACTAGCTCGGTCCTAGGATCTCGCGAAGTGATCGGGCTCGACCGTCTGATGCCTCGGATTCGGACCTGTTGCTCAACGTATTTGCTGAGCCGAAGATGTTGCCGATGAGATGAAAGGTGTGTCGGAGAGATTAACCTCAAAGGATTGTTAATCCTCGGCCTTCGTTCGCGCGCGATTTGGGAATGACCGATCGGCCCGGCGCATTCTCCTATACGTCCTTACGCCGATCACGCAAAAGCGCCAAGGTCAGTGACCTGCGGCTTTCGCATTTGATCGGGGAGCAAGGGTGTCGGCGATCTTGACCGCCAATGACGTGAGATCGATGTGCGATTGCTCTTCGATGGCAAACCGCGAAAGCAACGCCAGATCGTTCAACGAACCCAGGACCGTGCGACTCAACGTCACTCCGAGTACAATCCGCGCCATTTCGTGCATCTCACGTTCTACTGCCGGTGGTGAGATCCCACGCATTCCAAGACCGATCGCACTTGTTCTTGAAACCTGATTGCGAAAGAGAATCGATCTTTCGCTTCGACCAACCCTGGAAGCAGCGAACGTTCGCTTACGCAAATGACAAGGCGCAAACGCTTGGTGAAGAGCAGGTTACAATACCAATCGCCGAGGCCCGTGGTAGGATGAATGCCCTCGACAGGACCTTGGTCGTGAAAATAATTGAGAAGCTTGCGAGTGCATCGGATTGTGAGCAATTGCGTGAGTTCCCCTTATCTCTCATCGCAGCCAGGCGCACTCTTCTCGGATTCCTGGAGCGTCGCGAGCTTTGCTGCGCTGTCCTTCAGCTTCGTTTCGTCGACCTTGTAGCGCTGATAAATCGATTCCGTGCGATGGCCGACCATAGCCATAGCAGCCGAACGCGGGATACCAGCGCGTTCGAGATTGCGAACTGCGGTCCGGCGAAAATCGTGGGATACCTTTCCTACTATACCAGGGTGGCCCGAAAAACTCGGAATCAAAAATGAACCAAAACGGCGGCCGACACTAAGTCACGAATGAGATACCGAAAGGGGTAGGCCAACCAACCGCATCATTCCGTGGCTATTCCATCACAACGGGAAGCCGATAAGGAACTTCCGGAAAGCTTGGGCGTTAGCTTGCGGGCGTGCTGCTTGAAACCACTCTCCGCAGGTTTGATATAGATTTTTGGCTCGCCGCGTAGAATCGCGAATGATTTGGCGGGTGCCGGTATGCCAACGAGCGAGCCCGCGCGCACCGCTTCGCCAGCAGACCAACAACTGGCCGGCACGGTGCAAGGCGCTTCGGCCTCGGATCCGAAATCTGATCGTTTTTCGCCCCTGTCCCTACTTAAAACTCGGAAAGTATCGAAAAGCCTAGCGATTTATCTTGCCCGACCGTAGTGTCACGGGCATGTTCGCATACATCTCGGGGCTTCTTTCATGGCTCGCTGGTCGGTTTCGCAGCCGCGCGGAATAGGAGCTCGAGGTCATTGCGCTCCGCCACCAGCTGGCAGTCCTGCGTCGCCAGCGTCCCAGCCGTCCGTGGCTCTCTGCGCTCGATCGCCTGCTCTGGATCTGGCTTTGCCGGGTCTGGCCGCGGTGCCTGAACATCACTGGACCACGGTGGCCAGCTTCACCAGCACCTGCGGCCTGAGCGACCCAACCACGTGTGGAGCTACGACTTGGTGGCGCAGCGACCCATGACGGCAGGACCTTAAAAATTCTGACTTTGATTGACGAGTACACGCGGGAGAGCCTGGCCATCCGGGTCGACCGGCGGCTGCGCAGCCAGGACCTTATCGAGACCTTGGCGGACGTGATGCGGATGCGCGGAGTCGATTGGCGCTGTTCATCCGCGCAACGCCGCCGCTCGGGGCCTACAAGTTTCCCCGGGCGACCTCCTGCAGAATTTGCTTCTCCAGTGACAGCTCAGCCACCAGCCGCTTAAGCCGCGCGTTCTCCTTCTCGAGCTCCTTGAGCCGTTTGGCCTGCTCGAGCTTCAGCCCGCCGTACTCCTTGCGCCACCGATAGTAGGTCTGCTCGGTGATGCCGCTTTCCCGGCACGCCTGCGGTGTCGCCTTGCCGTTCGCCATCGACACCTCCACTTGCCGCAGCACCGTCACGATCTCCTCGGCTGTGTACTTCCGCTTCGCCATTCCCAGGGCCCTCCTGTCCCAGCTTCTCTAACTTGCCAGCTGGTACAAAATTCCCCGGCCAGGCCAGACGGCCCTTTGAGTTCTGAGCGGGTGCAGTACATATGAGTTCGGTATAGTGTCGATATAGTAGAGGTAAGTGGCGAGCGGCATTGCGCGTTGAAGCAGCAATGGCGCCGAAAGTCGTGTCCTGCACAACGAGCAGAGGTAGGCAAGTTGCATAGCAGGCCACCAACGTGATGCTAGAGCCTTTTCAGAATTCAGAGCGTGCTTCTGACAAATCGCGAGGAGCCGTCACTCGAATTCGCGGTTCGGTCGTGGACGTCGAGTTTCCGCTAGAGCCACTTCCGGCAATCAATGATGCCCTGGTAGTAGAGTCAGATGGCGACGCTCGAATCATTGTGGAAGTGCAAGAACATCTCGACCGGCGTACGGTTCGCGGTGTCGCGATGGAAAACACGGCCGGTCTGAGCCGCGGCGCGCCGGTCAGGCAGACAGGCGGGCCGATTCAGGTGCCGGTCGGGGAGAAGGTACTGGGCCGTCTAATGAACGTGATTGGAACCCCCATCGATCGTCTTGAACCCTTCGACTCCGAGATCAAGCGGTGGCCGATTCATCGAGCATCGCCGTCGATAAGCCGCCAGGATCACAAGCGGGAAGTCTTCCGCACCGGCATCAAGGTCGTCGACCTTCTCGCTCCCCTCGCGAAGGGAGGCAAAGCGGGTATGTTCGGCGGTGCGGGCGTTGGTAAGACCGTCCTGATCATGGAACTCATTCGCAGCACAGTCGAGAAATACTCCGGCATTTCGGTGTTTGCCGGAATAGGCGAGCGTTCACGCGAAGGCCACGAACTGCTCGCCGAACTCCGCAGATCAGGCGTTCTCAGCCGGACCGCGCTGATCTTCGGCCAGATGAATGAGCCGCCCGGCGCGCGGTGGCGCGTAGGTATGGCGGCGTTGACGGTGGCCGAGTATTTCCGCGACGTGATGCACCGCGATGTTCTACTGCTGATGGACAATGTGTTCCGCTTCGTACAGGCGGGAGCAGAGGTCTCCGGTATGCTCGGGCGGCTACCCTCCAGGGTCGGGTATCAGCCTACGCTTGCGACCGAAATCGCCGAGCTGGAGGAGCGAATCGCATCCGTCGCGGGCGCCTCGGTGACGGCCATCCAGGCGGTTTATGTACCAGCCGATGATTTTACCGATCCCGCCGTGGTCGAAACTTTTCGTCATCTGGACTCGTCTGTGGTCCTGTCGCGCGATATGGCTGCAGAAGGCCTGTATCCGGCGATCGACCCCTTGGCTTCGACCTCGGTGTTGCTCGACCCACGGGTTCTGGGCGCGGAACATTACTCGGTCGCTGAGGAAGTCCGTCGAACGATTGCGCGTTACAAGGAACTCCAGGAAATCATCTCGTTGCTAGGCGTCGAGGAGTTGAGCGCGGAAGACCGCAGAACGGTCGCTCGTGCGAGGCGGCTGGAGCGCTTTCTGACGCAACCCTTCATGGTCACCGAACAATTCACAGGAATCGCAGGAAAGTCAGTCGCGGTCGAGGATACGGTCAAGGGCTGTAGTGCGATGCTGTCAGGTGAGGGCGACAAATTGGCGGAAAGCTCATTTTACATGGTTGGGACTTTCGAGGACGCGCGTCAGAAGGAGATCGCTATGCGCAAGGGAGCAGCCTGAGCGAACGCGAATGAAGCTTGTTATCACCACGCCGACCGAGATCGTGGTCGATGAAGAGCCGGTCCGCTACGTTCGCGCCGAGGATTCCAGTGGCGCCTTCGGAGTCGAACCTCGCCACGCCGACTTGCTTACCACGCTGGCTGTCTGCGTCGTGCGATGGCGCGACGAGCGGAACGTCGAGCGCTATGCTGCCGTTCGGAGTGGCGTGCTTCGTGTTCGAGACGGGAAAGTAGTCGAGATCGCGACCCGCGAGGCGGTTGTGAGCAATGACCTCGGGCATCTGCGCACTCAGGTTCTTTCGGCGATGACAAAAAACGTGGAGGCCGAGCAGTCTGCGAGATCGGGAGCGCTCAGACTGGAACACGCTGCGGTTCGTCAGATCTATCGCTACCTGCGGCCGGCGGACCTGCCTCTCAAGGCGAAGCCACACGAGTAGCCGGTGGACCGTCTCGTGGCGACTGAAGATGAGCCCAACGATCGCGAGCGGATGCGTAAGCAGCGCGAGTTGGAAGAAGCCGCCGAACGCGCTCAACACAGGCACGAGTACTGGTTACGGACTGGCGAATGGCCGCTTGGACGTGCGCTTGCGATGATGGGCCGGTTCGGCTGGAGCATTGTCACGCCAATTCTCTTGGGTGCCTTCATCGGCCGATGGCTTGACCGGACTTTTAACACCGGCGTGTTCTGGAGCGCGGCGTTGGTCTTTGCCGGTGCTGCCGCCGGCTTCTGGTCGGTCTGGAAGAGGATGAATACCGAATGAACGGTCCGATTCTCATGCGAGCTTTGCCGTACAGTATGTTCGGCGCTTTGATCGGAGCCGCATATGTTGGCTCGCTCGTCTGGAACGTGCGCCTTTATGCAGACCGTGGTGCCGCGTGGAGCGCCCTGCTCGCCCATCTAATGCGCTTGGTCGTGATCGGTGCAGCCTTCACGCTCTGCGCCCGTCAAGGCGCGTTGCCTTTGCTGTCGAGCTTGGCCGGCTTTCAGATAGTACGGACGGGCGCCGTCAATCAGCAGAGACGCGCGCTAGAGAGGAATTCGTGAACCACTCGCCACTACAGGAAGTCGTTCTCTTTCATCTCGGCGTCGTGCCCATTAGTCGCACGGTTGTGACGACTTGGGGATTGATGGCCGTGCTAGCAGTCGGCTGCTGGATTGCGACATGCGCCTTCGAGGTTGTAGCGGGCGGCTGGCAGGCGGCAATCGAAACCGTCGTACTGGGGATCGAAGAGCAAATAGAGGCATTAGTAGGTCGCGACGCGAGCCCCTTCCTACCCTTGCTTGGAACTCTTTTCACCTTTCTAGTGGTCGCTAATCTTTCCGGAATCGTGCCGGGGATGAGGGCGCCGACAGCGTCGATAGAGACTCCGGCGGCGCTGGCCTCGATCGTTTTTCTCTCAGTGCATTTCTACGGGGTAAGATTTCAGGGCTTCGTTCCATATCTGAAAGGCTACCTCAAGCCGAATCCCATTATGTTACCGCTCAACTTGCTGTCTGAGGTTACGCGCTCCTTCTCTTTGGCAATGCGCTTGTTCGGCAACATCATGAGCGAAGAGCTTGTGGTAGCAATCATCCTGTCGCTCGCCGGATTGCTAGTGCCAATTCCATTCATGGCATTCGGGATCCTGGTCGGTCTGGTGCAGGCATATATTTTCAGTGTTCTCGCCGCCGTCTACATCGGCGGCGGTATCGGCGTAATTTCGAAGTGACGGAGGTTGGAAGATGACGGTTCAGATGCTGAGCATAATCGGCGCGGTGGTGGCGGTCACGGTCGGTTCTATCAGTCCCGCACTTGCCGAAGGGCGCGCCATCGCAGCCGCGATGGAAGGGATCGCGCGTCAACCCGAAGCCGCGGGTTCTTTGTCGCGAACCTTGTTCGTTGGCCTTGCGATGATTGAGACCATGGCGATCTACTGCCTGGTGGTCGCCCTGTTATTGCTGTTCGCAAACCCATTCGCGGTGCGATGAACTTCAGCTGGTGGACATTTGCGCTGCAAGCGGCGAATTTCCTTATCTTGATCTGGCTGCTTCAGCGCTTCCTGTTCAAGCCGGTCAAGGCGATCGTTGCCAGGCGCAAGGAAGAGATCTCACGCGCACTGACTGAAGCTTCGCAGGAGAAGGAAAGCGCCCAGCGCCTGATGCAGGAAATTGAGGTAAAAAGATCTGAAATTGATGCCGAACGTCAAAAGATGATCGACGAGGAGCGAGCACAACTTTCAACGGAACGCAAAAAGATAATCGAGGAAGCCCGCAGCGAAGTGGAGAAAGTCAGGGACCAGGCATTGAAACGGCTCGACGAGGAGCGCGCCGCGGCCAGCAACGAGCTGTTTGAACGCACCGTTGCTCTGGCGACGAACCTTACCGAACGGCTCTTGCGCGAACTGGCTGTCCCCTCAATAGAGCAGCCGTTTCTTGGACGGGTGCTGGATTATCTCGATCGGCTGGAGAAGGAGGAACGCGCCAAGCTCTTTCCGCGTTTGGACGCGGCCGTCCTATTTGTGACCACTGCTCATCCGCTCGGCGTTCAGGAGCAATCGGAATGGCATGAGCAGCTTGCAAAACGCCTCGGTGCAGCCTTCAGCATCAAGTTCAGCGCAGACCCGGCCCTTATCGCCGGCACCGTAATCACGTTCCCACACGCGATCCTGCGTTTCAACTGGCGCGATACTCTGACGACTGCACTGAAGCAAATACGCACCGATGGACAGCCTAGCTGAATCGATAAGAACGCGCTTGCTGAGGGCAAGCGAGGTGTTGAGCCGGTTCAAAGTCGAACCGCAGCTGGACCGTATCGGGCGGGTTGAGCGAGTTGGCGACGACGT
This sequence comes from uncultured delta proteobacterium, assembly GCA_963734845.1. GTDB lineage: Bacteria > Desulfobacterota > Binatia > Binatales > Binataceae > JAKAVN01. The sequence continues at coordinate 13,063 of CAVTIS010000011.1, read as the reverse complement.
TGCGAGCGTTAGCGGTCTGCCCGAGGCACGGCTCGGCGAGGTGCTGCTGTTCGAACGCTCGGATGGAGGTGAGCAAGTCGCGGGTATCGTTCTGACTCTCGATCCTGAGCTGATTGGATGCGCGATGCTCGGCGCAGTCAGCGGAGTTAAGGCCGGCAGCCTCGTGCGAGGGACTGGCACGGTCGCGAGCGTTCCGGTTGGGGAAAAACTTCTAGGCCGCACGATTAACGCGCTCGGAATTCCGCTAGACGGAGGTCCGGCGATCGACGCGGAGAGCGTGCAGCCTGTGGAACGACCGGCGCCAGCGATTGTCGATCGCGATTTCGTAAACACGGCGCTCAACACCGGACTGCTGGTAATCGACGCGATGCTGCCGCTGGGCCGTGGGCAGCGCGAGCTAATCATCGGCGATCGCAAAACCGGGAAGACCGCCATCGCTGTCGACACGATGATCAATCAGCGTGATACCAACGTTGTCTGTGTCTACTGCGCCGTCGGCCAGAAGACCTCGTCAGTCACTCAGGTGATCGATGCGGTGCAACGTTACGGCGCACCGCAGCGCTGCATCTTTGTCTTCGCGCCATCCGACGACCCTCCTGGCATCCAGTGGCTGGCGCCGTATGCGGCGTGCACGACGGCGGAATATTTCTCAGAAAAAGGCGGTGACGCGCTGCTGATTATCGACGACCTTAGCAAGCACGCAGTGATCTATCGCCAGTTATCGCTGCTACTGCGCAATCCGCCAGCACGTGAGGCATATCCTGGAGATATTTTTTACATCCATTCCCGGCTGCTGGAGCGCGCGGCTAAATTAAGTCCCGAGCGCGGGGGAGGATCTCTCACCGCGCTGCCTATCGCGGCGACCCAGGAAGGCAATCTCTCCGCATACATACCGACGAATCTCATCTCGATCACCGACGGTCAGATTGTTCTCGACCCGCGTCTGTTCCACGAAGGTCAAAAGCCCGCCGTCAATGTCGGCAAGAGCGTGTCTCGCGTCGGCGCCAAAACGCAATCGCCGGCCATGCGCAAGCTCGCTGAGACGCTGAGGCTTGAGTACGCGCAGTTCCTTGAACTCGAGATTTTCACGCGGTTCGGAGGCATGGTGGACGAGCGTACGCACGATACAATTGAGCACGGTCGCCGAATTCGGGCCGTTCTGACGCAGCCACAATACGAGCCGCTCTCGTTAGCCCATCAGGTGGCCTTGCTGGTGGCAATTGACGAGAAGTTGATTGACCGGCTCCCTGTCGACAGGGTAGCCGAACTGCGAACGGCGATTGGGGAATGGCTGAAGACAGAAGGCAGCGAACATGCTCGCGGAATCAACGCAACTGGAAACCTAGACGACCGTGGGCGCGCGGCGCTCGTCGCGTCGATCAAGGAGCTGCTCGAACCACTGATTGTCCACGCGAATCCGTCAGGCCGATAGACGATGGCACAAGAAAGGGAAATCGCAACGCGAATCGCGTCACTGGACGAATTGCTGAATATAGTCTCGGCGATCCGTGCGATCGCCGCATCGCAGATGCAACAGGCGCTGCGGTCACTCGAAGCAATCCGCCGCTACTCCGAGGTGATTCGTGAGGCGTTGTCTGACGCCGCGACGTTGCTGCCGTCCGACGATGCTCTTGCTCCGATGCCGGAGGTAGCTAAGTCGGGGTTGGTCGTGTTTTGCGCCGAGCACGGCCTGTGCGGCGGCTTCAATGAGCGCCCGCTGCGCGCCGCAGAACGTGCGGTCGCGGATAGTGAGCGCGCGCTTGTCCTGATTGTGGTTGGATCGCGCGGCGGTCAAATTTGCCGGGAGCGCGGATTAAAGCCGGACCTGGTGCTGCCAATGGCAACCCATTGTGCGGGCGTCACGGGCGCGGCTCGCCGCGTTGCGACTGAGGTCTATCGAATGTTCAGCGGCGGTCGAATCGCAGGGCTTGAAGTCGTCTACGCACAGCATGCTGGCAGTCAGTTTCCGCGAGTTGAGCAGCATCGACTGCTACCTCTTGAGATGCCCGTTGTTGAAAAGTACCCCTGGGCAATGCCACCTGTAATCAACCTGAGTCCACGCCGCCTCTTCGACGACATTGTCGGCGAGTACTTCTTCGCGGCGTTGGAGAATGCCGCAATGCAATCGTTCTTCAGCGAGAACTCGACTCGTTTCCTCACCATGGAAGCCGCGCATCAAAACATCGGCAACAAGTCTGAGGAGCTTACAAAACTTGCGCGACGCGCCCGGCAGGAGGCCGTGACGACGGAGATTCTCGATCTGATCAGCGGTTCCGAGTCTCTTCATCTGCGTGACAATTGATCGTCCGTAAGCCGACACTTGTTGTGCTACATCGTTAGATCAACAAATGACAGACACCAAAAGGTTAGAGCGAATCTTGACGGTCGAACAGGCCCAGGCGTTCTACAACCGTCTCGGGTTCGCGTCAGGACTGGCAGCGCTTCTTCGAGGACCCGGCTGTGGAACTCATGCTCAGGCACGGCGACTTCAACCATGCGGCCTCAGTGCTTGAATTCGGCTGTGGCACCGGGCGATTGGCCGAACGTCTGCTATCGGATTGTTTGCCGGCGAATTCTCGCTATCTGGGAATCGACATCAGCGAGACAATGATCGACCTCGCGCGGAAACGTCTGCGGCCTTGGGCTGAACGGGGCACCATGCGACTCTCGGACGGATCTTGCACGCTCTTGGAAGCCGACGGCAGCGTGGACCGCGTCGTGTCGACTTATGTGCTCGATTTGCTGAGTAGAGGCAATATCGACCTGTTCGTGCTCGCATCCGGTGGATTGCTGTGCCTCGCAAGTCTGAGCCGCGGCCAAGGAGTGTTGGGCAGTTCGGTGTCCTCAATCTGGACCCAGGTTCACGCTCTATCGCCTTGGATAGTCGGCGGATGCCGTCCGATCGATCTAAGGGGCTTTCTCTCGCCATCTTTATGGCAGTTCAAATGCATTCAACTGATTCCTACCAAGGGCATCACTTCACAGGTCGTGGTCGCGTCCAAATGCGCATCAAAAGCCTGACCGCTCGTGCGACGCTCCAAATTTGTCGAGCTTCACATAGGTCTTATGGCACCATGGCAGTTCATCGCGGGCCAGATGAGGTGGAAGGAACTCTCACCGCACGATCTCGCCGGCGCAGGGCTGCTATAGGCCGGTTTCTAAACTAGCAAGACCAGTCAGCACAGGATGAAGCGCGATGAAAGTCAAAGACGTGATGACTTCGAACGTGAGAGCGTGTTTCAAATCCGACAACCTGGCCACCGTAGCGCAAGTCATGTGGGACAATGACTGTGGATGCGTTCCTGTGTTGAATGAAGAGGGGTGGTTGGTGGGAATGCTTACCGATCGAGACATTTGCATGGCGGCTTTCTTACAAGGAATGCCGATAGGCGAAATCAAAGTTTCCGCGGTCATGTCGAGACAGCTTTTCGATTGCACTTCGGATGATGATCTCTCTGTCGCTGAACAAATCATGCGCGAGAAGAAAGTTCGCCGACTACCGGTACTGAATAGGGAAGGACGTCTCGTCGGGCTCCTCTCGTTGAGCGACGTTGCCAGGCAAGCTAACGAGGAATGCGCGCGGGGCGCCGCTAACCGTCAGGTCACCGATGCTGAAGTGGCGCGCTTGGTGGCTGACATTTCCAAACGGCGTCGCGATTGACCTTTGGCAAAATGTCGAGCCGACCGGCGAGCCATTTTAGACCTCAGCCTGCCTTTTCGCCGGATGGTTTGGATTCGGCATGCTCGACGTGAACCTTCACTTCCTTGGGCGCGGTCTCCTCAGGAATCGGGATGGTGAGCTGAAGTAGGCCATTGCTGAAGGCTGCCTTGATGTCTTCGACCTTCACGCCCTGGGGAAGGGTCATCGAGCGTTCCAGGGCGCCGTATCTGAACTCGCGATGAAGAAAGTCGCGCTTCTTGGTTTCGTGCTCTTCCTGACGCGAGGCGCGAATCATCAGCATGTCGCCCACAACGTTAACGGTGATTTCCTTAGAGTCGATGCCGGGCAACTCGGCGCGGACGATGAGCTTTCCCTCTTCCACAAAGGACTCGATCGGCGGCTTCCCGGCGGTTGACAAGCTCCCCGGTGAATAGCCGATTCTGCCTCTGAGATGTTCCAGCATCTCGTCAATATTGCGCCGCAATTCCCCCATCTCACGAAATGGAATCCATGGTCGCGAAAAAGCCATAGCATTCTCCTATTTGTGTGCAGGGTCACTTTGATAAAAGACCTTTTTCGCATCTTCGTCTAGCTTTATTCCTGGGGCGCCTTTCGCGGAGCCGGACCCAGGCGGGCAGCGATAAAGATTGCGATTGGATCTTCGCAACTTGCTCGAAGAAAATCGAACGACAAAACTCGCGATGAGCGTGATCGATGGCGTGGGCTGACAAACGCGTCGGGGCGCATCCCTCAAGAGCATGGACGTGTGGCAATCGGGTTGATACCGAAAATGCCGCGGATTACTGTGGCGCGTCGCTTTTCAGTCAATTGGCGGCGGCCGTTGAGGCTGATTAATGTTATTGTCTCGGAAGCGCACCGAAAATATTGACGGAGGCGATCGCAGCCATGGCATTTCCCTATCGCAAGATCCTGTGCCCGATCGATTTCACTGAGAACTCACTCGTGGCCTTGGACAAGGCGTTTGAAATCGCCCGTCATTTTGACGCTGCGCTGATGTTGGTACATGCGGTCCCGCTGGTGGCGCAATTTGGCAACTTTCCGATGCCCGCTGATGTGTACGAGCAACAAGAGAAATCAGCCAAGACCAAGCTGGGCGAGATCGCACGACAGAAGCTTGGCGGCGTCAAACACGAGTCGGTGGTCTTCATCGGCGATGTCGTCGGTGGCATCTTGCAGGCTGTCGATCAATTTAAGCCCGACCTCCTGGTGATGGCCACCCACGGCCGCGGTCTGCTCGCGCATTTTTTTCTCGGAAGCGTGGCCGAAGCCGTAGTGCGTAAAGCGAACTGTCCGGTTCTCACGATTAGAAATCAATTATCAACCGAGCCCGCCGACAATACCTAGCGAGGCCCCGCAGCGGAGCGAGGACGGCTGCGCCCGAGAGTCGTCGACATCGACCGCGCAAAAAAATAGTCGGGCACGCAGACCGTACCAGACCTCCAGCTATAGCGCAGAAGCGCGTTCAGTCATTGCTGGCTTCGCCTAACAGCGGACGATTTGCGTGCCACAGCCTTGAGGGCGGCAAGGGCTATTTGAATCCCCTTCTCCAGGGAATCCTGCGGAGCAGCACTACGACCGACCGCGCCCCAACCTTGTAGCGAAGCGACGTCAGGCGCTCTTCAGCTCCGGGCTCAACGATATCGTTGGGACTTTCCCGCAAAGTATCGACAACCCTCAGCCATTCGTGCGCCTCTCCTCTCCGACGGTGAAATCCAGATCCTCCCAATAGCAGTTGATCATTACGTAGAGATCGGAGTCGTTAAAACGGCCGCCGCGCAGGAGAAATGCCAGCGTGTGAGAAGAATACGATTCATCCGGGTCCGTACTCAATGCGTGCCAGCGAACGTCGTCATCCCAGAAGATGCTTCGACCAATCGACGGATGAGCCTTGCGGAACGCGATCATGGTTTTGAAGAATCTGAAAATATCCGGGTTCACGTCCAGCCGCCGCCAATCGAGCCATACGATCTCGCCATCTTGGTCGTAGGGATTGTCGTTCCCGCGCTGCGTATTCATGAACTCGTCGCCCGCGACGAACATCGGTGCCCCGTTGGCGAGCATCAGCAGGCAGCAGAAGTTCTTGATTTGCTGCTTGCGCAGGGCGGCGACTGCCGGCGGCACGCTCGCGTCGCCTTCCCATCCGCAATTCCAGCTGGCCTGCCCATCGTTGGTGTAAGAGACCGTGTCATATAGGAAACTGCCACTTGCGTTTTTAAGGCCTGCGGGCTCCGCTGCCTTTGATTGCGCGGTGTTGGGCCGCGCGGCGCGCCTGTCCGTCATTTCCGCCCGTATCATGGGAGCGCCGGCCGGGTATGCTCCCGTTCGAACGAGCGTATCCACGGCGTCCTAAGACGACATGTGAAATACCTCTGCCAGCGACGACGCCGACCAGTGCGTGAGGGTAATCTACTCGAAGCGCCCGGCGAGGTTCTCTCGCGAGCCCGCCTCGAGGTGAAGCGCGGATGAGCCAGGGGCAACGATTCGCACGGGCACTTAGCGACGCCGAAGACGATCCCATTCCCCCCATTCCCCCTTGAGAATCATAAAAGTTCTCCTCTTACAGTATGACCCAAACAGGTTGGAGCCGCTGGCCGAGCTTTGGACGTGCAGAGGCTATCCGTGAGAGCCCGTGAATCTTAACCTTTTACACTTCGAGAGCGGGCTGACAGAGGAGGACCCTCTAGGCGCGCCAACAAAAGGACAATTCTGACATCCGAAATATTGTGTCTGCTTGCTACTCCGCCAGCGAAAGGCGCGGCGGGCCCGCCGCGCTCGCGACGCTGCCCCTTACCAGGGCCGGGTGATATAAGAGGCCCAGTCGCTTGGCGTCCAGGTGATTCGATGCGTTGCTCGAATTGCGGAGCCGATATTGCCGCGGGCTCACGGTTTTGCAACCAGTGTGCTACGCCGGTCAATAAGTGCTGCGCCAAGTGCGCATTTGAAAACACTCCTGAAGCCAGATTTTGCGCCCAATGCGCAGCGCCACTCGACGCAGCCGCGACGATTGGTGCGGAGTCTGAGCCACACGACGGCCTAACCGGCGAGCGGCGGCATCTGACCGTGCTTTTCTGCGATCTCGTCGGCTCGACGGAGATGGCCAGCCATCTCGATCCTGAAGCGTGGCGGGAGATTGTCGCCGAGTACCATCGTGCGGCGGCGCAGGCTATTCAGCGCTTCGGCGGGCACGTCGCGCAGTACCTCGGCGACGGCGTCCTGGCCTGCTTCGGCTGGCCCGAAGCGCACGACAACGATGCCGAGCGGTCAGCGCGGGCGGGCCTCGCAATCCTCGACGCGATCTCAAAGCTCAACGAGCACCCCACGCACCCAAGACTCGCCGCGCGGGTCGGCATCGATTCAGGCACGGTTGTGGTGGGCGCCGGCGCGGGTAAAGACACCGACGTCTTCGGCGATACTCCCAATATCGCCGCGCGGGTGCAGGCGGCGGCCGCTTCCGGCACGGTACTGATAACGGCAGGTACGCATCGGCTGCTCTCCGGGCTGTTCGTGGTTGAAGATCGCGGAGCACAGGCACTCAAGGGCGTGGAACGGCCGGTTCAGCTTTACTGCGTAATCCAGCCCAGCGGAGTACGCGGGCGCCTCGAAGCAGGCGCGGCGGCGCGCGGGCTGACTCCATTCGTCGGACGCGAAGACGAACCGCGCCTGCTGATGAATCGTTGGGAACAAGCCCTGGAAGGCGAAGGCCAGGCCACGCTGATCGTAGGCGAGGCAGGAATCGGGAAATCGCGCATGGTGCAACGCTTTCGTGAACAGATCGCGGGCATGCCACACACGTGGGTCGAGGCCGCTGCTGGGCCTTTTTTCCAGAACACGCCCTTCTACGCAGTTACTGAGATGCTTCGCGAGCTTCTGGCGTGGCGCGGCGACGAGTCAGCGGAGGAACAGGTCGCCCAACTGGAAACCCGGCTCAAACTTGCAGGACTCAAGCCCGCTGACGCGTTGCCGCTGATTGCGCCGCTCTTGAATCTTCTGCTACCGGCGAAGTATCCACCGTCAGCGCTTTCACCCGAGCAGCAGCGCCGCCGCCTGCTGGCCACGTTGGTCGAGTGGGCGCTTGGCGTTGCCCGAGTGCAGCCGACCATAATCGCGATCGAAGATTTGCATTGGGCCGATCCCTCGACGCTGGAGCTGCTCCAACTGTTGGTCGAGCAGGGGACGACGGCCCGGCTGTTGCTGCTGTACACGGCGCGGCCCGAGTTTCACGCTCCGTGGCCGCCGCGGACGCATCACACGCAAATCACGCTCAATCGGTTGAGCGCACAAAACGTGCGCAGGATGTTGGGAGAAGTAGCGGCGCAAAAGGCACTATCCGAGGAGACCATCGCGACAGTACTCGAGCGCACCGGCGGAGTGCCTCTTTTTGTTGAAGAGCTGACACGAGCGGTGCTCGAGAGTAGCAATGCGAAACTCACAGAGCGCGAGATCCCGGTGACTTTGCATGACTCCTTGATGGCGCGGCTGGATCGGCTGGGATCGGCCAAGGAGGTGGCGCAGGTCGGCGCCGTGATTGGCAGCGAGTTTTCCTACGAATTGCTGTACGCGGTCCATCCGCTCGCCGAAGCTGATTTGCACAAGGCTTTGCGCAGACTCGCCGATGCCGAACTAATCTATGTTCACGGGATTCCGCCCGTCGCGAACTACACGTTCAAGCACGCGCTGGTCCGGGACGCGGCCTACGAAGCATTGCTTAAGAGCCGACGGCGGGGGTTGCATCATCGCATTGCACTGGCGATCACCGAGAAATTTTCCGCCATGGCGGAAGAACAGCCCGAGGTCCTCGCGCGTCACTGGACGGAAGCAGGTGAAACCGAGCGGGCGATCGCCGAATGGTCAAGGGCGGGCAAGGCAGCGCGGGCGCGCAGCGCGTTTAGCGAATCGCGGGAGAGTTATCGGCACGCGCTCGCGCTGCTAGTCACGTTGCCGGAATCGCCCGAACGCGATTCCCGGGAGCTGCGGCTTATGAGCGCGCTTCTTGGAGTATTGAAAATCATAGGAGGCTACACCGCCCCTGATTTTGTCGAAGCGACGGCACATGCAAGAAGGTTAGCGGAGAAAAGCGGCAATCTTACTCAGCTCGTACTCCAGGTGGTTGCGATGTGGGCGAGCGCTAACACCTCGGGCGACATTCCGGCCAGTACTACTTTTGCCGATCAGGCCCTCGACCTCGCGCAGCGCGACGGTACTCCTGCCAGTATGGCGCTCGCGCACATGGCGCAAATTGGCTCGCGCAACCTCCGAGCGGACCTGATTGGGGCTGAGGAATACTTCGTACGCGGCATCGAACTCTTCGCGGCAGCTGGCTTCCGACGGGTTCCCGGTTCGGTGGCGTACACCTTCGGTGCCGCGAGCCTCAACGCATGGGCTCTGGGTCGTGCCGATACTGCGCGCGAGCGTATGCGGCAGGCAATTGCAGGAGGAGGCGAGAACAACAGCCCATATGAGAAGACGTGGGCTCAAAGTCTTGCTGCGGAGCTTCACATTCGTCTCAGAGACCCAACAGAAGCGGGGGCAATTGCCGAGCAAGTGGTTACGGCAAGCGATGAGCGGGGATTTTCACAATTTACTGGTGCGGGCCGGGTTGCTTTGGGATGGGCGCGGGCGAACCTGGGCCACACCAGCGAGGGCGTCGCGTTAATCCGCCAGGGGATAAAGGAGGGAGCGGCGGAAGGGTCGTCCTTGGGCAAAGGTGGCGCTCTCACCGCTCTTGCAAATGCACAGGCACTGGACGGGAAGATCACCGACGCACTCGCAACGATCGAGAAGGTCCTTCAGGCGAACGCGCATAGGCCCGAGGCTCTCAACACGCGCGGCGAACTGCGGCTCAAAAAGGGGCAGACCGAACTCGCCGAAGCCGACTTCCGCGAGGCTATCACGCTCGCGCACAGGATGTCCGCGAAAGCGTGGGAACTGCGCGCAACAATGAGCCTCGCTGCTTTGCTTGCAAAGAACGGCCAGCGCGCCGAGGCGCGCACGATGCTCGCCGAGGTCTACAACTGGTTCACCGAGGGCTTCGACACCGCCGATCTTAAAGATGCGAAGGCGCTGCTCGAGGAGTTGGGGGGATAGATGGCGGCTGGGATGAAGGTGGGCTGTCCAGAATGCGGAGTTGAGGCCGCGCCGGAAAGGCGGTTTTGCGAAGACTGCGGCGCGTCGCTGCCGCTTCGCTGCCCCAAATGTGGCGCTGAGGCGCAAGTCGGCAAGCCATTCTGCGCCGATTGCGGCGCGCGACTGGAGGCGGCTTCCTTAGCACCTGCAGGAAAGCCGGCCCCGCCTCCGAGCGTCGTCCGCGTCGCGGCCGACGCGGCACAAACTCCCGAGGGCGAGCGCAAGACGATCACCGCCCTGTTCGCCGACATAAAGGGCTCGACGGAGCTGATGCGCGAGCTCGATCCTGAAGAGGCGCGCGCGATCGTCGATCCGGTGCTGCAGCTTATGATGGCGGCGGTGCATCGCTACGGCGGCTACGTCGCGCAATCGACCGGCGACGGCATATTCGCTGTCTTCGGTGCGCCCGTGGCTCATGAGGATCATCCGCAGCGTGCCCTCCATGCGGCGCTGGCGATGCAGGAAGAGTTGCATCGCTATGCCGACAGTCTGCGCGCGGAGGGCAAGCTCCCCATCGAGGCCCGTGTTGGGGTGAACACGGGCGAGGTGGTGGTGCGGACGATCGAGACCGGCGGCCATACGGAATACACACCGGTCGGTCACGTGACCAATCTGGCGGCGCGGATGCAGACCGCGGCACCCGCGGGCTCCATCGCAGCGAGCGAGGCGACGCAGCGACTGTGTGAGGGCTACTTCGAATTCCGGGCGCTGGGGCCGACAGCGGTCAAAGGGCTGAGCGCCCCGGTCGAGGTGTACGAGGTGATCCGCGCCGGGCCGCTGAGGACGCACTTCCAGCTCTCGGCGCGGCGCGGGCTGACGAAGTTCGTCGGGCGCGCGGGCGAGCTGCAGCAAATGAAGCGCGCGCTCGAATTGGCGAGGAGCGGGCACGGGCAGCTTATCGCGGTCGTGGCCGAGGCCGGGACCGGGAAGTCGCGGCTTTTCTATGAGTTCAAAGCGACATTGCCAGTCGAGTGCAAATTGCTCGAAGCTTACTCGGTGTCGCACGGCAAGGCGTCGGCGTGGCTGCCGGTGCTCGAATTGCTGCGCGGCTATTTTGGCCTTCAGGACGCGGACGATCCGGCCACGCGACGCGAGAAAGTCCGTGCCACGCTTGCCGCGCTCGACCCGGCACTCAGTGAAGTGCTGCCGTATCTGCTGGGGCTGCTTGGAATACAGGAAGGCCCCGACCCGCTTGCCCAGATGGCCCCGCAGGTCAAGCGCCGGCGCACGCTCGAAGCGATCAAGCGGATCATATTGCGCGAGTCGCTGGACCACGCGCTGGTGGTGATTTTCGAGGACCTTCATTGGATCGACTCCGAGACCCAGGCATTACTCGACCTACTCGCCGACAGCGGCGCTGGCGCGCGCTTGCTGCTGCTCGTCAACTATCGCCCTGAATACCGTCATGAGTGGACGAACAAGTCGCTACTACACGCAATTGCGGCTGGACGCGCTGGGCCGGGAGAATGTCGGCGGCAATGCTCTCGGCGCTGCTTGGTGCGAGGGGTTGAAGTCGCACCGCTCAAGCGGCTGGTTATCGAGCGCACCGAGGGCAATCCGTTCTTCATCGAGGAGATGGTGCAGGCGCTGTTCGACGAGGGCGCGCTGGTACGCAATGGCGCAGTGAAAGTGACGCGCTCGCTCTCGCAACTGCGTCTGCCGGCAACGGTGCAGGGCATCCTGGCCGCGCGTATCGACCGGCTTTCGCCGGAACAAAAGGACCTGCTGCAGATGCTCGCGGTGATCGGCCGGGAGTCGCCGCTTGGCCTGATAAGTCAAGTGGCTTCGCAGACGGAGCCTGCAATTGGAGCGGATGTTGGCGGATCTGCAGACGAGCGAGTTCATCTATGAGCAGCCGGCGCCTCGCCGATGCTGAGTACGTCTTCAAGCACGCGCTGACGCAGGAGGTCGCTTACAACTCGCTGCTGATGGAGCGGCGTAAGCTGCTGCATGAGCGCACCGGCCAGGCTCTGGAGTCCATGTTCGGGGAGCGTTTGGACGATCATCTGGCCGAGTTGGCGCATCATTACGGCCGCTGCGATAACTTCTCCAAGGCGATCGACTATCTGGGGCGTGCGGGCCAGCAAGCGATGCAGCGCTCTGCGTATTCTGATGCGATCAGTGGTCTCACGGCGGCGATAGATCTGCTGCAGAAGCTGCCGGACAGCCGTGATCGGATTCAACGAGAATTGCTCCTCCAGCTGCCCCTTGGCACAGCGTTTAGCACGGTCAAAGGCTGGGGTTCGCGGGAAGCAGAGCGAGCTTACACTCGCGCGCGGGAGCTTTGTGAGCGGCTGGGCGACCCCCCGGAGCTTTTTGGCGCGTTGTCGGGACTGTGGGCTGTTCATCAATTGCGAGGGCAGTACCGGGCGGCATATAAAATTGGCGAACAGCTTCTGCAGCGGGCGCAAAGCGCAGCCGATCCGGCGCTATTGATGCACGCGCACTCGGCTCTAGGATGCAGCTTGTACTTCATGGGAGAGTTGCATCTCGCCAGGGAGCATCTTGAAACGGCGATCTCCCTTTACAACCCCGAGCGCGATCGCCCCTTGGGGCATGCGGACTCAGGGGTAAATTGCCGGTCGTGGGCGGCCTACACGCTCTGGACCCTCGGCTATCCGGACCAGGCTCTCAAGAGGATCAATGAGGCGCTCGCGTTAGCTCAAGCGCGGTCTCATCCTTTTAGTTTGGCCTTTGCCGAGATGTTCGCCGGCTTTGTCCACAAATATCGCCGGGAAGCAGGCGCAGCTCAAGAGAATGCGGAGCGCGTACTGGGAATCTGTGTCGAGCGCGGGTTCACCCATTTTCTGGGTGCTGCGACTTTGATGCGCGGCTGGGCGATAGCCGCGCAGGGGCGCAACGAAGAGGGGATTGCACAGATACAGGAAGGTCTAGCCGGAGTTCGCGCGAGTGGAATCGAACTGGGGCGACCTCCCTATCATACTATGCTGGCCGATGCGTGCAGGGAGGCGAATCGCCTCGACGATGGGCTTAGTGCTGTAACAGAAGCGCTGGCCGTTGCAGATGAACATGAAGAGCGTGCCTATGAACCTGAGATTCATCGGGTCAGGGGTGAATTGTTGCTGAGGCAGGACCCTTCAAACGCTGCAGAAGCCCAGAGCTACTTTCAGCGCGCTATCAGCGTCGCGCGCAATCAAAATGCCAAATCGTGGGAATTGCGAGCGACGATGAGCCTCGCTCGCCTGCTCACGAAACAGGGTCACCGCGACGAAGCGCGCGCGACGCTCGCCGACATCT
>CAVTIS010000010.1:0-110106 GCA_963734845.1 uncultured delta proteobacterium | reverse complement strand
TTTCGATTCGCTGAGCGCGCCCGCTCGCGGCAAGCGCTCAAGCGCGGCTCGGGGAGATTCGTCCATGGCGGCGCCTGAAATGTTCAACCTTGACGGCCGCGTCGCAGTCGTCACTGGCGGCAACGGTGGAATCGGCCGCGGGATTGCCTTGGGACTGGCGGCGGCGGGAGCCGCGGTCGCGGTGCTCGCGCGCAACGCGGACAAGAACGAAGCGGTGCTGGGCGAGCTTCGCGCGCTTAACGCCGCATCGATTGCGCTCCGCCTCGACGTGACCGATCGTGCCGCGCTCGCGCCCGCGATTGCCGAGGTCGAGCGCCAACTCGGCCCGGTCGATATCCTGGTCAACAACGCCGGTATCGCGCTCCCCGGCGGCGTGCTCAAGGTCGATGCCGCGACCTGGGACCGCGTGATCGAAACCAACCTCAATTCGGGCTTCCTGCTCTCGCAAATAGCGGCGCGCTCAATGGCCCCGCGCAAGCGCGGCAAGATCATCAATATTGCGAGCGAATACTCGCACTTCGGCAATCCAATTGCGCCCTCGTACGCAGCCTCCAAGGGCGGTCTGATACAACTCACCAAATCGATGGCGGTCGAGCTGGCAGCGCGTAACATCCAGGTCAACGCGATCGTGCCGGGATGGATCGAAAGCGAGATGACCGCGCCGATCAAAGGGCGTCCATTCTACGACGACGTCCTAAAGCGCACGCCGGCCGGCCGTTTCGGCACACCCCAGGAGTGCGCGGGAGCGGCGGTATTTCTCGCTTCGCGCGCTTCCGACTTCGTAACCGGCGCGACTGTCGTCGTCGACGGCGGTTACGCGATTCGGTGAGCCGATGGCGGCGATTTATCGCGCCGAGGTGATCGGTTCGATGCTGCGGCCGGGGTGGCTGAAGCAGGCGCGGACCGATTTCGCCGCCGACCGCATATCCACCGCCCAGTTCAAGCGGGTCGAGGACCGCGCGGTCGATGAAGCGATCGCGCTGCAGGAGCGATGCGGCGTCGACGTCGTGAGCGACGGCGAAATGCGCCGCTCGGGTTTCGTCGCGCCGCTGACCGACTATGTCGAAGGTTTCGAGGCGGTCCCGTTTGACACGCGGCGATGGCGGGGGGGCGGCGCGAGCGGCGAAACCGGCGAAATCAATTTGGCGGTGCCCCTCACCGTGACCGGCAAGCTCCGGCGCCGGCGCTCGCTGGCGGCTGAGGAATTCATCTACGCGCGCGCCCGCGCGCGACTTCCGCTGAAGGCGGCGCTGCCGAGTCCGCTGATGCTCGCGATGCGCTGGTCGCCGGAACATTCGGCGGCGGCCTATCCCGAGCCGTTCGCGCTTTTCGCCGACGCCGTCGATATCTTGCGCGCCGAGGTCGCGGAACTGGCGAGCCTCGGATGCGAATATGTCCAGATCGACGCGCCGGAACTGGCCACGCTGGTCGATCCTTCAACGCGCGAGCGGGTCTTCGAGGCGCATGGAATTTCGACCGCGCGGATGCTCGGCGAAGGGGTGGAGATGCTCAACACGCTGGCGGATGTGTCGGGCGTTACCTTCGGGCTTCATCTATGCCGCGGCAACAACGCCGGTCATTGGCTGAGCACGGGCGGCTACGAAGCGATCTCCAGGGAAGTTTTCGCGCGCGCCACGCGTTTCGACATTTTCCTGCTCGAATACGATAGCCCGCGCGCGGGTTCATTCGCGCCGCTCGCCGACGTCGCGGGCGACAAGCGCGTGGCGCTGGGGCTGGTCTCGACCAAGAGCGATGAGCTCGAGATGCCCGACGCCCTGATCGCGCGAATCGACGAAGCCGCGCGTCATTTTCCGCGCGAGCAGATGGCGCTCTCCACGCAGTGCGGGTTCGCCTCGGTGCTCGCAGGCAATCCTATAGCCGAGGCAACGCAGGAGAAGAAGCTGAGGCTGGTGGCGGAGGTCGCGCATCGGGTGTGGAACTAGCCTCGCCGTCGGACTTTAATCGCGGGCGCGTAAGCGCGTATCATCCCGCATCATGTTGAGATCGCGAGCGGCATCATGAAACGCACGGGCCGTGCGACTGGACGCGCCGTCACTGGCCGCGACGACAAGGGATCGCGCGCCAGCGTCCCCGGCGGACGGATTGAACTCCCAACGCTCAAGCCGCTCCGCGTGCTGGTCGCCGGCGAGGTGATCCTCGACCGCTATATCATGGGCGACGTGGCTCGCGTCTCGCCCGAGGCGCCGATTCCAATATTGCAAGTCAGCCGGATCGAGGAGCGCCCGGGTAATGCGGGTTTCGTGATGGCCAATCTGCGGGCGCTGGGAGCGCGGGTGAGCGCGCTTAGCGTGGTAGGCGCCGATCGCAACGGCGAATTGCTCCGCGAGATGTTCGGCGACCTGGGTATCGACACCCGCTCCGTGCTGGTCGACTCCGATCGCCCGACAATCGTCAAGGAACGGATGCTCGGCTCGGTGCAATCGGCCAACCGCGCCACGCAGCAGCTACTGCGCGTCGACCAGGAAGCGCCGCATCCACTTAGCCCGGCCAAAGAGCGCGCGCTCACGCGCCATCTCGAGCGCGAACTCGGGCGCGTCGACGGCGTGCTCATCTCGGACATCAACAAGGGTCTACTGACACCGGGGCTTTTGCGCCGGCTGATCGACGGCGCGCGTCGGCGCAGAATCCCGGTGATCGTCGATCCGCGCCTCAGCGAGGATTTCTCGATCTATAGCGGCGCGACCGCGCTCACGCCCAATCGCTACGAGACCGAGTTCGCCACCGGCATACGCCTGACCGACCGCGAGGCGTGGATGCGCGCGGCGGACGGACTGATCCGCCGGCTCAAGCTCGATGCCTGCCTGGTGACGCTCGACCGCGAGGGGATGTATCTCAGCGAGCGGCGCGGCCCGCATACCTACATCGCGACCACGCCGCGAGCGGTGTACGACGTAACCGGCGCGGGCGACGTGGTGCTCGCGGTGTTCGGCCTGTTCGCGATCGCCGGGCTCAGTTTCGCCTCGGCGGCGCGGCTCGCGAACCTGGCCGCGGGGATCGAGGTCAGCCGGCTCGGCACGGAGATAATCTCGCGCGAGGACCTGGCGCGGGCGCTCAACCCGGGGCCCGAGAGCGCGCAGCGCAAAATCGTATCGGTCGAAGAATTGCGCCCGACGCTCGAGCGCCAGCGCAGCGCGGGCCGGCGCGTGGTCTTCGCCAACGGATGCTTCGACCTGCTGCACGCGGGACATATCGAGATGCTCTCTTTCGCGCGTGCACAGGGCGACTCGCTGGTGGTGGGACTCAACTCCGACCGCAGCGTGCGTTTGATCAAAGGCGACAGCCGTCCGATTTATCCGGCAGCCGAGCGGGCGCTGATTCTGGCCGCGCTCGAGGTGGTGGATTACGTCGTGGTGTTCGACGAGACGCGCGCCGAGCGTATCGTTCGCGCCGTGAGGCCCGACGTGCTGGTGAAGGGCGAGGACTGGCGCGACAAAATCGTCGACGGCCAGAGCTTCGTGGAGTCCTACGGCGGACGGGTCGCGCTGGCGCCGCTGCTGCCCGGTTACGGCACGACGTTGACCGTCGAACGCCTGCAGGCCGCGGCTCCGCCGCGTGCCGCGGGCGCGGAGCTAGCGCTTAAGCGAGCGAAGCCCAAGCCGCGCGGCAAGGTAGCCGGTCGCGCGCTCAAGCTCCGGTAGCCGCATCCACCACGCGAGACCGAGATAGACCGCGCCGAACGCGGGCAGCACCGCCAGCGCCATCAGGCGCGGCCCGGCATGCCCCATCCCAAGTTTCACCGCCCATCCGACCGCGCTCGCCACCAGCGCGAGCGCCCACAACTGCGCCACCAACGCGCGTTTCAATCCGGTGCGGCCTATTCTTGAATTGAGTTTCCATCGCAGCAGCGCAAATTCGACCCATGCGGCGACTCCGGCCGACGCGGTCAGGCCCGCCACGCCCCATCGCTGGGCGATTCCCAAAGCGGGCGGCAACGGAATCGCGCACAGATATCCAAACACCAGGGTCAGCGTGAAACGGACCAGCGCGAATTTAAGCGGAGTGCGCGTATCCTCCAGCGCGTAAAAGGCCGAGTTGTACAGCCGGCCCATCGTCGCCGCCAGCATCCCTACCGCCGACCCGGCCAGCACCGCCCAGACGTAGATCGCGTCGCGATGGGTGAAGCTGCCCGACTGGAAGATGAGCGCCGCGACCACGTCGCCGAGAAACAGAAACGCCGCCGCCGATGGCACCACCAGAAAGGCGATCTGCCTGAGGCCCGCGTCCAGGCGCGCTCGCAAAAGCTGCGAGATTTCCTCGAAGGTGCCGGCCGCGCGCGACATGCTCGGCAACTCGGCCGCCGCGACCGACATTCCGAACAGGCTTATCGGGAGCAGGTACAGGATGCTCGCGTAACTGAGCGCCGAGACCGCTCCGGTCGGCAGAAGGCTCGCGAGCAGGTTGTCGACGTAGCCGGAAATCTGGCTTGCGCCGCGGCCGGCGACGACCGGGGTGAGATTGCGAAAGACGGTGTTCAAGGCCGTGCGCGTGCGGGCGAAATCGATCCGCATCCTGCCGACCAGGCGCAAAGTTTGCGGCGCCTGCACCGCGATCTGCGCCAGTGCGCCAATCACCGCGCTCCACGCGAGGTCGATCACGAGCCGATCCTGCGACCGGCGCGGTCCGTAGATTACGAGCGCGCCGATGATCACGAGGTTCCATGCGACCGGCGCGGTATAGGAGGCGAAGAAGCGATGATGGCTGTTGAGCACACCGAGGCACCACGCCGACAGCACCAGCAGCCCGGCGCCGGGAAAAAAAATCCGCACCAGCGTGACCGTCAATTCGCGCTTGTCTCCCGAGAACCCCGGAGCGATCACTGCGATCAGCCACGGCGTCGCCCACACTCCGAGCGCGACCAGAATCGAAACCCCCAGCGCGAGCAGCGCGCCAACGCTCCACGCCAGCGTCGCGGCCGTCTCCTCGTCGCCCTCGCTCAAGAGCTTGCTGTAGACCGGGATGAAGGAGGCCGAGAGCACGCCCTCGCCGAAAAGGTTTTGCAGGATGTTGGGGATGCGGATGCCGGCCTTGAAGGCGTCGGCGGCGTCGGAGTTGCCGAGGTAGTGCGCGAAGACGCTCTCGCGCACGAGGCCGGCGATACGGCTCAGCAGGATACCGGACGCGACCAGCCATGCCAGGTTGGGACCCAGGCGCGCGGCGAGCGGCCGGCCCGCGGCAGAATCCACCGGCGCGGCGGCATGCGGCGGGGGCGCCGCTTCCTGATTGTGCGAGCCGGTTACGATGTTGCAGCGCGCTCCTTTAGGGCGTCGCGCTAGAGTATAGCGGCGCGCCGGCGCAGCTTATAGGCGGTGCGCGATACTTACTCGCCTAAACCCTTGTCATCGCAACCGATGACGGCTGAAGCTGTATCGCCGCCCAGGCTCGTGCTTGCTTGTGCCGCCCGGCGGGCGCGTCTAAGCTCGTGAATTCGGCGCGGCCGACAATACGCCAGGGAGGGCAGCTACGTTCGCGGTCAGCGATACTACGTCACCGGACCGTTTCGATATCGAGCAATGGGTCAACTTCGACGCGATCCAGTTGCTGGTCCATCATGCGAGCGCGGTGGTTGCGGCGATCGTGATCTTCGCCCTGGTCGCGCGCCTCGCGATCTGGCTGTTGCCGCATGGCCTGGTGCGGAAGATCGTCGTCATCATCGACGACTTCGTTCTGATTGGGCTGCTGGTGTATTTCGGCTACGAGATGTTTGTCTACCTGTGGAACCGGCGGCCGCCCGTCGAACGCAAAGCCGGGATCGAGGCGTTCGCCGCGGTCGCGGCTTGTCTGCCGCCGCCGATCGCGAAGCCGCTGGGCGCGATCGTGCAAGCGCTCGCGCCGTTCTTCATCGCCGCCCCGTGGTAAGGCGCATCCCGCAGGCATAAGCTTTGTGCAGGGCCGGAACGGCCTGCGATGCTCACCGAGAACGACAATAGCAACGTAGCGAAGGCCTTTTCGCTCTACCTGCACATCCCGTACTGCCAATCCAAGTGCCCGTATTGCGACTTCAACTCGCACGCCGTCGCGAGTTGGCCCGAGGACGATTACGTCCGCGCACTCGTCGCCGAGATCGAACGCCGGGCCGGTGAAACTCCGTGGGCGGGGCGGCGGCTCAAGACGATCTTTTTTGGCGGCGGCACGCCGTCGCTCTTTCGCCCGGAATCGATCGCGGCGGTGCTGGCCGCGGCCGAGCGCAACTTCGGCCTCGAAAGTGGCTCCGAGGTCACACTGGAAGCGAATCCGGGGACGGTCGACGCCGCGAAGCTGGCCGGGATGCGCGCCGCCGGGATTAATCGAATCAGCTTCGGCGCGCAATCGTTCAACGACGCGCGGCTGAGGTTTCTCGGCCGAATTCACGGCGCCGCTGAGACGCGCGAGGCGGTGCGGCTCGCGCATCGCGCAGGCTTCGAGCGCCTCAACCTCGATCTCATTTTTGCGGTCCCCGGCCAGAGCATCGATGAGACGCTCAACGACATTGCGGAGGCCGCGGCGCTCGGCCCCGACCATATCTCGGCCTACAACCTGACTTTCGAAGAAGGCACTGCGTTCTTCACCGAGATGAAGCGCGGGCGCATCCGGCCGATCGACTCCGACCGGCAGGCCGAATTCTATGCCGCGGTGCGCGCGGAACTGCCGCGGCGTGGCTATAAGATGTACGAAATTTCCAACTACGCGGCGCCCGGTCACGAGGCGCGGCATAACCTTAGCTATTGGCGGCTGGAGAGTTACCTGGGCCTCGGCGCCGGAGCGCACAGCTTTGCTCGCGACGACACGAGTGGCGGCGGGCGGCGATGGTGGAACGAGCGGATGCCCGTGCGTTACGTCGAGCAGGCGCTCAAGGGCGGTTTTGCGGAGGCGGGCGGCGAAACGGTCGATCGCGGGAGCGCGCGCGGCGAGTTCGTGTTTTTGAATCTGCGACTGCGCGACGGATTTGCTCTGACCGAATTCGAGGCGCGCTTCGGCGAGAGCTTCGACAGCGTTTTCGGCGCACGGACGGCGCGCCTGTTCGAGGGCGATCTGCTGGTTCGCGGCGCAGGGCGGATTTATCTGAGCGAGCGAGGCCTGGAACTCGCCGACTCGGTATTCGCCGAATTCATCTGAATGATTTGGAACCCCGGATTCGCGATAGGTTGGCTGCCGCTTCGGAGGACCAGTGGATTAGTGAGAGTATCGGGCTTGCTCCGTCTGTGCAGGTGCGCTACCTGAATTCCCACACCTGCCTTGTCTAGTTTTTTTCCATCGTGTCCGAGGCCAGACTTGGCGCTGAATAAAGATATCGAAGATCAGTTTTCGAGCGCGGTAAAGACCGCGCTTGACACGTCGGAACCGGCAGCCCCGCCGTCCGAGGCGATCGCCGTGCCGGCACACGCGAGTCGTCCGCGGCGCCGCCGCGCATGGGCCGTCGCGCTGCTATGCCTGGCGTTCGTTGCGATAGCGGCAATTGTCTTTATTACAATCCTGCACGTACGGGGCGTTAGCGTGCCGTTCTTAAGCGACGAGATGGCCACGATGTGGCCGGGCGATGGTGCCGATAAACTGAACGCGGTCCCGGCCCCATCTGCAAACGCGACCCCGGCCGCATCCGCGAACTCGACCGGGGCCCCGCGCGCAAGTGCCACCCCGGCCGAGCTGGCGAGCGCGACGCCTGACGCATCTGCGCACGCGTCTGAACCGACTGCGGCAGTTGAATCGACCGCGGCTGCTTCGAACCTGGCGCCTACTCCGGCTCCCACCGCGAGCATCAACAGCGAACTGCAACAACCGCTCGCCCTGCCGCCGGCCTCGCCGAGCCGCAAGCAAGCCGCGCGGCACAGACGCGCGCCCGCGGATGCTTCCGGGAAGTCTTCGTCCTCAGCGCAGACACAGAATCGGACTAAAGTGGCCGCGATCGCTTCTGCGCGTGGCCTCCAGTACGGCCCGCCAGCGCCGGCGGATCGGATTCCTGCGGCGCCCGCCGCCGTTTCGGCGCCTCGAGCGAAGGTTGAAAGCGCGAGCGCGCCGCCGGCTCCAACTTCAGCGGCGCGATCCGTGTTGGTTTCATCGCCGGATCGCACGGTTATCTGGGCGCTCGAAGATTCCGGAACAATCTTCCGCTGGACCGACCAAAAAAGCTGGCAGCAACTAGGCAGCGGCGTGAAAGCGGATTTGTTGGCCGGCCAGGCATCGTCAAACACGGTGTGCTGGGTAGTTGGACGCCACGGCACGATCCTGCTCACGACCGACGGCAAGCGATGGCAGCAAATCAAATCACCGACCAACGCCGACATCGTTGGCGTGTCGGTTATTAGCGCCGACGTCGCCGACATCGTGGTGGCCGACGGCTCGCACCTCAGCACCATAGACCGCGGCGGTTATTGGATGCCGACCCTTTGAGCGGGCGCGCGCAATCGGCCGAGCGCTGTGGATCAGGCGAGCCGGGCGTCGACGATTTCGGCCACCCGCGCGGGCGTGGTGAGACGAATGAAAACGCCCAGGCGCGGTCCGCGTTCCTGACCCAGGAGCACGCGGTAGAGTAGCGGAAAAATCTTGCCCGGCTTGTCGTAGTGCTGGCGACCGAGTTCGTAGATCGCTTTTTCGATCTCCTCGGCGCCGGCCGCGCCGTTTTCCGCGAGCCACGCGCTAAGCGCGCGCAATTGCTCGCGCTCGCCGTCGCTGGGCGTGTAGTGAAACTTGGCTGGCTCGATAAAGTCGCGGTAGAAATTGAGCGCACACTCCATCAGATCGCGCGTGAGCCGCGCGGTCTCCGGGTCGCCCTCGATCGCGGGATCGTAATGCACCAGGTAGCGCCAGATAAGCTCGCGCTCGCCAGTGCCGAGCGCTGCGACCAGGTTCATCACGAGGCCAAAGCTGAGCGTCGAGTTGAAACGCCGTGCGCTTTGGCTCTGCAGCACAAACTCCAGCGGCGAGTTGCGCCGTGCGCTTTCATCCGCCGCGCTCCAGGCGCGCAACGCGTCGATATATTCGTCGGTGTACTGCGGAATCGACTCCAGGAATAGCTTGCGCGCGCGCCGCGGATTCAGAATCAGAAAATACTTCAGGACCTCGATCGGCGCGTAGCGCCGCCACTGCTCGACCCCGACGCCGCGGCCGATCGACTTCGAAACCTTGTGCCCCTCCTCGTCGAGATACATCTCGAAGGCGAAGCCGAGCGGCGGCCGGCCGCCGAGCAGACGCAGGATCTGGCCCGAAAGCCGCGCCGAATCTATCAGGTCCTTGCCGTAGAGTTCGTAGTCGACGTTCAGCACGTACCATCTGAGCGCCCAATCGACTTTCCACTGCACCTTGGCCTTGCCGCCGAGCACGCTCTGCTCGCCCTTGAAGCCGCATCCCTGGGCGCCGCCGAAGGTGCGCTCGCAGGAGAACTCCACGGCGGCGCGTTCGGGATGGTACGCGGTCACCAGGGTCGAGTTGATTTGTCCGCAGGCGGGACAAAGCGGCATCACGGGCGACCATCCGGCGCGGTTCTCCTCGCGCAGCGTCGGCGTGACGATACGGATGATCTCGGCGTGCTTGGCGAGGATCAGCCGGAGCGCATCGTCGAAGCGGCCGCTCGCGTACATCTCGCTCGAGCGCATCAGGTCGTAGGTGACCTCGACCGGTTCGAGAAATTTTCCGAGCAGCCCGATCATGTGCGCGGCGAAGCTTGGATGGCACTCGCCGAAGGGGTCGGGAATTCGTGATACCGGCTGGCCCAAAAAGCGCGCGGTCGCCTCGCGGTTGGGAACGCTTTCGGGGACTTTGCGCAGGCCGTCCATGTCGTCGATGAAAACGATGAGGCGGCTTGGACGGCGAAACGCGGCGTTTTTGGAATCGGCTTGGCCGAGCACTTTGAAGGCATGCTGGACGTAGGCGGGGCGCAAAATCTCGCCCATCGTGCCCAGATGCGGCAGACCCGAAGGACCGAAGCCGCTTTCGAAGATTACTTCGCGCTCAGGCGGGTAACCGCTGACCCGCTCGGCGAGCCGGCGGGCCTCTTCATACGGCCAAAGGTCGAGTTCGGTGCGCTCGCCGGGCGCCATCAATCATCGTCTCCAGCGGCATCACCCGACGAAATCCATGTCCCCGATAAAAGTCCTTGATTTGCCGAAGTTTTTGGCCTTAGCAGGATCATATCTTGCCCTTAAGCACACGCGCGAGCGCCTCATGCAGCCAGGGATCGATCTGAAGGTCGCGGTTCTTTTCCGAGGCCAGGCGCAATTTAACGCCGCAATTGGCACAAATAAAGGCGTCTTGGCTAAACCCCGCGCGGTCTTCGACGGCCAGGTGCAGGAACCATTCGTTTATCGGACGCCGGCAGATTTCGCAACTTTGTTCGCTCATCGGAGGGCACACAGACGTCCAATGGTTATATCATTGATAGGGGCGGGGGAGCGTGTTACAGAGTTCTCTCCAGTTCAGTGGCCGCCCCGGCAAAATCTTCGCCTACATACTACCTCAAACGGCCAAGATCCGATCCGATGAAGATCCGATGAGTAGCCGATGAGGACCACTGGAGCCTCCGGCGGCATCCGTAATGGGGCGCGGCGCTCGACCCCACAGGGCGCAGGGACGGGCGCGGAAGGACGAACGGGGCAGGACGAAAAAGAGATAGATTGGCTGAACCGCCGCAGGCTCGCGAATTGATTTAGGCCCAAGGGACGAGATTTTTCCGCTTCATGGACGGCAATCTGACAAAACATAAAATCAAGGAATTGCGCGCCCTGGTATCGGAGGGCGACCGCGTCGCCATCCTTCTGCAGGACGATCCCGACCCCGACGCCATGTCGAGCGCAATCGCGCTGCGCACGCTTTTAGGTCGCAACAAGCTCACCACGCCGATCTTCAGCTTCACTCCGGTCACGCGGCCGGAGAACAAGACCATGATGCACCTGCTGGAGATCGAGATCGCGCCGGCCGACACCGAGGAACTGGCCGCGTTTGACCGGGTAGCGATGGTCGACGTGCAGCCGCCCTATTTCAACGGCCGCTTGCGCCGCGCCGATATCGTTATCGATCATCATCAGGGATACGCGGCGAACAACGCCGCCTTCCAGGACGTGCGCCCCGGCTATGGCGCCACCGCCACCATCATGACCGAGTACCTGGTCGCCGCCGACGAGCGGATAAGCGAGCGCCTGGCCACGGCGCTGCTCTACGGAATCCGCAGCGACACGCTCATGCTTAAGCGGCGGGTGACCGACAGTGACATGCAGGCCTTCACCCATCTGTACCCGCACGCCAACTACAACCTGCTGCGCCAAATCGACCGGCCCGAATTGCCGACGCGCTTCGCCCGCGTGCTGGCGCGCGTGATGCGCCGCTTCGAGGTCCACGATGGCGTCGCCCTGCTGCATCTGGGCCGGGTGGAGCGCGACGACCTGATCGTGCAGATGGCGGACTTCTGCCTGCAGTTCGAGGGCGTGGAGTGGGTGGTGGTGTCGGGCAAGCTCGAGGGTAACCTGGTGATCGCGGTGCGCAATCATGGAACCGGCCGGCGCAATGCAGGCGAAGTTGTGCGCAAGCTCTTCGGCGAGATAGGCAGCGCGGGCGGCCATCGCAATATGTCCAAGGCGGTGATCGCGCTCAAGGATTGGCGCGCGCAGGAACATACCATCCGCGACAGCGACATCGAATCGCGCCTGCGCGAATTGTTCGAAGCGCAAATCAGCGGCGACAAGGACGACGACCACGACTGAGCCGTACGCGACGGGCGAAAGTCACGCGCGCGCCTCGGCTGCGCGCACCAGGTTTACCCGCGTTCTGCCAGCGTCTATCGTGGAGGAGATGAGCGTGCTGGAGGGGACAGTGGAGGTCGTTAACCGTCTCGGGCTCCATTTACGCGCTGCCACCAAGCTGGCTGAAACCGCGCGTACCTTCCAGTCCAAGGTGACCATCGTCGGTAAAGACGGCCAAGCCGACGCCCGCAGCGTGATCAATCTGATGATGCTCGGGGCGGCGATTGGCTCGCGGCTCAAGGTGCGCGCCGACGGCCCTGACGCACGCGCCGCGCTCGACGCGATAGAGCGCCTGTTCCAGGATCGGTTCGGCGAAGACTGACGGTTTCAGGGCAACCCCAAGGGCAGCCCAAAAAGACCTGCGCAGCGCTGGAGCCGGCCGGCTGAACCGCAGACCGCCGAGCGAGCGACGGTCAGCCGACCAATGCCTTGATCGCGCGTCTGCCGTTGGCTATACCAAGGCATTCGTTTTTTCGCCCCGGATGGAATACTTTCACTTATCCGAGCGTAGTGCGCGGCGGGCGCTCGCTCCGCAACCATCCCAAACCATTACATTGCCGCTGGGCCGGGTGAGCTCGCTGAACACTGAAGCCAGCCGTTGCTAAAACCGGCGCCCCAAGGAGACATCGCTAAATGCCGCTCAAGGATTTTCTCTTCACCTCGGAATCGGTTGCCGAAGGCCATCCCGACAAGATGTGCGATCAGATCTCGGACGCCGTCCTCGACGCGCTCATCGCCGAGGACCCCAACTCGCGGGTAGCGCTGGAGTCGCTGGTCAAGACCGGTCTTATCGTTCTGGCGGGCGAGATCACCAGCCGTGCCCATCCGGACTTCGTGCGGATCGCGCGCGATACCGCGCTCGAGATCGGCTACAACCACATCGACACCGGCTTCGACGGCAACAACTGCGCCGTGCTGACCGCGATCGAGCCGCAGTCGGTCGACATCTCGCAGGGCGTCACCGAGGGCCAGGGGCTGCATAAGGAGCAGGGCGCCGGCGACCAGGGCCTGATGTTCGGGTTCGCCTGTGACGAGACGCCGGAGCAGATGCCGCTACCGATCGCGCTTGCGCATCACCTGATGGAGAACCTCGCCACGCTGCGCCATCAGGGCAAGGCGGATTTCCTGCTGCCCGACGGTAAGAGCCAGGTCACGGTGCGTTACGTCGGCGGGCGTCCGGTCGAAGTCACCACGGTGGTGGTCTCGGCCCAGCATCGCCGCGACGTCGGCCACGCGACCGTGCGCGAGGCGGTGGTCGAGGAGTTGATCAAGCCGACCATCCCCAAGCAGTTCCTGACCAAGGACACCGTCATCCACGTCAACCCGACCGGCAGCTTCGTGATCGGCGGTCCGCATGGCGATTGCGGCCTCACCGGACGCAAGATCATCGTCGATACGTACGGCGGCTATGGACGCCACGGCGGCGGCGCGTTCTCGGGCAAGGACCCGAGCAAGGTCGATCGCTCGGCCTGCTACATGGCGCGCTACGCGGCCAAGAACGTGGTGGCGGCGGGCCTTGCGGCCAAGTGCGAAATCCAGGTGGCGTACGCGATCGGCGTGGCCGAGCCGGTTTCGATTCTGATCGACACTTTCGACACCGGCACGGTGCCGGACCAGAAGCTGTCCTCTGCACTGCGCGAGCTGTTCGATTTCCGGCCCGCCGGGATCATCAAGACGCTCGGTTTGAAACGCCCGATTTACAAGGCCACCGCCGCCTACGGCCATTTCGGCCGCGTGCCACACAACGGGCTCTTTCCGTGGGAGCAGACCGACATGGTCGACGCGTTGCGCAGCGCCTTCGGGCGCGACGGCGGCCGCTAATCCGCAGAAGATCTGATTACAATCCGCGGACGACCGCGTCCGTGGCCAACAACCTGGGGCGCGCGGCGCACTTGTACACGCGCGCCCTTTGAAATTCGGAGAAGATTCAGATGGAGGCGAAAGCCAGCAAGCGCAAGCTCACGTCCGTCGCGTCACGCATCGGACGCGCCCTGCCCCACGACGTCCGCGACCTCGACCTCGCCGAGGCCGGACGGCGCAGGATTGAATGGGCCGACGAACAGATGCCGGTGCTGCGGATCATCCGCGAGCGCTTCGCCAAGGAGAAGCCGCTGCGCGGCCAGCGCCTGAGCGCCTGTCTGCATATCACCACCGAGACCGCCAATCTGCTGCGCACGCTCAAGGCGGGCGGCGCCGAGGTTCTGTGCTGCGCCTCCAATCCGCTCTCGACCCAGGACGACGTCGCCGCTGCGCTGGTCAAGGAATACGGCATCCCCAGCTACGCCGTGCACGCCGAGGATCGCGACACCTACTACAGTCATCTGCGCGCCGTGCTCGAAGCCCATCCGACCATCACGATGGACGACGGCGCCGACCTGGTGAGCCTGCTCCACACCGAGTTCCACGACCAGGCCTCCGAGGTGCGGGCCTCGATGGAAGAGACCACCACCGGCGTCATCCGCCTGCGTGCGATGGAGCAGGACCGCGCACTGCGCATCCCGGTGGTCGCCGTAAACGACGCTCAGACCAAGTACCTGTTCGACAACCGTTACGGCACCGGCCAATCGACGCTCGACGCAATCATCCGCGCGACCGGGGTGTTGGTGGCGGGCTCCGTGTTCGTGGTGGCGGGCTACGGATGGTGCGGGCGTGGCGTGGCGTCGCGCGCGCGGGGCCTGGGGGCCAACGTGATCGTGACCGAGGTCAACCCCATCCGCGCGCTGGAGGCGGCGCTCGACGGTTACCAGGTGATGCGGATGGCGGAGGCGGCGCGCGTCGGCGACATCTTCGTCACCGTCACCGGCGACAAGGAGATCATCGGCGCGAGCCACATGAACGCGATGAAGGACGGCGCGATCATCTGCAACTCGGGCCACTTCGACGTCGAGATCGATCTCACCGCGCTGCGCAAGCTGGCGCGCCGCGTCGATCGCCAGACCGAGCGCGAAGTCGAGACCTTCCATCTGCGCAACGGGCGCAAAATCTACCTGCTCGGCCAGGGACGGCTGGTGAATCTCGCCTGTGCCGGCGGTCATCCCGCGCAAGTCATGGACATGAGCTTCGCAACCCAGGCGATGGCGGCGGCGTGGGCGTCAGGAGCGCAACTCGAGGTTAAGGTGCACAACGTGCCGCTCAAGATCGAGGACGAAGTCGCGGCCATGAAACTGGCGGCGATGGGAATCAGGATCGATCGGCTTTCAGCCGATCAGAAGCACTACCTGGCAAGCTGGCAGAGCGGAACGTAAATAATTAGCAGTGCACCGCACGGCCGCCGAACTCCGTCAGTGCGCGCTTACGCCGGAAGAGAGGGCTGGTTGCTTCCCGGGAGCCAGCCGCGGCGGCGCGCCAGTTCGCCGCAGCCGAAACACACTATGATCAGCGCGAGTGCGAGGAAAAAGCGCGGCGAGGTCGGATGCCAGAGCGCGTCGCCCAGGAAGGCGAACAGCACGGTCCCCGGGATTATCCCGATCACGCTCGCCCAGAAGTAGTCGCGGAAAGTGATGGGCGAGGCGCCGGCCAAAAGGTTGAGCGCGTTGTAGGGGATGAGCGGCACCAGCCGCAGGTAGAAAATGATCTGAAAGCCGTGGCGTCCGATCTGTGCCAGTAGTTTTTCGAAACGTCCGCCGACCACCCGCTGCACGAACGAGCGGCCCAGAAATCGTCCCGCGGCAAACGCGATCAGCGCTCCCGCATCGGCTCCCAGCACCGAGTAAATTGAACCCCACAGCGTCCCGAACGCGAGCCCGCCCGCGATCGTCATCACCGCGCCCGGCACCAGGAACGACGGACCCACCGCGTAGAGCAGCATGTAAATGACCGGACCCCAGATACCCCAGCTAAGGACCTCGACCTTTACCAGACTGGGATTTTCAAACCACTCGGTGTGCGTCCACAAGAGCCACGCCGACACCCCTACCATGAGCAGCACGGTCGCAATTTTGACGATCCCCAGTGGAGTGAGCAGGCGGGGCTGATCGTCGGGAGTTAGTATGGGACTGGTGGCGGCCATCGTTGCCCGCTCGGGCGAGCCCCCTATGATACGGGCCGCTGTGTCACACAAACAAGCCGTCGACCTGGGAGTTTCGTTTTTTCCTTTTTTTTAACTGTCTCGATGCGCGGTGATACACAGTCGGCGCGCGTTTACGCTTGTGCGGGCGAAACAATGCGGACCTAGCCTTTTTGTTGCGAAACTTTGCTGCTTGCACGTCGGTTGGACCCGTGGTTGAGTCAAATCGGCCAGCAGAGCCACCTAGGAGGTTTTGCGATGAGAGGTCTATCTCTCCGCGCCCAAGTGCTCCTTTGTCTGGTTACCGTCGTGGCGCTCCACGCGAGCCTGCTATCGACTGCGGATGCGAGCCCCGCCATTGTGACTAAGAGCGGTCCACTAAAAGGGATTCAGACACCGACGACCAACGAATACCTGGGCATTCCTTACGCAGTTCCGCCGGTTGGGAATCTCCGCTGGACGCCGCCGCATCCGTTTGGCAAATGGCACGGCGTCTTTCAGGCAACGCAGTTCGGTAATTTCTGTGCGCAACCAGAATCCGGGAGTACCTTCGGCAGCGAAGACTGCCTGACCCTGAACGTTTATACGCCGAGGGAAAAGAAGAACCAGAACAAGCATCATGGCCTGCCGGTGATGGTGTGGATCCACGGAGGCTCTTTGGTGACCGGCGGCGGCGGTTTTTATGACCCGACGCGGATGGTGGAACAAGGCGGCGTCATCGTAGTCACGATCAACTACAGACTCGGCCTCTTGGGGTTTTTCGCGCACAAGGCGATCGACGAGGAATGCCATCTCAAAGGCAACTATGGCCTGATGGATCAGCAGCTAGCGCTCAGGTGGGTCAAACGGAATATCGGGGCGTTCGGCGGCGACTCCAAACGGGTGACGATTTTCGGAGAGTCCGCGGGAGGACAAAGCGTTTACTCGGACCTCGCGTCGCCGACAGCGGCGGGCTTGTTTCAGAGAGCGATCTCGGAGAGCGGCTCGTATATCCAGTTCCAGGATTACTGGGCTCCCATCTCAATCGTCCCTCTGGCCCAGGCTGAAACGATCGGCACCTCCCTTGTGCCTTCCGGGACTGAACTGGCCAACAGCGTCGGATGCACCAATCAGACGGCGCAATGCCTGCGCGATGTGCCGGCCTCGACGCTCGGTCTGGCGGAACCAGCTGTAATTTATCCCTTCGTGGACGGGAAAATCCTCAAGCGGAGTCCAACGGCCGCCTTCGCCAGCGGCCAATTCAACCGGGTGCCGGTAATTTCCGGCGGCAATCACGACGAATATCGGCTGTTTGTAGCTGAACAGTACGACGCCACCGGGCATCCGCTCGTGACCGAAGCCGACTACGAGGCGGCAGTCGGCACACTTTGGGGCGGTTTCGGAGCGACATTTGTGACGGAGATTTTTTCCGTCGTTTACCCGCTGGCCAATTACCCGATCGTTCCTTCGATTCCCGGCGATCCCAGTCCTAGCCCCGGGATCGCATTGGGCGCTTCCGGTACCGACGGAATTTTTGCCTGCCCGGAACGCAACGGCGTTGCGCTGCTCTCCGCCTGGGTGCCGACCTATGCTTACGAGTTCAACGACGAAGATGCGTATCTGGTTTTCTCTGAATTTCCTTCTCCACCTTTTCCGCCGATCACCTTTCCGCTGGGCACTGCTCACTTCACAGAGGTCCCATACCTGTTCGATGTCTTTTCCACCCCGAGCAATTTCACCCCAGAACAGCAGCAGCTCTCCGAATCCATGATCAGCTACTGGACCAGGTTCGCAGCCACCGGCAACCCTAACTCCGCCGGCCAGCCGGTCTGGGCTCGGTACAGCTCAGCGACCGATGAATTTCAGTCCCTGGTGCCGCCGACGCCGACGGTCGAGGCGACCTTCGACAGCGAGCACTTTTGCTCTTCGTTCTGGAATAAGTTCTGACGCTCGAGACCTGAGAAGAGGCCGGAGGAAAGGTCAGCGCGCGATGTCGTTGTGGCGCACCTGGACGGCGACGCCTTCCAGCCCCAGGCGATGCGTGAGTTCCGCCGCCAGCGTGGGCGATCGATGGCGCCCGCCGGTGCATCCCAGGCCGATCGTCAGATAGCTTTTGCCTTCGCGCCGGTAGAGCGGCACCAGGAAGCCGAGCAGGCGCACAATCTCGTCGACGAAGCGCCGCGCCTCCGGCTGGCTCATAACATACGCGCGCACCCGGCCGTCCATCCCGTCGAGCGGCCTCAACTCCGGCACGAAAAACGGATTCGGCAGAAAACGCACGTCCAGCACCAGGTCCATCCCGACCGGAATGCCGTACTTGTAGCCGAAGGAGACCAGCGCAATTGTCATGGCGGAGCCGCTCGCCGCCCCCAGTACCGCTGTAGTGATGACCTCGCGCAACTCGTGCACGGTGAGCCCGCTGGTGTCGATCACGCGGTTGGCCCGCTCGCGCATCTCGGCCAGCGCCAACCGTTCGCTGCGGATGCCATCGGCGACCGAAGCGCCCTCCTCAGCCATCGGATGCGGCCGGCGACTCTCCGAGTAGCGCCGCACCAGGACCTCGTCCGAGGCGTCGAGAAAAAGCACTTCGGGGCGGAAGCCGGCGAGTTCCAACTCGTTGAAGACACGGGGCCACTGGGGAAAGAAGAGCCGCTCGCGCGCGTCGATGCCGAGCGCTACGCCGGCGAGGTCGGGGTCGCGCTGCGTCGCCAGCCGCATCACCGACTCGGCCAGCGCGACCGGCATATTGTCGACGCAGTAGAAGCCCAGGTCCTCGAGCACCCGCATCGCGGACAGACGCCCGGAGCCCGAAACGCCGGTGACGATGATCAGACGCGGATTGCGCGCCGCCGCGGCGGAAGCGGGGGAGTTGATGGCGTTGCCAGTCTTTCTCGATCTGCCGGTCTTATCGGAGCTGCGGGACTTGCTGGAT
This sequence comes from uncultured delta proteobacterium, assembly GCA_963734845.1. Taxonomy (GTDB): domain Bacteria; phylum Desulfobacterota; class Binatia; order Binatales; family Binataceae; genus JAKAVN01. The sequence goes on along the minus strand of CAVTIS010000010.1, from coordinate 91,463 downwards.
CTGCCGGATTTGCCGGAAGCGGCTGCGGCTGATCCGGCCGTTGCGCCCACCTTGCGCGGGCGCGACCGCCGCCCAGGAGCCATCGCAATGAAAGGCGCGCCGGCAGCACTCTGCCTCAGTGCCGGGCGTCTTCCTCCTTGATCAGGCGAAAAATCTCGGCCGCGTCCGGCGCGCTGCTCAGCCGCTCGCGAAACGCCGGATCCTTCATCAGGCGCGATACGCGGGCGAGCGCCTTGAGATGCAGGCTTGCCGAATCCTCGGGCGCGACCAGCAAAAAGAACAGATGCGTGGGGCCGCCGTCGAGCGAGTCGAAATCTACCCCACGCACATGGCGTCCGAAGACACCGATGATGCTGTTTACGCCCGCAAGTTTGCCGTGGGGGATGGCGATGCCGTCGCCGATCGCGGTCGAGCCCAGCCGCTCGCGCTCCGCCAGCACGGCCGACAGCGCCGAGGGAGCAATCTCGCGATGTTTGCCGGCGAGGGAATCAGCCAGTTCATGCAGGACTTCGGGTTTGGTATTGCCCTTGAGCTCCGGCAACACCATATCAGGACTCAGGATATCGATAATTTTCATTGCCTGTTCAGCGCACCCGATTATTGCATCGGGGAGCGGTCCGGGCGAGCGTGCGGTGTAGCCGCGAAGAGGCCGCAAGGCGCGCTGCCCCTGGGTACGCAGAGGCCGCTTTACCGTCTACGAGCGGGAATCGCTCTCCGCTTCCTCAGCCGCGCTCAGGACCTCACCCGCCGACGGGGCGCGCCATTTCTTACCCTCGATTTTCTCCAGATGTTTCTTGAGTTGCCGCTGGACCTTGTCCGCGAGCAGGTCGATGACCGAGTAAAGGTCCTTGGTCTCCTGTTGCGCCGCGACCACGGCCAGACGGCCCGACTTGACTGTAACTTCGCCACACTGGCGGTATTTATCCACTGACAAGATCAAATGCACGGTGCACGGGCGCTTCAAGGCCTCGGCCACGTGGCCAAGCTTGCGTTCCCCGTACTGGCGGATCGCCTCGGTCGGCTCGACGTGACGGAAGGTCACGGTGACTTGGGCGCCCGGCCGCTTCTTGAGCTGCTCGCGGCGGCGCAATTTGCGTTCGGCCACCCGTCCGCGCTTGGGCGCCGGCTCTTTCATCGCCATCTAACACCTCGTTTCACCATCCCTTTTCTGTTTCCAACAACGCGATCAACTGACCTTCTTGCGGCGCGCCGAAGGCAGGATGCCGAGTGCCTGACGGTACTTGGCCACCGTGCGGCGCGCGATATTGATCTGATCGCGGCGCAGAACTTCGGCGATGGCCTGGTCGGACAGCGGATCGTGATGCTGCTCGATCGCCACCATCGCGCGGATCTTCTCCTTGACCGTCTCGGCGCTCACGTCCTCGCCGCTGGTTCCTTTGACGCCCGAGGTGAAGAAAAACTTCATCTCGAAGATGCCCTGCTGGGTGTGAGCGTATTTGTTGGCGGTCGCGCGGCTGATAGTCGACTCGTGCATCCCGATATCTTCGGCCACGTCCTTGAGCACCAGCGGGCGCAGATGGGTGATGCCGTGGTCGAAGAACGCGCGCTGAAACTTCACGATCGAGCTCGCGACCTTGAAGATCGTTTGCTGGCGCTGGTAGATCGACTTGACCAGCCAGCGCGCCGAGCGCAGCCGCTCCTGCAGATATTCCTTGGTGTCGGCGGCGACCGCGCTGTCGCTCAGCACGCGCTGGTAATAACCCGCCAGCCGCAGCCGCGGCACCGCGCCGTCGTTGAGCAATACCACGTAGTCCTCACCCATCTTGTGGATGAAGACGTCGGGCACGATGTAGGCCGGTTCCTGGCCGCCGTAGTCGCGTCCCGGCTTGGGCTCGAGCAGTGAAATCACCTTGGCCGCCTGGCCCACCACCTCAACGGTGACCCCGAGCGAGCGCGCGATTTCGGCATAGCGATGCTTCTCGAGCAGGTCGAGATGGTTGAGCACGATCCGCGCCGCCAACGACTCCTCCATCCCGATGTTGCATAGCTGCTGGTAGAGGCACTCGCGAAGATCGCGCGCCGCCACCCCGGGCGGGTCGAATCGCTGCACGCGCTTGAGCACGCGCTCGACGGCGTCCGCGTCGGTCTCGAGCTGAGCCGCGAGATCCTCGACCGGCGTTTCCAGGTAACCGTCGTCGTTGAGATTGTAGATGATGGTCGCGCCGATGATCTGCTGGTTGTGATCCAGCGAGGACAACCGCAGCTGCCACATCAGATGGTCTTCGATCGACGTGCGCCGGGTGAGCGTGTTCTCCAGCGTCTGGCGGCGTTCGTCGTCGGGCTCGGACTCCTGGTTGTCCTGCCAGTTGTTGGAGTAGTTTTCGAGGTACTCGCGCCAGTCGAGCTTGTCGAGGCGGCCGTCCTCCTTGATCTCTGTGGTGGCGTCGCGCGCCTCGCTCGTCATCCCCTCGGCCATCGGCTGCTCGTCGCTGTTGCCGTTCCATTCCGACTCGGCCGCCGCTGCGCCCGGTTCGGGCTCGGGCGGCAGCAGGTCGGGTTCTGCTCCCGGTATGGGGTCGGGCGCCGCGGCCATCCCGTCGTCGGCGGCGGTCGCGGTGGGGCTGCGCTCCTCTACCATCTCGAGCAGGGGATTGGATTCGAGTTCGGTCTGGACGACGGCTTCCAGCTCGGGCAGAGACAGTTGCAGAATCTTGATCGCCTGCTGCAACTGCGGCGTCATCACCAGCTGCTGTCGCAGCCGCAGGTCTTGTCCTAGTTTTAATTCAGGCGCCATGTTGATCGCCGCTCGCTAAGGCGACTTAGCGACGGTTGTCTTATTATCGCGGGTTTTGTTGTCCTTAGGGAAGAACACCGCCCGTGCTCCCTCGACCTCGCTCTTGCCCGTGTCAAGATGCACCGTGATTTTGCTGCCGGTCACCTGATCCTCGCCGTCGTGGACCACAGGACTGCCGGTGAGCGTCACGGTATGCTTGGCCTGGTCGAGCACCGCGTGATCGCCGGTCGCCCATCGCGTGCCCTGACTCATGCGCACGTTGTCGTTGGCGACCATCTTTTGGACCTCATGGAAGTCCTTGCCATAGGTCACCGTCAACGTATCGCTGGTCAGGGTCGCGTCGGCCTGGACCGCATGAACGTGGCCGCGAAAGGTGACGACGTTGCCCTTGTAATCGAGATCCAGCGTGTCGGACTTGATGTCGACCGGGCCCTTGTTGCCCGAGAACTGCATCGACGAGAACGGACTGTCGCTATCTTTGCTGTCCTTGTCGTTCTTCGAATCCGTGGCTGTATCTTTGGAATCCGTTTTCGCCGAAGTCGATTTCGTGGCGCTTTCGGAATGCGCGTGCTGCGCTGCCCGGTGCTTGCCGTTGGCGATGGCCCGGCCTTTCGCGCGCGGGGCGGCCGTGGCGAGAGCGGCCGGCGCTTCGGCGCCGCCGGGAGAGCCCGGCGAGGCCGTAGTTGGCGGAGCGGACGTCTCGCCGGACGGAGTCACACCGGCTGACGCCGCCGGCGCTCCCGCGGCGGCCGCCCCTGCGGGCGACGCCTCTGCGGGCGGTGCCGCCGCCGTCGCATCCGCGCTCCCAGCCTTCGCCGCCGGCGCTCCGCCCGCGGCGGCGCGCGGCGGCTTGCGAATGCTCGCGCCCGGCAGCGCCGCGCTCGAGGCCGCTGCGGCGGGAGCCGTCGCAGCGGCCTCAGGCGCGGAAGACGCGTCCTGCGCGAGCGCGCCATGCGGCGCGCTCGCGCACAGCGCCAGCACGGTTATTACACTTAGCGGCGACGCGGCGCGCCGCCGCCGGCGCCACGAGAAGCGAGATGCGCGGGCCATGCCGTTACGACTTGCCTGATTTGAGATCACTGCTCTTCTTTGGAATCACCACGGTGTTGGTCTGGCTTAGCAGGGTGAAGTTGCGCTCATTGGGATGGCCGGTAAGGCCCACGCCAGTAACCGTCATCCCCTGGCCCTGGACTTCGACCTGGCCGGGCGCATTAACCACGTCTTTGTCGGGAGAGAAGGTCGCCTCGGCCGTTTTCAGCACGAAGTCGCCGTAATTGATCCGCAGGCCGCCGCTTAAGTGGGCCTGGTTGATATGATTGCCGGTCACCGAGATTTCCGCGCGCGGCGCGGAGACCTCGACGTTCTTGCCGTCCTTGGAAACCATCGACAATTCCGCGTCGGTCAGTACCAGCGAGGTCTTGTCGTGCGAGTAACTGGCCTCGCGCGCGCTCAGATGCCATTGGCTCTGGCCGCCACTCATTTGCGTCCACTTGAGATTGTGCGCGTGCAGCAACGCGCTGGGCACAAGGTCGGCCATCTGCTGCATGGTGGTGGCGGGGGCGCGATGGCGTACGACATAGATAGCGACCGCAAGCACCACTGCCAGTGCCGCGGCGCCGAACAGACCCATCGCCTTGGCCACCCGCTTCGGACTCATCGCGTCGCTCCATCGATGAGGCTATCAGCGGGGGTTTGGAGTGTAAATCAATCCTTGCCGGCGCGCCGCGTGCGCTCCAGGCGCGATCTGAAACGGGCCGCCAGATACGTCAGGCCCGCGGCCCAGATTAAACTGTTGGGCACTGAGAGCAGCAGAAAATAATTGTCGCTTTGCGATCCCGCCAGATGAATCAGCGGCAAACCGAGCAAGCCGAAGAGCAGGTACCAGTCCGTGCCGCGCGAAGCGTTGGCCCACGCCATCGCCTGCGCGATCCAATGGGCGGCGAAAAAACTGAGGAACACAAGTGCGGTCGCCAGGTTGTCCGAGAGCGCTCGCCAGGCGGAGCGCGGGCTCTCGTCGGCCGGCCGCGCCGTGACGCGCCGCAACTGGCTAATCGCGGCGCGCCGCCTCGCGCGCCGCCGCGTCGATTCGCGTGACGTCGGCGAGCAGGGCCGCGAGCAGATCGAGCGGATAGGAGTTGGGACCGTCGCTCAGCGCATGGTCGGGGTCTTCATGCACCTCCATGAACAGCGCGTCGACGCCCACCGCCGCCGCCGCGCGCGCCAGCGGCGCCACGAACTCGCGCTGGCCGCCCGACCGCTCGCCGCCCGCGCCCGGTAATTGCGCCGAGTGGGTCGCGTCGAACACCACCGGGTAACCGAAGGCGCGCATGATGACCAGCGCGCGGAAATCGCTCACCAGGTTGTTGTAGCCGAAGGAGAAGCCGCGCTCCGTGACGATCAAGCGATTGCTGCCGAAGCTCTCGGCCTTGGCCACTACCGCACGCATGTCCCACGGCGCGAGGAATTGTCCCTTCTTCAGGTTGACCGCCGCGCTGGTCCTCGCCGCCGCCGCTATCAGGTCGGTCTGGCGCGAAAGCAGCGCCGGAATCTGCAGCACGTCGGCCACCTCGGCTGTCGGAGCCGCCTGCGCGGGCTCATGAATGTCGGTCAGCACCGGGAGTCCCGTTTCGCGCTTCACCCGTTCAAGCACGCGCAAGCCCTCCTGCAGGCCGGGCCCGCGAAACGAATCCTGGCTGGTGCGATTGGCTTTATCGAACGACGACTTGAAAACGATCGGAACGCCGCTCGTGCGCGAAATCGCGGCCAGCCGCTGCGCGTGGCGCAGGCAGGCCTCGGGGCTTTCGATCACGCACGGCCCCGCGATCAGCACGAGGCGCGGGCCGCCGAAAACCACCGCGCCCGCCGCTACCTGGCGTTTGCTCACGATACCGCTTTGAGCGCACGCACCTTGGCCGAGCGCTCGGGCGCAGTCTCGGCGCGCCGCACGACCGCCGCCCGGATGAGCCCGCGGAACAGCGGATGGCAATCCCACGGACGCGAGCGCAACTCGGGATGAAACTGGCAGCCGAGGAACCATGGATGGCCCTGGAGTTCCATGATTTCGACCAGTTGATCGTCGGGCGAAGTGCCGGTGGCCTTGAAGCCGGCCTCCTCCAGCGTCTTGCGGTAGGCGTTATTGACTTCGTAGCGATGACGATGGCGCTCGGAGATGCGGCTGCGGCGGTAGAGCGAGAGCGCGACCGACCCGGAACTGATGACGCATGGGTACGCCCCCAGGCGCATCGTGCCGCCCTTGCGATCGACCGCCTTCTGGTTCTCCATGATGTCGATCACGGGATCGGGCGTGCCTTCCTGGACCTCACGCGAGTTGGCCTTCTTGAGCCCAACCAGGTCGCGCGCAATTTCGATAACCATCATCTGCAGGCCCAGGCAAATTCCGAGAATCGGCACCCGGTTCTCGCGCGCGTAGCGCACCGCGCGAATCTTGCCCTCGATCCCGCGCTCGCCGAAGCCGCCCGGAATGATAATCGCGTCGGCCGTCCCCAGGCGCGTCGCCGGGTTGCCCTTTTCCAGCTCTTCGGCGTCGACATAGTCGATTACGACCCGCGCCTCGTTGGCGATCGCGCCATGCGCGATCGCCTCGTGCAGGCTCTTGTAGGAATCGACCAGGTTGACGTACTTGCCGACCACCGCGACGTTGACCGTGGTCTTGGGGTTCTGCACGGTCTTGACGATCCGCCGCCACTTGGCGAGGTTGGGCGCGCCGGTCCAGATGTTGAGCTTTTCGACCACGCGCTGGTCGAATCCTTCCTCGTGAAAGCGCAGCGGCACTTCATAGATCGATTCGACGTCGCGCGCCGAGATGACGCAGTTCTCTTCGACGTTGCAGAAGTGCGCAATTTTGGCCTTGACCTTCTTGTCCAGCGGCCGATCGCTGCGGCAGAGGAGGATGTCGGGCTGGATGCCGAGGCCGGTCAGCTCCTTGACGCTATGCTGGGTCGGCTTGGTCTTGAGTTCGCCGGCCGCCGGGATGAACGGCACCAGGGTCAGATGGACGTAGAGCACGTTTTCGCGTCCGTAGTCCCAGCGGAACTCGCGGATTGCCTCGAAGAACGGCAGACTCTCAATATCGCCGACCGTGCCGCCGACCTCAACGATCGCGAGGTCGAAACCTTCGGCGGCTTCGCGGATGCGTTTTTTTATTTCGTCGGTGATGTGCGGGATGACCTGGACGGTCGCGCCGAGGTAATCGCCGCGGCGCTCTTTCTGGATCACGGTGTCGTAGATCTGGCCGGTGGTGCAGTTGTTGCGCCGGCTCATCCGGGTTTCAAGGAAGCGCTCGTAGTGGCCGAGATCGAGGTCGGTTTCCGCGCCGTCATCGGTCACGAAAACTTCGCCGTGCTGCAGCGGGCTCATCGTGCCGGGATCGACGTTGATATACGGGTCCATCTTAAGCAGCGTCACGCGCAGTCCTCGCCCTTCCAGCAGCGCGCCGAGCGACGCCGCCGCCAGTCCCTTGCCCAGCGATGAAACCACGCCGCCGCTTACGAAGATGAACTTGGTCTTGTTGTCGCGATCCAATATCGGACCCTCCCCGGCGTCAGCCGCCAAGCCGCCGTGCGTGCGTGCGCGCTCGCGTGAGGTCCTCGGCTGTATCTACCTCAAGCGAAGGCGCCACGGAAGCCACCACCCGGATACGAAAGCCGCGCTCCAGCGCGCGCAGTTGTTCGAGCTTTTCCAACGCCTCGAGCACGCCCGGCTCAAGCTGCGCAAAGCGCAGCAGGAAGTCGCGGCGGTAGGCGTACACCCCGATATGGCGCAGCGCCTCGGCGGGCGGCGCAGCACCCTCGCGCGGCCACGGAATCGGCGCGCGCGAAAAATAGAGCGCGTTGCCCCGCGCGTCGCAGACCACTTTCACCACGTTGGGATTATGCCACTCGTGGGCATCCGCGATCGGCGTCGCCAGCGTGGCCATCGCGATTTCGCCGTCGGCGCGCATCGGCGCGGCCAGCGCGTCGAGGTCGGCCGGATCGATAAACGGCAGGTCGCCCTGCACATTGACATAAATATCGGCCGGCACTTTGGCGGCGACTTCCGCGATCCGATCGGTGCCGCTTGGATGCGCCGGCGAAGTCATCATCGCCTCGCCGCCCGCAACCGAGACCGCGCGCGCGATTCGCTCATCGTCGGTGGCGACGATCACGCGGCCGAGCGCCTGCGACCTGGCTGTCTGGCGCCACACCCGCACGACCATCGGCACGCCCTCGATTTCGACCAGCGCCTTGCCCGGCAGCCGGGTCGAGGAAAAGCGCGCCGGGATGACGCCGACTACTTCAGCGGGCATTGAAGGGACTCCGGACGGACTGTGTAGGAACCGAGGGACTCTGAGCGCGAGCGCACAATAATTAGTAGCTGGCGGCGCCCTATGATGTCAATTTCGCGCCCGGATTTTGCTCCACAGCGCGGCGTTGACAGGGTAAATCGGCGCGACGTTCTGCGGCGAGGGAATTGGACTATACCCGCTTTTTCAACAGGATGGGCGGTCGCGAGGTTCGTCCAGCAGGCGATCCATCCGTATCGCTGTGCCGTATCGCCGTGCCGTATCGCCGTGGCGCTCAGATCTGGATCAGTTCGGGCAGAGTGAAGAGTTCAATCGGTTGCGCGATGCCACGGAGGGCATGAAGACCGACCGCGGTCAAACTCGTCGTGCAACGCGTTGCGACCGCATTCGAAATAAGAACTGGACATGCCAGCGATCGGCATAGTCCCTCGATCCGACTTGCCACGTTCACAGCGGGACCTATCGCGGTGAAGTCGAGGCGATCGGCAGCACCGATGTTGCCATATACAACCGCGCCGAGATGGAGCCCGATTCCAAACGGTAACGGCGGCAGACCGGCCCCAAGCCGATCGGAATCGAGCCGCGCCATCCCGTGGCGGGCGGCCCGCACGGCGGCTATGGCAGCATCGCAGGCGACGTTTTCGCCACCAGCGGCGAGCGGAAAGATGGCCAGCAGGCCATCGCCGATGAACTTCAACACCTCGCCGCCATAGGGATGAATCGCGCCGACTAGTCGCGCGCAACAATCGTTAAGGGCGGTGATTACCTGATCGGGAGGCAGCGCTCCGGATAACAGGCTGAAATCGCGCAGATCGGAGATCCAGACCACGGCCTCGATAACCTCGCCGATTCCGCGCCGCACGGTGCCGCTGAGGACTTTTTCGGCGCTGCGCCGACCGAGATAAGCCTGTAGAAGATTCCGCGTAACGCTGCGCTCGACCACAACCTGCAGCGGCGCGACCAACGTGAGAGCGATGGTTTCGAGGTAGGCCTGTTGCTCGCCAGTGAAACCGCCAGGGCTCTCGGCAAACCATTCGATCTGATGCTTCGTTCCCGGGAGCGTGAGCAGGAGACCGACTTGGTCATCGGAGGTCGTCCCCAGCGTCATCCCATGGAGCATCACCTCTTCGATCACGCGGCCATCATGGCGCTGCCAACGCCGGCTGGTTGAAGCGACCAGTGGATCGAGACTGGCAACCGTGAGGAGTGCGGCAGCAATTGGCATCCGCTCCAGCACAAGCCGATCGCAAAGCCCGCCAAGCAGGGAACCGGGTGACGAGGCGCTGGCGCCGGCGCGTAACAGCCATTCGATAGCACTCGTTTGGGGGAATCCGGACAAAGCTGCCCCATCTCGCGCGGCTTTCGTCTGAGCCATTGCGGACGGTCTTGCTGCTCTTACCGACCGAGCCAATTACAGGGGATCGGAAAAGTCATACTCGTTTCTCCGACAATCTATTGCGGCCGCTTTTGGCACCTGGGATCGGGGCCGGGGTCACCGCCGGAGGCCGCTACCACAAGCCGGGGAAGGTAATGATTCCAGCCTTCCGTATGACCGGGCACCTGGTCGGGAGGCAGCCCGCTATGCGTGAAATGGACGACTGTCGAGCCATCTTTTGGCATCAGATCGATCTCGATGAGGGAAGAACCGGGCGGAACATTCTCGCTGCCCTCCCAACCCCAGGTATACGCCAGTCGAGTCACCGGCACGACTTCCTTGAATTCACCGCGAGCCACGCGCCCTTGCTGAACATCGACCATCATCAAGCCACCGGGGCGCACATCGAGCGTGGCGGATGCACCTATCCAGCGGACCAATCTCTGTGGGTCCGTAAAGAATGCGAAGACCGTCGCCGGATCGGCCTCGATCGTCAGTTCGCGCTGAATCGAGTTGGATGAATCCATCGCCTTCCTCGCTTGACACGCAATTTCCGATCGGTACTTTCAAGAACACCCGATTCGAAGCCCCTTCGCAAGTGCTCGTGCGCGCCGGCCATATGGGCGGTCCTGGCCCATCCGTAGCGACTACACACAGCAGCACCGAAGCATTCGTTCCGGTGCCGCTTCGCGTAGTTGGATGGGCCGTTCACGAACGGCCTTCTTCAGTCATCCTGAGCGAAGCGAGTCTGCGAGCGCAGCCGAAGGATCTACGCGCAGCGATTCGATTTGTCGGCGTCTGGAGCGCCGGGTAGCGCGGCACCGGAGGAATCGCTTCGCGGGGATCCTTCGCTTCGCGCAGGATGACAAAAGGAAACAGACTCGCGGCTATCGGGATGACCTGATAAAAGGCGCCTCACCGAACAGGCGCGCTCGCGGCGCGGGATGACCCAAGAAAAACGGGGCCAGGGAAAATGCGCGCGGATCAACCCGCCTTGCGATTGCGCGTTTTGCGCATCCGCAGCTTGCGCCTGCGCGACTGGATCGGATCGGTGCGGCGCTTGCGCGCGAGTTTGCGATTGCGCCGGTTGCGCTGGCGGGATGCTGGGTTCATCGATTCACCTTACGGGTGTTACAGTCTGGTCTATTGGGGCCGCATCCGTGTTCATCGGCGCCATGGCCGCATTCACTGACGCCGCGGCCGCCGCGGGCATCGCCGCGGCGGGCATCGGCGCCGCGGCCTGGTTTGCCGGCGACGCGACCCTGATCGTCGCGCCCCGTTCATTAGCAACTTCGCCGGCGGGCGCGCTAGCCGCGTCAACCGCCGCCGGCGGCTGCTGGCCAACTGCGAACGGCTGCTGGCCGACCGGATTCGGGCTTACCGCGTTGAAGGTGGCCACGACCTCGCTATGATTGCGCACGATCACTTCGCCCACGGTTTGGTCCGATACCAACGGTCCGTAGAGCGAGGTCGGCACGGCGAAATCCAGCTTGAGATCGCCGGCGTCCTTTTTCGGCACGACCACCGAGACGTCGCGCTGTGCCACCGGCTGCATCACTTCATTGGCGCCGACTCGCACGTGCATCGGCAAAAGCTGGCCCTGCTTGACCACCTGGACTTTTTCGAAATTGTCGAAGCCCCAATCGAGCAGCTTGGCCGCCTGCACGAAACGCTGACCGTTGGAGGGCGCTCCCAGCACCACCGCGATGAGCCGCATGTTTCCGCGCTGCGCAGTGGCAGTCAGGTTAAAGCCCGCCTTCAACGTAAACCCGGTTTTGATCCCGTCGGCGCCCTCGAAGTGGCCGATCAGATGGTTGGTGTTGTGCAGCATCGCCGCGCCGTCGTCGAACGACGCGGTCTCCATCGATGACCATTGCAGAAGGTCGGTCGAATGGATGAGCGCGCGGGCGAGCGTCGCCAGGTCGTAGGCGCTGGTGACGTCGGCGTCGTGCAGCGGTGTGGGCGGCAAGCCCTCGACCGTACCATAAACGGTATGCGTCATTCCGAGACTCTGCGCGCGCGCGTTCATCATCTCGACGCAGCGCGAGGTCGAGCCGCAGATCTCCTCAGCCACCGCGACCGCGGCGTCGTTGGCCGAGCGGATAAGCGCGGCCTTCATCAATTCTCCGAGCGGGATCACCTCGCCTGCATGCAAACCCAGGCGCGAGCCGCCGGTGAAGGCGGCATTGGCGCTGATCGTCGCCGGCGAGTTGAGATGAAAGCGGCCGGCTTTGATTTGATCCTCGGCCACCATCAGAAGCATCATTTTGGCCATCGAGGCCGGCGGCCATTCGATACCGCCGTTGTAATCGTAAATGATCCGGCCCGTGTCGGCGTCCTCGAGCAGCAGGGCGTGATAGAGCACCGTACCGGTGCGGACCTCGCGATGAGCTCTGCGATGATGGTGATGCGAAACCGGGTGGCCGTGACGGACGCTGTTGCTCGCGCGGGCGGGCACAACTGTCGTGAGTATGGTTGTCGCGATGATCGCGATGGCAGCCGGCAACAGAATCGCCGCCATCGAGATCGATTTGGTTCGCCGGATCAACTCTGCCACTGCGGTTTTCGCTATCGTCATCCTCTCCCCCCTCGCTCACCACCTCGTGCAACACTTCACCCCATCGCGGCCAGACTGCGCCGTCGCGCCTGGGAACTCCAACCACCGTTCTTTAGCGCCCGCGCGCGAAGTCAACCACGCGGTCCGAGGCGCTCTTTGCGCCGGCGTGCTCCGCGCGCTCGAGAATCACCAGGTTCTCGCGGGCGGGCGTATAGGCCGGGTCGGCGCCGAGCAAGTCCGACCACTCCTCGCGCGCAAGCGGATAGCGCTCCTCCTCCGCATAGATGAGGCCCAGCATGTTGCGTGCGTCAACCTCGTGCGGGTTAAGCCTCAGCGAAAAAAGCATCTCGCGCTCGGCGTCGATGAGCATTCCGCGCCGCTCATAGGTGAGTCCCAGGTTGAAGTGAGTCTCGGCCTGGTAGGGTCCCAGCAAGGTCGCCAGCCGCAGAACCTGCGTCGCCTCCTGGAGTTGGCCCTCTTCGAGATAAACCAGCCCCAGGTTGAGAAACACTTGCCAATCGTCCAGCCCTAGATCGACCGCGCGGCGGTATTCCTGCAACTCGCGCTGATGCTGTCCGATGACGCCGTAGGCGAAGCCCAGATGGTAATGGGCGAGGGCATTATCGGGATGTTCGCGGATGACGACTAGGTGGCGATGGATCGCCGCCGGGTAGTCTTCCATCCCGAGGTAGTAATCGGCTTGCGGATCGCAGACCTGTTGGTCTGACTGGGAGCTGGACGGCGCGGCGCTTTCGGGTGCGATACTGCTCGAACTTCGCGCGATGGCTGGCCCAAGCATTGCTGGGCAAATCAGCAATATCAAAAGAAGCCAAAACGCGCGATAACTGCTCAAAATCATAAGCCCGTTCGCCATGGAGCAGAACGGGTTTGAAAACCTTAGCAGGAAAATCAGGTCAATAAAAAGCGCGCGACGCCAATTTGGCATCGCGCGCTTGAAAAAAGTGCCGCTTTGGGGGCACTACGGCCCTATGCGGGCCGTAGCCGAAACCCACTCAAAACGGCATCGCAGGCCGTTTATTTCAGGCGGCCGCTGCTAGTTGCTGCCAGCCGGAGGAGTCGACGGTGCCGGAGCCGTACCGGTATCGCCACCGGTCGCGCCAGTCGAGCCCGACTCACCCTTCATCGAGGACTTCTTGTGATGATGATGCCGCATGTGATGCTTCTTCGTTGCGGGCGACGCTTCAGCCGCCGGAGCCGGAGCTTCAGCCGCCGGAGCTGCAGCCGTAGCCCCCGCTGCCGGAGCCGCAGGCTCCTGCGCCTGCACCGCCGGGACACTCAATGCGCCGGCGAAGAGCGCCGCACTTAGGATTGTTAAAGTCCGCTTCATACCCATTTCTCCTTTATCCTTTGGCGGCCTGTGCAGGCCGCATGTTTAAGGTCATTGCCATTGCCGTGCCATCGAGAAACTCAAGCCAAACCGGCCTAATCGAGCCGCGTTCAGCGAGTTTAACTGACGCAGTTCGTCTAGCGGCCATACGTTTTGCGGTGCTGGCTCGCGGCTTCCACGCCGCAAATCCGCACTGCCTGGTGCGGTCAATCCGCCCTTTCAGTCTTGTTTCGCGCTCTGCGCAGACGCCCGTAAAGTAAAAACAGCTCCCGGAACGCGCGTGCGATTACCTTGAGGCTCGCTCCCGATTGCTCGCCGGCCACGCGCGGCAGATGACTCACGTCGACCTGGCAAATCTTCGCTCCCCGCCCGGCCAACTGCGCCATCAGCTCGGCCGAGATCATCGCGCCCTTGGCCTGCAGGTCGATCCCCTCCAGCAGATCGCGCCGGAAGAGTTTTAGGCCGCAATCGATATCGCTCACCCGGATGCCCAGCAGCAGCCGCATCAGCACTGTCCATGCTTTCCCGTTGATCCGGCGCATCAGCGGGTCCGCGCGATGCGTCCGGTTGCCGACCACGACGTCGCATTCCGGCACCTTCGCCGCCAGGCGCGCGATGTCAGAGGCGGCGAACTGGCCGTCGCCGTCGCAGAGCACGACCCACGGCTCGTGGCAGGCTGCGATGCCGGAGATTACCGCAGCGCCATAGCCGCGATTGACCGGATGATGCACCACCTTGAGGTGAGGATTGGAAGCGGCCAGGCGATCGGCGATTTCGCCGGTGTGGTCGTGGCTGCCGTCGTCGACCACCACGATTTCGTGCCGATCGGCTATCCGGGGCAGTTCAGCCTCGAGCGCGGCCACCACTCGTTCGATATTGCCTTCCTCGTTATGACAGGGCAGGAAGACGCTGACACCGGGCAGGTGGACCGCTTCAGTCACCGAGCGCGCGGTAGCCGCCACGGAAAAACAGCAGGGGTTTGCGGTCGACGGTCGCCGCCTCCTGGATCTCGCCAAGATAGATTGTGTGGTCGCCGCCGGGGTAGGTCGCGGAAAGCTTGCACTCGATATACCCCAGCGTGCCGTCAATGATTGCGGCTCCGTTGGCGCCCGGCCGATAGGCCACGCCTTCGAACTTGGGGCCGCCACTCACCGCGAAGCGGCGCGACAGCGCTTCCTGGTCGTCGGCCAGGATGTTCACGGTGAAGACCTTGCTCTCCTCGAAAAAGGGATAGCTCTCGGCCTTCTTGTCGACGGAGATCAGCAACAACGGCGGGTCCAGCGAGACCGAGGTGAAGGCGTTCGCCGTCAGGCCATAGTGTTTACCGTCGCTGGAGACGGTGGTGATCACAGTTACGCCGGTGGCGAAATGGCCCATCACTCGGCGCAGTTCATTTTTATCGATAGGCATCGAGGGTGCTCCGCGTCGGCGGATGGTAGCAGAGCGGTTTGCCGACGGTCAATTTAACGATATCAGCGGGGGCGAACGGCCGCCAACGGAGCGGGCGGCCACGGCGGACTACCGAACTACCACCCGGAACGATCGCGCGGCAGCACTTCGCGGCCGCCCAGATATACGTAGTCGAGATCGAGCGAGGTCAGTGGCCGGTCGTTGCTCGCGACGCGGACGCCGTGAGGCGCGGCCACGAAGATCGTATGGTCCCCGGCGACTACGCTGTTGACCACCCGCGCCTCGATCGAGACCATCGCCAGCTTGAGCCACGGCACGCCGAGAGTAGGCGACAGTTCGTACTCGATATCGGTCAGGTTGTCGGGCCGGCGCGCCCGCGAGGAGTAGAAGTAGTCCTCCAGCGCCTTGCCGCGCGCGCCCACCACGTTGAAGCCGAGCACGCCCGTGCGCGCCAGCGCGGCGCGCGAGAAGTGATTGTTATCGACGGCCGCGGTGAACAGCGGCGGCTCGCCGGAGACCTGGGTCGCCCACGACGAGGACATCCCGTGATGATGGCCGCCGTCGACCACGGTCAGCACATAGATTCCGGTGGTGAATGAAGCAAAGGCGCGCGCGAGTTCTTTATCCATCGAAGCACCAGTTATGGTCCTAATCACTATTGGAAGAAGGCTAGTAGAGAATTGACCCGGCCGCCAACCTCTTCCACAATAACGCTGCGGCGGCTGGGAACGATGCGGGGGGGAGATTCGATGAAACGCGTGTGGTTGCGGCTGGCTCTGGGAGGAGCGATTTTTGTGGGCGCGACTCGATGCGCCGCGAGCCCGACGTCAGCCGCCGTGGCATCACCCGCTGCCACAGCATCGCCGGCCGCCACAGCATCGCCAGCCGTCACGGCGTCACCAGCCGCCACGGCGTCACCGGCTGCCACGGCGTCACCGGCTGCCACGGCGTCGCCGACCGCTACGGCATCGCCCGAGGCCACAGCAGCGTCACCCGCACCTACAGCGTCGCCGGCTGCGCAACCCATGTCGTCCGTTCCGACGCCGGCCGCGTGGGTAGTACTGCCGCCGGTGCAACCGACGGCCTCCGCCAGCCCAAGCGTCGCCGCGAATCCGGCCGCCGCATCCGCCGCCACCGCGATGCCGGTAACCGCGGCGAGTTCCGCTGCGCCAGCGTTCTCGGTCGGTGGCGCGGCGGTAAGCGCAGCCGCACCGGCTGCCGGCGCGCCCACGCCGAGCCTGGCGGCGCTTACGCCGCCGGGCAGCGACGCGCCTCCGATGGCGCCGACGTGGGTATCCACGCCCGGTGGCGCCGCCGCGACGCCGGCGGCGACGCCTTCAGCCAATGACTCCGCGAGCACGGGCGCCGCGGGGCAAAATCCGCAAAATCAAAAGGACCAGCCGACGCCGGGCATGATCGCGCTCCGCAACACCAGCGACCCTGAAATCCTGCGCAATCCGTACAATTGGTCGGTGATGGTCTACAAGTCGCAGCATCGCCTGATCGTCTATTTCCGCGGACATCTCTACAAAGAGTATCACGCCGTATTCGGGCGCAACCTCGACCCTGGAACCAAGCTCTGGTCGGGCGACCGCCGCACGCCCGAGGGCGCCTACACCATCATCGCCAAGCGGCTTAACTCGCGCTGGCGTTATTTCCTCAAGCTCGACTACCCCAACAGCGTCGACCGCGCACGATACGAACAGCTGGTTTCGCAGGGCGAAGTGCCGCGCTTCAAAGGCCACGCGATTTCCCCGGGCGACGGGATCGGAATCCATGGCACCGACGAGCCAATCCTCAATGACGGCAACGTCAACTGGACCACCGGATGCGTCTCGGTCGACAACGGCGCGATCGACGAGCTCGAAGCCCTTCTGCCGGTCGGCACGCTCGTGGTAATCAAGCACTGAGACCGCCGCGCGCGCGGCGCCCGGGACATGCCGGGCGCGCCATACCAATCTCGCAGGCGTGTGAGGGAGTGATTGCGATGGACCCAGTCACGGGTGAGTTTAACTTTACGCGTCTGGAAAAGGTGACCTTCGGGCCGGGCAAGGCCGCGAGCCTCGGGCCCGAACTCGAGCGCCGGGGACTCAAGCGCGCGCTGATCGTGACCGGAAAAACCCTGGGCGGGTCCCGGCTGCTCGACAAGGTCACTGCGGCGGCCGGCTCGCGCCTGGCGGGCGTGTTCAAAGGCGCAAGCCAGCACGTCCCTTCGCATACGGTCGCCGCGCTGGTCGAGGAGTACAAGCGCTCCGGTGCGGATTGCATGGTGAGTTTCGGCGGCGGCAGCCCGATCGACACGGTCAAGGTCGCCGCCAAGCGTATTTTGGAGGGCGACCGGCCCGGCTCTTCGGCCGCACACACCATCGACTTCGAAGCCGCCGACGTGGTGGGCGGGCCCGACCTCATTCATATCGCGATGCCGACGACGCTGTCGGCCGGCGAGTTCACGCCGATCGGCGGGGTCACCGACGAGAAGAGCAACGTCAAGGGCGGCGTGGTCGATCCGCGTCTCGCGCCGCGCACCATCATTCTCGATCCCGAGCTGACGCTCGAAACCCCGGCCTGGCTGTGGACGGCGACCGGGATGCGCGCGATGGACCATGCGGTCGAAGTCATCTATTCCTCGCGCCATCAGTTGATCGCCGACACGCTCGGGGCGCGCGCAATTTCGCTGCTGGTCAATCATCTGCCGGCCTCGCTCAAGACCACCGGCGCCGAGTCGGTGGCGCATCGCGGACAATGCCAGCTCGCGGCGTGGTTTTCGATCTTCGGGATCATGAGCACGCGCGTCGGCATCTCGCACGCGCTCGGCCATCAGATCGGTCCGATGTGGGACGTGCCGCACGGCGTGACCTCGTGCATCACGCTGCCGCACGTGATGCGCTTCATGGCGGACGTCGCGCCCGAGCGCTTCGGGCCGATCGCCGAGGGGCTGGGGGTGCGCTTCGACGAGCGTAATCCGCGGGCGGCCGCGATGGAATGTGCGGAGCGGATGGCGAAGTTCATTGCGCAGTTCGAGGTTCCTCATCGGCTGCGCGACGCCGGCGTTCCGCGCGAAGAGATCGGCACCATCGCGGCCACGGTGCTGGACGAGGTCGAGCGCGCGAGCACGGTCGGTCGCCCGGTGACGCGCGAGAACCTGGTGCAGTTGCTGGAGGCCGCGTACTAGAGAGAACGACAAAAGCGACTGACTCCCTCCCCCTCGGTTTTGGGGAGGGTTGGGGTGGGGTCTTTAGGCGGTTCTTATGAATCTCTGTGAACCGCTTCTTTTAGCGCGAGCAATCGGGGCGTGCGCGGCGAGAAATATTAGGACGAGGAAGCGCTGCGGAAAAAGGCATTCGGCGCTTCCTCCCTCGACCCCCACTCATTCATCACCCAGGAGACGGGAGAGGGTTCAGAAGCGGACTATGCAGCGCGCAGTGCGCGGCGGCGCAAGTACATATAGACCGGCACGCCGCTCAGTACGATCAGCAGCCCGCCCCAGGTGTAGCGCGGCTTGACCACCAGCAGATCGGCCATCAGCGCTACCGCCGCCACGACGTAAGCCGCGGGCAGCCACGGATAGCCCCAGGCGCGATATGGCCGCGGCGCGTCGGGACGCCGCGCGCGCATCACGAATACTGCGCCGACCGTAATCACATAGAAGAGGAGCTGGGCGAAAATCACGTAGTCGAGCAGCTCCGAGTAAGTCCCCGAGAGGGTCAGCACCGCGGCCCATACGGATTGCATGATCAGCGCGGCGGCGGGCACGCGAGCGCGGTTGAGGCGGCCGGCGATGGCGAAAAACACACCGTCATGCGCCATCGCATAGAGCACCCGCGCGCCGGTCAGAATCAGACCGTTGGCGCATCCGAAGGTCGAGAGCATCACCAGCACCGCGGTGACGACCCCGCCGACGCTACCCCACACCATCTGCATCGCCGCCGCCGCGACGCGGTCATGCGGCGCGCCCGCGATCCCGAGGCCGAAGACCTGGCGCCGGAGCGCGTCGGCGCCGGGGCCGGGCCCGGCCGCGGGCGTTGCGAGGACCGGGAGTTGGCAGAGGTAGGCGAGGTTGGCGAGCACGTAGAGCAGGATTACCAGGCCGGTGCCGAGCGCGAGTGCGCGCGGCAGGTCGCGCTTGGGGTTGCGAATCTCAGCCGCGGTAAAGGTGACGGTGGCCCAGGCGTCGGCCGCGAACAGCGACCCGACCATCGCGGCGCCAAAGGCGGCGACGAAGCCCATCGACCACTGTCCGGCGCCAAAAAAACCATTGACGAAGTTGATCTCGACCGCGTTACGATTGGGCGCCACGATACATCCGAGCAGAATTATCAGTCCCAGCGAGAGCACCTTGGCGCTGGTGAAAAAATTCTGCACCGCCCGCCCCATGTCGAGCCCGCGCAGGTTGACGAAGGTGAGAAACGCGATCACCGCGATCGCCCCGGCGCGCTCGGCGTTGAGCCCCACGCCCTGCCATCCGAACCACATCGGGCCGCCCAGCGCCGGCCACAACACCGCGCCGAACCGCGCGAAGGCTACGGCCACCGCCGCGATCGTGCCGGTCTGAATAACCAGCAACAGGGTCCATCCGAACAGGAACGCCGGCATCCCGCCGTAGGCCTCGCGCAGGTAAACGTACTGGCCGCCCGCCTGCGGCATCATCGCCGCCAGTTCGCCGTAGGCAAGCGCCCCGGCGATAGTCATCAGGCCGGCGGCGATCCATACCGCGAGCAGAGCGGCCGGCGATCCCACGTGGCGCGCGATATCGGCCGAGACGATAAAGATCGCCGACCCGATCATCGAACCGGCGACAATCGTGATTGAATCGAACAGCGAGAGTTCCGCTTTCAGTCCATACGGTCCCGCCGTATCCGCCGCCGCTCCGGCCATGGCTTACCTCCCGCTAGGCGATGGTTGCGCGGACGGGCCGCTTGGCCTCCCGGCCATCGCTTACTGTTGATTATTCAGGTCGTTGATTTAGTTCGCGCGTTGATTTAATCGGAAAATCGGACTTAGCTCACCATCGGAGCGGCGCTGGAAATCCCAGGACGAGGGAGAATCACACGATGGCGGCAAAGAAGCGAGTATCGCAGACGCGCAAAAGAACCGCGGGCGGACCGGCCAAATCCGGCAAAGCGCGCAAACCAGCCAAGGCGGCCAAATCAGGCAAATCCGCCTCGCCCGGCCACGTAGCCCAGCTCGAAGCGATGGTAAGCAAGCTGCGTAAGACCCTGGTCGCCGAGGCCGGGAAGCGCAAGCTCGACCAGCGCCTCGTCGCCGAGGCCAAGCGGGCCCGCGACGCCGTGGCCAAGCAGATGACGGCGTTGCGCGCGCAGGGGTTAAAGCTCGCGGCGCAAATCAAACGCGCGGCACAGGAAAACCACACGCTGGAGCAGGCGCGCCGCGCGGCGCTGGCCAAGGTCGAGGAGTTGCGCGCCCAACTGCACGACAAGAGCGAAGAGGTGCGCCGCACGTCTGCCGAATTGGCGAAACTGGCACGCGACTCGGCCACCAGGGCACGCGAGATCGTGCATAGCCGAGGCCTTGGCCTGGAGCCGCATCATGATCCCGACATCGAAGGCGTGCACGACGACGATCCGTTCGCGGACGATCCGTTCTCGGGTGAAAAGCCGATCTAGCAGGGCGAGATATTCATTAAGCTCTCCGCTGCTCTGGCGATTCTCGGCGAAGGCTACTTTTCCGGATCATCCTGATCCGGATCATCCCGCTTATCCGGTCATCCTTTAGCGAAGGCTGCCGGAATCGAGGTTGCTCTGAGCAAGCGTTGCGCCGAGAGAGCGTTGCGCGAGTCGAGGGACTCCGAGCTTTTCTGAGCAACCATCGCGAGGGCGGCGGCACAACGCGAGGGCCGCGGTACGAAAAATATCCGGGGTCGCTCGACTCCGGCAGCCTCCGCTCGGGGTGACTGCAGAGCGGGCGGAAGAGCGGATTACCGCAGACGGGAAGACGGATGACCGAAGCGGCCGCTTCTCGCCCCGCCCAAGACATCCGGCACGCGAACATCCAGCACTGGGTTGTCGGCTGCGCGCCGGCCCTGAACGGGCCGGCGCGCAGCGACCGAGAAACTCGAAATAAAAAGCTTGCCTTAAGAAGACCCTTACGGGGCCGCTGGAGACGGCGCGGGACTCGCTTCCATCGCGCCGCCGCTAGGGGGCGCCGCTTCGCCGGGCGCGGGGCTGGCTTCGGCAGAAGCCGCAGGAGCGGAACTCTCAGGTGCGGGCTCTTCGCTCTTCTGACAAGCCATCGCACCGAAGAACATCGGGATCAACGCCAGTACTAGATATTTGCGCATCGCAACCTCCTTGATGTAGGGACCCCAACCTCAAACTACTTCGGCAGGGCGGTTTAGTTCAAGCTCGACCGCAGTCGGAGCGCGCCGACTGTGGACGAAATCACACGCGAATTTTGCGTGTCACCACTGCAGTATGTATTATTGCGAGCGAAGTAGCATAGGAGGACGTGGTTGTGGCGGAGCGTCGTCGTTTTAGCATCTCGGCGGGAATGCTCGAATCTCCTGGGGTGGAGCGGGTAGTCGAACACGACATGGACATGAAGCGCGGGAGGCCGCAGGAATCGGCGGTAACCTCGCGCCTGGGTGACCTGATGCGCTGGCTGGTGCCGAGCGGGCGTCCGACCGGCTCACCGATGCGCTCGGTGGCGCGCGAAATCGAAGAATTGTGGCCGTCGCGCGATCGCTAGATGCGCCCGGCGCCGCTGGGCGCTCGTAAATCATTCTCGGACAGAGAGCGCTTCGAAGCAGACTGCTTCGGAGGGCCGCCGCGAAGCGTCTGCCGCGGCAGGCCACTTGGCGGGAGGCCACTGTTATGGATGATATCGTCCGTATCTCCAGCGCTGCGCTCTGGGAACCAATCTTCGGCTACTCGCGCGCTGTGAGGGCGGGCGAGTGGGTGGCGGTCTCGGGCAGCACCGGCCTCGACGAGCACGGACAGCTGGTCGGCCGCGGACAAATCTACGTGCAGACGCGCCAGGCGATCGCCAATATCGCGGCGGCGCTCAGCCGGCTCGGACTCGGACTTGAGCGGGTGGTGCGCACCCGAGTCTACGTGACAGAACTCGACCGCTTCATCGACGTGGCGCGCGCGCATCAGGAGATGTTCGGCGCGGCGCCGCCCGCTTCGACCGTGGTCCAGGTCACCCGATTGGTGCATCCCGACATGCTGGTGGAAATCGAAGCCGACGCGTACGCGGGTCCCACGGCGACCACCGCGACGCGGCCCACGGCCGCCGTCCGCGCAGTGCCCGCATCCAAGGGCCGTGCGCCGCGCAAGGGCGCGGTCGCGCCGGCGGCGCGGCCGCGGCGCAAGTCGGCGCGCCGGCGCTGACGCAATCTCTCTCGCCTCGCTCGCGCGCGCGAGCTAGATAACCACTGCCAACCAACAGTTAGCGGTTCAGCACGACGTGATGATGCGGCGGGTTGCCGAGCGCAGAGGCAAACGCGTCCGTGGCGCTGGTGATGTAGGGCTGCGGGAAAAGTCCGATCGCGACCGTGCCGACCGCCGCGATCACCAGCGCCGCTACCAGCGCCGGCCGCGTGCGCGGCGCCACTGGCTCGACGCCGCCCTCGCGCGCATACATCGCGATCAGCACCGACAAATAGTAATAGGCCGACATCACGCTGTTGACGACGGCGATGATCGTCAGCCACAGCAGATGCGCATCGAGCGCGGCCGAGAAGATGTAGAACTTGCCGAAGAAGCCGGCGAGCGGCGGCACTCCGGTCAGCGACAGCATGAACAGCGCCATCGCGGCCGCGAGCATCGGATGGCGCGTCGCGAGGCCGCGGTAGTCCGCGATATCGTCGCGGCGGGCACCGCGCCGCTCGAGCGCCACGACCACCGCAAACGCGCCCAGGTTGGTGAAGGCGTACCCGAGCAGGTAGTACAAGATTGCGCCGCCGGCGCGCGGCGAGGCGACCGCGGTCATCCCGACCAGGATGTATCCGGCGTGCGCGATCGCCGAGTACGCGAGCATCCGTTTGATATTGGTCTGCACCAGCGCAGCCAGGTTTCCCACCGTCATCGTCAGCGCGGCCATCACCCATAGCATCGTGGTCCACTGCGGGCCGAGCGGCCCCAGGTGAACCATGAAGATGCGCATGAAGCCGGCGAACGCCGCGGCCTTCACCCCGACTGCCATGAACGCGGTCACCGGCGTGGGCGCGCCCTCATAGGCGTCGGGCGTCCACATATGGAAGGGCACGGCGGCGACTTTGAAACCGAAGCCGATCAGCAGCAGGCCGACCCCGGTGAGCAGCAGCGCATTGTCGGTCGCCGGACGCGAGAGCGCGGCCTCGATCGGCTCGAGCTTGATTGAACCGGTGGCGCCGTAGATGAGCGCGATACCGTAGAGCAGGAAGCCGGTGGAAAACGCGCCAAGCAGAAAGTACTTGAGCGCAGCTTCGCTGGAGCGCGGGTCGCGGCGCAGGAAGCCGGCCAGCGCATAGACCGCGATCGACATGGTCTCGAGGCCCAGGAAGATCACGATCAGGTCGTCGCCCGCGGCCATCAGCATCATGCCGAGCGCGGCGAACATCAGCAGTGCGTAATACTCGGCGCCGGCCAACTCCTGCTCGGCGGCGTACTCGACCGAGATCAAGGCGGTCATCGCGGCGGCGAACAGCACCAGCAATTCGAAGTAGGCGCTGTAACTGCCGACCGAGAGTGCGCCCGAAAAGGCCAGCGAAGGGCGCCCGCCGAAGAGCAGCATCGTCAGGATGGCGGCGAAGACCAGCAGCGCGATCGACAGGATACCCAGGCCGCCGCTGTCCTCGTCGTCGATCTGCACGCCGACCAGCAGCACGCCCATCGCACCCGCCGCCACTACGATCAGCGGCAGAATAGGCACCCAGGCGAAGTCGATTACGCTCCAGTTGAATTGCGTCATTTGGCGGCCACGGCTTTGGACTCGGAAAGCGCCGCGAGCGCGCGCACTTCGTGCTGGCGGCGATCGATTCGCGCCTGGGCGGCGTGGACGCGGCCCATCAGCGCGCCCACCGACGGTTCCATCCGCGCGAGCAGCGGCCGCGGATAAAGCCCCATCAGAAGCATCAGCGCGATGAGCGGCGCCATCACCGCGATCTCGCGCGCGCTCAGGTCGGCGATCGTCCGGTTGACGGCCTTGGTGATCGGCCCGAACATCACGCGCTCATAGGCGTAGAGCATGTAGAGTGCGCCGAGGATGAGCCCGGCGACGGCGATTTCGGCGGCCAGCGATTTGCTGAGATAGGTGCCGAGCAGGATCAGGAACTCGCCGACGAACCCGTTGAGCCCGGGCAGCCCGATCGACGAGAGCATCACCACCATGAACACGGCGGCGTAAATCGGGACGCTCTTCCACAGGCCCCCGAACTCGGAAATCTCGCGCGTGTGACGGCGCAGATAGATCATCCCGATCAGCAAAAATAAACCGCCGGTCGATATGCCGTGGTTGAGCATCTGGTAGATCGCGCCTTCCATTCCTTGTGGGTCGAGCGCGAAAATTCCGAGCATCACGAAGCCCAGGTGGCTGACCGAGGAGTAGGCGACCAGGCGTTTCAAGTCCGGCTGCACCATCGCGACCAGCGCGCCGTAGATGATTCCGACCACCGCGAGGGCCAGGAATAGCGGCGCCGCCTCGATCGCGATCTCTGGAAAGAGCGGAATCGCGAAGCGCAGAAAACCATACGTTCCCATCTTGAGCATCACGCCGGCCAGGATGACCGAGCCCGCCGTGGGTGCCTCGGTATGCGCGTCGGGCAGCCACGTATGCACCGGCCACATCGGAACCTTGATCGCAAAGGCGAGCGCAAAGGCGGCGAACAGCCAGGTAGCTTCGCGATGGCTGAGTGCGACACCGTAGAGCGCCGGCAAATCGAAGGTCAGATGGCCAAGCTGCGCGCGCGCGGCATTTACCAGGTACAGGATCGCGACCAGCATCAGGATCGAGCCGAGCATCGTGTACAGGATGAACTTGAAGGCGGCGTAATATTTGCGCCCGTGCCCCCAGATTCCGATCAGGAAGTACATTGGGATCAGCATCAGCTCCCAGAACACGTAAAACAGGAACAGGTCGACCGCCAGCAGCGCGCCCAGCAGCCCCATCTCGAGCACCAGCATGAAAAAACAGAACTCGCGCGGCCGGGTCTCGATATCGCCGCCGCCCGAATAAAGCATCGAGAGCGCGAACAACACCGTCGTCAGCAACACCAGGAACAGGCTGATCCCGTCCATCCCGAGGTGATACGAGATGCCGAACTGCGGAATCCACGCGGATTGCTCGACGAACTGGTAACCGGCCGCGGACGCGTCGAAGGTCGCGAAGAGATAAAGCGAAATCGCGAGCGGGATCAGCGAGAAGATAAAGCCGGCGCGCCAGGTCGCGCGCGCCTCGGGCTGCGCCAGCACGAACAGCGCGCCCAACAGCGGCGTGAAGACAAGCGCGGTCAGCCAGTAGCCCCCCATCAGCGCACCATCACCAGGTAAACGTAGTAGGCGACGATTCCCACCGCGCCCACCAGGTAGACAAACGCGTACATCTGAACGTTGCCGGTCTCCGAGCGCCGCGTGGCCTGGCCGGCCACCTCGACGCCGGAGCCGGTGCCGTCGACGAGGCCGTCGATAAGGCCGTGGTCGACGCCGCGGTTCAGCACGTTTTCCGATCCCCAGAACAGAAAGCGCCCGAAGACCGCGTTGTAAAGTTCGTCGACGTAGTACTTGCGCACCAGCACCTGGTAGAGCGCGCTCGCGCTTGCGGCGATTCGTCCGGGCAGCGCGGGTGTCTGTATATAAAGGATGTAGGCGAGCGCGAAACCGATGAACGTCGCCGCCAGCGCGACCCATCCGATCGCGCTGGTGGCGGCGCCGCGCGCGGCCTCCGTATGAAACGTTCCGAGCACGGGCGCGAGCCAGCGCGTAAAGGCACCGCCCCACAGCCACCCGTCGGGCAACTCGACCCATCCGCCAACCACCGAGAGCACGCCCAGGATGACGAGCGGCACGGTCATCACCGGCGGCGACTCATGCACGTGGGTGTCGGGCGCGACCCGCGAGCTTCCATGAAAGGTCAGGAACAACAGGCGGAACATATAGAACGCGGTGAGGCCGGCGGTGATGATGCCGATCAGCCAGAGCCCCGCGAAGCCCGCGGCAAACGTGCGTTCCAGGATGAGGTCTTTGGAGAAGTAACCTGAAAAGCCGGGCACCGCGCTTATCGCGAGGGTCGCCGCGAGCATCGTGGCGTAGGTTATCGGCATCCGCCGCCAGAGCGCGCCCATCCGGCTCATGTCCTGCTCGCCGTCGAGCGCGTGGATGATCGACCCGGCGCACAGGAACAACAGACCCTTGAAAAACGCATGCGTCATCACGTGAAAGATGCCGGCTGCGAACGCGCCCGCGCCCACTCCCATGAACATGTAGCCGAGCTGGCTGATGGTCGAGTAGGCGAGCACGCGCTTGATGTCGGTCTGGACCACCGCGATGGTGGCGGCGAAGAACGCGGTCACGGCGCCCACGACTGCGACCACGTACATCGCGTCGGGCGTGAGCGTGTAGAGGAAATTGAGCCGCGCGATCATGTAAACGCCGGCAGTCACCATGGTCGCGGCATGGATAAGCGCGCTGACCGGCGTCGGGCCGACCATCGCGTCCGGCAGCCACACGTAAAGCGGAATCTGCGCCGACTTGCCGGTCGCGCCGAGCAGCAGCAAGAGCCCGGCCATCGTAGCCACCGGCGCGAGCATCGCGCGATGCGCCTGCAGGTCGGCGAAGTTCAGCGTCCACACGCCATGCGCGGTGAGCGCGGAGAGAATCGTCAGGATGCCCAGGATGAACCCGGCGTCGCCGACCCGGTTGACCACGAAAGCCTTGCGCCCGTTGTAGGCGAATTGCGCGTTGTCGTACCACAACGCGATCAGAAGGTAAGAGCACAGGCCCACGCCCTCCCAACCGACGAACATCAGCAGCAGATTGTCGGCCAGCACCAGGACGAGCATCGAGAACGCGAACAGATTGAGGTAGGCGAAGTAGCGCGCGTAGTCCTCGTCGTGGGCCATGTAGCCGACGGAGTATAGATGGATGACCGCGCCGACGCCGCTCACGATAAGCGTCATCACGGCCGAGAGCGCGTCGAGGCGGAGCGCGATTGCGGTATGGAACTGGCCCGCGACTATCCACGGCCACAGCGTCACTTCGAGCGCCGCGCCCGCGGGCATTGCCGCGAGCCGCACGAAACCCCACAGCGCAATCGCGAAGGCGAGGAAGATCACTCCCGGACCGGCCAGATTGACCGCGCCGCGGCCGGCGCGATGGCCGTAAAACACGTTGAACAGGAAGCCCAGCGCCGGGAACAGCAGGATCAGCGCGAGCGCAGGAAATTGTGCCGTCATGAATCTACCGCCGCTCCGTTCACCAGCGCATCAGGTTGAGCTCGTCCGCATTGACGGTCTCGCGGTTGCGGAAGATCGAGATGATGATCGCGAGGCCCACCGCGGCTTCGGCCGCCGCCACCGTCATCACGAAAAACACGATCACCTGCCCGTCCATCGAGCCCAGCCGCCGCCCCAGCGCGACGAACGCCAGGTTGACCGCGTTGAGCATGATCTCGATCGACATGAAGATCACGATAATGTTGCGCCGCAAGAGCACGCCGGCGACGCCGATCGCGAAGAGCACGGCGCTCAGCCCCACGAAGTAGCTCATCGGAACCATCGTCAGGCGCCCCCCTCCGACCCGGCCCGCGCATCTGCGGCCGCTACAACCCGCGCAGAGGCGGCCTGCGAGGACGGTGTGCGCCGGGCCAG
Organism: uncultured delta proteobacterium; assembly: GCA_963734845.1. GTDB lineage: Bacteria > Desulfobacterota > Binatia > Binatales > Binataceae > JAKAVN01. The sequence continues at coordinate 63,914 of CAVTIS010000010.1, read as the reverse complement.
CGCGATCGCGCCGACGATCGCCGCCAGCAAGAGCACCGAGGTTATCTCGAAGGCGATCAGGTAGTCGGAAAAGAGCGTCGTGGCGAGCGTCTCGATCGATCCGTAGTCGGTGGGCGCGGCCGCCTGAGCGCCGCCCGCGCTGGGCGCATATCCCAGCAGCACGAACAGCTCCGCCACTAACGCTGCACAGAGCAGCCCCGAGATCGCCTTAAGCGCGAGATAGCCGGGGACGCTGCGCAACTCGGCCTGCAGGTTGAGCAGCCAGACCACGAACAGGAACAGCACCATGATCGCGCCGGCATATACGATCGCCTGCAGAAAGCCGACCGCCACCGCGTCCAGGCCAATAAAAATCACCGCGATCGTCAACAGCGTCACCACCAGCGCGAGCAGACAGTGCACGGGATTGCGCTGCACGACCGTGCCGAGCGCCGAGATCACCGCGAGCGCGGCGAGGAACATGAATACTCCAGGCGTCATCTCAATGCGCTCCCGTCAGTGCGCCCCCGACGCCAGCACCACCACGATCGCAGTGACCACGATATTGGCCAGGCCGAGCGGCACCAGACCCTTCCAGCCCAGGCGCATCAACTGGTCGTAGCGAAAGCGCGGCAGCGTCCAGCGGATGAGAATCTGCAGCCAGCAAAACGCCATCGTTTTGATCATGAAGGCCACCAGGCCGAGGATCGCGACCAGCAGCTGCGGGACCCAAAGATGGGCGCCGCCGGGAAAGTGAAAGCCGTCGCGATAGAGCCACGGCACTTGCCATCCGCCGAAAAAAAACACCGTGATCAGCACCGCGACCAGCACGATCTCGGCAAAGTCCGTCATCATGAAGACCGCCTGCTTGCCGCCCGAGTACTCGGTGAAGTAACCCGCCACCAACTCGGATTCGCCCTCGGGTAAATCGAACGGCACCCGCTTGGACTCCGCCATCCCGGCCGTCAGCAGTATCAGGAACGCCACCGGCTGCAGGCAGATTCCCCAGCGCGGCAAAAAGCCGAACCATACTCCGCCCTGCGCACGGCACATCGCCTGCAAGTCGAGCGTCCCGTAAGTCATCACGATCGCGATGATCGCGAGCCCCATCCCAATCTCGTACGAAATCATCTGCGCGGTCGCGCGAATGCCGCCGAGCAGCGCCCAGCGGTTGTTCGAAGACCATCCGCCCAGCGCGACTCCGTATACGCCGATTCCGATGGTCGCCAGGATGTAGAGCGCGGCGGCGTTGATATTGGCCGCCTGCAGCGTGATCGTGCGCGATCCGATTTGCACCACGTCGCCGAACGGCACCACCGCAAAGGTGATAATGACCGGAAAGAGCGCGAGAAACGGCGCGAGCGCGTGGAGAAACTTGTCGGCCCCGTCGGGCACGAAGTCTTCCTTGGTAAAAAGTTTCAACGGATCGGCGATCAGGGTGTTGACCAGCCCGAAGTTGGGCAGCCCCATCCGCTTGCCCAGCCCGGTTATCGAGGCGCGGTTGGCCCCGATTCGGTCCTGGATGAGCGCGCTGCCCTTGCGCTCGACCCACAGCAGCAAGCCCGCCAGATTGAGCACCATCACCACGACGATGATCGCCTTGACTGCTTCTATCAGGAGGTCAATCAGCACGGGCGGCAAGCTCGTCGATTAGTCGCGGGGGTGATCGGATAGAGTCCCAGCGGCGCGCGATATTCGTCGAGCGCGGCAGGAGAAAAGCAAACTTCAGAGCTGGTCGCGGCCGACTCCACTATAACCTGACCTTTCAGCCGGAGAATTTCCGAAGAATTTTCCGTGTTCTGAGTGCTAATGGCCAATCCAGAAATCCTAAAATAGGTAACTCAAATCGGCGGCCTGCGCCAGAGCGCCGAGGCCATCGGCACCGCCGCGCGCAAACTTGCGGCAATCCGGCGACTGGGCTATGGTCCGCCCGTCGGCCCGGGGACGCCGAAAATTGATTGTTGCGACACCGATTGCTCATGAATATTGCCGCCTTGCGCGCCAACGCCGGCGCTTGCGGAGCGCGAGCGCGATGAGAGTCATCGCGGGCGAGGCCCATGGGCGGCGGCTCCGCGCGCCGCGCGGTCTGCTGACGCGGCCCGCGACCGCGCGCGTGCGCGCGTCGATTTTCTCGCGCCTGGCGGCGCGCACCGAGCTTGCGGGCACGCGCGTGCTCGACCTGTTCGCGGGCAGTGGCTCGCTGGGTCTGGAAGCGCTCTCGCGCGGCGCGGCGCGCGCGGTCTTCGTTGACTCCTCGCGCGAGGCCGCCGCCGCGATTCGCGACAACCTGCGCGTGCTTGGCCTTCAGGAGCGCGCCGAGGTCATCGTCGCCGGTGTGGAGCGTGCGCTCGCGGCGCTTCGCGCGCGCGGCGCGCTCTTCGACCTGGTGTTCGTCGACGCGCCGTATCGCGACGACTCGAGCGCCGCGGTGCTGAGCTCGCTCGCCCGCGGCGGCTTGCTCGACGCCGACGCTTACGTGGTCGTGCGCCAGGCCGGCCGAGCGCCGGAGCTTTCGCCGGCGGGACTCGAGGAGATCAATTGTGCAACCCTGGGCGATCATCGGATCGCTCTTTACCGCGCGCCGGCGGCGCGCTAACTCAGGCGGCAGCGTGGCATGGTGAGCAAAGGCAAGGACTCGGCGCCCAGATGCGCTATCTACCCGGGGACGTTTGACCCGATTCACAACGGGCACATCGACGTCATTCGCCGCAGCGTCGCGATTTTCGACGAAGTGATCGTCGCGGTGGCCTACAATCCACACAAGGATCCCGCGCTGTTTTCGCCCGACGAGCGCGTCGACATGATCCGCGAAACCATCCGCGACCTCGAGCCCCGCGCGCGGGTCGACAAGTTCAGCGGCCTCTCGGTCGACTACGCCCAGCGCATCGGCGCCCACATCATCATCCGCAGCCTGCGCGCCGTGACCGACTTCGACTACGAGCTGCAGATGGCGCACATGAACAACCAGATGTGGTCGCAGGTCGAGACCGTGTTCCTGTTCGCCAACCCCAAGCTGTTCTTCTCGGCCTCGCGCCTGATCAAGGAAGTCGCGAGCTACGGCAAGCGGCTGCCCGAGCTGGTGCCCGAGATGGTGATGAACCGGCTGCGCGCCAAGCTCAAAATCGACTGAGCCGCTCCCGTCTGCTAGGCTTGGCGGTCTCGCGCGCCGCTCTTCATCGGACGCGCCAGGGAATACACATCAGGAACTGGAGATGCTCAAGCTCAACCGCAGAGTAGCCGCGATCAAGTCGTCGGCCACGTTGGCGGCCGACGCCCGCGCGACCGAATTGAGGGCCGCCGGGGTCGACGTCATTCCGCTGGCCGCCGGCGAGCCCGACTTCGACACCCCCGAACGTATCAAGGAAGCCGCTCGCCGCGCGCTCGCCGCGGGCAAGACCAAGTACACCCCGGTCGCCGGCACGCGCGAGCTCAAGGACGCTATCCGCCTCAAGCTCAAGCGCGACAACCATCTCGACTACGAGCCCGCCGAGATAATGGCCTCGGCCGGCAGCAAGCCCGCCGAGTCCAACCTGATGGCGAGCCTGTTCGACGAGGGTGACGAGGTGATCGTGCCCACACCGGCGTGGGTCAGCTTCGTCGCGATGGTCCAGCTAAGCGGCGCTGACCCGAAGCTGGTCGCCTGTCCGGAGAGCGGCGGCTTCCTGCTCGATCCCGAGCGGCTGCAGGGCGCGATAACCCCGCGCACCCGCGGCATCATGCTGAATTCGCCTTCCAATCCGACCGGCGCCGTGTACAACGCGGCGCAACTCGCCGCGCTCGCGCGGGTGCTGGTGGACCATCCCGAAGTGTGGGTGATGTCGGACGACGCCTACGAGCATATCGCCTACGTCGGGCGCGTGCCGCACATTTTCGAAATCGAGCCGCGTCTTAAACAGCGCGGACTCGTGTTCAACACGCTCTCGAAGGCCTACGCGATGACCGGATGGCGCATCGGGTTCGCCGCCGGGCCGCGCGAGGCGATCGCTGCGGCGACGCGTCTGCAAAGCCAGAACAGCGGCAATCCCAATTCGATCGCGCAGGCCGCCGCGGTCGAGGCGCTGACCGGACCGCAGGACGAAATCGCCACGATGGCGGCCGAGTTCCACGCGCGCCGCGACCTGGTGGTCGAGCGCGTGCGGCGGATTCCCGGCTTCAGCCTGCCCAACGTGCCCGACGGGGCGTTCTACGCCTTCGTCAACGTCTCGGCGATGCTCAAGCGCGAGTACAAAGGCGCGCCGATCGGCGACGGCGACCGCCTCGCCTCGATCATCCTCGACGACGCGCAGGTCGCGATCGTCGGCGGCAACGACTTCGACGCGCCCAACCACGTGCGGATCTCGTACGCGACTTCGCGCGAGAAGCTCAACCAGGCCTTCGACCGCATCGAGCGCCTGGCGCGCGAAATCATGCGTTAGTGCGCCGAGTCAGAAATTCGCGAGTTTGCTTCTTTTGTCATCCTGAGCGAACGCTGCGCGAGTCGAAGGACCCCGATCCTTGCTGAGCGATCATGGCGAAAATCCCGAGTCCTTCGCGGCCTTCATCCCGAGCGCGCCTGCGGAGTCGAGAGACCTCGGATCCTTGTCAGGTCCAGAAAGCGATGGGTCACTAGGTTAGCCAGCTGGCGCTTCGCTAACGGCGCCAGGGCGCAGGCAACTCGCCGGTACGGATGAAGCGCAGGTAGTCGGCGAGAATCTCGGCGTGGTCGAAGGCGAGCGGCGCGGGCGGCTCATCGGGCGCGAACAAGCCGATTCCCTTGGCGTCGTCGGCGGCGCGCGGTTCGCCGTGCGCGCGCCCGACATAAACCATCGTGACCGTATGGCCGCGCGGGTCGCGGTCGGGGCGCGAGTAAACCCCGAGCAGCGCGCGCAGTTCGACTTCGAGCGTCGTCTCCTCGCGCAACTCGCGCACCGCGGCGTCTTCGACCCTTTCGCCGACGTCGACGAAGCCGCCCGGAAGTGCCCATCCGAAGGGAAAGTTGCGCCGCTCGATCAGCACGATGTTGCTTCCGATTTCGGCGATCACGTCGGCCGCGATCGGCGGGCATATTGGCCTGGGCATGTTTGAAGGTTAACACGCGTCGCGTCGCGCCGCAGCGTCCGGCGCAACGCTCATTATCTTGTAGGGACGGAAAAACCTCGATGGCTTCCGAAGTCGGCAAAGGAAAATTACTCCGTCCGCACTCGGTTATGGCAAAGCTCTGATCAATAATGAGTGCGCGACGTTTGACATCGGACCGCGCCGACCACAAAGTTCTCCACTGAGATGCAAGTTGCACGGCTCTACGACTTCGGCGATATCCGCGTCGAGCAGGACCCCCGTCCCGCCCCTGGCGCCGACGAAATTCTGATCCGCGCCCGCGCCTGCGGCATCTGTTCGGGCGACATCATGCCCTGGTACATCCGGCGCAAGGCGCCGCTGGTGCTCGGCCATGAGCCGGTCGGCGTGGTCGAGGAGGTTGGCGCAGCGGTGCGCGGCTTTCGCCGCGGCGAGCGCGTTTTCGTCCACCATCATGCGCCCTGCTTCGAGTGCGCCTCGTGCCGGCGCGGTGAGTACGTACAATGCGCGACCTGGCGCGCGAGCAAAATCGTGCCGGGCGGGATGGCCGAGTACTTCGTGGTGGGTGCGCACAACCAGCGCGACACGCTGCGCCTGCCCGACGCGCTTTCCGACGCCGACGGCGTGCTGGTCGAGCCGGCCGCCTGCGTGGTCAAGTCGCTTCGCCGCTCGGGACTCAAGCGCGGCGAAAGTATCCTGATTATCGGACTCGGCATCATGGGCATGATGCACGTCGTGCTCGCGCGTCATCTCGGGGCCGCGCGCATCATCGGCGCCGACCTGTTCGAAACCCGCGCGCGGCGCGCCGTCGCGCTCGGCGCCGACGCGGGCCTGGTGGTCTCGGGCGACAACCTGGTCGAGCAGGTGCGCGAGGCAACCGGCGGTGCGATGGCCGACGTGGTGATCGTCGGCCCCGGCAGCTCCAAGGCGATCGCGCAGGGTATTGTGGCGGCCGGCAAGGGCGCCACCGTGGTGCAGTTCACGGCCACTCCGCCCGAAGACCAGATGACGCTGAGCCCGCACGATCTCTATTTCAACGAGACCCGCCTGGTGCCGAGCTACTCGTGCGGTCCCGACGACACGCGCGAGGCGATGGCCCTGGTCGAGCGTTCAATACTGTCCGCCGCCGACCTGGTGACCCATCGCTTTCCGCTGGAGCGGGTGACCGAAGCTTACGCGATGGCGCAGAAGCCCGAGTCGCTCAAAGTAATCGTTACGTTTCGGGATTAGGCCAATTAACCGCGAGATTGCTTTTGGCCGCGCGGTCCCTGAGCGATTCTTCTGAACCGATACGACGTCTCTTTCGCTGAAGCGCTCTTCTTTTTTTTTGTCATCCTGAGCGAGCGTCGGGCGAGTCGAAGGACCCCGCACCTTTCTGCGATGCCATCGCACTGTGCCTCGGCACAAAAATGATCCGGGGTCCCTCGCCTCCAGCGACCTTCGCTCGGGATGGCAGAAGAAGATCACAGAAGAAAAAGGATGACCGCAGAACCAGCCGCCGCTCGGGATGACCGCAGAAGAAGCGCTTCACTGATATGTGAAGTTCATTGCGTAACGCGGAGGCAGCCGCGCGAGATCTCTTCGATTGCGGTCGCAGACTCGCTCAACTCAAGATAACCCCGAGAAGGAGCGAGGAGGGGTCAGGAAAATTCGCCGCGCGCCGTCGCATGTAAGCGAAGCTCCCACAACAAGGAAGAGGGCGGCCGTTAAGCCGCCCTCTTCCTCTGTAGGCGCTGGTAAATTACGGAGTCGACGGTGCAGGAGCCGCAGGCGCCGGAGCCGGAGCGGCAGCGCCGCTGTCCGCAGGCGCGGGCGCGGGAGCCTCTGAGCTCGAGTGAACCACGTGATGATGGACATGATGCACGATGTGATGATGATGCATCACGTGATGGCCACCTTCGGTCTTCATCGAGATTGCCTCGGCCCGATCGGCGGCGGCCTTAGCGTCAGCCGCGGCCTGCTCGGTGCGCGTCGCGGCAGCCTGCGCCGCAGCGGCCGACTGCTGCGCCGAGTTGGCGGCAGCCTCAGCGCCCTGCGCTGAAGAGGCGGCCTGCGTGGCCGCTGCCTGGGCCTTCTGCGCGGCGTCCTGCCCGGAGCATCCAGCAAACAGCGACAGCGCCAGTGCAGCCCCGGCAAACACGATCAATTTCGAAGCTTTTAACCCTTCCATCCTGATTCCTTCCTCCCTTACAAGTCGGCGACGAGCCGTAACCTGGATCGTCTAACCAGTTAGTCACATCTCCAGCGCTACTACCATGCCGGTTTGGTTACGAACATAACAAATCATACACAAGTTGAGGGCTGCCGCAAATCAGGCTCGCTTATATCTCCACCTGCTCCAACTCAAGATTGCCTTGCGCTATCCATTGCCGATTTCAAACTGCCGGCCGCGGCAATTGAAGCCGAACTAAAAATCCTCTTCGCCGGTAAATTCGCCGCCCATACCTCCCATACCGCCCATTCCACCCATGCCGCCCATGCCTCCCATGCCTCCCATACCGCCCATTCCACCCATGCCGCCCATGCCCGGCATACCACCCATCCCGCCGCCCGGCGGCATCGCCGGCGCCGGCGCGGCTTTGCGCGGCGCTTCGGCGATCGCGGCTTCCGTCGTCAGCATCATCGAGGCCGCGCTGACCGCGTTCTCCAGCGCCGAGCGCACGACCTTGGCCGGATCAATCACGCCGGCCTTGACCAGGTCTTCAAACTGGCCGCTGGCGGCATTGAAGCCGAAGTCGCCCTTGCCCTCGATCACGCGGTTGTAAACCACCGCGGCCTCTTCGCCAGCGTTGCGCGCGATCTGGCGCAGCGGCTCGCTCATCGCCCGCGCGACGATATCGGCGCCGGCCTTGCGCTCCGGCGGCAGCTTCAGGGCTTCGACGTCTTTGACCGCGCGCGCAAGCGCCACCCCGCCGCCGGGGACCACGCCTTCTTCGACCGCGGCCCGCAGCGCGTGCACCGCATCGTCGACGCGCGCCTTGCGCTCCTTGAGTTCGACCTCAGTTGCCGCGCCGACCTTGATCACGCCCACGCCGCCGACCAGCTTGGCCAGCCGCTCTTCGAGCTTTTCGCGATCGTAGTCGGACGTGGTCTGCTCGATCTGAGTGCGGATCTGGCTTAGGCGGGCCTGGATTTCGGCCTTCTTGCCCGCGCCGCCGACCAGCGTGGTGTTGTCCTTATCGATTAGCGCGCGGCGGCATTTGCCGAGCACGTTCAGTTGCAGGGTCTCAAGCTTCAGTCCCATCTCTTCCGCGATCACCTGGCCCCCGGTCAGGATCGCCATGTCGGTCATCATCTCCTTGCGCCGGTCGCCGAAGCCCGGCGCCTTGACCGCCGCCACCCGCAGCGTGCCGCGCAGCTTGTTGACCACCAGGGTGGCCAGCGCCTCGGCCTCCACGTCCTCGGAAATGATCAGCAGCGGACGGCCCGACTGCATCACCTTCTCGAGCAGGGGCAGCAGATCGCGCATGTTGGCGATCTTCTTTTCGTGGAACAGGATAAGCGGCTCTTCGAGCTCCACCGTCATCCGCTCGGGATTGGTCACGAAGTAGGGCGAGACGTAGCCGCGGTCAAAACGCATGCCCTCGACCAGGTCGAGCGTGGTCTCCAGGCCGCTCGCCTCCTCGACCGTGATCACGCCTTCCATCCCGACCTTGTCCATCGCGTCCGCGATGATCTTGCCGATCATCTTGTCGCCGTTGGCGGCAATCGTCGCGACCTGTACCATCCGCTCGCGATCCTTGACCGGCCGCGCCATCGCCTTGATCACTTCGACCGCCTTGCGCACCGCCGCCTCCATCCCGCGCTTGAGCTCCATCGGCGCCATCCCGGCCGCCAGCAGCAGCAGCCCCTCGCGCAGCACGGCGCGGGCGAGCACGGTCGCGGTGGTGGTGCCATCGCCGGCGACGTCGGAGGTTTTCTGCGCGACCTCGCGAATCAGCTTGGCGCCCATGTTCTCGAACTTGTCCTCGAGATCGATCTCCTTGACCACGGTGACGCCGTCCTTGGTCACCAGGGGCGATCCGAAGCTGCGCTGGATCATCACGTGGCGGCCCTTGGGCCCGAGCGTCACGCGCGCGGCTTCGGCGACCAGCGAGGCGCCCTTGATGATCCCGGCGCGGGATTTCTCATGCAGAAGGATGGTTTTAGCTGACATCGAAAAAATCTCCGTAAAAGAATCTTGGGACTATGCGCACACCTATACGCGGAGGCCTGGTCGGCACAGCCCGCTTGAACATAATCATGCTGGCGCGCGTTACCAGTAGTATCATGCTTTGTGCCATCTCACCCAGCGTGCAAGGATAGCTCCGTGGCCATCACTCCATCGGATCCGCGGCCGGCGGGCTCGCGCACGCCCTCCGCCTCGGCAATCGGGACGGCGCCCGCCTCATCCATACAGACGGCGTTGTGCGCCATCGCGCTCTTCGCGACGCTGCTTGGTCTCACGGCGCTGGTGCTCTTCGTGCGTCCAGCCTCGCCGCTTATGGCCGCGCGCGTCGGCGCGCTCATCCGGATATCCGCGCGCGACCCGATGATCGCCCGTCTCGCTCAAATCGCCCAGGGCGACGACGATCAGCCGGGCGACGACGCTACTTCGGACAAGAACGTCTCCCCGGAGCAAATCCAAAAATACGTCGCCGTCTACCGCGCGATGCAGCGTGACCACAGCCTGAGCGTCGAACAGGCCGCCGCCGCTCAAGGCCTTAGCGTTATCGCGTTCCGCGAACTCGAGCAGCGTATCGAGAGCGACGAGCTCGCGCGCGACGACGCGCGCGCCGCGCTCGCCGCCCCGGCACAGCAAGCCACGTCGGCGCCGACGCCGGCCGCGCACCGGCGCTAGAGAGCGCCGCGCCCGGGCCGGGCTGCCATTACCCGGTCCGTTGAAACGGCGGAAACGGCGGAAAACGGCGCAAGAGGATAGCGATCCCCTTGCGCCGTCAGATGCTGATCGTTACTTCGTGACGGAAGACGCGAATTCCGCTTCCAGGCGGGCCACGGCGTCGTTGGCGCGCTTGACCGAGTCCTGTGCGCCCGCGGCCGCCTCCTGGGCGTTCTTGGCCGAGCCCGCTGCCGCGTTGGCCGAGTTCTGCGCGTTGGTCGACGCGGTCGCGGCCCGCTGCGCGCTGCCGTCAGCCTGCGAGGTCGCCTGATCGATCTGAGACTGAGAACTGCACCCGGCGGCGACTACGCCACCGATCGCTAGAATTCCGAGCACGCTCAACAACTTCTTCATCCGAACCCACCTCCTGGCTAAACCGGTACAATCGGTTTTCAATATGTGAAGGCAATCTAACAGCATCGCGTCCTCGCGCGAAGCATTTGCCACCGCTAAATTGTGCTCATCGTTACAAATCAATCTCTTCAAGGCAAGCCAATCGCCGCCCCCTCCATCGCGCGATCGCTACCGCGGCTTAGGTAGTGTCCTAATTTGGAATGCGACAGGTTTACGAGCCCTCATCTTCGTCGCCTGTCACCCTTGACCTAGTTCCAAAGTAGTAGCCGATCACCGCAAATACGAGATTCATGAGATTGTTGACATATTCGTATTTTCCTTTAGCGACCACGACGTAGCAGAGCGTGCCAACAAGCATGATCGCGATGATTGACGCCGTATTCCGTTCGGAGTTGAAAAAGTCTCCGACTAGGGCCCTAAGAATGCTGCGCCCAAATATTCTCAGCCACCAACTTCGGCGATCTGGTTTCTCATCTTGTCCCGGCATTGTGCGCTACCCTCTAGGCGGAAGCTTGGTTCAGCAATTCTTCAACCGACCATAGTCGATCCTCCACGCCAGCCGCCATCGCTGGCGTACAACGCAGCGTCCGATGTATGCGGACGAAATTGTACCAAGCGAAGTGCAACGCCACAGCGGCACGAAGGTTTTCGACCTTCTTCGAGAAAGCGTTTGTAAGTCTGGTAAAGCGCCGCATGCTCATGCGCATCGTAAGGTTTTGCCGTTCGACGACTTGGACGCGACGACAGTTCAGGTTCTGCATTCTTTCGTCTAGAAGCTTCGAGCATCCATCGCCGATCTGCACCATTAAGCGCATAATCGTGTCGCGATGCGTCTCCGTCATTCGCTCGGTTGAGCGAATCGAGTTACCTTCGATGAGGCAATTGATTATTTGGGTCTGGCGGCCCAGCGATAAACGGTTCATTTCGGTTCGCCCCCTACCTCTCATTGTGGCCACAAAAGGTACACAAATCAAGTACAATACTTGATTTGTGTCCACAAACGGTCTACATTCCGAACATGAAGACTGAAGTAATGAAGCTCAGGGTCTCTGAGACCGAGAAACGAGCCTTTCAGAAAGGCGCGGACTTGGCTGGTGTCGCTCTATCGGCGTGGGTACGAGAACGATTACGCCTCGCGGCACGACGTGAATTAGTAGAAGCCGGTGAGCAGGTTCCATTCCTGCAAGAAAGGAGCTTGTACAATGGCTAATGGCGGCCTCGGGATCGCAATCGGCGAATCTGGCATCGGAAGTATACTAAACAAGTATCCTTTGAGGGTGCCGCTAAATCAGCGGTCCTATGCATGGGAGGAGGGTCACGTAAATACGCTTCTCCAAGACTTTTCCAACGCGATAGCGGGTGAGAACAAGACATATTTTCTTGGGACTATCGTTCTGACGCACAGTGGCGATGGAAAGTGGGAAGTCGCAGACGGTCAACAACGTCTTGCAACGACGGCAATCCTAATATCGGCAATTCGGGATCACCTGTTTAATGGTTCTCCGAACGAACGTGAAGCTGCGAACAAATACACTCAAAATTTTTTACTTGAATTTGACGAATTGAGCGGCGAGCATGTTCCGAAATTGCGGTTGAATGCTGAAGACAACGATTTTTTTGTAAAGAATGCCCTCCTTGCGCCGGATCAGGCAGATAAAGGAATGGCTGAGATCAAAAGCGAGTCGCACGAGCGGCTCGCGCAAGCGATTAAAATCTGTCGAGCCCACATCAAAAAGATAGTTGCGCTGTACTCGAAACCAGACCAAGCCAAACGCCTATATGAATGGGTAGGGTTCCTGCGCGAGTCCGCAGTTATAATTGAAATCAAGGTACCCGATCACTTCAACGCCTATACGCTATTCGAGACACTTAACGATCGGGGCCTCCGCGCATCTCAAGCAGATATCTTGAAAAACTACCTTTTTGGAAAAGCGCAGGATCGTTTGAGCGAAGTTGCACCGAATTGGGCTACGATGGCTAGTATTCTTGAATCTCTTGATGTTGATGACTTACTGCTCACCTATCTCCGACACTATTGGATTTCGTATAATGGTCCAACTGTCGAAAAGGAACTTGCAGAAAAAATCAGAGAGAAGGTTGCGGGTCGTCAGCAAGCCGTAGATATGAGCGTCGCGCTTGCATCAGACGCGATCGATTACGCCGCGCTATTCTCACCGTTGGAACACACCGGCTGGAAGGACTTCGATAAGAATACGCGGGGTTATCTGTACATACTCATGCGCATTCTTCAATTGGAACAAATTCGACCGCTTCTTTTGGCTGTTATCCGCCGGTTCGCACCGAAGGAAGCATCCGCGGCATTCAAACTATTTTTGGCATAGTCGGTACGGTTTCTGATCGCGGGTGGTGGTGGCGCTGGTGTCTTGGACCGCCATTATGGCCTGCGCGCCAAAGAAATTACAGAGGGAGAAGTCAAAACAACGGCCGCGCTGGCTGAGCGCATGAAGAGTATTGTACGTACCGACGCAGAATTTCTAGAAGGGTTGGGACGTGCGCGAGTCTCAAAAAAGCACTTAGCACGATATTATTTGCGGGCAATTGAGTTGAGCAAGGAAGGACAAGCTAATCCCGATCTTGGCGGTATCTTGGAAGACACAGCCGTTTATAATTTGGAACACGTAATTCCACTCACGCCCGCCGTGGAATGGAATTTGCCGGAAGAGATTATCCAAGGTTATGCTAAGCGGCTCGGTAACATGACCCTCTTGGACCCGACAAACAATGTCGATATGGGCAACAAGCCTTTTGAAGAAAAGCGAATCATTTATAAGAGCAGCCCATTGCTCATAACCCAGGAAATCGGAGCATTCAGTAAATGGGGACCTGAAGAAATTGATGACCGTCAATCGAGCCTCGCCATCGAGGCTTTGAAGATATGGACGCTGTGATGGCCGAAGTCAGCACTATCGAACTGAAACATGCCATCGAGGTGCAGCACGGCGGCACGCTACCTTTGTCCAATCAGTGCCGGTCAAAGAGACATTTGACGGAGCGACTGTATGGGAAGGGAGCGTGCACGTATTCGATCTTGTGGGAAACCCGAAAGCGACACGGGCTTACGCTTGGTCATCCCTCCATCGCGCGATCGCTACCGCGCCTTAGACCCGCGGTTGACATCCAAAACTGGCGACGGCTATCGTCAGCCTTGAACCGCGCGCCATCCCGGCGCAAAACACAGATCGCCGGCCTCACGCACGCTCGTGTCGACAGACAACCTCAGCGAACAACAGCCTCCACCCCAGGCGCCAAAAGCGTCAAGCGAAGGTAATTCTGGACCCCTGATGATGACTGCGATCCCCGGCGGGGGCGAGAGCGCCCTCCCCGGACCGCTCGCCGAAAAACACTTCGCCGGCGAAACCGCAGGCGACTTCCAGAGCGCCCTCGCGATGGTCGAGCCGGGCGGACCTGCCGGCCGTCGCCGCGGCCATCGCAGCATCTGGGGATCGTTGGTCAGGCTCCTGCGGCTCGACCGGATGCGCGGTCCCGCCACCCTCACCGACCGCCACGTCGCGTTCGACGGCTACCGCAATCCGATGCACGACGAAAAGGTCGAACGCGACCGCCGCTACGGTACCGTCTACACCGTCGTCGAGCATGCCAACGCCTACCTGGTCGCGATCGAGATGCCGCGCCGAATACCGGCCTCCTCGCTCAAGCAATTGTGGAAACTGCCCGACGAGATGCCCGACTACGACTATACCGTCACTCTGCACGGGAACGTGCTCGCCGTGCGGGCCGGGGTGCGGGGGGACGCGATGCGCCGGCTGTCGTACATCTCCGCGTCGTTTCCTTCCGACTTCCTCACCCGGGTCGAATTCGACCGGCCGGTGACATCGTTCAAGCACCGGATGCGCGACAAGATGCTCGAGATAGTGGTCTTCAAAGCCGCTTAAGAGGCGGCCGATGAGGACGACCAGCGTGAGAGAGGCCACCGCCCGCGATCTGCCGCGCATCCTCGAGATCGAACGGCTCGCGTTTCCGCAGCCGTGGAGCCTCGAATCTTTCAAGCGCGAACTGATACTGCCGTTCTCGCGCATCATGGTGGTCGACCAGGTGCCGGCCGAGTCTGGCGGCCAGGTCGCAGGGTTTCTCTGCCGATGGCTCATCGTGGACGAGTGCCACATCCTCAATCTGGCCGTGCATGCTGAACTTCGGCGCGGGGGAATAGGGCAGGTGCTGATGGTGGAGGCGATAAACGAAGCAAAAGCGAAAGATATCCGGATGATGACGCTCGAGGTGCGGCGCTCGAACGTGGCGGCCCGCAGCCTGTATCGCAAATTGAATTTCGAAGAACGCCGTTTGAGATCGAACTACTACGGCCCCGGCGAAGACGCCATCGTGATGGAACTCGCGCTCGGCCCAGCCCCAAAATGATCCGCGAATAGTCCGCCAATTATACGCAAGATCGCGAATTTACCCGCCAATTAGCTGAAGATTCGCCCGGGGTTACAAAATACTACTGTTTGTGCCATACTAAGCGGACTGAACCAGCGCTGATCGGACAGTAGTGAACCTACGTCACCAACTGGCCCGAAATCCAGTCCGCCCTGGTCGTAACGCGTGGTAATACATTGATGAATCTGCCATTCAAGAAAGGCGAAAAGGTGGTTTACCCGGCGCATGGGGTCGCGGTTATCGAGGACATCCAGAGCCGTGTTATTTCGGGGACTGAGCGTCGATTTTATATGCTCAAGATTTTGGGCACCGAGAAGATGACCATCATGATCCCGACCGAGAACGTAACCCAAGTCGGGCTGCGGCGGGTGATCGGCAAGGACGTGGTCGACAAGATTTACCGGATCCTGCGCACGCGCAAAGTCGACGCCGACACCCAAACGTGGAATCGGCGTTATCGCGAGTACACGGAAAAGATCAAAACCGGCTCGCCGCTCGAGATTGCCAAGGTCCTGCGCGACCTGCTGGTGCTCAAGGGCGATAAGGAGCTGTCTTTCGGTGAGCGCAAGATGCTCGACACGGCGCGCAGCTTGCTAGTCAAGGAATTGTCCATCGCGAAGGCTCATCCTGAAGAGAAGATCATGGAAGAGCTCAAAGTTATGTTCGCCAACTGATCACAACCATCCAACGCGAAAGAAGACCCTTGAAAGGGATCGGAAGTAATTCCGGTCCCTTTTTTGCTCCGGTGCCATCGTTCATTTTTGAATGCGCAAATTACGATCGCACGCTTTGCCCTGCAGCTTGCCGCCCGATACGCTCGATAGCGCCGCGCCCGCTGGATTATTGATTAGGCGCCGCGGTCTCGAAAGCGATGCGATGCTCCGTCATTATCGTCGCCGCCGGAAGCGGGACGCGGCTCAAGACAGACGCGCCGAAAGCATTCGTGTTGCTCGGAGGACAGTCGCTGCTTCACTATTCGCTGCGCGCCATCACTGCGCTCGAGGAGATCGATGAGGTGGTGGTGACGGTGCCGCCCGGGATGGAGCAGGCGGCCCGCGCTGAGGTCGTGTGCGCAGGATTGGAAATCCCGGTCAAGCTGGTAGGAGGCGGCGCCGAGCGCCAGGATTC
Organism: uncultured delta proteobacterium; assembly: GCA_963734845.1. GTDB lineage: Bacteria > Desulfobacterota > Binatia > Binatales > Binataceae > JAKAVN01. The sequence goes on along the minus strand of CAVTIS010000010.1, from coordinate 48,103 downwards.
GGTGCGAATCGCGCTGGCAGTCACCAGCGCCGAGAGCGAAGTCGTGGTGGTGCACGACGCGGCGCGTCCGTTCGCGGGGCCGGCTCTATTTGCGGCCTGTATCGAAGCGACGCGGCGGACCGACGGCGCGTTAGCCGCAGTCGCCGTGGCCGATACGCTCAAGCGAATCGACGGCCGTATGATCGCGGCGACAGTTGCGCGCGAGGGATTGTGGCAGGCGCAAACGCCGCAGGCTTTTCGCCGCAAAATCCTGGTTGAAGCGCATGATCGTGCGATACGCGAGCGATGGACCGCGACCGACGACGCAGAATTGATCGAGCGATGCGGCGGCCGGGTCGAGGTGGTTGAAAGCTCGGCTGCCAATCTGAAGATCACTACGCCGGGCGACCTCGAAATCGCGCAGGCGCTCGTTGCGCGGATGTTTGCCGATTAGCGAGCGGCGGGAGAATCGGCCGAATCCATTCGAGCTGCGGACGCCACGCCCTCGTTGAGCGAGCCCGAGCGGAAACCCTTCAAATCGACGGTTACGAAGCGAAAGCCGAGTTTGCGCAGTTCGCGGTCGACACTCTCACGCGTCGCCGGTTCGAGGAGCCGCGCGATCTCGGTCTGCTCGACCTCCAGCCGCGCGACTTCGCCATGGTAACGCACGCGCGCTACCCGAAACCCCATCGCATGCAATAACTGCTCGCCCCGCTCGACCCGCTCCAGGCCCTCGAGCGTGATTCGCGTGCCGTAAGGAAAGCGCGAGGAAAGGCAAGGCGAGGCCGGCCGATCCCAGGTCGGCAGGCCCAGGGTGTGCGACAATTCGCGAATCTCGGCCTTGGTCAACTCGGCCTCGACCAACGGATGGCGGACGCGCTTTTCGCCCGCGGCCTTGATACCCGGCCGATAGTCGTGCAGGTCGTCCAGGTTGAGACCATCCACGATCTCATCGATTCCGAGTTCTGCCGCCTTGGCCTCGCAGACCGTGAACAAGTTGTGCTTGCACAGGTAGCATCGGTTGAGCGGGTTCTCGGCATAGCCGGGGACTTCGAGTTCGTTGGACTCGACGACCAGGTGGCGCGCGCCGATCGTCCGCGCCATCTCCAGCGCCGAGCGCCGGTCATCGTCCGGCATGGTCGGCGAGGTAGTGGTGAGCGCGAGCATCCGCGCGCCCAGGACGTCATGGGCGACGCGCAGGACGAAAGTCGAATCCACCCCGCCCGAGAACGCGACCATCAGCGAGCGTATCGGCGCGAAAATCACGCGCAGCCGCTCAAGCTTGAGCGCAAGGTTCGCGCCCGTCTCGCTCATATACCTTCGGCCTGGAAGAGATCGGTCGTCAGGTAGCGCTCGCCGGTGTCGCAGAAAACCGTCGCGACGACTTTGCCGCGGCCGAGACGCTTGGCCACCTGCAGCGCCGCGTAGCAAGCGGCGCCTGAGGAAATTCCGACTAGCAGACCCTCTTCGCGCGCGAGCCGGCGCGAATGAACCGTCGCCTCTTCGTCGCTGACGGCGATTATTTCGTCATACACCGTGGTGTCGAGATTTTCCGGCACGAAACCGGCGCCGATTCCCTGGATTTTATGGAAGCCGGCCTCGCCGCCTGACAGCACCGGAGAATTTTTCGGTTCGACCGCCACGATCAACGGCCGGCCGCCGAAGTGCTCACGCAAGTAGCGCCCGACGCCGGTGATCGTGCCACCGGTGCCGACACCTGCCACGAAGGCGTCGATTCGCTCGAGTTGGCCCGCCAGTTCCGGACCGGTGGTCGTATAGTGGACGTCGGGATTGGCGTGGTTCCTGAACTGCTGCGGCATGAAGAAACCCTGGTTATCGCGCACGAGCTCCTGCGCCTTGGCGATCGCACCATGCATTCCGCGCGTATCCGGTGTCAGTACCAGGCGCGCCCCATAGGCCGCCAACAGCGAGCGCCGCTCCTCGCTCATCGTGTCGGGCATCGTCAGGATGAGCTTGTAGCCCTTGACGGCCGCCACCAGCGCGAGTCCGATTCCGGTGTTGCCCGAGGTCGGTTCGACGATCGTTTCTCCGGGCTTGAGCCGCCCCTCGCGCTCTGCCGCCTCGACCATCGCGACGCAGATCCGGTCCTTGACGCTGCCGCCCGGGTTGAAGCTCTCGAGCTTCGCCCAAATCTCGGCGTCGTCCTTGCCCGGCAGGCGGTTTAGCCGCACCACGGGAGTATGACCGATAAGTTCGAGCGGTGAGCGTGCCACGCTGTTCGGCATGCTGCGATTTTAGCCGCATTCGCTGCCGTTTTGCGACCACCTAAGTGATGCGTCCAAGGCTGCGTGGGTACCGCAAGAGACGCGACAGGCCTCGAGGCGGCGGGATGGTGGTAGAATTCGCCAGCGATGGTTTCGCCGAAGGCATCAGGAACGTCGGAGCAGGTCGCTGCAGCGGGACGCGTGCTGGCGATCTTTCCCGGCGCGCTCGGCGACCTTATATGTTTGGTTCCGGCGCTGCGGGTGCTCGCACGGCGCCATCCTGACGAAACGATGGAACTGATGGCGCGCGAGGAACTCGCGCGCCTCGCGGTTGATCGAATCGGTATTGCACGAGCTCATTCAATCGATCGACGCGAGGTCGCCGCACTGTTCGCGCAAGACCCTGACCTAGCCGAGGCCTCTGCGGTTTTCCGACCCTTCACGCGCGTCTATTCGTTTTTCGCCGCCGCCGATCGGCGCTTTCGCCGCGCGCTCGAAGCGGCCGCTGCGCCTGGAGCAGTCAGCTTCCATGCCTTCCGTCCTGCGGGAAGGGGCCACGTCGCCACCGGCTACCTGAACGAACTCGGCGAGCGCGGCGCGCCTCCAGACGCAGAGCTGGACGCACATATCGACGTGCTCGCCGGCGATATCGCGGAGGCGGGGCAGGCGCTCGCCCGGCTCGGTCTTGAGAAGGCCCACGTCGTGCTGCTCTTCCCCGGCAGCGGCAGCGCAGAGAAGAATTGGCCAGCGGAGAATTTCGCCGCGCTGGCGAGCACGCTACCGCCGCCGCTGCGGGCGCTTGTCGTGCTCGGTCCCGCGGAGCGTGCGATCGAATCCGTCCTGATGCCGCTTTTGGCGGCACGTGGAATTGCCTGGCTTGGCGGTCAGCCGCTCGGCACGATAGCTGGTCTGGCGCATCTCGCGGCCGGCTTCGTGGGCAACGATTCAGGCGTGTCGCATATGGCGGCCGCCTCCGGCGCTCCGGGAGTCGCGATCTTCGGGCCGACGGATCCTGACCGCTGGCGTCCGCTCGGGCGGGTCAGGGTTGTGCGGGCCTCGAAGCTTGCCGACCTGACACCAGCCGAGTTGTTGGCAGCACTGAAGCAGATACTCCAGGTGTGCTGAAGGAGACGAGCCGCGAATTGCTGCCTAGAAGAGGCTCAAAATTCTTGCATTGGAGCGTAACCAGGCGGCGAAGGCGGTTTCATCGAGCGTCCCGGCAGCGAGGCCCAGGGACGGCTTGGGTGGCGTCTTCTTCACTCGCAGTGAAACGACAAACTGTTCGTCTCAAGCAAGAGGATCCCAACGAGAAAGCCGGTGCGCCTGTTGCCATCGATAAAAAGGATGGTGCGACGGAGCGTGCCGATGGTTAAATTTAGACTCGAATATGGCTGCGTTGACTGCAAAAATCGCCCGGCGTAGCCTCAGATTAGCCGAGCCGTTTCAGTCCGCCACATGCTAAAATATGTTTGATTCGCGGGAGTTTTTTGCTCTCCGACAAGGAATCTATGCTGCGTAGCGCTATCAAGACCACTATATTGCTCGGTGCCCTGACCGGCCTTCTGATACTTATCGGCGGTCTGTTCGGCGGAAGAGGTGGCGCCGAATTCGCCTTCATCGTCGCGCTCGCGATGAATTTCTTCAGCTACTGGTTCTCGGACAAGATGGTCTTAAAAGCCTACGGCGCACAGGAACTCGACGCGGCCGCAGCGCCAGAGCTTTACTCGATCGTCCAGGAACTGGCGCAGGAGGCGCATATCCAGGTGCCGCGCATGTACCTGATCGACACCGACACGCCCAACGCCTTCGCCACCGGACGCAATCCCCATCACGCAGCCGTTGCCGTGACGCGCGGAATTCTGCGGATTTGTAGCCGCGACGAACTCAAAGGCGTGCTGGGTCACGAGCTTTCCCACGTGATCAATCGCGACATCCTGACCAGCTCGATCGCGGCGACACTGGCCGGCGCGATCATGATTCTGGCCTCGATGGCGAAATGGGGCGCGATTTTCGGCGGCTTCGGTGGCGGCAGCGACGACGACCGTCGCGGCGGCATGGTCGAGCTACTGCTCATGGCATTTCTGGCGCCGCTTGCCGCGACGATGATCCAGCTCGCCGTGTCGCGCACGCGCGAGTACCAGGCCGACGCCAGCGGCGCCCGTCTCACCCATCATCCGCTCTACCTCGCCAGCGCACTGCGCAAGCTGGAGGCCGCCAACGAGCGCATGCCGATGGACGCCGGGCCAGCGACGGCCCATCTGTTCATCGTCAATCCGCTTAGCGCGCAGGGCCTGATGAGTAAGCTCTTTTCAACCCATCCGCCTCTCGAAGAGCGCATCCGGCGCCTCGAGCACATGGCGAGCACTGAGGTGGTCTAAGCGATGGCATCCGAGGACGACAGCTCCAAGGGCTTCAAGATACAGGACCGTCGACGCTTCTCAGCCGAAGGCGAGCTGAAGCCCGAGTTCAGCGGCGCCGACGAACCGACCGCCGCGAAGCCCGACGCGCCGCCACACTCGGACGCACTGCGTACCGGCGGGCCGCCGCACAGTGCCGGGGCACAGGCCGCGGCCCCTCCTTCGCAGCATCAGACGGAAGCCTCTCATCCGCAGCAGGAAGCCGCAGCCAAGGGTTACGCCGCCGCGCGGTCGGCGGCCGGCTCCGAGGCCTATCCGTCACAGGCTGGTGCGGAGACGGGTGATATAAGTTTCGGCGCCTTCCTGATGAGCCTCTCGACCGAGGCGCTGGTGCATCTGGGCGAGATGGCCGACCCCTCCAGCGGTCAGGCGCAGCGCGACCTCGCGATGGCGCAGCAGCTTATCGACATCCTTGGGATGCTGCGTGAGAAGACGCGGGGGAATCTCGACCACGACGAGCAGGCCCTGCTCGACGCGATTCTCTTTGACCTCAGAATGAAATACGTTGAGATCGCTCGCCGGAACGGCTGATTCGCCTGGGTCCGGGGGGTCGGCGCGCGAATGCCTTCGAAGTTTCTGAACGTCGCCATCTTTAGTTTCGCGGCGTCGATGCTGCTCTGGTGCGGCCCGGCCGTGCCGCGCGTCTTCGGCGATCAATTCTGGCACGAGCTTACCTCGTCGAGCACACCCAAGGCCGAGACGCTGCCCGATTTCGTCTCGATGGCCGATAAATTGGGACCCACGGTGGTCAATATCTCGACTGAGCAAGCCGGGCCAGCCGCCTCTGAAGGCGAGGGCGGCGGCAGCGAAGGCGGCGGCAGCGAAGGCGGGGGCAACGAACCGTTCAACGAGTTCGGCGAGCCGTTTGGCGAGCCCCACGGCCGTAGCCTCGGGTCCGGCTTCATCATCAACGCTGCCGGCTACATCCTGACCAACGACCATGTGATAGAAAACGGCCGCGAGATCATAGTCACCACCAAGGACGGCAACCAGTACAGGGCTTCGGTGACCGGGCGCGATGCCAAGACCGACATCGCGCTGCTGAAAATAAATGCCCGGCACGATTTGCCGGTAGCGCCGCTTGGCGATTCGGACGACGTGAAAGTCGGCCAATGGGTGATGACCATCGGTGACCCGTTCGGCTTCGATCACACGGTGACCGCCGGCATCATCAGCGCCAAAGGCCGCTTCATCCCGGGCAACTACGACGAGTTCATCCAGACCGACGCCGCGATCAACCCGGGCAACTCGGGGGGGCCGTTGATCAACGTTCGCGGCGAGGTGGTCGGCGTAAATTCCGCAATTTTCACCCGCACCGGCTCCAACACCGGCATCGGCTTCGCCATCCCGGTCAACCTGGTCAAGGAGGAGCTGCCGCAACTACGCGACCATGGCAAGGTGGTGCGCGGATGGCTCGGAATTTACGTGCAGCGGGTGACCCCGGCGATCGCCGATTCGATGGGGCTGGAGGAGCCGCGCGGCGCGCTCGTCGCCGAGGTGCTGGGCGAGGGCCCGGCCAAGAACGCCGGGATCAAACGCGGCGACGTGATCGCGGCCTACAACGGAATCCCGATCGAAGATTCGCGCCAGTTGCCGTTGATGGTCGCGCGCACGCCGCTCGGCCATCGCGCGACGCTCAGGATAATACGCGACAAAAAGTACCTCGAGCTGCCGGTTACGATTACGGCCTCGCGCGAGGCGCATATCGCGGCTGCCGCCAAGCAGCTAATCAAGGGTACCTCGCCGTTCGGCCTCACCGTGAAAGACCTCGACCCCAAACTCGCGCATGATATGGGACTCGGCCAGAACAAAGGCGTGGTGGTTTATTCGGTGCAGCCCGGAAGCTCGGCCGACGCAGCCGGCGTGCGCTCGCGCGACATTATCGTGGAGGTCAACCGCCGCGGCGTCGGCAATGTTGATGCCTACCAGCGCGCGCTCAAGCTGGCCGGCGGCAAAGCGGTGCTGCTCCTGATCAAGCGCCACAAGAGCACCGTCTTCGTGCCGCTCGAACCGGAGGGCTAGGCGATGCGCGGTTGCGAGTACGGGTCGGGCGCTAACGCGCGGACGGCAGGACGTCTTTTGGGGGGATGAAACGCGCGCTCAAAATAGTGTTGTTCGCGGTCTCGGCGATCCTGCTCTTCGCCCTGCCTCCGCTAATCTACGAATTTTCGAGCTACTACCAGGCGCTCGAGAACGAGGTCGTCGCGCGATTTTCCGGCAAGCGATGGAACATCCCCTCGCGCATCTACTCCGATTCGTGCTTCGTCTATCCGGGCCAGAGCCTCGACGACCTCGGCTTCTTCCAGCGCCTGGCGCGCCTGAACTACCATCGCGTCGCCCCCGGCCAGGTCCCTTCACGCGGCGAGTATTCGCTCGACGAAAAGAAGCATCGGCTGACCGTATTCCTGCACAGCTTCGCCTACCCCTATAACGACTTTGCGGGTGAGGCGGTCGAAATGACCCTGGGACCGCATGACTCGGTGCTCGCGATGCGCGATCCGCTGGGCGGCAAAGCGCTCTACTCGGTGGAACTCGAGCCGGAACTGATCAGCGGAATTTTCCAGGGCAGCTGGCAGCAGCGCCGCCTGGTCCCGCTCACGCAGATTCCGCCCGGCTTCATCGACGCGATCCTCGCCGCCGAGGACCATCGCTTTTACGAACATCACGGCATCGATCTGGTCCGCATCGTCAAGGCCGCCTGGGTGGACTTCTCGGCGCGCCGCGTGCGCCAGGGCGGTTCGACGCTGACCCAGCAGTTGATGAAAAACTTCTTTTTGACCAGCAAGCGCGACTGGCGGCGCAAGGTCAAAGAAATCCTGATGGCGTACATCGCCGAGCGCCGGTACTCCAAAGACCAGATCCTGGAAAACTACATCAACGACATCTACCTCGGGCAGCGCGGCCAGGAGGGAATCTACGGCGTGTGGGAGGCTTCCGAATTCTACTTTTCCAAGGAGCCGCGCAACTTGACGATCGGCGAAATGGCGACGATCGCCGGGATGATAAGCTCGCCCAACCGCCTCAACCCGCTGCATCATCCGCGGCTCGCCGAGCAGCGGCGCAATGAGGTGCTGGGCCTGATGCTCGCCGACGGCTATATCAGCAAGGCCGCCTACGACAGCGCGGCCACCGAGCCGCTGCACCCGCGCGAAGTCTTCGTCGAGAACAACGACGCGCCCTACTTCGTCGACTACGTCAAGCACGAACTGGCTGAGCGCTATCCGCCCGGAGTACTGACCGGCGAGGGGCTGAGAGTTTTCACCTCGCTCGACGTGCACGCCCAGAAGCTCGCCGAGAAGGCGGTGCGCGACAACCTCGACTACCTCGAGCGGCGCTACGCCTCGCTGCGGCGCAAGGAAAAGAAAGATCAGCTCGAAGAGGCGCTCATCGCAGTGGAGCCGCAAAGCGGCAAGATTCGCGTGATGGTGGGCGGACGCGACTATCGCGAAAGCCAGTTCGACCGTATAACCCAGGCCAGGCGTCAGCCGGGCTCCGCCTTCAAGCCGATCACTTATCTGGCCGCGATGCAGGAAACGCTCGAGGGCGGTCCCGAGCATTTTCTACCGACCACCTATATCGACGACACGCCGTTCACCTGGGCCTACGGCGACATGAGCTGGAGTCCCAAGAACTACAAGAATCGCTACTTCGGCCGGGTGACCCTGGAGTTCGCGCTGGAGGAGTCACTCAACGCCGCCACCTCGCGCCTGGCCAATCAGATTGGCCTCGACCGGGTGCGCGCGATGGCCGAGAGAATGGGCTTCGGCGATCTGCCCTCGTACCCGTCGATCGTGCTGGGCGGAATCGAGGTAACGCCGATGCAGATCGCGCAGGCCTATTCGATCATGGCCGACTACGGTCTCGAGGTGCAGTCCTACGCGGTCACGGCGGTCGTCGATCAGAGCGGCAAGGTGATCGAAGGCCATGAACTGCAGGCGCGTCAGGTGCTCTCGCCCCAACTCGCCTACATGATCGATTTCATGCTCGAGCAAGTCATCAACCACGGCACCGGCGAAGGCGCGCGCAAGCGCGGATTCACCCGCCCCGCCGCCGGCAAGACCGGCACCACCAATGATTCCAAGGACGCCTGGTTCACCGGCTTCACGCCCAACCTGCTGGCCGTCGTCTGGACCGGATTCGATCAGAAGGAAGAACTGGGATTGACCGGTGCGGAGGCCTCCTTGCCGGCCTGGACCGATTTCATGAAGGCGGCGACGGCCTCGCGGCCGCCGCTGGACTTCGCCCCGCCGCCCGGTATCGTGGTGGAGAAGGTTGACCCGCTGACCGGCTACCTGGCGGGACCGAATTGTCCGGTGGTAATGGAGGGAGCATTTCCGATATCGCTTGCGCCGACGCAAGTCTGTCCCTTCCATGCCACAGGCGGCACGACGCCGGCCGCCGACAAATCCGCCGCCCCCGGCGCGCCGTCCGCGGGCAACTGGGAGCGCGTGCCGCGCGACCCAAACGATTGATGAGAATTGAAGCAGATCTCCCCAGACGGCCAGCTGTAACGAGGCGTGCCGTGCCGATCGCGCTGGCCTGCGCGATCGCGCTGGCGAGTCTCGCGCCAGCGGTGACAGCCTCTGCCCCGCGCCACGGCAGCACCGAAGCCGAAAGCTCCGGCGCTCACGTCCTCGCGTTCGAGGAGCAGAATGTGCCGCCGGAGGATCTCGCGTCGCCGGCGGCATCGCCGGCAGCTTTGCCCGCGCCGTCGCCTTCAGGTGAACAGCCTTCGGGCTCGCAAAGGCCGGGCGGCGAAGGCGCAGGCGGCGAGAATCCAGGCACAGGCACTGAAAACTCAGGCACTGAAAACTCAGGATGGACACGCGTGCCAACGGCGAGCGGCTCTCCGGCCGCATCGGGCGCGGCGCCCGGCGCGGCCGGGGCGGCTGCGGCTACGGGGGCGCCTGCCGACTCGGCGGGCGTTCCCGTAGCCGGCGAGCCCGCGCCCGAGGCCACGCCCACCGAGGCGCCGCCGCCATATGACGTTGGGTCCGTCCAGCCGACCGCGCCGGTCAGCGACCAGCCGCTCACCGGACTAATCGCAAATACCAAGGACCAGCCCGCGCTCAACGCCTCGCTGCGTTTCGCTGAGAAGGGGCGCAAAGCGCTCGAAACCTCCAAGCTCGACGACGCGATCCGCGATCTCGGCCGCGCGATTTCGATCGATCCGACCGATCCCTATGCTTACTTCTATCTCGGTCGCGCCTACATGTTGAAAAAGGACTATCCGCAGGCGCTCGCGTTTTTCGGCCGCTCGGAGGTCGGAGTGCGCACGGTACCCGCGTGGCTCGGCGAGGTCAAAAGCTTCGAGGGCGCGTGTCTGGAGGAGCAGGGCAAGTTTCCCGAGGCGGCGGCGGCGTACAAGCAGGCGCTCGACGCGGCGCCAGGTAATCTGATGGCGCGCACGGGGTATGGGCGGCTGAGCGCGAGCCTCTCCGACGCCAACGCCGGCAGTGCGCCGCCGCCGACGGCGCCCATCGACGGTGCGGCGCTCCCTGCGCCACAGGTCAATTTGGCTGCACCCGCTCCGGCCGAGGCGGCGCCGCCGCCGGCTCAGTACTATGAGACTCATCGATCCGTCTCAGGCGACTGACGCGGGCACGCATAGCAATCAGCGAAGCTGTGAAACAGTGAAACAGTGAACCAATGCTGATTTTGGGAATCGAGTCGTCGTGTGACGATGCGGCCGCGGCGGTTATCGAAACGACGCGCCCCGGTGTCGTCACCATCCGTTCCAGCGTCATCGCCAACCAGGACGAAATCCATCGTCGCTATGGCGGCGTGGTGCCGGAACTCGCCTCGCGCAATCACGTCGTCACTATCCTGCCCGTAATTGAGCAGGCGCTGGAGACCGCGGGATGCGCGCTCGGCGATATCGGCGGGGTCGCGGTGACGCGCGGTCCGGGATTGGTCGGCTCGTTGCTGGTCGGCCTGATGTGCGCGAAGGGGCTCGCGCAGAGCCTTGGGATCGCGATGGCCGGGGTGAATCATATCGAAGGGCATTTGCTCGCGCCGCTGCTGGAGCATCGCCCGGCGATGCCGTTTCTGGCGCTGGTCGTGTCGGGCGGGCATACCGAACTCTTCGTGGTCGAAGACTTCGGTCGTTATCGCCGGTTGGGCCGCACCCGCGACGACGCCGCCGGCGAGGCGTTCGACAAGGTGGCCAAGCTGATGGGCCTCGGCTATCCGGGTGGGCGGATAATCGACGAGCTGGCGCGGCGTGGGAACCGCAAGCGCGTGCGGATTCCGCGCGCCCACGTACGCGGCGCGCCGCTCGATTTCAGTTTCAGCGGAGTAAAAACCGCGATCGCGACGCTGCTGCGCACAGAGGCCGGCGCCGCGCTATCGCGCGAAGACCTGGCGGCGAGCTTCCAGGAGGCGGTGGTCGATATGCTGGTGGGACCGGCGATGCACGCGGCGCGCGAGACCGGCATCGAGGTAATCGCGCTCACCGGCGGTGTCGCGGCCAACTCGCGCCTGCGCGAGCGCCTCACCGAAGCGGCGGCTGCCGAAGGCCGCGAGGTCATCGCGCCGTCGCTCAAGTTCTGTACCGACAACGCGGCGATGATCGCGATGGCCGGAAGTTATCGGCTGTTGCGCGGCGAGCGCGATTCCTTCGGCATCGACGCCGAGGCCTCTCTTTCCCTGTAGGCGCAGTCAGGCGATGGGGACGCCGCGATTGATACGTGCCCGGCGAGCCGATACCGAGGCTGCCAAGGCCGGGCGTACGTCGCCGTTAGCGGTCGCCGCCGAGCTCCAAGCCGCCGGCGTGCGGCCGCGCAAATCGCGCGGCCAGAATTTCCTAATCCAGCCTGCAATCGCCGACCGAATCGTCGCCGCGGCGGCGATCGAGCCTGGCGAGGAAGTGGTCGAGGTCGGTCCCGGACTGGGGATCCTGAGCGACAAGATTTTGCGCGCCGGAGTGCGCCGGCTATGGCTGGTCGAACTTGACCCTCGACTTGCGGAACGCCTTCAAAGCGCGTTCGCGGGACATCCCGCCGTGCGCGTCGTATGCCGTGATTTCCTTGAAGTCGAACTCGCGGCGATGGTCGAGCGGCCACCGGTCAAGGTGATCGGCAATCTGCCGTTCAACGCGGCAGGCGCGATCTTGCGCCGGCTCGACGAGATGCGTGGCGCTATTGGACGGATGGTCCTGATGTTTCAACGCGAGGTCGCCGAGCGTATCCGCGCGCATACGGGCGAACGCGCATACTCGGCGCTGAGCGTTTTCACCGCGCTCTATTGGGAGACGCGCGATCATTTCCGCGTCTCGGCAGGCAATTTCCGCCCCGCGCCGCGCGTCGACGCTGAAGTTATCGTTTTCACGCCGCATGCACGCGCGCCGTTTGCACCCGCCGATGAAGCCGCGCTGCTCGGCACAATTCGCGCCGCGTTTTCCGCCCCGCGCAAAACCATCCGTAATGCGCTCGCCGGCGCGCTGGACGCCACCCCCGAAGCTGTCATCGTCGCGCTCGCCGACGCCGCGATCGATCCGGTTGCGCGGCCGGCCACGCTCTCGGTAGCCGACTTCGTGCGCCTGGCTCACGCGCTCGAACGCGCCGGCGCGATCGCGTCCACGCCAGGGGCGAGGGAGCGCCGCGATGCCTGAGTTGCCCGAGGTCGAATCGCTGCGCCGCATCCTCGCCCGTTCGGCGGTCGGCCGCACGATCGAGCGCGCCCGTGTTGCGGAGCCGCGTCTGCGACGCAAGATGGCGCACGACTTTGCGGCCGGCGTCGAGGGCCGGCGTATCGAGCGCCTGGGCCGCCGCGCCAAGTATCTAATCATCGAACTTAGCGACGGCGCCGCGATGATCGTGCATCTGGGAATGAGCGGAAGCCTGACTCATCGCGGCAAAGATTTCGATGACGCCGAATTCGCCGCGCGCCACGACCACGTCGAGTTCGCGCTCGACGACCGCACGCGCCTGGTCTACAACGATCCGCGCCGCTTCGGACTCATCCGGTTGGTCGTGCGCGGCGGTCTCGCCGAGGCGCCCGAGCTGGCGGGGCTCGGCCCCGAGCCGCTCGGTGCTGCCTTCAATGCGGAGTACCTTGCGCGGATGGCGCGTGGACGGCGCGCCGCAATCAAGAACCTCATCATGGATCAGCGCGTGGTCGCTGGAATCGGCAACATCTACGCCTCCGAGATTCTGTTCCGCGCAGGGGTGCGGCCGACGCGCCGCGCCGCAAAGGTCACGCGCAAAGAAATTGAACGTATCGTGGCCACGACCGCGCCGATCCTGCGCGCGGCGATCGGCAGCCATGGCACCACCTTTCGTAGCTATCGCGACTCGGAAGGGCAGCCGGGACGCTTCGCCGCGCGCCTGATGGTCTATGGGCGCGAGGGTGAGCCGTGCCGTGTGTGCAAAAGCGCGATTCGCAACGTCACGGTCGGCCAGCGCGCGAGTTTTTTCTGCCCGCACTGCCAGCGCTGACGAGCGCGCGCAGCTACCTGGCGTCGATCTATTGCGAGCGCAGGTGAAATGCGATCGCGTCTTCGAGGCGGTCGTTACCCCAGAACAGTTCCTTGCCGGCGAGCATCGTCGGCGCGCCGAAGATGCCATGCACGACTGCCCACTGATTCTGCTCGCGCAGACGCTGCTTGTTCTCCGGCGATTCCGCGCGCGTGAGCACCTCGCGCGGAGACTGGCCGACGGTGGCGAGGATCTCCGCGATGGTCTCGGTCTGCGAAATCTCGCGGTCCTCGGCAAAGTTGGCGCGATAGACGGCGCGCACGAAGCGCGGGCACCAGGGCTCTTCGGCCGCCATGCAGGCGACGCGCGCGGCGAGCAGTCCGCTGCGCGGAAACTTGCGCGGGCGACGAAACGGCAGTTCGTATTTCTCGCACAGCCGCTCCATGTCGCGCCACATGTAGCGGCCTTTCAAAGGATAGATGTTGAATGGCGAATCGCCCCATCCTTGAGACACGAAAATCGGGCCGAGCAGAAACGGACGCCATCGCACCCGCACGCCGGCGGCGGCCGCGGCCTCTTCGATTCGTGAAGCCGCGAGATATGAGTAGGTGCTGGCGAACTCGAACCAGAATTCCAGGGGTTCCTGTTGCATCGTTAGCCGTGCCGACGCAGTTTGGCGCGCGCAGTTTGGCCGAACCATAGCGAATTAGCCGCGCGATGGGAACGCGCGCGGTGCCAGCGACACGGGGCGCTGCTGCTGGCGGCGCGCGCGCGGGAACCATAAAATACCCGGCGGCGGATGCGGAAGATCAGGACGGGGGGCGATGGAACAGGTTCCTGCGATTATTGGCGATGTGGCAGCGCTGGCCCTGGGAGCGTGCGTGGGCAGCTTTGCGGTGACGGTCGCTTATCGTCTGCCGCGCGACATCTCGATCGCGACGCCGCGGTCATTCTGCGAAAGCTGCGAGCGTCCGGTCCCGTGGTGGGCCAACGTCCCGATCTTCGCCTACCTCGCCACACGCGGGCGCTGCGTGATGTGCGGGGCGCCGATTCGCGCGCGCCATCTCGGCGGCGAACTTGCGCTCGCGCTGGCCGCGCTCTACCTGTTCGCGAATTTTCCGCTGGGCGACGCCGTTTCGCGCTTCATCTTTATCACCGCGCTGCTCATCTCCTCGCTGGTCGATTACGACTGGCGGCTTATCCCGAACCTGATCACGTTTCCCGGCGTTCCGGTTGGTTTTGTGCTGGCCGCGCTATTCATGCCGGAGGTCGGATGGAAAAGCTCGCTCATCGGGATAGCCGCCGGCGGCGGGGTCTTGTTCGTGACCGGCTATGTTTACCAGCTGGTGCGCAAACAGGAGGGCGTAGGCCTGGGCGACGTATTTTTGCTCGCGATGGTGGGCGCGTTCCTGGGATGGCAGGGCGTGCTGTTCACGCTGTTCTTTGGTGCGCTCCTGGGATCGTTTGGCGGGCTCGCGATCGGACTGTTCGGAACTCCCACAGACGCGCCCGAATTGCCGCCGGGCATGCGTGAGACTGTCTCTCCTCCGGCGTCCACAGCGGCCAGCGCCGCCGGTATGCGAGCCGAAGCGGTAGCGGCGGTATCACAGGCCGACGAGCCAGCGGCGGTATCACAAGCCGACGAGCGAGCGGCGGTATCACAGGCCGACGAGCCAGCGGCGGTATCAATCGATTCGCGGGCGCCCGACAGTGCGGCAGCGGAAAACGAGGAGCACGCGCTGCTCGCGACCGCGGTGCCGTTCGGACCCTTCCTGTCGATCGCGGCCGGTTTCTACGCGCTCTTTCAACCACAGCTGGCAAGCTGGTATCTATCGCGCTGATGGCGGCCGGTATCTTCATCACGCTCGAGGGCGTCGAGGGCTCGGGCAAGACCACCCAGGCGGCGATTTTGGCCGACGAACTGCGCCGGCGCGGCCGGCACGTGACGCTCACCCACGAGCCCGGTGGCACGCGCGCGGGCGAGGCGATCCGCGCGATCTTCCTCGATCCGGCGGTCTCGCTGGGCGTTGCCTCCGAGCTTTTGCTGGTGCTGGCCGACCGCGCGCAGCACGTGCGTGAAAAATTGCGCCCCGCTCTGGAAGCGGGCGAGATCGTTATATCCGACCGTTACTCCGATTCGACCACTGCCTACCAGGGCCATGGCCGCGGCTTCGATCTCAAGCTGGTTGATGAGCTCAACCGGCTCGCCAGCGACGGTATCCGGCCCGCGCTCACGATCGTACTCGACTGTCCGGTTGAGATCGGCCTGGTGCGCACGCGCGCCCGCGCGCGCGGCGACGTGCGCGGCTACGACCGTTTTGAGGGCGAGCAGGTGGAATTCCATCGCCGGGTGCGCGAGGGCTTCATGACTATCGCGCGCGCCGAGCCGGCCCGGGTCACGGTCATCGACTCTACGCGCGAGCTTGCCACCGTCAGCACCGAGATCTTGATCGCGGTCGAGCGGTTGGTGGGCCACTGATGCCGCTCGACGGCGTGCGCGGCAATCGCGAAACGATCGAGCGGCTGAACGCCGAACTTCTCTCCCGTCCTTCTCATGCCTACCTGCTGGCGGGCCCACGCGGGGTGGGCAAGGCGATGGTAGCGCGCGGCTTCGCGCATGCGCTCTTGTGCGAACGCGCGCCCGGTCCCGGCTTCTGTTGCCGGGTGGAGAATTGCCCTGTGCGCGAGGCGGGAAAATCGGCTCGTCGAGGCCGCGCCGCAGCGGGCGCGAGCGCGGCGGCGCGATGCGAGTGTTGCGCGTCGTGCGTGCAGGTCGCGGGCGGGATGCATCCGGACTTCACCGGCCTTGCGCGCGCCGAAGGCCGAAGCGAGGTGCTGATCGAGCAGGTGCGCCAGCTGATCGCGCGGCTGGGCACGCGGCCAAGCCGCGGCGCACGGCGCGTGGCGATTATCGACGACGCCGAGACGCTCGGCATCCCGGCCCAGAATGCGCTGCTCAAGACGCTGGAGGAACCGCCCGGCCATGCGATCATCTTCATGGTCGCCGAGAGCGAGCGCGCGCTGCTCGACACGGTACGCTCGCGCCTGCGGCTGGTGCGTTTCGCGCCGCTGGACGTGGGCGATATCGAGGCAATCGTAAGCGCGCGCGCCGGCGTGGACGCCGAGCGCGCCGGGGCGCTCGCGCGCCTGGGGCGCGGGAGCGCCGGCCGCGCCCTTAAGCTGGCGGACGGCGCCGAGCCGCCGATCCGCGAGTTGTTGGGCGCGCTCGGCGGAGCGCGGCGCCTGGACTTCGCCCAGGCCCAGGCGCTGGCGCAGGAATTTTTCGCCAGCCGCGAGCAGGCGGCCGAGAACTTCGAGTTGATCGCGCGGGTGCTTGAGGAAATACTGTGTCTCAAGTTGCTGCGGACGCCGCCGGCCGCGGCGGCGCCCGAAGTCACCGCCACGATGACAAAGATGGCCGAAGGTTTTGCCCTCGACGCGCTGCTTGTGAGCCTGAAAGGCGCGGTCGAGGCGGCCGGCGCGATCAATGAGATGGCGAATCCGCGCATGCAGGCCGAGCAATGGTGGATGACGGTGGGCGACGCATTAAGGAGCCAGTAGTGTCCGACCAGATCGACCCGTTCGCAGGCGCTCCGGAACTGCCGCGGATTGTCGCGGTCAGCTTTCTTGCGATCGGCCACCTGTACAATTTCCTGGCCGGCGGCCTGACGCTCAAGCGCGGCGACCGCGTGGTGGTCGAGGGCGAGGCCGGCGTACGGATCGGGACCGTCGAGGCGGAGCCGCATGAACCGGCGCGCACGCTCGACCTGCGCACGCTCCGCCCGGTGCTGCGGCTGGCCGAAGCGGGCGATGTCGATAACGAGACGGAAAATATCGACCGCGAGGCGGCGGCGCGGCGCTTGTGCCTGCATCGCATCCGCGAGCGTAACCTGACGATGAAGCTTATCAGCGTCGATTACATGCTCGACGGGCGCAAGGCGGTGTTCTATTTCACCGCCGAGAACCGAATCGATTTTCGTGACTTGGTGCGCGACCTCGCCAACACGCTGCGCGTGCGGGTCGAGATGAAACAGATCGGCGCGCGCGATGAGACCAAGGTGACGGGCGCGGTGGGCCCGTGCGGGCGCGAGCTGTGCTGCTCGTCGTGGCTGCGCGATTTCGAGGCGATCACGGTCAAGATGGCGCGCGAGCAGGGCCTCGCGCTCAATCCGTCGCGGCTGGCTGGGATGTGCGGGCGGCTGAAATGCTGCCTGCGCTATGAGTATTCGACCTACCTCGAACTGCGGCGCGGCCTGCCCAACGTCGGCAAACGCGTGCAATCGGTCAAGGGCGACGGCAAGGTGCTGCGCCAGAACATCCTCAAGCAGACGGTACTGATCCAGCGCGACGAGGACGGCGGAGTGGTCGAGGCCGCGCTGCAGGATCTGGTGGACGCGCGCCCGCAGGCTTGAGCCGCCCCGTCCCGGACCAGTAGCATCGGAAGCCCGCTTCCCACGCGTGTGCATGATGCGTGCGGATCGGGGCAGGAAACCGCATCCGCAGATGGCTGAGCGCATTCACATCACGACCGCGATTTTCTATTGCAACGGCACGCCGCACGTCGGCAGCGCCTATGAAGCGCTCGCGGCGGACGTTTTCGCGCGCTACCAGCGGCGCAAGCTGGGGCGCGAAAACGTAAGCTTCTTAAGCGGCACCGACGAACATGGCGACAAGATTCGGCGCGCCGCGCTGGCCCAGGGGCTCAAACCGCAGGCCTATACCGACAAGATGAGCGCGCTGTTCGACGAGGCGTTCCGCGGCCTCGGCGTCAGCTACGATTATTGGGTGCGCACCACCGACGAGGTCCATCAGAAGTGGGTGCAGGAGATGTTGCGGCGCACGCACGCGCGCGGCGACATCTACTTTCGCGACTACGAGGGACTCTACTGCGTCGATTGCGAGCGCTTCTATACCGAAAAAGAACTGCTGCCCGGCAACGTCTGTCCCACGCACAACCGCCCGGTCGAGCTTATCAGCGAGGGCAATTACTTCCTGCGGATCGAGAAATACCGCGAGCAGGTGCTCGAGCACATCCGGCGCAATCCCGATTTCATCCGGCCCGAGCGCTACCGCAAAGAGGCGCTCAACATGCTCTCCGAGCCGCTGACCGATCTCTGCATCTCGCGGCCCAAGGCCCGGCTGGATTGGGGAATCGAGCTGCCGTTCGATTCCAACTACGTCACTTACGTCTGGTACGACGCGTTCTGGGCATACGTGAGCCATCCGGCGACCAACGATCCCGACTTCGTCGAGAAGGTGTGGCCCCACACCGAGCATTTTATCGGCAAGGATATTCTTAAGACCCACGCGGTGTACTGGCCGCCGATCCTGCTTGCGGCCGGGCTGCCGCTGTTCAAGCACCTTAACGTGCACGGATGGCTCAATTTTGCCGGCGCGCGGATGTCCAAGAGTTCGGGCAACGTGCGCGACCCGGTCTCGTACGAGCAGGCTTTCGGCGCCGACGTGCTGCGCTATTTCCTGATGCGGGAAGTGGTCTACGGCCTGGACGGCGATTTTTCCGAGGAGCGGCTGGTCGAGCGCTACAACGCGGAACTGGCTAACGACCTCGGCAATTTAAGCAGCCGGGTGCTCGCGATGGCGTCGCGGTATTTCCAGGGCGAGATCACGGCGACGCCCGGCGCGGGCGGCGAGGAAATAGATCGCACCCTGACCGAGGCGTTTAGCGCGATGCCAGCGCGCGCCGGCGCCCAGGAGGACGAGCTCGCGTTCAATCGCGGACTCGACGCGGTCTGGCAGGTGCTGGATGCGGCGAACAAGTATATCGTCGCGACCTCGCCCTTCACGCTCGCCAAGGACCCGGCCAGGCTGCCGCGCGTTGCGCAGATACTGGTCAACCTGCTCGAGGGGTTGCGCGTGATCGCCGCCACGCTGGAGCCCTTCATGCCGCGTCAGGCCGCGAAGCTACTTGAATTGCTCGGCGTCGATGAAACGGCGGCGGATGCGCCGTTTGGCGCGGGCCTCAAGCCAGGCGATCGCGTCAAGCCGCCGGTCGCGCTCTTTCCGCGGATCGACAAGACCGAACGCACCTGAGAGTTGGGGGCCCGGGCGTGGGCTCCTTATGCCTGCAAAGTTTCTCGGTTTCGTAATCCGCGCCGCGCTGGTCTTCGCGATCGCGGTGATCGTTTGCCGAACCGCTAACGCTGCGCCGGCGAAAACCGCCGACCGTGCGCTCGAAGGAATCTTTAGGCAGACGGGAGTCCTTAAGGCGGAGCCAAGGTCGCGTATATATACGAACCTGTTACCAGACGCAGACGATTGAGATCTATCATCCGCCGCCTCGCTGAGAGGAAGATGGCCGCCCGTCCGCGGGCAGGCCAAACGCGCGTAGGGCTCGCTGCGCGTGGCCGTAGGAGCTACAATCGAAATCTGACTCCGCGCCGGAGAGTCAATTTACCTGCCTAATGCGTTACTGAAATCTGTGTCTGAGCTGCTCAACCGGTTCATCGACGACGACGCTCATCTCGCTGTCGAAGCAAACCCTGGTTTCCAACCGCTTCGATCCGTCCTGCGCGAGCGACTCGATCCCCTCGAAGTACGCGATACGGTCGCTGTTGATCCAGACTGATTGCCCACCTTTATTAAGCCTCACAAACGCCATCTGCCGCTTCCACCTTCCGTTCCTGGATTGGCCACCTCACGCAGGCGGCTCTTCAACCTTAGAGATTGCTGGCGCACAAGCAACACCCGTGGCTTCAATGCGCGATATCGCGTGCGATTTGCAGCAAGGGAAGCAGTTGGACGACTTTAGAGTTTTGCGGCCGCGTCGATCCACTTGCGCGCCGCTTCCTCGACGCCCTTGGCGGCTTCCTCGGGCGTGCGTGGCGCGCGCATGTTGACCACCACGACCTCGTCGACGCCAGCGTCGCGGTAGCGCGCAAGATCGTCGGTCGTTATCGGCTTGGTGTAGGGCGAGACCGCCAGCTCCACGTCGGATCGCTTGCGGCCGTTCGATTTGAGCAGCGACTCGATCCGACGAATCTTGTCCGCCGCCTCGCCTGGGCCGAGATTGAAGCCGCACCATCCGTTGCCGTACTCGGCGACGCGGCGGAGCGCCGGGCCGCTCTCGCCGCCGAAGAAGATCGGCAAGTCGGCGCCGCGCATGGGCTTGGGAAAGCTGCGGACGTTTTCGAAATTCACGAACTCGCCCTTGTAAGAGCTGAGCGCGTCGCCCCACAGCCGGCGCATCGCCTCGACATACTCGCGGGTGCGCTGCGCGCGCCGCTCCCATGGGATGCCGAGCGCGCGAAACTCCTCCTCCAGCCATCCCACGCCGACGCCCAACATAAAGCGTCCTTCGCTCAGCGAGTCGAGCGTCGCGACCACCTTCGCCAGCACCAGCGGATTGTGTTCGGGCACCAGGCAGATTCCGGTGGCGAGGCGAATCTTCGCCGTCACCGAGGCCATCGTGCACAAGGTCAGGAACGGATCGGGAATCGGCGCGTCGGACGGCGCGGGCAGGGTGCCGTCGTCGCGGTAGGGATAGCGCGAGGCATAGGAATCGAGCAGCACCACGTGCTCGGGCGCCCATAAGGTCGAAAACCCGGCGCGCTCGGCATTTTGCGCGAGCGCCTTCATCACCGCCATTCCACCGACCCGTCCCGAGACGACGGCGAAAAGTCCAATTTTCATGATGCGATGCCCCCTGCGCGCGCCGCTTCGCCGCGCCGCGCGGCGCGAATTGCGACACGAGTTGATATAGGTCCGTCCAAGGCTCCCTGTACTACGGCGCGATTGCCGCTGACAAGCGCTGCGGCGGGTTGCTCTCACACGTGGTTGCGCAGCATCAACTCGCGCGGATGCGGTTCGAGATAGGTCTGACCCTTGAGATAAGCGATATTGAAGCGCCGCACCCAATGGCGAATCAGCGTCAGGGGCACCACCAGCGGCACGGTTGCGCGCCGATACTCCTTGATCACTTCCATCAGCTCGCGGCGCGAATCGGCGTCGCAGCGGTCACGCAGGTGACCGGCGATATGTTGCATCACGTTGACGTGGCGCGCCGGCGTGGCGAGCTTCTTCATCGCCGCCATGAACTCGGCCGAGTAGCGCTCGCAGAGCTCGGCGCGCTCGATGCGTTTGGAAGCGGCGACCAGCCGTCCCAGCTCGGCATAGGCGCGCGGCGAATGCGCCATCAGGGTGAGCTTGTGCGCGGTGTGAAAGGCCACCAGCGCGCCGGCGGTCCATCGGGGGTTGCGCATAGCGAACAGCGCGCGCAGCCGATGGTACGCGAAGACGCGCTCGATAAAATTCTCGCGCAGATTCGGATCGTTGAGGCGCCCCTCCTCTTCGACCGGCAGATTGGGCAGGCGGCGGATTAGCGCTTCGGCGAAGAGACCGCGCCCGTCGCGCGCGGGCATCCCGGCGTGTCCATAGATGCGCACCCGCTCCATCCCGCAACTTGGAGAATCCTTTTTAAGCACGTAGCCCGAAAGATCTTCGCGCTCCAACGCCGCGGCGCGGCGCTCGGCGTACGCACTCATCGTGTCGGTCAGGTCGGCGCCGCTTTTATTGGCAACCAGCCGCACTGCGCCGCTGTCATTGCGGATGAGCCGCAGACTCTCGCGCGGGATGCCGAGGCCGATATCGACCTCGGGGCAGACCGCTACAAATTCGACGAAGCCGGCGAGCGTGCCGGTCAGGAAATCGCTACGCTTATGGCCGCCGTCGAAGCGCACCTCCTGTCCCAAGAGACAGGCGGAGACGCCGATCCGGATCACGCCGGAACCGCGAACATCCATCGCTCAATGGTAGCGCGAAAGAGCGCATGGAACGCTAGATCAGGGTGTGCGGGTAGCCGGGCGTCAACCGCGGCATCGCGAGGCCCACGTTGGCGAGCCGCCGCTCAAGCATCGAGAGATACAGCTCCGTCAGCTGGCCATTGTCGCGCGCCTTCAGCCCGAAACGTATGCAATCGTAACCGAAGCCGCTGCCGGGCGGGCCGAAAAAGTTGGCCGCCGCCGGCAGCCATTGCCTGAGCGCCGCGGCCACGGCCTCGGGACCGGAACGATCGACTGCGCTCGCGAGCTCGCCCAACGCGAATACCTGGTGCTCGGCCTCCTCGTCCAGGATGCGATCGGCGGTGCGCGCGTGCGGCGCGTAGCTGGAGTCCTTGTAGTTGATGCCGATCATCAGGAGCCCGGTCATGTCGAGGCTGAGCGAAGCCATCAGGAGGTCCAGTTCGCCGGCCGGGCTTTTGGCGAAGCGCAGCGGCGCTTCGAACGACGGCGCCTTGAGCGCCGGGATCATCGCGCGGTCGGCCTCTTCCTGGGAGACGCCGATGTCGCGCAGCGCCCTGTAAACGAGGGCCGCGTGGCGGCGTTCTTCGGCCAGATTTTTTTCGATCACCGGACGAAGCGATTCATTGGTGACCGTTTCCAAAGCGCGCTGATAGCCGAGCGCGGTCAGTTTCTCGGCTAACGCGTGAGCGGCGAGCAGCCGGATGAGGCTCTTGGTGTAGTGCGGATCGACCCGGCGGAGCCTTACATCTTCGGCTTCTATCGTACGTGCGGGAAATTCACGCCGCATCGGCATCGTGGGCGCTTTCGCGTCGCTGTTAGCGCGCCCCTTCGCGCGAGGGCAGCATCACGGTGGCGCTGCCGATCGTGGTTTTCTCGCCCTTGGCGTTTTCCAGCCAGATTTCGCAATCGACCAGGTGCTCATTTCCGGCGGCGTATTTCTTTACGACCTTCCCTTTGCACATCACCTGGGAACCCGGCTGATCCATCCCGCGATACTGCACCGCGAGCTTGCGCAACCATCCCTCGTGGCCGGCGAAGTCGGTCATCATTTGGCCCAGGAACCCGTTTTTTAGCGCGCCGTGCAGGATCACGCCGGGCAGGTTGTTGTTGAGCGCGAAATCCTTGTCGTAGTGAATCTGGTAGAAGTCGCCCGACGCGCCTGCGTATCTGACGAGTTGCTGGGTGGTGGGATTCTTCTCCAGCGCCGGCACTTCCGATCCGGCTTCGACGTCTTCCCAGTAAGTCTGCTTCGCCATCTTCGATTTCTCCCTCGCCGGGTCCCGCGGGCGGCTCAGTACCGGATCACGGTCGAGCGCTGCAAGGCGCAGAGCTGATTGTAGTGATTGGTGTAGCTGGTCTCGACCGTGATGAAGACCATCGCGCCGAGCCGGCCCGCGCTCTCGCGGATGTCGGCGATCTTGGAAACCACGCTGATTCGATCGCCGGGGCGAATCGGCTCGAAATATTCCCACTCCGAGCCGCCGTCGAGGCCGCGGAACTCGCCCATCCCGATCTTGATTTCCGGAATTGCCGCGCCGAGCGAGCGGCAGAAGGTCGGCGGCGCGATCATCCCGCCGAAGCGGGTTTTGCGCGCGGCGGCCTCGTCGTTGAACAGCGGGTCAGGATCGCCGATCGCCTCGGCGAAGCGCCGGATCGCACCGCGCTCGACTTCGACCACCCGCGCCTCGCTCTGCATCCCGATCTGCTTGCGCACCTCATCGGTCACGTACTTGTTCGCCATCGCAGAAGTCCTCGTTTGCCTTTATGTCAGCCAGTGCGAGCCGTGCGCGCCCCCATCAATAGTCACCCACAATTTTGGAGTGGTCCCAGCTGGCCCAGCGCTCCGGCTTAAACCGCATCACGACCCGCTTTTGCACGCGGCGCACCGCCGCCGGATTGTTCGGGTCTGCGCCGGTGAGCCTCAGAATATCGGCGAGTGCTGCTGGACCGTCGATCAGCTCGACCCGGCCGCGGACCATTACGCCGGCGAGTTCCTTGTAAGTGGCACCGCTCTCGACCAGCACGGTGGCGCGCGGGTCGCGTCTTAAGTTCACGATTTTCTGCGCGCGGGCATAACTCGTCATCATGATCGCGCCGTCCTTGACGGTATACCACATGGCCACGACGTGCGGATAACCGTCGTGGCCGTTGGTCGCGAGCGCGCAACTATGACGCGAGGCGAGGTAGGCGAGCGCCTGTTCCGGTGTCATCTTGATTGAATTGCGCTGATTCATCGCATCTCTTCGCTGCAGGCGAGCGTTTGGCGCGTC
Organism: uncultured delta proteobacterium; assembly: GCA_963734845.1. Classification (GTDB taxonomy): domain Bacteria; phylum Desulfobacterota; class Binatia; order Binatales; family Binataceae; genus JAKAVN01. Next base: position 24,036 of record CAVTIS010000010.1, on the reverse strand, counting down.
TGCGCCGGCTGTTGTCTAATATGAGTCAGACCGGCGCGCAACGCGAGTAGACTCGTTACTCAGATGCACCGAGGAGGACGTCCGTATGGCGAAGCTCGAACAGGCCGAAATAGAGCGGCGGCTGAGTGCGCTGCCCGGATGGGAATTCAAGGACGGCGCCATCAGCAAGCTCTACCGCTTCAAGGAATTCATGGATGGAATCAAATTTTTAAACGGCGTGGCCGAGATGGCCGAGGCGGCCGACCATCATCCCGACGTGAAGATAAACTACACTCGCGTCACTTTCAGCTGCTCCACGCATGACCAGGGCGGGGTGACGGAGAAGGACTTCAAACTGGCATCGCAGATCGAAGAAGCGTTCAAAGCTTACGCGGGATAATTTGCCGTACAACAGATATCGTTCTTCGAAGAACAAGTGTTTTCGCGGCGTTAACCTTTGCGCGGAACGTAGTAGTGCGATCCCGTGCTGGTGCGATCTATTTCGCGCAGCAGATCTTCAAGATCGTCCGGGTCGGCGACGAAGTCTATCTCGGAGCTATCGACTACCAACAGCGGCGTCTCGTCGTAGTAGAAAAAGAAGTCGCGGTATGCGGCTGAGACGGACTCGAGATACTCCAGGCTGATATGCCGCTCGAAGGTGCGGTTGCGCTTGCGCAGCCGCTCGGCGAGGACCTCCACGCGGGCGCGGAGGTAAACCACCAGGTCGGGCTTGGCGAGCTGTCCGTCGAGCAGACGGTAGACGCCCTCGTAAAGCACCAGTTCGTCGGGGTCGAGGTTGAGCCGGGCGAAGATGCGATCCTTGGCGAGCAGGTAGTCGGTCACGGTCGCCTGGGCAAAAAGATCCTGCTGGGCGAGCTGGCGCTGCTGGTTGTAACGAGTCAGCAGGAAGTAGAGCTGGACCGCAAAGGCGTACTTTTCAGGGTCCTGGTAGAAGCGCGCGATGAATGGATTGCTGTCGGTGTCCTCGAGCACGATGCGCGCGCCGAGTCTCAGCCCCAGCGCCTGCGCGAGGCTGGTCTTGCCGACGCCGATCGGCCCTTCAATCGCGATATAGCCGCCGCCCCGCCTCATCGGGCCGCCGTCTCGGCAACCGCGCTAATCGGCTGGCATTGGTAGCGGGAAATGCACGCGCTCCTTGGCCACGCTCAACAGTTCCACCGAGGCTCCATTATTGGCAAACGCGCCGATTATCTGCTCGACCAGCCATTCGGGAGATGACGCGCTGGCGGTGACGCCGAGCGCGCGCACGCCTTCGAGCATGTCGGCGCGCACGTCGGCCAGCGAATCCACCAGGAACGCGCGCGCCCCGCGCATCCGCGCAACCTCGACCAGGCGGTTGGCGTTGGAACTCTGCTTGGAGCCGACCACCAAAATCGCGTCGCTCTGCTCGACCAGCTCCTTGACCGCGTTCTGGCGGTTCTGGGTCGCGTAGCAGATGTCGTCGGTCTTGGGCGCGACGATGGCTGGAAAGCGGCGCTTGAGCGTTTCCATGATTTCGCGCGTGTCGTCGACGCTGAGCGTGGTCTGGGTCACCGCCGCCACGCGCTCAGGGTCGGGAACCTCGGCCACCTCCGCCTCCTGCACGCTGCCGACCAGCAGCACGCGGCCGGGCGCGACGCCGAGCGTGCCTTTGACCTCCTCGTGGCCGGCGTGGCCGACCAGGATGACGCTGCGGTTTTCGCGCGCGTAGCGCTCGACCTCTAGATGCACCTTGGTGACCAGCGGGCAGGTGGCGTCGATCACGCGGAGCCCGCGGTCGCGCGCGCGATCCCATTCGCTCGGCGCGACGCCATGGGCGCTGAAGATCACGCGCTGTCCCTCAGGCACCTCGGCGAGATCTTCGACGAAAATCGCGCCCTCCTCCACCAGCGCTTCGAGCACGAACCGGTTGTGCACGATTTGATGGCGTACGTAGAGCGGACGGCCATAAGTGCGGAGCGCGCCGCGCACGGCCTCGACCGCGCGGTCGACGCCGGCGCAAAAGCCGCGTGGCTCGGCGAGGATTATTTTTTCGACGTGATGGTGACTGAGAGACATCAGGGCTCCTGATTAACGGATACTGGCCGAGCGGTCAATCTCGCTTTCCGCTCCCTTTCCGCTGACCGCCGGGCGAGTATCGCGCCCGCTATAGTAATGTACATCAACCGGATCGCGGGCCGAATCCCGATCCGTATCATCAATGGGCGTGGCCGGGGGCGGGCGGATGCGAGGTTTGGCAGCCGATCCACACTTCGCCGCCCTCGAAGTGTTCCTTCTTCCAGATCGGCACGACTTCCTTCAGCCGATCGATCGCGAAGCGGCAGGCCTCGAAGGCTTCCGCGCGATGCGCCGCCGAGACCGCGATCGCTACCGAGGTCTCGCCGATATCGACCAGGCCGATGCGATGGCTTATGGCGATACGCACGATCTTCCATCGCTCGCCCGCCTCGCCCGCGAGCCGGCGCATCTCGCTGAGCGCCATCGGCTCGTAGGCCTCGTACTCCAGGCGGATCACATTGCGGCCGGCGTTGTCGGCGCGCGTGGTCCCGGCAAAGGTGACGATCGCGCCGGCGTGAGGATCGGCGACGGCGCGTTCCAGCGCGGACACGTCGATTGGTGCGCGGCCAATCATTACCGGACCGATCCATTTCGGATCGTGCGACGGTCCGGCGCCGCCGCTTACGGGCGGGATGAACGCAACCTCGTCGCCTGGGCGCGGACGATAGTCGTCCTGCACGTATTCCTGGTTGACGGCGAAGCCGACGGAATCGCGATGGCCCTTGAGTGCGGGGAACTCTTCGGCCAGGCGCTGCCACATCTGCGCGACCGTCGCGCCGTCGGGAAATTCGCGGCTTAGCTCGGAAGCGCCGGCGCGCTCGCGCAACGTCGCAAACAGTTTTATGGTGATTCGATTCATCAACCTTCGTCTGCGATTCGTGGCCCCTTCAGAGCTTCAGCAAATGCGCCATGTGGCCAAGCTCGGGGAGGAGCAGCTTCTCCATCGCGAGCCGGCAGGCGTCAGGCGAGCCGGGCAGCGAGGCGACGATTTTGCCGGCTGCGATTCCCGCTACGGCCCGGCTCAAAAAAGCCGCCGATCCGATCTCTTGATACGAAAGATAGCGGAACAATTCGCCGAAGCCTTCGAGTTCCTTGTCGAGCAGCACGCGTACCGCTTCTATCGTTGAGTCGCGCGCCGCAATTCCGGTGCCGCCGTTGACGATGACGGCGTCCAGGGTCTGCAGATGGTCAAGCAGAGCCCTGCGAATCCGTGCGGGATCGTCGGGCAGGACCTCGTAGTACTCAACGCGATGGCCGGCCGCGGTCAGGAGGTCGCGGATGAGGCGGCCGCTCTCGTCGGTTTCGGCGCTGCGCGAATCGCTCGCGGTCAGCACGCCCACCTTGAGAGCCTTGTGGCCATGGTGATGATGCTCTTTTGCGGACACTGAAAAATTATATCACCATCCCACGTCATCGCGAGGAGCGGCTAACGCAGGCGCAGATTGAACGCCTGCGGCCCCTTGTCGCCGGGGCGCACGTCGAACTGCACCTGGTCGCCCTCGCGCAGGTCCTCGAAGTAGACCTTGGGCGAAAGCCGCGAGCGATGGAAGAAGACTTCATCGGTGCCGTCGTCGGGCGTGATGAAGCCGAAGCCCTTGTCCTTGATCACTTTTTTAATCGTGCCGAACACAGCGTCCTCCGCGCGGGGCCGTCGCCCCTGGAGTTGAGCTTAGGCCAGCCGCACCGTATGTAAAGAGGGGTCTCGTGAGGGCGGAGGACGCATCTTGCTCAAAGCGGTTGGACTGGCTGAAATCGAGCGCATTTTCATCGTGACCGACGCGCTTGGAATCTCGCGCGAGGCGCTGGTGATCCCGCTCCGCACTGAGCATCCCAGCCGCGTGCGCAAGCTCAGCCCCGGCAAGCTCGAAATCGTGGTCGACCGCGACGCCGACTTCAATCAGTGGCTCAGTCGTCTAGAGGCGGAGATTCGGGCGGTCTGGCCGGTGTCGCCGCCGGACTGAGTTCGATCAGCCGCGCGCCGTGATCGACCATCTGCCCGGCTTCGACGCAAACCTTGGCCACGATCGCCGGGCTTTCGGCATATAGCGTCGTCTCCATCTTCATCGCCTCGAGCACGATCAAAGGATCGCCATGCTCGACCGGCTGACCTTCGGCGACCATCACCTTGAGCACCTTACCCGGCATCGGCGCGTCGACTTCTGGCGCGGCGAGTCCGCCCGTACGATGTCCCGCGCGCCCCTCGACCATCACGAACTCGGCCGCGCATGGACCTGCGGCTACCACTATCGAGGATCGCAACCGCGCGCCCGCGACGCGCACGCGCCGGCCGGCCAACTCGACCATCGCGCTGCCATCGGGCATCGGCGCAACAGTTGCCGCGACCTCGCGCCCATCAATAGTGATGCGGACTGCACGCGGACCGCCGGCATCCGCGTCGTCCTGTTTGTTCTGGGCTAGCAGTTCGACTTCGAACTCGCGCGCATCGCTTTGGTGCTTTAGTTTCATCTCAGCGTCCGCCTCTCGCCCCCCACGGCTCGAAGCCCGCAAGCTCCGCCCACGGCGAGCGCTCGCCGCGTCCCGAACGCGCTCCGTCGCTCATCGCGCCGCGCGACGAAGATGGACCCGCCACCGCCGAGCCGAGCGCTCCTCCCGCAGCCATCGCCGCCGCGATCAGCAGGCTCTCGAGCTGCGCCTCCCCCGGACTCCATCGCGGAAAGAACTCCTCCAGGAACCGCGTCGAGAGCCGTGCGTCGCGAAACGCCTCGCTGGCGATGACGTCGCGCAGGAACGCCGCCGTGTTGGTCACGCCGAGCAACGAGAACTCGCCGAGTGCCGCCGCCATCCGGTTGCGCGCCTGCTCGCGGTCGGCGCCCCAGCAAATCAATTTTCCCAGCAAACCGTCGTAAAACGCGGTGACCCGAGCGCCGGTGATGAGATGCGTATCGATGCGCACGCCGGGTCCGCCGGGCAGATTCAGATAGAGCGCCTCACCGGTGGCCGGGCGGAAGTTGTGCTGTGCGTCTTCCGCATAGATGCGGCACTCGATAGACGCGCCGCGCGGTACCCCCGGCTCGCTAACGCGCTCGCCCATCGCAAGTCGAAGCTGCTCGGCGACCAGGTCGCACCCGAAACGCATCTCGGTCACAGGATGCTCGACCTGAAGGCGAGTGTTGGCCTCAAGAAAATAGAATTCGCCGCCGTCGACCAAAAACTCCATCGTGCCCGCGTTGCGATAGCCGGCCACGCGCGCAACCTTCAGCGCCGCCTCGAACATCCGGGAGCGCAGGCCGTCGTCTAACCCCGGAGCGGGCGATTCCTCGATGATTTTCTGATGGCGCCGTTGAATCGAGCAGTCGCGCTCGCCGAGCACAACGACCCCGCCGTGTTGATCGGCAAGGATCTGCACTTCGATATGGCGTGGATGCGCCAGGTATTTTTCGAGGAAAACGCGGCCGTCGCCGAAAGCGGCTTGGGCCTCGCGCGACGCCGCCGCGAGTGCCTCGGCCAGGGCGGCTTGCGCCTCGACCATCCGCATTCCGCGCCCGCCGCCGCCCGCCGCCGCCTTGACCATCAGCGGAAATCCGACGCGGGCGGCGAATTGCTCGGCCGCGCGATCGTCTATTGTCTCGAGCCCCGGTACTACCGGAACTCCGGCGTGCGCCGCCAGGCGCCGCGCCGCGACTTTGTCGCCCAGTGTCGCCATCACGTCGGCCGGCGGTCCGACGAAAACCATCCCGGCCTCGGCGACGGCGCGGGCGAACTCGGGCCGCTCGGAAAGGAAGCCATAGCCGGGATGAATCGCGTCGGCGCCGGTGGCGCGAGCGGCCTCGATGATCGCGGCGATATTGAGATAGCTCGCGGTCGCTTCGGGCGGACCGATCAGGCGCGCCTGGTCGGCTGCCGCGACGTGAGCGGCGGCGGCGTCCGCGTCCGAGTAGACCGCGACGGTGGCAATCCCGAGCAGACGCGCGCTGCGAATTATCCGGAGCGCGATTTCGCCGCGGTTGGCGACCAGCAGCTTGCTGATGGAGATGCGGTTCATTCCGCACGCAGCGTAGCACAAGCCGAACGCGACGCCGCGCCCCGCGAACCGGCCCCCTGCGGCGGCGAGGATTCGGGTCCGCGCGGGCATTGGAGAGACGGGCAAGATTTTTCAAGAAAATTTCGTCGTGAACCGTCAAATGGATTGATCGTCAAGAGGATTTCACTATCTTGGAAGGTCCGGCGCGCTCGGGCCATCCGGCTTGGCCATCGCGCCGAAGGAGAAAATCCTGAATGAGGGAGCGCTAGCGCAAGAAATGGAAGCAATCCGGATTGTTTACGACTTCCCCGTCGCCGGCCATCTCTGCAGTGATGGAGTGGTGCACTACGTCAAACTGACGCGCCGTTCCGGCAACCCCAAACCTCAGGGCGTTTGCGCTCAATGCCAAACGACCTTTCAGTACGAAAAGCCGCAGCGCTCCCGCGTGCGGCACTACGGCAGCGAAGGCGCCAGTCAATCGTAGGCGCGTAGGCGCGCCGGTCCTTCTCAGCTCGGTTTCACAAACGCTCGCGCAGTCGGCCGGCCCTCGCGGCAACTAGCGGGCGATCGACGCTCCCACGGGAGCGCCACCTGGATGCTCCGGTCCGGATGCGGCGGCACTGGAAGGGGTTGGCCCTTCGGCCGCGCCTGATGGCTCTGCGGGCGGTGTGGAGTCAGTGGGCGCCGTGAGCGACGGCGGCTTGGGCCGCTCGAATGCCGGCGGCGATTTGGGCGCGGTTCTGGCACTCACCAGCAAGACCTCGGGACCGCGATAGTAACGCGACAGCATGCCGCCGACGAAAACGTAGTCGCGCAAAGGGTCGAACCACATCCGGATCATCGGTACGAAGGGCTTCAGAAAAACATTGAACCAGCCGAACACCGGATGCGCCTCGGCCCTGGCCAATTCGCCGTCGTGGGGACGGAAGCGCCATGTCTCCCGTGTGAGATCGGCATGCAGGATCAGGATGCGCGGGCCCAGCGCGCAATCGAAGACATGGAGGTCGAGCTCCGTGCCGCCGCGGCGCAGCTGATCTGCCACTGGCACCAGCACTCCCGCGCCGGCGTAGGTGTCCGGCGGATATTGCAGGACGGCGGTCTCGATAGTGCCCTTGCCGTCCTCATATTTTCCGCAACTGCTTTTTCCGCTGACGGCGTCGGCGCTCGCGGTGATCTGCGGGGCGCCGTGCTCGTCGAAAAAGTCATGTTGGTAGGTGAGCATCCGCGGAACCCCGCCATCGACGGCCCTGAGCGTGTCGTGCTCGACGTCGCGTTCGCCGTCGATAAAGTCGTTGCGCCCTTCGATAGTCACCACGTCGTCATGCTGCGTGACGGTGTAGTGCGCCCGCCCCAGAAGCCTGGCGCCGGTGGGATCGTAGATGAACATGTCGGTGTTTTGCGCAATCGTGCCGGTTCTCGAGGAAGCGGCGGCGGGGTGGGTTCGCGTGCCGAATCCTGGTAGCAACGTCACAGCGACGATCGCCGCGGCAACCAAGCCTCTCTTTTTCAGCACGTCATCTCCGATGCGCCACCCCTGCAGCTACGATCCGCGCCAGCAATCGGATTGCTCCCGATCCCTCTATAACATCCATCCGCTTTGGACGAAGCAAGAAGACTCGCCCATTCGTCCACAGCGGGTCTCAAAGAGGCGGCCGCGTGGGAGGAACATGTCGGGTCGCAAACGAAGCGGATGTTTACGCGCTCTTGTTGGGGGTGAAGAGCTTGGAGAAGGCTTCGATCGATGCCGGGGGATGCTGCAACGCCTGCAGAACCTCGTTCACGTGCGCCTCGGACTTCGTGCCCACTAGCGCCACGTTGATTCCGGGCGCCGAGCGCACGAATTGCAGCGCGCGCTGCGCGTCGCTGGTCAGCCCTTCGAAGGCCTGCGCCATGATCGGCGGCAAGCCGCTCGCGAGCCGCCCCTGGAGCAGCGAGGCGCTGGCGCATACTGCGATGCCGAAACCGACCGCGGCGCGAAGCGCGGTGCCGCGCCGGTCGGGAAGCTGCTGGTTGGCGAGCGTCAGCGCCTCGGGCATCGCCAGGTTGAACGGTAGCTGAACTGCGCGGAAATGATGGTCGCGACCGGCGATATCAAACGCGATCTTTACCAGCTCTTCCATCTGCAGGTACTGCGGCTCCTCGGGGCCGAGGCGAAAACCGCTCCAGGTCGCGGTGCCGTAGACGCCGATTTTGCCGCCGGCGACCTGCTGCTCAAGAAACTCGAATGCGCGGCGCATCCGCTCGAGAAACTCCGGCCGCGCGATAGTGGCCAGCTGGGTTTCAGGATTGTGGATGTAATAGATGTCGATCGTGTCGAGGCCCAGGTTGGCGCGGCTCATCTCGAGCATGGCGCCGAGATAGCGCGGCGTCATGCAATGCGAACCCTCGACCAGCTCGCCCGGCTCGACCAGTCCGCTGCTGACGTACTTCTCCTCGAACCACGCTCGCGGATTGGGCGGCATCGTGCCGTCGAACGTAACGTAACCGCCCTTGGTCGCGACCACCACCTCTTCGCGGCGAAGTTCGCCCGCGGCCACCAGTTCGCCCAGCACTTTGCCGATCGTGCGTTCGCCGCGCTGGAAACGGTAGTTGACGGCGGTGTCGATCAGATTGATCCCGCCGAGCAGCGCGCTCCTGATGGATTGTGTGTAAGCCTGGTCAGTCTCGTCGTCGGGCTCGCCCAGATAAGTGCCGATCCCGACCGAGGAAACGCTCAGCCCCCCGAGCATCGGGCGGAAATTTCCCGGCAGTGCGGCGTGGCGGCGGGCGTAGGCAAGCGTCCCCTCGGCCGTGGCGCGGTTCTTCAGCATGGCGAATCTCCTCGGCGCGCCGCAGGCTCAGGCCTTGGGCGAATTTATGTCGAGTGGGCTGATGTTCGGTTCGAACAGCAGCTGAATAACGTTTCCATCTGGGTCGCGGAGATAGAATGACACCGAACCGTCGCGATGGCGGCGCAAGGGATGGACTATATCCAGGCGTTCCGTCTGCGCCCAGCGCCATCCAGCTTCCAAGTCGGCGACGCTCGCCACGATGAATCCAAGATGGTCGAGCGCGCCGGCGCTTGGATCTCCAGGCGAGCCGCGATGGAGCGCCACATTGTCGCATCCCGAACTTAGGTACGCATTGTCCGGATCCGGTTGCCACACCAGGCGCATCCCGAACACCCGCGAGTAAAACTCCGCCGCGCGCGCGACATCGCTCACGCGCAGCGCCAGATGGCGCATGCCGCGATTGGTAATCAATTCAGTTCCTTGTCGTTTCCTTGCGATAGCCGAGCACGGCCCACAGCGGATCGGTGGCACCCGAACTGCGATCAATAATCTCTATCTTCTCGAAGGCCGCGCTCTGGGTAAAGTAGTAGATCACCAGGTCGACCCGCTGCTGCTCGCTCGCATTGGCCCAGATTGCCACCGCCTTGGTCGGAAACATCCGATTGGAAAAGGTCACGATGAACGGCGCGCCGGATTTCAGCACGCGCCCGACCGCGGCGAAGACCTCCAGCGGATGGATGAGATACTGTACCGAAACGGTCAGCACCGCGCCGTCGAACGACGCGTCGTCAAACGGTAGTTGTGGCGTGCGATTGAGATTGTGGGTCACAATTTCGGTGAGCGCAGGATTGTCCGCCATTTCGGACCGGTTAAGTCCGAGCCCAACCAGTCGCGCCGGTTTCAACTCGGACGGCAGATGAGATCGCCAGCTACTCATGAGGTCGAGGATCGCGCCGCTGCGCGGGAGACGGCTCAAATAGATCTCGCCGACCGTTCTGATGGCGGCGTCGTCGATATGCACGACGAAGCGCGGTGTCAAATAGAACAACTCATCGTCGGAGTCGTCGAGGCGCCGAAAAAACTCGGGTTTGAGATTGGAAGGCATGACAGGGTTATCCCGAATTGGCCAAATATAGCGTAGCCGGATGATTTAGTAGTAAAAACAATGGGTTATGCTTAATGGACGACGAACGCTCACAATCACGTTGACATAAACAAAGTCTGACGCCTACAGTAAAACGTTTTTCCAAATCGGCTCGATTCGTTGCTCCGTCACGGCGGCGTTCGAGGAGAGTTCGCCATGGTCAGGCGCAACAAAACCAACTACGTCATCCAGTCAGTTGCCCACGCTCTGGACGTGCTCGAACAGTTTTTCGGCGAGGTGGACGAACTCGGGGTCACCGAGCTTTCCAAGCGCCTGAAGCTGCACAAGAACAACGTCTTTCGTTTGCTCGCCACGCTGGAGGCCCGCGGGTATATCGAACAGAACCGGGCGACCGAAAACTATCGCCTGGGAATCAAGTGCCTGCACCTGGGACGCCGCTATATTGACCACATGGGACTGGTGCGGCAAGCGCGCCCGATTCTGTCCGACGTCGCGCATCGCTGCCGCGAAAGCACCTTCGTTGCGATCATGCGGCGCGAAGGCGTGGTGCCGTTGGAATCGGCCGAGCCGGTCGACCGCGTGGTGAGAATCACGCCGCCGCTCGGCCAGCCGTTGCCGCTGCATTGCACGGCGGTCGGCAAGGTCCATCTTGCTTTCGACCTCGAGCAGCAGTTGCGCGCCGACCTGCCCGAGCAGCTTCCGCGTTTCACCGACCGCACGATCATTGACCGTGCGATGCTTCTCGAGCAGCTCGACGCGATTGCGCGCGACGGTTTCGGGATGGAAACGTGTGAGTTTTTCGAGGATGTGTCTTCGGTAGCGGTGCCGATTCGCGACTACACCCGCAGCGTCGTCGGATCCCTAGCCGTTGCTGGCCCTGCCTATCGCATCGGGATCGAGCGGATCAACACGGAGATCGCGCCGCTCATCCTCGAGGCCGGCCGCGAGCTGTCGCATCGCCTCGGCTACAACGAGTAGCATCGACCGAGGCCCGGTTTGACCTGCGCCGTGGGCCATTGTTAGGTTCTTTAGCCGCCCCCAAGGGCTGCCATCGGAATCTTGGGCGGCCATCAACCATCATTTTGCAATGCTCGGTTTGAATACACCCGGAGTGAGACTGCTGTGAAAATCCTGGCTTCCGTAAAACGCGTTCCGGACCCCGCCACCACGATCCGCATCCTTCCTGACGGCTCGGGGATCGCGACCGACAATGTGAAATGGGTGATTAACCCGTTCGACGAAATCGCCATCGAAGAAGCTCTGAGGATAAAAGAGAAGCAGGGCGGCGGCGACGTCGCGTTGATTTCGATCGGCCAGCAGACCTGGCAGGAGCAGCTGCGCACGGGTCTCGCGATGGGCGCCGACCGGGCGATCTTGGTCCGCGCCGACCAGCCGCTCGACAGCCTCGCGATCGCGCGCGTGATGGCGAAGATCGTCGCCGACGAGAAACCGGACCTCGTGATCATCGGCAAGCAGGCGATCGACGACGACTCCAACCAGGTCGGCCAGATGCTGGCCGAGATGCTCGGATGGCCGCAGGCGACTTTTGCCTCGAAGGTCGAAATCGCGGGAACCAAATGTACCGTGGTGCGCGAGGTTGACGGCGGCCTCGAAACCATCGGCTTCGATCTGCCGGCGGTTATCACCACCGACCTGCGACTCAATGAACCGCGCTACGCCTCGCTGCCGGGCATCATGAAGGCGCGAAAAAAGGAACTGAAAGAAATCCCGGTCGATAGCCTCGGGGTCGATTTGGCCCCGAAGCTCAAAATAAAAGCGCTCGCCGCGCCGCCCAAGCGGCAGGCCGGACGCAAGGTGGGCTCGGTCGAGGAGCTGGTCGGCATGCTGCACAGCGAAGCCAAGGTGATTTGACGTGCGACATGCGTCACGCATCCAGGCTGCACTATTTGTCGCACTATTTTCGCGTCCGCCGATTGGCGGACGCTTCGGAGTGAATTCGAGATGGCTGACGTACTGGTCTTTGCCGAACACAAGGCGGGACATTTTCCCAAGACGACACTGATTGCGGTCAACGCCGGAATCGAGCTGGCGAAGAAGCGCGGCGGCGGCAAATGTATAGCCGTCATCGCGGGCGAGAAGATCGACGCTCCGGCCGCCGAGCTCGCGAAATACGGGATGAGCAAGGTCGTCGCGCTCGACGATCCCAAGCTCGCGCACTATCTCGCCGACCTCTACGCGCAGACGCTGACCGCGCTCGCGAAAGGTCTTGGCGTCGAGTACATCCTCGCGACCGCGACCGCGATGGGCAAGGACCTGATGCCGCGGGTGGCGGCGCGCCTTAACGCCCCGATGGCCTCCGAGATCGTTTCGATCGGCGACGACGGCACCCTGGTGCGCCCGATGTATGCCGGCAACGCGCTCGCGACGGTCGAGATGGACGGCCCGATCAAGGTCGTCAGCGTGCGCGCGACCGCTTTCGATTCGGCCAAACCGGGCGATTCTGCCGCGCCGGTCGAAAAGACCGCGCCCGAATTGGATCCGGCTGGGCTCAAAATGCAATTCGTCAGCTTCAACGAAACCAAGAGCGATCGGCCGCAGCTTACCGAGGCCCGAATCGTGGTCTCAGGCGGCCGCGGCCTCAAATCGGGCGAGAACTTCAAGACCGTGCTCGAGCCGCTGGTTGACGAGATGGGGGCCGCGATGGGCGCGAGCCGCGCCGCGGTCGACGCCGGTTTCGTACCGAATGATCTGCAGGTCGGGCAGACCGGCAAGGTGGTCGCACCCGAGCTATACGTGGCGGTCGGAATCTCGGGCGCGATTCAGCATCTGGCCGGGATGAAGGACTCCAAGACCATCGTGGCGATCAACAAGGACGAGGAGGCCCCCATCTTCAACGTCGCCGATTATGGCCTGGTCGCCGACCTGTTCAAGGCGGTGCCCGAAATGGTCGAGGCGCTGAAAAAGGTCAAGCACTCGTAGCGACGCGCCGGTATCAACTGATACGTCGCGTGATATTTCGCGGCAAACTCACCCCGCGAATCGCTTCCCGTGGCGGGAAGGGAGCAAAGATCACTTCGTTTCGATTCCCCTTCATTTGAGGACCACCCCTAATTGACGCGGGGCGGGCGACGCGATCCTTCGCTCGCAGGTCCCGCTCTCACTTATCGAGAGATCGTGCGGATTGAATTTTGCGCACGGAGGGTGATTTAAGGTTCTAAGGGATGCGTCGTGCGCCGATCGCTCTCGGCGTCCGGCGTCCGCAACCACAGCCTGACATGAACCAGCAAATCACCCGCGAGATCCTCTGGAACGTGCCCGTCGCATTCAGAATCTTGCTCTATGCGATGCTCGTCGCTTGTGGGTGGTGTGGCGCGACACGGCCGGGCAAGGCAACGTTATTCGCGAGACTGGGGCTGGATTCATTGCGCGTTCTGCGTCGGCCCTCCTGGGCCTGTTCATCGGCACGACGATCATCTTCTTCAACGACGGGATCGCCGAGGCGGCCGGATTTTTCGGCTTTCCCTATTACTTGGTGGGCATGACGGAGATTCTATGATGACAGGGATTCTCTTCACTCTTTGCATTTTGGCTGCCGTGGGCGTTTTTTTCTACCAGCTCTGGCGCCGCTTTGAGCTACTGCGGAGCGCTGCCGCCGTGTCCCGCTTCGATCGCATTCCCGAACGCGTTCGCGCCGTGCTGGTCTACGCCTTTGGCCAGAGGAAATTCGTGCGCAGGAATCCGGGAGCCGAGCGGTCCGCCGGGTGGATGCACTTTTTCATCTTTTGGGGCTTTTGCATCCTCGGGATCCAGATCCTCACGATGTTCGGCCGTGCCTACTCCGACTCGTTCGTCATTCCTGGCTTTAGCCTGCATCTCCTGGGCGGCCCCTATTTGTTGATCCGCGACTTCATGGAGGTGGCCGTCCTGATTGCGGTTGGGGTTGCGTTTGTGCGGTGGGGGATCACGCACGCGCCTCGACTTTACGGCTTTCTTCCGCCCGAGAGTCGCCTGCGCGATAAATCCCACTGGGAGGCCTATTTGATCCTGCTTTTCATCGCGCTGATCATGGTGACAGGCCTGGTGTACGATGGTGGGCGAATCGTTTCTCACCCGAACAACATGCAGATCGTTCGGGAGGCGCGGTGGGAGCCTCTCTCCACCTTGGTGGGTATCGGCCTGGCGAAACTTCTGGGCACGAGCTTCGCCTACTCCGCGAGCAACGTAGCTTGGTGGATACACAACCTCGTCATTCTGGTCTTTTTGAACTTCCTGCCGCCCTCGAAACACTTCCACATTATCACTGCAATCCCGAACATCTTTTTCTCGAAACTCGAGCCCAAGGGACAGCTCTCCAAGCAGGACCTCGAAAATGATTCCCGCTTCGGCACCTCGCACATCGATCATTTCACGTGGAAGCAAGTGCTCGACATGTTCAGTTGCACAGAATGTGGCCGCTGCTCCTCGAATTGCCCCGCCACCCTAACCAAGAAGCCTCTGGCCCCACGTCAATTGCTACTCGATCTGCGGGACTACCTCTACCGGCATCAGGACGAGATCATTGAAAAGAGGAGCCACCCGGGCAAAGGGGATGGCGCGGAACCCTTGGAGGTCGGAGAAAACATTGTCGGTCCGGTCATTCACGACGACACACTGTGGGCTTGTACCACCTGCCGAGCGTGTGAGGAGGCCTGTCCCCCGATGATCGAGTACGTCGACAAGATCGTCGACATGCGCCGTCATCTGGTGCAAGAGGAGGCTCGTTTCCCCAAGGAGCTTACCCGCACCTTCAAGAACATGGAGACGCAATCCAATCCGTGGGGGCTCGATTCCGCGCGGCGGTTCGAGTGGGCCGAACGGATGAACGTCCCGACCCTCGCTGACAAGCCCGACGCCGAATTCCTCTACTACGTCGGCTGCGCCGGCTCCTACGACGATCGCAACAAGAAGACCACGCAAGCCTTCGTCCGCGTGCTGCAGAAGGCAGGCGTAGACTTTGCCTGCCTCGCGCGCGAAGAACTTTGCAACGGCGAAACGGCCCGTCGGCTCGGAAACGAGTACCTTTACCAGTCGATGGCCCAAATGCTGATCGAAACCCTCAACCAACACAAAGTTCGCAAAATCATCGTGAACTGTCCCCACTGCTTCAACACGATCAAGAACGAGTTCCCCCAATTCGGTGGTTCGTACGAGGTCATTCATGCCTCCGACCTCGTGGGGCAATTGATCGCTGCGGAGCGTCTCAAGATCTCTGCGGAATTCCAGAAGCGGACCGTGTACCACGACTCTTGTTACTACGGCCGTTACAACGACGTATTTGACGAGCCACGGACGGTGCTCAGCAGAGCGGGGGCCCAAGTTCACGAGATGGAACGCCACCATGAATTCGGCATGTGCTGCGGTGCTGGCGGAGGGCGGATGTGGTTAGAGGAAGACCCGGATAAACGGGTGAATCTGCTCCGCACCGAGCAGGCGCTCCAGACGGACCCTGAGGTCATCGCGGTCTCCTGCCCTTTCTGTATGACGATGCTCGGCGACGGCATCAAGGCCAAACAGCTAGAGGAAAAGGTCCAGACCCTCGACGTGATGGAAATCGTCGACGCGGCCACCCGGAGCCGTGATGCAGAGTCCTGAAGAGACCTTCTTCGTGCAAGAAGCGCACGTTCCGTTGCGGCGCGGGCGGCGCGAGACGCGATGAAAGGGCGTCTCGATGGAAGAAAAGATGCGCGTGCGCGACATCTCGGAGCTGATCGCGGATTCAACCGGCACGGTGGAGAGCAAGCGAGGGCGGTGAGTTAGCCGCCCCAGCCGTACCATCGCACCTGCCAGGTGAAAAAGACGACCAGAGCGATCGAGATCACGATCAAAATCTTCGTCAACTGATCGAGCCTGCGCGGCGCGCCGAGCGCGATCAGGGTCAGCAGAAAGGGATAGACCTGCACATAGTAGCGCGGGCCCAGTTGCGCGAAGCCGCTCGCATAGACCAGCAGGCTCGGGCCGCTGCTGAGAACGGCCGCCGCCAACACCAGCGCCGGAAGCGGTTTCAGAAAGCTGGGGCGCAGCGCTAGCACGAAGGCCGGGCTCATCAGGATCAATGCCTGACCCATGAACTCCGGATGAATCCATGGAAACTTGTCGCTGTAGCCCGGCGCCATGAAAAGCAGGGTGTAGAGGTTCAAGGGCAGATCGCGGAGCGCAAACGGGCCTCCCGGCCGCGAAAGCCGGTACTTGTCCTGGCCGTACCAAATCCAGAGCGCGATGTCGTTGGGCGTTCCGAAGCGGACCTCGTTGTAGCCGACATAGACCAGCGCGGCGCCGGCGAAACCGGGCAGCATCCACGTGAGCTCGCGCAGCCGCCTTCCGCGCGCCGCCAGCATCAGCGCATACATCGGCCACGCCATCACCAGGTCGTAGCGCGCGAGCGCGGCGAGCGCGGCCAAAACGCCGACCGCCCATGGCCGCGCTTCGCCGAACACCTCGCCCAACGCTGCCAGCGTGAAGGGTACCGAGGCGAGCAGCGCGAAGTCCCACGAACTGCCGAGCGTCGCTTCGTACCACAACGTGGTGCCGACGCCCATGAAGGCACTCAGCCAGATTTTCGCCGAGATGCCGAGGCCCAGCCGGCCCATCAGGCGCCACCAAAGAGCGATCGAGATCGCGCCGAGCACCACTGAAACGGCCGCCTGGTTGGCCGCCGCGCCCCAAATCGCCGCCGCCGGAAGCATCAGGATCGCCGAGAGCGGCGGGTGCAGGATGTAGCTGCGGCCGCCCACGACCACGTGTTCCATGTAAGACGGCACATCGACCCAGGTGTGACCATGCAGCAGCGCCCAAGCCAAGCGCGCATGCTCGTTGTACTGCGTGGGCGGCGATATGGTCGCGGCGTAAAAGGCCAGGAACAGAATTCCGACGGCGAAGGCGCACCATCCGTCCGAAGTGAGCGCACGTTCGAGCACGAGCGATCGCGAGGAGACTGAACTCCGCGCACCGGCCGATAGGTCCACGGCTATTCCGGCCAGTGCAAGCGCGAGCGCGGTCACCACCAGGGCGTTAGGCAGTTCATGCTTGAGCCACGGGACCGCCATGGTGTCGGCGAGCGCTATCAGCGCGACGGCGATTAAGAACCCTCGCGCCACGCTCCGCGCTTCCACCAATTTCACTTGCGACGCCACCTGCGGTGCCGGCCCTGCTTCGGCGGCTTCCGAGATGGACGGAGAGTGCGATTCTTCAGGCGTGCCGAGCGGTCGAGAGTCCACGTCATCCATATAATGACGCCACCGCTTCAGGGCTGCGCCAGCCGGAGGTGCTCGAGAGCGGAGGAATACGCGGAGGTCATTTTCGGAGATCGGCCAGAAACTCGAGCATCGCGCGATTTACCGCCTCGGGCTTCTCCTGCTGCGTCCAATGGCCCGAGCCCTCTATCAATACGGTCTTGCGCAGGTTGGGCACCCACATCTGCATCCCGTCCGCCATTTCCGGGCGCAGCACGATATCCAGTTCCGCGGTGATCATCAGCGCGGGCTGGCTGACCTGCATGGGCAGGCCGGCGCTCTCTTCCCAGTTGCGATCGATATTGCGGTACCAGTTGAGCGGCCTGCGAAAGCCGCTTTGCTCGAACGCGCGCACGAAAACCTCGAAATCGTCATCACTCAAGAAGGCGCCGTGCGGCAGGTCGGGCAGATGGTCGAGCAGTCCGCCGCCGGCTGGCCCCAGGACGCCCGCAGGCAGCTTGCGCAATTCGGCTAGGTCGCCACCCTTCAACAATTCGCCCCCCTGGTAGAACGAGCGCAGGCTGCGGCGGACGTCGCGTCCGAGTTCCTCCTCGGCGACGCCTGGCTCCTGGAAGTAGACGATGTAGTTGAAATTGCCGGCCGCCATCGCGCGGATGAAATCCATCGGCTTCAACGGCGTGCGCGGAAAGAACGGTGTGTTGAGCGCGATCACGCGGTCGATTCGCGCCGGAGCCATCAGCGCTGCGTTCCATGCCACGAAGCCGCCCCAGTCATGGCCGACGACTACGCATTTTTCGATCCCCATCGCGTCAAGCATCCCGACCAGGTCGGCGACGATCTCGCGCTGGGTGTAAGCCTCGATCGGCTCCGGACCGCCGGTCTCGCCGTAGCCGCGCTGGTCGGGCGCGATCGCACGCAAACCGGCGCTCGCGAGCGCGTGCATCTGATGACGCCACGAGTACCACAATTCCGGAAATCCGTGGCACATCACGACCGGATAGCCTTCACCGCTTTCAGCGACATGCATCCGGATCCCATTGGTGTTGACGAAGCGATGCTTGAACTCGCCCATAGCGGTAACCCTTCGACGGTTTTCAAGGGTAGCACGTGAACCCCGCGGCGGCATCGCCGGCCTTTGACTTAACCGCGCGCGGTGATGGACGATGGGCGAGCCTCGCCCGCAGCGCGAGGTAATCCAGGACCACCGAGGACAAGCCGATGGCCTTTACGGTGAAGCCGGACAGCTTCCGCTTCGAGAACGAATTCCGCAGCGGCGTCGAGGGCAAACGCGTCCTGATAACCGGGGCAGGCAAGGACGGCGGCCTCGGCCAAGCCTTCGGGCTCGCGGCCGGGCTCAACGGCGCCGCCAGCGTCGGCGTGCATTTCCATAACAGCTATTCCGACGGCTTCGACCTGGTCAATGCACTGCGCAACCTCGGCGTAAACGCGTTTCCGGTCCAGGCCGACGTTACCAACATGGGCGACCTGTGGGCGACGCGCAGCTACGTGATCGAGCAGATGGGCGGCAAGCCGCCCAACCTGATGATCTGCAATTCGGGACTGACCGAGAAGGGCTACGCGCTGGGCCGAGCGCTGAAGGAAATCCCCGACGAATCGCGTGCGATGCGCCGCGCGCGGGTGCGTCAGCATTTCCTCGATAGCCTTCACGAATCGCGGCTCGTGCTGAATACCAAGATCGACGGCTTTCTCGCGCTGACCCATCTGTGGGCGGGCGAGGCGGTCTATCACCAGGAATTTCTGCAGCTCATTTATGTTTCGTCGCGACAGGCTATCGATCCAGGGGCCACGGTGCCCGGATACGTGATTAGCAACTGGGCCGTGCTCCAGTTGCCAAATGTGCTCGCGGTCAACCTGGGCCAGAACGCGAAGTACGTGGGCGCCGCCTGTATCCTGCTGCCTTTCATCCGCACCAGCATGACCGACCAGTATGCAGATAATCCCAAAGTGTTCGGGCGATGGCAGCCGCGAATGCTGGAACCCAACGAGGCGGCCAAGGCGTTCCTGCAGTTGCTGGCGCGCCCGCAGTCCGAGCTCGACAAGGGCCTGTTCGAACTGCTGGTGGATGGCGCGCCAGAAAAGTGCGACGTGACCTGGAAGCGCGTCGCTCTCGACGTGCGCGAAGAGGCGATGGAATGGAGCAGCGCCGGCGCGCTGCAATTCCATCAGATGCGCGTCCCGGGCCAGCATCAGGCGGCGAAGAAGTAATCTTCTTCGCCGCGGCTGGCTCGCGCTTACCCACGGCGGCAGAGGCGCTCGGCCGGATGGCCGCTCGCCCCTGCCGGCGTGGGCATATTAAACGAACGGCGAAGGCCGCGCCTGGTCGGGACGCGATTTTGGCGCGCGCCTATTCGGGCGTTTTCGCGCCCGAAGGCGGCGCGGCGGCCGGCGGCCCTCCAGCGTTACTGGCGCTAACGGTGCGGCGCTCGTAGCCGGCCGGAGCGGCGAACGTGTCGGCGGGCAGATCGCGCGTTGCAACCTTGGTGACCACCGTTTTGGTGGTTTGCGGACCCTGCTTGGCGATCATTTCCTTCAGCTTGGCGGCCTGCTCGGGCGACATCCCGGGGACCGAGAAACCGGCGTTCATCTGCCGCGTGGAATCCATCGTAAGCGGAATCCCGTTGGGCATCTTGCCCGCCATCGCTTTGGCGCTCTTGAGCTTCAACCCCATCGCCTGGGTGAATTCCGTGAACTCGGCAGCGCCCGGCGCGCTGCTCGAAAAGCATCCGGAGGTCGAAACCGAGGCCATCGCAGTCTGGCCGGCGCCGGTATACTCCTCGCAGCTGTAGCTCAACACCTTGGAGGACTTGCCGGTCTTTTTGAAATTGAGGTCGAGCTGCTGGCCGGGATTGTTGGTCATTCCGTGCGGCGGAAAAGGCATCTCGGCATAGGCCTTTTGGTTCGGATCGATCAGCATCATGGTGCCCTTGTCGAGATCGATCACGAACACGTTGCGGTCACTGACCATTTTTTCCTTGTGACCTTGCACGAGCAGTTCGCGGGTATGGCTTACGGCGGGGGTACTGCCTTGAATAGTGGTCACCTGTTCGTCGATCACGACCCCGGCGCGGGCGCTACTGCCCAAGCCCGCCGCCGTCAGCAGGCAGGCAAACACTGCGATCATTTGTTTCATAGCGACTATTCCCCTGGCGCGCTGCTGATTTCCAAAACGCGGGGCGACCCGCCCGTCTCGCGGTCGGCGCGCTCGACGACCAGCCGATGAAGGGTCAGGCTCATGAGGCCGAAAAACACCCAAACCATTTCCTTGAACCGCCGCAGCAATCCCACCGCAAAGCCGACGTCGGCCGGATAGCCCAGCATCGCCATCACCAGCGCCTTGCCGCCTTCCTGGCTGACCAGCTTGGCCGGAATCATAAAGGTGGCGCGCTCGATTAGCTGGCCGAACACCTCGACCAGCACCGCTATTTGCCAGGTAACGGGCTCGTGGAGAAGCACCAGCAGGATATAGATCTCCACCGGGCCAAGGCTCCACGCGACCAGGTAGCACAGGCACGAGGCGACCAGGCGCCAGCGATGGCGTGCATAGAATTCAATCAACAGCGCATCGGCTTCGGCGGCCGCCTCGCGCATGTCGTCGTTGGCGACACGAGAGAGGTCCAGACGCGCCGCCGCGCGCCACAGATGTGAGAATGGGCGTTTGGTCTGGACGTAGAAAAAGCCCGCGGCCAGGGCGATCGCGAGTCCGAGGCCGCCCAGCGCCGGCCACAGCAAATGGTGGAATCGGGCCTCGAAGGGCAGTACCGTCAGCATCCCGCCGGTGATGAACCCCACCTGGCCCAGCATCTCGGCCAGCGCCGCGACTACTACCGTCACCAGTCCGGCGGCCATGGGCAGCTTGTGCCGCACCATCATCGCCATCACGAACTGGCCGCCGAGTTGCGCCGACGGAGTTACGTAGTCGACAGCTTCGCCGGCGATCCGCGCCGCGAACAATTGGCCCAAACCGAGCCGGCGGGGGCAGTGCTCGATCGTCACCCGCCATCCGAGCGTGTTGGCGAGGCGCGCGATCCCCTCTAAGGCGACCGTCAGCAGCAGTCCCCAACCCGCCACGCGCACGTAGTGCAGGACGTCGGCCCATCCAAAACGATGCAGAAACCAGGCGTAAAAGCCCAGCGCGAGCAGGACGATCAGGGTTTCAATGCGTCGCATCAAAGCAGAACTTACCGCCGATCAAAGCGCAACTTGCCATGAAAAAAGCGTAACTTCCCGCTGAACAAAAGGGGTTTACCGCTGACCGGCCCGCAGGTCGCGGCACTGATGCATTCTTTCAACGCCACCCGCCGCAGGCAAGGCCACGGCGCCGACGGCGGAGGGCCTTTGCGCCTCAGACCTTGAACCTCACATGGATGATATCGCCGTCGCGAATCACGTATTCCTTGCCCTCGAGGCGGAGCTTGCCCGCCTCACGCACTTTCGCATCGGAGCGCAGCGCGGCGAAATCCTCGTAGCCTACGATCTCGGCGCGGATAAAGCCGCGGGCGATATCGCTGTGAATACGCGCAGCCGCTTCCAGCGCGGACGCGCCGCGAGCAAGCGGCCAGGCGTGCGCTTCAGGCTCTCCCGCAGTGTAGAAAGTGATAAGGCCGAGCGCACGATAGAGCGCGGTAACCAGCCGATCGCGGGCCGGCGCGGTCAGGCCGGCGGCGCTCAACATTTCGCGCTGGCCCTCCGCGTCGAGTTCCCACAATTCGGCCTCGAAGGCCGCGGCGAGCCCGAACAGTTCCATTCCGTGCGCCGCTGCACCCTCGACCGAGCCTTGAGTGGGCGCGGCACCTGCGCGCTCGGCCTCGCAGTTGACCACCACCAGCGCGGGCTTGCGCGAGAGCAGCCCGAAGCTCGCAAACACGGTGAGTTCCTGCGCGGTCATCTCTAGCGAACGCAGCGGCTTGCCCTCCTCCAGCCACTCGACGCAACGCTTGAGCGTCGCGCGCTCGAATTCGGAAGACGGGTTGCGCTCCTTGACCAGGCGCTCGAGGCGGCGCTCGCCCTGGTCGAGGTCGGCGAATACCAGTTCCGCCTCGACCGCGGCGAGTGCGGCGGGCAACGCAACCTGATTGCCGGCAAAGTCCGGTATCACGATCAACAGCGCGTCGAGATCGCGGATGAGCGGGAGGAGGCTCGGGTCGAGTGCGGCACCCTCCTTCTGCTCCTTGGGGTTGGGCGCGAAATCGAGCACGGTGAGCTCGACCCCGACCCGTTTCCTGGAGCCATAGGTGCGCTCGAGAAAATCCAGCCGCTCGTCGGCTACTTTAATCTGGCCGGGGCGGGCGCGGTTGCGCCCTTCGCTTTGCCCTGCCAGCGGCGCAAGCCCGGTTAAAGCGTGGAAGACGGTCGATTTTCCCACGCCGCGGGCGCCGATAATTCCGGTCTTCAAAAATGAGCACTCCCGATCCCCCAATACTTACACATACGGTCGCCCGACGAAAGCGAGCATCGCTGCACCGTCCGACCTCGCTTGCAGTTGGTATGGGCTCGCGCACACGCGAATATGCTAATCAGGCAGAAACCAGAGCGAGGAAAGGGAGGGTTTCGGGATGCCCGCGGCGCCAGCCGATTACCAGACGCGCTATCCGATAGATTTCGGCGATATCGATCCCGCCGTGCGCCAGCACGTGGTGCAACTCTATGCGGCCGACGGCGGCAAGGCACGCGCGATTGTGTATCGGCCGCCGCATGGCAATCCGCACACGGTAATCCTGATGGCGCATCCACGCGCCGACTTCGCCCAGCACTACACCATTCCGTATTGGGTCGAGGCCGGCTTCGCCGCCTGCGCGCTCAATACGCGCTACCTCAACAACGACACGATGATGCTGCATGAGAACCTGCTGCTCGACCTTGCGGCCGCGATACGTTTTCTGCGCGAAGAGGAAGGCTTCGAGCGAGTGGTGATGCTCGGGAACTCGGGCGGCGGCTCGCTGTTCGCGTACTACGACGCGCAGGCGCGCGCGCCGCACGGTCAGCGCGTCGGCGCGCCGCCGGGCGGCGGACCGCCCGACCTCAACCGCTTCGAACTACCCCCGGCCGACGGTCTGATCCTGCTTGCCGCGCATCCGGGCCAGGGGATGGTTTTGATGGGGTCGATCGATGCGGCGGTGACTGACGAGCACAATCCGTTCGCGAACGATCCCGAGCTCGACATGTACGACGAACGCAATGGGTATCGCACGCCGCCCATGCCCAGCCGCTATGCGCCGCAATGGCTCGAGCGCTACCGCGCCGCGCAGCACGCCCGCGTCGCGCGCCTCGACGCGATCGCGCGCCGCCATGTGGCCGAGGCGCAACAGGCCCGCGCGGCCTCAAGGTTGCCGGATTTCGCGGGGGCGCCGGCCGCACACCGGGCCTTGATGCGGCGGCATGCGATGGGCCCGCGGATCATGCTCATCTACCGCACTCAGGCCAACCCCAACTACCTCGACCTCTCACTGGATCCGTCGGAACGCGCGGTGGGCTCGATCTTTTCGCCGCGGCCCGACCTTTTCAACTACCACGCCTTCGGTCTCGCGCGCGTCGTAACGCCGCAGGCCTGGCTCTCAACCTGGTCAGGGATCTCCTCGCATGCCAACCTGATTCGCAATCTGCCGGCGGTGACCGTGCCGACGCTGGTGGTGGGTGCGATGGGCGACCAGGACATCTTCGTTGGCGACGCGCGCGCCGAGTTCGCGGCCTCGGGCGCATCTGACAAGCAGTTGGAATTCATCGAGGGCGCCGACCACTTCATGCGCGCGGGCGGCAGCCGGGCACAGCTTGGCGATCCGCGTCCACGCCTGATGAAGCTGTTAAGCGGATGGACCCGCGAACGCTTCGCGCCGGCTTAGAAAGCGGCTGGAGAACTCTTTAATCACAGTGGAGGGTGGGTTAGTCTCGTAACGCTTTTCTGACGTGGAGGCCACCCTAGCTCAGTTGGTAGAG
>CAVTIS010000009.1:0-149156 GCA_963734845.1 uncultured delta proteobacterium | reverse complement strand
ACGAGCACAATTGTCGCGCCGATCGCAGCGATCACGATACTCGTCAGGTTCACGCCGGTGACTCCGACGAGACCAAGTTCGGTGAAAATCGCGTCCCCGAGGACGGCCCCAATGACGCCCAGGATGATATCCCGCACCAGCCCTTCCCCGCTGCGATTCACGACCTTGCTGCCGATGAAACCCGCTATGAGCCCCACGACCAGCCACGACAAAATGCCCATGACCCACCTCCATAGTGTTTTTTGACCTTGTGAGGCATCGTACAATGCCGCATCACTTTGCGCATACCAGCCCATCCGCCGCGTTCTCCCGCGCCGGGCGCTACCAACCCTGCCCCGACGTTCCCAGGAATTTTTATAGAAAATGCCAGGGGGCAAATCCGGCCATTCCTGACGGCGCCCCGACGAGATTACGGCCCCATCTTCTCGACCGTTGCCAAGCTGCTAGAGGCGCTGGAGCCAAATCAGTCTGCGGGGGCTGTTAGGCACGTGGGCTCCGGGCGGCGACGGTCGCAACTCGGAGGGCATGGCTCCGGATAAGAGTTTTTGCCCGTCATCAGCGGGACGCGCCCCGCCCCGCCTATGGATTCCCCAAGATGCCATTGCAATATCGCGCCGCATTCGCAGATGTACTCGCAGTGGCCGCTGTTACCAGGGTCAGTGAAGATCTCGCCACATTGTGGGCACTTCAACATGGTCATTCGAGCGTACCATGGGAGCCTTGGGTTCTCTGCTCATCTCTGTTAGATGGCAGACATGGCGTTCCGCCGTCCTTCCGCGCTCGAGGCTCCGTGTCGCAGGAGCCTGGCTGCGAACGTCAGGGCAAGCTTCGTTCTCAATCGCGCAACCGAGTCAAACGAACGCTTCATCTTTGCGATGAGTGTTTCCAGCGACTCAGCGCAGACCAACTGAATCACCTGTTTCTACGATTCGCTGGTCGAGCAATCTGAAAAGCGGGCGGAGCGGTTACTGGCAAAGCGACCGCCCCGCCCGACGGAAGGATCCACCGGAGCGGGTCTTGGAAACTCCGTAAAGGACACACTCCTAATCGTGCGCGCGCAAGTCAAATCTGGGAAAGCGCAGCGTTTCCACATGCGCAAGGACCACGCCGAGCAGGGTCCACGCGCGTTGCGGCGATCGCGTTTCCTTCAAGGAGGGTGGCCCTCCGGAGGGGGGACCATCCCCACGTCAGCGACGCCGCTCGCGCTCGGCGTAGCGGAGCTGGGCGAGTTTTGCATCAAGGTCGCGGAGCTGTCGGCTCAACGCGCGCCTCTGGGGCGTCCTCACGCAGCGAGCCTTCGGCTGAAGGCTATCCGCGCCCCAGCTCTTATGAGCGGTCGGCGGTTTGCGCGGTCGCTCGTCCATGAACGTAGATAGCACTCGGGCATCGTTCAACCTAACTGTCGCCGCGGAGGGCATGGTCGCGCTCGACGGCGACGGCGAGGTCAATGCGCCTGGCGCTATGCTCAATCAGGACAAGGACCAACGGCAATAAAGCTTTGACCCGGCGCGGCTTCCATTTAAGCGCAGCGCTCATTCCCTCTCAGGTGCATCATCACTGTAAAATCGAGACCGATTGTGTGTCTGTGAACGAGGATCACGACCTAGGCCGTAGCATGCGGCGCCAGAGAAATTCGAATTTGGTTGACAACCAAATTCGTCATTGCGACAGATCATGTCGCGCGACAATTTGCGGAGAGTGCTCCTAGCGAATAATTGGTGCGGTGGGTGATAGGACCGGCGCGCAGAATCTCAAGCAAGTGGTGAACCGAATGATCAAGCGCCCTTACGCCCAACAGCCGACGCCTACGGGCGATTTCCTGCTTAGCCTGGCGCGCTCGGGCTAGATTCGGATAACCCAGCGCGGCCCAGTAGCGGTTTCGCGCCTTGGCTCCCTTAACGCTTGTCATCGACCGGCAGTACTCCTCGACCGTGCAAATGCCGAGACGCACGAGGTTGTGCATGTTACCGCGCCGGCAGAGCGCGAGAGGATGCTTGCGGTGGCGTTTCCATTCGGAGTCGTAAAAGGGAAGGTTCGGTGACATGGGCCGAATACTAAAGACGACGCCGAGCGTGTTCAACTCACTTCGGATCAGCGGATCAGCTCTATTAACACTCGTCCCGATCATGCGGGGGTGAGAAAAAGAGTACTGCGGTAGGCCTTCGACCTGTTTTGCCTCCCGGTATCCCACTTAGCCCCTTGCCACGCTGCGTAGATCCCCCAAATACCAACCCGTCGCGCCCGATTGGCGGTGATCCACTTGTGCTTTTGATCCACTCAAATTCCAGGCTTCAGAACTCGGGCACCACAGAGGCCGGACAGTCGCTTCTTTCGATAATTACCGGAGCTGTGAAGAGGGAAGGTTTGAAAAGGGGAATGCTTGCGCGAAAGGTTGCCTATTTTCCTTCAAACGCGGATCTCGGTGGCGATGCACAGTGTCTGGAAAGGGCCTTCTACGGTGAGAAAGCTGTCGCGCTCTTTTAGAGGGATTTTTGACGCCTCGGCGTGGGCTCTACGCATATCCGCTTCCCGCTTCTGACGGCAAGCGTCTGCGGTATCGAAGCTTCCTACTATAACCCACTCTGATAGAGGCAGTTCGTCTTTACGCCGGCTAACAGAAGAGTCGGTATCCAAAGGCGGTACCATCAGATACCAGCCGACCAGCGCGAGCGCGATAGCACAAGGGAGCTTCATGGCCTACTTTTCCGTCAAGCGCGGATCGTCGGTCGCGATGCATTGCGCGGTCGCGGCCCAAGTCTCAGAAAAACGAGCCATTTCTTAACACGAGCGTCAATTTCCGCAGTAGAGGGTTAGTGCGGCCTTCGTCTGAAAGTTCTTGCTTCTCAATCTCTCGATTCCAAGAATGAAAAGACCGCGCTTTTTCCTCGTACTTCTCATGTGCAGCTTGACATGCCGCTAAGGTTTCAGATTCGTCAATCCGCCGCCAAAGACCAGGGGCGCATCCGTCGCGACCTCGTTACTCAGCACATTGCATCGGAGGCTGTGAACTTCGCGTGGATTCTTCGCACAATTGTCTGTCTCTTTGCAGGCCCAATGACCGACAGGCCCCCAAAAAGCATCGGATACCGTGAAGCCAAAAATACTGTCACCCGTGCAACTCTTGTCTAAATCTGCCCGCGTTGGCGGCAGCATCAGATACCAGCCCGCGAGTACGACGGCGACAACGTGCCCCACCTGTTTCAAATTCGACTACCTCCAGGCCGACAAGAAGTGGCACAGAGCGCGCGAAAACACGCTCAATCACGGCATGTTACTCCGACGCTCTTCTGCCAATCAGGGTCATCAGCCCGCAGTTTTTACGACGCTTCATGCGACGGTGTAGCGCGGGAAGTCCGCGCGAAGATGCCAGCCCGCTTCGACTAGGCGCGCCGCAGCATCGGTGTGAGCCTCAATCGCCATGATCAGGGTTCGCCACGGCTGCTTTAGCTCATCCGCCTTGGCGCCGACCTTGCCGACGACCAGCGCTCCGTCTGGATCGATGTGCAACGCGACGCCGTGACGTTGACAGGTCGCGAGGATGGATTGCGCCGGGGTCCAGCCTTCGCCGAGCGCCGGCGTCGCCGCCAGTTCGGGCACATGCTCGCGGATGTGGTCGACCAGATCGCGTCCGGTCGCTTCGGCTTCGCGCGCCAGCGCCTTTGCGCGATGGTAGGGGTCGGTGCCGGCGACCAGGCGGAGCAGTTCGGCCTTATGCGCGCGGATGGCTTGGCGGTCCTCGTCGCTCAGGCGGGAAGCGGGCTCGACGATGAGCCAGACGCTCCCGTCCAGCGCGAGCCGGATGCCGCGTGCGCTGAGGTGGCAGATGAGGGCTTCGGCGTCTATCAAAAGCGCTCCCGGTCGGCTTCGTCATTCAGTTCCCGAGACTCCGGATGCCGGGTCATCTTTCCGAAATCGCGGGAACCGAATTTCCCCTTGTCTCCGTTGGGGCTTTTGCCGTTTTCGGATTCAGTTCCCGCAGTTCCCGCTGTATACTGGGAACCGCGGAATGAATTGCTCGGGGACGAAGAACAGTAGGCATCGCCTCTCCGGCCGCCGCCCGTCCGGGCGATGCTACCGGCTTCGACGCCAGCGTTGAGCGCGGCCCACATGGCGGCGCGCTTCAGTCCAAGCTCTTCTTGAATTGCATCGCCGGCCAGAGGCTCAGACTGCGCGCTCAGGTAGTCGCGGATCTTGGTTAGCATGTCGCGCCGTTCGGCTTCGCCGGCGTCGATTTCGTCAACGTCGCCCGTCGCTAGGTTGACCGTGACGCGGGTCCTCGGCAGGTCGGCTTCACCGCGAATCTCGCCCCGGACGTAGTGCTGGCCGTCGCGGGCTCTCGCTTCGAGCAACGCATCGACGGCGGCGCGGTAGGCTTCGGAGCCCATCACGTCGATCACGCCGTCCCGCTCGGTCTTGCCTTGATGATGGAGAACCAAAATATGGACACCCGTTTTCTTTGCGAGCTTCTGCAACGGCTCCAGCGCCATCGACACCAAGGAATAGTCTTTCGAGTCTCTGATTTTGGCGAGGTTTTGAAGGTGATCTACGATCACGACTTCGAGCTTATGCTTTAGGATCTCGGCTTCGATGAATTGTGCGAGCGCTGCAGGCGACAGGTTCGGGGTCTCATCGAGGAAGGCTACGCTTTCGAGGTTCCATGCGGCGAACAGGCGCGCGACCGCGCTGCCGTTGCGCTCCAGCGCCATGTAGCCGACGCGGGACTTAACGCATGCATGCCCGAGCAGCGGGATTCCAAGCGTCAAGGCGCGGGTCAGGGCGCACGCCAAGGTGCTCTTCCCAGCCAGCGCACGGCCGGCCAGCATCGAAACTTCACCCTCGCGCAGAATCCCGGCCCAGTATGCTTTTTTCGCCGTCCGAGCTCGGGCTTCAGTGAGGTATTCTGCGACGGTGCGGAAGCCCATCGGTCGCGCTTCGGGCTCGGACAGGTCTTCGAGCGTCAGCGGCTTAACTCCGCTCGCCAGTTCGAGCAGGGTGTCTTTGGTGCCGCCGGCTGCTAACCAATCGTTCACATCGCCTTTGTCTGGCAGGTTGGGTAGTTCTACGATTCGCACAGTCTTGGACGTGAAGCCGCTCGCAAGCAGCGAGCGCGCTACAGCGCGGGCGTGTTGACGCCCCGGCGGGTCATTGTCCGGAATGATCGTTACGTCGCGCTGTGCGAGAGGCGGGTTGTATTCATCACGCCACTTCCCGGCGCCACCCGCGTTCGTCGTGGTGACCAGCCCCAGGCGGGCGAGACAATCGGCGTCTTTCTCGCCCTCGACAATGAATACCGCGCGCCCGAGCGCCGCGATCAGTCGGGAAATCGGTAAAGAACACGGCGCGTGTCGCCCAAGCTGTAGATCCAGCCGCCGCGGCCATCCGACCGGCGCTGTCGAAAATCCTTTGGCTGGTGGCGCACGACCTGATAGAGCAGCGCGCCGGCTTCGTCTCGGTAATCGTAGGTCGCCACGATCTGCGGCCGCTGCGCTCCGGGTCGGGCCATAAGCCACGCGCCTTTAGCGCCTCAACTACCGCCTCCTTCGAGCAGGCAGCAAAGCAGTGAACCAGCACGCGACCGTCCCTCCCCTCGCGGATTGACAGCGACGGATTGTCATCCCGGTGCGCCGGGCAGGGCCCAACCCAGCCGTCGCCCGAGCGCCGCCCGTTCAGCGCCTCAGCGAGCTCGACAGCGGTCATCGCGCGCTACGTGCTGGCGCAGTAATACCGTTGGCCGCCGCCATCGCGTCGGCAACCAGCTTTTCCAACGCCGCGAGAGGGATTCGCAGCGTTCGCCCATTGTCAAAACGAATCGACGGGATCGCTCCGCTGGCGAGCAATTCGTACAGCCGCGAACGTGACATAGAAAGCATCGCGGCCGCCTCGGCCGGACGGACTAGAATTTTTTCGACCGGGATGCCGGTCACAACAGTGTTTTTCACGCTTCGGATTATGTCCGTCACGCCCGGCGTTGACAATAGAGAAGTGTCTAGTTAGTCTTGACAATATGAATCCGCCAGAACATGACGCTAGGACTAATGACGCCGATAATGCGAAAGAGGGGGCCGAGAGGCAGCGCGCGCGTTCCGACCGAACAGCCGCCGCTCGGTTTCGTCGCGCCTCCATTGAATTTCTGCTCCGATTCAGCGACACCGATCCCGTTGCGCTCGCAGGCTCGGGGCAGCCCGGCGATCTAATCAATCTCGTCTATAACCTCTATCGCTTCGGCTACATAGGCGACGCCGTGATGACATACGACGAGGCGGTCGTTGAAGCACGCGACCTTGCGGACGCCTTACGCGCCAAGCCAGAACGACTCGGGCTGGTCATCGAGGGATTGAAGTCGCTCCTTGGGGCTGCCGCGGACGGCGGTCGGTTCGAACTTCCGCTTTTGCCCGGAAGCAAAGCTGTTTTCGATTTCGTTCGAGACGGGCGGCGGACGAACTTTCTATGGAGTCCGCGTGCCGACCGTTATGCCGGGCTGCGCCAAGCAATTATCCACAGCGCGTTGCACCTTCTCGCCACTGAAGAAGGCGAAATGGTTCGTCGCTGCACGAGAGACGCTTGCCAGCGTATCTTCTTAGCGAAACGGCCGAAGCAAATCTTCTGCACCCGGGCTTGCGCGAGCGCCGCCGTATTCGAACGCTATAAGCAAACACTCGGTGAGGCCGAATATCGAGCGAAGCGCCGCGAGCAGTTTGCGAAACGCCAGGAATTCAAGCGAAGGCAGGCGAAGCTTGCAGAACCCTCTCGCGCCGCCGCGAGCAAAAAGGAGCATGACGATGGCACGCAAACGCGGACAAAATGAAGGTTCGATGTTTCAGCGCAAGGACGGTCGCTGGTGCGGAATCTTGAGCCTCGGCTGGGAAAACGGCCGACGACATCGAAAATCCTATTACGGAGCCACCGCTGCTGAGGTCCGGGACCAGCTTCTCAAAGCCCGGTCAGACCACTCGCGCGGCCTACCAGTGGCTATCGAGCGGCAGACCGTCGCACAATTCCTCGATCACTGGTTGGAACACACGCTCAAGGCCAAGGCAAAACCGCGCAGTTTTGAGAGCTTCTCTACGATCGCGCGACTGCATATCAAGCCGGTGTTAGGAGGCATCCAGCTTCACAAGTTGGCTCCCCAGCACGTTCAGGGATTGCTCGACGAGAAGAGCAAAAAGGGCCTCTCGCCCCAAACGGTGACGAATATACGAACCGTTCTCCGCAGCGCTCTTAGCCAAGCCCTTAAATGGAATCTGGTTTCTCGGAATGGCGCTGCGCTCGTGAACGCTCCTCGGATACCGCACAAGAAGATCGAGCCACTTAACCCGGAGCATGCGCGCAAGCTTCTTGAGGTCGCGAAGGGCTCACGATTTCAAGCGATTTACACGGTTGCGCTGACGCTCGGTTTGCGCCGCGGGGAGGTGCTCGGGTTGAGGTGGGGAGACGTTGACCTCGACGGTCGGGCGTTGCGGGTCAATCAGTCGGTGCAGCGCATCTCGACAGGCTCTAACGAAAAGGGGAAACGTAGCGAGCTGCGTGCGACCGAGACCAAGACGGATGGAAGCCGCAGAACGATTGCTTTGCCCGATTCGGTTGCCCGTGGGTTGAAGCTCCATCGTGCCCGGCAAGCGGAAGCCCGGCTCGCCGCTGGAGCGTTATGGCGGGACAGCGACCTCGTATTCACGAACGCTGCAGGCCGGCCAATCGAGCCTGTCGTGCTGAATCGCGATTACAAGGCGCTCCTGAAAAAGGCCGAACTACCGACGAAGCTGCGATTTCACGATCTTCGCCACAGCGCCGCGTCACTGCTGCTAGCGCAAGGCGTTCACCCGCGAGCGATTATGGAACTACTCGGGCACTCCTCGATCACGGTCACGATGAATGTCTACGGCCACGTCATGCCAGCGATGATGCGGGACGCGGCAGACAAGATGGACGCGATTATCGGCGGATAGCGCGTCCCGGCCTGCGTACTCCTCTGCGGTGCAAGTGAAGGGGCGCCCTTTCTTTTAGTGGCCCTCTCGTTAGAATTGGCCGTCGGTCTCGGAGAATAGCGTGACGATAAACATCGCCTTGGCAACCACTGACGCACTTGTGCTCGGGTGCGATAGCGTCGCCAGCACCAGCAACTATTTTATCGATCCGATGAGGATCGCTTGGGAACTGGATGCGAATGGTACCCCCATAAAGGATAGCAACGGGAAATACACCCTTAAGTTTGACTATGGAGACTACGAATCTATCGTCACGAACGCCTGGGGTGGCGTGACGAAGATGTTTGAGATACATCCCCACCCTTCGCCCATTGTTGCGGTCACGTCAGGATTAGCGAAACTCAACGATCGGCCAATCGCTGATTACGGACGCGAATTCATAGCGCAATCAGTTGGCAAGGATTGGTCATCGAGTGCCGAAATTAGCCAAGAGTTCCTGAACTTCATGCGGGGAAAGTACGAGGAGCACTACAAGGATTCAAAGCTGCCACCGCCGCTTCAAGAAGGCCCTGTCTTCCTCGTCGGCGGATACGGCGTCGCCGAAGACTTCCCTTCGATCTACCGGATCGCGGTGCAGCACAACGCCATCTTTAAGCAACCTCCAGACAGCCATGCAGGCCTAGTATGGAGCGGACAGTCCGATGCTGTGGAGCGGTTCATCAGAGGATACGACGGTGATCTGCGTACAGAACTCGAAGAACGAACAAAAATAGAATTCCAGAGCTATTTTGAACAAGCTGCGAAACATTTTACAGAATTCGTGAACGATCTACTGAAGAAGACCGGGCAGAACCTGCCAGAAGGCCTCAAGCCAGAGCCGCCACCTCCGCCAAGCATCGCCTTCGACTGGACCAAGTATGAGACGGGCATCGATTTTGCGAATATACCACTTCAGGATGCCGTTAATTTCGTTTCTTTTCTTGTAATGCTACAAGCAGGTAAGTCAAGGTTTGCGAGAGGGATCGCGACCGTCGGTGGGAGAATTCACGTTGGGGTGGTGAAGAAGGAGGGGTTTACACTTTTGAATGAGCCCGAACTGGCTCATCGGATCACGGGGTTTGGCGATGACCTATAGGAACAGCAATCGAAACGGCGCAGTAGCGAGCGTTCCAGACAGCGAAGCCGAGCGCCGGCGATCCTCCGACATCCGATCGGGGAGTGTCGAGGATGATTCCAAGCGCTCGACCGAAAATGTTATTCGAGTAACCCCCACTCTCCGGATTGAGGTGGTCAACGGCAGACTCAAGCTCGTGCGCATCGCTGCATAAGAAATCATCCCATTGTGTGTCGAACGGGTGCTCAAGCCAGCACCTTGCTTTTGTTCTCATCACTTGCTTGTTTGTTGACGGCGGAATCAAGCGTCTGGAACCGCAGTGGCTGTCAAATATGGCTGTCAAACACCCGCGTATGCCCAAAAACCCTTGGTGATCCCAGCGGGAGTCGAACCCGCGTTCCCGACGTGAGAGGCCGGTGTCCTAACCACTAGACGATGGGACCCGTCGGTCAGCCCTCCCTTTCACAAGGAAGAGTTTCGTTTGGCTGAGGAGGGAGGACTCGAACCTCCAATCCCCTGATCCAGAGTCAGGTGCCTTGCCAATTCGGCTACTCCTCAGCGCGAGCCATAATTTATAACCGACCGACAGCGACGCGTCCATGCGCGCAGACTGCGGCGCCGCGTGCGCCCGTCAGGTCAGCGCCTGGCAGAGAGCCGGAGCGTCTCGGCGTGGTGGTTTACCAGTTCGTCGCAGCGCTGGAGCAGCGCCGGGTCCTGGCAGTATTGCTCGATCATGTAGCTCAGCTCGCCGAGGTCGTGAACCAGTAGCCGCATACAGCGCTCATACTCGTCATGCTGCTGCAGCGCCTTGAGCAGGTCGCCCACCTTGTCCTCGAGCTCCGTCTCTTCGACCTCGAGCGCCAGCCCCAGCGCCCGCTCGATCTCGAGGCCGCCCGCGGCTTCGCGCGCGCCGCGCTCCAGCAATGCGCCCAGTCGCGCCACGGTTGCGTCATCGAGCACCACCGGGCTTGGCCGATCGAGCATCCCTTCGAAGTCGAGCACCGTGGTTACGAGATCGAGCGCGCCGACGTGGCGCGCCTCGTCACGCGCCATCCCGAACCAGAACTCATGCAGGCGCGGATGGGCGGCGAAAGTTTTCGCGAAGCGCGCATAGAGGGCCATGCTGCGCTTCTCCAGCGCGATCGTGGCCTGCAAAACTTCGCGTGTCGTCGGCATTATAAAGCCGATGATAGCCCGCAGGCGGCACCGGGCCAAGGCTGCCGGCGCCGCCAGTGGCGACCTTTAGCGCGCGAGCTCGGTCGCCCGGGTTTCGCGGATGACCGTTACGCGGATTTGGCCGGGATAGGTCATGTCGGTTTCGATCTTTTTGGCCACGTCGCGCGCCAGCATCGTCGCGTCGTCGTCGGAAACCTGGCCCGGCTCGACGATGATCCGCATCTCGCGCCCGGCCTGCACGGCGAAGCATTTCTCGACGCCCTTGAACGATTTGGCGATGGTCTCGAGGTCTTCCAGACGCTTGACGTAGCTCTCCAGCACTTCGCGCCGGGCTCCCGGGCGGGCTCCGCTGAGCGCGTCGGCCGCGTCGACCAGCGGCGCCAGGATGGTCTCGGCTTTGACCTCCTCGTGATGGGCCGCGATCGCGTTGACGATCTTCGCCGACTCGCCATACTTGCGCGCAAGCTCGGCGCCGATCAGCGCATGTGAGCCCTCGACCTCGTGCGTAAGCGCCTTGCCGATGTCGTGCAGGAGCGCGGCGCGGCGGGCCTGCTTTTCATTGAGCCCGAGCTCGGCCGCCATCGCGCCG
This sequence comes from uncultured delta proteobacterium, assembly GCA_963734845.1. GTDB lineage: Bacteria > Desulfobacterota > Binatia > Binatales > Binataceae > JAKAVN01. The sequence goes on along the minus strand of CAVTIS010000009.1, from coordinate 138,355 downwards.
CACAGAAACGCCGCCTCCAGCGAATGCATCAGGACGTTCTGCGCGTAACTGTAGCGGTACTTCAGCATGCCGAGCAGCTTGACCAGCTCGGGATGGATGCCGTGGACGCCGACTTCGATGATGGCGCGCTGTCCGGCTTCGCGGATCGATTCCTCGACTTCCTGTTCGGCCTTGCGCACGACTTCCTCGATGCGCCCCGGATGAATGCGGCCGTCCGAGATGAGCCGCTCGAGCGAGACCCGCGCGATTTCGCGCCGGATCGGGTTGTGGCATGAGATCACGACCGCTTCGGGCGTGTCATCGATGATGATATCGACGCCGGTGGCGGCCTCGATGGCGCGGATGTTACGCCCCTCGCGGCCAATGATGCGGCCCTTCATCTCGTCGTTGGGCAGCGCCAGCACCGAGACCGTGCGCTCGGTGACGAATTCGCCGGCCAGCCGCTCGATTGCGATCGAGATGATGCGCTTGGCGCGCCGGTCGGATTCCTCGCGCGCCTCCTCCTCGATCACCCGGATTTGGCGTGCGGCGTCATGGCGCGCTTGCCCGGTCATCTCTTCGACCACGTGGCGGCGAGCCTCCTCGCGGGTCAGGCCCGCTACCGCTTCGAGCTTGGCCCGCGCCGCCTCGATAAGTTCCTGGCGCTCGGCCTCGCGGTCGGCCAGGCTCTTCTCTTTCGTGCGGAGGTTCTGGTCGCGCCGATTAAGATCGCCCTCGCGCCGCTCGAACGCCTCCAGGCGCTTGTCGATACTCTCCTCGCGCGCCACGAGCTTGCTCTCGAGCGCGGTCAGTTCGCGATGCTGATCGCGCACCTCGCGTTCGGCTTGCGCGCGCACCTCGACCAGAAGATCCTTGGCTTTGAGTTCGGCCTCCCTGACGATCAGTGCTCCCTTGCTTCTTGCATCTTCGACAATCGACTGCGCTTCGCGCAAAGCGGCATCGGAATCGGCGCCGTGATGCCGCCGTCCGGCCAGGTAAACCGCGTAGAGCATCATCGCGCCACCGATTATCAGGAACAGGACGCCTGTCAGCACGCCCATTTTGGTAAACCTCCTCGGTCCGCCGCTTGCCCGGCCGCGCGTGGCGCTGCGCTGGCCGAGTAAACGGCGGACTCGGTAACGACAAGATCCAGCCGCCGGTCGTGAGCCTGCTCCGGCAGCCGGTCAATCAACTGAAAAGAATAGCCAAGCCCCACCGTCGTCGCTCCGTGCGCAAGCGCGGGCAACACCCGGTCGTAGTAGCCGCCGCCGCGGCCCAAGCGGGCGCCGGCGGGTGTAAATGCGATCCCTGGCACGCATACCAGCGCGGCGCCCGAGCCGGCCGTGAGAGCTTCGGCCTCGAGCGCCCCACTGAGGGGCGGTTCCAGAACTCCAAAAGCGCCGGAGCGCAATTCGCTCAGGTCGGATATGGCGCCGAATTTCATCCGGCGCAGATCGCGATCGACGATCGGGTAGAAGAGTTGGCGATGCGAGCTCAGAACGTCCGCCGCGATAAAGGCGGTTTCGACCTCGCGCCCGAGCGGCGCGTAGAGAACGACTTTGACTGCGGCGAGATAGTTCGGTGTGGCCAGCAGGCGACGCTGGACGTGCGCTGATAACGCGCGGGCGCGTTCGGCAGACAAGCTCGAGCGCGCCTCGGAGAGGACCGCGCGCAAATATTGTTTTTCGTCCGCCACTGCTTTTAGCGGTGGCGGGATCGGGCTAAGTCAGCGGGTGCGCTGTGCGATCGATTGCCCTCGGCCGTTGAAATGCTCGCGGCCTGGCGGGCGTTGCTGGCTCCATATGGTCACGCGGCCCGGGGCCGCGCCACGTGTGGCTGAGAACCGGCATCAGTCCTATATCTTCCGAGCGCCGCATCGCGCTTTAGCAAGAATCCCTCCGGAAATATCCAGAGATCTTTCATCCCCCCGCCGTCACTACCCGAACCCGCCGACCCGAAGCCTCCAAAAAAACCGTGCTGTGCGCGGCTGCCTACGAATCCATCGCTACCGACAGCCGCCTATTCAGTGCTTCAATCTGGTCGATTAACGCTTGATGATCCCGCTTAAGATGTTCTAGTTCGTCGGCAAAATTCAACGCCGCCAATATTGCCACGCTTACAGAATTCACCGCGCGGCTGTTGGCGCGAATGTAGTTTATCTTTTCATCCACCGTCGCCGCCAGAGCCTTAGCCCATTCGTCGCCGCTATCGCTCATTACGGTCAGACTTTGGCCCATGATTTCGACGTTGATGCCTTTCATCGTCTGTCTAGTGGCGACCTCGTTAGCCTAAGTCAGCGGTCGAGTTCTCAGCCCAGGTCCAACCCGTCGAAGCGGGCAAGGATTTTTTCGATCCGCGTCTTGATCTCGTTGCGCTCGCTTTCATGCTGCGTGCGCTCGGAGTTGGAGCGGGCCTGGGTTTCGTTAAAACGTTGTTCGCTTTCCGCCAGCCGCTTCGCCAATTGCTCATTTTCCCGTTGCAATTGCTGGATTCGGTTGACCGATGCCTGAATTCTGTCGTCGAGTTGTTTAAGCGCCTCAAGAGTCATGGCCGATTCCGGTTTCCACCTTCACTTTAATTTTGGATTAATTAAACTGTCAAGCTGCATAAGAACCGCTGGAAGCTTCAGGACGCGAATCGTCCTCGGTAAAAAGCGCTTCCACGAATTCACGCGGATCGAAAGCCCGCAAATCCTCGACGCTCTCGCCCACCCCGACGAAGCGCACCGGCAGCTTGAGCTGCTCGGCTATCGCGATCACCACTCCGCCCTTGGCGGTGCTGTCGAGTTTCGCCAAAACCACGCCCGTCAGCGGCACCGCCTCGGCGAAGACCTTCGCCTGGGTGAGAGCGTTCTGCCCGGTAGTGGCGTCGAGCACCAGCCAGCACTCGTGCGGTGCACCGGGTAGCTCGCGGCCGGACACGCGGGCAATTTTCTTCAGTTCTTCCATAAGGTTGACCTTGGTCTGAAGACGGCCCGCGGTGTCGATCAATACTGTCGATACGTTACGCGCTATCGCCGCCTTGACCGCGTCGAAGGCCACTGCCGCCGGATCGGAGCCCTGGTTCTGCTTGATCAAATCGACTCCGACCCGCCCGCACCATACCTCGAGCTGCTCGATCGCAGCCGCGCGAAATGTATCAGCCGCCGCGACGATTACCGTGCCACGCTCGGCTTTCATCCGTGCCGCCAGCTTGGCGACAGTCGTGGTTTTGCCGACTCCGTTGACCCCGGCCAGCATCACCACCAACGGTCCCTCGGCCGGGATATTCAGCGGTCGCTCGCTCGCCACCAGCATCCGCGCGATCTCGTCCTTGAGCGCCTCGCGGATGGCGTCCGGGCGGGTGCCGTCCTTGACTCTGGCGCGCACCGCCTCGACCAGCTTCAGACTTGCCTGCACGCCGACATCGGCGGCGATCAAAGCTTCCTCAAGGCCCTCGCAAATGTCGTCGAGCTTCGCGCTCCCGGTTATCGCGGCGCGAATGCGCGCGAGCAGATTCTCGCGCGTACGGCGCAGTCCCAATCCGATCCGCGCGGGCGCCTTCGGCGCGGCCGCCGCGGCCGGCGGAGGCGCGGCCGGTTCGAGTACAGGTTCGATCGTCGGCGCAGCCGGCGCGGGCTCGATAGCGCCTTTGGTCGCCGGCTCGCCGGGAGCCGGCGAGGGCGGCTGTACGGCAGGCCGCTCGACCGAAGGCGCACGCGCCGACGGTCGCGGGGCGGCTTCTTCCGGCGGGGCGGTTTCAGGCCGGGTCGCCCCTTGCTCGGCCGCATGGTCAAGTGCGCGACGGCGTTTGCGCACGCTGAATTCGATCAAAACCGCAAGGACGAAAAGTACGACCTGGATCGCCGCCACTAACAGGACTAGGCGATCCACAAACGAGAGCCGGGCCAGAATTTCGGCCGGGGTAAGATGCTCCAGGGACGAGAGCTCCGCCGGCATCCTGGCGATGAATGCAGAGAGCCGGGCGAGAATTTGGTTTAGATAGTCGGGCACGCGGAGAGCGATCCTCGGGAAAAAGATTTTGGAGCCCGCGTCCGGCACGGCCTCGCACGAGTGTCGTACCGCCGGACTTCGACGCCAGGCGCCGAACGCCTCACACAATAACAATACCCGCGCCCGATCGAAACCGAAGCGTTTGCTACGCGGCGCGCGGAATCGCGAGCGAGATCAGCCGCGAGATTCCCGGCCGCTCCATCGTCACTCCGTGGATATGATCGGCGCGTTGCATCGTGCGCTGGTTGTGCGTGATCACGATGAACTGCGAGCGGCCCTTGAGCTCGCCGACCAGGCTGGTGAATGCGGCGAGGCTGAACTCGTCGAGCGGCGCGTCGACCTCGTCCATCACGCAAAACGGGCTCGGGTTGAGCAGGAAGAGCGAAAAGATCAGTGCCATCGCGCACAGCGCCTTCTCGCCGCCCGAGAGCAGCCCTATCTCCTTGACCTTCTTGCCCGGCGGCTGAACCAGGATGTTGACGCCAGCCTCAAGCACGTCGTCGGCGGGCAGCAGTTCGAGCCGGCCCTTGCCGCCGCGCAGGAGCTTGGGGAAAAGCTCGGCGAAGTTGCGCGCCGCGCCCTCGAAGGTTTCGCTGAACCGCCGGCGCGCCTCGCGGTTGAGCTTCTGGATCGTATGCGTGAGGTCCTTGACCGCCGCTTCGAGATCGATCCGCTCGGTGGTGAGCACGCCAGAGCGTTCCTCCAACTCCTTGACCTCGCTCTCGGCGGCGAGGTTGACCTCACCCAGGCGCTCGGCCTTGGCGCGCAATTCGGCCAGACGCGCCTCGTCGGCCACGGGGTCGCGCTCGGCCAGCGCGGTTTTCAGTTCGTCCTCGACCGTGGCGAATTCGGTCTGAAATTTTTCGGCGAAGCTGCGGCCGAGCTCGCCGGCGAGCGTGCGCGCCCGCTCGCATCCAAGCGCACACTCCATCGCGTTACGCTCGAGCGTCTCGGCGCGCGCGCGCGTCTCGGCCAGGTCCCCGCGCAGCGCCTGTAAGGCGCTTTCCGCCAACGCGCACGCATCGCGCATTTCCTCGGTTGCGGCGCCCAGTTCCGTCTCGCGCACGCGCGCGGCCTCGGTCTGCGTGGCTAATTGTTCGAGTTCGCGCACCAGTTCGACGCGCTCGTCGCCAAGCCGCGCCAGCGCGGCGCGGTCCTTGCCCATTTGCGCCTCGAGTTCGTCGGCTAGGCGGCGAAGATGCCCGAGTTCCTGTTCGATCGCGCCCAGGCGCGCCCGCCGCGCCTCGACCTTGGAGGCCGCTTCGAGCATCGCTGCCGCCGATTCCTCGGCGCGCGTTTTGCGCTCGCTCATCTCGGCGCGAATCGCGGACAGGTGCTCGCGCCCCGCCGCTTCGCCGTGGGCGAGTTCTTCAAGCCGCGCGTTGGATTCGGCGAAAAGCCGGGAGATTTCCGCCAAGCGCACTCGGGTCTGCTCGTGCTGGCCGCGCGTGGTAGTTACTTCGCGCTCGACGCGTTCCAGAGCGTTTCGCCGCTCGCCCATCCCGCGCTCGGCGCGCGCAAGATTATCGCGCGCCTCGTTGAGTTCGCGATACGCGGTTTCGAGTACGGCGCGCGCTCCCTCGAAAGCCGCGCGCAGCGACGCGGCCTCAGACTCAGCCTGCTCGACCCGTGCGGCAGCCTCTTCCAGCGCCGGAGCGTCAGGCGCGTCCTCCGATTCGGCGTCGTCGCCCGGAGCGGCGACGCTGCCGCCGGCGATCATTTTTCCCGGCGCCACCAAGTCGCCGTCGCGCGTGACGAAGAGCGTGCCATGGCCGTTTAAATTTGACGCCGCCAGCGCGGAGTGCAGATCGTCGGCGACCACCACGTGACCGAGTATCGCCTCGGCGACGTGGCGAAAACGCGGCTCGACTTCGAGCATGTCGAGCAGCCGGCCGGCAATTCCAGGCGCCTCGATCGCGGGATGGGAATCGGTCGGGCCGGGTTCGGGGATGAAGCTCAAGCGGCCGGCGCGGGACTCCTTGAGAATCTCGATCGCCCGGAGCGCCAGATGGGGCGAGTCGACGATCACCGCCTCGGCCTCGTCGCCGAGTACGGCGCCGAGCGCCGTGCGGATAGCGGCGGGCGCACGCAGCACCTCGGCCAGCATTGCGGGCGGCTGGGCCGGGCGGTCGCCGTTGAGCGACTCGAGCACCACGCGCAGACGCTCGGCGGCGCCGCCGCCGACTGTGCGCGCGGCGCGCTCGGCGCGCGCGCGCGCGGCGCTCAGCGACTCGCGTAGCAGCGCGAGCCGCGCCGCGCCGGCGTCGAGCGCGGTGCGGGCCTCCCGCTCGCGCTCGGCGGCCTCCTTGCCGCGGCCCTCCCGGGCCGCGAGCTCGGCGCGGCGGGCAGCGAGCTCGCCGTCCGCCGCGTCCAGCCCGGAGCGCGCGGCGCTCAGCGCCTCGTCTAGCGCCGGGATGTGCTCCGCGGCGGCACTGAGGCGTTCTTCCAGCTCGGCGCGCTCGCCGCCGAGCGCGCCGAGGCGGCCGCGAATCGCGGCCGCTTCGCGCATCAACTCGGCGACTTCGTCGCGCGTGTCTTCGCTGCGGCGCTCGGCCTCGCCGAGCGCCGAGGCGGCTTCCTCATGGCGCGCGCGCAAGGCGGCGAGCGTGGCCTCGCCGCCGTCGTCCTCGTTGCGCTCGCGCGCCAGGTGCGCGCCGGCTTCGGCGCGGGCGGCGCGGGCGGCGGTGGCCTTGGCCTCGAGCTCTTCGAGCCGCACGGCAAGCTCGGGCGCGGCTGCGTCAGCCGCGCCGAGGCGGCGCTCAAGGAAGTCGCGCGTATGGCCTCGCTGGGCGGCAGCAGCGCGCAAGTTGTCGAGCTCGCGGCCGAGCGCAGTCAGGCGATCGCGTTCGGCCGCGAGGCGAGCGGACGCCGCGTCGGTCTGCGCCTGAAGTTCGGCGAGCGCTTCGCGCGTCGCCTCGCGCTCGGCGTCGAGTTTCTCGGAGCGCGCGCGACTTTCCTCGAGGCGAGCGCGCTCTTCAAGCAGCCGGCGGGCGGCGGTAAGCCGTTCCAACTCGGCAAGCTCGAGACGGATGGCTTTGTAGGCTTCGGCCTTCTTGGCCTGGCGGCGCGCAAAAGCCAACTGGCGTTCGATTTCGGCCAATACGTCGTCGACGCGGGCCAAGTTTTCGCGCACGCGCTCGAGCTTGCGCTCGCTCATCTCGCGTCGTCCCTTGAACAGCGATAGCCCGGCGGCCTCTTCGATCATCCCGCGCAGTTCGGCCGGCTTGGACTGGATGATCTCCTCGATACGGCCCTGTTCGATGAGGGCATAGCCGCGACTATGAATTTGTGCGGCCATGAAGAACTCGGTGATGTCCTTCAGGCGGCAGGGAATTTTATTGATGAGATATTCGGACTCGCCGGAGCGGTAGACGCGGCGGGTGACGCATACTTCGCTCAACCCGGTGTAAGGCTCGGGAAGCGCACAGTTGTCGTCGGCCTCGAGCAGCAGGGAAACCTCGGCCATCCCGGCCGCCGGATTGGAATCGTTGCCGGCGTATATGAGGTCTTCGGCGCTTTTGCCACGCAATCGCGTCGGCGCCTGCTCGCCCAGCACCCAGCGTATGGCGTCAACGACGTTTGATTTGCCGCACCCGTTGGGGCCGACAACTGCCGTGATTCCGGGGGTGAAGCCGACGCTCGTCGGCTCCAGGAATGATTTGAAGCCTACTAAATCAAGGCTTTTGAGCCGCATATCGTCACCGCCTCCACCTCAACCGCCACATCCACGCGAAAGCTTAACCCAAAGCCCCCAATCATGAAACCTTCCGCGCCGTATAGTATCCCCTACGCGCAGAACGGCCTGTGGATATCGTGCGAGATTGGGCGAAGTGCGGTCCAGACGCTGTTAGTAGCGAAAATTACTACCTACTCTTGCAGCTCGGTATTCCAATAGGCACTGTCGACCGCCGTCAGGTACGGCATCCACTCGCGATAACGTTTGAGACTAAACATCTCGGCGCTGAAGGGCGTCCAGTGCGGACGCATCGGCTTGCGCACGAGCGCCATCCGCGCCTCCTCGGGCGTGCGGCCACCCTTGCGCCGGTTGCAGGTATGGCATGAGCAGACGATATTCTCCCAGGTCGAGAGCCCCCCGCGTGAGCGCGGCATCACATGGTCGAGGTTGAGCTCGGTACGCGCGAAGCGCCGTCCGCAGTACTGGCAGGTGTTGCCGTCGCGGGCGAAGATGTTGAAACGCGAAAAGCGCACGTGGCGGCGCGGAACTCGCTCGTAGGCCGTCAGCAGCAGCACTCGCGGCACGCGAACGATACCGCCGACCACGCCCAGGCGCTCGTGGTGGGTCTCGATGGCGAGGTCACGCCAGCTTGCGAAGTCGAAAGTGTGGTACTGCTCGTCGACCGCCCGCGCCACTCCCTGGTAGAGCAGCGCAAAGGCGCGCTTGACCGAAGTTACGTGGACGGGCAGGTAGGAGCGGTTGAGGATGAGGACCTTGCTGTTGAGCAGGGCCACCCCCGAAGGACGCAGCGCCAGACTGTCGGCCGTGGCAGACATTACAAGACGAGTATCGGCACCCGTGAGCCAAGTCAAGTTGACCGGCTCGGTGCAAAACACGTTTATGCTCCGTCGCAGTGCGCCTTGCGGACTTCGCGGGCTCTCCGTATGATTCGTTTGAAGTTCCAATGGCATACTCAATTGGTGGAGGGGTCAGCGACGAAATCGCAGCCGCGCCTGCGTTCAGACTGCTGCAAAGCGGCGGCGCCGTTCGTCGGCGCGTACCGCGCGCCCCGCAACGCCGCCCCGTGTGATCAGCCTGTCCGTCCGCCGCCCCCGGGTCTTTCGTGAAACGTGAAATTGTCATTAACGCGAGCGCGCTCGAAGTGCGCGTCGCGCTACTCGAAGATGGCTCGCTGACCGAGCTCTATCTCGAACGCAAGCAGCATCGCGGCCTTGCCGGCAACATCTACAAAGGCAAGGTCACGCGTGTGTTGCCCGGGATGCAGGCGGCATTCGTCGACATCGGCCTGGAGAAGGCGGGCTTCCTGCACGTCTCCGATTTTCATGACGACGTGCAGGCGGTTGGTTCGATCGCGGAGGTGATCGGCGAGGACGACGTCGAGACTTATCCGGTTGACGACGACGGTGGCGAAGAGGCGGAATCCGGGCAAGACCTGCCAGATCAAGACGTGCGAGACTTGCAGGAGTTGGCCGAGCTGGAACAATTTGACGAGCCGGCGCGCGAGCGGCAGACCGAGCGGCAGGACGATTCGCGACCCGAGCGGCTGGTCGAGCGGCAAACTCCGCGACCAAATGTGCGGCAGAGCGGGCGGCAGACGGCGCAAGCGCAAGCCTCGCCAGAGGCTCGGCGCGAAGCACAGAGAGCCGCGCAGGAAAACGCACAAATCGAAGACGCCGAAATGGGCAATCAGTCTACCGCGCGCGCGGAGGGCGAGGACGAGGCTGGAGCGCCGGCCGCCGCTGCGGGCGAAGCCGCGGCGCCGGCCACCAAACGCCGCCGCCGCCGCCGCCGCCGCGGCGGCAAAGCGCACAAACGACGCCCGCGTGTGCACGAGCAACGCAGCCGCCTTCCGATCGAGCAGCAACTGCATCGCAATCAGGAGATCATCGTTCAGATCGCCAAGGAGCCGATGGGCACCAAGGGAGCGCGGCTGACCTCCTCGATCTCGCTGCCCGGGCGCCATTTGGTGTACATGCCGACCAGCGGCCACGTCGGGGTGTCGCGCCGAATCGGGAGCGCCGAGGAACGCGCGCGCCTGCGCGCGGCGGTCAAGGAACTGGGCCGCGTACAGGGCGGGTTCATCGTACGCACGGCGTGCGAGGGCGTGAGCAAGCGCGAAATTCAGCGCGACGCGAATTTTCTGACCCGGCTATGGGGCTCGATTCTGGCCAAGAGTGAGACCAGCCCGCCGGCCTCAATTCTCTATAGCGACCTCGACGTGGCGCTGCGCACGGTGCGCGATCTGTTTTCCAGCGAAATCGACAAACTGTGGTGCGACGATCCCGAGACCTTCGAGCGTATCGCTCAATTCGTACAGCATTACATGCCGCGCTTGCGCGCGCGGCTTACGATGTACCAGGGCGCCGAGCCGATTTTCGACAATTTCAAGATCGAGCCGCAAATCGAGCGCGCGCTCGATCGCAAGGTCTGGCTCAAGTCCGGCGGCTACCTGGTTTTCGACCAGGCCGAAGCGTTGACCGCAATCGACGTCAACACGGGCCGCTTCGTCGGCAAGACCAACCAGGACGAGACCGTGCTGCGGACCAATCTGGAAGCGGTCGAGGAAGTAGTCAAGCAGCTGCGCCTGCGCAATATCGGCGGGATCATCATCGTCGACTTCATCGACATGTCGCGAGAGGCCGACCGCAAGAAAGTGAGCGACGCACTGCGCGAGGCGCAGCGGCGCGACAAGGCGCGCACCTCGGCGCTCAAGATTTCCGAACTTGGGCTGGTCCAGATGACCCGCAAGCGCACGCGCGAGAGCCTCGAGGAGTTGCTCACCGACCCCTGTCCGCACTGCGAAGGCCGCCGTGTTATGAAGTCGGTGCCGACGCTCGCCGCCGAGGTTCTGCGCGGCGTCCATCGCGAGGCGCGCCGGCGGAGCGGCGACGATATGCTCCTAGTCAAAGTCCATCCCGGCGTCGCGCGCTATCTTTACGATCATGGCGCACGCGATCTCGAGGCGTTGGAGCGCCGGGTGGGGATCAAGATCGTGCTACGCGCGATGGAAGGTCTCGAACCGGGTAGCTTTGAGCTGAGCCTGGTGCCCGCCGCCGCCTGACTACGCCTGCTAGTTCGGTTAAAAAATGCGGCGCGGGGAACCCCAGGGCCACGTGCCATCGTTAAATCAGCGTTAAATACCGCGCGAGCGGATCGCAGGGTGGGTCGGCACGAGAAAGTCTCAAGACTTAACTCCACCAGTCGCTTACGATCGTAGCGCACAATCGACTCGACTGGCGGTCAGAGACCGCGAAGGAGTATTTCGATGAAGCTATACGTGTTTCCCCCGTCACCGAGGGCGATGAAAGTCATCGCTTTGGCCGAGTATCTTCAGATCGAACACGAGACGCAGTTGGTCGATCTGACCAAGGGCGAGCAGATGAAGCCCGAGTTCACCGCGCTCAATCCCAACCAGCGGATGCCCGTGCTCGAGGACGACGGGTTTGTACTGTGGGAGTCCAACGCAATTCTCCAGTATCTCGCGCTGAAGAAGCCGGCTGGGGCGGCGCTGTGGCCGTCCGACCCGCGGCACCAGGCCGACGTCGGCCGATGGATGTTTTGGGAGGCGAGCCACTGGGCGCCCGCATGCGGAACGCTCGCCTTCGAGCGGGTGGTCAAAGGCTTGCTGGGGCAGGGCGCTGCGGACCCGGCCGTGGTCGTGAAGGGCGAGCAGGAATTCCGCCGCGTCGGTGGAATTCTCAACCACGCTCTGAAGGGCCGCAAATGGCTTGCTGGCAACGATCTCACGTTGGCCGATTTTGCAGTCGGCCCGTGGATGGCGCTGGCGCAGGTGGCGCAATATCCTGTCGCCGGGTTGACCGAAATCGCCCGCTGGTGGGAGGGCTTCGCGGCGTCGCCGGCCCTGAAGAAGGCGCTCGCTCCGCTGCAGCAGAGATAAGCGCGTCACAATTTTGCGTATGATGGGGCCGGACGCGCCGACGGCGCGTCCGGCCCCTGTTCCTTCAGCGCTACGACGGCTCGACGGTGGCGGCTGCTACCAGCGCAGCGGCGCTCTGGATCTGGCCGAAATGAATTTTGCCCAGGTCGAATTCTTCTAAGGCCTTGATCATGCTGTTGAGCGCCGCGCGGCAGGTCGGCAGGTTCTTGCGCGCGCGGCTCAGCGGATTGCATCGGGCGGCGATGTAATTCTTCAGGTAGGGATGCACCAAGCCGCGTTTTTTACCCCGCGCGACCAGCGCGGTCAGCACTTCGTCGGCGCGCGCGACCAGGGCGGCGCGCTCCTCGCGCTCCTCGGCGGCTTCGCGCAGCGTTTTGGCCAGGAAGCCGTCGACCCGGCTCAATAGCGGCGCGTACACTCCGCCGGAAAAGCGCTTCGTGCGGTCATACAGGATACCGAGCGTAATGAAGTGGGCGCGCTCGAACTCGAAGGCGAAATCCTTTTCGATTGCGCGCGGCGCAGTCTCCAGCCGCGAGCGGTACATCCGGATGACCTCCAGCGCCTTGTCCTTGAGGTTGTGCGCCTTCTCGGTATTGAGCGCGAGAATCTGGTAGGCGACGTCGGGCTCCGGAATTACGATCGCGGGAATCGTTTTTGCGCCGAGCTTGGTGGCGGCAGCGCGGCGATGGTTGCCGTTGGGGGTCCAGTAGCCGCCGTCGGCGCGCACTACGACCACCGGCTCGGTGAAGCGCCGGAGCTTTTTCATCACTTCGCCCAGGCGCTTGAGATGGGCCGGGCTCAGATCGCGTTGGAAGGGTGTCCCCTGGAGCATCGCGGCCGGGACCAGCGCGAAGATCTGCCAGTGCGCGCCAATTGGTTCCTGATAGGCGGCCAGCGCCGCGCCGCCGTCGGTCTCGATCGCCGCGGCGAGTTCATCAATCGCGGCCGGCCGTTTCGCGCCGCGCGGAAAAGTAGCTATTTCGGAATTGTCAGTCATAACAAATGACTAGCTCATGGACCCGGGGCCTGTACTATTTTGCTTCCACGCGCGGGAATGTTTCAGCGCGCACCCAGGCCGTGCACGGCCGGCATCACTTTCGCCGCGAAGCGCTCCATCGTCGCCATCACGTCGCGATGCGGTATCAGACCGCCGGCGTTGAACCAGCATACGAGCTGATCGATTCCGCTATGCTCGTAAACGTCGTTGATCCGCGCGATGCATTCCTCGGGCGATCCGTAAACCGCCATCGTCTCGTCGACGATCTCGTAAGTCATCGCAGCCGCGCGATCGCGCACCTGTTCAAGGTAGGCGTAAGAGCCCTCGTACTGGCCGCGGCCGCCAATCATCGCCTGCTCGCCGATCGTGCGGAAGTAATGGAGCAAACTCCCCTCGGCCTCGGCACGCGCGGCGGCGCGGCTGGTATGTGGACACACGAAGAAAAGCGCCGCAACGTCGCCCGGATGCTCGGGACGGGTGCCGGTTTTGAGCGCCGCGCGGTAGGCGCGGATGTGCTCATAGAAGCCGGGCACCGGGTTGATGGGCGAGGCGACCAAAACGTCATAACCCTTGCGGCCGGCAAACTCGGCGGTCTCAGGGCTGTTGGCGGCGATTCGGATCGGCGGATGTGGCTTCTGGAGCGGCCGCGGCTCCACCGCGACGTCGGTGACCTGGTAAAAGCGGCCTTTGTAGCTGACCCGCTCTGCGGTCCATGCGCCCACGATAATCTCCAGCGCCTCCTCGAAGCGCTCGCGGCTTTCGTCGCGCGCCACCCCGAAGCCCTGGAAGTGCACCGCGATCGTGCCGCGCCCTACGCCGTACTCCAACCGCCCGCCGGTCAACAGGTCGGCGGTCGCCGCCTCCTCGGCAGCGCGCATCGGATGGTGGAACGGCAGCAGCGTCACCGCGGTGCCGAGCCGTATGCGCCGGGTGTGCTGAGCGACAGCGACCGCGACCATCAGCGGCGATGGCATTATCGAAAAGTTCCTGAAGAAGTGCAGCTCGGCCATCCAGGCGACGTCGAAACCGAGCTGGTCGGCGAGCACGATCTGCTCGATCGTCTCCTGGTAGCGGACCGGCTGGGATTGCGTCGCAGCGCAGGGTAGCTGGAAGAAAAGGCCGAACTTCACGATCGTACTCCTTTTACCTACTGCTTCGCGGGCTGAGTGCTTCATGGCACACCGTCCGGTCCTCCGGCAACCGCCCTCGGCGCGCGCGCTGCGGATCGGCGGCGTGGCTGCTATGCTGACAGGGGATGGAAAAGATCGACCTCAAAGACGTTTTGCGGCTCGCGCAGATGAGCGAGGATGAGCTGAGCGCGCTGGTGGCGCAACTGGAATATTACCCGGCCGATGCGCCGACGCGCTCGCCGTTGCCGCGCGACCTGATGCTGCTGGATATCGCGATCAATCTGCGCGCGATCTCGCTCAAAGGCGGCCCGATGAGTGCCGAGCCGCAATGGCTGGAGCTCGCCAACCGGCCCGAACTGAGCGAAGCTGCGAACCTGGTCAACGAGATTTCAGACTCCAGCACCACGCTCGGCCTGCGCGTGCGCCGCTGAAGATTGCACCGCACCTGCAGCGAATCCCAAAAAACCGGTCTAACGATAGCTTACGATCTCGAGCAGGTTGCCGTCGGGATCGAGGAAGTAGAGGCAATCGTGATCGCCCCAATCGATCGGCTGTGCGCTCTCGACGCCGGCCTCGGTGAGGCGTCCCTTGGCGGTGGCGAAATCGGCGCGGCTCACGCGAAAGGCATGATGGCCCCGCCCGAGCGGATGCGAAATCCGCGCGTGGCGCTCAGCGGGCGATAGCGGAGGGCGCGCGACGTGAAACAGCGCGAGATTCTGTCCGCCGCAATCCAGCAGTACCTGGTCGCCGAGATGAGTCACGACACTCAGCCCGAGAACTTCGGTGTAGAAGCTCTCGGCGTGCGCCAGGTCGCCGACCTCGATTCCGAAATGGTCAAGCCGCTCGAGCTTCATGCCTTATGATTATATTCCCTCTTCTTGTCCAAGGAGAGGGTTAGGAGAGGTACAAAGGTCGCTTTTGGCAAACGCTCGAAGTGGCTGTGGCGCAATAGAATTCAGAGAGACCGCGCGCGATGCTCGCGGCGCCCTCTCCTGGTCAAGGAGAGGTTAAGAGATGTCGATCGCATGCGTTGCGCAAAGCTCTCCCGCACCAGGAGAGGTCAATCCGTCCCGCTAGTCCAGATCGCGCAATAGCACGCCGGTCAAATATTCGCCCTCGGAATGGCCGAGTAGCACCGGATGATCGGGACCGGGGCCAAGGCGCGCAAGCAGGCGCATCCGGCGCCCGGAACGGCCCTCGGCAATACGCACCGCACGGACGAAGTCTTCGCCGCAAAAGTGCGAGGAGCAACTGAAGGTCATCAGGAAGCCGCCCGGGTTAAGCGCGCCGAGGGCCAGCGCGTTGAGTTCGACGTAGAGATGTTCGGCGCGCCGCGCGTCGGCGCGAGAGCGCGCAAATGGCGGTGGATCAAGCACGATCAAATCGAAACGCTCATTGCGCTTACCCAGAAAGATACCCGCTTCCCCATGCACGAGGCGAACGGCGCTCGCCGGATAGCCGTTGAGCTCAAGGTTGCGCTGCGCCCGGTCGAGTGCGTGCGCCGAAGTGTCGACGGCGACGACCTCTGCCGCGCCGCCCTTCAGCGCGTGCAGCGCGAAGCCGCCGGTGTAGCAGCACAAATCGAGCACGCGCGCGCCGGCGGCGAGCGCACCGAAGCGCGCCCGGTTTTCGCGCTGATCGAGAAACGCTCCGCTCTTTTGGCCATGCTCGAGGTCAACGATCATCTTTATGCCGTTCTCGCTAACCCGAATTTCACTCACGCTCACTTCGCCGGCGGCTGCACCCGCGATCATTCCGACGGTATCCTCGAGTCCCTCCTGCCGGCGCACCGCGCCCTGACTGCGCTCGAAAATCGCGCGCGGCGAGATCATCGACTTGAGATGCTCGACGATCTCATTGCGCATCCGCTCGGCGCCCGCGGTCAGCAATTGCACCACCGCGACATCGCCGTAGCGATCGACGACGACGCCCGAGAGGCCGTCGCCGTCGCCGTTGAGCATCCGGTAGCAATCGGTATCCGCACCGATGACGCTCTCGCGCAGTTTCCACGCGCGCTCCATCCGCCAGCCGATAATTTCGGCGGGGCCGGGCTCGCCGCCGAGCGCGAGCATCCGCACCGCGATTGTGGTCGCGGGATTGCAATAGCCATGACCGAGCGTCGCGCCGGCCGCGTCGAGCACCCACACGCGCGCGCCGGCTTCGATCGCGGAGGGCTCGACGCGATCGATCGCCTGCGAGAAGACCCAGGGATTGCCGCCGCGAATCGGTCCGTCGCGGCCCTTTTTGAGGAAGATCCGTCCAGGGGTTATCGAAGCGCCGTCCGGCCGCGGGATTTTCAAATTTTCAACTGTCCGACGGCCATCGAGGCTCGCCCGCGCGCTTGAAAGTGCCGCTGCGCCCGCCCGATTTACCGACCAGGCGGATGGCTTCGATCGTCATCGCGCGATCGATCGCCTTGGCCATGTCATAGATCGTCAGCGCCGCCACGCTCAGCGCCACCAGCGCTTCCATCTCGACGCCAGTGCGGGCCACGGTCGCCGCGCGGGCCTGGATATGGAGCGTCGCGCGCGCGAGGTCGGGGCGGAATTCGATCTCGACGACCTCCAGCGGAATCTGATGGCAGAGCGGGATTAGCTCATGGGTGCGCTTGGCCGCCATGATTCCGGCGAGCCGCGCCGCTGCCAACGCTTCGCCCTTGTTGAGCCGTCCGCCGACAATCGCGTCAAGGGTCGCCGGCTCCATTTTGACCGCACCGCGCGCCAGCGCCTCGCGCCGCGTCACCGGCTTTTCGCCTACGTCGACCATCCGCACGCGTCCGCGGCGATCGAGATGGGTGAGCGTGCCGCGCGTGGCGGGGTCGGAAAGTTTGGCTGTGGGCTTCTTGCGCGGCATCGGGGGCGGCGGCTAAGAGCTTATGTTGACGCGATGCGCCGATACAATAAAGCGCTAGAATAAGAATAGAGACGACGCGCGCGCGGTGCGCGATTTTTCAGCAAAGGCAATCGACAATCAGATAAATGGCAGACGAAACCTATCGCCTCGTGATTCTCGGATCCGGTCCCGCGGGTCTCACCGCCGCGCTCTATGCGGCACGGGCCAATCTTTCCCCACTGCTGATTGAAGGCGCACAGCCGGGCGGCCAACTCACCATCACTACGGAGGTCGAGAACTATCCCGGCTTCGAACACGGAATCCATGGCCCCGAGATGATGGATGTGTTCCGGCGCCAGG
The DNA here is from genome assembly GCA_963734845.1 of uncultured delta proteobacterium. GTDB lineage: Bacteria > Desulfobacterota > Binatia > Binatales > Binataceae > JAKAVN01. The sequence continues at coordinate 121,470 of CAVTIS010000009.1, read as the reverse complement.
CCGAGCGCTTCGGAACGAAGTTTGTGTTTGGCGAAGTGACCGCGGTCGATCTGCGTAAGCGGCCGTTCAAGCTGACTGCGGGCGTCAGCACGATCGGTGCGGAAGCCCTCATCGTCGCGACGGGCGCGTCGGCCAAGCTGCTAGGGATCGAATCGGAAAAACGCCTGATGGGTTACGGGGTGAGCGCGTGCGCGACTTGCGACGGCGCGTTTTTCAAGAACAAGGAGGCGGTGGTGGTGGGCGGCGGCGACACCGCGATGGAAGAGGCGACGTTTCTCACGCGTTTTTGCACGAAGGTGACCGTGGTCCATCGGCGGAGTGCCCTTCGTGCTTCCAAGATCATGCAGGACCGTGCGGCGGCCAATCCGAAGATCGCCTTTATCTGGAACTCGGTCATCGAGGAAATCGTCGGCGAGCAGAAGACCGGGGTGAGCAGCGTGCGGCTCAAGGACTTCAACACCGGCGCGTCGAGCGATTTTCGCACCGACGCGGTGTTCGTAGCGATCGGCCATCAGCCCAATACCCGCCTCTTCGAGGGCCAGCTCGAGATGGACGAAGTCGGCTACCTGAAGGTCTGCAACGGATCGACCTACACCAACATCGACGGCGTGTTCGCAGCCGGCGACGTCGCCGACAAGGTCTACCGCCAGGCGGTGACCGCGGCGGGCACCGGATGCATGGCGGCGATCGACGCCGAGCGCTGGCTCGAGGCGCACGAGGCATCCTGAATTCTGCGTAGCGAGAAAACAGCCTGCGCGCCTGCCAAGCGCGAACTCATCGGATGAGCCGATGAGCCCGGGACGCAGGTTCCTGGTCGCAATAGCCGGCATCGTTGTCCTTACGGCAGGCGGCACGATCGGCTACATGGCTATCGAGCACATGTCGGCGCTCGACGCGCTCTACATGACCGTTATCACCATCTCCACCGTCGGCTACCAGGAGGTGAAGCCGCTCGATACGGACGGACGGGTATTCACGATGGGGCTGATCGTGGTCGGCGTCGGCACCGCCTTCTATCTTTTTGCCGCCGTCACCCAGTTCGTGATTGAGGGCCAGTTCCGCGAGATGGTCGGGAGGGTTTCGATGAAGCGCAAGATCGAACAACTCGAGGGCCACGTCGTGATTTGCGGCTTCGGCCGGATGGGCCGTGTGGTGGCCGAAGAAGTGGCGCGCAGCGGCGGCGCGGCAGTGATAGTCGAGCGCGATCCTGCGCGTGAGGCCGAGTTAGCCGCGGGGAATTTGCTCTACGTAATCGGTTCGGCGCTCGAGGATCGTGTGCTGGAGGATGCGGGTCTGCGGCGGGCGCGCGCCGTCGTGGCGGTAACCGCGTCTGACGCCGACAACGTGTACATCACGCTTTCGGCGCGCACGATGAATCCGAAAATTCTCATACACGCGCGCGGCGAATCGGAATCCGGCTTGCAGCGTCTGCGAATGGCGGGGGCGGACCAGGCGATCTCGGCGTACCAATGGGGCGGATTGCGGCTGGCGGCCAGCATCATGCGCCCCTCGGTGGTCGATTTCCTGGAGCTGTCGTTTCCGGGGCGTGGCGCCGAGATCGACCTCGAGGAGATTCGCGTGGCGGAAGGCAGCGCGCTGATCGGCCAGGCCATTGCTGGGGTCGAGCAGAGCTCGACCCGCCTGCGGATAGTCGCGCTCAAGCGCGGCAACGCTCCGAGCAGGCTGATTCCCGATCCCGCAACCCGTATCGAGGCCGGCGACTTCCTGGTCGCGATCGGCGACCGCGACACCTTGCGCCGTCTGGGCTAGTGCGCCTCGGGGCCGCGGGCGTTGACGCACGCCAGCCGGCGTAACCTTTGAATCGCGCTGCCCATCCTGCCAAGATTTGCCGACATGAAAGGGGGAGACGGAGCGCAATCCGAGCCGCGCAAGCCGACCGGCGAATTGAAAGCGCCCACCGGCGGTCTTGGCCCGGTTCCCGCGAGTGTGGCGCCGCGGCGTTGGCGGCGGATCGATATCCGGGTCTCCGAGCTTGTAGTGTTCCTGGTGGCGGCGGTGGGCGCAGTTGCGCTGGGACTGGGAATCACTCAGTACTTCGGCGAATATCCGTATATCCTCGCCTATCTGATCGCATACGCGGGGTTTCGTTTCGCGGATGTGATGGTGCGCGAGGATTTCGAACCGCCGCCTGACACGGCGCTGCTTTCGGGATCGATCCTGCGTCAGTTGCCGGTGCTGCTGCTGTTCGCGGCGGCGCCATTCGAGCGCACGTACATCTATGGCAGCGAAGTGGCGCGATGGGTGCAGGCGATGGGTTTGCTGATGGAACTGCTGGGTCTATGGCTGACGCTCGGCGCGCGCATCCAGTTGGGCTTCTTCAGTTCGACACCGGAAGCTGGTGGTCCAAAGGCGCTGGTGCGCAACGGGCTTTACGGCACGATCCGTCATCCGATCTGGCTCGGCGAATTCCTGGTGGTTTTCGCATGGACGCTCGAGTTCGGCGCGCCGGTGAGCGCGGCGCTGACGCTCATCTTCGGGATCGTGATGGGCCGGATGCGCGCGGCGACGGAAGAGGCCGAGATGCTGGTGCAGTTCGGCGACCCGTACGCGCGCTATTTGCAGGAGACCGAGTGTTTCATCCCCGGCATCTGGTAGACGACTTATTACCTCGCCCTTTCCGGGTGAAGGTGAAAAAACCCTAGCGCAGCATCACTGACGCCGGGGCCAGCGTGCGCTCGACCGCGGCCACGAAATCGTCGCTCGGCGCGACGCGATAGCTTTCGCCGAGCAGAAAGATCGCCTCGTGTGCCTCGTCGAGCGCCAGATGCAAATATGTGATCGCGCGTCCACTGTGGCGTCCGAGCACCGCCTTTAGTTCCTCCAGCGCGCCGTTGGCCAGGCGCTCGCGCGGCGCCGTGATATGCACCTCGCGCACCGCGTCGACCAACGCCAAACCCAGCGGCCGCATCTCGTCGAGGATCACCTGGGCGCGCTCGTCGTCGACGTCCAGCTTGCCGCGCGCCACCACCGGTTCGTCGCCCATGATCAGCGCTTCGTGTTTCTGATAGGTCTCCGGCCACGCGATCACTTCGACCGCACCCGCGCGATCCTCCAGCGAGAACGTCGCATAGCGCTTGCCGGCCTTGTTGTTTTTGAGCTTGGCCGCCTGCACTACGCCGGCGATGCGCACCTGGCTCCCGTCGGGCAGTGACGTCAGATCCGCGGTCGCGACAGCGCCGAGCCGGCGCAGTTCGCGGTCGTATTTGTCGAGCGGATGCGCCGTAATGTAGAAGCCGAGCGCTTCCTTCTCGTTGCGCAGCATCTCTTTCTGATCCCACTCGGCGACCGGATCGCGCGGCGGCGGCAGCGCCTGCGGGCGCGCGGCAGCGCCAAACAGTCCATGCTGGCCCTTTGCTGCGTCGCTCTCGGCCTTCTGCGCAACCTTGAGCGCGTCCTCGACGATCGCCATCAGCGGTGCGCGCAAGGGCGAGATCGAATCGAACGCGCCGCACTTGATTAGCGCCTCGAGCACGCGCCGATTCACCAACTGGCTGCCGACGCGAAGGCAGAAATCCAGCAGGTCCTTGAATGGGCCGCCGGTTGTGCGCACCGCGATCATCGCCTCGGCGCTCTTGGCGCCCACCCCGCGAATCGCGCCCAGGCCGAAGCGGATCGCGTCGCCCGCGACCGTGAACTTCACCCCGCTGTGATTGATGTCGGGCGGCAGCAGCCGAATGCGCATCTCGCGCAGCGCCGCGATATTCTTGTAGGCCTTGTCGACGTCGTCCATGTCGAGCGACATCAGCGCCGCCATGAACTCGTTGGGGTAGTGCGCCTTCAGGTACGCGGTGGTGTAGGTGGTGAGCGCGTAGGCGGCGGCGTGCGAGCGGTTGAAACCGTAGGAGGCGAAGGTTTCGATCTTCTCGAAGATCGATTTGGCGAGCGCCTTATCGAGGCCGTTCTTTTTTGCCCCGTCGAGAAAGCGCGCGCGCTCGCGCTCCATCTGCGCCTTGTTCTTCTTGCCCATCGCGGCGCGCAAGATGTCGGCTTCCTCGAGCGTATAGCCGGCCAGCGCCTGCGCCGCGCGCATCACCTGCTCCTGGTAGATGATCACGCCGTAGGTGTCGCGCAGCACCGGCTCGAGCAGTTGATGATCGTATTCGACCGGCTCCTTGCCGTGCTTGCGCTTGATGAACGGATCGACCATCCCGGAATCCAGCGTGCCCGGACGGAAGAGCGAGATCGCCGCGATCACGTCCTCGAAATTCGACGGCTTGAGCTCGGTCAAGAAGCGGCGCATCCCCGACCCTTCCATCTGGAACACGCCGACCGTGTCGCCGCGCGCGAGCAATCGGTAGCTCTCGGGATCGTCGAGCGGGAGGCGGTTCAAATCCGGCGGCTCCTTGCCGCCGGCGCGCACCAGGTTGAGGGTCTCGACAATGAGAGTCAGATTCTTGAGCGCGAGGAAGTCAAACTTGATTAGTCCGATCTCCTCGACTCCCTTCATCGAGTACTGCGTAATCGCCATCGCGCCGTCAGCGCGTTCCTTGTCGGCGTAGAGTGGGACGACCTCGGCCAGCGGGACGTCAGAGATGACCACGCCGGCCGCATGGCGCGACGCGTGGCGCAGCAGACCTTCTAACTTGAAAGCGTACTCGAAAAGGTCGGGATGGCTCTCGCGCTCGGCCTTAAGCCGCGGCTCCATCTCGAGCGCGGCGCTCAGCGGAAAGTCGCGGCCCTGCTTGGGCGCGGGATAGAGCTTGACGATGCGGTCGGTCTCGGCAAATGACAGTCCGAGCACGCGGCCGACGTCGCGGATGGCCTGTTTGCCCTTGATGGTGCCGAAAGTGATGATTTGCGCGACGCGGTCGGCGCCGTACTTCGCGCGCACGTAGTTGAGCACTTCGTCGCGCCGCTCCCAACAGAAATCGACGTCGATATCGGGCATCGATTTGCGTCCCGGATTGAGCCATCGCTCGAACAGCAACTTATGCTCGATCGGATCGACCTCGGTTATCCTGAGCGCATAGGAGACCAGACTGCCGACCACCGAGCCGCGGCCAGGTCCGACCGGGATGCCCTGGCTGCGCGCGTAATCGATGAAGTCGGCGACGATCAGCATGTAGCCCGAAAAGCCCATCTCGCGGATGACCGGCAATTCGCGCGCGAGGCGGTCGTAGTAAGGCGCCTCGTCGAATTCGCCGCGGCGCGCGTGTATTTCAGCGAGCCGCACCCCGAGTCCCGCCTTCACGCGCGTTTCCAGCACCTGGTCGAGGTCGTCCGGCGGCGCGTCCTGGTAGATCGGAAAGTGGAACTTGCCGAACTCGAATTCGAAATCGACCCGCCGCGCGATCTCCATCGTGTTGCGGAACTCCTCGGAGTCCGCGCCGAACGCCGTGGCCATCTCCTCGGGCGTTTTGACGTAAAGCTCGTCGGTATCGAAGCGCCATCGCGATTCATCCGCGAGCGTCTTGCCCGTCTGGATGCAGAGCAGGACTTCGTGGGCGCGCGCGTCGCCGCGATGCAGGTAGTGGCAATCGTTAGTCGCGACCAGCGGCAGGCCGGCGGTGCGGCCGATCTCGCGCAGCGCATCGTTGAGCGGCGCGTGCAGGCGGTTGTCCTGCAGTTCGAGATAGAAGCGGTCCTTGAAAATGTGCGCGTAACTTTCGGCCGCCTCGCGCGCTTTGTCGGTCCGCCCCGCACGAAGCCATCGCGCCACCTCACCCGAGAGACATCCCGACAGTGCGATGATGCCCTCGTTGAGTTCGGTCAGGATCTCTTTGTCGATGCGCGGCTTGTAGTAGAGCCCCTCCTGGTAGGCGGCGCTCAGCAGGCGGCAGAGGTTGCGATAGCCGGTGCGGGAGGCGGCGAGCAGGATGAGATGGAAGTTGCCGCCGCCGTCGAAATCGTCGCCCTTGGGCACCTGCGAGCGATCGGTGCGCTTGCCGGGCGCGACGTAGGCCTCGCATCCGATGATCGGTTTGATTCCGTGCTGGGTGGCTTTGCTGAAGAACTCGACCGCGCCGAACATGTTGCCGTGGTCGGTGATGGCCATCGCGGACATGCCCGAGGCGTGGGCGTGCTCGAGCAGCGGTTCGATCTTGTTGGCCCCGTCGAGCAGGCTGTACTGGGTATGGACGTGGAGATGGGCGAAGCTCATCGGAACATAACCTCCTCAGCAACAACAACCACCGCCGCCGGTCGCGAGGCCGCCGCCAAAGGCGCCAGCCTCGCGACCGCGACTCCGCGTTTCCCGCGCGGCGCCGCTTGAGCGGGCACGGGCAAGCGCCGGCGGCGCGACCGCGCCGCCGGGCGGCGCGGCGGTTCCCGTCAGCCCTTCTTGCCGCCGCCCTTTTCGGCGGCGGCTTCCTTGGCGCCGCCCTTGGCGCCTTCCTTGGCGCCCGCCTCGGCGGCGGCCGGTGCGGCGGCTGCGCCTTCGGCAGCTTCGGCGCCTTCGACTGGCGCGGCCTCGGCTGCGACGGCGACCGGCGCTTCGGCGACGGTCGGAGGCAGCACGGTTACCACGGGATAGTCGGTATCGAAAATCGGCTTGATGTTCCCGGGGAAGGTCATAGCGGAAATGTGGATCACGTCATGGATGTCGAGCGCGGTGACGTCGACTTCGACCACGTCGGGAATCTCGAGCGGCAGGCATTCGACCTCGACCTCACGCACCAGCGGTCCCAGGATGCCGCCCTCGGCCACGCCGTGGGCTTTGCCGGTGAAGCGCAGTGGCACCGAGACGCGGAGCGCCTGCGTAAGATCGACTTCGTAAAGATCGGCGTGAAGAAAGTTGCCGCTGACCGGCGCGCGTTGAATTTCCTTCACGATGACGTGGCGGTCGTTGAGCTCGGGCGAGCTCGATTTGAGCCGCATCAGGCGTTGGCGAGCGCTGGCGGAAACGCGCGTGCGCAACTCGGCGCCGCTGATGGCGATTGCGGTCGCCTTGGTCTTGGGTCCGTAGAGCACGGCCGGAATATGCCCTTCGCGGCGCAGACCATTGCGGCGGCTCTTGGGCCGCATCTCTCTGATTTCGGCGCCCAGTTCGACAGTCTCCATCACGTCCTCACTTGAAAAATCGGCGTATATCGCTCGAGAATAATTATTCGGCGTTGAGGCAATCGAATCGATCGAACCCGTCGGTCAAGTGAAAAGCGAGCTGACCGACTCTTCATTATGTATGCGCCGGATGGCTTCCGCTATAAGGCTCGCGACCGACAGCACCTTGAGCGAGCCGAGTTCCGCCTGCGCTTTGGCGCGCAGCGGGATGGTGTTGGTGGTGATCAATTCCGTTAGATTCGACTTGTTCAGGCGCTCGCAGGCCGGGTCCGAGAGAATCGGATGAGTCGCGCAGGCCAGCACCTCGGTCGCTCCGGCTTTCATCACCACCTTGGCCGCCTCGGTAATCGTGCCGGCGGTATCAATCATGTCGTCCACCAGCAGCGCCGAGGAGTCGCGCACTTCGCCGACCAGTTGCATCTCGGCCACCTCGCTCGCGCGCGGGCGGCGTTTGTCGATGATCGCGAGGTTGGCGTTGAGCCGGCGCGCAAACGCGCGCGCACGCTCCACGCCGCCGGCGTCGGGTGAGACCACCGAGACGCGGCGGCCCTCCAGGCGTTTGCGCAGGTACTGGATCAGGACCGGCATCGCGTAGAGGTTGTCGACCGGGATATTGAAGAAGCCCTGGATCTGACCGGCATGGAGGTCCACCGTGAGCACGCGGAGTGCGCCCGCGGCGGTGATGACGTCGGCAACCAATTTGGCGCTGATCGGCACGCGCGGGGCGACCTTGCGATCCTGGCGCGCGTAGCCGAAGTAAGGAATCACGGCCGTGATGCGCTTGGCCGAGGCGCGCCGGAGTGCGTCCATCAGCAGTAGGAGTTCCATCAGGTTTTCGTTGGGCGGTGTGCAGATCGACTGGAGCACGAAACAGTCGCCACCGCGCACGTTCTCGCGTACTTCGACCATCACCTCGCCGTCGGGAAAGCGGCCGACTTCCGCCTCGCCCAGCCGCACGCCGAGATGCTCGCACACCTCGCGCGCCAGCGCCGGGTTGGAATTGCCGGTGAAAATCTCCAGTTCGTCTTTCGCCCGCTCAGGCATCCCGGCCCCTCCGGCCAAGCCAAAATCGTGACTGTTCGCGCATTATGCCTCCGCGTCCTTGCCCGGCCTTCCCGGACTCAAGTTTGATGGCTGGGCGGGAAGGATTCGAACCTTCGAATGCCAGGTCCAAAGCCTGGTGCCTTACCAGCTTGGCGACCGCCCAACACGGGCCGCGTCCCTTCCATCCGCTCGTGCTGAAGGGCCATCGAGCATAGCACAGGCCTATGCCAGAGGCCGCTCGCGACTGCTGAGGCTCGGCACGCCGCATTGCCGGCCGCCGCCGCCCTGTCATTTGATGAGGCTGTGACGCGAAACTGTTGCCAACGGATCGGCCCAAATCATTTGCCGCAGCGCGCGGCGCGCTGCGGCTGTGTGACGGGGATGTTAACGGATGGTGTTTTTGAGTGTCAATCGCAGCTTCGACGAAGTTCCACAGGTGGCCGTATCCGGCACAGCATTTACCGGCGGCAGGAAGGGCGCCGCGCCCAGCGTTCTGATCTAAGAAAGCGAATTTACGACGTAATATCGAGCCTGTGGAAGGTTCCGGCGCAGTTCGTCGGCGGCTTTCGCAGCCCCTGCGGCGTTGGCGAAGATTCCAAAGACCGCGCCGCCGCTACCCGACATCGAGGCGCCCTCCGCACCGGCCTCAATCAGCGCGGATCGGAGCCGCTCGATTACCGGATACCGCGCCATCGCCACCACCGCCAGATCGTTCTGCAGCATCGCCGGCGCAGGCCTGCCCGTGGCGATCACGCGCAGATGTTCCGCGGGCGCAGCGCCGCTCCATTGTTCGGGCATCAGTGCGCGGAAGATCTCTGCGGTGGAGACCTCGATTGGCGGCACCGCGATTACCATCTGCAGGGGAGTCTGGCGGATACCCGGGCCGTCGCGCGTCGCTTCGTTTTCAAGCGGCGCGATACGTTCGCCCACTCCGCCGACGTGGGCAAGCTGCGGCCTCAGGAAAAACGGGACGTCGGCGCCGAGTGTGAGCGCCACCCTGGCCAGCCTCGACACGTCATCGACGCGGCAGAGCGCAGCCATCATGCGCAGCACGGCGCCGGCGTCGCTGGAGCCGCCCCCCAGTCCCGCACCCGCCGGGATTTCTTTGCGCAGATCGATCGCGACATGGCGTGGGCGATGAATCTCGGCGCCGAACTCACGAAGAAATGCGTCGGCAGCGCGCCATGCCAGGTTTTTTTCCCCGACAGGGAGGTCGTCGCGATCGCATCTGAGAGCGATAACCGTATCGGCGGCGCTTTGAGGCTCGACGCGAATTTCCACCCGCACCCGGTCGCACAGCGAGACCGGAACGAAGACCGAATCGAGTTCGTGATAGCCGTCGGCATGCCGGCCGACGACTCGCAGGAAAAGATTTATCTTGGCCGGCGCCGGCTCGGCTAGCAGCTTGACCATTGGTGCGTTCCTGGAACCGTCGCGAAGGCGAGACGACGCGCGAACCGTTTGTGCGTTTGCGGTCGGTGCTAGCGCGCGTGCGGCGGAGCGTTGCCGCCCAGGGTTGTTCGGGCCCTTCGATGGACGTGGCGGTTGTCGCGCTGGATTATCACGATGAAGCCGAGCAGCGTCAGCGCAACGCCGACCAGCACCAGTGCCTGCCCGGTCAGAAACGTCGCGTGGTAGAAATCCATCCGCGCGGTCGCGTAGGAAACCTGTCGCTGCGCGTCGGTGAACGGCGCCAGCACAGCGCTATCGGTATGCGGGTCTAGTTCGTCGAAGCTCCGGTAAGCCTCGTCGGCGGCGACTGTCGCATGTCCGACGACGACGCGGCTGTATTCCTGGGTACGGGCGCGGCCGATTTCCCAGTTAACGGCGCCGAGCACGATCAGTGCAAGTCCGGTCACGACTCGCCAGTCGGTGTAAACGTCCGGCAGTTTCATCAGTGTTTAACGGAACAATATGCCGGCGTCACTAACAAGACAACTACGCGAAACAGAACGCTCCACAGGCCTGCGCGCGGCCCCCTTAATCGCCTACGAATTGCGCCCGCGATGCTCCAGCGGTTATCATCAATAGACGAGAGAGAGGACGGCCTGACGAACCCGGTGGATAACGCACGTCTGAATTCCCTGCTCGAGCGCTTCGCGGCTCGCGATCGCCTGGCCTTGGCCAGGCTGATCACGCTGGTCGAGAATCGCGCTCCGGTGGTCAGCACCGTGATGGAACGTATCTATTCGCGCGTCGGAAAGGCCTACATCGTCGGGGTGACCGGCGCGCCCGGGGCGGGCAAGTCGACGCTGGTCAACCGCCTCATCGCGAAGTATCGCGCCCAGCGCAAGGAAGTGGGCGTGCTGGCGATCGATCCCTCGAGCCCCTTTTCCGGCGGCGCGGTACTCGGCGATCGCGTGCGCATGACCGACCATTACCGCGACGCCGGCGTTTACATCCGCAGCCTCTCGAGCCGCGGCAGCCACGGCGGACTGAGCCGCGCCGCGCGCGAGGTCGTAAAGCTGCTCGACGCTTTCGGCTTCGACGTCATCATTATAGAGACCGTCGGTGTAGGCCAGACCGAGCTTGCCGTGATGGACCTCGCCGATACGACCGTGGTGGTAACGGTGCCCGAGGGCGGCGATGGCGTGCAGGTGATGAAGGCCGGGCTGAATGAAATCGCCGACCTGTTCGTGGTCAACAAGGCCGACCGCGAGGGCGCCGACCGGGTCAAGGCGGAACTCGAGTTGAGCGTGCATCTGAGCCGCCAGGACGCCGGATGGCTGCCGCCGGTGCTCTTGACGCAGGCGGCGGCCGACCAGGGCGTCGACGCGCTGGTGGCCGCGATCGCGCGCCACGCCGAATACGTCGCGGCCCATCGCAGTCCCGAGCGCGAGCGCGAGCGGCGGACCCGCGAGTTCGTCGAAGTGCTGACGGCCGAGATGGAAGAGCGAGCCGAGCGTGCGGTCCTGAGCGGCGGCATGAACGGTGTGGTGAGCGAAGTCCGCGCCGGGAGCCTCAATCCGTACACCGCCGCGCGCCGTGTGATCGAGGATCGCAAGGCGCTCGGCGAATTGCTGGCGGAGGGCACGGCCGTTGCGGCACGGCGCAACTAGCCGCTGGCGGCATTAACGATGGCGACGCACAGCAACCTACCGCAGACTGCGGCAAACGGCCGCCTCTTCGCCATCGGCGACATCCATGGATGCCCCGATGAGCTGGGCGTGATGCTCAACGCAATCAAGCCGGTGCACGGCGATACGGTGGTTTTCGTCGGCGACTACGTCGATCGCGGGCCGTCGGCGCATGACGTGATTGAACTGCTGCTCGAGCGCGAGCGGGTGGGTGGCGCCGAGTTCGTTTTTCTCAAGGGCAACCACGAGGACATGATGTGCGCGTACCTCGGCTTGCCCGGAAATTACGGCGAGTCGTTCCTGTTCAACGGCGGCACCGCTACGCTCGAGAGCTACGGCGTGACCGAGCGCGACCTGCCCGAGGCCTGCGGCCGTATCCCCGGGGGGCATCTCGATTTCGTAAAACGCCTGGCCACCAGCTATCTTCGCCCGCCGTACCTGTTCGTTCACGCCGGCGTGGTGCCGGCGCTCGAGCTCGAGGAGCAGCGCGTCGAGGACCTGCTCTGGATTCGCCAGGAATTTATTTTCAGCCCTCATCGGCTCGGCTCGACCGTGGTCTTCGGGCATACCCCGATGCGCGCCGTGATGGTCGACCTGCCGTACAAACTGGGCATCGACACCGGCCTGGTCTACGGCGGCAAGCTAACCTGTATAGAACTCACCGAGGGCGTGCTTTACCAGGTCGGCCGCGGGAGCCGCCAGGCAAAAACCAAAGCTATCGCGCTCAGCTAAGAAGCTTTTAGGTTTGAGCTCAGGCCTTTTAAGCCCGCGCCGCTCCGGCTAATGTTGACGGCTCGGTGGCGACGTAGCTCAGTTGGTTAGAGCATGCGGCTCATATCCGCAGTGTCGTAGGTTCGACTCCTACCGTCGCCACCAACCAATCGCCGCGATTTGTTTGGGCTTTTTTCGCCAGTGCCACCACAGAGTGCCAACCATTCTGCCTCAGATAGTCGCCCCATCTGGGCCTGCGCCGGCCCTAGCTCCCGCTCGCCCGCGATCGCATAGCGGCTGTCAATCTTGTCGCCAAGCTGCATCGCGATCGAGCGCGGGACGCCGGAGCGCTCCAGTTTACGCGCAGCCGAACGCCGCAGAACAGCTCCTCGAAGCCCCGCGCCGCGCTCCTCGCCCGGCACTTCGTCGCAAAGTGCAGCCGCTCACCTCGAAATCAGGCGCGCCCGCTCCACGCGGGTTCGAAAGCGGGGCGCGCTTTTAAGGGGAATCTGAATGGGCAGACAGGTAGCCGTCGTACTCTACGTGGTGGCGATGGCAGCCATCATAGTCGGTGTAGATTTCGTGGTCTTCAGAAACCGATTCTGGGAACGGCTGATAGTGAATATTGGCATTGTCTTGGTGTTCACAGCTTTCTACTTGAGATTCCTCAGGTGTCCATGAACAAGGCGCGAACGTGCCGACGCGCGAGCCGCTACATCGCTGAATCAAATCGCTTTCGCTATATTGAGCGCATGAATCTGCGCTGGGCCAAGCGCTTCGCCGCGCTGCTCCATTTACACGCCAGCCATGCCCAGCCAGCCGAAGTGTCCAGCCGTGAGGGTGTCAGGCTCCAGCGCGAGTACCTGTGCGCTGGTTGCCGCGACAAGCGCGAGAATCCACATCAAGTCCTGCTGGACGCGCACGCGCGCGCAACGCGCCTCGCGATGAACGCGGGCGCTATTTAGGCCACACTTCGAGAATCCTGCCCGGGATGAAGCAATGATAAAGGCGGCTGATTCTGAAACGGAAGTATGTACTTGACGCAAACCTTCGCTTAGAATCGCGGACGTTGGCTGCGACGAAGCAAAGAGGCATCCTTGACCTAGACCTATCCGTACGGGTGCCAGTGCCCGTTGCACAAGCATTGGCTGTTCTTGTTGTAGCCCTAACGTGCGCCTACGTCTTTCTGCCGACATTCCGTCCGGATATCGAGTTTTTCGCCATAGCTCTTACTGCCGCAGCCGGAATCGGAAGTAGTTTCTATCTGGCAGAAGGCTTGTGGAAACAGTTGGAACAACAGAAGAAAGCTGAGGCTTTTGCGCTCATTTCAAGATGGAACAGTCCAGATTTATTCCACGCGCGCCGAGCTTGGAACCGGATTTCTGATATCTTTCAGATGCGCCCCGGTGGTGGTCCCTCCGCAGTAAAGGCGCTCCTTTTAGATCCGAAGCAGGAACGCGTAGCAGCCAATATTCGCTACATGCTTAATTTTCTTGAAGAACTAGCTGTGGCAATCAAAGAAGAACACGGAGATAGAGGGTTTCTCAAGGGAGCCTTTCAAGGTATAGTGGCGAGAGCGCACGATGCACTGAGCGAGTGGATCATAGAGCACCGATTGGTGACGGGGCGTCAAGACATCTGGGAGCAGTTTGACGTCCTGTACGAGACGTGGCAGAAGAAATGAGGAGAAAAACGCTATGGCCTTCGGACTAGATTTCTAAATCGGCTTTCGACGAACAAATCCGAACAAAAGGTCCAGTGTAACACTGGGCCTTTTTCATTTATCGGCTCCGCCGGGTGGACTGTCTCTTTTTCAGTGGCTTCTTAGATTCTTTTAGCCTGTGCTCGGCCTCGCTCGATGCTGCTTCCATGGCGGGGCTTCGGCGCGCCAGTAATCAGCATCCCAATCGACACAAACTGCGCCTAAGCGTTCGACCGCGACGAGCGCGACGCGGCGCGGGTCCCACGTCCACTCCGGTTCCTTCATTTCAGGAATCGAGACGCTAAGCGCGTAGCGGCGCGCCCGCCCGAGTGCTTCGCCTAACGATTTACTCAGGTATTTCGATAGGTACTTTGCTGCGCCCGTCCGGTCGAAGACAGGCTGAAAATCGAGCGTGCGAAGACCGCACCGCTTCGCGGCCGCTTGGAGTTTTTCATATGGAAGGAAACGACGACCAAAGCGATTAGCGGGTCCCGCCACTCGCAATAGAAAATGCCGATGTAGCTGACGACCGTTGGCGCCACACGCACAGCCTTGGAGCGTTGGCGCACACACGCACTCCGGACGAGCCGCGCCTTGCTCACGTACCCAGCCGTAAGCTTCGAGAAGACCGTGCCGGCGCATGAACCGCAGAAGCCAACGACAGCGCCTCTGAAGCTCTGCTGTGTTTTCGGAAGTCGCCCAGGCGGATCGCGGAAGGCTCACCGTCATGAGGAAATCAGCGCCCAGTCGCGAGAAGCGTTCACTTACTTTGCGCGCCTTGCGACGGCCGCATGGACGGCACTGCCAACGGCGGCAGCCCGCCTCCATCGCAATGCGCCTCGTCGAATTGAAGGCGGTACCGCGCGGATAAGCGCAGCGCTCCGTTGACGCCGTCGCGCTGACCTCCTGCGGTTCCTCCCGCAAACCAAAGAACAGATCGCATGCGATAAGTCGCACGCGATCGCTAAGGCCCCATGAGAGCGCGGCCGCCACGATTCACACCGCGTCGACGAACAGCGGTCGGCCATCAGCGCCGTCGACGCCCAGCAAACATCGAAGCTCGGAGAGGCTAGGAATTGGGTCCGCAGAACTGCCACCAAAGTGCCAACTAGAGGGCTCGATTTCGGTCTTATTCGTGTAAGCTAACCCTTGATTCTGAAGGATTTTGTCGGCGAAGTAGGTTCGACTCCTACCGTCGCCACTCTCATCAAAGGTACACGTGGCATCAAGGACCCAATCCATAATCGACCCCTCCAAGGCGCGCGCCGGCCATCCCTTCCACATGTTCGACGCGATAGCGGCACAACCCGCCGCAATCGCAGAGGTTGTGGCGCGCAACCGCGAAGGCACCGACGCGTTGGCGCGCGCGCTCAAGCAGGCGCCTTCGCTCACGCTGGCCGGACTCGGCACGTCGCTCAACGGCGCCATCTTTGGCGAATACTGGCTGCGAACGATTGGCCGGATGGCTTCGGTCCGGGCCGTAAGTTCGTTCGACGTTGTGAATTATGGGCTTAAGCCGCAGGCGGGTGGTGCGTTGCTGGTGCTGTCGCATCGCGGATGGAAACAGTGCTCGGCGCGCGCGGTGGCCGAGGCTAAAGCCGCCGGCGTCGTGACCGCCGCGATCTGCGGCCAGGGGCCTGACGAGGGTGCGCGGGTGGCGGACCATTTGTTGCTTACGACCGAGCAGGAACAGTCGGCGGCGCATACCAAGAGTCTGACGGCGGCGATGGCGCTGCTCTTTGCGTTGGCGCTCGAGTTGCGTTCGCCAGGCGGCAGCGGCGACGACCTTGAAACGCAGCGGCTGCGAGGCGAGTTCGAAACGATTCCCGAAATGATGCGCCGGCGGCTGGGCGACGATTCGCGGGAGCGCGACGCGGCCGAGCAGATGCGCAACTACCGCCGCATCGTGGTGCTCGGCGGCGGGCCCAACTATCCGACTGCGCGCGAGATCGCGCTCAAGCTCAAGGAAACCAGCTTCGCCTATGCCGAGGGGATGCAGATCGAGGAATTTCTGCATGGCCCGATAAGCTCGGCTGACCGCGACACCCTCGTCATCATCGCAAGCGGCGGCGGCGCGGCCGGCGCGCGCGCCGAGCAACTAGCCAATGCGCTCGGCGAGATCGGCGCTGAGCGCCTGGGCATCTATTCGCGCGCGGGCTCGGCGCTGGCTGAGGCGGTCGACGTCGGAATTCAGGTCGAGGGCGAAGAAGAGGCGCTAAGCCCGTTCGCGCTGCTGCTGTCGCTGCAGCTTTTCACCTACTGGATGGCGGTGAAGCGCGGATGCAATCCCGACCTGGCGCATCGCGACGATGCGCGTCACGCCAAAGCCACCGGCCACTTCGATATGTAACCTTCTGAACCCTCTCCTTGTCCAAGGAGAGGGTTGGGGAGAGGTCAGGTGGCCGCGTTCTGCTATCCACCGAAGCGGATGCGCCACAGCTCGAAGTGAGTGCGGCACAGCGAAACACGAAATTGAGAATAACCTCTCTCGCCGCTCGCGATGCTCGCGGCGACCTCTCCTAGGTCAAGGAGAGGTCTGAAATGTCTCACCCGTGGGTTGGTGAACCCGCGCGATCCGGCTAACGTCGCGCCGTGATGCTCGCCCGGCTCGCCAAGCCCGTTGCGGCGCTCGCGCTCGCCGCCGCGCTCATCGCTATCGTCCTGTTCGCGCTCGGCGCTTCGCCGCTCGCCGTCTTCGCGGCATTATGCGAGGGCGCTTTCGGCAACTGGCTCGCCGCCACCGACACGCTGGTCAAAACAACGCCGCTGGTTTTCACCGGGTTGGCGGTGTCGATCGCCTTTCGCGGGGCGCTGTGGAACATCGGCGCCGAGGGCCAGTTGTTGGTGGGCGCGCTCGCCGCAGGCGCGTTGGGAATTGTGCTTGACGGATGGCCCCGGCCGCTGGCGGTGGGACTGGTCCTGGTGGCCGGCGCAGCGGGCGGCGCGCTGTGGAGCGGAATCTGCGGATGGCTCCGCGAGCGCCGCGCCGTCAGCGAAATCATCAGCACTATCATGCTCAACTTCGTCGCCGTGCAGCTCCTGAGCTACGCCGTGCATGGCCCGCTGATCGAGCCTTCGCGCTCGTACCCCAAGAGCGCGCCGATCGCACGCGCCGCCGAACTCTGGACATTCGTCCCGCCGAGCCGGCTCAACGCCGGGATGCTCCTCGCAATGGCGCTCGCGTTCGCGTCGTGGCTTTGGCTCTTCCGCAGCCGCAGCGGTTTCGAGTTGCGCGCGATGGGCCGCAACCGGCGCGTCGCGGCGTTCTTCGGTATCCCGGTCGCGCGGCTGGGGATCGCGGCGATGGCACTCAGCGGGGCGCTGGCTGGCCTGGGCGGCGCCGTCCAGGTTTCGGCGATCACTCATCGGCTGTATGAAAGCTTCTCGCCCGGATGGGGTTACGAGGCGATCGCGGTGGCGCTGGTCGCGCGGCTCAATCCACTCGGCGTGATGTTGACCGCGTTGCTGTTCGGCGCACTCGACAATGGGGCGCAGGCGATGCAGCGCAGCCAGGGCATCTCGCCCGTGCTGGTGCAGGTGATCCAGGGGATGGTAATCCTGATCCTGCTCGCCTTCGATACCAGGACATGGGCGGACTTAAGTGGAGCACTATGGCGCGTCGGCGGCGACACGTCGCCCGCGCTGGCTCGTGGAGCGGGCATCGCGGGCGGAGAGGACGGCGATGCTTGAGGCGTTTTTGGCCTCGACGGTTGCGATGGCGACGCCGATTCTGCTCGCGGCGCTCGGCGAGTTGATGGTCGAGCAAAGCGGTGTGATCAATGTCGGTATCGAGGGTTCGATGCTGGCCGGGGCGTTTTTCGCGCTGGCAGCGGCCTACTTCAGTGGCAGCCTGGTGCTCGGACTGCTGGCGGGCATCGCAGCGGCCGTCGCGCTCAACGCGCTGCTGGCATTGTTGGTCGTAAGCCTCGGAGTGAACCAGGTCGTCGCCGGCACCGCGCTTGATATCCTTGCGCTGGGGCTGACCGGCGTCTTTTACCGCCGGATGTTCGGCATAACCGGCAGCGCCATCGTGGTGCGGCAGTTCGGCGCCGTGGCGATGGGCCCGCTTGCGCGAATTCCGATCGTCGGACGCGCGTTCTTCGACCAAAACCTGCTGGTGTACATCGCGTTCGCGACGGTGCCGCTCGTGTCATTCGTGATCTGGCGCACCCGCTACGGTCTGCGTTTGCGGGCGGCGGGTGAGCGGCCCGAGGCGGCCGACGCGCTGGCGTTGGGCGTGTATCGGCTGCGATGGGAGGCGCTGTTGGCCGCGGGCGTGCTGACGGGCCTGGGCGGCGCGTTTTTGACCCTCGCTTATGCGGGCACTTTCGTCGAGGGGATGTCGGCCGGTCGCGGCTTTGTCGCGCTGGCGGTGGTGATTCTGGGTCGCTGGAAAGCGTGGGGATGCGCGGCGGCCTCGATTCTGTTCGGCGCGGCGATGGCGTTGCAGTTCGGCTTGCAGGCGCTCGGCACCGCCGTGCCCTACCAGGTGTTTCTCGCGCTTCCGTATGCGCTGACGTTGGTGGTGCTGGCGGGCTTTGGTGGCCGGGCCGACGCGCCGAGCGCACTGGGCGAGCCCTACTCGCGCCCGTGAGTTCCAGCTAATGTCGTTCCTCGCTGCCCGGGCGGCGGCGGGTGGCGTGCGGCGCAATTCCGATCGCTTCCATCTGACGATTGAAGCGCGGCCGCTTGTAGCTCATCCCAATCATGAATCCGGCAAGATAGAAGATTCCATTGGGGCGCGGCAGCAGCAGCGTGGGCAGGAACAGGAATATGATCGCCCCCGCAACTGCCCATCCCAGCGTCCCTGCCTCCATCTGTATCGACAGCGACGTCCGGTTGGGCGCACCGTCCATCCGCTCGAGTATCCGCGCGCGCCATTTCAGCACCCGCCCGAACGGAAGGAACATCGCGACCCCGGCGGCGATGCCGAGAGCCACGGAGATCCACAGCCACGGGTCCTTCCAGTCCATCGTAAAGCAATGGTCTCGCGCCGGTGATGACCTGGCGCGAGCCTGGGATTAGACTACCCGACAGCCACTTGCTATTACACGGCTTCGGCTCAACGATGAAGGACTCGTCCTGGCAATGAAAGATTTGTTGCTCAACGCGTCGGCTTTTCCAACCGCCCATTGCACGGCTTGCGCACGCGTCGTGCTGGTGCACGTCATCCTCGATGACGCCGACCGCGAATGCAGATGCTGCGTGCACTGCAACGCGGAAATCGGAGAGCCGGTGCGCTGGGTGAAAGCCGGCGAGCTGGAACAAGAGGGCTACTATTTCGGGCCGCCGCCAGAAAAGGATGCGGCGGGCGGTGCGTGCGCGAGCGGCTGCGGCACGTGCGGGACGCGCGGCCATTAGTAAATGGCCACGATCCTGCTGGTTGGCATAGGCGGATTCCTGGGCGCCAACACGCGCTACCTGCTTGACCAGTGGGTCACTAATCGCTGGCCCATGTTCTTCCCCTGGGGTACTTTCATCATCAATCTGAGCGGCAGCTTCATACTCGGGTTTTTCATGGCCTTCGCTGAGCAGCGGCCGTGGGTCAGCCGGGAGACGCGGCTACTGTTCGCGGTCGGCTTCGTCGGCGCGTACACCACATTTTCGACCTACGCCTACCAATCGCTCCGCCTGGCCCAGGACGGTCAGATGGCGCTCGCGGCGCTCTATATAATTGCCAGCGTGATGCTCGGCTTGATTGCGGTCTTCGCCGGTTTCGCGCTGGGAAACTCGATGTAGCAGGCGCGCCTGCAGCCCGCATGGTCGAGCCCACGCCGCGCCGTCGAGCGTGGTCAGGAAATTCCCAGCAGCTTGCCCAACGCCTGTTCACGAAATCCATAGATCGTGTGCCCCTCGGCGCGGATCACCGGGACGCCGCGATAGCCAATTCGTGCATGCTCGGCGCGCGCGTCGGCGTCGGCCGAGAGGTTACGTTCGACAAAGCCGATGCCGTGGCGCGTAAGAAAATCTTTTGCGCGCCGGCTCGACTTGCATCCGTCACGGGTGAAGATTTCGACATCCATTTGGGTTACCTCGGGTCTCGTTTACCTTGTGCGGGCGATTCCCGGATTTTGATCCGCGTACCGGATTCAGAATTTCCCGGTGCCCTGCGTATGAAACCCCTGCACTCGGCGCGTGTGAGAAGCTGAGTAAGCGTAGGTCGAATAAGCTCAAAGGCTTTTAAAGAATCGCTTCAATGCGTTGATCGCCTTCAGTCGCGTCCGTACAAAGGATAGTGTGTTTCAAGTTGTTTAGAGCCAATTTCTGGAGGACTGATGAAGCCAGCCATTTACGCTTACATGGGGGTGTTCGCGGTCGTCTTCTTTTTGACACCGCGGGCGGCGCGCGCTCAGCAGTTCACCAACCAGGCGATCGCCATCAGCCAGGAAGCGCCGGGTAGCGTGGTCTTGGGCGACCTGCCCCAGGTTACCGAACAGGAAACTGCCAAATCGGAGACGATGCGCGGTCCTGCGATGGCGCGCCCGTTGCACGGCATTTCGATTCAGCAGTACGCCGCATATAAGGCGCAGGCTGCGATGGTCAAGCTCCCGGCGCGCAGCGGCACCGTCGCGCAGCCTCTCGCGCTAGCTCCGGTACCCGTGCCGTCTGCCGGTCCGGCGGCGACGAAGATCACGGCCTTTGGCGGCCTCGGACTTGGATGCGGGCGTGAGTTTCCGCCGGATATGGCGCTGGCGGCCGGTCCGACTTTTGTATTGCAGGCAATCAACGGCTGCATAACCGTGATGGATAAGAGCGGCACTGTGCAGGCTGGGTTCCCCAAAAGCCTGTCCTCGTTCATGCTGGTGGGCGCTGGGGCCGTGGCCCCGCCTTTCGATCCACGGGCGATCTTTGACTGGGCGAGCCAGCGCTACATCGTGTCCGCCTCCCATATCAACGGGGCGGGACGGTCTTTGATTGACGTGGCGGTGAGCCAGTCTTCCAATCCGCTGGGCGGATGGTTCGTGTACCACATCAACCTGAGCGGGACGAACTCGATCATTCCAAGCTCACAGGTCGCCGATTTCCCTACCCTGGGACAGGACCGGCGGATGATCTACGTCGCGTTCAACGCGTTCACGCTGCCAAGCACATTCAACGGCGCGTTCATGCTGCTGCTGAATAAGAGCGCGATGTATGCCGGTGCGAGCTTCGATTTTTTCGCGCTACCGCCGGCCGCCTTCACGGTTAACGGCAACGAACTGATGGACTCGCTCCAGCCGGCCAACGTGATGGACCGCACCGACGACCCGCGGGCCGAGTTCGTGGTCGCCTCGCACAACATCAACGCCCCCGGTGGCTTCGGATGTCCGGCCGGATGCTCCGACGTCGCGGTGTTTGCAATATCGAATCCTGCGTTCAGCCCTTCCAGTCCCGGGCCGGAGGTCTCGCGAGTACTGGTAAGTACTTCTAATAACTATTCTCTTCCGCCACTCGCGCAGCAGCTCAATTGCGCGACCGGCCCCTGCCTTATCGATACCGGCGACACTCGCGTTTCGGGTGAGGCTATCTACGCCTCGGGATTGCTCTACGCCGCGATCGACACCAACGGCACCGGAGCCGGCGCCGGCGCGTCGCATTTCCTGTGGTTCCAGATTAGACCGGTCCTGAACGACAACGATAATGCGGCCTGCACGGGCACCTTCCAAAACAGATGTCCGCAGATTATCGCCGCGAGCATCCTGAACGAGGTTTGCTGGGCCTGTGCCACCGGCCAGGGCGACAATGGCACCGGCGCCACATTTTATCCCGAGGTCCAGCCCGATCCCGAAGGCAACGTGCTGGTGGTGTTCAACTATTCCGCCGACGATAAGTTTCCTTCGTCGGCCTATGCGACCAATCGCGCCACGCAAGCTCCAGGCACGATGCATGACAGCGGATTTTTCCTCCAGCATGGACTTGCCAAGTATGAACTTCTCGACACCAGCGATCCTACCAATCCGATCAACCGCTGGGGGGATTACACGGGGGCCTCGCTCGACCTAACGCCGGGGACGCGGGCCTCGTTCTGGTTTGCGGGCGAGTCCTCGAAGTCCGCCGCGGTGTATCGCACCGCTATCGGTCATAACGCGTTCAGCCGACCGGGCCAGCCGTAGCCGCTATCGGCGTTCGCCGGGCGAGCAACACCGGCCCTCGATGCGAGGCTCTCGGCGCGAGGTTTTCGGCGCCAAGGTTTTGGCGATAGGTTCGTGCGCCGATAAGCTCTTACGCATGGACGCGATGACCCCGGCGCTCGGGCGTGCGCGGCTGCTTTGCATGCTGATGGCGGGCGCGCTCGCGCTTGCGGGATGCGCGCGCGATGGCCGCCGGGCCGACGCTCAGTCCGCTTTCTACGGGAAACTGGCCGGCCGAGTTACGCGCGGCCCAATGGCTCCGGTCAGCGGCCCGGGCATAAAAGCGTCGCCGCCCGCGCCAGTGACCGGCGTCGAGATCAGGATTTTCGATTCCAAAGGAGCGATGGTCACGATTGCGCGTACCGACGGCGATGGGTTTTACCGTCTTGCGCTGCCGCCCGGCAATTACCGCGTGGAGCGCGGTGCGGGTTTTTCAGGCGCGGCGAGGAACCTGCCCACGAAGGTCGCGATAAGTCCCGGTAGCGAGACCCGGCTCGACATCTGGGTCGATACCGGAATTCGCGCGCCCGGCCGGCCGGCGGCTATTCGATAAGCCGGCCGCTCTGGCGCAGCGCTTCGTAGAGCACGATCGACACGGCGTTGGCCAGGTTGAGACTGCGCACGCCGGGCTCGAAGATTGGAATCTTGTACGTCGCCTCGGTCCGCGAGCGCAAAAATTCCTCGCCCAGCCCCTTGGTTTCGCTGCCGAAGACCAAAAAATCACCTGGCGCGTAACCGGCTTCGAGGTACGACCGTTTCGCGCGGGCCGAGAAATACTTCATGCGCGGAGCGGGGCTCGCGCCTGCCTGGGCCTGCGGTTGATGCTGGGGCGACGCGAAATCATCCCATCCCGCATAAGTCCGCAAATCGACCAGAGGCCAATAGTCGAGCCCGGCGCGTTTCAGATAGCGGTCCTCGAGCGAGTAGCCGAGTGGCCCGACTAGATGCAGCCGCGTGTGAGTCGCCGCCGCCAGCCGCGCGATCGATCCGGTGTTCTGGGGGATCTCGGGGCGCACCAGCACGATATGGAAAACCGGGATGGTCAAGTCGGGTTCCGGATTACGCCGGCTTAGGCCGCGCTCCTTGGCGCAGGCTTAAACGGATTCAATCTTCCCCGCCCGGCGCGCCGGCCCGCAGAAGCGGATAGCGCCGGCCGCGCGTGGTGATCGAGAAGCCGCCACGCTCGTCGGCCTCGAAGCTCGGGCTCAAATGGTAGTAGGCGTTGCGCAGAAAGCGCGCGCGCGACGCGCCGCCCTTGACGCGGGCATACAGCACGTTGTCGGCGCCGACCTCGAGCGTCGCCGGGTCAAGCGGCTCACGTTCATCGTCGTTGAGCACGATCGTAAATCCGCCCGGCGCGTCGCCCTCAAGTGCCTTGACCACGTAGGGGGTGTCCTCGACCGTAATCGAGGCGCGCTCCTCGGCGACCTGCAAATAGTAGCTACCGTCGGAATTTTGCCGGATGCTGCGGCTGAACAGCAGTGCGATACGCGGGTTGTCGATCCGCTCATCGTCGCTATACCAATTGCCGTCGCGGCGAAACGAGATTTTGCCCGACTCGACCGCGTAGAAACCTGCACGTGCCATCTCAACGCACCCGGCTGTCCAGAATGATCGTCACCGGCCCATCATTGACCAGCGCGAGCTCCATGTGGGCGCCGAATTCACCTGTTTCAACTTTAACACCGCGGATGCGCACGAGCGACAGGAAATGCTCGTACAGTGGCACTGCGAGTTCGGGCGGCGCGGCCTTGATGAACGACGGACGCCGCCCGCCGCTGGTGTCGGCGAGCAGCGTGAACTGCGAAATCACCAGCAACTCGCCGCCGACTGCGCCCAGCGCCAGGTTCATCTTGCCGGCCGCGTCGGCGAACACGCGCAGCCCCAGGATACGGTCGGCGATGAACTCGGCGTCGGCTTCGGTGTCCTCGCGCGCCACTCCAAGGAGCACGGCGAAGCCCGGACCGATTCGGCCGCGGCACTTGCCGTCGACACTGACCTCGGCACGACTCACGCGTTGAATAACCGCACGCATCTCCCCGCCTCTATACCATTTCTGACTCCTCCCCCCTGTCCTGGGAGAGGAACTTGGGGGAGGAATTAGAGAACCGACATATCTTTTCTTTGAAGCCGCGAGCCTCGGGAATCGTCTAACGTTAGACAAGCTCGAAACGCCACGCTGTCCCTGTTGCGTGCACATGCTGGTTTGCTGGCTGGGCTCCGTACTATAGTTGTCGATGCAATGATTCCGATTCTGTTGCGCCTGGGCCCTGTCCAGCTGTTCGGCCATCCGCTCACCCTCACTATCTACAGCTTCGGCCTGATGATGGCGCTCGGCTTTATCGCCGCCGACCTCGTGATCGCAGCCGACTGTCCCCGCCGCGGTCTCGACCCCGAATACGCCACTGCGATCGTGCTATGGGGCGCGCTCGGAGGGATCATCGGCGCCCGCCTGTACGACGTGGTCGACAACTGGCGGCTCTACATGGCCAACCCGGTTTCGATCGTATGGTCGGGTGCGGGCTTCGTCTGGTTCGGCGGCTTCATCGGCGGCGTAACCGCAGCCTGCTTGGTTGCGCGGCACTACAAGGTCTCGGTCGGAGCGACGGCGGACATGTGCGCCCCGGCCCTAGCTATCGGGCAGGCGCTCGGCCGAATCGGATGCCATCTGTCGGGCGACGGTGACTGGGGCGTGCCCTCGACGCTGCCGTGGGCGGTCGCTTATACCAGGGCTATCGTGGGATGGGGTCCGCAGACCGTGCTCAAGGTCGGCCCGCATGGCGAGTTGGTGTCGGGGTTTTTCCCTGGCGTTCGCGTGCATCCAACATCTGTCTACGAGGCGATCCTCTATACGGGCGTGTTTCTATTTCTATGGTCGATGCGCCGGCGGGCCGGTGTCGAGGGCCGCATCTTCTATCTCTACCTGGTGCTTATGGGAGGATGCCGCTTCCTGGTCGAGTTCCTGCGAGTCAACCCGCGCGTGCTTTTTGGCCTGAGCGAGGCCCAGCTTATCGGGCTCGCGATGGTGGCGACCGGGCTGGTTGCGCTGTGGATGACCGGAGGCGTGTTCTCCGGCTGGGTGCGCGACGCGGGAGCGCCACAGAACCGCGGTCCTATGGCGAAAGTGGCGGTGGGTAGCCGGGGAGCAGGGGCTCGAATCACCGGATGAATCCGCGGGTAAAGCTGCTCTCCGTGATCGCCGGCACGGCGCTGCTGGTTAGCGTGCTTCTGATCGCCGCGACGCAGATTCGGCGCGCCCGTCCGCCGGGGCCGCCCGATGTCGAGGACACCGCCGTCGGTCCCGACCAGGGCAGCCCGGGTTTCGGCGGGCACGGGCCAATCGCTGCGGGCGAAAAAGCCGCGCCGTTCAAACTGACGGATTTGAGCGGAGATTCGGTTTCGATGGCCGGTCTGCGCGGTAGGGTGGTGTTCCTTAATATCTGGGCGACCTGGTGTGCGCCGTGCCGTGAAGAAATGCCTTCGATGGAGAAGCTCTTTGAGCGCCTGCACGACAACAAAGGCTTCGTGATGCTGGCGGTCAGCCAGGACACCGGCAGCCGCGACGAGGTCCTGGCCTACGTCAAAAAGCACGGCTACCATTTCGACGTGCTGCTCGATCCGAAAAACGCGGTGGCCGAGGCTTACAAGGTGAGCGGGGTTCCAGAGACCTTCATAATCGATCGCGAGGGCCGCATCGTCGCCCATCACTCGGGGGCGTTCGACTGGTCGCAGCCCGCGATTCGGGATGCCCTCGAAGAGCTGCTCAAGGACAACAAGGGTTGAACCGGTGGGCGCATTTGGCGCGAAATCATCCCCCGCGCGGTCATCGTCGCGACCTGCGGTGGCTCTAAATGACACCATCCTGCGCACCGGGTTATGGCGTCCGGCGCGCGCAAAGAATATGCTGAATCCCCGGCCCGCGCGCTCACCGTAGCGGGTTCTAGCTGCGAGCAAGTAATGAAACGCAATCGTTCTCCCTTTTTGGTCGCTGGTGTTTGCGCGGTAGCAATTCTGGTTCTGCTGGCCGAGATCGCGGTGCGGCGCGCCGACGCGCTGCCCGACGACACCTACAAGGAACTGGCGACCTTCGCTAACGTGCTGGCGATCGTGCAGAAGAACTACGTCGAGCCGGTCACCACCAAACAGCTAATCAACGGCGCGATAACCGGGATGCTGGCTTCGCTCGATCCGCACAGCGCCTACCTCACGCCCGACCTCTATCGCGATCTCGAAGTCGAAACCCGCGGCAGCTTTGGCGGGCTGGGTCTCGAGGTTACGGTCAAGGACGACATGCTCACCGTCGTTTCACCGATTGAGGACACTCCCGCCTACAAGGCCGGAGTCAAGGCGGGCGACCAGATCGTCAAGATCAACGACGACTTCACCAAGGGTATGACGCTGACCGACGCGGTCAAGCGGATGCGCGGGCCGCAAGGCAGCCAGATCCATCTCACTATCCATCGCAAGGGCGTGCCCGAACTGTTCACGGTGAGCGTGACGCGCGAGGTCATCAAGATAAAATCGGTCAAGGCCAAGGAACTGCCGCACGGCTACGACTATATCCGCGTGAGTAGTTTCGAAGAGGGCACCGGCGACGATCTGCAAAAAGCGCTGGACAAATTCCGTGCGCAGCATAATGGCCAAGTCAAGGGATTGGTGCTCGATCTCCGCGACAACCCCGGCGGATTGCTGAACCAGGCGGTGCAGGTGGGCGACGAATTCCTCGACGGCGGGCTTATCGTCTACACCCAGGGCCGCCAGGAGAATCAGCAGCAGAAGTACTTCTCGCATCGCAAGAAGGACTTCGTTGACTACCCGATGGTGGTGCTAGTCAATGGCGGCAGCGCGAGCGCGAGTGAAATCGTCGCCGGCGCGCTGCAGGACCAGCGCCGGGCGATCACGGTGGGTACGCAGACCTTCGGCAAGGGCTCCGTCCAGACCATCCTGCCGCTCGACGATCATTCCGCGCTCCGTCTAACCACGGCGCGCTACTACACGCCCAACGGCCGTTCGATCCAGGCGGTCGGGATCACGCCCGACGTGACCTCCCAGCCGCCCAAGACCACGCTGGCCTCGCTCGAGCAGGAAGGCGCGACGATTAATCAGGACACCGAAATTCGCGAAAGCGATTTGCTGCATCACTTCAAGAACAATGGCGTCTTGAAAGCTCCCAGCGCGCCTGCCGGTAAGGAGGGCGCCGCCCCGGCGGCCGGCCCTTCGAAACATTCGCGCGGCAATCACGCGAGCAAGGAGCAAAACTCGGGCGCGCCTCAGCAACAGAAGGACGTTCAGCTCGACCGCGCGATCCAGGTGTTGGAGAACTGGCGCAGCTACAAGCTACAGCTCGCGCGCAACGACATCCCGCCGCCGCAGGTGGCTCCGACCGCGGCGCCCGCGCCCGCCGCCGACTCCGGCTCGGACGGCTCGGGGCAGTAACCCCGCACTGACGGATTGAATCGACCAGGAAAGCGCCGCGCGCGCGAAAGTGCGGGCGGCGTTTTCGTTTTGTGCCTGTGCCACTTATGCGGAGGCGCCGAGCGTCCGCGCTGCCCGCTGATGCGCCTTACGCTCGGCGGCGCCCATCTGGTAAGTTGGCCGCATGGCCGGCCAACTGGAACTCTCGCTGCGCGGCCAGGTGCGGGCGCTCAACGTCACGCAACTGGTGCGGATGGTGCGCGAGACGCTGGAGGCCAACCTCGATCAATGCTGGGTGATGGGTGAAGTTTCCAACGCCCGCCCTGCGCCTTCGGGCCATCTTTATTTCACCCTCAAGGACGCGCACAGCGCGATAAGCGTGGTGATGTTCCGTTCGGCGGCCGCGCGGCTGCGGTTCAAGGTTAGCGACGGGATGCAGGTCGTAATGCGCGGCCGGGTCGATCTTTATGAAGCGCGCGGCGCGCTCCAGTTTTACGCCGAGGAGATGGAGCCGCGTGGACTGGGCGCGCTGCAACTCGCCTTCGAGCAGCTCAAGGAGCGGCTGGGACGCGAGGGACTGTTCGACGGGGGGCGCAAACGCGCGCTGCCGTTTCTGCCCGCGACGGTCGGAATCGTCACGGCGCTCGGCGGCGCGGCGCTGCGCGACATCGTGACCGTGCTGCTCTCGCGCTATCCCGACATGCATCTGATCATCCGGCCCGCGCGAGTGCAGGGCGCCGGCGCGGCGGCCGAAATCGCGCAAGCGATCGATGACCTCAACGCCGGCGCGCGAGCCGAGGTAATGATTGTCGGGCGTGGCGGCGGCTCGCTTGAGGACTTGTGGGCGTTTAACGAAGAGGTGGTCGCCCGCGCGATCCATCGCTCGCGCATCGCGGTGATCTCGGCCGTCGGCCATGAGATCGACTACACTATCGCCGACTTCGTCGCCGACGTGCGCGCGCCCACGCCAACCGCCGCCGCGCAGCTCGTCGTACCGGACAAGGCTGTGCTGCGCCGCCGCCTGGACGAGACCGCGGCGACCCTGAACGGCGCCACGGTGAGCGCGCTCTCGAACCATCGCCGCGCCATCGCCCATCTCAAATCGCGCCTGCGCGAGCCGCGGGTGGCGCTCCGCCAGGCGCGCCAACGCGCGGACGAGACCGCGGTCGAGTTGTCCGCGGCGCTCGCCGCGCGCCTTGGCGACCGGCGCCGCCAGGTCGGTGCGCTGGGCGCGCACCTGGTGCCGCCCGGCGCGCTGGTGCGCGCGCTGCGCCTTGGGGCGGAGCGCGTGGCGCTCCATCTGGGGCAGGCGATGGGCGCGCGGGTCGCGCGGATGCGGATGCGTGTGGACGCGATGGCAGGGCGGCTGGGCGAGGCCGCGCCGCGTGCGATGGCCGAGCGCCGACGGGCCGCCGTGGCAGCGGCGGCGGTGCGGTTGGGCGCGGCGCTGGAGCGTGCGCATGGGCGCCGGCGCGCCGAACTGGCGGCGCTGGCGGCGCGCCTGGATTCGACCTCGCCGCTCAAAGTGCTCGAGCGCGGGTACGCCGTGGCGATAAATCTGCGCGACGGCCGCGCCGTGATCGATGCCGCCGCAGTCGAGGTCGGCGACGAACTCGACCTGCGGCTAAGCCACGGCCGTTTGCGCGCCCGCACCATCGCGCGCCAATCCTGAAAGCGAGCGCGTAAGAGAAATTCGAGGCTAAAGCGATGGCCGCTACCCGCAGAAAATTCGAAGACGAGTTGAAGGACCTCGAAGGAATCGTCGCACAGATTGACTCGGGCGAGCTCTCGCTGGAGGATTCGATTACGGCCTTCGAGCGCGGCGTGGGCTTGGTCCGATCGCTCAACCAGAAGCTCGACGAGGTCGAACGCAAGGTCGAACTGCTGATGCGCAATGCGCAGGGTGAGCTCAAAACCACGCCCTACGACCCGGCGGCGGCAGCCAATGCCGAAGGCGCCGGCAAGGACGACGGTCACAAGAAAAACGCCGCCGGAAAGGACGACGAAGACATCCCGTTCTGAGCGGGGAGCGTCCGGGGCTGATGGCGACGCGGCGGCGGCTTGACCTCGAAATCGCTCGGCGCGGCCTGGCGCCGAGCCGCGAGGGCGCCCAGCGCCTGATCATGGCCGGGCGCGTGCGAGTCAACTCGCAGCCTGCGCTCAAGGCCGACCAGAGCGTCGACGAGCAGAGCACGATCGCGCTGGTCGGCGAATCATCCGAATACGCAAGTCGCGCAGGAGTGAAGCTTGCCGCCGCCCTCGACCACTTTGGCGTCGATCCCGCGGGACGCCGCGCGATGGACGTCGGCGCATCGACGGGCGGCTTCACCGACGTGCTGCTGCGCCGCGGGGCGGCCCACGTGCTCGCGCTCGACGTGGGCTACGGACAAATCGCGGATCGGCTGCGGCGCGATTCGCGCGTCACCGTGCTCGACCGTACGAATATTCGGCTTGTCGAGGCGAGCAGTCTGCCCTACGCCCCTGAAATCGTGGTCATCGACGTGAGCTTTATCTCGCTGCGTTTGGTGATACCCCCGGTGCTCGAGTTGAGCGCGCCGGCGCTCGAAATTCTCGCGTTGATCAAGCCGCAGTTCGAGGTCGGCAAGGGTCAGGTGGGCAAGGGCGGGGTGGTGCGTGACGAGGCGCAACGCCGCAGCGCGGTTGAGGAAGTGCTGGAGTTCGCTGCGGGATTGGGGCTCGAGGTGGCGGGCGCGATAGAGGCGCCGATTCGCGGCGCGGCCGGGAACCAGGAGTTCGTGGCCCTTATGCGCCGGCACGGTGCAGAATGATCGTTCGGCAGGTAAATCGGCTCTGGCTCAAATAAAGCCAGCGTCAGCCTGCTTCCTCTACATTCCAGTTTGCATCTCCGCTCGCTTGCATTTACGCTGTCAGGGGTAGCATGACGCGAGTCATCAGCATCAGGACCGTGAAATTTTCGCTCGCATTTTTAACGGTCCTCGCTTTGTCGGGTCTATGCCTGGCGGTGTCGTCGGGTTTCGCGCCAAGCTATGCTCAAGACGATACCTCCGCACCTGCGGCCACCAATACGACCGCCGCCTCGGACTCCGCTCAGGATACGGCTGCCGCTCCAGTCCACCGAGGCGGAGAGTTTTCCTACAGTGTGCGATCGGGCGATTCGCTCGGATCGATCGGCGCAACTTTCGGGATTCAGGCTGACGATATCGCGCGCGCCAACCGGCTGCAGCTCGATTCGACCCTCGATGTTGGCCAGACCTTGCGGATTCCCAACCCGTTCGCGGCACGGATGCGCGAGCTGGCTGGCGAAAATCAGAAGCTCACCGACCAGCTTGCGGGGCTGCAAAAGCGCGCCGACGACGCGGCCTCGTCGCAGACCGGCCTCAAGGCGCAGGTGCAGCAACTAGCTGCCGCCAACCGCGAGCTGAAGCATGACGTGCGAGTGCTGCCGTGGTGGAAAGACGCCGTTTACAGCGCCGCGATAGTTTCGCTACTGCTGCTCGGGGTGACGGGGCTGGCGGTGCTCGAATGGTTCCTGCTGCGCCGGCGCTTTATCGCTATCGCCGACCTCAACGAATCGCTGCGCCGACTCGACCAGCGCTATCGGGCGTTGTTGGCCAAGGCGGAGCTGCGGATGCAGGAGCTGTATGGGCGGCGGCGGCGCGGCATCTCGGAGGATCACGAACGGCCTAAAATCCCCGAAGAGGCCGACCTCGACCGTCTCGATGAGCAGTTGCACGACGTGCTCGAGCGCCATCTGAAACAGCTTGGCGGACCGGTGCGTCCGCGCCGTCGCGCGCGCTGGGATGAAGAGTTCGGCGTCGTAACGCCCCCGGTGGAAGCGCGCTCGATCCGCCGTTAGCCTTTCCCGCGTCTGCGCTACCTGAACTTTCGGGCTGGTCTTCGTACTCCGCTTGGTCGCAGGGCGGAATTGTGCGCGCGCGCCTTGCGCCCTCGGGATTGGGCGGCCCTTGTGATGCGTGCGGCGGATGGAGAATAGTGGATCACGCGAAAGACTCATCGGAACGTAACAACGGAGTAGGGATCAATGCGAAAAATGAAGACCGCTCTGGTCGGGCTCGGCGCCATGCTAACGATCGGAGTTGCCGGCCTGGGGATCGCGGCTGACACACAAAAATCGGTGACGGGCAGCCTGGAGGACACGTTCTGCTACAACGTGGTTGGGGCCAAAGGGCCGGCCCACGCGCAGTGCGCGCTCAAGTGTGCACAGAAAGGCATCCCGGTCGGCTTGGTCGAAAAGGGCACCGAGAAAATGTATATCCTGCTGCCGCCCAAGAACGAGGAGGGGATGCCGGAGGACGTGCTGAAGAACATGGAGAAGGAAGTAACGGTCACGGGCAAGTCTTACTCCAAGGGCGGAGTCGAATTTTTGACCGTCGAATCGGTGAAATGATCCGGTGCTAGCCGATCTTCTGCGGGCGGCGGCGCGCCTGTTCTCGTTTCCCGGCGCGCAGCATCTGCAGAACATTCATCCCCTGATGGTCCACTTTCCGATCGCGCTGCTGTTCGCGACGACGCTGATCTATTGGCTGGGATTTTTGGCGCGGCGCGAATCGTGGCAGTGGAGTGGCCTGTGGACGCTCGTTCTCGGCGCGCTCGGTGCGGCGGTGGCTGCCGCCACAGGTCTTTATGCGGCGCCCGGCGTGATGCTTGCTCCGTCGGTCAAGACGGCGCTGCTGGCGTATCACAAGTGGACGATGATCGCGGTGGCGATACTGAGCGTGACGCTGGCGTTGTGGGCGATCGCGGCGCGGCCAATGCCCGAGCGGGGCCGCGGAGCATTTCTTGCGCTCCTGCTGTTGGTGGCGGCGCTTATCGCCAAGGGTGCCGATTACGGCGGGCGGATGGTTTACGACTATAATGCCGGCGGCTACGCGTGCGGCCAGCCAATCGAGTTCAGTCAGTAGGTCAGTGAATGATGATGACACTACGCCGGGAGCCCGAGCGGGACGATGCGGTTGCAGGCTGAGGACGGGGCCATGCGGCCGACACTGTTACGCCTGATTGTCATCGGCGCGGCGCTCGCCTTCGCCGCGTGCTCGATGCTGCATCGCGGCAAACCAGACAACTCCAGCGCTGCGGGCGGGCCCTCCGCGGAAGCCTCATCCGAGGCTTCCGCGGAGGCTTCGCCGTCGGCTGAAAGCAGTCCGTCAGAAACGGCGCCCGCCGATGCCGCACCCGCCGAAGGCGGCGCGGGCGATGCGGCTTCGTCTGCGCCCGGCGCCACCGTCGCCATTTCCTACGCGCACAAGGGCGACTACCTGGCTTCGCTGAGCGTGTCGAAATTCAGCGGCACGGAGATGGTCGAGTCGCACAATCTCGACGCGCAGCACGTGGCCTCGATTATTCGCTTCGACGGCGGCGTGCCGGTGTGGGAAATAAAAGCCGATACCGGTGTGTTCTCGAAGCTGCCGGTGGTCGGCGCGGGCGATAAGTTCGCAACCAAGTCCGTGACCTATAGCAAGGTGCCGGACCATTTCGCGCAGGTGACGCCGGAGACCGGGCCGCCCGAGCCGCTCGAAGCCGGCCACTACTACATCTTCACCGCCCAGCGCGCCTCAGGGGCCTCCAGCTACGAGGCCGTACGGGTTGAATCCGACGGCACGCTCGACGGCTACGAAGCGGAGCCGCGTGCGGGAACCAGCTACATGCTCTGTTGCAATGTGAACCCGGACTTCGTCCAGCCTGCCCCCCCGATCATTCCCGACGGACCGAGCTCCGACCGTTAGTTGAACGGGCCGCTGCATTGTCCGGTCGAGCAGTCTAGATCTTCAGAAAAATTTCGCGGGTGCCCTCGGCGCTCAGCTTTTTGACCGAGGTCACGCGATCGCTCATCTGCGCCAGCGTCGAAAGCTCGCTGGAGCCCACGTCGACTAGTACCGCGAAGATCGAGAACTGCAGTTCGTCCTTGCGCCGGCGCAGTTCGGCCAGCCACTCGGGTGCGACCTGGCTCTCGCCGTCGGTGATAATCACGATGTCGGCGCGGCGGAGCCGCTTGTGTTCGATCAGCTCCATCGCCGCGTCGATCGGCTGCTGGAAATCGGTGCCGCCGCCCGGAAAATATTCCGCCAGTTCCATCACCTTCCCCAACTCGGGCTGATAGCGCCGTTCCTGGTTCAGGTCGAGCACCTTGAGGCTGCCGGGGCCCGAAGAAAACAGCACCGCGCGGAACAGCCGGCGCTGGCGGCGCGCGATGTCCATCAAAGTCAGGCTCACCGCCTTGGCCCACAGCTCCTTATCGCCTTCCATCGAAGAGCTTACGTCGATGCACACCACCATCGGGCCCTTGCCCTTCTGCTCTTCCTCGCGCAGCCGGTACTGGAGCAGATCGCCCTCGAGCAGGCGGCGTCCGAAATCGCGCCGCAGGATCGGATGATGCATCGCGAGCAGCTCGGCCGGGATCAGCCGCCCTAGCTCCGAGCCGCGCTCGATGTCGTAAGCTTCGGCGACACCGCGCTCCATCGTTTTGCGCCTAAGTGCGCGCGCGTCCTGCTTGAAGCGACCGACCAGCCGCGCCAGTTCGCCGAGCTTGCGGTTGCGCGCGAGATGACGCCCGAGCTCCAGCCGCTCGCCGGCCGAGAGTCGGCCGCCCTGGCCGAATTCCAGGCTGAAGTCGTGGCTGTCCTGCGCAACGCGATCGATTTCCTGCGCGAGGCCGAGGCTCTTCGCTTCCATCCGGCGCAACTCGCCGCGGTTGGCCTGGCCTATCTGCTCGGTCACCTGGCGCGCCTTCTGATTGAGCCGCGCTTCGGAAACCTGCACCGCGCGCGCGGCCGCCTCTTTGAGCTTCTCGATTTTTTTCTTCAGCTCCTCGTCGATCTGGGCTTCGCCCTCGACGGGCGCCGCCGCCTCGGCCATCGCCTTGAGCTCATCGGCGCGCTGCGCCAGGTCCTCTTCCTGGTGCTCCAGGTCCCACAGGTCGAGCAGTTCGCTTCGATTGAGCAGACGTTCCGAGCGCACCAGCTCGAGCGCCTGTTCGGCGAGCGCGAGGGCGGCGATCGCGGCCTTGTCTTCCTCGAGCAGGGTCCGGCTCTTGAGCGCCTCAAAGGCGGGAGACGCGACGAGCCGATCCAGGATGGTCTGATTGAGGATAGCGCTTTTGCGCACCGCGTCGGTCTTGAGCCAGACCAGGTTGTACTTGAACAGCGCGAAGAACAGGTCGCCAAGCAGCGCGTCGAAATGCGGCAGCAGGCGACGCCCGGCCTCGACCAGCTCACCTATCGCCGGCGCACCCAGCCCGATGTCGCTCCAGGCGCGGCGATCGTAGCTGTCGCTCTCGATCCACGACGCGCCGGCCGGCACGACTGGAATATACAAGCGCCTTGGTTTAACGGTCTTTTTTGCCATCGCGAAGCCGCAAGCGCCGCGGGCGCGCCCTTTATAGAGCCTAGCAGGAGGCTCGGCTGTGCTAAAATCCACGGGAGCGAACGCGCTCGGCCCTTGCGCGGCGGCCGCTGCTCGAACCAAGATTGTCAGACAGAGATGGAAACCCCAGCATCGCAAGGCGAACTGTCTCACCGCCAGCACTCGGTGCTGATGGCCACGGTGCAGGAGTTTATCGCTACGGCCGAGCCGGTCGGCTCGCAACAGATCGCGATGCGCTATCCGCTCGGCGTGCGTGCCGCGATGGCGCGTAATCTGATGGCCGAGCTGGAGAGCGCGGGATATCTCCGCCAGCCGCACACATCGGCGGGTCGCGTCCCGACCGATCGCGCGTTTCGCCACTATGTCGATCACGTGATGTCGGTGCGGCATATCGGGTTTCAAGAGCGCTCGCAAATCGAGCTGTGCTATTCGGGTGGGCCGCGCGAGCTGGGCGAGGTGATGCGCGAGACCTCGCGCCTGCTGGCGCTGCTGACCGGGCAGGCGGCGCTGGTGATGGCGCCGCGGCTGGAGTCGATAAAGCTCGAGCGCGTGAGCTTCTTGCGTTTGCGCGAGCGCGAAGCGCTGGCGATTTTCGTCGCCGCCGCCGGTGGAGTGCACAACCGCCTGGTCCAGACCGAAGGCGATCACGGCCAGGAGGAACTCGACCGCATGGCGCGTTACCTCAACGAGGCGCTGCACGGGCGCACGCTGGAGGAGGCGCGCGAATGGATCGAGGAGCGCCAGCGCGAGGATCGGGCCCGCTACGACCGTTTCATGCGCGCGGCACTGGCGCTCGGTGGCGCGCTGGCCGAGCGCGTCGGCTCATCCGAGGTCTACGTCGACGGCAGCGCGAAGGTCGCCGACCAGCCGGAGTTCGCCGATCACAACCGCTTGCGTGAATTGCTTCACGCGCTCGAGGATCGCAGCGCTCTGCTCGACCTGTTGGAGCGCAGCGTCGCCCACAGCGGACTTACCGTGTCGATCGGCTCCGAAAATATCGACGCGCGCCTGGCGAGCCTCAGCGTGGTCGCCGCCTCCTACCAGAACGGCACGATGGCGCTTGGGAGTGTGGCGATCGTCGGTCCGGTGCGGATGGACTACGAACGGGTCATCCCGCTGGTCGACTATACCGCCCGCACCCTCTCGCGCCTGCTCGAACACTGAGTGCGTATCGCGGCCTTGAGTGCCAGAGCGCGGGCGTGCCGCGCGCTGTGCGCTTTTCTATTTGATGTAGATCACGCCGAACTGGTTGTCGGTCACGTGGCCCGCCTCGTCCATCGTGAAGTTCGAGGTGATATATCCGCTGGCGCCGGCAAACTGTCCCTCGCCGCCATCGACCCGCCACATCACGGCCCCCGACTTAAGCTTCGGCTCCGGGCTGTCGCCGAGGTGCCCCTGTCCGACGGTGCTGAAGCGCAGACGATGATTGCCGTCGCCGAAGCGGATGGTGCCCGACTCGACGAAGGAGGTCTCTCCGGTGATTGTAACCTCTGATTCGAACGACGCCTTGCCGCCGGCCGCCGACTGCACGCTGCCGTGCAGACCTTCGGAGCCTATAACGCTGGTCACCGTGGAACTCGGCGAACTGGTCGCAGCCTTGAGCACGTTCGGCGATGCGCCCGGTCCGCCTTGTCCCTTGAACTGCATGGCATAGATGATCTGCTTCATCGCTCGGTCTCCTGGGGGATGTCTTCCGCGCCTGTCGGTCAATAACTGCAAATGGGCTGAAAACGCAAATTGATTCGTGCGATTCTTTCTCTCCAATGCATGAGCCGATCTTTGCCCGATCTTCGATTGCCGCTTTATAGCGACAAAGGGGAACTAAGGGCGCTTGCGAGAAACCCTCACGCATCTACGGCCAGATGTGATTCGGTTTGGTTTTTGCAGAACATCTCCCGCGACATGATTATCGGAAACGCTGTGTTTTTCTTAGATAGGCTTTAGCAGCGTATGTTCTCAAACGGCGGAGGAAACGCGATGAATCGACCCATGAATGTTGCGGTTGCGCTACGGCGGATTGCACGCAGGCCCTCCGGCCAGACGTTCTTGCTGGTGAGTATCGCTCTAGTCGTCCTCCTTGGTATCGCGGCCTTGGCGGTGGATGTCGGAGATTTATGGACCGCCAGGCGGCTGATGCAGAGCGCGGCGGATGCTGGGGCGGTGGCCGGAGCCGACGAGATCGCGATCGGCGGCAGCAGCACCGCCATAACCGCGGCAGCTAAGGACGCAGCGTCGCACAACGGATTCGCCGATGGTGGAACCCGTCCGGGCGCCACTCACACAATAACCGTAGCAGTCCATAATCCTCCAACCTCGGGGCCCTTTGCGGCCAATTCCAACGCAGTCCAGGTGGACGTTTCACAGACTCAGCCGACCTATTTCATGAAGGTTCTCGGATGGTCGGCCGTTCCGGTTTCGACCAGCGCAGTCGCCGTGACGCTGGGATCGGGTTCATGCGTATACTCCCTGGACCCCTCGGCGTCGGGAGCGACGACAGTAGGCGGCACTGCCAGCGTCACTTCCGCGTGTGGCTTGTACGATAACTCGACCAGTAGTTCGGCGCTCACCGTGAGCGGAGGTGGAACGATTACCGCGCCACTCGTGGGCGTTGTGGGTGGAACCAACGTCAACGGTGGCGGCAGCACGCCTCCTACGACGGGGATTGCGCAATTTGGCGATCCGCTGTCCTACATTGCGGCTCCTACTATCGGCGTTAATCCGTGCCCTGGCGGCTTTCACACCCAAAATATCAGTGGGTCGATCACCGCCCCTCAAACATTCTGCGGGGGCATCCATATTAACGCCGGTAACACTGTCACTTTCGGTTCCGGCCTCTACATCATCGACGGTGGCGGAATCACGATCGATGGTGGAGCTACGGTATCCGGTTCCGGAGTAACCTTCTATTTGACGGGTGGTAACGGCAACGGTAGCAACGCGACAAATTACTCCGGTATCACCATCAACAGCACTTCAACCGTGAATCTGAGCTCGCCGTGCGACGGAGCGGCCAGTGGCATTCCAGGGATGCTGTTTTTTCAGGACCGCTCCATTACGAATGGTCACGCAAGCTCAATCAGCGGCGCCTCGGGCTCGACCTTCAACGGTGCCATCTATTTCCCTACGACTCCTCTCAGCTACGCCGGAACCTCCGCCGTCAATGGATTCACGTTGATCGTGGCAGACACGCTCACCTTCGTTGGCAATTCCAGCGTGGGCAACAACATTACATCTTGTCTCGCCAACGGCTCGCTGATCAAAGACGCGGCCCTGGTTCAATAGGGAGGGGAATCCTGTCATGAAATTGCGAAAATTTTTGAGAGGACAAGGCGCGGTCGAACTGGCTCTGGGGCTGCCGTTTCTTATCCTCCTGCTATTTGTCATTTGTCAGTTCGCACGGGTGTTTTACGTGGCGATGGGCGTGGCCAGCGCGGCGCGGGCCGGGGTTCAGTACGGCGCGCAGAGCTACGTGAAAGCGGTCGACAACACCGGAATGACCACCGCCGCGAGCAACGACGGCAAAAATATCGCCGGGCTCTCGGTCGTCCCCACTCACTTCTGTATGTGCGACGGCGCCCAATGCAGTCCCTCGCAGTCCTCCGCCTGTATCGTCTCGTGCGGCGCGCCGCCATCCACCTGCACCGAGCCGAAGGTGTTCGTTAAGGTCACCACCAGCGCAACCTTTCGCACGGGCCTGAGCTGGGGCCTCCCCAACACCATCCCGCTAAGCTCGGTGGCGGTGCTGCAGGCTCAGAAGGGAACATCATGAACTCGCAAGGGCGTATGAATCTGACACGTCACTCACGCAGATGGTCCCGCGGGCAGACCTACGCCGAATTCATGATGGTGGTGCTGCCGACGCTGTCGCTCATTTTCGGCGTGGTCAGCTTCGGGATGATCATTTATACCTACAGCTTCCTTTCCAATGCCGCCCGTGACGCCGTGCGCTACGCGATTGTCCATGGCTCCAAGAGCACGTCGCCGGCCACCTCGGACAGCATCCAGACATTTGTGCGCAGCGAGGCAAAGGGCATTAATCCGGGTTCGATAACCGTCACCTCCTGCTGGAATCCCCAGGCGCCGCCCAACCAATGTCAGAGCCCAACCGGGAACAACGCGCCGGGCAAGGTGGTGAGCGTGAGCGTGGCGTACAGCTATCATCCGTTTTATCCCTTCAACAACGTAACGCTGCCGTTGTCGAGTTCAGCACAGATGGTAATCAGCTATTAACCGGATTGCGGCCGGCCATTGAGCCCCCGAAAGCAGCGACGCTTTCGGGGGCTTTTCTTTTTGCGTACTTTTCTGCGACAAACTTGATTTGACACTTCGCCGTCGGTACGGTTCGCCGGGCAAGATGCGGCGGATCGGCTGCGGCCGGCGCCCAATCCATTTAGGAGAAGATGATGCCATGGCGGAATATATCGACGTAGAACGGGCGCGCGCGATGACCGGCCTGCGCCTGGTGCTGACGCCCGGCGTGCCGG
Source organism: uncultured delta proteobacterium (assembly GCA_963734845.1). Lineage (GTDB taxonomy): Bacteria > Desulfobacterota > Binatia > Binatales > Binataceae > JAKAVN01. The sequence goes on along the minus strand of CAVTIS010000009.1, from coordinate 82,544 downwards.
GCCCATGGAGCGAGGCGGCCAAGAGCATTCTCTACGTCAAGAAACTCCCCTACGTAAAAGTGCGCCAGGAGCTGGGCGGCGCCAATCGTGAGTTGCTCGATTGGACCTCGCAGGCGAGCGCCCCCGTGATGGTCTGGAATGAGGAATGGCCGCGCAGCCTCTGGAACGACCAACTCTACCTGGCCGAGCGGCTCCAGCCCAATCCGCCATTGGTTCCGGCCAACCTGGAGGACCGTGTGCTGATGTTCGGCTATGCCAATGAAATATGCGGGGCGAATGGGTTCGGATGGACCAAGCGGCTGTTGATCATCCGCCAGGGCCTCGCCAACCCCGACGAGGCCGGGCGCCAGCTCTTTACCTACCTCGCCAACAAGTACGGCTATGACAAGGCTGCCGCGGAGGCCGCGCCGGTGCGTCTGGTGGGAATCCTGCAGGCGCTCACCGCTCGTCTCGAATTGCAGCGCAAACGCGGCAGCCGGTTCTTCATCGGCGACGCACTTACCGCGCTCGACATCTATTGGGCGACCTTTGCGGCGATGAACAATCCTATGCCCGACGAGTTATGCCCGTTGTCGCCGGCATTCAGGCGGGTGTACACCAACACCGATCCAGCGATTAAAAGCGCCACCGCATCCATCCTGCTCGAGCATCGCGACTTCATCTATCACAGCTATCTGGAACTGCCGCTGGACTTCTGAGCGGCGTGCGCCCCGGGCGGCGTTTGCGAGGGTTGTGACGTGCGCGCCAGCAGCGCGTCCCGCACTCGTGCGCTCTCAGCGCGGAGCTGACTGAAAATCGCCGATGCTTCCGCGTGCGGACCGCGGCGGCCGATCTCTTCAAGCATTGAGCACAACTCATCAAGGCGATTGGCGCCGAAATTAGCCGCCCCGCCACGCAGCGCATGGGCCTGCAAGGCAAGGGCGGACGCGTCAGCGTGGTCGATGGCTTCTGCGATAGCGCTCAGGCGCTTGGGCAGGTCGGCCGCGAAGAGATCAATCAATTCGTCGATCAGCGATTCCTTGCCGCGCATCGAATCGCGCAGGCGATCGATCCGGGCGAAGCTGACCGTTGCGTCGCCGGCGCGGCGTAACTCTGCGACCGGCCCTTGGCCCACCCCGCTCGCGGCCGCGCGCGAGTTATTACTGTTCGGCGGGCTCATGGGGGCGCCGCTCGCCGAAAGATTCGTTGCCCAGCCGCCGCATGAAGCGATAGAGCGTCGCACGCCCGATACCCAGGCTGCGCGCGGCTTCGGCCCGATTGCCCTTGGCCTTGGCCAGCGCCCGGGCGATTCGCTCGCCGGCCGCCTTGTCGAGATATTCGCTGAGCCCGACGTCGCCGCTTTCTTCCAGCGCCGCGGCGCGGTGAGCCCGTACCTCCGCCTCGTCCATCGGCGGCACGAGAGCCAGGTTCTCGCTGGTGGGCGGCGCGATTGCCGGCGGGGTCGGCAACGAAGCTTCGACGCGATCGAGCATTAAGTCGGCGGCGGTGATTACGTCGGTGCGGGTGAGAACCACGGCCCGTTCCATCGCGTTTTCAAGTTCGCGCACGTTGCCCGGCCACGAGTGCAGGAGCAGCATCTCCGCGGCCTCCGGATCGAGCGTCATATGGCGCCCGGTCTCGGCCGCCATCCGGGACAGGAAATTGCGCGCCAGCGCCAGGATGTCCTCGCGCCGCTCGCGCAGCGGCAGGAGCTGGAGGGGAATCACGTTGAGCCGGAAATAGAGGTCCTCGCGAAACTGGCCGGCTGCGACTTTATCCTTGAGCGAGCTGTTGGTGGCGGCCACGATGCGCACGTTAATTCGCCGCGGTTCCGAGCCGCCGACCCGCAGCACTTCGCTCTCCTGCAATACGCGCAGCAGCTTGGCCTGGAACTCGGGGCTGATGTCGCCGATCTCGTCGAGCAGCAGCGTGCCGCCCGAAGCCCGCTCGAAGCATCCCTGGCGCGCCGCAATCGCGCCGGTGAAAGCGCCCTTCTCATGACCGAACAGTTCGCTTTCGAGCACGCTCTCGGCGAAGGCCTTGCAATTGACCGCAACAAACGGACGTCCGACCCGGTCGCTCCAGTAGTGCACCAGCCGCGCAATTAGCTCCTTGCCGGTGCCGCTCTCGCCCTGGATCAGAACCGTGGAGTGGCTGGCCGCGATCCGCCGCACCATTTCCATCAGTTTGCGGCTCTCGATACTTTCGGAGACCACCGAGTCCGGGCCGAATCGCCCGGAGAGCTCCTGGCGCAGAGTGTCGTTCTCGTGCTGGAGCTGCTCCAGTTCGAGCGCGCGTTTTACTCGCGTCTGCAGCTCGAAGACCTCCACCGGCTTGGTAACGTAATCAAATGCGCCGGCATGCATCGCCGCCACCGCGGCCGAGATACTGCCGAAGCGGGTGACCAGGATGATCGGCAGGCCGGGGACCCGCCGATGCAGCTCGGTGAGCAGTTCATTGCCCTCCATGTTGGGCATCATGATGTCCGAGATAACCAGGTCCGCGGCGCGGCGCTCAAAGGCGGCCAGCGCCTCGCGTCCGTCGTTGCAGATTTCGATTTCGCGCGTCGGGTCGCTCAAGGCCTGCTCGAACAGGCGCTGATCAACCGGATTGTCTTCAACGATTAGTATTCGATGCATACAGAGATTCCGTCCCTGTCTCACACATGAGCAACTTCCAGACCGCTATCGGGACCGAAGTGCCAAACCTGAGAAACTCAATTCGCAAACCGGTTTATTTGAGCGCAGGGAAGTGGGTGACTCGCCCAAGAGACGGATTTTTGCCGCCGCACAGGCAAAAGCATGACGGATCCGCGGCGTGACATCGCCTGCTCTGCCGTCGCGCGACGGAGAGCATGATTCGCTGCCGTGTTAGCGCATTGCCTTGATGATCTCGCGCGAGAAAGTCTGCAGCGTCGTGCGATTGTCCACGATCGGCTGGATCGCAACCTGGCGGATGCCCGCCTTCTTCATCGCGCGGATCGAATCGATGACCTCCTCGCGCGTGCCGGTAAGCGTGGTTGCGCGAATCATGCGCTCGGTCACCAGCTCCTCGTGCTCCTTGCGAAAGCCCCGCAGGTAGCCCGCGTAGAGCTTGAGATGGCGCGTCTCCGCGGGCTCGTTTTCGACCTTGTAGGCGGCGGCGAACTTGGTGATGTCGTCGCGCAGGTCCGCGGGCAGGGCGCTCTTGTCGGGCGCGGCCAGCGCGAAGATGTTCGACGACGAGGCGACGAACGGCCCCACGGCGCGCCGCACCTGGGTCGATTCAAGTTTCTGGCCGGGCCGGGTCAAGTGAAAGGCGGTCATGCAGAGGGTGTAGATGCTCGAGAGCTTGCGCCCCGCGCGCTCGGCGCCCGCGCGCACGCTGTCCATCGCGAATTTGATCAGGCTGGGTCCGACGGCGCCGAACAGGATCACGCCGTCGGCGACTTCTCCGGCCATCTCCAGGCTGCGCGTTCCGCTGGCGGCGACGTAAATCGGCACCCGCTTGCGGATGTTGATATAGCCGCCGCCGGGATTGAGAAACTTGATCATCCGATGACGCTCGCCTTCCTGGTAAGGAACGGTTTCGCCCTTCAGCAGGCCGCGGCAGATCTCGATATGCTCGCGCAACTGGTCAACCCGCGCCGCCGGCATCCCGAGCGTGCGCCGCGCCGTATTGCCGGTGCCGATTCCGAGCACCGCGCGGCCAGGCGCCAACGCGTTGATCGTGGCCATCGCGCAGGCGGTGACCGGCGCAATTCGCGATAGCGGATTGGTTACGCCGGGGCCGATGATCAGCCGGCGCGTATTGACTGCGCACAAGGCGAGCGCCGCGTAGACATCGCTGCCGAGCATCTGTGAGTCGTAAAGCCAGCCGTGCGAGAAACCCATTTTCTCGGCCAGCGCGATGTCTTTATATGCGTCGGGGCTCGCGAAGAAGACACATCCGAAATCCATTTTGCACCTCGCTGATGTGCGTCAAGGTTGAAGCCGAAGCAACCCGGCCGCCAGGGTTTAGACGTGCCTAGAGTCCCGCGAGATGCGGCCGGACCTCGCTTGCGAACATCTCCAGCGAACGGCGCGACTTGGCCGGATCCATCCCGGGCAACGGCGTGGCCATGATGAAATGCGTGCAGGCGTACTGGCGGCTGAACGCCTTGAACTTCGCGATACATTCCGCCGGTGTCCCAACCATCATGTGCTCGGCGTAGGGCGAGGTGCGCAGGTCTTCGGGGCGTTTCAACTCCCACACCGCCTTGTCGCCGGCCACGTCGTTGGCCTCGCCCAGCCACTGCGCGTATTCGCCCATCATGTAGTTCAGATGATCCTGGATGTCGTGCCAGGCACGGTCGGCCGATTCGGCGACATACACGACGCGCAACTGAGCGATCGAAAATTTCGCCGGATCGCGTCCGAGCAGCTTCAGTTCGTCGCGGTACGGGATCGCGGGGTCGGGCCCGATGGTGGCGAGCAGATGGTGGCCTAGGCGGGCGGCGCGGCGGGCCGCTTTGTCAGTCCGCGCGCCGATCCAGATCGGCGGATGCGGCTGCTGCACCGGCTTGGGATACAGTGACATCGCCTCGACCTGGTTGAACTTGCCCTCGAAGGTGACCTGCTCGTCAGTCCACAGCCGCCGAATAAGCTCGATCCCTTCGGCCAGGCGCGCCGAGCGCTCGGGGCGCGGAAGTTTCAGCGCCGCGAACTCCTCGGCGCGGTAGCCCTGACCGATACCGAGATCGAAGCGCCCGTTGGAGAGGATATCGACGCAGGTGGCGTCTTCGGCGACACGGACCGGGTTATGGAACGGGAGCAACAGCACGAAGGTGCCGATGCGAATTTTTTTGGTGCGCATCGCGATCGCGGCCGCGGTCGGCAGCACGGAGGGGTTGTAGCCGTCGTCGACAAAATGATGCTCGGTCAGCCACACGTTATCGTAGCCGAGCTCGTCGAGCATCGCGGCCTGATCGATCATCGCGGCGTACAACTCCGGATACGGACGCCGCCACTGTTTGGGATTGCGAAAGTCATACATCACGCCGAACTTCATCGCTCTAACCTCCGTCGCTGTTCAGGTGCCGCGTCTGTCACGTCCTTCATCCCGCACGTGCCGCGTCCTGTCTCGTACCGCATCTTGTCTAGACTTAATTGCGCGAGGAGGCAAAGGCTTTTTCATTCGGCCGCTTGCGCCCCGCCGCGCAGTGGAGCATAAAACATCCTCAGGTACGAACGTGGCAATCGTCATCCCGCTCCAGCGCCCGCGAACAGAGGGCGCGCCGGTCAACCCGCATTCGGCGGAGGCCTACTGGCGCAATTCGATGGTGCCGGTGTCGATCGGGATGAGCGTCATCATCGTGGCCGCCGTCGCGACGCTGCTGGTCGGCGTGAAGATGGGATGGCTCGGCCACGACTCCTCAAGATGGGTGCTGGTGGGGGCATTGGTATCGGTCATCGGGCTGACCAAGATCGTGCTCGCCAACATGTTTTTCTTTCTCCTGATGCAGGACGAGGCGCGGCTGGATCCGCCTCCCGCGCCGCCTCCGCCAACGCCCGGAACGCGCATCGAACGCCAGACTCGTCCGCTAAAGCAGCCTCAGCGGGCGATTTACCCGGCTCGGGCGCGGCGCCGCCCCGACCGCCGCAAGCGGTCCGCGAGCCTATAGGCCGGTTAGCGCCGCCCGAGGGCGCGGGCGCTGCCGCCGGATTTTTCCCTCGCGATGACTACCGAACTGCGAGCCGAGGAACTTGAGCTTGCGCGCTACGTCAAGCCGGGCGACACCGTGGTTTGGGCGCAGGGGGCGGCCGAGCCGCTGACGCTGTCGGAGGCGCTGGTCGCGCAGCGCCACGCGATCGGTCCGATCACGCTTTTTCTCGGCCCGGGATATTCGGAGACCCTCCAGCCGGAGCATTCCGACCGCCTAACGTTTCTCGGCATGAGCGCGATTGGGACGCGGCGCCGCCTTATCGATGCCGGCGTGCTGCGCCTCATCCCGCTTCAGCTTTCCGACGTCGAGTCGCTATTCGATAACGGCATCCTTAAGGCCGAGGTGGTGTTTCTCCATCTGAGCCCGCCCGCCGACGGCGGAGGCGAGTACAGCATGGGGCTGGTGAATGATTATCTGAAAATAGCGATGCGCCGCGCGCGCACCGTGATCGCCCAAGTCAACGATCAGTTGCCGTGGACCTATTCCGACGAGCCGCTCGACATGTCGCGAGTCGACTATATCGTGCGCAGCTCGCGTCCGCCGCTGGAGCATTCGACGCGCGAACCAAGCGCGGTCGACAAGAAAATCGCGCGCCAGGTCGCGGAGCTGGTGCCCGAGGGCGCGGTAATCCAGATGGGAATCGGCGCGATGCCGTGTGCGATCCTGGACGCCCTGCACGGGCATCGCCGGCTCGGGCTGCATTCGGGGATGGTCAGCGACGCCGTGGTGGATCTCATCAAGTCGGGCGCGGTGACCAACGAGACCAAGCCGTTCGACCGCGACGCGAGCGTCACCGGAACGCTGCTGGGCACGCGCAAGCTCTACGACTTCGCCCATCGCAACCCGGCGCTCCGCCTGGTGCCGCTCAGCAAAACGCATAACGTCGAGCTGCTCGCGCGAATCAACGCCTTCGTGTCGCTCAATTCCGCGATCGAGGTCGACTTAAGCGGCCAGGTCAACGCCGAAGTCGCCGGCGGAACCTATATCGGCGCGGTCGGCGGCCAGGTGGATTACGTGCGCGCGGCGCGGCGCTCGCGCGGCGGGAAATCGATTATCGCGCTGCCGGCGACGGCGCGCGGCGGCAAGGTCAGCCGAATAGTCGCCGCGTTGAACGATCCGATCGTGACCACCGCGCGCTCCGACGTAGATATCGTGGCCACTGAGTTCGGCTCGGCGTATCTGCGCGGCATCAGCCTGGAGCAACGCGCGCGGCGGCTGATCGCGATCGCGCATCCGGACTTTCGCGAGCCGCTCGAGCGCCACGCGCGCTCAGCGTTTGGCCGGATTTACTAAGCCAATCGAGACGACGAATCCGCGGCGAGGTACCCGCTCATGAAATTCGGCACCTTCATCACCAGGCAGCGCGGCGAGGTGATCGCCGCCGACGTGCGCGCGGCCGAGCAGCTAGGCTTCGAATCGGCGTGGATCGCCGAGCATCTTATCATGCCCGTGAATCAGACCTCGGCCTATCCATACACCGCCGATGGCCGGTTCCTGGTGCCGCCGGACGCGCCCTTTCTCGATCCGCTGCTGACCCTCGCCTACGTCGCCGCGCTGACCACGAAGATTCGCCTCGCCACCGGCATCTTCGTGCTGCCGCTGCGCAATGCCTTCGTCACCGCCAAGGCGATCGCCACGCTCGACCAACTGAGCCAGGGCCGCGTCATCTTCGGCGTCGGGATCGGCTGGCTCAAGGAGGAGTTCGAGGCGGTCGGGATGAAGTTCGAGGATCGGGCGCTGCGGACTCGCGAGTACCTGGAATTGATGATCGAGCTGTGGAGCAAGAGCGACCCGCTCTACCAAGGCAAGACGGTTTCAACTCAGGGGATGAAGTTCATGCCCAAGACCGTCCAGCAGCCGCATCCGCCGATCGTCTTCGGCGGCACCAGCGAGCCCGCGCTCAAGCGCACGGTCAGGCTGGGCGACGGATGGTATGGGATCGCGCACAGCCTGGACGTGGCGCGAGCACAGATTTCGCAGCTCCGCGAATACGCGCGCGCGGCCGAGCGCACGCGTCCGATCGAAATCACGCTGAGCCTCCGCACCGGCAAGCCGCTCACCGCCGACGACGTGCGCCGGATGGCCGAGTTGGGTGTCGATCGCACGCTCGCCGGGCTTCCGATCAAGGCGCTCGAGGGCGGCGAGCTCGAGCGCTTCCGCAGCGAAATTATGGACAAGGTGTAGCAGCCAAGGATTACGCGATTGTCCTCCACGAATCAGAAATTGTGGGAGCCGTCCGCCGAGCGAATCGCCGGTGCCCGGATGACCGCGTTCATGCGCGCGGTCGAGGCCGCGCATTCAGTGTCGATCCCCGACTACGGAGCGCTCTGGAGATGGTCGGTCGAAAATCGCGAGCCGTTCTGGCGCATGGTTTGGAGCTTCTGCGGCGCGATCGGCGATCAGGGCGGCACGGCGGTCGCCGACGGTGAGCGGATGCCGGGTGCGCGATGGTTTCCCGAAGGACGGCTCAACTTCGCCGAGAATTGTCTGCGGACGCGAGGCGCCGACGACGCAATAGTTTTCTGGGGCGAGGACAAGGTGCGCCGCCGGCTTAGCCGCGACGAGCTCTATGCGCAGGTCTCGCGTACGGTACAGGCCTTGCGCGCCGCCGGCATCAAAGAGGGCGATCGCGTCGGGGGGTATCTGCCCAATATGCCCGAAGCGGTGATTGGCGCGCTGGCCGCGGCCGCGATCGGCGCGATCTGGTCGTCATGCTCGCCCGACTTCGGCGTCGAGGGCGTGGTCGATCGCTTCGGGCAGATTGAACCCAAGGTCGTGTTCGTCGCCGACGGCTATTTCTATGGCGGCAAGACCTTCGACACGCTCGACAAGGTCGGCGAATTGCGCGCGCGGATAAAGGGCGTCGAGCGGATGGTGGTCGTGCCCTACGTCAACGCGCCCGCCGAACTTCGCGCGCCGGCCGGCGCCATCACGCTGGATGATTTTCTCGCCCCCTTCGCGCCCGGGGAAATAGAATTCGCTCGCCTCCCGTTCGGCCATCCCCTTTACATCCTCTATTCCTCGGGCACCACCGGCGTACCCAAATGTATCGTGCATGGCGCGGGCGGCGTCCTGCTGCAGCATCTCAAGGAGCATCAGCTCCATACCGACGTGCGGCCGGGCAACCGGATTTTCTATTTCACCACCTGCGGTTGGATGATGTGGAACTGGCTGGTCTCGGGGCTCGCCTCGGGCGCGACGCTGCTGCTCTACGACGGTTCGCCGTTCCATCCGCATCCGGGAATCCTGTTCGACTACGCCGAGACCGAGCGGATGACGGTGTTTGGCACCTCGGCCAAGTATATCGACGCGATTCGCAAGGCGGGACTCGAGCCCGTGCGGACGCATCGGCTCGACGCGCTGCGCACGATGTGCTCGACCGGGTCGCCGCTCGCGCCCGAGGGCTTCGACTACGTTTACGCGTCGGTCAAGAAGGAATTGTGCCTCGCGTCGATCTCGGGCGGCACCGACCTCGTCTCGTGCTTCGCGCTGGGCGATCCGATCGCTCCGGTGTGGCGAGGCGAACTCCAGTGCCGCGGCCTCGGGATGCGGGTCGAGGTCTGGAACGAGCAGGGCGAGCTGGTGCGCGAGACCAAGGGCGAGTTGGTATGCATCGCGCCATTCGTCACGATGCCACTGTTTTTCTGGAACGATCCTGATGGCGCGAAATACCACTCCGCCTACTTCGAGCGCTTCCCGGGCGTGTGGTGCCACGGTGATTGGGCCGAGCTGACCGCGCACGACGGAATGATCATCTATGGGCGCTCGGACGCGACGCTCAATCCGGGCGGCGTGCGAATCGGCACGGCCGAGATTTATCGCCAGGCCGAGCAGCTCGACGAAGTGGCCGAGTGCATGGCGGTCAGCCAGGAATGGGACAACGACGTTCGGATCGTGCTGTTCGTGAAGCTGCGCGACGGGCTCACGCTGGACGACGCGCTGCGCGACAAAATCCGTGAGACGATTCGCCGCAATCTCACGCCGCGCCACGTCCCGGCCAAGGTGATCCAGGTTCCCGACATCCCGCGCACGCGCAACGGCAAGTTGATGGAGTTGGCGGTGCGCAACCTGATCCACGGCGTCGCGGTCGAAAACCGCGAGGCGGCGGCGAATCCCGAGGCGCTGGATTTTTTCGCCAATATTCCTGAGCTGAAGAAAAAGCCGCCAAGGCGCACCGCCGCGCGCACGCGCCGTCCGTCCCGCCGCGTGTGACAAGCCGCTGAGCCGCTTTATCGAGAGACCGTGCGCGGCTGGTTGCGGGCGCGCCGCTGGACTATGATTCGGGGCGCCCACGCCCTGCGGCACGGGCCAAAAATTTCGCGCACCTTGCGTTGGGAGCCTTGACGATGGGCAAGTATTTCGAAGAATTCAAAGTCGGCGAGACCTTTCAGCATCAGCCCGGCCGCACGGTCACCGAGACCGATAACCTGCTGATCACGACGCTTACGATGAACGTGCAGCCGCTGCATCTGGACGCTGAGTTCGGCAAAAAGGCCGAGTTCGGGAGGGTCCTGGTCAATTCGATCTTCACCCTGGGCCTGGCGGTCGGGCTTTCGGTCGGCGATCTCACGCTCGGCACCACGGTCGGCAATCTGGGTTTCGAGAAAGTGGAATTTCCCAAGCCCGTGTTCATCGGCGATACGCTCTATGCCGAGAGCGAGGTGCTGGAGGTGCGGCCGTCGAAATCGCATCCCAACTGGGGCATCGTGATTCTCGAGCATCGCGCGCGCAATCAGCGCGATGAGACCGTGATGCGCTGCAAGCGGGCGGCGATGATGTTGCGCAAGCCCAACAAATAGCCGCGAAGCATAGATTTGGAGTTGTCTTTATGGAGACGCTGCGCCGCGCCGTGCATTTCGTGCCCGGCGCCAATGACAAGATGCTCGGCAAGTCGATCGATCTCCCGGCCGACGCGCTGGTGCTCGACCTCGAGGACTCGGTTACGCCCGACAGCAAGGCCTCCGCGCGCAAGACGGTCACCGAGTGGCTGCAGAAGGTCGACTTCAAGGGCCGCGAGCGGATGGTGCGGATGAACCCGCTGGAGACTCCGTGGGGCGTCGCCGACCTGGAGGCCACGATGGCCGGGCGGCCGGATTCCTACATGGTTCCGAAGGTGCGGACCTTCGCCGATGTGGAAAAGATCGATTCGATCCTGAGCGGCCTCGAAAAGCAGTACGGTTACCCCGAGCGCAGCGTCAAGTTGCTGTTGCTCGCGACCGAAACGCCGCAGGGCCTGCTCAACATCAAGGACCTCGGGCTGCATCCGCGCGTCGACAGCATGTCATGGGGCGCCGAGGACCTGTCGGCGGCGATTGGCGCGCGGCGCAATCGCGACGAGCGCGGCGAGTTTCTTGAAGTGTTCCGCTACGCGCGGATCATGACGCTGCTCGCGGCCACCGCGGCGAGCGTCCAGCCGATCGATACCGTGTTCGTCAACATCAAGGACCCCGACGGATGCCGCCGCGACTGTGTCGAGGGCGCCTGGATGGGCTTCACCGGCAAGATCACGATCCATCCAACCCAGATCGAAATCGTCAACGAGGTTTTCTCGCCCAGCAAGCAGGAGATCGCCGATGCCGAGGAGTTGCTCGCGGCGTTCGAGGAAAATAGCAAGGCCGGACGGATGGCGTTCACGTTTCGCGGCGAGATGGTCGACGTGCCGCATCTGACGCGCGCGCGCCGCGTGCTGGAGGTCGCCCGCTGCACCGCCGGCCGCTGACGCAGGCAGACTGACGCTCTTAGGTTCGAGGCGCGCTCGTTCGCAGTGAGCTTCGACGTGGCTTCCGCCCTCGAACTGGGCGGGGTCCTGGGCTAGATTCGCGGCCTCGTCCGCGGGACGCCATTCGACGACGACACGATATTCGAAAAGCTTCGTCACTAATCCACCCTTAGCCCATAAGTCTCGATAATTCCCAAGACCTGACGCACCTGGGATTGGGAGATCAGCTCGGTGGCGTGATGACCTTCAATATCCCGCGAAGCCCATGTCCGTCGTTGCCTGCGCTTCCGGATCGGTGCAGACGTTGACCAGCGCGGGCTTGCCGCTCTTGAACGCGCGCTCGATCGCGCCGCGGATGTCGTCGGGCTTCTCTACGAACTCGCCATAGCCGCCGAGCGCCTCGACCATCTTGTCGTAGCGCTGCCATCCAAGCTCCCGACCGACCGTGCCGCCGGTCTTGCGCGAGGTGAAGCCGGCATTGTTCGACATCACCACCACGATCGGCAGTTGATGGCGAATTGCGGTGTCCATCTCCATCCCGTTCCATCCAAATGCGCCGTCGCCCGAGAGCACTACCACCGGCGCTTCGGGCCGCGCGACCTTGGCGCCGATTCCGAACGGTACCCCGACGCCCATGCATCCATGCGGCCCCGCGTTGAGGCTGCAGCCGGCCTGGTAGATCGGAATCGACTGGCGCGCAAAGTTCAAAATCTCGTGGCCGTCGACGATCAGGATGGTATCGCGCGAGATCACGTCGCGCACCTCGCGGCACAGGCGCAGCGGATGGATCGGCACGGCGTCGGAATGGAGCAGCGGCGTCGAGCGTTCCTGGTTGGAACGATGTTTGGCGCCAAGTTGCGCGACCCACGCGCTCTCGCGATGCGCCTCGAAGCGGCCGTCGGCCTCCTCGGTCAACTGGCGCAGCACCAGCTTGGCGTCGCCAATGATGCCGACCTCGACCGCGCGATTGTGCCCGATTTCGCGGCCGTCCAGGTTGACACTGATAAAGCGGGCGTCGGGCGAAAACCGCGGCGCGCGCAGAAACGAGAGCATCGAGTTCGCCCGCGCGCCCACTACCAGCACCACGTCGGCCTCGCGAAACGCCATCGATCGCGCGCCCGGAAACGACCGCTGATGGTCCTCGGGAATCACGCCGCGGCCCTGCGGCGTGGTGTAAAATGGGAGCCCGGTGCTTTCGATGAAATCGCGCAGCTCGGCGGAGGCGCCCGACCACAGCACGCCGCTGCCGGTGACGACGATCGGCCGTTCAGCCCCGGCGAGCAATTCGATCGCGCGGTCCACTTGCACCGGGTCGCCGGCCGGCCGGCTCTCGACGCGGTAGTTAGCGGGGAATAGGAGTTTTTCGTCGTCGACCTTGTGATTGAGAATGTCGCCGGGCAGGTCGAGGTAGACCGGGCCCTTCTTGCCGTCGAGCGCCTCGCGAAACGCGACGCTGATGTATTCCGGGATGCGGCTCGCCATGTCTACCCGGTAGGCCGCCTTCACCACCGGTTTCATGATCGCGACCTGGTCCATCTCCTGGAACGCGTCGAGGGTGGTCGCGCGCATCGGTGCCGAACCGCCAATCGCGATTATCGGGGTGGCGTCGGCCCACGCGTTGGCGAGACCGGTAAGCGCGTTGGCCGTGCCAGGGCCCGACGGCGTGATGCAGATGCCCGGTTTACCGGTGACGCGCGCATAAGCGTGCGCCATCATCGCCGCCGCTTGCTCGTGGCGGACGTAGATACCTTTCATCCCAAGCTCGAGACACGCGCCCGCGGTGCCGCTGGTCGGACCGCCCATCATGAAAAAGATCGTGTCGACGCTTTCGTTTCTGAAGCAGCGCGCGATTAGCTGCTCGCCCCTTACGATTGCCATATCGATTAAGCACTCCTGGTTGGATTTGTTGGTTGGAATGGTTGGACCAACACCGGAGCCGCTATGTCAAGGGTACCGCGCGAAGATGAAGATCGCGTGCGTTTATGCTCTCCATAGAACCCTGTCCTTGACACCGGCGCGCAGGTGCAATAATTGCTGGAATGTCAGGCAATATTGCGAGGTGGTGACTCAAAGGGGGCGAAGGAGTAGCCACGATGGAGAAGCACGTAGCAATCAGGATGCTACCGGGCAGCCGCGTCGTCTTTAGAGGCAGGCTTCACGAGGTGGTCAGCCTAAAGTCGGGCGGCGGAATGGACGCCCCGTACTTTCGCCTGCGCAATGTCGAAGAGGGCATACCGACAGCTCTCGTCAGCTATAAACTGCTGGAGCATCCGCAACTGCGGGAAGACTCGGTCAAAACGCTGCTCCCAGAGTGATCGCGAAAGGCCGCGCGCTCGACCCCGCAGGCAGAGTCAGCCAAGTCACTTGTCCGCCAGGACAAGGAGGCCGTCTTCAACCCATCGCGCGAGCAGCCGATTGATAAGCGCAACCGGCGCGACGGAATTGCCTTCGGCTGCACCTGCAACCGACTCGCAGATCGCTGCGAAACTTGCCCCGGTGCTCGCCAATTCGAGCGCCCGGCGCTCAGGATGTTTTAGCGCGCGATAATCGACCTGCGAATTATGCCGCCACACCAGGATGCTGATCGGCGCATGCGCGGGCGCGTCAAGGGTTGGTCCGTTTTCTACCGCTGCTACCGCGCTGGCCTCGATTTGGCGCAATAGTTCGTCAACGCGCCACTCGCAATCGACGATCGCCAGCGCCGGATGCGTCCGCATCATGAGCGCCGGCCAATCCTCGGGTGCGACCGAGCGCATCGCCTCGGCGCTTAGCGGCTCGGCCTCCGCGGCATGGAAGACCTCGGTAACCGTCCGCTCTAGGCGCGCCAGCTCCGCGATGAACGGCCATCGTTCGCTCAGGGGATGGTGGCGCAGAAACTCACTCATATAGCGGCCAGCGTACGCGATCGAAGGTTTGGTCGGCGGATACTCAATTAAATAGCCGGTGACCAGATTATGGAAATTGTCGGCGCCAAGCGTCGCGAGCGTCGCCGGAAAATCCTCCTTCAGGCAGTCCAGGATGCGGTAGAAGTAGGCGTTGGCATAAATCTCGAGCCGCTCCGCCGCCGAAAGACGGTCGTCGCCTTCAATCAGCTGATCCAGATCGTCGCGCGTTGTCGGCCCGGGGGCGCGCTCGGCCGCTAGACCGGCGGCCACGCCCTCGGGCGCCGTTATCAGCCGGTAGAGCAGGGCCTGCAGGTTCTCGAGACCGGGGTCTGTGACATTTTGGCCCACCAGCATATCATCGGAGCATTCCCAGGGTGCGCGCAAGGAGTCTTTCATGGGAATGATGGTCGACGGCCAGTGGCATCGCGATGACCTTCGCTCGGCGGGGGCTAATTTCGTCCGTCCGCAGACCGTGTTCAGGAACTTGGTGACGGCTGACGGCCGTCCCGGGCCGAGCGGCGAGGGCGGCTTCAAGGCCGAAAGCGGGCGCTATCACTTGTACGTATCGCTCGCCTGCCCGTGGGCTCATCGCACCCTCATCGTGCGCGCGCTCAAGAAACTGGACGACGCAATCACCGTGTCGGTGGTCGATCCGTTCATGGGCGATGACGGATGGTCCTTTAGCGCGCCGGACGGCTCGCTCACGCCCGGCGCGACACGCGACAACCTCTTTGGCGCAGGCCACCTGCATGAGATTTACACCAGGGCCCGGCGCGACTATAGCGGGCGCGTCACGGTCCCGGTGCTGTGGGACCGCGAGAGCAAAACCATCGTCAGCAACGAGTCCTCCGAGATAATCCGGATGTTCAACTCGGCCTTCAACGCATTGGGGGCGTCCGGCGACGACCTCTATCCGCCGGCGGAACGCGCAGAGATCGACGAACTCAACGCCGTCATCTACGACACCCTCAACAACGGCGTTTATAAATGCGGCTTCGCCAAATCGCAGGAGGCTTACGAGGCGGCCTTCGACCCGCTGTTCGCAACCCTGGACCGGCTCGAGCAGCGCCTGGCGCGCCGGCGCTACCTCATCGGCGCACGGCCGACTGAAGCCGATTGGCGGACCTTCCCCACGCTCGTGCGCTTCGACGCGGTCTACTATAGCCACTTCAAATGCAACTTCCGCCGTATCATTGACTACCCGAACCTGTGGGGCTACACGCGCGATCTCTACCAGGTTCCCGGCGTCGCCGGGACGGTCAGCCTCGCGCATATCAAGCGCCACTATTACGCGAGCCATGCGATGATCAACCCGACCCGGATCGTGCCCAAGGGTCCGGCGATCGATTTTGCCGCGCCGCACGATCGCGCACGGCTCGCCGGCTAGGCCAGAGAATCCGCATGATGGCTGGACGAGGACGTGATAGGCGTCGCGGGCGGGGCTCCCGGGTGTGGGTTATCGCCGCCGCGCTCGCGATCTATCCGGTCCTGGGCGGCTTCGACCTTAGCCATCACATCGTGCCTCCCGACCAGATTCGCGACGGCGGCCCCGCCAAGGACGCGATTCCGGCCGTGCTGGAGCCCCAATTCGTCAAGGCCGACCGTGCGACGTTTCTCGAGTCCAACGACAAGGTGATCGGCGTGGTCGTCCAGGGGCGGGCGCGCGCCTACCCGATCAAGATTCTCAACTGGCATGAGGTGGTTGACGATTCGATCGCGGGGACGCCGCTCGCGGTGACCTTCTGCCCGCTGGTTCAGGGCGCCGCGGTTTACCGCCGCGAAGCCGCGGGCAAAACCGTCGTCCTGGGTGTATCGGGCAAGCTCTATCAGAGCAACCTGGTGCTCTACGATGCGGGCACGCAAAGCCTGTGGTCTCAGCTCGAGGGTCAGGCGCTGGCCGGGCCGATGGCCGGGCAGAAGCTTGCGGCGATACCCAACACGGTCATGACCTGGGAGGCCTGGCGCAAAAAGCATCCGACGACCGACGTACTTAGTATCAATACTGGCTATGCGCGCGACTATGGAGTCGATCCGTACTGGGGATATGAGCACGGTGACCAGGTAGTATCGCCGGTTACGCACCTCGACGAGCGGCTGTCCGCTCACGAAATCGTCCTGGGTGTTTCGGCGGGCGGCCAGGACGAAGCGTTCCCTTTGTCAAAGCTGGGAGATGCGGCGATGCCGGTTCGGACCCGGCTGGGCGGTGTGGATCTGACTATCAGCTACGACGCGGACTCCGGAGCGGCTACTGCGAGCGTGTCGGGCGAGCGCATTCCGATCTATAACGGCTACTGGTTCGCATGGGCGGCGTTCCATCCGAAGACCACGATCTGGAGTGCGGCCCCAACTGCCGCCAAAGCCGCGACTAAGAGCGCCCCCGCCGCCAGACAGTAGCACCGACGCCTGAGCTAATCCGATGGAGGTGTCTCGATGCGGTTCAAAGACCAGGTGGCGCTGATTACCGGCGCCGGACGGGGAATCGGCAAGGCCATCGCGCTCGCCTTCGCTCGCGAGGGCGCGGACATCTCCTTGGCCGAAATCGATGCTGACTCTGCGCGCGCGACCGCGGAGGAAATCATCGCGCTTGGCCGCCGGGCCTCTTTTCGTCAGGTCGATATCGGCGACTGTGTCGAGGCGCAGCGATGGGTCACCGACGCGGCGCGCGAACTGGGCCGGGTCGACATCCTGGTCAACAACGCCGGCGTGGCGAAGAGCGAACCCTTCCTGGAAGTCAGCCGCGAGAATTGGGAAAGCCATCTGCGGGTGCATCTGTCGGGCGCGTTCTATTGTTCGCAGGCCGCGGCGCGCGAGATGGCGCGGCGCAAGTACGGCCGCATTGTCTCGATGGCGTCGGTGGCGGGCCTGATGGGGCCGCTGGACCTTGCGCCCTATGGCGTAGCCAAATCCGGCATCATCGCGCTCACCCGTGTGATGGCGTTTGAGCTCGCGGATCACGGAATCACCGCCAATGCGATTGCGCCCGGACCGATCGACACCGAGATGGTGCGTGCGGCATGGCCCAGGGAGGCCTACGAGGAGCGCGCCAATCACAGTCCGATCAATCGCTTCGGACGAGTCGAAGAAGTCGCGCGCGTGGCAGCGTTCCTGGCCGCGCCCGATTCATCGTACATTTCGGGCGCGGTGCTGGTGATCGACGGAGGGGCGGTAGCCGCGGGCGCCTACATGGTGGAGAAGTACCGCCGGCGCAAGGCCGCCGCCAAGCCCTAGTCGGCGGCAGTCTTTACGCCAGCGGTGCGCGGCCGTGCGATATCAGCGATGCATCTCCTCCAATTTGCTGATGTCGTATAGCTGGGTGACGTTGGCGGGCACCGCGTTGGGATAACCGCTGCCGAAACCGGAGAATATCGTGGCCCGGTCGTTTTGCAGGTCGATGACATCCTCTCCGATCAGCATGGTCGACTCGACCCCATGATTAATCTCGGCGAAGCTTTTGAAGTCCTCGCTCCAGCGGTTCTCGAGCTCCCAAAGCTTCCATAGTTTGCCGTCGCGGTTGAACGCGAACGCCATCCACGGATGCCAGTTCTCGGCGTCCCAGAACATGAGGACGCTGCTGTAGGGATGATGGCTTTCGACCGGAGTGCGTTCGACCACCGCGAAGCGCCGCAGCGACCAACGGTCGTTGGGAATTTCGCCGTTAGGGCCGAACAGGTAGGCGTAATCGTCGCGCGCGTCCAGCACCGCCAGCACGTCCTTCCAGCCGAGGAACTTCCAGTGCCAGTGCAGTTCGCGGCCCGAGAAAGTGTAGAAGTCCTCCTGGGTGGTGTCGGTGCCTTCGACCGAATCGGATTTGACCTCGACCGAGACGCGGCGGACGCGGCGCGACTGCGGATCGTAGGCCCAGGCGTCGTCGGCGCGATGCGGGTCGGCGTAACGGTAGGTGATGAATACCTGCCCGCGGACGTCATAGGGTGAGAAGAAGCCGCTGAATTCCTTCCACAGGAATTGCGCCGAGTCGGGCGTGCCCAACAATCCCTGGGCGTCCGCGCGTTGGGCGAGATGGCTGAAATAAACCCGCCGATAGAAGCTGCTCAAGGTGCGGGCAAAGGTGCCGCCGCCGCCGAAGAACTTGGTCGCATCGGTGGGCAGCTTGCTGTGATACTCGACGCCCCCGACCCAATTTGAAGGCGGCGACTCGATCGTTTTCGGCGCGTCGCCGTCGTGATTGCCGCCGAAATGAGCGACGATGAACAGATAGTTGAGGGAGAACTGGCCGTAGTTCTGCCATCGATAGTCGAAATTCCATGCCGCCTTGATTCCGGAAAGCGCATCCGTCGTGCCGAGCGAGGCGTTGGGAAACGGCTGCCCGCAAATATAGTTAGCCAGGGAGCCGTCAGGGTTGAGCTTGACCTGCGCCTGATATTTCTCGGTGCACTCCTGGTAATCCTTGCGCGGCGTGTGGCTGCGCGCGGCCATGATCTCCATCTTGAATTCCGGGAAATTCAGCTGCTCGAACCATCCCGGCGGCACGAACGGCCTGATTCGCTCCAGGTCGTGGCTTCCCAGCAGGTCTCCCGGCTTGAAATCGGGCTTGGCGTCGGCGTACTTGCTCATCCATTGATCGAGCGTTGCCCGGGTATAGGTCTTGACGTTCTGCGCCGCGGCGCGCGAGGCCCCTAGCGCGATACATGCGACAATTGCAGCGAACATCGACGGAAGCAGTATCAATCGCTCCCCCCGAGGGTTTCGGAAACTCGTCCCCACTGTTTTTTCCTCCGATTGGCACCGTCCCCAGGTTGCCATCCGGCCATCTTGCAATAGCCCGGTTGCCGCGCGCAACCGCGACAGACTGTGCGGAGGCCCGTGCCGAGCGCGAGGTCTCCGTCAGTTTCGTCGAAGAAAAATGCCGAAAAACCTCAACGATGGCGGGCAAATTAAGGTGCAAAACAATCGTAAACGCGAGCTAACAGTCCATGATTGAAGCTTCGGCAGGTCCCAGCTACGCTCATTCCGAAATTGGATGGAATTGACGTAGACTGCATCCATGGCGAGTCAAACAGAGCCTTCTCAGGCCCTCCGGGCGCTTTCGCTGGAGCCGTCGACAGCGCGTGACGTGGGCCCTGCACCCGGGGCAAGCATCGATGTGGCCAATGGCGCGGGCGCGGTCGCGGAGATCCGCAGCGTCAATGGCGCAACTCCGGCAACAGTACGTATCGACGCCGATCTTAAAGCGCCCGAACTGTTTCTCAATCGCGAACTCACCTGGCTCGCTTTCAACCGGCGCGTCTTCGCCGAGGCGCTCGATGAGGCCAACCCGCTGCTCGAGCGGGTGAAGTTCCTCGCCATCACGGCGTCGAACCTCGACGAATTTTTCATGAAGCGGATCGGCGGCCTCAAGCAGCAGGCGATCGCCGGGATGCAGGAGTTGACCGACGACGGGCGCACGCCACAGCAGCAGATTGCGGAATGCCTGGTCGAGATTCGCGCGTTCGAGGCCGAGCAGCGCGCGCTCTTGCCCGTGCTGCTCAAGCGGCTCGCCGACGCTGAGATCCATGTACTCGCCTTCGACCAGCTGAGTCCGGGCGAGCAGGCCGCTATCCGCGAGTACTACCTGCGCAATATTTTTCCGCTGGTGACGCCGCAGGCGATGGATCCGGCGCATCCGTTCCCGTTCATCTCCAATCTGTCGCTGAATCTCCTGGTCACGCTGCGCGCCCCCGACGATGTCGAGCCGTCCCTGGCGCGGGTGAAGGTGCCGGTCGGGCTTGGCATCCCGCGCTTTCTGCGGGTCGAGGGCACCCGGCGCTTCGTCCCGCTCGAGGACGTGATCGCGCATACTCTCGACCTGCTCTTTCCCGAGGTCAGAGTCGACGGCTACGAGTTCTTCCGCGTCACGCGCAACGCCAATACCGAGCGCGACGAGGACGAGGCCGACGATCTGCTGGCGCTGATCGAATCCGAGCTGCGCGATCGCCGCTTCGCGCCGATCGTGCGGATGGAAGCCGTGCGAGGCATGAAACCCGTGCATCGCGGGATGCTCGCGGCGGAACTAGGCCTTGACGAGCACGACGACGTGTTCGAGATCGACGACGGGATGCTGGCGCTGCGCGATCTGATGGAGCTGGCGGCGGTCGACAATCCCGCGCTGCACGATCCGCCGCACCATCCGGCCGACCACGCGCGCCTGACGCCTTCGCGCAACATTTTCCATGTGATTCGCGAGGCCGGCTCGATCCTGCTGATGCATCCGTATGAATCGTTTCCGACCTCGGTCGGACGGCTGCTGCGCGAGGCCAGCGAAGACCCCAAGGTGCGGGCGATCAAGATGACGCTCTACCGCACCTCGAGCGATTCCGAGGTGATCGGCTATCTCTGCGACGCCGCGCGCAACGGCAAGCAGGTCGCCGTGGTGGTCGAACTCAAGGCCCGTTTCGACGAAGCCGCCAACATCCAGTTCGCCGAGCAGCTCGAAGAATACGGCATCCACGTCACCTACGGCGTGGTGGGGCTCAAGACGCACTGCAAGGTGATCCTGGTGGTCCGCCAGGATTACAACGGACTGCGCCGTTACGCGCATATCGGCACCGGCAACTATCACGCGGGCACCGCGCGCCTGTATGCCGATTTTGGACTGCTGACCAACGACGAGGCGATCGGCGCCGACCTGACGCAGCTGTTCAATTTCCTCACCACCGGCTATCGGGCCGGACGCATGTTCAAAAAGATTCTGCCTGCGCCGGCCCTGCTCAAACGGGCCCTGCTCGAGAAGATCGGCCGCGAGGTCGAACTCCAGCGCTCCGGTTCGGCGGGCTTGATCCAGATGAAGATGAACGCGCTCGAGGACGTTGACATCACGCGCGCCCTCTATCGCGCCGCACAAGGCGGAGTGAAGATCGATCTGATCGTGCGCGATACCTGCCGTTTGCGCCCGGGAATCCCGGGCCTCTCGGAGAGCGTGCGCGTGGTCAGTGTCGTCGGGCGCTTCCTCGAGCACGGGCGCATCTACTACTTTCGCAACGGCGGCGCCGAGGAATATTTCATCGGTTCGGCCGATTGCATGAAACGCAACCTGGAGAGCCGGGTCGAGGCCGTCGCGCCGGTCGAGGATCCAACGCTGCGCAAGGAGCTGCGGGCGGTGTTCGACGCGCAGCTCAAGCCCAATCACGCGGCGTGGGAGATGCGCTCCGACGGCAGCTACGTGCGGCTGCCCGGGGAGCCGAAGAATAATTGCCAGCTCGCTATGATCGACATCGTCGAGCGGCGCGAGAAGGAAGAAGAGAAGACGCGGCGGCGGCGCCGAGGCTTCGCCCGGCGCGTGATGAAGTAGCCGCGCGAACATGAAGCGGAAATTCGAAAGGAAAAAACATGAAACGTGCGCTCCTCGTCATCGACGTACAAAATGAGTATTTCACCGGCAAAATGCCGGTCAGCTATCCGCCGGGCTCGCTCGATAACATTCTGCACGCGATGGACTCGGCGCGCGCGCACGGCGTCCCGGTAGTCGTCGTGCGCCATGCGGCCAAGGGCGACCGCGGAGTATTCAAGGAAGGCACCGAGGGTTGGAACCTGCACAAGGATATCGCCGCGCGGCCCGCTGATTTGCTGGTAGACAAGAACCTGCCCTCGAGCTTCGCCGGGACCAATCTCGAGAAGTGGCTGCGCGAGAACCAGATCGACACCTTGACCGTGAGCGGATACATGACGCAGATGTGCTGCGACAGCACCGCGCGCGAAGGCTTCCATCGCGGCTACAAAGTGGAGTTTCTCTCCGATGCAACCGGGACGCTGACGGTCGGCAACGATTCGGGCAAGGTTGCCGACAAGGACTTGCACAACTCGGTGCTGGTCACACAAGCGTCCATGTTCAGCAAGGTGATGGGCACTGCCGACTGGATAAAGAAGCTGGATGAGAAGTGATCGCGGATTCAGCCGCCCTTGAGACGGGCGTAGTGGCGATGCGCCTTGGCGCGGTTTCCGCATGCGGACATCGAGCACCAGCGGCGCGTGCCATTCTTGCTCTCATCCAGGAATAACCACAGGCATTTGTCATTCGCGCATTCGCGCACCCGGCCCAATTGCGGTCCGGCCAGCAAATCACCCGCCGACCATAACGCCGGGGCGAGCAGCGCCGGCGCGGCCGGCGGCCGTTTCGCCTCGATCCGCCAGCCGAAGCCCGCGCCGATCCGCTGAAGCGCGCTCCGCGCCGGAGTTTCCTGCAACGCTCGATTGAGCTCCAACAAATCGTCGTCGCCCGGCGCGCCGCCGCTCGCGACTGCATGAAAGATGCGGTAAATCGTCTCCCGAGTCGCGATCGTGCGGAGAAAAATCGCCGCAGCCTCCGCCGGATGGCGCTCCGCCCAGGCCGCGCTTCCCCAGGCCCCGTGCCCGTCGATCGCACCCGCCAACAGACTGCCCGAGGATGCAGCCCACTGCATGAGATCCGGCAATCCGTGAAGGGTTTCGCTCGGCGCGCTGCCGCGCCACCCCAGCGTGTTCGCGAAATCCAGGCAGAGATCGCGGCGGGGCGCGAGGACCAGTGCGCCGGCGCGCGCGATGCGTTCAGGCTTCGTCATCTCCGCTTAACATACTAACCGCCATGAGGGTTGACAATCGCCTGTCGATCGTTTATCTAACCATCATGCTGGTTGATTCAACTGGTCAACCAGTTAGAATAGCCGGAAGCGAGAGACGCTCCGGTCAAACCAAAAACGGAAAAGGAGCACGGTCATGATTCATCACGTATCGGTTGGGGTGAGCGACGTCGCCCGGGCGAAGCGGTTCTATGATGCGGCGCTGGCGCCGCTTGGCGCCAAGTGCCTCAGCGAAGATGCGAACGCGCTTGGCTATGGCGGCAGCGACGGTCCGCGCCTATGGCTGCTCGCCGCCAACACGAAGGTGCCGCGCGACATCGCGGGCCTGCACATCTGTCTCGAAGCCGGCCGGCGCGCCGCGGTGGACGCCTTTCATGCAGCCGCGGTCCATTCGGGTGGCGGCGACAACGGCAAGCCAGGACTGCGTGCCGACTACGGTGAAAACTATTACGCCGCGTTCGTAACAGATCCTGACGGCAATCGGATCGAAGCGTACTGCGGCCGCAAGGAATGACCTATGAGGAGCCGCGCCGAGGGCATCGGCGGCGCGGCTCCTGTTTCAAAGCGGGCGCTGCGTTCGAGGACTTATGCGGCGGGCCGGCGCAGCATCGCCGGATCGATTCGCCGCGCCACCAGTTGCCCCTGACCGAGACCTCCCGCGAGCTTGCCGTTTTCGACGATCACCTGGCCACGCAGGATGGTGACCACCGGCCATCCTTTCACCGTCCATCCTTCCCAGGGGCTGTAGTCGCTCACGTGAAAGTCCTCGCGCGTGAGTTTGCGATCGATCGTTGGATCGATCAGCACCACGTCGGCGTCGCTGCCCGGCGCGATCACGCCCTTGCGTGGATAGAGCCCGAGGATTTTTGCGGCGTTGGTCGCGGTCACCTGCGCGAAGCGTTCCAGGGTCATCCCACGTTTGACGACGCCCTCGGTATAGACGATTCCCATCCGGGCTTCGGCGCCGAGATTGCCGCCGGTGACGTCTTCGATCGTTTTTCCGCTAAGTTTGACCGCGAGCGACGTCGGGAATTCGTCGGTGGCGACGGTCGACACCCCGTCGCCGACCAGTCCGTCCCACAACGCCCTCTGATCGTCCGGGTATTTGAGCGAGGGGTAGGTGTGATAGCAGAAGCCGCGCGGCGATCGGTAGTCGTGAGCCGAGAAGCAGGCGTAGTGATGCAGCGTCTCGGCATAGACCGCCAAGCCGTCGGCGCGCGCTTCGGCCACCGCCTCCACGCCTTCGCGTGCCGAGGTATGGACGAAGTAGATGCCGGCGCCGGTGGCCGCGCCAAGGGCAATCGTGCGCCGAAACGCGAGCTGCTCGGAGAGCTTGCCGTGGACGTGATGCAGGTTCCATCCCGCGGTCAGCTGCTCGGCTTTGAAGCGCTCGTAGTTGAACTGCACAAGGTCGTGGTCCTCGGCATGCACCACCATGATTCCGTCGTGCGGCGCGACCTTCTCCATCGCAAGCTGGATGCGGCCGAAGTCGAGCTTGAAGCCAGGGCGTTTGGAATTTGGTGGCAGAAATTCGGTCGTGAAAACCTTGAAGCTCGGAAAACCCTGCTGGATAGCCTCGGGCAACTGGTCGAAAGTCGCAAGCGGCAGCGCGCCGCCGATCGCGACGTGAAACGTATAGTCAACGTACGAGTTGCCTTTCCATCGTTGGAGACGCCGCTCGATCGCGCGCTGCACGTTGGTCTTCGGATGCACCCACGCGAAATCGATATGCGTGGTGGTCCCGCCAAAGGCCATCCCGCGGGTGTCTTCTTCGGGACCGAGCGCGTAGAGCCCCGCCTCGGGGCGCATCGTGAGGCGATCGCCGAGATGGGTGTGCGGCTCGATCCCGCCGGGCACGGCGATTTTGCCGGTGGCGTCGATCGCGCGGGCGGCCTGGACACGTTGGTCGGGGAGCGCGACGAACGCGATTTTTTCTCCAACGACGCCGATGTCCCATTTGCCGGCGCCGCCGGGCGTCACGACCTCTGCGCCACGAATGATCAGGTCGAGCACGATTTTCCTCGCCGCCGCCGCGGCCGGCGGCAGCATAAAATAAATACTACTTTTGCGATCTCACGGAAAACGAACCGGCGCGCGGCGCGGGCTGAAGCCGGGCGCGATCGGCGCGCCCTGCAGATGCCGCCGAATCCGCTGCCGACGCTAACCCTTCACGGCTGACGCTAGCGCGCCCAATAGCTGGTCAGCTTTCGCGCCAGTTCGTCCCCGACGTTGTAAGTTTCAATGAGTTCACGGCAGTCTCTGGCGAAGCTTTGCGCGTGCCATTTTTGGGCGAGACGATAGAGCACCGAAAAACCGGCATAGTCCACGACGATCAAGCCGAGCAGCCTGGTGTCGGGCAGGCGAAACACGGCGGCGAAGCCGAGCAGGCCAACCATGAAAAAGAATCGAAAGATGAAACTCATCCGCGAGCCCTGACAGCGTGGCGCCGGTGCTTCATTCCATCACCTTGCCGTTGGCCGATTTGCGCAGCAGAACCAACCTGATTTCCTCGACTGACGGCGTCGTTTCTTCAGATTCGTCATCGATGTCATCTTTTGGGCCAAAGATAGCCGAAGCGCCTTTGCCGCCCACATGACGCCGCGGATCGGACTTGCCGCGTCTGGCGGCCTCCCGCTGTGCATCGCGGATTCTGCTTTTCAGGCTCACGCTCGAATCGTCCTTATTTCTCTACCTACTCGAATGCCTCGACAGCACACACTTACATAGGCATGAGCCATGCCAATCGGGGCTCATGATGCATAGAGCCTCTATTTTATGCCTTATCTTGCACGATCGGGCGCAATGAGGATGGACTATACGAAATCGTCGTCGCGCGATCGCAACGTTGCGTTGCGCGTGGCGGGCGGCTTTCGCGGCGGCGGGCGGCGGCCGTTGAAACGGCCGCCGTCCGCCGGGCGGGCTTTCCTGGGAGGAGTCGCGGCGCGGGCCTCGCTCGCGGCACAGCAACACTGCGCCCGCTCGCGTTTCGCGCCTCAGAGCGTATTAAGGAAATTCACGACGTCCATCTGTTGTTGCGCGTTCAGCGCCCCAAAGGCCTGTGCCGCCGCCTTGCCCTGCCCATCGTGCAACTTGATCGCGGTCGGGATATCGCCCGCACGGCCGTCGTGGAGCAGCTGCGACTTTGCGCGAACGCCCCACAGCGGCACTGTGCGCATCAAAGTCGGCCCCGCGGTGCCCGAGGTGATGCCGTCGCCGAGTGAGCCCATGTCGTGCAGCAGAAAATCCGAATACGGGTGAAACGTCTGGTTGGCCAGCGCCGAATTGAGCGTCGGACTGATCGATTCGCCACCGGTGGCCGTGGCGATGAACGACGCCGGGTTGGAGGCTGTAGTGATGCTCTGAGTATGGCAGCCGGCGCATCCGATGCTGGCGAAAAGTTTCGACCCGTTTTGAGCCGAGGCGCTCTGCGGCAGCGTCGGCGGCGGTGCGAGCCCCCGCATGAAGTCATCGAAGCGATCGATATCGGCGCGCCCGTCGGCGTCAGTGGTGTCCTCGAGTACATTGTCCTGGAGCGGTATTCCATAGTCTTTCTGATGGGCGGCGCATTGGCTCACCTCGTTCGGATTGTCGGGGTTGGTGATTCCCATTTCGTTGAGGTAAGCGTCGCCGGAAAATCCGCGCAGCGATGAGTGATCGTCTTTCCATCCGAAGCGTCCAACATGCGCGGTTTTGGCGAAATTCTCGGTCACCATTTTAATCTTCCCCTGAATCGCAGGGGGCTCGCTCTCGGCGATTTGCTCGAAGGTTTGATCCGACACGGCTTCGATCAGTCCATCGCCGAACGTCGCCAGCGCCGCACGTCCACTCACGCAATTGCTGCCGCCAAGGAAGTCGGCACTCGTCGGATCGCAGACCGCGAGGTTGGTATTGAAAGTGGTTCTTGCGGCCTCCTCCTCCTGGCAGGGCGAGAGCTGGCAACCGGGTGCGGTTATCTGGCAACCCAGCGGCTCAGCCTCCATCCCCTGCGGGAAAATCGTTTGCTTGCCCTGGGTCTGCGGTCCGTTGCGCAGGAAATTGTCCACCGCGAAGATATGCACCGGGCCCGGCTGGGTATTGTCGCGCACGCGGATTTCGTTGATGAACAACCCGCCCCCGCCAATCGCCGGCTGCGAATGACATCCGGCACAAGACACGCCGTTCATGAGCGGGCCAACCTGCGGCAGGGTCTCGACTTCCTTGAAATTCATTTGCCCGGAGGCGAAATCGGCCAGGTCCGATGCATTGCTTGTCACGCCGGGCAGCGGCGCGCCGAAACCGTTCAGATTGATCGGCACGTTGGGCGGGTTGCCGGTGGCGACGGCTCTTCGATTTGCCGGTCCTGCATGTGCGACCTGCGCCGAAATAGCCAGGATACATATTAACAGCGGAATTATTCGCGTCTTCATATCGATCCTCTTTGCGCGTCTTCGTATTCGTTTTTAATCGACGCCGGCGTGCGTTCACGGCAGGCTTCAACCGTTCCACCATTTATGGGTGGTCAGGATTAGAAGCCGCTGCCGCGAATGAATATTGAACGGAGTGGCGGCAAAGCCCTCCAATCAATTTCACCGGCCAGCGTCGCAAAGTTATGATTTGCGCAGCATCGGGACGCCCATCTTCGAAGGGCGATTCCTAAAGCGCGCAAGGGCCGGCGCCGCCTCAAGCGGCGCCTGACCGTTCCTTTGCCGGGAACCTAGGCGAGAGTGTTAGAACGACGGCGAGCCGCGCCCGCCAAAGGTATGCACGTTAATGAAGTCTGTCGCGTGACTGACCGTCCGGGGTTCAGGATAGTCCAAGCCTTCGCAATTGGACCGATCGGACCAATTACGCGGATAGCCTCGGTACTTGTGCTGATTCCGCATTCGCAGCTCCCCTCCCGCTGCATTGGCGAAGCGCCCCTTGCGGCGCGCTTCGCACGACATCCTGCACGCTCGCAGGTCCGATTGCAAGAGAGAATCGCGAAAACCAGGAGCACAGAATAAAATTGCGCGAGAAATGATTTCGAGCACACGCCGGCGCACTGGTGCGGCGTTATCGCAGCGCGCGGCTTGTTGCGTTACGCCGGTTCATTCACTCGACTCACGTTGGTCACGCTGTCATCCTTCAGGCGCGCAAGATGAGAACTTAGTCGGCGAATGGCGACGGATTCGAAACGGGGAGGCCGCGCACGAGTGTCGGTGGCGGCGCTCCAGATAGTTATGGCGCTCGGCCTGATCGCCGCGATCCAGGGGCCGGCGCTCGCCCAGCAATCCGTCGGCGCGGTCACCGAGCTTGAAGGGACCGCCAGGCTTTCGCGGGGGACGCAGGAATTCGAGGTCGCGCTCAAAATGGCGGTGATCGCACGCGACCGGATACAGACTATGTCCAAATCCCACCTCACCGTGACGCTGGACGGCGGCAGCCAGCTCATGTTGGCGGAGTCGAGTACGATGGTAATCGATGATGTGGTAGCTAGCGCGCGCTCCAATTCATCGATCAGCCTGAAGTTGGGCCACCTCAGAGCCGTGGTTTATCCCACCTTGGGCGCTACTCCCAATTTTGAAGTACATACGCCTAATGCCGTGGTGGGAGTGCGCGGAACCGAATTCGAAACCGCCTATATCGAAGGCAAGCCGTGCCCGGGATTTCCCACCTGTTTGCGCTATACGGAGGTTGGCGTTTACAAGGGCGTGGTCGAAGTCCGCAATCCAGCTAATCCCAAGGCGCCGCCGGTGCGCGTCACGCAGGGCTATGAAACCACGGTTCCGTGCGAGATGGCGCCGAGTGCAGCCGCTCCGTTGGGAATGAGCGAACTCAGCGCGCCGGGCTATCGCTAGGCGCTTGCGGCCGCCGACGATGTATCCGCGTCGCCTCAATGCCTCATCCGGCCGCATGCGTTTGACGGTTGTGCTCGCCGCGACCCTGGCGCTGGCGGCCGTCGGAGGGTCAGCTCCCGCGCGCGCCGATTCGGGTTTGTTCGACCTGACAAACCCCCGACATCTCAGCCTGGCATTGTTCGCCAGTGGTTATGGCAGCGACAAGTATGGAACCACTCACGAAGGCTTCGAGTTGGAACAAAGCGTGACCCGCCAGCTAAGCCTCGTCGCACGAGCGACCGCATACCACGTATTCCAGGGAACCGGATTCGACAGTCCGCTTCTCCCGGCTTCCCGAAGCAGCACGCGTAATTTCGGACGCTTCCAGGGCGGGATCGATATCACGCCGATGCCCGGCGTTTCGCTGGTGGTGCTTGGCGGCGAGGATGTCGGTGACAGTCACGCTCCGGTGGTGGAAGGAAACTTCTCGAGTTGGTTGTGGCCGCACAGTTATCATCCGGTAAATTTTTCGTTCAGCGGAAGCCATTATTACGAGAATGAGGCAACCAGCGGCCGAATCGATTTGCGCGCCATCGTGCTCTCGACGGCCGACGTGATGCTTTTAGGAGGTGTGGGCGGAGCGATCTGGGGCGGCGGCTCGGTGGGCAACGCCAAGGGACAAGGTGGGCCGGACCTCGGCATTTTCGTCAGACGATGGCATGCGAACATCGATCTGCAAATCGGCTATGGTAGCTCGCACACCTACGGGATGCTGAATTTCTCCCGGCAGTTCCACTGGGACGAGTAGATAGTGAGGTCGAGGAAAATTTGTGATGAGCCCGTGCCGCGATGCCCTCGATAATCGGCACGCACGCTCCCGGTAATGCAATGCGTTTCGCGATCGATTTTCCAACCTCCGGCCAATACTGCGATCCGCGCCTTCTCGCGGAACTCGCGCACCTTGCCGAAGACTCAGGATGGGACGGGTGTTTCGTCTGGGACCATATACAGCTCGAGCATGCCCAGCCCGTCGCCGATCCCTGGATAACGCTGGCAGCAATCGCGTTGACGACGACGCGAATACGCATAGGAACCCTGGTCACGCCGCTGTTCCGCCGAAATCCATGGAAACTCGCCCGCGAGACCGTCACTCTCGATCATCTGTCGAAAGGACGGCTCATATTGGGGGTTGGTTCCGGTAGCGACGTTTTTGGAGAAATCAGCACCTTTGACGGTCCACGCGACGACCGGATTCGAGCGCAGATGCTGGATGAAAGCCTCACCGTTTTAACCGGTCTGTGGGCTGGAGAGCCATTTTCATTCGTTGGCAAGTACTTCCGCGTGAACCAGGCGCTGTTCAGACCGGCAGCCTTCCAGACTCCACGAATTCCTGTTTGGGTCGCTGGAACGTGGCCAAAAAAAGCTCCGTTCCGGCGAGCCGCTCGCTACGACGGCATCGTTCCAGTGGCGGGCGATTTTACGCATTCAATCAGTCCAGCGCAGCTTCGAGAAATAGTCGAATACATAAAGCCGTTGAGGACGACGGAATCGATTTTCGACGTCGTTCATCTGGAAAATACTGCGAGCTCGAATGGGTCGCGCGAAACAGTAGCCGCCTATTCCGCCGCAGGAGCAACCTGGTGGGTCGACACGTTCGGTCCCGCGCAATTTCCTCTGGACGTGCTGCGGCGCCGTATTCGCGCCGGTCCGCCAAAAGGTTAAGTCGCGCTCTCACGCAGTTTTCCTTACAAAGCGATCAGTGATTATCCGCTGACCGGAGTAACGGAAACTTGCAGACGTCGACCGTCGTCGGAGATGTTTTGATCGTCTGCTGATTGCCATCACGTACCGGCGTTGTCGGCCGCCGCATCTGACCATAGTTGTCGTACCGGCCGCGTCGTCTATTACAATTGGAGTAAATGCAACGAATGGCTTCAAGAGCTCGGTCCGGCACCGCCAACCTTCGCGCAGACATCAGCGCCGCAGCGGTCCGACAATTTGCGAAATCATTAGCTGGAAACGTCATCCTCCCGGGCAATAGCCACTATGGAAAAGTACGCCGCGTCTGGAATTATGCTGTCAATCGACGGCCTGCTCTTATAGTCCGATGTGCGAATGAGGCGGACGTGATTTGCGCAGTTGAATTCGCACGCCGGAACGGACTGCTGACAGCGGTGCGCTCCGGCGGCCATAGCTTTGCCGGCTTCGGAGTATGCGATGGCGGCATGGTGATTGACTTGTCGGCCATGAAACGCGCGGACGTCGACCCGGTCCATCGCCGAGTCACGATCGAGCCGGGCGTGGTCGCAGCGGAACTCGACTGTCTAACTCAGGCGTTCAGGATGGCGGTTCCGCTAGGTTCTTGTCCGACAGTTGGGGTAACAGGATATGCGCTTGGAGGAGGCGAAAGTTCATTAACCACGAAATTCGGCTACGCCTGTGACAACATCGTCCGGGCGAGAGTAGTAACCGCGGATGGGCGGACCTTGACGGCCAGGGAAGGTGAACATGAGGATTTGTTCTGGGCGGTAAGAGGGGCGGGTGCGAATTTCGGGGTGGTGACCTCGATCGAGTTCAAGCTTCATCCGATCGAGAGCGTCCTATCAGGCCATCTAAGGTATCCGATTCGACGCGCCAAACAGATCCTGCAGAATCTCGACGATTTCGCGCTAACAATTCCGTACGATCTTTTCCTGCTGGCCGCGGTACTGCCATATCCCGGCGAGCGGATGCTCGATGTTGCGGTCGTCTGGACCGGCGATAGGAAGAAGGGCGAGCGCATACTCCGTCCTTTGCGTACATATCTGAAGCCTTTCGAAGACACCATCAAACCAAAAGCCTATCTCGACGAACAAAGAGCGTCATCTGATGTTCCCACAGGCGACTACTCCAGCCATCGAAGGTCCGGTCATTTCAAGCGGCTCAACCAGGAAATCGTCGATGTCATTACGGAATATGCGTCAAACGCCCCGAGCGAATCGAGCGGCATCACGATGATGTATTGGCATGGACCCTGGTGCTCCAAACCGCGTGACAACGCCTTCGGCTTCCGTCGCAGCGGGTACGAATTCTGGGTTCACTCGTACTGGCAGAAGGCTGAAGAGCGCAAAAAGTCGTGGACATGGGTGGAAGACTTCTTTATGGCGCTAAGACCCTTCTCGACCGGCGCGGTCTATGTCAACGGGCTCGAAAATGAAGGCGCCGAGCGCGTCATAGCGGCCTATGGAGATAAGTACGAGCGGCTAACCAGGATCAAAGCAAAATATGACCCGAGCAACTTCTTTCGCGTAAACCAAAATATCAAACCCGCATTGCCGTAAGGCACAGTTACGCAACCGCTTTGTTGAGGCGGGACGACTGCGGAAACGCTGACGACTGCCTATTCTCCTTGGATATCTCAGGGCGCCGCCATATCGCCGAAACTGTCGCGAGGAGCGGTGGGCCGGCTGGGAGCGGACCCGCTACGATGCGTTTTCAATAGCGCACTCGACGCGATGCGGCGCGAGAGAAGGAAAAGAATCTCGGTTTAATGGTGGCGCTGAAGCGGATCGAACGCGCGCAGGCTCAGGGACGCGAATTTAACACCGCGAGCCCGCGCCCAGAGCGTCGCGTAGATCACGGAAAATATTGAATGGGCGGGACAGTTCCGATCACCGGAACCGCGGGCAATTTCGCCGCCAGTGAATCCGCCCGCGCGAAAAGTACCGCATCCTCATCGCGATAAACTAGCGTCCAGCCAGGCGTTCGCATCATAAGCCTGTAGGCTTCGGCTTTAGCCGATATGAGCACGAAATCATGCGGATAGGACGCGAGGACAGTCCCAGCGCGCGGATGGTCAAAACGGAAGTCTATATAGTCCTGTATGATCTTGTACGGGTAGATCAAATCGTAGCGTCCATCGATAAAAACCTTCGAGTCTGGCGCGACGTGCCAGATCAGGTATTCGCCCCAGCCGAACTCATCGAGGATGTTGCCATGCAGTCCGTGATGCTGCATAAACGCGACAGCCCCTGACGGGTACGCCGCCTCCAGGCGCAACCGCGGTGAGAAGAGGCCGGCGCCAAGCGCGAACACTATTGCGGCTGCTCCCGCGACCCATGGACTTATAGCAGAGTGCTCGGCCGGCGGCTCGGTGTGCATTCCGCGAGCCTCGGCGCGCGTACGAAGATCGGCGAGCAGCAGAGTCGCATGCCGCGCTATTGGCATAGCGCACGCGATAACCGCCAGCGGCATATTGCGCACGGCAGTCCAGGCCGCGAGGCTCATCATCGCGCCGATCACGACGAACGGGAGGTCGCCGCCGCGCGGCTTCAAAACGAAAGTGATGGCGAAAGCCGCGATAAATCCAAGTACCAGGACATAGTAGATTATGCCCGAGTGGCCCGCGTGCCATTGCTGCGCCATCGCGTATCTGAGCGGATTCCAATCGACGATATTGATCCGCAGAACCGGATTAAACACCGCGTGCAGCACCATGCGCCAGGTGTCGATTCCAAAGGGTGTGACAAAAGGCGCCAGTAAGGCCCCAAGCGGAAGTACCGCAAGCCGCAGCGCTCGCCGCCAACCGTTGCCCACAATCAGATCTTGCAAGCCGACGAGGCCGGCATATGCGCCCAAGGTTGCGATTCCGATCACGAAGCCGCCGTGCAGATTTACCCACAGCAGCATTATCGGCGCGAGGATCCATAGCGGGGCCGAGCCTCGATAGTAGTGGCGGGCGAGGATCGCGATCATTCCCGCAAAGAAAAAGAACGTGAAAAGCTGCGGACGGTATTGCATCTGCGGCATGATCGCGAGCGCCGCCGCCAGCAAGATATTCGACTGGACCGCGAAGGTCGCCCCCGTTTCGGCAAGCGCCAGCCCGAGACAAAGAAACGTCGCCGCCACACAAGAGAACTTCCACAGCTTTAATCCGACGATCCCGAGATGGTTGTACACGGTCGCCATCACGATATCGGTCAGCCATTCATGGTTGCCGAAGAAGCGGCCGAAGGCCGTATACGAGAATGAGTCGTGGAGCATGACGGTATGCTGCGCGAGAGCCGCTTGCCCGAAACGGATGTGGCCCCACAGATCGGGATCGGTTAACTGGCCGGCATCGGCTATCGCGATTATCAGCAATAGCAGCGCAGGCGCGTTGTACAGCAACGACACGTGGCGCGACGCTTGCGCCGATGTCGCCCGCGCGTTTGCGCTCCCAAGCCGCGATTGGCCGGCTACCAGGTCCGCACCTGAAAATCCGCAAAACGCATTGTCCGGTCCGGTTCTCACAGCACGTCAACATAACACCTATACGTGTGTCTCGCAGTAAGGGTTTAGCGATTCTAGAAAAGGGCAGGGTGGGGCTTTTTAGAACCTATCGCTCAGAGATTGTCGGAAAAAAGAGAGCAACTAGACGCCCTGCGGTGCGTCTCCAACGTGCGAATTGCCGAGCACTGCAGTCGCGTAAAGACGCTTCTCGGTCGGCGGCATTCGAGCCGCGGTTCCTGACAGCGCGCGCAGTGGCGCAGTCGCGACATCGCGGCAAGCTGAGCGTGGGGGATTTAAAATCCGGCTGTTCGAGGACAGAACAGCCGGCCACTACTTCTACGCCATCGGGGTTAATCGCTTACCCGGAAAGTTACAGATTGCGTAGCCGATCTCCGCTACATGCTGTATTCAGTGCTAACTGCGCCGGCGCGGCTTCCAGCCGCCGCCCCTTCCGGCGCTATGTTTCAGTAAGCTGGCGATTTTCGTGCCAGACCATCGAAAGTGTCGAGCATCCGTTCTCTCCATTTTGCGATTGGATCGGCATTTTCGAGCAATGCGAATGAGCTTATTGCTCTGGCCCATTGAAAGCCGCCGAACACAATGTAGTCGGGGTAAAGGGTACCTCGCCGCCGAAGAACGGTTGCGCTTGTAGCGTCTGACGTAGACGCTGCAAGGATTGCCGAAAACCCGAGACGCGTTTTTCACGATCGGCGCAAAAATCATCCAGCGACTTCCCGAAGCGCTTTTCGCGGGTCTGGCGAAAGTAGTCCCTGTCGCGGGGGTGGAGATGACTCAGGATATCGGCTGCGACGAAGCTCGCAATGCTTGGTATCTGCACGAGATCGGCCCAGTTGTTGAAAAAGCGCGCCATCGCCTCTCCGGCCGCTCCGCCGAAGAGAGACGTCCGGTCAGGATAGGCTTCTTCCAAATAGTTAGCGATTTTCCACGAGTCGGCTAGTACCCGGCCACCGTCTTCGATGACCGGAACCCGTTCCTGTCCGGAATGAGCGATTGCTGCTTTTTCGGTAAAACGCCAGGGTATCGTTTCGACGGTCAGACCCTTGTGTGCCAAAGCCATGCGGATGCGCCAGCAAAATGGACTGAACCGCCGAGCAGTATCCTCTCCAGCAAGGTCATACATTCTGATCGCCATCGCCGTAGTTTCCCGTACAAAACTTCGCGATCGTTTCTGCCAATCGCACTGCGCCCAGAGGCCTCCGGTCGGCCATCGAGTCAGACAAGAAAAGGATCGGCTTACGCCACGCATTCCACCGGCTCTGGATATGCGGGTGCAAGCTGGCGCGCCCTTTCTGCGGAGCGCCTTTACTTGACGTAGATCACGCCGAACTGATTATCGGTCACGTGACCCGCTTCGTCCAACGTGAAGTTCGAGGTGATATAACCGTTCGCGCCAGCGAACTGGCCCTCGCCACCCTCGACCCGCCACATCACGGCGCCGGACTTTACCTTCGGCTCCGGACTGTCGCCGAGATACCCCC
Organism: uncultured delta proteobacterium; assembly: GCA_963734845.1. Lineage (GTDB taxonomy): Bacteria > Desulfobacterota > Binatia > Binatales > Binataceae > JAKAVN01. Next base: position 47,185 of record CAVTIS010000009.1, on the reverse strand, counting down.
GTCCCACCGTACTGAAGGCGGCGGGCGGCAAAGCTTCGTTCGAGTCGGAAGTGACGGTCACCGGCGACACTTCATTTCTGGAATCGGGCAGCATCCGCTTTGGCGACGGCAATCATCAGCTGCGGACGCTGCCCTGCACACCTTCCGAGCCGCTCACAGTGGTGAGCGTGCAGCTCGGCGAACTGGTCATAGCCTTGAGTACGTTAGGCGATCCGCCGGGTCCGCCCTGTCCCTTGAATTGCATCACATAGATGATCTACTTCATAGCTCGGTCTCCTCCGTTATAGTTTGCCGCGCTTGGCGGGTGAGTGACGGCGAGCTTCAGCGCGTATGGCGATTGGCGACTCACCTTCGCGAAATGACAAGATTGCCGAAAGGCTCGATCGTGCCTTGCCATCCCGGCTCGATGACTGTCGTCGAATCGTACATAGTTAATCAATTCCCCATCCGGACCTAGCCGCGTTTGTGAACCGTACTTCTCACTACAGTCCGTATAGGCCTGGTCCGGGCTCATATTCTCTGGCGGAGCAATCTCCACATGCAGCCCCGGAAAATTGAGCATCTCGTAGAAGCCGGGGGGGCATAAAGCCTCGCAGCTTGAGGATGCCTTTCTCAGTCAGCGTATCGCCAGGTGTGAAATCGGGTGTGGCGTTCTGATATTTCTTGAGCCAGTCTACGTAGGTTTCGGCTTGAAAACGCCAAACTTACGGTCGATCGTTAGTGTTTCATCTAAATTCCCCCGCGAACGCGCGTTTGTGCTGTCCGAGGCCAAGCCTTTTGGCTCGGACGGCCGATTAGATAGTTGAATGATCTATTTGGGTATAACTGTTGCGTCGTAGATCTCGCCAAGAGTCGCGAACCATCCTCCGTTTTCCGCGATGTACTCGATCAGTTCTTCGAGTCGGGAGATCATGTGGGCTCTTCCGATCGTCTGCGGATGGGTCGTGACCACATAGCAAGCGTTGGTTTCATGTTTTAGAGCGTAATCGAGAATTGCTTTCCAGCGATCAAAGATCCCTATCGCGGGGTTCATCCCTTCCTGCTTGCCGGTGATGTATTCCTCGGGAGGAAAATCGTCGAGATACCAAGAAACGGGGATCTCGAGAACTTTGCTGGACCGTCCGAAAACATTCCCTTTATCGGCATGCGTTTCGACCTGCCGGATTACGTATGGATGAAAATCATTACCCATCAAACTGCTGTCGGCAGAGAACCCATACTGCTCCAGGATTGACAGCGTATTGGGGCTGAAGTCCCAGTATGGCGAGCGGTATACCCGAGGTTTCACGCCGATGCGAGCAAGCGCCTCAAGGCCCATCTCCATGACCTTGGTCTCTTCCGCCAAGGTCATGGGCGTCGGATTTTCATGAACGTAACCATGATGCCCAACTTCGTGCCCGGCACTGACTATCTCGCGGCACAGTTCGGGCCAGGTATCTATGGTGTGACCCGGAATGCACCAGGTGGTTTTGATTCGATGCTTATCGAACAGTTTCAGAAGGCGTGGGACGGCTACTTCCGCACCAAACTCTCCGCGCGACATATAAGCGGGTGAGCTCAGATTGAATGAGCCAATCCAGATCGCTTGAGCGTCAAAGTCGCAACCAATGTTAACTGCGATCTTTTTTCCTGCCGGGATCGTTACTGTGCCAGCTACTTGAGGCATCGAAACCCCTCCCTGAGAGCTGATAGCTTTGGTTGAAAAGCTGTCTTGCTGGATCGTCTGGCCAGAATTGTGCCACTTAGTATCGTTAGGCCTGCGTGTTCGAGACTTCCGATGCTGGCTTGCTTGAGATCCCTTTATTCGACAGAGTTTCAAGCTTGTATGGCGAGTATTCGGCATACATAGCGGCTCTTCTGATACGATCGTTGAAGGTAGTTGCGGCTCCGGTTTTGCGGTTATCGTATAGGGGATCGATGTCAAGTGCTGCCGTAATGACCATCTGCTTGTTCGTTGTCGCTTCAGCCACGATGCCATTTGCATTCCACGGCTGGTCGCAGGGACTAAGGATCGAACTGCGGCCGTACCCTGGCGGAAGCGGCGCCCCAGCGTCCCCGATCGTGCAGCAATGGACCATGTAGATCTGGTTTTCGATACATCGCGCTTGGGCGCAATGTCTGACACGCCAGAAACCCGCCTCTGAAAACGTAAAGGAGGGGCAGAGGATCACCTCAGCGCCATTGTACGCCAGAATTCGGCAGACTTCGGGAATTTCCGTTTCGTAGCAAATCGCGACACCCACTTTCGCTGGGCCGACGTCCCAGACCTCGAGCGTGTCGCCCTCGGTAGTCTGCCACTGTGACTCGGCAGGGAAAATATGAGTCTTCTTGTGGGTCAGTTCTCGGCCTTCCGGCGTAAACAGGTGTGCTACGTTGAAATAGAGATCGCCTTGTTTTTCGAGATGTGAACCGGCAAGCACAAACTGCTTGCGGCTGGTCGCGATCTGATGGAACATCTCGCGGTAGCGCGGTGTAAATTCGACTATACGAGTAAGATCCGCCAGCGAGGATGCGTCCGGATAAGACGTCACAAGTCCCACGGTAAAGAGTTCGGGAAACAATACGTAATCGCTGTCGCGTGGGACCTCGGCCATAGCCGCTTCGATTCGCGTCCGAAAGTGATCGAAGCCGCCCCGCGCGATCGGAAACTGACAAGCGGAAATTTTTGCCGTACGCATCGCATCCTCCGGGATTCTGTTTTTCGGATCACGCTTCAGCCGGGTCTGCGGATCCGGTGAAATTAATTCATGTCGAAGAGAAACCCACTCACTGAAACCTACCAGGTAACAGTGCACGCAATCCTGAAGGCCTCGTACCCGCGGCTAAACTCCGCGCTCAGGTGAGACCCCCTTAAGAACGGCAAAGGCTGCGGCCCACCGCCGAGCTTTCGCTATTGGCCTGTCGGGGTCGTCCCCACGCTGGAAGAGCAGATGACACACCGGATAACACAGACTCTCGTTAGATGTAAAGAGAGGAGGAAAAAAACATTCTCCAGCGTAAACAGACAGGCAAGCAATACGGAATAGAAAGACAACCTCGGTGGCCAGCCAACTCGCATTTGCTGAAAGAACGCGGGAGTCAGCGAAAATTAAGATTCTCATTGGTAAACTACTGGTGCTGCTATGCGGCTGATGCTCCTGCGCATAGCTTCCGATCCGATTCGTAAGCCTCGAAATTCCTTTATCGTTGTCCTGTATAGAAGCGCAAAGGCTAGGGCCTCTGCGGCGGGGCGGCTCGAGGCCGCGGCGCGCTGCCCGGCTGTCTCTTACGAGTCGACGGCTTGGGTCTGGGATGAGATTGAGCCTTCGCGTTGCCCGCGCGCCTTGCGGCGCCGGATGCGCGTGAGGCATATTCCTGCACAGCCGCAGTTCGATGCCTAGTAAAAAACCAGTCAGCCCTGCGCGGGGCCCTGCTCCCGCACGACCTCCTAAAGCCGCAGCGCACGAGATAACTCTTCGAAAATATCTCGGCCGCGCCCTTCGCGAGCATCGGCGCCAGCACGCCTTGACCATCAGTCAGGTGGCCGAGTTAGCGCGCATCAGCTCCGGGATGTTGAGTAAAATCGAGAATGGGCAGGTAGCTCCAACGCTCGATGTCATCGAGCGTACCAGCACGGCCCTCGGTTTGACGCTGGGTCAGCTTTTTCAGAAATATGCGGTGCCGGACGGAAGTGCCCAGCAGGTAAAAGCTGGCCAAGGCATGGAGGTGGTTCGCGTCGGCACCAAACGAGGTCATACGTACCACTTGCTGGCTTATGGACGTGGGCCGAGAAAGCTGTTCGAGCCTTTTCTCATAACGATGAACGATCAAAGCGAAGCCTTTCCTTCCTTTCAGCATGAAGGGACCGAATTTATCTACATGCTGCAGGGCAAGATTGCTTACAGGCATGGCCGCAATACGTACCGTTTAGAGTCAGGAGACGCATTGACTTTCGCCGGCGACGTGCTTCACGGACCGGAGCACCTGATCGAGGTGCCGATTCGATTTTTGTCGATAATAATGTACGCCGAGAGCAACAGTGAATGACCTATAATTACGCCCGTTCTTCACGCCGTCCATCTTGACGCGGTCGAGCGCTGTGTCTTGGAGGAGTCGCACATGACCTTCCGCCAGCTATCTCAAAATGTATGGAGGTCGCGGGTCTCCTCAAATGGAGTTGCACCTGGGCTCGACGTTGCGTGCACGCAGCCGAGTACTCGTTCATCGCCAGCCGGAGTGCGACGCTTTGGAGTTAACCGCAGGGAATTTTTCTATTCTTTGATGATGAAGAAGAAATGCGGTATATCCTTAGCGGAGATGACGTGTTAAACATAGCGATCACAGAGAGCCAAGGGCCCACACTTTTATGCTCAGGAAAGTTTCTTGCCTCGGCTTTTGCAAACCGGACTCCGTTATGTTATCGCTTTTTATCCTCACAGTGAGGTGAAGAGACAGGCAGCGAGCCTTTGTCGACTGTCCAGTGCGACCCTCTCTTCAAAAATCGAACCCAATGAGGGTTTGCCGACGGTTCGAAGTATCGACGCTGCAGTCTATATTGCGGGATCATGTCAATCGTCCCAGTTCGATTTGCCGGCACCCGGACCAGCGATCACATGAACTCGAACGGCTACAGACAAATGCTTCGATCGTGATGGACTTGAGTGATGGAGCGATGCTCATTTGCAAAGGGCAACCCTGTGAAGGTCAATATCAAATCGAGAGACTCGAAAAAGACGTCGTCGAGGCGCAGATGCTGTCACACTGAGTAGGTCTCCTGCGATTCGGAACAAGAATAGGTCGAAGGATAGGTTCAGTCAGACCGAGGCATGCCAAATCATGTCGTGACGTCTTGACGCACGGACAAATGTTTACCGATGATTCTCGATGAGCAATTGGTAGACGTTCGTAGTCACAGTTCCTAAAGCTAATTTGATCTAAGAGTCGGTATTTCGAAGAGTTGCAAGGAATTCTGCGACCGACACATACCCGAGCAGAGGGTCCGACGAGCGATGCCAGCAAACGATAAGAAGTCAGCCAAGCACCGAGCGATGACACGCGAGGCCGCCAAAGCCTTTCTTGAGGCTAATCAAATAAAATTCGTTCTTGCCCAGTTCGTGGATATTCACGGTGTGGCAAAGACAAAGGCAGTTCCGGTCGAACATTTCGAAGATATCATCCTCGAAGATGGAGCGGGCTTCGCCGGTTTTGCGGTGTGGGGTATGGGACAGGAGCCACACGATCCCGACTACATGGCGATCGGCGATCTCAATACCCTTACAGTGATGCCGTGGCAACCGGGTTACGCGAGGATCGTTTGCGATGGCAGGATCAAGGGCAGGCCGTGGCCGTTTGACAGCCGTTTCATTCTCAAAGAACAGGTTCGGCGCTTAAGCGAGCGAAGCTGGACTCTGAATTCCGGAATGGAACCGGAATTTATGCTTTTTGCCCGGCGTCAAGACGGTAGCATCTCGCCGGCCGATGAAACGGATCGGTTGGACAAGCCCTGCTATGATTACAAAGGGTTGGCGCGAAGCCGGCTATTCATAGAGCGATTAGTCGAATCATTGAAACGAGCTGGCTTCGATGTTTACCAAGTGGACCACGAGGATTCCAACGGTCAGTTCGAGGTGAATTTCACCTACACTGACTGCCTGACAACGGCGGACCGCATGGTATTCTTCCGCATGGCGGCGGGCGAGATTGCCCGTGAGCTGGGATTACTCTGCTCGTTCATGCCTAAGCCGGTGTCGGATCGAACGGGCAGCGGAATGCACATGCACGCGTCGTTGGCTGATGCGAAGAATCCGAATCTCTTTCTGGATCGCTCCGACGGCCGCAAACTTGGCCTGTCGCAATTGGGCTACCAATTCCTTGGCGGCGTGATGGCCCATGCCCCTGCGCTTACTGCGCTGGTCGCTCCCACAGTAAATTCGTATAAACGGTTAGTAGTGGGGCGGTCGTTTTCAGGAGCAACCTGGGCCCCTGCATATATATCGTATGGTGACAACAATCGAAGCTGTATGGTGCGTATACCATACGGCAGGCTGGAAATCAGACTGATTGATTCGAGTGCCAATCCGTATCTGGCGACGGCCGGGATTATCGCAGCTGGACTGGACGGTGTGGATCATAAGCTCGATCCAGGTGAGCCTCATAATTTCAATCATTACGACTTGGGCGAAATGGAACTGCGCTCCCGTGGAATCAAGACTCTTCCCCAAAGTCTACCAGAGGCGCTCGACGCTTTGCAGGCAGATAAGCTTTTCCATGAGATGCTGGGCGCAGAGTTTGTGGCCGAGTTCATCAGGCTGAAGCGTATGGAATGGGTGGATTACCACCGGCACGTATCAGACTGGGAAGTGAAGCGGTATCTGGAGTTCTACTGAGACGAGTGGGAGGTCGGCTGCGTGTGCGGAATAATAGGACTGATGGCCAAGAAGGAAGACTTGCGCCAGTCGCTCGGCGAGTTGGTCCAGCCCATGTTCGACTGTATGGCAGAGCGCGGCCCGGACTCGGCCGGCCTGGCGGTTTTCGGTACGGCGCTGGAACCGCCGCGGCTCCGCTTTAGCCTATTCAGTGAACGCGCCGGCTATGACTGGAGCAGCATGGCGCGATCGTTGGATAGGGATCTCGGCTGTAGCGCAGAGATCGTCACGCGCGACAACCATGCTGAAGTGGTAGCGGCGGTCGAAGGCGATTCGCTCAGGCAATGGATTAAGCAGCGAGGCAACGGTGTGCGAGTGCTGGCGGTGGGGCATTCGATCGAACTGTTCAAGGATGTGGGCCGGCCCGACGAAGTCGCGAGGCGCTATGGATTCTCGGCTTTGCGCGGAACGCATTGCGTGGGCCATACAAGGATGGCGACCGAGTCCCAGGTTTCTCCGGCGCACGCCCACCCGTTCACGGCGGGCGAGGACTTTTGCCTTGTGCACAACGGCTCGCTTTCGAATCCCTACAGCCTGCGCCGTCTGTTGGAGGAGGAGAACCTCGAATTCGAAACCGACAACGACAGCGAAGCCGCCTGCCGTTTTTTGCAGTGGCGGATGCGCAAGGGCGACACGATCGAACAGGCGCTCGGCGCGGCGCTGGAAAAGATCGACGGCTTTTACACTTTTTTGATCGGAACGGCTCAGCAGATGGTCCTGATACGGGACCCCTTTGCCTGCAAACCGGCGGTGGTTGCAGAGACCGACCAATACGTCGCGATATCTTCAGAGTTCCGATCGCTGGCCCACCTGCCCGGAGTCGCAGAGGCCAATATTTTCGAACCGCTTCCGGAACAGATCTATGTATGGAGGGTCGCGGCGTGAAGCCGGTCCGACTGGATCTGTCTATAACGAGCGTGCGCGAACTCAATGACTACCTGCATCATCGGCTGGCCGCCGAGGGCGTGCGAGTAATCGAGATCCTGAATCCCAACGGCATGCACAACATCGCAGTCGGCCTGGATTACCCCGTCGAGGTGAACGTGCGCGGCAACGCCGGCTACTTCATTGGAGGCATGAACAAGCAGGCTCGAATCAACGTGTATGGCAATGTGGGATGGAGCGTCGCCGAGAACATTATGTCGGGCAGCGTGTACATCAAGGGTAACGCCTCGGAGTGCACGGCGGCCTCGGGCCATGGCGGCCTGGTCGTGATCGAGGGCGACAGTTCCTCCCGCTGCGGAATATCGATGAAGGGTTGCGACATCGTGGTCGGCGGCTCGGTCGGCCATATGTCAGGATTCATGGCGCAAGCGGGGAACCTGCTGGTCTGCGGCGATGCCGGCGCGCATTTAGGTGATTCTGTGTACGAGGCGGTGATCTACGTTCGCGGCAAAATCCATAGCCTCGGCGCCGATGCATGCGAGGAACCGATGACGGCGGCCGACTACGCCACGGTCGGACAGTTACTCAAGCGAGCTGAAATCGAGCTCTCGTCCAAAGACTTCAAGCGCGTGGCCTCAGCGCGCACACTGTATCACTGGAATACCGAAGCGCATCAGGAGTATTGAGTGCCCAATGCCATTGAAGCACCTTGAAGAAAGTTGGACGCTCAACGCTGAAGCGTTCGAATACATTCATCGAGCCGCCGAGCGCGGGCTCTATGAGATCAGGGGCTTGGGCGCCAAGCGCAAGCTTCCGACTTTCGATGATCTGGTTTTCCTGACCGCTTCGCTCTCGCGTTATCCGCTGGAGGGTTATCGCGAAAGGTGCTCGACCAAGACAATTCTCGGAGCGCGCTACGCCAAGAGGCCCATCGAGCTCGCAATCCCGATAACCATCGCCGGGATGAGCTTCGGAGCATTGTCGGCGCGCGCCAAGCAGGCGATCGGTCGCGCCGCCACGGCGGTCGGCACTTCCACTACCACCGGCGACGGCGGCATGACGTCCGAAGAGCGCGACGCTTCAAAGACCCTGGTCTACCAGTGTTTGCCTTCGCGCTATGGATTCAATCCTGACGATCTCCGGAAAGCTGACGCCGTCGAAGTTGTAGTTGGGCAAGGTGCGAAGCCGGGAGGCGGCGGTCTTTTGCTGGGCCAAAAAATAAGCCCGAGAGTCGCAGCGATGCGAACTTTGCCCGAAGGGATCGACCAGCGCTCGGCGTCCCGGCATCCGGACTGGACGGGCTGCGATGACCTGACTATCAAAATCGCCGAGTTGCGAGAGATTACCGACTGGCAAGTCCCGGTCTACGTTAAAATAGGCGCGTCGCGTGTTTTCAATGACGTCAAGCTCGCCATCAAGAGTGGCGCCGACGTGGTCGTAGTCGACGGCATGCAGGCCGGCACAGCGGCTACTCAGCAGGTATTTATCGAGCATGCTGGAATACCTACTTTGCCGGCGCTGCGCGAAGCGGTCGAAGCCCTGGAAGAAATGAAAATGGTGGGCAAGGTTCAGCTCATCGTCTCGGGGGGGATCCGGAGCGGCGCCGACGTGGCTAAGGCGCTCGCGATGGGCGCGGACGCGGTTTCAATCGGACAAGCGGCCCTGGTGGCGCTCGGATGCAATTCACCGTGTTGCGCGGATGGGAGTACCCATCGGAATGTAAGTGCCGACTACGAGCGTCTCGGCACCGCCGCAGGCTACTGCCATCACTGTCACACGGGACTGTGTCCTGTCGGCATTACTACCCAGGTGCCGCAACTCGAGACCAGGCTCGATCCGGAAGAAGGGGCAAAACGGTTACGCAATTACCTCAATGTGATGAACATGGAGTTGACTACGCTGGCGCGCGCGTGCGGCAAATCCGACGTCCATCATCTGGAGCGTGAGGATCTGGCCGCGCTAACTATCGAGGCGGCAGCGATGGCGAAGATCAGGTTGGCCGGAACGAACTGGATACCAGGACTCAAAAGCGCCTGACGGAGTGTTCGGAGAATCGGGCAGCGCAAAATGTCGAAACCAGAGTTTAACAGCAGCTGGTCGTGCAACAGCAGCGATGGCGCGAAGCGCCGACTGCGATTGCCCAGGCGCTACTCAGCGTGGAGCCTGCTTCGTCACGGCTTCACGGGGGAAGATTGGCCGCGAGTGTGGCGCACGCATGATCTCAAAGAATCCTACGACGTCGTCATTATCGGTGCCGGTGTGCATGGATTGGCGGCCGCCTACTATTTGGCTAGGAATCACGGCATCACCAATGTAGCAGTGTTGGACAGAGGGTATATGGGCGGTGGAAATTCCGGCCGCAATACCGCGATCGTTCGCTCGAACTACCTAACTCCCGAAGGTGTGCGGTTCTACAACCGTTCGGTGAAGCTGTACGAGGGGCTCGCCTCCGAATTGAACTTCAACGTGATGTTCTCGCAGTCCGGCCATCTAACCCTGGCCCACACTGATAGTTCGCTGCGCACGATGCGCTGGCGGGCCGAGGTCAACAAGCTTGAGGGCGTCCGGTCCGAAGTCATCGATCCGCAGGAAATCAAGCATTTGGTGCCAGCTCTGGACGTTTCGCGGGACGTGCGATACCCGATTCTCGGAGCGCTCTACCACGCACCGGGCGGAATCATTCGCCATGATGCAGTCAACTGGGGTTACGCGCGCGGCGCCGACGCCGCCGGCATCCACATCCATCAGAAAACCGAAGTGACCGGGATCGACATCGAGAACGACCGTGTCGTGTCGGTGAGAACCACCCGGGGCAAAGTCGCCACCCGACACGTGCTCAACTGCACCGCGGGATGGTGCAGTGTGGTGGCGGCTATGGCGGGTGTGACGCTTCCGATCGTGACACTTCCGCTGCAAGCCGCAGTGACCGAGCCGGTCAGGCACTTTCTCGGCGCTGTGATAGTTTCGGGTACATTGCATGTTTACGTCAGCCAGACCGATCGCGGCGAATTGGTCTTTGGCGCCAGCGTCGATCCGTTCGGGTCGTATTCGATGCGCGGTTCGCTGGAATTTACCGAGGAGCTCGCCGGCCAGGTGCTTGAGCTTATTCCGTCCATCGCCAAGGTCCGCCTGGTGCGTCAATGGGCGGGTCTGTGCGACATGACGCCGGATTTTTCGCCGGTTATGGGTGTCACCCCGGTAGAGGGATTCTACGTCGACGTCGGGTGGGGCACCTATGGATTCAAGGCCGGTCCGGTGTCGGGTGAAGCGATGGCGCAGCTGGTCGCGAGTGGAAAAACGCCTGAGCTGATCGCGCCGTTCAGTCTGACGCGATTTCCGGAGGGCCGGCTGGTAGGCGAAAAGGGCGCGGCGTCGGTCGGTCATTGAGCCGAGCGTTTGAGCTCGAAGTTATTCTGAGAGAATCGTAGATGATACTGGTGCCATGTCCATACTGCGGTCCGCGCAACGCTTCGGAGTTTCGTTGGGGCGGCGAAATCAAGCTGCGTCCCGATCCCAATAACACCACCAAACAGCAATGGCACGAATACCTCTACTTTAAACGCAACGCAGCCGGATGGATTATCGAGACTTGGTATCATCAGGCAGGATGCGGCCGGTATTTTCGCAGCGAGCGCAACACCGTTACCAATGAGATTCGCGCCACATACGTCGGGCGCGAACGGCAGCGAGCCTCCGCGGTTTCCCGGCCGGATGGCGAGAGTCCTTCGGTCATGCGCCGATGAACGCGTCAATGACTGATCGCCTCGCGCCTCAGCCGAGCGAGGTTATCAATCGGGACGAGCGCTTCAGCTTCACCTGGAACGGAACGGCCTATCCCGCTTTCGCTGGGGACACTATCGTTTCGGCACTTGCGGCGTGCGGCGTGCACGTCTTTTCGCGCAGCTACAAATACCATCGCCCGCGCGGCATCCTGACTGCCGACTATCTCGATCCATGCTGCACAGTGCAGGTTGGGGATGAGCCCAACGTGCGTGGTGCGCATCGGCTGGCGAAGGAGGGGATGGACGTTAAGGCGCAGAACGCATGGCCTTCGCTGACATTCGACCTTAAATCCATAAACCGGCTGATGGCCCGGTTCATGGCTCCCGGTTTTTACTACAAGACATTCATGTGGCCTCGACGCTGGTGGCCATTTTACGAGCGTATCCTCAGACGCTTCATCGCGGGAGGAGAAATAGACCCGCGAGCTGAACGCGGTTACTACGATAAGCGGTATGCGCACCCGGATGTGCTTGTCGCCGGCGGCGGTCCCGCCGGCATGACGGCTGCCGTGGCCGCGGCAAACGCTGGCGCGCAGGTGATGTTGGTGGAGGAAGGACACCAACTCGGTGGTCATCTGCGATGGGGCGACGAGACTCAGTTGAGGCTGCTGGATCAGCTTCGCGGGGAAGTGCAGGCTCGGCCCGAAATCGAAGTGTTAACCGATTCGGTCGTTACAGGCCGCTACGACGGTAACTGGGTAGCGGTCGTTCAACGCAATCTTCCCGGCGTGGTCGAACGGCTCATCAAAGCGCGCGTCAAGGCCCTGATCGTTGCGCCCGGTCTAATCGAACGTCCATACGTGTTCGAGGGCAACGACCTGCCTGGCGTGATGCTGTCGGGCGCGGTCAGGCGTTTGATTAATCTCTACGCCGTCAGGCCGGGATCGCGGGCGGTGGTCTTTACCGCCAATGGCGAGGGTGATCTGGCGGTGGCGGACCTCAGGCGCGCAAAAGTGGAGGTGGCGGCGATTGTCGATGCACGGCGCGGTGGCGACATCGTACGGGCCTATGGGCGGGGCCAAGTGCGTGGGGTAGAACTGGCCAACGGCACCCGCGTAGGTTGCGACCTGCTGGTCGTCGGTGCGGGCTGGACCGCGCCGGGCCTTTTGCTGAATATGGCGGGCGATCGGCCTAGGTACGAGGCTGCCGCAGCGCGCTTTTTTCCGGGAGGCAAGCTTTCCGACGATGTTTTTGCGGCCGGAGGGCTGGCCGGCGATGGATCGACGGAGGAGCTGATGAGTCACGCTCAGGCGGTTGGCCACGCAGCAGCCGCTCGCGCGGGCTACGGTAAGCAATCCACCATCCCGCAACTCGCAATACACAATCACCTTGCCCTATTCCGCAATCATACTCATGGAACAGTCGATTGGTGCGAGGACGTGTCCTCCGCGGACATATGCTCCGCCGTCAAGGAGGGCTACGACTCCATCGAACTGGTTAAGCGGTACACTACCTCGACGATGGGCCCTACCCAAGGGAAGCTAGAGACTATCAACACGATGGCGATTGTGGCCGAGATGTTGGGGCAATCGATTGAGGAAACGGGAACGACGGTCTGGCGACCTCCCTATGCGCCAATTACGCTTGGAAGTTTGGCCGGGCGGCGCATGGAGCCGATGCAGGTCTCGCCGATGCAGCCATGGCATGAGGCTCACAAGGCGACGCCGCTCGTCGCAGGACGATGGATTCGCCCGGAACACTATGGCGATCCTCAAGGGGAAGTCGCCAACACGCGCAATAACGTCGGCATCATCGATGTGACACCGTTGGGCAAATACCTTCTGCACGGTCCAGACACCGTCAACCTGCTGAACCTCCTGTATGTCAACGAGTGGTCTGCGCTGGCGGCAGGGTCCGCCCAGTACGGCCTGATGTGTGGAGAAGACGGCGTGGTATTCGATGACGGCGTCACCGCTCGCATGGCCGAGGATGAATACTTCATGACCACTACATCGTCGGGCGCAGTCGCCGTCGGCCAATGGATCGAATCGTGGCTGCAAGGCTCCAGCGAAGATTGGCGCGTGCACGTCGTTCCTGTTACCGACGCTTTCGCGTCGATCAACGTCGCGGGCCCCAGGTCCGCTGAACTGCTTCGCCGGCTGACGCAGGAAGTTGATTTACATACCAGCGCCTTTCCATACATGGGAGCGCGCAAGGGCCGTATTGCTGGCGTCGACGGTTGTTATTTGCTGCGCCTGGGATTTACCGGAGAGCTGAGTTATGAGATCCACGTGCCGGCCAGCTATGGGCTGCACATATGGGAAACGCTGATCGACTGCGGACAGGATTTTGGAGTCAAACCTTTCGGCATCGAAGCGCAGCGCATCATGCGGCTGGAAAAGGGCCACGTCATCGTCGGACAGGATACCGATGGTCTGACGCAGGCATTGAGCCTTGGGCTCAAGAAGTTCATAAAGCTCGAAAAGAACGACTTCATCGGTAAACCCGAACTCGAATGGCAGACGGAACGTAATGACTATCCGCGCCTGATTGGCCTATTGCCGACCGATCCTGCCCTCGTTCCTCCCGAGGCAAGTCTGATAGTAAAAGGTCCCACTATAGTGGGACGAATTACTTCAAGCCGGAAGTCGCCGACGCTGAAACGTTCTATCTGTATGGCCCTGTTGCGCGAGGATTTGTCGCACGCCGGGACCTCGCTCGAAATTCGATTGCCCGACGGCCGGCTTGTGGCCGCCCAGGTAACTGAGCGGCGAATCCACTTCGATCCGCAAGGAACAAGACTACGTGGCTGAGACAATACCGATCGCACGGAGTCCAATCACCCAGGCGCCGCCCGTCGCACTGGCGGATGGATGGGAAGTATCGGCCAGGCATAGCTCAGCGCCGCTACGGCTGATCGATTGCACGCCATGCCGGAAATTCCTGATACGTGCAGCGATGGGGACCTCGGCGGTTCACAAGCTGGACGTTGCACGCGGACACGCAAGTCGAGACGATTCCGGCGGCCTGGTAGCCGGGATAGGTCACGAAGAGTGGCTGTTGATAGGATCTCCGGATTTGTCTTTACCGACGCACCTGACGGCGAGCCTCAACGGTGGCGATGAGCTGATAACTATCGTGGACCTGACTCATGCGCGCGCCCTGGTACGTATGGTCGGGACGGACAGTGCAAAGGTCATGTCCAAACTGTGCGCTATCGACTTTAGCGACAGAATCAGTCCCGATAAAAGCGCATTTCGCACCTCGATGGCCGGGCTTGTCGTTGAAGTGGTGCGTAGCGACCTTGCCAATCCTTTCCACGATGCGGCGGATCCTGATTCGACATTGCGCAGCTACCTGATGCTTTGCGAACGTTCGGCCGGGCAATACCTCTTCAACATCTTGCTTGATGCAGGCCAGGAATTTGGCATTGATGTCGAGGGTTTCGGAATAGGCGGACTATGATTTCGATCGCCCAGGTCGGTCGTGGTTGTACAACCTGAGCGCCAGGCCGAGGCAAAGAGCGTGCTCGTTGAAGTAGGTCTATGCCTGATATTCATTGCCATTTTAGCTTGACGACCCTTTGTACCGCGGTCGCGGATACAACGGGCGAACATTGCGTCATAGTCAATCCGTTTGAAGGAGCGAGCTGATGCCGCTAAAGACTATCCCGATCATCGATATCGCACCTTTCAAGAGCGGCGACGCGACTTCCCGCAGATGCGTGGTCGAGAAAGTCGCTCAAGCATGCATCGAAATTGGCTTTGTGATCATTTCGGGCCACGGTATACCATCGAGCACGATTCAGAACATCGTCACCGCTTCGAAGGCGTTCTTTGGGCTCGATCCAAAGGACAAGAGCAACGTCGCACGGCCACGGCCCGAAGTAATCAGAGGCTATGGCGCCCTGGAGTCGGAAGGTCTAGCGTACACCCAGGACGAGGAAACGCCGCCGGATCTCAAAGAGGTGTTCGACGTTGGACCGATGGATGTACCCAACGACGAGTATTACAGGGGCGTTGCCGCGGGCGTGCACTTCGCCGACAATCTCTGGCCCAGCAAACCTTCCGATCTGAGAGAAATCTATACGGATTATTTCCACCGCATGGAAAGCCTGACGCTCGACATGGCACATATTTTTGCGACAGCGCTGGATCTTCCGATGAATTTCTTTGACACGAAGCTGGACCGTCACATCAGCATTTTACGCGCTAACTACTACCCGAAACTGTCTCGTCCGCCGCGGGCGAAGCAGTTGCGCGGCGGCGAGCACTCCGATTACACCGCCTTTACGATCCTGTGGCAGGAACGCATCCCGTCGGTGGGTCTTCAGGCGCGAGGTCCCGGTGGCGAATGGCTCGACGTTCCCGCGATCGATGATACGATGGTGATCAATATAGGCGATTCGCTAATGCGTTGGACTAACGACAAATGGATTTCGACCCAACATCGCGTCGTCAACCCACCCTTCGAGATTGCGCGAGAGCACGATCGCCTGTCGCTGGTCTATTTCGTGCAGCCGAATTATGACGCCGAGATCAAATGTATCGACAGCTGTCACAGCGCCGTGGAACCCGCCAAGTACCCACCAGTACTAAACGGCGATTACCTCTACACCAAGTTTCTAAAGCAGTCCAAGATGGAATCGAAAGCGACCTAATCGATGAGCGGCATGTCGAATGGCTAACCAGCTGAAGCGTTTAACGAGTAGAGCGCCGGGCTTCGACAATGCTCAAGAAGTTCCGGTGTAAGATTTCTGCATACCGACGAAAATCGTCGATTCGCTCAAGTGTTTGCTTTTCCAGACGCTGTTGCCCCGCTGTTCCGGCGATTCGCTCCAGGGATTCGCGATATTCGGGAATCTCGGCCCATTCCTGGATCGTGCATTCGGTCGGCTCCATATGATACTGGACACCGTATGCTATGTCGGCGAAGGAGAAAGATTGGATCGCGCAATGGGCATTGCTCGCGAGTACCACTGCGCCATCGGGCACTCGTTCCACAGCAGCTCCGTGCCACTGGAGCGCCGGAAGAACCGAGGGCAGGTTGCGGAAGAGGCGGGAGGCCGCTCCAGCCGGACTGAAGGTGACCTCGCTTACGCCGATCTCCGGGACGTCCATCTTCGCAACCCTTCCGCCGAGTGCGTCCGCCAACAGCTGATGTCCAAGGCAGATACCGAGAAACGGCTTTCGTCGTTCGCAGACCCATGATCTGATAGCCGCCTTTTCAGCGACGAGCCACGGATACTCACGCTCCTGCCAGACGTCCATGGGGCCGCCGAACGACAGGAGCGCATCGAAGGAATCCAAGCTTGGAATGGGCTCTCCTTCATCAAGTTCGATTGCCCGCCACTCGATACCATCAGCCGCAAAGAACTCACGAAAAACCCCCGGATGCTCCACTCGCACATGCTGAAAAATCAGAAACTTCATCTGGATATCCTAGTCACGACAACTTTGCCATACACTGACGTCGGCCCTTTGCCGCAATAGCTTACGAGTTTTACTGCAGGCTGACTGCAGGTGCTTCTCTACTGTCTATTTTAGTCAGAGCTGTCACAGTTTACGCGACGGTTTGAGCGTTCGGGACTGGAACCGACGACGTATTGATTACAGATTATCAGATTGTCAGTAGATAGTCTCGGTTTCAAGGCTCGAGCCGGCGCGAGTCGGCAAAGGAGATTCCCCGCGAGGATTGCGTTCTGCCAGCTATCGGTTACAAATCAGTCTAAATGGGCCGCGGTCCAGTCGAGGATTCCCTGGTCACTGCCTCGTGGTCCGATCATCGACAGACCGAGAGGACATTCCTCGAAAGTGCCGAGCGGAAGACTGATCTGCGGGAGGCGTGCGAGCCCCGCGATAGACAATAGCGCGAAGGCGTTGCCGCGGAACGCCTCGAGCTCGGCCGGCGGCGTGTTGAGCTTGGGCGCGATTCCCGGTGCCGTCGGCAGACACAACATCGCGTCGTCCCCGAGGAGATTCTGCACGTGGCGCGCCACTACCTCGCGCTTGGGCAGTGCCGCTGCCACTTCGGCGGCCGTGATGGTCGCTGTCCAGGAAAACCGCTCGCGGATGCCGGGTCCGAATTCCGGTCGGTAACGATCGATCCAGGCTCCGTGCTGCGCGCGAATCTCGGCGCCCTGCAGAAGGCGAAAGATCGCACGCCATTCGGTCGAATCGACTGTGTAGACCTTCACACGAGCCGTTTGCGCGATCACTGCAGCCGCCGCTTTTATAGCGGGGGTAAGCGCCGCGGCGATCGTCGGGTTGCCGGCCTCAAAGGCATCCGTCGCGATGAGTAGCCGTCTCGGCACGAACGGCTTTCCCGCCGGCAGCAGTACACTGCCGACTTGGCGCATCATGCTCGCCGAGCGCGCGAACCATCCCACCGTATCGAAGCTCGGAGCCAGCGGGACCACGCCATCGGCGGGCACCAGGCCATGACTGGTCCGAATCCCATAGATGCCGCAATAGCTCGCCGGTATACGCACCGACCCGCCGCAGTCGGTGCCGAGCGCTAAATCAACGAGGCCACCAGATACCGCGGCAGCCGACCCGCTGGACGAGCCGCCGGGAACGCGCCCTGGTGCCTTGGGATTGATCGGTGTACCGTAATGCACGTTTTCGCCATTGATGCTGTAGGTCAGCTCATCGCAGTAAGTCTTCCCGACCAGGCGGGCTCCCGCGGCGAGTAGTCGCTCGACAGCCGACGCAGTGCGCTCTGCAGGTGGATGGGTTTCGAGCCAAAGCGGATGGCCGTTGCCGGTGATGCTTCCAGCGATGTCGAACACATCCTTGACCGCGAAGGTGCAGCCGAGCAAAGGGCCGGTTGCGCTGCCTTCGCGGCCAACGTCTGCGTCGCGGCAAAACGCATTGAGCGGGTCGTTGATCTTCATATCGTGCGATAGAAGCGCGCCGGTTCACGCGAAACAGTCATGCGGCCACGTTTGAACGCATAAAGCACCGGCGCCAACTCCGCCACAGCCATATCGGGCTCGAACGTGTCGAGCACTACCAGATCAGCCGATTTGCCTACTTCAAGCCCATAGTCTCCGAGCCGCATCAGTTGAGCCGGTCGCGTCGTGATCATCGCGAAGCATTCCCGCAGGTCCGTCTTGCTACCAACGTGACAGATGTTGGCGTAAAGATTCGCCATGCGAATCGGCGAGCAATCCCCAAACGGCGTGAACGGATTGAGCACGTTATTGCTCGACAACGAGCAGTTCACCCCGTGATACAGCAGCTTGTGGACCGGTACTACCGCGCGCGGCTGGTTGTGATCGTGTACATGATTACGTCCCATGAGGTAGAGGTCGGTCGCGGGCAGCGCCGTGAGCGCCACTCCCGAATCCGAGAGCCGCCGCGCCATCCGTTCGAAATCTGCGAGCCCCAGACTGGTCGCCTTGGTGACGTGCCCGATAGTGACCCGTCCCCCGTATTTGTGTTCATCGGTTCGCTGACAGACGTGCCAGACATCCATGTCGTCGGACGTCGGTCCGAAATCGAGATGCATGTCAATGTCGACGTCAAACTCGCGCGCGAGCTCGAAGACTCGGTCGATCTGACCGCGAGGATCCGAATCCGTATAGGGCGCAGCGCCAACCGCGCGCCCACCGCGCCTCAGCGCCTCGACCATCAGTTGATCGGTACCCGGATTGTTTAGAAGACCCTCTTGGGGAAACACGCAGACCTGCAGATCGATCGCCCATGCATATTGGCTGACCAGCGGCAATACACCCTCGAGGCCGCGCAAACCGACCCCGGGATCGACCTCGAGATGGGTGCGCATGTGGGTCGTGCCCTGAAGGATTGACTTTTCCAAGGTGCGGCTCGCACGCGCGTAAACGTCCTCGACCGTGAAGGCGCTCTTGGCCTTGGCGGCTTCGCCGATCGCCTCCAATAGATCGCCGTGCTGGGAGCTACAGCGGTCGAGGATGCAGGACTTATCGAGATGCAGGTGGGTCTCGACGAAGCCGCTGGAGACGAGACGGCCGTTCAGGTCGATTGTCTTGCTCGCGTCCTCGAGCCGCGGTGCTATCGCCGCGATCTTACCCGCCACGATGCCAATATCGCAGGGTCCGCGCTTGTCGACTCGCGCGTTCTTCAGGATGAGGTCCATGTCCACCCTCGCAGTCAGGCTTTAGCCTAATCCCATTAACATCAGAGCGGCGTCAATAATCTTCAAGCCCTTGAGGTGACGCCACGCGGGCTTATCAAGCTGCCCGTCCTCGCCAAGGCTCACGAGCGGAGGGCCGATGACCGAGGGCTTATGAGGTGGCTCGATGAAAAGGAGCGCACAGGCCAAGCGCATCAGCAGGGCGGAGCTTCTCGTCTGCACCTTGGCAAAGGCTACTACATAACGATCGATTCAGCGATGCGGGTGAGCTCAAGTTGTGTCGTTGATGTACCTAGCCGAGAGGTCGGCTAGGGAAAGCATGCATCCGGAGGCATTTGCGAAGGGCAAGGAAGCGAACCCATGAGAGGGAAGGCCGAGCAGGTCGACGCGGCAATCAGCTGGTTCAGACGAGCGAATGCACACGCTGCGCACATCTTCGTCCGGCCACACGGCGCTCATGCCCTCAGCCTGGTCGATGATGTCAGCGCTGAGGCGATCGCTGCGATGAAAGAATCGGGTTTTCAGCCGGCTGTCGTCGTCGAGACTTCGCCCGGCAACTTCCAGGTATGGGTCAACCACGGACGAGTGCTCTCCGATCAAACGTTTAGCACCCAAGCTGCTAAGGAATTGGCCCATCGCTTCGGAGGCGATTCTTCCAGCGCCGATTGGCGCCACTTTGGTCGGCTTGCGGGTTTCACGAACCAGAAGCCAAAGCGACGCTTAAGGAATGGTCTCCAACCATTCGTACGATTGCATGAATGCGAAGGCCGCCCGTACAACGCAGCGCGCGAATTTCTCGAGGAAGTGAAATCGCTAACAGAGAAGGCCACTGCCGAACGCGCGGCGTGGACGACCTCACGTTCGACTTCGACCGAAGATTCGGTACGGCCCCTCACTGAGTTTCACTTGGATTCTCGGTACAACGGAGATTTGCATCGCGCTGACATTGGCGTGGGCATTATACGCAGCGAGCCGAGGCCTTCCGGAACAAAGAATCAGAGAGGAAATACTACATGCACGCGATCTCTCAAAAAAAGGCGGGGCTGCGCGGCAGCTCAATTACGCGCGACGGACCGCGATCAAGGCGGTCAGCACGGTCGAGCCGCTCCGCTGAACGCGCTGCTTCGCTATGGACGGCGCGGCGTAACCAAATGGCAGCACGGCACCGGAGCGCCGGCCGTTCCCGCTCCGCCGCGCTCGATGCAGTGCGCCGTCGCTTCACTGCAAGCGCGCCACCTGTGCTCCGCAAAAACATTTCGCTCCTGACTTGAAACCCGGATGGCTATTTGGGGATTTTACGGAGGCGCCTGTCGACGACAGGGGGGCTTTTGCATCAATAATTTCGAGCGGGAGCCAAAGTTCGGCCAAAATCGAAGCATGCGTAGCTTGACGGGAATAAAACACAGAGGGATTTTTAGGCCCCCCGCCTGCCGCAGGTCTCCTGCTTGGGGCCATACAAAACGGGCTTAAGAAACCGATAGGCGCCAGCAACTTAGTCGCCTTCAGCAAACTGGCGGGCGGGGCCGGACTTGCTAAGATGGTCGCATGAAGCCTCGCCACGCCGCTGCGCTCGCCTTGGTGGGATGGTATCTGATGGTGCCGCCGCATCGAATCTGTGCGAGGTGCCGCCATTACTTCCAGCCGTACCCGCTTAACGCGCCGCTCGACAAGTGGCAAATGATCCATCGCTTCGACACGGTGACAGAGTGCAAGGAAAACTTGCTTTGGTATCAAAAGCAAGAGCGTAGGAGGAAACTTCTCAAGCGGCCTCGCGTCCCATATGTCGCTACATACGGCCGCTGCATTGCTTCCGACGATCCCCATCTTAAGCCGAAGCAGGACACTCCATCTTCCAACCTAGGACCCGCGCCCACGCACTAGGACAGAACCATTTATTTTGACACGTGGCTTACTTGGACTCCATTTCGTCGAAGGTCTTCGAGTGGCGGAGAACAGACCCTATGCAGTCGTTCCACTTTTCTTCGCTACGTAAATCATTCTCTTCGGCCGCTACTCAGAAGCGCGTCATGTTAGGAGCCGGCAGGTTTGGATGCTCTCGGAGGCTCGCCTTGTACTGCTTGATCGCCTTCAGAACCGGACCGAGTGCCCATGGATAGGAACGCAGCGATGTGTAGCTACTCGCGCGGGCTTCGCCATGCAGGCACCGTTGGCTCTCGTCGGGTCTATCCTAGGTCTATTGGCGTGGTGGCAGACGAACGACTGGCCCTGGCTTGTCGGCGCGGTGCAATGCGCTCCGGCCTCAGATCCAAAACCTGATCGTTTTTCGACCGCCCTCAGAATCATGAAGGGAGGCTCGAAAAACTCGACAAGGAAATATGAACCAAAAGCACGGCCGACACTGAGTTGCGAATGGGATACCAAAAGAGGGTAAGGCCAACCCCCTCCGCGAGAAAGTGAATCGAACTGATAGTCCGGGTTCGCCGAGGACGGCGATTCGCTCGCGCAGATCGATATGCAAATTCGTCCGCTACAGCTCGATGCGATCAAGCGCATCCCCTTGCCCGGGTCGCTAAATCAGCAGCTGATCAGCGTGATGAACCGCTTGCTGATGGACTATTGTTCGTGCGAGGCTAAAATCTATGTTGAAACGATTAGCCATAGTCGCGGTGCTACAAATCGTGCTGGGATCCGCCCTCAGTGTCATGGCGTTTGCCCAGTTAGCCCCCAGTGCATCCGAAATCGATGGGAGCGTAACTGCCGCATTACGGGAGCTTTACTCGCACAACGAGGCGGCGAAGGCGCTCGGGGCAAAGGCCAAGGCGGTCCTCGTCTTCCCGGATATAAAAAAGGCGGCCTTCATCGTCGGTGCGCAATACGGTTACGGGGCACTCCGAAAAGGTGCCAGGACCGTCGGCTACTACAGGACAGGCGCTGCTTCGTATGGTTTCCAGGCTGGGGTAAAGAAATTTGGCTACGCCTTATTCTTCATGACAGACTCGGCGCTGACCTACCTTGACAACAGCGGAGGTTGGGCGATCGGTACCGGGCCGAGTCTCGTTGTGCTTGACCAAGGCGCCGCGCGGTCGCTCACGACGACAAATTTGCGTTCGGATGTCTATGCCTTCGTCTTCAGCCAGAAGGGTCTGATGGGCGGCATTGGCCTCGAGGGATCAAAGATCACCAAGATCACTCCGGGCGAGTGAACATCGGCCGAGCTTCTTTTGTCTGCTCCGTACTGTCCGGCCTTCCTTTCCGCGGTGCACCACTCCGTTGCCCCGAAATGCCATCACCATTGATATGCCATCGGTCGCGGAAAAACCGCCTTGGGGCCGTATTCAAATAGTTTCAGAGGAATGCTCGGAGCCTCAGACCGAAGACGGCCTCGAAATTCGAGGTAGGGTGTTCAGCTGGTTTAAAGATGGACTCAATATCGGGTGTGATCTGAAGGCCATCCACGAACTCGAGGCGATAGAAGAATTCTGCGGCTGTCTGATTCTGCGTGGTCGTAGACGTCGGGCGGGCCCACGTGATTCCGGCGCCTAACCGATCGCCATCGCGATCAAATGGCGCGACCGAAACGATTCCCCAATCGACTTCGACCCAGGTTCGGTTGATCTTCGCGGGCGCATACCCGATACGCACAAAGGGAACCAAGCTGTGAGGAATCTCCTGGTCTACGCTAAGCGACACTCCGCCGCCGCCATCGTGCGTAGAAGTATGTGCCGTGTGCCATCCCATTAGGCGATAGTGCGACTCGCCCAGGCCAGACCAAAGCCATCTCAGTTCCGGCGATAGACCTAGTTCTGTCGCTTCGAAGTACTGCCCTTTGAAAAATGAGTTGAGCGAATCGTTCGGTTTGTTCTCAGGATTGCCGTTTGCATCGGCCAAACCAAAATCGAGGTACCAACGTTTGCTGGGCCCGTATCGTATGTTGAACCCGAGACCTTCGGCTGGAAAGGCGATCGTCTGGCTGTAGACCATTGACTGCATCAAGAACTCGCGTCCGTCGCTCGAGGCTACTCGATTTGTATTGAAGTGCGTCTTCTCATCAACCTTGCCAAATTGAATCACCAGACTTTGGTCGAGCAGGCTCTGCTGCCACCAAAGTTGGTTGAATCGGGCGTACCCGGATGAACCCGAGTTGTTTACTCCCCACGGCAATCCGACGTCGTTGGATAGCGTGTTGCCGGTGAGCGGACCGACGTTGGTCCGATCTCGAAACAGAAACCCCAGTACCCCTTCGCCAAATGTCCGCGATTCGAAGAGGTTCCAGGCGCCGAGCACATCAAGAGTGTTAACAGTCGTATGGTACGGCGTGCTGATGAATGGGTCTATTTGATAAATTGTTGTGTCGGAAACGCCGAGGCTCAATCCTGTTTCGTCTTTCAAGAAGTCGGTAGCGCTGTTGGCTTTTCCTCGCAGAAAACGCCACGGGTGAATGCGAAGTATCGGAGTCTTAGGATGGCTATCTTCGCTGAGAGATTCCTGAACGTCGACGGTCTGAGCTCGCCCTGCAGTGCCGCTCAACAGTGTTCCCACCAAAAGCAGCGCGACAATTCCCGCAGGAACTGCAGGCTTCGCCGTCCTCGTATTACGCGCTGCGGCGCGGTGCTCCTGATTCCTCACCGAAGAATCGTTACGCCGCGCGGACGATGAGCCGGAACCGCGGAAGCGGCGCTGGTTCGAAAGACGCTGAGAGGGACCCCATAGAACATCCGCCAGCGATCCTTCAGTTCCTTAACGCTCCTGTGGGCGATTGCCGGCGCGAGATTCTCCCGCTCCTTATCTCGAGTCTCCGGTTTCATGCGTCCTTCTCCGGGCCAGACACACACATTGCTCTTGTTGCGCCATGAAGGCAGTAGTCTGCCTTCCAGCTTTCGGCCTGGCGGGGCGGAGCTCTTCAGGCTGACCGCAGTCGCGAGTTCGGTCGCTCGTGACGAGGCGAGCGCGCCTTCAACTCACTTGCTTTGCGCAACCAGCTATCGCGATTGAGATCCTAGTTTACGGTGTAACCGCGTCCGGTGAGGCACGATGCCATCGCGCGATTGTAGGCGTTGCGCTGGCCTTGTTGTGAATTGGACGCCGCTTGAGATGTGGCCTGTTGCTGTTGATTCTGCTGGAGCCTTTGTTGGCGCCGGCGCATGCCGCCGGCCATCCCGCCCATCGCCGCGCCCGCGGCAGCACCAGTGCCCGCGTTGCCCGTGATCGCGCCGCCTACGGCTCCAAGCGCCGCGCCGCGCGCCGTGCCTCGGACGACGTGCCCTTGCGGCGGCATCGGCGTGCTCGATGCGGCGGGCATGTCAGACGCGGCAGCCTGGGATCGGCTTGGATCGAATCCGGTCTGCTTGACCGCCCACGAATGACATTCGTAGCGGTCGCGATCCTGCTGGGTCTGGCTCTGCCCCTTCGCCGGATAGATGTAGATGTCCTGGGCGCGAGATGATCCGGATAAAAGCAGGAGGGGTATAGCCACAATGGCGAGCGCGAGGCTAACACTGCTCTGACGATGCTGCGAGAGCTGCTGATGTTTCATCTTTCCTCCATGAAAATGCTGCCCGGCGGCACCAAATCGGCCGCGTTCTGGTCGGCTTGATATGCGGTCACGAGGCCGAAGCAGAACTCGAATCCGCGTTCTTGGGAGCGCGATGCTGACTAAGGTCAGTGACGCGCGATGCTATCTGCTTGCTCAGCGTCGCCAGGTCGCTGCTCAAGGCCGACGAGGCGCTCAGCTCGTCGGGGCCCGCGGGTGCTCCGGCAGTGGTCTGAGAAGCATAGAGGATTTTGTCGCTGGGACCGTCTCTGATGATCCAGCTTGCGACGAGCTGGGTCTGGCCGTCGCTGGTGGTCTCGAATCGTTGGACGTCAACTTCGACCTGGTAGTCGACCTTGACTCTGAGCGCCCACGGATATTTCTCGATCCGCTCGGTGTCCAGCAGCGTCGCCAGGTTTTGCGAGAGCACCCGCACGAAATTCTTGTCGAGCGGCTCAGCCCAGCGCTCCTCGTCGGAGAGATCGATCCGGTTGGGTGCGACACGTGTCACCACCGGCAGGCGGCGAAGGTAGTCGGGAAAATCGACGGGGCCCACCCCGATGGTGAGCTGCGAGTCGGGGCTCGTCGAGGCCGGCTTGGCGGCCGTCGCGGCGCTGTCGGAAATTGGTGTCAGGATGAAAAACTTGGAACGGTCAGGCTGCGGCGAGAGCACCGAACACCCCGCGGCCATCGCGCATGCGCCGAACGCGATCAATTTTATCGTTACATTTATCACGGTCATTTATCCTTGTCCGGCACGTACCTTCCGCGGATCAAAACGCTTGGATTGCGCTGCAGATAATCGGTGAACTCGCCGAGCGATTGCGAGGTCTCGTCGAGCGAGTCGAGGGTCCGGTTGAGATGCACAGCCAGCGGGGCGTCGGGATTGAGTGTCTGCTGCAGGCTGACCAACGCAGCGCGGGTTTCCTTCATCGTTTTGTTGGCTTCGTCAGAGCTCTCTCGAATGTCGGCAACCAGCGGACCGACCTGCGAGTTGGCGTTATTGAGCAAGCTGCGCGCCGAGATGACCGCCTGGTTCAGATTCGCAATCGTCCCCTTGAGCGATTCCAGCGTGGCCTTCAGTTCCGGCGAACCGGTGAGCGTCTTGATCGAGTTGGCGGCGTCGGTAATCGATACGACCAGGGCCTGGAAGTCGATTTTCTCGAATTTATCGAGGGTGTGGATCAGGCGGTCCTGTAGCTGTTCGAGGTCGGTTTGAACAGTGGGGACTTCCCGGTAGGGCCCGCCCGGCTCCAGCACATAATTGGCTGGCGCATTTGGGTGAAGGTCGAGATCGATATACAGCAGTCCGGTCAGCAGACTTTCCGTATCGAGCTGCGCGCGCATTCCCATCTGGACCATTTCATCGAAGCCGGCCTTCCCGAGCGCCGCGCCGGTTCCACCACGCGCCAGCAGTTGCGAGCGGTCCACGTCGATGATGACCGGCAAGCGCAGCCCTCGGATCCCCGGCTTCATCCGTCCCTGGGAGGGCAGGAGCCGGAGCTCGATCATCGCGACCGTGCCGATCTGCACTCCCCTTACCTTGACCGGCGCTCCGATCTTGAGACCGTTGAGGTTGCCCTGGAACATGCAGATGAAGCGGATCGGCCTGGTAAACATCTTGCCCGAGCCGACTACGATCAGGGCCACGACGAGGATCGCAAAGCTAGCGACCACGAACGCCCCGATAACCGCTGGACTGACCCGTTTACTCATGATTGCCTACTGAGTCGCCTCCCTCCTGTCCGCGGGTGAGAAATCTTCGCACCCGCGGGTCTTTCGAATGCGCAAGCATGTCATGCGGATCGCCGGTTGCGATCTGGACGCGCGACTCCGCGTCCAGGAAGACGCTGTTGTTGGCGATAGTAAAGATGCTGGCCAGCTCGTGGGTGACCACAACGATCGTTGCGCCAAGATTCGCGCGCAGCTCGAGGATCAAATCGTCAAGCAGGCGCGAGCTGATCGGATCGAGTCCGGCCGACGGCTCATCGAAGAACAGGATGTCCGGATCGAGCGCCATCGCGCGCGCCAGGCCTGCGCGCTTTTGCATGCCGCCGCTGATCTGGTTGGGGTAGAAGTCCTCGAACCCTTTGAGCCCGACCAACGCGAGCTTAAGCGCGGCGACTTCGCGGATCTGCGCCGGCGTCAGATCGGTAAACTCCCCGAGCGGCAGACCGATATTCTCCGCCAGCGTCATCGAGCTCCACAGCGCCCCGCTCTGGTACAGGATTCCGAACCGCCGCAGCAGGAGTTCGCGCTGCTCCGGCGCGGCCCGGGTGAAATTTACGTCGCCGTAAATGATTTCTCCCGTCGCCGGCTCCTTGAGCCCGATCAGGTGGCGCAGCAGCGTGCTCTTGCCGCATCCGCTGCCACCCATGATAATGAAGATGTCGCCGCGCTTCACCACGAAATTGAGATCGCGCATCAGGACGAAGCTGCCGTAGGCCATCGTCAGGTTACGCACGATGATGTGCGGCTCCGCGCTGGAGCGATTCTCGCCATTGACGCCCGTCGCCATCGTTTAGATACCCATGAAGTTGAAAACCACGGCGAACAGGCCGCAAGCGACCACGATCATGACGATCGACATGACCACCGCCTGGGTCGCCGCGTCGCCGACCGCGGAGGAGCTGTTACCGCATTGAAAGCCGCGCAGACATCCGGCAATCGCGATCAGCACGCCGTAGAAAGTTCCCTTGATGATCCCGCCGAACAGGTTGATCAGGGTCAGAGTCGATATGGTCTCCCGCAGGTAAGTGGCGGCAGATAGGTCGAGCATCGTCACGCCGACGAACATGCCCCCCAATATTCCAACCAGGTCTGCGAACAGACACAGCAGCGGCATCATCAGGACCAGCGCAAGCACTCGCGGCAGGACCAGAAACTCCAGCGGCGACACGCCCATCGTGGTCAACGCGTCGATCTCCTGGGTCACCTTCATCGTGCCGAGCTTTGCCGCGAACGCTGCGCCGGTTCGGCCCGACATGATAATCGCCGTCATCATCGCCGCCATGTCGCGGACCATGCCGATGCCGACCAGATCGGCGACGTAGATTGACGCGCCGAACTGCGACAACTGCACCGCGCCCATGAAGGCCAGGATGACGCCGACCAGAAACGAGATCAGCGTAACGATTCCGACCGCGTTGGGGCCGCACTCCTGGATGACCTCGAGCAGGTCGATCTTTCGATAGCGCGCTTTGCCGCGGAGAAATTTCCCCAAGGCTACGGTCAGTTCGCCGAGGAAACCCAGAAATTCGTTTACCGAGAGGCCGTAGCCGATCGTCGCATTGCCTACGCGCGTGAAGAAGGAGACGCGCGACGCTTCGCTACGTGCGCCCTTCTTCTCGGGCACCGCCTCAGCCAGTTCGAGCAGGCGCTTGAGACCCTCCGGAAGCCCGGCGCGGTCCTCCGTGATACCGCGGGCGCGGCAAATCTCGGCCGCGTTCGTCAGATATGAGATCAGCCCGCTGTCCCAGTGCGTAAGCTCCGCAGTCTCATACGACAGCCGTTTGGTGCCCGGGCGCGAACCGAGTTCGGTGAGCAGCAGCGAAATCGGCGGCAGGTCGCGCTGCAGATGCCAGGGGCCGGAAAGGTGCGCCACGAGCGTCGACTCGTTAGTCCGCTCGAAGAATATCCTCCCTTGATCCAGCTTTTGTGCAGCAGCACCCATCGAATTACGCTTTTCCCATCCTCTCGCAACCTATATTCGAATCGTCGAAGGACACTCACAGCGCGGTAATACGGCTATGGGCATTCACTTCATTCACAGCTCCGTCCGCGAGCCGCGCGTAGCCCGGTCGCCCGGGTCAAAGCTTTGTCCTTTCGCGCACGTTCCATCCCAACGCTTGAAAATTCTTCTTCGCGAGGGGCGACATTTGCCCAGAGAGCCAGGCGGCTCGTTTTGGTGATACGAGATCGGGCCGGTTGGCAAAATATGAAGTGCGCTTGGTCCACGAGACGTAATCGACCTCAGCCGGAACGACGATCACGCCGGCTCGATCGCGGCCGATTATAGTGCCGCGGGCGATAATGCCGACTAGAGCGGTGTGGGACTGATGATAGTTGGCCAACATGTCCAGACAGGAGGCGAGAAATCGCGCCTGATCCTCCGACTCGGCCGTGCTCGCCAGCGCTACTATGTCGATGGAACCCGGGACTCCGGACACACGGGTAAGGTCTTCGACGAAGGCGGTCTGCACACTTAGCGGAAAAGCGTTATTGCCCATAAACGCTTTAATACTCGCGTCCGGCACGTTCATCTCCTGCAGCTTTTTCTGGTTTTGCACGATCAGATCCGCCCGCGGGGTGTCGTACACCCAGGTAGACACAACCCTCGTGGCGGTGATTGCCATCGAGCCCGGAATGAACACGGACATCGCGGTCGTCACGCCAATGTGCGCTCGAAATGCGACCACAGCGAAATCATCAAGCTGCTTGGAGAGGATCGGGTTTGTAGTGTACGGGTCGACATGGAGCTTTTTCGCCAGCCCTCGCCGTTCCTGCTCGTAGCCCAAAACGTCCCTGGTGGTATGGAACGTGCGCGTGGCAACCTGGCCGGCCTTCTCGCCCGCAGAAGCCTCTTCTGGAGTCGTCGCGGCCTCCTTGATCTTTTGCGCGCCGAGACCGACGCGGCCGAAGAAGCGCCCGACTCCTGCTGGCAGCCCCTTTACCGTGTCGACCGGGTGCATCACCATTTGCCCGGCCGCCGCAACCGGAGCTGCCGCGTTGGTTGCCAGTGCCTGGGCAAACACCTTCGACTTACTGGTCTGGTTCAGTTCCATGATCGCCGGGATCTCGGCGACGCGAATCCTGAGCATTTCGAGGCCGTCCGCGTTGAAGGTTCCGACATCACTGCGGAGCGTGAAATGCGCGGTGAGCCCGTCGGTGGGCACCTCTGGATCGACGTGAAAGCCGTTTCCGTTGAGCAAGGTCGCGGGCGCCAGCTCCTGAGCCGGCAGCGTCGGCGGCGTTTCGAATTGGGACGCAGTCTGGGCGGCTGCCGTTCCTGAAATCAGCAACAGGATCAGAAGGCCGTATCGAAAGACGCCGACCTTTGAGCTGCGCCTCTCTACGTACCGGAATTGATCGCGAATTGCTTCAATGAACATTTCTATTCTCCCAACACCCAGTATCGGGCGGCGGTATGCGAAACGACCAAACCAACCACCACCGGTGTCGTGTCTCTCGATCTTTAGATAGGGACTCAAAAGAGCACCGACAGACCTCGATTGGTCCTCTCGTATCAATTTCTCTCTTTGCATCTGTCTTATAAGCCTCTTCGTGCGATTCCTTCGAAATTGCGGTCAAACACTCGAGCGACGGTTTTCGCGGATATCGCTTGTGCTTCGTTCCATTTCACCCCAAGCGCCCTGAGCACCAATCCGGACAGGGCCAATGCGAGCTTCCGCAGGGACTTCCATTCAGCCAGCTCTAACGCTCGACCTATTCCCGCCTGCACGACGCCTACTACCATCAACACCGCCGACGCCACATCCGCGGTGGAAAAGCGTCCGACGCGATAACCGTGTTCCAAGTCTTTGCGTAGCCCCAGGTTTCCGGTGGACTCAGCGCGGAGCCATTGACCGTACATCTGCGCGACGACGGCGGCTCGCGCCGGTGCCATTACTGCAGTGCGGAGAAAAACGCAAATTCCGGCCGCAAGTCGGGCGGCAGGGTCGTCAATGCCCATCTGCGCAACCCCCACTTCGGCTTCGATCTCTTCGCGAATCGTATACGCTAGCTCTTTTGCTATCTGGTTCTTATCCTCGAAATAGTTGTAGAAAGTTGCCTTCGCGAGATCCGCTGTCTCGGTGATTTCGTCTATTGTCACACGGTCGAAGCCCTTCTCTGCGATGAGCTTCTCTGCGGCATTTAACAACGCCTTTCGATTTCGAATCGCCCGTCTGTCGGATCGCTTCGGCTTCGCATTGGTCACGCTCGCTTCTTCGGTCATTCTGGTCGCTCTGGTCATAAACAGTCTTGACAGTTGTTTCTATACCAGATAGTCATGTCGCGCAAGCCGACACCGAGACTGAAATGATCGCTACAGTCGATCATCTCGTAAATGCTGAGAGTATTCTCCTTGGTGGTGCAATCGCACCCGAAGCTGAGCGGTTCGGAGCATTTCAAAGATGGTTCCGCCGGGCCAGCTTCCTCATCGCCAAAGGGTGCCACGAGGAATACGGGATGAATAAACGAGAGAGGCACCCCAGTTCTCCGCATCGCGAGCGCAAACTCGCGTGAGCATCAAACTAGGCGACCTTTTGGTGGGCCTTCACGTTGCGTGGTACGAGCGCGCCCTAAGCGACCATATGACCAACTTGGAGATCCGCCCGGAAAGCCGTTGGACTCGCGTCGCGAGTGCAACGAAGGGTCAAGATGGAAGTCGACCGATCTGCACGACGTTCCCGACCAGACTATGAAGGATTCGATGCAACAGGGAGATGTCGGATGAGTAAGCCGCCGGAAATGATGCTGTCGAATGTTGTTGAGCGGCGATGCTTATCTCCGCGGAATCGACGCGGGATCGAGCGCATCCTTGCGGCGGTCTGTATGGCAGTGACCTTTGTCGCCATCTCGGCCGGCCTCGCCCGCGCGCAGCATGGAGATTGGCTGCTTGGCTCCTTCGGCTTTCAGGGTGCTGCGCAACCGCCGCAGGGTTCGTATTACATGAACCAATTCTCCTACTACCACGCGTCAGGCTCTGGCTTTGCCAGCACCGGTCCGCTCAAGTGTGGACCCATAGGCGCCTTATGCCTGGGAGCCAACCTCGGCGGAACGGGCTCGCTGGATCTCTTCATTGACGCCAATATCCTCACCTGGACAAGCCCCTTCAAGGTTCTCGGCGCAAACTATGGACTTAACCTAATAGTGCCCTTTGCGATCGCCGATGCGAGTGGAAGTGCTTCTGTTCAGCCAGTCTTGAGCCTGCCTGGAAAGGCGGCGGGGCTGCCACCGACAGCGAATGCGGGCGGATCCACAAAGGGAAGTATCGGCGACATATACGTAGAGCCGCTCAACCTTGGTTGGCACTTCAAACAGTTTGACGCGATGGTGTCGTCCGGATTTTTCGCGCCCTCCGGTCCTTATAACGCGGACGCCAAGCTCAATATCGGATTCGGTCATTGGACGGGTGTGTTTGGGTTAGGGGGCGTCGCGTATGCCGATGCCGAACGGACCTGGTCGCTTTCTATCTACAGTCACTACCTGCTTTACGCGTCGCAGATCGGCAGAAACTATACTTTGGGCGACGTAATGCCGCTCGAATGGGGCGCGGCCAAGACCCTCAACCTGAACGGCGATATTATCAAGCAAGTCACCATAGGCGCGATCGGCTACGCGCAGTGGCAGGTGACGAATAATTCGATCGGCGCGAGTCCGACGACGAAGGCAGGCATGTCCATTGTGGACCAACTGAACAGCACTAAGTCGCAGATCTACGCAGCCGGGCCCGGCATCAATCTCCTTACCAAATATGGGTTCTATTCTTTGCGCTGGTACGAAGAATTCGGTGCGCATGCAACGCCTTCGGGTAACCAGCTCATGTTTAGCGTCGCCCTGCCTCTTCCGGTGCCTGGCGCGAAGGGTGCGGCCGACACAGCGGACACCCAATTCTAAGCGGGAGGGAAGGTGTGAAAAACAGAGATACCTGCGTGATCTTCGATCATCCAGGATCCAGATTTTCGGCTGGCTCGACAGTTTGTTAATAGTAGGTTTACGCGGTCTACTTATCTAGTCGTCATGGAATCAATGCCCTGCGAGAGTAGCCAAATTGCATTTGCGTTTGTGGTTGCTTTTAAGCAGAGTAGGAGGATTACGTTGAGCCGCGATTTCCACAGTAACTGAGCTCGAAAGCTTCGGCGACATTCTTGGATGCCACACATCAGCGGTGGCCCTGAGTAACGTCACCAGCAGTTGAAGGCTAATGGCTGGTCGATGCACGAACGCGTGCAACGCACGGAATAAAAACGGAAGAAAAACAAATTGGAGGAAAAATGAATCGCGAGAACAAAAACATCAAAGCCACGGCCAGCCTGCTGTCCGTGCTGCTCGCAGGATTTCTAATGGCGGGATGTGCGCAAACAGTTGCGCCTGAACCGAACATTGTTCAGCGAGCCCAGGGAGAAACTCCGGCGCCGCCGCCGCCAAGCGGATTCCTGGGGAGAGACTATTCGCTTCTTCAGCCGGCCACTCAGGGATCGGATCAACAGGCGATGCTCCGGTACATCAATCCGAGCGCCAATTGGAGCAGCTACACCCAGATCATGGTCGTTCCGGTCACCTTTTGGGCAGCCGACGACACCAAAGTGTCCGAGCATGACCAACAGGTTCTTTGTGACTATTTTTACGTAACCCTCGTACAGTACCTCAGCAAGAACTTCACGATCGTCGATGGACCGGGTCCCGGCGTAATGAAACTTGCGGTGGCTTTGACCGATGCTTCAGCGGCCGTCCCGGGCTTGCGCACAATTTCAGTCGTTGTTCCCCAGGCGCGGGCGCTCAACATGATCAAGAATGCCGCTACGGGCACTTACGCCTTTGTTGGCTCCGCCGAGGGCGACGCCAAGCTTACCGATTCGGTCAGCGGCGTATTGCTCGCGGCCTGGGCTGACAAACGCATGGGCGGCGTGTCGGTCAAGAACGCCGACGTATTCCAGTGGGGCGACGCTCAAAACGCGATGAATTACTGGGCTAACGGTCTCAACGAACGCCTGGTGGCGATGGGCGCTGGCAACAAGTCGAATTCAACCGCAGCCGCCAACTGATAGGTATACGCACGAGACCAGGAGCAGTATTTGCGATGCATAGATGGAGAGACAAATGGTACGCGGTCGTGCTTTTGCTCAGCACACTCATAGGTTTGTCGGTCGCGCACACGGCATGGGCGGCGGACAAGAAACCCAACATCGTCATTATCTGGGGTGATGACATTGGCCAGACCGATGTCAGCGCCTATTCGATGGGACTGATGGGCTTCCACACTCCGAACATAGACCGAGTCGCCAAAGAAGGAATGATCTTCACCGACTACTACGCCGAGCAGAGCTGCACCGCCGGCCGGGCGTCGTTCATCACCGGCCAGAGCGGCTTGCGTACCGGCCTGACCAAGGTCGGTCTGCCGGGGGCGACGGTAGGGTTGCAAAAGGAAGACCCGACGATTGCCGAGCTGCTCAAACCGCTCGGGTATGCAACCGGCCAGTTCGGCAAGAACCATCTGGGCGACCGCAACGAGTACCTGCCCACCGTCCACGGGTTCGACGAGTTCTATGGCAACCTGTACCACCTCAACGCCGAGGAAGAGCCTGAACAGCCTGACTACCCGAAGGATCCAGCTTTCCGTGCCAAGTTCGGCCCCCGTGGCGTGATGGATTGTAAGGCCTCGGCCACGGACGATCCGACGGTGGACCCACGCTTCGGCAGGGTGGGCAAGCAGGTATGCACGGACACCGGCCCGCTGACCAAGAAGCGGATGGAAACAATCGACGATGACATCGCTGCCCGCGCCGTGGACTTCATCAAGCGACAAAACAAGGCCGGCAAGCCAGCCTTTGTCTGGGTGAACTTCACCCACATGCACTTCCGCACCCATACCAAGCCGGAGAGCGTTGGCCAGGCGGGGCGTTGGCAGAGCCCATACCACGACACCATGATCGACCACGACAAGAATGTCGGCCAGGTCCTCAAGGTGCTGGATGACCTGGGCATCGCGAACAACACGTTCGTTATGTACTCCACTGACAACGGCCCCCACATGAACTCTTGGCCGGACGCAGCGATGACGCCATTCCGCAGCGAGAAAAACTCGAACTGGGAAGGCGCCTACCGGGTGCCGGCCATGGTGCGCTGGCCGGGCAAGATCAAGCCAGGCCAGGTGTCCAATGAGATCGTCGCCCACCTCGACTGGATGCCGACCCTTCTGGCCATGGCGGGCGACACGCAGGTGAAGGACAAGTTGCTCAAGGGCTACAAGGTCGGCGACATGACCTACAAGGTACACCTCGACGGTTACAACCTCGTCCCCTACCTGACCGAACAAGCCAAGAAGAGCCCGCGGGAATCGTTCTTCTACATCAACGACGACCAGCAATTGACCGGCCTGCGCTACGACAACTGGAAGCTCGTATTCCTGGAGCAGCGGGCCCCCGGAACGATGCTTATCTGGGCAAACCCGTTCACCAACTTGCGGGTCCCGTTGATGTTCAATCTCCGGATGGATCCGTACGAGCGCGCAGACGTCACTTCGAACACCTACTACGACTGGCTGATTGATCACGCCTTCCTGATGGTCCCCGCGCAGGCATACGTGGGCCAGTTCCTGGTGACCTTCAAGGACTACCCTCAGCGGCAGAAGGCGGCCTCCTTCAACATGGATGAAGTTCTTCAGAACTTGAAGGGAGTCAACGGTGGCGAGGACTAGAACGGACGCGGCGGGGCGCTTCCACCGAAGCGCCCCGCCATTCGCTCGCGCAAGGAGGCAATCGATGAAAAGCCTACTTACGAAGACTCTGCTCGCTCTGTTGCTGCTCACGAACACGGCCTTCGCCGCTGATCCTTTGCCCTCCTGGAACGATACCGCGCCGAAGAAGGCGATCATCGCCTTCGTCGAGAAGGTTACCACGCCAGGCTCGCCGGATTTTGTGCCGGTCCCGGAACGCATCGCCACGTTCGACAACGACGGGACGCTCTGGTGCGAGCAGCCGCTGCCCGTTCAACTGTACTTCGCGCTCGACCGGGTAAAGGCGCTTGCGCCGCAGCATCCCGAATGGAAGCACAAGGAACCATTTGCTTCGCTGCTCAGGGGTGATTTGAAACCCGCGCTCGCGAGTGACCACGCGCTGCTAGAACTCATTATGGCCACGCACGCTGGCATGACCACGGTGGAGTTCCAGCAGATTGTCAAGGAGTGGATTACGACCGCCAAACATCCGAGGACCGGCAAGCGCTTCACCGAAATGGTCTATCAGCCGATGCTCGAACTGGTAGCCTACCTGCGCGCGAACGGCTTCAAGAACTTCATCGTCTCCGGCGGCGGTATCGAGTTCATGCGTCCGTGGGCGGAGCAGGTTTATGGCATTCCGCCGGAACAGGTTGTCGGCAGCAGCATCAAGACAAAGTTTGAAATGCGCGACGGCAAGCCCGTGCTCGTGCGTCTAGCGGAACTAAACTTCAATGACGACAAAGGTGGCAAGCCCGTCGCCATCAACCAGCACATCGGCCGCCGGCCTGTCATGGCGTTCGGAAATTCCGTCGGCGACAAGCAGATGTTGGAATACACGCAGGGCGGCAGCGGCGCGCGGTTCATGCTGTTGGTACTGCACGATGATGGGCTACGCGAATACGCCTACGGTCCGGCACTAGGATTGCCGAACGTCAAACTGGGGGCCTTTACGCCGGCGCTTTACGAGCAAGCGAAGAAGGATGGCTGGACCGTTGTCAGCATGAAGAACGATTGGAAACAGGTCTTCGCGTTCGAACAGAGCCCGGTCACGGCCATTGACATCTTGCTGGAGCCGGACGCGACGATGCTCCAACATTCCGAAGCCAACAACGCCCGCCTGCTAGCGGTCTTCCCGAAAGGTTTCGCCCTGGATGCGACGCACCGACCGCATATCACGGTCGTGCAGCGTTACGTCCGCACGGCGGATCTCGACCAGGTCTATGCCGCCGTCGGCAAGGTTCTCACCAGCGAAAATGTGACCGGCATGAAGTTGGAAGCATTCAAATACTACTACATCCCAAGCAAAACCGTTGGCTTGGCGGGAATCGTTGCAAGGCCGACCCCTGAATTGCTCAAGCTGCAGCAGGATGTGATTGCCGCCGTGACCCCTTTCACGGTGGAAACCGGCACCTCGGCCGCGTTCGTCACCACGCCCGATGATCCGGTCATTGACCCGCTCTTGATCGAATACGTTTCGACGTTCGTTCCGAAGGCTTCCGGCGAGCATTTCAATCCCCACGTCACCACCGGCGTCGCCTCGCGGGAATACCTCGACAAAATGCTCGCCGAACCGTTTCAGCCGTTCACCTTCTCGCCCGCGGACGCGGCCGTTTACCAACTAGGCCAGTTCGGCACGGCTGCGAAACAACTCAAAGAATGGGATTTGAAGCCCTAAGGCGCCGCGTGGCCCGTTTGCGCTGTTCCTATTGGCTCGACCAGCCCTCCTCGGCATCACCTGCACAAGGCGCCGACATTCTTAGCATGAAGAAGACGATCGACAAGACGCCTAGGCAGATGCAGAACCCTGTCCATAGCAACAACTGACGCCAAGGGCAGAACGCTAAATCAAACCATCGTGCCGCACGCGTCACAACCGGGGCGGCTCCGATCGATCGAATCCTAATTCAAGAGGACACAGCCGTCAAAATCGCAAACGGAAAGAATCTCATCGCCGCCGCGCTCGTTTGCGCGCTGGCTTTCGCAACAACCGCACAGCCGCAGCAAGTGCCGCTACCAAAAACCGCTGCCGAAGTTCCTGGCCCGGTGCCCGGCACCCTCATGACGAAGGAATATGTTCAGGCGGTCGGGCGGATGGCCTATATCTGGGGCTGGCCGTTGGTCAACTCACACAACCGACGCGCAGCCTTCGCCTATGTGACCAGCAAGAACGGCAACGTGCCGGGCTGGAACGGCGGCGTCCTCCCTATGGCCCCGATTGGCTAAATTGCGATGCTG
The DNA here is from genome assembly GCA_963734845.1 of uncultured delta proteobacterium. Taxonomy (GTDB): domain Bacteria; phylum Desulfobacterota; class Binatia; order Binatales; family Binataceae; genus JAKAVN01. Next base: position 9,892 of record CAVTIS010000009.1, on the reverse strand, counting down.
AACGATTACATGAAGCCGGAGCAGACCTTCGTAGCCTGTCCTAACCAGGACGTCGTTTATGGTGCGGGATACTTCGCCCTGGACAAGGAACCGGTCGTCTTTCAAGTGCCGGATTTTGGCGACCGCTTCTGGGTGTATGCGCTGTATGACGCACGCACGGACGAATTCGCTGAGCTCGGCAAGCCCTACGGCACCAAACCCGGCTTCTACCTGATGGTCGGGCCGAACTGGAAGGGCGAGGTTCCGGCGGGGATCAATGCCGTCGTGCGTTCTTCCACCGAGCTGGCGTTCGCCGCCCCGCGCATTTTCAAGGACGACACCGCCGAGGACACCAAGACGGTTCAGTCGGTGCTGGGTCAAGTCATCTTTTATCCGGTCAGCCAGTTTGACGGGAGGATGAAGACCACCGACTGGAGCAAGGTGCCGCATTTTCCGGTGCCTGCGGGCGCCAAGGGCGAAACCAAGTGGGTCGTACCTGAGAAGTTCTATGACCAGCTTCCCGGCGTGATGAAACTCGTGCCGCCGCTACCCGGCGAGGAAGCCCTCTACGGCTGGATCAATTCGGTGTTCGAGGCCGCGGCCAAAGACCCGGCGACCAAGCAGGCGCTCGTCGAGTCCTTCGTCACTGCCGACAAGGAAATCATCGCCCCGCTCTTCCAGTGGAAATACAACGGTCGTTCCGCCGGCAATGGCTGGAATTCACCAGTGAACAACGCCGAGTGGGGCACTGACTATCTCAACCGGACTGGCACCGCGAAGTCCAACATGTTCGACAACAAACCTAACGAGACCAAATACATCTATCGCGACTTCGACAGTAAGGGGCAGCAACTCCACGGCAAGAACAATTACACCGTCACCTTCGCGAAAGGTCAGGAACCGCCGGTGAAGGGCTTTTGGTCCATGACCCTCTACAACGAACATCACCTCTTCACTCCGAACGCGCTGAACCGCTACTCGCTCGGCACGAAGAGCAAGTCCTTTCTGAAATACAATCCGGACGGTTCGCTCACATTGTATTTCGGCGCGAAGTCTCCCGGCAAGGACAAGGAAACCAATTGGGTGCCCGCGCCGAACGGCACGTTCTCGCTCTACATCCGTGCCTACTGGGCGGAGCCAGCCATCCTCGACGGGACCTGGATGCCGCCTAATGTCGAGAAGGTGAAATGAACGAACCAATCAACAACTCAAAGAACACACTATGAAAGCCAAAAACAGATACAATCTCATCATCGCCGCCCTCAGCCTTGCGCTGGGCATGGCCATCGCTCTGCAGGCAACAGCGCAAGAAGTCCTGCCCCGACCCGAACAACCCTTCGGCGGCAAGATTGGCCGCACGACCAAGGAGTCTACGCCGGATTTCCCCAAGGCTGTCGAAGCACCGAAAGGCGCGCCGAACATTCTCGTCATCCTCACCGATGATGTGGGCTTCGGGGCGTCGTCCACATTCGGCGGACCGATTTCTACGCCGACCATGGATCGGCTGGCGAAGGAAGGCCTGCGCTACAATTCGTTTCACACCACGGCACTTTGCTCGCCCACGCGCGCGGCACTCCTCAGCGGACGCAATCATCACAGCGCCAACACCGGCGTCATCATGGAACTGGCCACGGGCTTCCCCGGTTACAATTCGCTGATGTCGAAGAGCAACGGAACGTTCGCCGAGATTCTGAAGCAGAACGGCTACAACACGTCCTGGTATGGGAAGAACCACAACGTCCCCGACTGGATGACCAGCCAGGCCGGGCCGTTCGACCTGTGGCCGACCGGGCTGGGCTTTGAATACTTCTACGGCTTCATCGGCGGCGATACGAGCCAGTGGAATCCGGCGCTCTTCGAAGGCACGAAACCCATCGAACCGCCGCATGACGCGAAGAATTACTTCTTCGACAAGGACATGGCCGACCATTGTATTGACTGGATCCGGATGCAGCACGCGACCGCGCCGGGCAAGCCGTTCCTCGCCTACTACGCGACGGGCACGGCCCACGCGCCGCATCACGCACCGAAAGAATGGATCGCGAAGTTCAAGGGAAAGTTTGACCAAGGATGGGACAAGGTGCGGGAGGAGACCTTGGCGAGGCAGAAACGGCTGGGCATCATCCCGGCGAATACGAAGTTGACGGAGCGCCCCGCCAGCATTCCCGCGTGGGACAGTTTGAACGCGGACCAGAAGAAAGTGTTTGCCCACATGATGGAAGTCTATGCCGCGGCGCTTTCGTACGCCGACAACCAGATGGGCCGCATCCTCGATACCATTGAAGCGCAGGGCGAACTGGACAATACGCTGGTGATCTATATCCAGGGGGACAACGGCGCGAGCGGAGAAGGGGGTATGCAGGGTCTGCTGAACGAGATGACCGTGTTCAACGCCATCCCCGAGGATTTCAAAGAAGTCAAGCGGCGCATGGACGAACTAGGCGGGCCGAACACCTTCAATCACTACCCGGTCGGGTGGGCGCACGCGATGGATACGCCGTTCCAGTGGACGAAGCAGATTGCCTCGCACTTCGGCGGCACGCGCAACGGCATGGTCATCTCGTGGCCCTTGCGCATCAAGGACAAGGGCGGTCTCCGCACGCAGTTCAGCTCGGTGATCGACATCATGCCGACGCTGCTCGAAGCCGTCGGTGTGCCCGCGCCGACGAGCATCAACGGTGTGGAGCAGAAGCCCATCGAAGGCACGAGTCTGGTTTATACGTTCGATGATGCGAAGGCGCCATCGAGGCACACGACGCAGTATTTCGAGATGTTTGGTAACCGGGGCATCTACCACGACGGCTGGGTAGCCGCGACGACACCGGGGGTTGCTCCGTGGGACACGACCGCCGAGGCGCAGGGTCGATTGCCTCCCGTCCTCGACTACAAGTGGGAACTGTACAACGTCAGCGAAGACTTCTCCGAAGCGAACAACCTCGCGGCCAAAGACCCCGCCAAGCTCAAGGAGCTGCAGGACCTCTTCTGGAAGCAAGCCGAGAAATACAATGTGCTTCCGATCGAGAACAGCAGGATTAACCGCTTCGACGTGAATATCCGGCCCAGCCTGACCCGCGGGCGGGGCGAGTTCACCTACTACCCCGGCATGGTGCGCATCCCCGAGGGCGCAGCGCCGGACACGAAGAACAAGTCCTGGCAGATCAAAGCCCAGGTGAACATCCCCAAGGGCGGCGCGGAAGGCATGTTGCTAACGCATGGTGGACGTTTCTCCGGGTGGGGGCTTTACCTGCTCAAAGGCAAGCCGGTTTTCTGCTACAACCTCGCGGGTGTGGCCCGCTACTATGTCACCGGTAAGGACAAGCTCGCGCCGGGCGCGCACACCATCGTTTACGACTTCAAATATGACGGCCCAGGTCTCGGCAAAGGCGGTGTCGGCACGATCCAAGTGGACGGCAAGACCGTCGCCACGGGCCGCATCGAACGTACACTGCCGTTCCGCCTCTCGCTCGACGAGACGCTGGATTGCGGCGAGGATACCGGCACACCCGTCACCGAGGATTACCACGTCCCGTTCAAGTTCACCGGAGAGATCAAGAAGGTTGTGATTGACCTAACGCCGGAGCACTTGAGTACGGAGGACGAAGCAAAGATGAAAGAAGCCGACGCCGCCGTTGGCGCGGCGGAATGATTGGTGAGAGGGCTGCGCTCGCCTTGCAACGGCGGGCGCAGCAACGGACGAAAAGTTGCGAGGAAAGGATGGTGAGGATCAAAGCTAGATGGAAACGGTTACTTGCTTGCCTCGGGATCCTGGCTTTGACGGCCGCTCCTCCGGCATCTGCGCAGACGGCCGATAGCAAATCGCTCGACGAGGTCAACAAGGAACTTTCGAACCCGATCTCAAGCATCTGGGCGCTGCAGCTTCAGGAAAACACTTACTGGCTGAACAGGCCGGACCGCAATGTGGTCAATCTGCAGTTCCAGCCCGTGCTTCCGCTCGCGTTGACCGACGATTGGAATCTAATCACGCGGCCAGTATTCCAGACGATGAACTCGACGCCATACGTGAATCAGAGCGGTAATCTCCATCGCGTCACCGGCTTCGGCGACACAATCCTGGCGACATTGATCTCGCCCAGTCCGAAGCTGGCTGGTCCATGGCTGCTGGGTGCAGGTCCCAGTTTCATTTTCCCCACAGCGAGCAACTCTCAGCTCGGTCAGAATAAGTGGCAGATAGGGCCTGCCGGCGTGTTCGGTTATCTCGGTGGTAAATGGCTGGCGGGCGTATTTCCGCAGCAGTGGTTTTCAGTCGGCGGCCCAGGTTCGCAGACTATCAGCCAGATGAACGTTCAATACTTCTTCGTCTATCTGCCGGGCGACGGATGGGGCATCGGGACCTCGCCCAATATGCTGGTGAATTGGTACGCCAATAAGAGCAGCAACGAGCTTACGTTTCCGATCGGCCTGAATGTCAGCAAGGTAGTCAAACTCGGTCCGCTCCCTGTGAAGTTTCAAATCCAAGGACAATACATGCCGGTCCATCCCGATGTATTCGGACAAAAATGGAACCTACAGTTCTCGATTACGCCGGTCATACCAAAGCTCATCAAAGGAAATCTCTTTGGGGACTGAGTGAGCCGGATCGTTGACAGCGGACAAGTGCTGCTTCAGACCGCGTTACTGAGAAAACAGCAAACCAAAGATCAATGAGCGCGGACGAAGTGACGGCGGATGATTACGTCTCGATAGGGGGGAACCGTGCGCGCCGACGCCGATCGAGTTCGCACAGCTAAGAACAGAGAAACTGATTCCGCCCCCTGCGGAGAAAAACAACCACAGACGCTACCTATGATCTGGAGGGCATTGGGGCGCACGCCAACTGCGGTATTGCAATCTCAGAAATAAAATGTTTGAGCACAGACATTGGGGATGTCCAACACTCTAGCCCGATGGGAGCACTCGAGAATGCCAAAGCAGAAAGCTGAGAAAAACGCGCGTTTATCTGCAAAGCACGCGCGGCTCAAGCGATCAGAGTTTGAAGAAGAATTGAAGAAGCTTCACGTCGAATTGGTGAAGCTTCAGGAGTGGGCTAAGCGGACAGGCGCGAAAATCGTCATATTGTTCGAAGGCCGCGACGCCGCCGGGAAAGGGGGCGTGATCAAACGGATCACGGAGCGGGTCAGTCCTCGCGTGTTCAGAGTCGTGGCGCTGCCGGCTCCAACCGAGCGCGAAAAATCTCAGATGTATATCCAGCGCTACATAGCGCACCTTCCGGCTGCGGGGGAAGTCGTGATCTTCGACCGGAGCTGGTACAACCGCACATTGGTCGAGCGTGTAATGGGTTTCTGTACCGAAGACCAGGCGACGTACTTCCTGAAAAACTGTCCACCGGTTGAGGAGGCGTTCGTTCATTCGGGAATAGTCTTGATCAAATACTGGTTTGAGGTCAGCCAAGAAGAGCAAACGCGGCGGTTCTTAGCGCGGATGAACGACGGGCGCAAAACTTGGAAACTCAGTCCCATGGACCTTGAGTCGCATCGCCGCTGGTACGATTACTCACGGGCCCGAGACGAGATGATGGCAGTAACTGATACAAAGACGGCTCCGTGGTTCGTCGTCGACGCAGATGACAAGCGTCGGGCGCGGCTCAATTGCATTTCGCATTTTCTCAGTCTGATCCCCTATAAGGAAGTTCCGCGAAAACAAGTGAAGCTGCCGAAGCGACAGAAGCCGAAAGGTTACAGAGAACCCGAGCGTACAGTCACACGCGTGCCGAGCGTTTACTGACAAGCGATGCCGACAAAGACTGATCTGGGGAGATGCAGCGCAAATTCAGTGGACGACGGCTAATGAAGACTCTCGCCAGGTGTCAAGACGCTGGTGAGCCCGTCGTGAAGAGGATATCAACTAAGCGCTTCGGCGCACCTGTCGGATGTTCCAGTTGAAGGAGAGGTCGGCTGGAGATTCATACGAAGTATGGCGAAAATAGAAATTCTCACCAAAGAGCAGCGGCATCAAGCGGGCAAGTCGCTTCGGGAAAAGTGTCCGCGGTCATCGCATGGCAAAGTGATTCTCGGGCAGGGCAAAAAACGCGACATCGTCGCGCTGATCAAAGCCTCAAACGAAGGCCGACTCGAGAATCTGATCCCCATTCGCCATGGGCGGATGCTCCAGTCTCCGTTCGCGTATTTTCGAGGCACAGCCCTGATACAAGCGCACGATCTCGCAGGTACGCCGGTGAGCGGGATAACTGTTCATGCCTGCGGCGACTGTCATCTGATGAATTTCGGCGGCTTCGCCACGCCCGAACGAAACCTCGTTTTCGATATCAATGATTTCGACGAGACCTTGCCCGCTCCCTTTGAATGGGACATAAAGCGGCTCGCCGCAAGCTTTGTCATCGCGGCGCGTTGGCGCGGATTCCGGTCTAATCAGGCAAGAGATATGGCTGTCCAAGCAGTCGCCTCATATCGGGAATCGATGAGCAAGCGTGCCGGGGCGGGCGTCCTCGAAGCTTGGTATTCCAGGATTACTCTCGATGACGTGCTTGCGATGGTCGGCAAGGACGCCGAAGTGCTCGGCCGCGCCAAGCAGCGGATTACCGAAGCGCGCAAGCAAACCCACGAACACGTTTCCCAGAAGCTCACCGTGCCAGTCAGGGGTCTGCCGCGAATCGTCAACCAGCCTCCGCTGCTCTACCACGTCGATAAATCGGAAGTGAACGAACACGTCATCGCGGCCTTCTTCAAGCGGTATCGCGAGACCCTCGCCGAGGAGCGTCGTATCCTGTTTGACCGGTTCAAAGTGGTCGACTATGCGCTGAAGGTAGTGGGCGTTGGCAGCGTAGGGACGCGCTGCTACGTCGCGCTTCTTCTTGCCGCCCCCGACGATCCCCTTTTTCTCCAAGTCAAGGAGGCGCGCCCTTCAGTGCTTGAGCGCTACACCGGGCATTCACGCGTAGCACACAACGGCCAACGCATCGTAGTCGGACAACGTCTGATGCAATCCGCGAGCGACATCTTCCTGGGCTGGTCCCGAGGACCTCGCGGCCGCGATTTCTACGTCCGCCAACTCCGCGACATGAAGGTTGCACCCGATGTCGAGTCGCAGACTCCGCGGGTGATGCGGGTATACGCCATACTCTGCGGACTGGCGCTGGCCCGGGCGCACGACAAGGCAGGTGACGCAGCGATGATCGCGGGCTATCTGGGCAGCATCGATCATTTTGACGAAGCGATCGGAGACTACGCCGTTGGTTATGCCGATCAAGTCGAGCGCGACTATAAGACCTTTGTCAAGGCGGTCCGCAGCGGCCGACTCAAAAGCGATTTAAGCGCAAGCCGCCTGGCGACTACGTTGCGTTGAATCCTGCGCCGGAATTCAAGAGCGCTTTCATCCTAAAAGACGGAGAATACCTTTTAGTATATCGCCTACCGGCATAACGGTTGCAGCCAAAGGAAGTATCGGGATAACTCCGGGGAGCGCCATGGCGATGAAGTCGCTCAATGCGATGGGAACGACGCGCATCTTGCGGATCAGTTCGTAACTATTCCCGAGATCGGCAAGTGACTGTATATCTGCCGTACCCAACAGAGGTTCTTCAGAGGCATTGACGCCATTCACCCATTTGCTGTCGAACAGTTGTGTATACCGGCTGGCGAGCGTTCCATACTTACGTAAACCGTCCTGTTTGACACGGAACAGCTTGGGAGCAAACACTATCAAAGGCCCGGCGAAAACTATCAGTACCAGCAGGATCAGCGTTGCGTAAATTAACTCGAACTCTTCCAGTGTGGCGCCACTGAAAAGAATCCTGCTCGCGATCGCCGCCGAGACCACCGAGCTCAAGGCGAACAGGATGACGCCGAAAGGAATCGAGCCCTTTCCCAGGAAGCCCAGGCCACCAGCGCCATCAGGATGGGTCGGTGTAAGGAAAAGGTCGAGTTTCGCGACCTGCCATAGAAATCTCGTCCACACGACCATCCTGTATCCCCAGCGATACATCAGGAATTGAAAAATGGGCAGGGCGACAAGCGCGTAATAGTAACCCACCGGCGAAAGGCCTGCAGTCGAAGAAGGTTCGAACCAGGTGCTGCCGCTTTGCAAAGAGGTCTTCGAGATCGCGGTGTAGGTTGTGATGTAGGCCAAAGCGAGCAGTGTCAACTCCGCGGGACGCCAATCGTGGAACCGCACAGTATCAACGACGCAGCTCGCGAAGCGCTTCCGCTCCTCCTCGCGCACGAGTCCGGCGTCGAGGAAATGCTTAGCGACCACCCTCAGACGTACCCCGATCGGGATTTCGGCCAATATAAGTATCGGTACCGCAACCAAAAAGCGCGCATGTGCGGCAATATCATAAAAAAATGGAATTCTGGCGCCGCCCATGGCCAAGCCCTCGATAAGTGAGAACACCAGCAATGGAAGCCACGTTAACGCTGCCAGGATGATAGCGGTTCTCCCTGAAGCCGCGCCGAATTCAGGCCGAATCAGCCTGAGCTTCTTCATCAATGCGTCGCCTGGCCCGCCCTCCATCAGCGAAAGCTCGGGGAACTCGCTTCCATTCTCTCTCTGCATCGGCCGCCCTCGAACATCAGTTCCGGAATTTGAAAAGCCGATGATGCTCATGATCTGCCCCTCGAAACCAGTACGGCCAGAGTTGAGAAGTCGACTTGGGCATCTGGGGCGACCAAACTTTCATCAAACGCGAGCAGCGAGCACAGGATCAGACAAAGACCTGCTCCAGCCTTACCTCTTGTCGAGAGGAATCTCGGACCATGATTGTTGCGTCATGATAAAAGGGGCAGGAGTGACGCTGATCTCGCCGCGGAACGGCCAGTCAAGCGCGACTATTAGGACCACGACCAGCGCGAGTGTGGCCGCGAGAGTCGCGGTCATTGCCATATGCATGCCGAAGTGTTGGTATCCGAAAAAATACGTGTAGCCGGTAGTGATCACCGCACCGAAGAATATGATCCACCAGACGACGCTGGGAATATGCCCTTGAACAGCGGAGAGGCGGCTGCTGCGCGTCTGGTAGAGCTCGTTCCACACCTTCAGTAACTCGGCCTGGATTACCGCTTCACCAAGGTTTTGGGGTTGGATCGTCGCGATCGCAGTATTCAGTTCCCGCAGCGGTTTCCATCCCTGGTCGGGTGTCCTGCCGGCGCGTTGGCTCGGCCATTCGTCGTTGATGACAACACTGACGTAGCGCGCCACTGCATCGCGGATCGGTTGGCCCTTAGCCTGCGGTAAGCCTTGGGTGTCAAGATAAATTCCGCCGGCAAAGTCCGATTCGCTTTCGACGATGTCGGACGCTCTACTGAAAGATTCCCAGGTAGCGATAGCGATGAATGCCAGCAGAACCGCGTAAAGCACACCGATGACGGCGATTGTGAAGCCGGCGAGATCGTTGTGAGCCCGACGCACGTTCACGTGCACCAACCGATGAACGATGAACAGCCCGGCGCATGAGACTATTGTGAAGAGCGCAACCAGGATGGTTCCCCAGAGCCACGTCGGATTGTTGTAGATCCAGTCGTTGATCATGCTCTTCCCTTGACTTAACTATCAGATTTTTCACGAAATCGGGCACCTTCGTCTGTCGCCTGTTCTCGAAGAAGACGGTATCTTGCTGCTCCGCTCAAGACCGCCGCGCCATCCCTTAATCGGGACCGCCTCGCTTGTCACGGCGCTCTTGAATTGCTCCGCCGCGCTCATTGGTCGCTCTGCTGCGCTCCGCATCGCAGTCCTTTCCATCCTCGCACTCTCAGTCCGGGTTGAAGAGCGCGAGGGGGGAAGAAGGTTCGGGTTTTAACGAGCCAAACTGCGCTCTGCCCTTCGGGAAGCGAGCGCACAAAAGGAGCGAAGCAAATGGACGTGTACGCGATTGTCACCGAGAAGATCATCAACCTGCTTGAGCAAGGCGTTGTGCCATGGCGGAGACCGTGGATATCAACGG